>NC_007912.1:1412500-2612500 GCF_000013665.1 Saccharophagus degradans 2-40
TCTTTGGGCGCTGCTTTGGGTTTGGCTGAAAGGTTGCGATCGGGGGTGGAGGGGTTGGCGCTTCCGCATCCTGACTCCGCTGTGTCGAAAGTGGTTACTGCGAGCTTTGGTGTTGCTGGTTGTGTTCCGCGGGTAGAGGATCGTCTAGAGTTGTTTGTTGATATGGCGGATAAGGCGCTTTATCGCGCTAAGGGGTTAGGGCGTAACGCAGTTGTTTCGGCTGGTTAGTCTGCTTATTTTTTGTTGCGTAGTAATGTTTTAATTTGGCTGAGTACGGTGTCTGGGGTGATTGTGCTCATGCACTCGTACTTTCCGTTGCAGGTCGGGTTGCCTAAGCAGGGGGAGCAGTTTAGGTCAAGGTGCAGTATTTTGCTTGTTTCTAGGCCTGTATGTGAGTATGGGTGGGTTGGTCCAAATAGTGCTAGTGTCGGGGTTTGGTAGGCGTGCCCTAGATGTGTCAGTCCTGTGTCTATTCCAATAATTAGTTTTGCGTGATCGATAATTATTGCTGCTTCAGCTGTTGAGCATTTCCCTGTTAGGTCAGCGGCCCCTCCGTGCCTCTCGAGATCTGCGGTAAGCTTGGTTTGTTGCCCTTCCCCCAGGATTACTGCTCGCAAGTGGTGTCTTCCTCGAATTCTAAGGCATATTTGTTGCCAGTAGCTTTTGGGCCAGCGATTTTCCCTCTCTGTTGTTTGTGGGCAAATAACTATGTATTTGTCGTTAAGGCTAAGGTTTTTGTTGTTCAGGGCTTTCTCTGCCGTATCTATGGCTTCTGCTGTTGTGTGGGGTTGCATTGGCCACGTGTTGTCTGAAAATCCAAGCTGGTTGGCAAGGTAGCGGTATTCCGAGCCGATCTGCGTAGTGTCTCCGAGATTTCTGGATATGGTCTTTGTCATGAGCCAGTTGCTTCCCTCTCTGGAGCCCAGCCCTATTTTGTGTTTCGCGTTGCTTAGGTTTGCTGCGAGGCCGCTTTTAAGAATCCCTTGCAGGTCTAGTGCGTATTCGTAAGGTTTGCAGCGTAGCTCGGCTTTGAATTGTGATAGCTCTTGAAGGAGGCGCCTTGGGTTCAGTTGTTTTAGTGATTCCTTCCATTTTGCGTAATTGGCGACAACCACCTTATCGATGCAGGGATTGTCATTAAGTAGTTCTTTGCAGGATTGTGTTGTGACCCAAGTGATCCATGCGTCGGGGTGCTGCTGCTTTATGGCGCTGGCAAGTGGTGATGCCATGATGGAGTCACCTATGGAGCCGAGATGAATGATGGCAAAGTTCTTTTTTGCGCTGGCTTGTTTCATGTGCAGGGGTCTGTTTGGTCGGTTCTCTAGTTTAGCATGCTGGGGCGAGTTGGGCGCTTGCTTGGCGGGGTAATAAAAAAAGACAAATTAAATGTTGACTCATTTTTTTTCGAGTGTATTATACGCCTCCTCGCTTAGGGACACCAAGCGAACTGTTCTTTAAAAAAGTGGAAAAGAAGTTGTAACAATTGCAACATTAAGTAATAAATTGAGAATACTCAAGTAATGCTTATCCGGTGCAATCGTTGCTAAATGCATTCAAATATAGATACAGCTAACACTGTTAGTTTGGCGCCTTTAGTGTGACTGTCGTTTACGACAATTGTGTTAAAGAGCTGAGTTGATGGTGAAGTTAAGTCGTAAAGTCTTAATCCTTGAGAGCTTTATGATACGGATCTGATTAATCAGTCATCTGTGTTATATGGTCAAGTGATTAAGCGCACATGGTGGATGCCTTGGCAGTTAGAGGCGATGAAAGACGTAGGAGCCTGCGATAAGGCTAGGGGAGCTGGCACACAAGCTTTGATCCTAGCATTTCTGAATGGGGAAACCCACTGAGCTTGCTCAGTATCGTGCACTGAATACATAGGTGTACGAGGCGAACCCGGGGAACTGAAACATCTAAGTACCCGGAGGAAAAGAAATCAACCGAGATTCCCTAAGTAGCGGCGAGCGAAAGGGGAGCAGCCGATGATTTAAGAGGTAGTGGAACAGTCTGGAAAGTCTGGCGATACAGGGTGATAGCCCCGTACACGAAATCTCTTAAGTCACATATTAAGTAGGACGGGACACGTGTTATCTTGTCTGAAGATGGGGGGACCATCCTCCAAGGCTAAATACTCCTAACTGACCGATAGTGAACCAGTACCGTGAGGGAAAGGCGAAAAGAACCCCGGAGAGGGGAGTGAAATAGATCCTGAAACCGTGTGCGTACAAGCAGTTGGAGCTCTTCGGAGTGACAGCGTACCTTTTGTATAATGGGTCAGCGACTTATTGTATGTGGCCAGGTTAACCGCTTAGGGGAGCCGTAGGGAAACCGAGTCTTAATAGGGCGTCCAGTCGCATGCAATAGACCCGAAACCCGGCGATCTATCCATGGGCAGGTTGAAGGTTAGGTAACACTGACTGGAGGACCGAACCCACTAACGTTGAAAAGTTAGGGGATGACCTGTGGATCGGAGTGAAAGGCTAATCAAGCCGGGAGATAGCTGGTTCTCCCCGAAAACTATTTAGGTAGTGCGTCATGTCTCACCCACGGGGGTAGAGCACTGTTTGGGCTAGGGGGTCATCCCGACTTACCAACCCCATGCAAACTCCGAATACCGTGGAGTGCAATCATGGCAGACAGACTGCGGGTGCTAACGTCCGTAGTCAAGAGGGCAACAACCCAGACCGCCAGCTAAGGTCCCAAATATCAGTTAAGTGGGAAACGATGTGGGAAGGCTTAGACAGCTAGGAGGTTGGCTTAGAAGCAGCCACCCTTTAAAGAAAGCGTAATAGCTCACTAGTCGAGTCGGCCTGCGCGGAAGATTTAACGGGGCTCAAACTGATAACCGAAGCTGCGGATACTTTCGAGTATGGTAGGGGAGCGTTCTGTAAGCCTGTGAAGGTGAACTGAGAAGTTTGCTGGAGGTATCAGAAGTGCGAATGCTGACATGAGTAACGATAAGGGGAGTGAAAAACTTCCCCGCCGGAAGATCAAGGTTTCCTGTCCAACGCTAATCGGGACAGGGTTAGTCGGCCCCTAAGGCGAGGCAGAAATGCGTAGTCGATGGGAAGCGCGTTAATATTCGTGCACCGACTGTTGCTGCGATGGAGGGACGGAGTAGGCTAGGCGAGCACGGCGTTGGTTGTCCGTGTTTAAGCTTGTAGGCTGGTGACTTAGGTAAATCCGGGTCGCTAAGGCTGAGAGGTGATGACGAGTCCTCTTTTGGACGAAGTCGTTGATGCCATGCTTCCAAGAAAATCTTCTAAGCTTCAGGTAACAGTTGACCGTACTGTAAACCGACACAGGTGATCAGGTAGAGAATACCAAGGCGCTTGAGAGAACTCGGGTGAAGGAACTAGGCAAAATAGTACCGTAACTTCGGGAGAAGGTACGCCGGTTTTGGTGATGGGACTTGCTCCCTAAGCTGAGACTGGTCGAAGTGACCAGGTGGCTGCGACTGTTTATTAAAAACATAGCACTCTGCAAACACGAAAGTGGACGTATAGGGTGTGACGCCTGCCCGGTGCCGGAAGGTTAATTGATGGGGTTAGCTTCGGCGAAGCTCTTGATCGAAGCCCCGGTAAACGGCGGCCGTAACTATAACGGTCCTAAGGTAGCGAAATTCCTTGTCGGGTAAGTTCCGACCTGCACGAATGGCGTAACGATGGCCACGCTGTCTCCACCCGAGACTCAGTGAAATTGAAATCGCAGTTAAGATGCTGTGTACCCGCGGCTAGACGGAAAGACCCCGTGAACCTTTACTACAGCTTTGCACTGAACTTTGAGCCTACTTGTGTAGGATAGCTGGGAGGCTTTGAAACTTAGACGCTAGTTTGAGTGGAGCCAATCTTGAAATACCAGCCTGGTATGTTTGAGGTTCTAACCTAGACCCCTTATCGGGGTTGGGGACAGTGTATGGTGGGTAGTTTGACTGGGGCGGTCTCCTCCCAAAGAGTAACGGAGGAGTACGAAGGTGCGCTCAGCATGGTCGGAAATCATGCATTGAGTATAATGGCAAAAGCGCGCTTGACTGCGAGACTGACACGTCGAGCAGGTACGAAAGTAGGTCATAGTGATCCGGTGGTTCTGTATGGAAGGGCCATCGCTCAACGGATAAAAGGTACTCCGGGGATAACAGGCTGATACCGCCCAAGAGTTCACATCGACGGCGGTGTTTGGCACCTCGATGTCGGCTCATCACATCCTGGGGCTGAAGCCGGTCCCAAGGGTATGGCTGTTCGCCATTTAAAGTGGTACGCGAGCTGGGTTTAGAACGTCGTGAGACAGTTCGGTCCCTATCTGCCGTGGGCGTTGGAAAGTTGAGAAGAGTTGCTCCTAGTACGAGAGGACCGGAGTGAACGAACCACTGGTGTTCGGGTTGTCATGCCAATGGCATTGCCCGGTAGCTATGTTCGGACGGGATAACCGCTGAAAGCATCTAAGCGGGAAGCCTCCTTCAAGATTAGCTTTCCCTGGGGCTTGACCCCCTAAAGGGCCGTTGAAGACTACGACGTTGATAGGTCGGGTGTGGAAGCGCTGTGAGGCGTTGAGCTAACCGATACTAATTGCCCGTGAGGCTTGACCATATAACAGAGATTGCTGGTTAATAATCAAGTAATCGTGTTGTACAAGCACAAGAAGTAAGACTGATGACGAAAGCTTACGAAAAGTAAGTGAAAGACAATTAACGTTTAGTGTATCTATATAGCACTAGCATGATTGCAAAAGGATAAGTACACCGACGCAAAGCGACGGGCGAGTACCTCAACCTTACTTAATGAATAACGCAAACAACTTCTGATCCACACCTTATTTGTACTGGGATTACTGTCAATAATCCCCAATTAGCAGCCTCAAAAGTTAAACAGCGTAAGCTGACTAACGAGCGCTACGGTAGAAGGTCGCCGAAAAAGACACAAAGTGCATACAGCTTTGCCTGACGACAATAGAGCATTGGAACCACCTGATCCCATCCCGAACTCAGCAGTGAAACGATGCATCGCCGATGGTAGTGTGGGGGTTCCCATGTGAGAGTAGGTCATCGTCAGGCTTCTAATATCAAAAGCCCGTTTAGGTTATCCTAAGCGGGCTTTTTTGTGATCGGTTATAAATATTGAAACTGTTGAGCCCTTCTTAAAATGCACTTTATTATTTATGTTTGCTCTCATTAATTATCTGTTTTTGTCTTAATGATGCTCTTGTATAAATAACTATATCGCCGGTATAAGTAGTGGTTTTAGAGTTGACTGTTTTGTGTTTGTTTAGCGTGAAGCTATAAAGCAAGCGGTAAAAGAGGCGTTAACTCTCAACTCGATACTTTTGTAATAAATCATTTATTTCAAGTTCTTATTAAGCGCAATTTAAAATACCCACACCTCTGAAGGGGCTTGATACAAGGTTCAAAGCGATATTCGTCTAGCTTTAGCATTCCTGTTTTTACTTGTAATACGTATTAAGGAATTCTTTTTTACTTGTCTTATATGGTTTAATTTTCAGCTTGTTCTATGGCCAATTTTATCATTGGAATAAATTTGAGCTTGTATTGGAGCTAAGAGGCGAGATATAGCTTTCATCTCATATTTCTAGGTTTCTAGCTTGAAAGTAAGTGATTTCATGTCTCGTATGCTTAATGTCTTTAGCGTAACCAGCAAAAGACATTAGTAGCGTAAGAATCTTCAATTTTGGCTCATGCTTCTCTCAAAGCTAAATATTAACGTGTTAATGCATATTGTTGAGTAGGTGGTTGCTTAATAAAACTTTTGCGCTGTCGTATGGAGCAGTGACTTCCTAGTAAATGGATGTATACGGTTACATTTAAGCTTTCCGCTTCGCTTATCTATTGTTCTTTACGGTTGAGCAGATAAGCCTAACACAGCCGTCCTTAAAGTGTAGATACTTATAAGGCTTTGGTAATGATAGCTTCTGATCATGCAGTTTAAACAACGTATCTTACTAATAAATAAGCATTAATTAAGCTATGTGGCGCACTGGATTTGGTAGCGTTAGCTTCATACCTGCTGAATAGGTGTGCTTGCTGGTAGCGCTAGCATTAGTGCGCCACAGATTGCCGTGCGAAAAGTGTTTTAATGTTGTAACCGTATACATTGGGTTTGGGGCTATTGTTTATCTATTAGCTCCTCGTATTAGGTGCCAGACTTTTCAAAAAAATTGTCAAAAATATTTTTTAGCGAAAGTCGTGATAATCATTTTTATTGTGGGTTACCAAATAATGTCGCTATTGTTTGTTATGTGCTGACTTGGTGTTGGGATAGGAGAAGGGTAATTGATCTTGGTGTCATTTTCTTTTCTCGCGGGTCCGCTTTGATTGTAATTAAAAAAATACTTATAAAACAAAGTGATAGCGTGGATTCGATGTCGCGCCTATTGCTGTAGCCTCAAAGAATGTTAGATTAAAGGCCATTTTGCTGGAGTTTAACTTGGTGATGGCAAGGTGAAATTGAAATAAAAAAGAGTTTAGAATCAGTCATCCTAAATAGTTATTAGAGCTATAAAAAGAAAATCAAGGTTCTTAATCTGTTAAGTTTTAATAAACAAGTTACGTTTTGTCTTTACAGGTTTTCAGCTTGAAGAGGCTTGAAATATCTAGCTAAATTAGTTTGCAGTTGGTTGCACTTTAAAAATTATTGTAATAGTGTATGCAGTCAGGAAGAATAATAAAGATAAATGGCAGCGCTAACAATGATGAGTTTGGCGTCAACCCCGAAATCGTACACACAGAACATTCTTTTGGTTGTATATAAAAATTCTCTAACACAGCGGTTTGATTGCAGCTTCGCCAATTGGTCGGGCGGCTGCTGTGTGGGGTTTAACTAAAATAAAAAGCCTAAGTGCTGAGGAGAAATACTATGGGAGCTAATTCCGGCTTGTTTAACAGAAAGACACTTGCAGCAGCGGTTTCGACTTGCTTGCTTGCTAGTGTAGGCGCAGAAGTTGTTGCGCAAGAGCAGCAGATGGAAGAGGTTGTAGTTACTGGTATTAGAGCTAGTTTACAACGTTCTATGGATGTTAAGCGTGATTCGTCTGGTGTTGTTGATGTGATCACGGCAGAAGATATTGGTAAGTTCCCTGATACGAACTTAGCTGAATCTATGCAGCGTATATCAGGTGTTTCTATTAGTCGAGAAGGCGGTGAAGGCTCTCGAGTTACCGTGCGTGGTTTAGGGGCAGAATATAACCTGGTAACGCATAACGGTCGAACAGTGGCGCGCACAACCGGTGATCGGAGTTTTAACTTCGCTGAAATCGCGGCTGAGTTAATCGCAGGTGTGGCTGTATCGAAAACAGCTAGTGCTGATACGGACAGTGGTGGTATGGGTGCTACGATAGATATGCGCAGCATTAGGCCGTTGGCTGTAGGCGAGCAAAAAGCCGTTGTTAGCGGAAAGTACATAACTGACAGTTCTTGGGCTGGTGGGAACACACCAGAAATATTCGCTTTATATTCAAATACATTTGCAGATGACACGATAGGTGTGTCTGTTGCGTTTGACTATCAGGAGCGTGAGAGTTCGCTGGCAAGAGCTATGCTAGATAATGGGTGGAAGACGTTTACTGAAAATAACGCTCAAAATGATACGCACCCTAATGTAGGTATATACAGCAAGCCACAAAGTGCTCGTTATAAATTTGAACAGGATAAGCGCGAAAGGTTTAATGGCCAATTAGTTGTGCAGTGGGCTCCAACAGATTCGATTGAGGCGACATTGGATTACGACACTTATGAGCGCTCAATTTATTCTGATCGCAATGAGGTTTCCGCTTGGTTTACATACCCAGAAAATTCAGATATTGCCACTCCTATTCAAGGGCTGTGGACAGCATCTAATGGTGTTGCTACTCCACTTCTATACTCTGAGACTTATTACTCTCCTAATATCGCTGACAATCTCAACGGTAATCCTAATGATCTTTCTATGGCCGGAGGTCACTACGCACATAAGTTCACAGGTGATACTTTAGGGGTAAATGTAAAGTGGGCGGTTAGCGACGCGTTGAATCTAGAGTTTGACTATGCGACTTCAGAAGCTAGTGATACTCCAGACCATGAGCTAGGCTCAGATGTGAATTTATCTACTGCAGCATTTACTCGCACGAGTACAACTATAGATACCACAGGGGAAATCTTCAGTGTAATTAACGGTGGTGGTGATGCTACTGCTAATCAAATGCGAGTGACTGGTTCAGTTTTCCAAAATAATGCAAATGACTCAAATGTTGATCAGTTTAAATTCAAAGGTAATTTTGAGTTAAACGAGGAAAGCACAATTGATTTTGGTGTGCGATCTACAGAGGTAACTAACCGGCGTCGAAGCGTAACCGTACAGCAAAACGGATGGGGTGGCCTTGGCGTAGCGGGTGAGATGACGGCTGCATTTGAAGGCACTGACGCTTACGTCCGCGATCGTTTTGATGGGGCGTTTTCTACGTTTGCTGACGCGTCATTCCTGCCGGCCAATGGAAGACTTAAGGACGGAACCGATTTAACATCCGCTACCCCAATGAATCACTTTTTCGATTGGGATTTGGAGACTGTTCAGCAGCTAGCAAGAGAAAACTATGACGTAAGTAACGAGACAGTGGGGGATTGTCCAGATGGTACATCTTCAGTATTCTGCTCCACAAAGGATTATAGTCTCGGTTCTGACAATCAAACAACGGAGACTACCAATGCTATATATGTTCAGTATACTTATCAGCTAGAAGACCTTGAGGCACGAGTTGGAGTTCGCCATGAGGCAACGGATGTTGAGTCAACTGGCTTAAATGTTCTTTACACCGGAGCAAACTGGGGGGCTGATACTGAAATTTCTTTTACTGGTCGCACTCAGAGTTACGTGACATATAAAGCCGATTATTCTAATACCTTACCTAATATAGATATTAGCTATAATGCAACAGAGGATCTGGTTTTACGGTCTTCATGGAGCAAATCGATAGCTCGTGCTGCGTATGACGAGATAGGCGCGGATGTCTCTGTAGGTGGAAACTTTGGACGTCAAGTTGGCTATGCAACTGGCAGTCAAGGTAACCCAAGTTTGGTGCCTTACGAATCCAACAATTTGGATGTGTCTATCGAGTGGTATTACAGTGATTCTAGTTACTTTGCAGCATCTGGTTTTAGTAAGAAAATAAGTAACTTTATAGCTGACGAAACTGTAATTTTGAATGGCCGCTACGCTGATGAGATGCCGGAAATTCATGATCCATTTGCCGGTACTTATACTCAAGCAGCAGTTGCAGCGCTTGGTAGTTCTGCTACGGGTCAAGAGCTTAGAACCTACATTTTTGACAATTTCGACGGTGAGCCTGGAGTAACTCGAGATACCTCTGCTGGGGCGTCAACTTTTGCGGGTGATATTATTGGTCAGCAAGCTGATCCATTGGTTGAGTTTAGAATGGATACACCATCGAACTCTGGTGATGATAGGGAGCTTCAGGGCTTAGAGCTTGCTTTACAGCATATGTTTGGTGAGACCGGCTTCGGTATGCAGGCTAACTATACGATGGTTAACTCTGACCTAGATTACGATACCTCTCGACCTAGTACTAATCAGCGTCCATTATTGGGTGTTAGTGATAGTGCTAACTTGGTTGGCTTTTACGACTTGAACGGCTGGAATGTTCGTATGTCTTATAACTGGAGAGATCAGTACTTATCAGCATATACCGATAGTGGTAATCAGAGTCCAATTTTTGTGGATGCGTATTTCCAGCTTGATTTAGGTATTAGCTACGAAGTGACTGATAACTTGAAGGTATCATTAGACGGCATTAATATTACTGAAAATGCAATTACTTATTCTGCTCGTAATAGTGATCAGAAATTCCAGCATGACGAGTACGGCGGTCGCTGGATGCTAGGTGCTAGCTACTCTTTCTAATTTGGTTTAGAGTAACTTTTAAGTCAAGGCCGCTGCTTGCAGTGGCCTTTTTTGTTTCTGGCATAGAAAAATAATAAGGTGGTGTAAGACGTGAGTCATGTATTAGTAAACCCTGCAGAGCATAAAAAACTTCGTGTTTCTACTAAATATTCGGCAGAAGGTGGGGATAATATTCATTTTGCTGTGACTTTCCCGCGTGAATTGGTAAGGGTAAGGAATATCTATCCTATCTTCGTACAAAAAGATGCCAATACAGGTAAGTTCTTTCTTTCTGCCCTGCTCGGTTTTCAAGAGGGGGAGAATTTATTTTTGTCGGACGATGGTTGGGATGCTGATTATGTGCCTATTAGCGTGCAGAGACAGCCGTTTCTTATAGGTAAAGGCGAAGTGCAGGGGGCAAAAGTAGTTGTAGCCGATTCCGCCAATGCTAAATTTGGCTCTGAGGAGGGGGAGCTTCTTTTTGATGATGACGGCGCTGCTACGCAATTTTTGAATGATATAGCAGCAATGCTTGAGGAAATGGATTTTGGTGTTCAAGAGACGGATCAGTTTATCCAGCTTTTGCTCTCGTTAGATTTGTTGGAAAATATGACCTTAAATATTACTTTTAACGAGCATAAAAAATACAGCTTACCTAATTTGTATACTGTTAGTGAAGATGCGTTACGAGCTTTGGAGGACGAAAAACTCATTAAGTTGTATAGATCCGGAGCGCTCGATTTTATTTATTCTATTTTGTTTTCTCAGCCGAATGTGAGTTCGTTAATAAAGTTAAAAAAATTACAAGATCAGCTTTAGAGTCACAGGGGTTTCGAGGTCGATATGGCAATTACGGGTAAACCTGTTAAGGAATTAGAAGGCATTACACCAGCTTCTATTAATGAAAATATTCTTAGCTCTCCAATTCCATTGGTGCTTCGCGGATATGCCGAAGACTGGCCTGCGGTTAAAGTTTCCGGCCAATCCTCGGCTGCTGCTTTATCCTATATTGAAGAGCGCTATGCACGGGTTCCTGTAACAACCTGTCTGCTGCCCGCAAAAGAAAGGGGGCGTATCTTCTACAATGAAGCGATGAATGGCTTCAATTTTTCTGCGAACTTAGAGTCGTTTCATACGTTTATCAAAATGTTGCTGAACGAAGTGGATAGCCCTAATCCTCGTGGGGTGTATATGCCCTCTACTGATGCTGATAAGTGGTTCCCTGGTGTAGTCGGTGAAAATAATGCAGGCTTAGATGGACTTGATCCGATAAAGCTTATTTGGATCGGCAATAAAACACAGGTTGCCGCGCACTACGACTTTACGAGTAATTTAGCTTGCTGCTTGTGCGGCCGTCGAAAATTCACATTATTTCCGCCTGAGCAAATTACTAATCTATACCCTGGCCCGCTAGAGTTTGCTCCTGGAGGGCAAGAAATTAGTCTTGTTGATTTTCAACAGCCAGATTTTCGTCGATTCCCTCGTTTTAAAAATGCAATGGAATTCGCGCAAACGGTTATTTTATCTCCCGGCGATGCACTTTTTTTACCCAGTATGTGGTGGCATCACGTCGAGGGACTTGATGCGGTGAATGTCTTGTACACTCACTGGTGGAGAGAGTCACCAGCGTACTACGGTAGACCCTCTAATGCTTTATTACATACTTTGTTAGGGCTGAGTGGTCTTTCAAGTAACCAGCGAAAAGCTTGGAGGTCTATCTTTGATTACTATGTTTTTAATGACGAAGAAAGCGAGTCTCCTGCAAGTGCTTTGGGCTTTTTTAAGGGCGCGATAAATGAAGAGCAGGCAAAACAATTGAAGCAGCTGTTAACAGATCGTTTGAAGAAGTAGGGGACGAAATTATGCATGGAGTAAAAAAAATAGTAATTGCAGGTGGCGGAACTGCGGGATGGATGTGCGCGGCTGCTCTTTCAAAGCTACTTGGTAAAAATCTAGATATTACCCTTGTTGAGTCTGACGAGATTGGTACGGTTGGCGTTGGTGAAGCGACTATTCCGACATTACATATATTTCATGAGCTGCTTGGTATTAATGAGCGCGAATTTATGAGCGCCACCAATGCAACGATAAAATTGGGTATATCCTTCGAAAATTGGAAAGACTTAAAAGAAGATTACCTGCATTCATTCGGCTTTTTAGGTACAGATTGTTGGGCAGCTCAGTTTCATCATTTTTGGCTCAAAGCGAATCAGCTTGGCATGGCACAACCTATAGGGGATTATTGTGTGGAACACCTCGCGACTCGTGTAGGTAGGTTTGGCGTACACCCTAATCAAGAGCGAAATCATGCGTATCATTTGGATGCTAGTTTATATGCTAAGTTTTTAAAAGGGATAGCAGATAAATTTGGGGTCAAGCGGAGAGAGGGGAAGATTGTTGATGTCAAAGTTGGAGCTAAAGATGGAAATATTCAATCCCTTAGCTTGGATTCTGGAGAAGTAATTGAAGGCGATTTATTTATAGATTGCACTGGCTTTCGAGGATTATTAATTGAGGATGCCTTACACACGGGCTACGACGATTGGTCTCATTGGTTGCCTTGTGATAGAGCGATAGCTGTTCAAACGACGGCAAAAAAAAGCCCAGCCTTGTATACGCGCTCGATAGCTCATGATGCTGGATGGCAGTGGCAAATTCCTTTGCAATCAAGGATGGGTAATGGAATGGTCTTCTGTAGTAAGTATTGGACAGATGAGCAAGCGTTAGCGGTTCTGAAAGAAAATTTAACCGGCGAGTGTTTAAATGAACCGAGGGTTATACCGTTCCGCACCGGAACGCGTAGGTTGCATTGGAATAAAAATTGTGTGGCGTTAGGATTGGCATCTGGATTTATAGAGCCATTGGAGTCGACAAGTATTCACTTGATCCAAAGGAGCATAGTTAAGCTTATGCTTTTGTTTCCTAAGGATGAGATTAAGCAAGCTGATAGGGATGAATTTAACCGACAAACGCGGGAAGAGCTGGAGCACATACGTGACTTTATAGTCTTGCACTATCGTGTTACAGACCGTACGGATACACCCTTTTGGCGCCATTGTAAGCAAATGGCAATACCTGATACCTTGCAACATCGGTTATCTTTGTTCGATGAAACTGGTCGGTTGTATAAGTACGATAAAGATTTATTTGGTGAGGCTTCGTGGGTGCAAGTAATGCTCGGCCAGGGGGTTTCCCCAAAATCCTATCACCCAATTGTTGATCTTATGGGAAGAGATGAGTTAAACCGATTTATGTCTTCTAACCTGACTAGTGTTCAACAAAGTGTTGACGCTTTTCCTCTGTACTCGGACTTCTTAAAAAAGTATTGCCCATACAAAGATGAAGGTTTAGATTTAAGAAAAAAAAACACTATAGAAAGTGTTAAGTTTTCATTTAATAAAGAAAGCTTGCCTGTAATAACTCCGATGGGCTTAAATTCTACACCTATTGTTTTATTAGATAGCGTGACTAATGACGGTGGTGCAGCATTAAGACAAATTGCTAAAACCTTAGATTTCGAGTTCGATACTAATACGATGTATCCTGGTGTGCGGGCGCAGTTGCCACGAGAATATGTATTAGGCGTTTTGGATAAAATGGATGGGGCTATAAGGCAAACTTATAAAATACCACCAACTCTAAAAACTAATGTAGTACAGGCTAGCTTCTCATTATTGACGCAAGAAGAAAAATCTCTCACGCCGTTTCAAAAAGTTCCTCATTTTGACAGCACTAACCCATATTTTTTCGCTATTTTACACTACCTTTCCACGGGTGATCATGGCGGTACTGGTTTTTTTCGGCATGAGCCCACAAACTTGGAAAGTATTGATGTCGAGACTAAAGCACTTTATATGAATGCCATAAATCAGTCTGCTAAATCTACTGGCTTTGGTTCGGAGGGGTATATAAAAGCTGCAAACGATGAGTTCGATTTATATCATCAGGTGGATTATCGCACAGATAGACTGGTTAGTTACCCAGGTAGTCTTCTACATTCAACAGTCGTTAAACCGGAATTGGATATTGGTTGGGATGTCGATACAGGAAGGTTAACGGCCAATATATTTATTGTGTATGAGTAGGTTTCTGCGCTTATTCTCGACCTAATAATTGTTGGTTCTTATTTGTGAGCACTAGGTGAAATGATGATCAAAAAAATAGTGGTGTTAGGTGGAGGCTCTGCTGGCTGGCTTACTGCCGCGATATTGGCCGCAGAATTTCAAGGGAATGAAGATTCAATGGTATCGATCTCTGTCATTGAGTCACCGGATGTGAAAACAATAGGAGTTGGTGAGGGTACTTGGCCCACAATGAAAGCCACTCTCCAAAGAATTGGTATATCTGAAACAGAGTTTATTAATAGCTGTAGCGCGTCTTTTAAGCAAGGTTCGAAGTTTGTTGGTTGGAAGACTGGTGTACCTGAAGACTCGTATCATCATCCTTTCACTTTGCCTGTAGGAATGGGGAAAGTGAATTTATATGCCGTTTGGCAAGACGAGACGGTTGCTCGACGGTCCTTTTCGTCAACTTTCTCTGCGCAACCCGTTGTAGCTGATCGTGGGCTAGGGCCAAAGCTTCACACTATGCCTGAATACGCTGGAGTATTTAATTACGGTTATCACTTGGATGCAGGAAAATTTTCCGAGCTACTTAAAAATCACTGCGTAAAAAAATTGAATGTTCGACATGTTTCTGATCATGTTGTTGAAGTGAATTGTGCTGAAGATGGATATATAGAATCGCTAGGTACTAGAGCATCAGGGGATGTTCAAGGTGATTTCTTTATTGATTGTAGTGGTACTTCAGGTTTACTTATTGGTAACTATTACGAAATAAAGTTAATCGATAAGAAAAAAAATTCGTTTAACGACTCGGCTATTACAGCTCATGTCCCATATTTTGATGAGTGTAATGATATTGGCTCGACGACAGTCGCTACGGCTCAATCTGCAGGGTGGGTCTGGGATATCGCACTATCTTCGAGGCGAGGGTGCGGATATGTTTATTCAAGTTCGCATATCACCGACGATGAAGCTGAGAACGAGTTTCGGGCTTATTTAGCAAGTTCCATTGGTGATAAAAATGCATCTCAGTTGGCTACAGGAAGAATTAATTTTTGTGCGGGATACAGAGAAAAGTTTTTTCATAAAAACTGTGTGGCAATAGGGATGTCAGCTGGGTTTATCGAACCATTAGAGGCATCGGCATTAGCGCTTGTCGAATTATCCGCAAATATGATCAGAGATGAGATGCCGTTCTGTAAAAAAAGCCTGCAAGAAGTAGAAAAGCGGTTTAACCGTGTGTTTGCTTACCGGTGGGAACGAATTATCGATTTTCTTAAATTGCACTATGTGTTTTCGGAGCGCAAAGGTTCTGACTATTGGGCAGATGCTGCAAGCGCAGATTCAATTCCTGATAGTTTAAAGTATCTGTTATCTGTTTGGCAGTTTCGTCCTCCTAACGTTTATGACTTTATGCAAGGAGAAGAGTTGTTTCCTGTGGCCAGTTATCAATATATTTTGTATGGGATGGGGTTTGAGATGGCCCCAAACGCCGTCGCTAGAGAGTCTGATAACGTCGCGTTAGGAAGACGGTTACTTAAAGAGCAGGAGGGGGCTTTAGATAAGTATTTAACCAATTTACCAACAAATCGCCAGCTGCTCGATAATATCTTAAAGTTCGGTATGCAAAAGCTTTGAAGTTAGTAAGGGATTGGCACGGAGAGCTGTTTAAGGCTGCTATCTCTAGAGCAAAGTTATGCGTTAGAATAGCCGCCGCACCTCAATTCTTTTAGTTACGCGCTTGGTTCTCTATGTCCTCTCAATTCGTCCACCTCCGTGTCCGCACAGAATTCTCCCTTGTCGATAGTATTATCCGGGTAAAGCCGCTTGTGGCGCGGGCTGCGCAGGCGCAGATGCCTGCAATTGCGGTGACGGATTTCCACAATTTCTTTGGCTTGGTTAAGTTCTACAAAGCGGCTCAAGGGGCGGGGGTTAAGCCTATTTGCGGTTGTGATTTTCGCATGGAGCCGTTGGACGAAGAGAGCAACCCAGCTATTTTTACGCTACTTGCGATGAACCCCGAGGGTTATCGCAATATTACCGAGCTTATTTCACTCAGTTACCAAAAGGGCCAGAAACACGGTGAGCCCTATATTAAGTTTGAGTGGTTGGAGAAGTTTTCGGCGGGTGTTATTGCGTTGTCTGGTGGGCGTGTTGGCGAGGTTGGTCAGGCGCTTGTGGGTAATCGGCAGGTGGATGCAGAGGCAGCGCTGCAGCGTTGGATAGATGTATACCCCAATCGCTTTTATATTGAATTACAGCGCACGGGGCGCGAAAACGAAGAGCGTTATTTGCACAAAGCTATGGCGTTGGCCGAAAAGTATCAATTGCCGGTAGTAGCAACTAACGATGTGCGATTTTTAGATCAAGATTTATTCGATGTGCACGAAGCGCGCGTATGTATTGGTGAAGGGCGCGCATTGGATGACCCTCGTCGAGAGCGCAAATACACTGATCAACAATACTTAAAAACTGCAGAAGAAATGCAGGAGTTGTTTAGTGATATTCCCGAAGCCATTGAAAACACCGTAGAAATTGCCAAGCGCTGCTCAATTGAAATTCAATTGGGCACGTACTTCCTGCCTGAATACCCCATTCCTGAAGGGATGACCGAGAACTCCTTTTTCGAAAAGATATCTTACGAAGGTTTGGAGCGGCGTTTAAAAACTATTCTAAAAGAAGACGATCCGGATTACGCGACGAAAAAACAGCCGTATTTAAACCGCTTGAAATTTGAGCTAGATATTATTATTCAGATGGGGTTCCCCGGGTACTTCCTCATCGTGATGGACTTTATCCAATGGGCCAAGGATCACAATATTCCTGTAGGGCCCGGTCGTGGTTCGGGTGCGGGTTCACTTGTGGCCTATGTGTTGGATATTACCGACTTAGACCCGCTGCAATATGATTTGCTATTCGAGCGATTCCTCAACCCAGAGCGGGTATCCATGCCGGATTTCGACGTGGATTTCTGTATGGAGAAACGCGACCAAGTAATCAGCTATGTGGCGGATAACTACGGGCGCGATGCGGTATCGCAAATTATTACCTTCGGTACCATGGCGGCGAAGGCTGTGGTGCGCGACGTTGCTCGTGTTCAAGGTAAATCCTACGGCTTGGCGGACAAGCTTTCTAAGATGATTCCGCCAGACCCAGGTATGACCCTTACCAAAGCCTTCGAGCAAGAGGAGCCGTTGCGAGAATTTTTGGCAATGGACGGTGATGGCCAAGAAATTTGGGATATGGCCCTTAAGCTAGAAGGTATAACCCGCAACGTAGGTAAGCACGCCGGTGGTGTTGTTATTGCGCCTACGCGTCTTGTGGATTTTGCGCCGCTGTATTGTGATGAGAGTGGATCGGGCCTTGTTACCCAGTTTGATAAAAACGACGTGGAGGAGGCGGGCCTCGTTAAGTTTGACTTTCTGGGTTTGCGTACACTTACTATCATCGATTGGGCAGTAAAAATGATCGATGCCCAGCGCACCAAGCTGGGTGACCCACCGTTAGATATTTCCGCAATTCCGCTGGATGACGCTAAAACATTTGCCCTGCTGAAGCGCGCAGAAACCACCGCGGTGTTCCAGCTGGAATCGCGCGGCATGAAAGACCTTATTACGCGTTTAAAACCCGATACACTCGAAGAAATGATCGCATTGGTTGCGCTTTTCCGGCCTGGGCCGCTGCAGTCGGGCATGGTTGATGACTTTATTAACCGTAAACATGGGCGGGCGCAGGTAGCCTACCCAGATGCGAAATATCAGCATGAATGCCTACAGCCTATTCTAGAGCCCACCTATGGGGTAATTGTTTACCAAGAACAGGTAATGCAAATTGCGCAGGAGCTGGCAGGTTATTCGCTCGGTGGCGCAGATTTGCTTCGCCGTGCAATGGGTAAGAAAAAACCCGAAGAAATGGCGAAGCAGCGCTCTACATTCCAAGACGGCGCAGCGTCTAAAGGTATCGACCCAGAACTTGCCATCAAAATTTTCGACTTGGTGGAAAAGTTCGCAGGTTACGGTTTTAACAAATCTCACTCCGCAGCTTATGCGTTAGTTTCTTACCAAACCGCTTGGTTGAAGGCGCATTTTCCTGCGCACTTTATGGCTGCCACCATGTCTTCGGATATGGATAAAACTGATAAGGTTGTAACCTTTATCGAAGAATGCCGCAATATGAAACTCAACCTATTGCCGCCGGATGTAAACCGCGGCGAGTTTCAATTTACGGTGGATGACGACAATAACGTCATATACGGTTTGGGTGCCATTAAAGGCTTAGGAGAAGGGCCCGTTGAGGCCATTATTGCGGCCCGTAAAGATGGTGGCGACTTTAAAGATTTGTTCGATTTTTGTGCGCGAGTGGATAGCAAGAAAATCAACAAACGCGCCCTAGAAGCGCTAGTGCGCAGTGGTGCGTTGGATAACCTCGGGCCTGGCATAGACGTTGATTACGACCGCGCCGTAATGGCGGCGGCAGTACCCGAAGCAGTGAAAGCCGCTGAGCAGAGTGCAGCCAATGCCAACGCGGGTATGAGCGACCTATTTGGTGAGGTTGTACCTGTAGCCAGTGAGCGTGGTGATGCTTATTCCGAGTTTACTCATGTGCGCCGCTGGAGTTTAAAAGAGCGTTTAAATGGTGAGCGCGATACCTTGGGCTTGTACCTCACGGGTCACCCCATTGATGAATACGACGAAGAGCTTAAGCACCTTGTTTCTAATCGCATAGTGAATTTAAAGCCAGATAGAGCCAAGCAAAAGGTTGCAGGTTTGGTAGTGGCGTTTCGGGTAATGAAAACCAAGCGCGGCGATAAAATGGCCTTTGTTACTTTGGATGATCGCACCGGACGCCTAGAAACAGCGGTATTTGCCGATACCTATAACGAATATAAAGACAAGTTAATTAAAGACGCGCTGCTAGTGATTGAGGGCCAAGTAAGTAACGATGATTACAGTGGCGGCCTTAAAATGCGCGCCGATTCCGTAATTGATATGAGCGAAGCGCGCGAGCAGAATGTAGCCGGTATTAAAGTGCATTGGCACATAGAAAAACTACCTAAAAATTACTCTAACCAGTTTAGAGATACGCTGCAACAATATAGCGATGGCGGTTGCCCTGTAACTATTATTTACCATAAGTCTGCAAGCTCGGTCGAGCTTAAGTTGGGGGACGATTGGCGGGTTCGCCCGAGCGAAGAACTATTAGTGAATCTGCGTGGTCAGTACGGTAACGATGCCGTGGAATTGCTGTATAAAACCAGTAGTCCTTCCTACTAAAACGGTGTTATTTAACATTAATTTAGCTGGGCAATAGGCGCAAAAAAACATACTTACCTTTTAGCCTTGGTGTGGTGGTGGTAAACTTGCGCACTATTTTTCGAAAGTTGGTCAAAATACACTCATTCTCCGCCTAATTACGGAGTGTGGAACAAGGTTTAAAAACATGAATCTTAATTATCTCGATTTCGAACAGCCTATTGCCGATCTAGAAGGCAAAATCGAAGAGCTACAGTTGGTCGGCTCGGGAAATGCGCTTAATCTTTCCGATGAGTTGGAGCGTTTACGCCAAAAAAGCGCTAAACAAACTGAGAGCATCTACTCTAATTTGACCCCGTGGCAAATTGTTCAGGTAGCACGTCACCCCCAGCGGCCGTACAGCTCCGATTACATATCCCGTATGTTTGAAGATTGGGATGAGCTGCACGGCGATCGCCACTTTGGTGACGACAAAGCCATTATTGGTGGCGTAGGCCGTATAGATGGTAAGCCAGTAATGGTTATTGGCGAAGAAAAGGGCCGCAGTGTTAAAGATAAGGTTTACCGTAACTTCGGTATGCCAAAACCTGAAGGTTACCGTAAAGCCTTGCGCTTAATGGAAATGGCCGAGCGCTTTAAAATGCCTGTGCTTACTCTTATAGACACCCCTGGGGCCTACCCTGGTATCGACTCAGAAGAGCGTGGCATTAGTGAGTCTATTGCACAAAACTTGGCGGTAATGTCTCGTTTGCGCACGCCAATTATTTGTACTGTAATTGGTGAAGGTTCTTCCGGTGGCGCCTTGGCTATTGGCGTTGGCGATCAGCTAAACATGCTACAATATTCCACCTACTTCGTTATCTCGCCAGAAGGTTGTGCCAATATTATTTGGAAAACCGTCGAAAAAGCGCCCTTGGCGGCAGAAGCTATGGGGGTAACCTCGAGTGTGCTGGCTGACTTAGGTATAGTAGACGAAACAATCCCTGAGCCTTTGGGCGGTGCGCACCGCGATATAGACGCCATGGCGCTTAAGCTTAAAGAGCGATTAGTTAGTCAGTTAGATCGCTTGCAAGCGGTGCCTATTGAAGAGCTACTTGATACTCGCTACCAGCGCTTAATGAGCTACGGTAACAGCGCAGTTTAATCCCCCCGTATTAGTAGGCACTGCCGCGTGGCAGTGCCGCTTTCCTTTTTTCTTATTAAATTCGCCTATCTTTGCTGGTCTGCCTGCTATCGTCTCAATTTTTACTATACTCGTTGATATTTGATTCAATATTAAGCGGTGTTCACAATGGGAAATATGAGTATACGGCGCCAAATTCTGGCGCTGGGTATAGGGAGCATGCTGGCCGTAGGCTTGGTGGCAATGGTTGCGTTTATTATGCTCAACCGCCAGGTCGAACACTACCAGCACCTTTTGGATGAGCAATACGCTGTAGCGCTGGAGGCTGATAAAACAGTCTTGGCGTTCAAGCGGCAGGTGCAAGAGTGGAAAAACGTGTTGTTACGTGGCCATGACGCATCCAATTTAAATAAATACTGGGGGCGCTTTGAGGAGCATCAGCGCGATATTCAATCATCTGCAATCGCTATAGCCAACAGTGATGTGCCGCCGCAAGCTAGAGCCAAAATACAAGCATTTCAGGCTGAGCACAAAGCTATTTTCTCCAAATACCAAGCGGGCAAGCAGGCATTTATCTCTTCTGGGTATGATCATAAGGCCGGTGACCGTGCAGTAAGTGGAATAGATCGGCAGCCGACGAAAGACCTCGAAGAAGCCTCAGAAATAATTACCGCTGCGGCAAACGATAAAGCCAAACAGCTAGCGGCAACCACCAAAAAAGTGTTTTTTACTGCTGGGGCAGCGTTAGTTTCAATGATGATCTTGGTTGCCTTGGCAGCAGCCTATATTGGCAGTAATAAAATAGCTAAGCCAATTTCCGAGATGGTCAGGCACTTAGATTTACTTGTGCGAGGCAATTTTTCTTCGCGGGTAGATTATTGGGGCCAAGATGAAATGGGCCGAATGGCAGATGGTATTCGCACTTTGCAAGCAAAGCTGCAAGGCTCTACGGATAAGCTAAGTGCGGTAACCAACTCATTACATGCAGCCAGTGAATCCATGGAGGGGGTGGCAAAAAGTATTCAAACGGGCACGACCAGCCAATACTCACGCACCGAGCATTCAGCCTCCGCAATGACTGAGCTTTCCTGCACTGCGAAGGAGGTAGCCAAACACGCTTCTGATGCGAAACGCCTCTCCGATCAAGCCGATGAGGCCGCGGTGGACGGTGAGAAAGTGATGAATGAAGCCATCTCCACTATGCACCAAATGAAAGACCAAATTGCTAATACTGCCGGCGTAATAATGAGCTTGGAAGAAGATACCAGCGAAGTAGGGAAAGTGCTGGATGTTATTCGCGGCATTGCAGAGCAAACTAACCTACTGGCTTTAAATGCGGCGATTGAAGCTGCACGCGCGGGCGAGCAGGGGCGCGGTTTTGCGGTGGTTGCTGATGAAGTGCGCACTCTCGCGCAGCGCACGCAAGAGTCCACAGCGGAAATTCATCAAATGATAGTAAACGTGCAGTCGGGTGCTCACGGTGCTGTATCGGCCATTGAGGCGGGTGGCGCACAATCGGAAGATACTATGGAAAAACTGACGAAAGCGGGCGCGAAATTACAAGACATTCGCCACTGTATCGATCAGATGACGGGGGTAAATCAGCTTATTGCTTCCGCTGCGCAGGAGCAAGCGCATGTGTCGGAGGATATTACGCAGGCGATCACAGACATTGCCAATATCGCCAATGATTCTGCCAAGCAAGCCGGCGAGGTTTCTGCTATGACTGCCACTATGCGCAAATCATGTGACGAGCTTCAGTTAGTCGTGGCAGAACTTAAATCTTAATTGTTAAAAAAGTGTGTGAATTTGCCTAGTTTACACGCTTAGATTGACGGTTTACCTAGTGCGTGCCGCATAAGCGCACTAGGCCCCTCTCACATCTCGGCTAACTCACGTATAATGCGCGGCTATTTCGCAACCTATGAACAGTCGCCGTGTCTCAGCAGCAAGTGCAAGATTTACCTACATTTAACGCCAATAACGTATGTGCTTGGCACGCTAAAAAGCTTACCTCTCTGCGTGAGAAAATCATCGCGCGTATTAAACGCGAGCAGCCAGTCGATAAGCTTGTTGAGCAATTAGCTAAAGACATCGAGCAAGCCCAAGCTGTTTTGGCTGCAAGAAAAGCAGCGGTTCCTGCTATTTCGTTTCCAGAGCAGCTACCTATTAGCGAAAAACGGGCTGATATTGCCGAGTTAATTGCCAACAATCAGGTTGTTATTCTTGCCGGTGAGACCGGCTCAGGTAAAACCACACAGCTGCCCAAAATATGTTTAGAGTTAGGGCGAGGTATTCGCGGTTTAATTGGACACACCCAGCCGCGTCGTATTGCTGCTCGTACTGTTGCCGATCGCATAGCGCAAGAACTACAGGTACCACTGGGTGATGCCGTTGGTTACCAAGTGCGTTTTACCGACCACGTTACCGACTCCACATTAATTAAATTAATGACAGACGGCATTTTGCTGGCCGAAATTCAGCAAGACCCGCTGCTGTTAAAATACGATACGTTAATCATCGATGAAGCTCACGAACGCAGCTTGAATATCGATTTCTTGTTGGGCTATTTAAAACAAATACTCGCAAAACGCCCCGATTTAAAATTAATTGTCACCTCCGCAACCATCGACCTTGATCGTTTTTCTAAGCACTTCAACAATGCGCCGGTTATCGAAGTATCGGGTCGTACATACCCGGTGGAGGTGTTGTATCGCCCATGGCATGACGAGTTCGAAGACCTTACGCAAGCCATCGTTAACGCTGTGGAAGAAATACAGTCTATATCTAAAGGTCGCGGCGGCGACGTGTTGGTATTTTTAAGTGGCGAGCGCGATATTCGCGAGGCATCTCATGCTCTTAAAAAAGCCAATTTGCCGCACTGGGAAATAGTGCCGCTTTACGCTCGGTTAAGTTTAGAAGAGCAAAACCGTGTTTTTAGTCCTCACAAAGGGCGACGAGTGGTGTTGGCAACTAACGTGGCAGAAACATCGCTTACTGTGCCGGGTATTCGCTACGTTATCGACCCAGGCACAGCAAGAATAAAGCGCTACAGTTTGCGAACAAAAGTAGAGCGCTTACCGGTAGAAAATATTTCTCAGGCAAGCGCCAATCAACGTAAAGGGCGATGCGGCCGTGTGAGTGACGGCGTGTGTATTCGCTTGTACGACCGCGAAGATTTTGAAAGCCGGTCGGAATTTACCGACCCAGAAATTTTACGCAGTAATTTGGCAGCAGTCATTTTGCAAATGCTGCAAATGCGTATTGGTGATGTACGTAAATTCCCCTTTGTAGATAAGCCCGATAATAGGCTTATTAACGATGGTTTTAAGCTGCTTGAAGAGCTAGGCGCGGTAGATAAAAGCAATCGCGTTACCAAGCTAGGACGCGATTTACAGCAGTTGCCGCTAGACCCGAAGTTTGGGCGCATGATTGTCGCTGCGGCCGAGCAAGGCTGCCTGCGTGAACTGCTTATTATTGTAAGCGGGCTAACCATTCAGGACCCGCGCGAACGCCCTGCAGATAAGCAGCAAGCCGCAGATGAAAAGCACCGACGCTTTTGGGATGAAAAATCCGATTTTCTTTCGCTGGTCAATTTGTGGCACTACGTAGAAGAACAGCGCCAAGAGTTATCGCAAAATCAATTGCGTAAACTTTGCCAAAAAGAATTTTTAAATTTTATGAGGCTGCGCGAGTGGCGCGAGCTGCACCACCAGCTGCGCGTAACCATAAAAAAAATGGGTTTCAAAGAAAACCAAGAGCCAGCGAGTTACGATGTGGTTCACGAGGCGTTACTCACGGGGTTGTTGTCTAATATGGGCAACAAAAACGAAGAACCGGACGCGCGTGATTACCGCGGTACACGCAACAGAAAGTTTATGATTTTTCCTGGCTCAGCACTGCGAAAAAAACGACCGAAATGGTTGTTTGCAGCGGAAATGATAGAAACCAGTCAGGTATATGCGCATTGCGTAGCGCAAATGGAGCCGGAGTGGGCATTAAAAAGTGGTGCGCATTTACTTAAATATAATTATTTCGAACCCCACTACGATAAGCGCGCAGGACAAGTAAAAGCGTTTGTGCGTATTAGCTTGTTTGGTTTAGTGCTCATTGAGAAAAAGCGCGTAGGCTACAGCAAAATAGACCCAGCCGAAGCGCGCGAAGTGTTTATTCGCGCAGCCCTTGTTGAGGGGCAGTACCGCGGTAAAGGCGCATTTTTTAACAAAAATAATGCACTTATTGCCGAGGTAGAAGATCTAGAAGCAAAATCCCGCCGTAAAGATATTATGGTGGATGATGAAGTGTTGTTTAACTTCTACAACGAGATTATTCCGCCAGATATATGTAACTTGGCTGGCTTTGAACACTGGCGCAAAAAATTAGAAGAAACCCAGCCAGATGCGTTACTGCTTTCGCGCGATTTACTTATGTTGCACGGGGCAGAAGGTGTTACCGAGGCGCAGTTCCCCGATCAGTTAGATTTCGACGGTGTTACCTTGCCGGTAAGCTATCATTTTGAGCCCGGCCACCCGCAAGATGGCGTGAGTGTAAAAGTGCCGGTTACTTTGTTGCATATGCTGTCGGACTTGTACTTACCGTGGCTGGTGCCAGGGTTGCTGCGCGATAAGTGTATTGCTTTGGTAAAAGCTCTGCCTAAGGCAAAGCGCAAAAAAGTTGTTCCCGTGCCCCAGTTCGTAGACCGCGCCATGGCACGTATGACACGTAGCAAAGCATCGCTTACCGAGGCGCTAACCCGCGAATTAAAGCGCTTGGCGGATATAGAGCTAACCGAAGACGACTGGGACGAAACTGCACTTGAACCGTTTTATCACATGAACGTAATTGTGGTGGATGCGGCGGGTAAGCCACTAGACCAAGGGCGCGATTTGAATGCGTTGCGCGAACGCTATCGCGGGCACGTGCAGGAATCGCTGCAGTCTGCCGGCTCGTCTTTTGAGCAGACCGAGCTTACCGGCTGGACGTTTGAGTCCTTGCCCGAAACCGTCGACTTGGATAAAGGCGGAGTAACAGTGCGAGGCTTTCCTGCATTGCAAGATGATACAAGCTCTGTTTCGCTGCGCGTATTAGATAACCCTGCAGAAGCCTATCAGGCGTCATTAGCTGGGTTGGCGCGACTGGCATGCTTGCAGCTTGGCCAAAGTGTTCGCTACCTGCAAAAGCAATTGCTTAAAGGGAAGGATATAGGGCTAACAATGGTCGACTTGGGTAAACGCGACCAAGTGGTGGACGATATTCTAATGGCGGCGGTTTACCGTGCATGCTTTTTAGATAAGCCTTTCCCTAGAACAGCAACCGAATTTAAACAATGTGTAGATGCTGGTGCGGGGGAGCTTGTATCCATAGCGCAGGAATATGAAACATTGTTGCTCGATATTCTTAAGTATGTGGTCGCAATTAAAAAGGCGATGAAGTCCAATAAATCGGCCTTCGCACTGGCTTTGGCTTTTGGTGATATTAACCAACAACTGGCACAACTAATTTATAAAGGGTTTATGTTTGCTACGCCTGTGCAATGGCTCAAGCAATATCCTAGGTATTTAAACGCCATTGAAGTACGCATTGAAAAAGCGGCGCAAAACCCGCAAAAAGATCGTGTCGCGATTGCAGAATTAATCGGCTTGTGGCAAAAGCACCAAGACAGATTACTCAAAGAGGGTAGTCACAGTTATATTCAAAATACAGCGTGGCAAGAGTACCGCTGGATGCTTGAGGAATTGCGCGTTTCTTTATTTGCGCAAACCTTAAAAACCTTAATGCCAGTTTCAGCAAAGCGGTTGAATAAGCAGTGGCAATTAAGCGAGCAATAACCTAATTACTTTGAACCATATTAGGGGCTTAGCGCTCCTATGCTGGGGATTCTAATTTTTACTCGATTTGTAAGGATAAGTTGTGAACATATTTTTTAAGGATAAATCTTTTACACGTAGTTTGCGTGCGGCATTCATCTTTTTTGCTGTTGGCCTTGTAGGGTGCGCATCTAACCCGCAGCAGCAAAAAGAGTTGACCGATACCACGGTTGAAAATATCGACCCCCTAGAAGGCTTTAACCGCAAAATGTTTGCGTTTAATGATACTGTCGATACATGGTTTTTGAAGCCCGTTGCAAAAGGGTACCGCTGGGTTGCTCCTGCACCAGTGGAGGTGGGGGTGTCTAACTTTTTTGATAACCTAGGTGAGGTGAGCAACATCGTAAACGATGCGCTGCAATGGAAATGGAAGCAAGCGAGTAACGATACTGGGCGGTTGCTATTAAACACGACGGTTGGGCTGCTGGGCACAATCGATGTGGCGCGGCACGTTGGTTTGGAAAAATCAGACGGTGAAGATTTTGGCCAAACACTTGGTGTGTGGGGCGTAGATGCTGGGCCGTACCTAGTGCTGCCGCTAATGGGGCCCGCAACATTGCGCGATGGATTGGCAAGACCTGTTGATTACTATACCGACCCCATTAATTACATTGACGACGATGCTCATCGCTATGGCTTAACGGCCCTTGAATTGGTTCAGTTGCGTGCAAAACTGTTGGACGTAGAAGAACTAGCCGGCGGCGGTGGTGACAAATACATTTTTATGAGGGATGCGTATCTGCAACGCCGTGAACACTTAGTGAACGATGGTGCTGTGGAAGATGACTTCGGCGGCGACTTTGGCGGAGATGGCTATTAGTTCGCTGTTGTCGGCGCGAAAGTCGTGCGAGCAAGGTTAATAGACTAAATAGTTAACCTTGTTCGCAGCGTAAGTGCTTCGGTTGGTCAGTTAATCTGTAATTACCTCTTCTATTTCTAAGCCTAGTTTGCAAGGCTGCTCTTCAGATTCGGGTTGAGAAACCACACGCGCTACTTTGGTTTTTGCTCGCAGCATTGGGCTGTGCCCGTGTTGCGAAGCAATATTTACTTCAAGTAGCGTGCCTACAGGTAGCAGTGTTTGCATCTCTACAAGTAAGCCGCCTCCGCTTAAATCTACACACGTGCCCGAGTAGCTTTCTTCGCCATCTAGCAGGGTAATTTGAACGGGGGTTTCAACGCGCATACGAATAAAATCACGTTTTTCTTGGTAATCACGACTGGCCATAACCATCTTGCTCTCCCTTCTGTACACATGTACTCGTTATTAAAAATAGTCTTATTTTGAAGGTGCTGCAGCTGTAATAAGCAAAAAAGCACATATGCTTAAACAGCTAGAGATATAGTGATCGGAGCGTATACAAATTGATTGCTCCTTGTACAAAGGTAACTCATATTTGTGTATTTGGGTAGCTTGCGTGCTCGAGAATATGGGAGTACTGTTATCGTCTTTTCTGGGCAGTCATTTATGCTGCCAGTTTCGGGGGTAATTTCGGCTTGGTTTTTCTAGTAAAGCTGGCATTCATTCTGAGTTCACTTCCCCTCAAGTACCGTTGTTACACAGAAGTGTTTACATAAATGACTATGTGCTCGCTATGTGATGAATTTATCAAATCTGGGTGTTAAATGAGCCAATCGGGTAGGCGATTACTCGTCATCGATGACGATACCATTGTGCGTCAGAGTATTGCAGCGTATTTAGAGGATAGCGGGTTTCTTGTGCATCAAGAAGCCGATGGTCACTCCGCGCTTACGTGGTTGATGGATAACCCTCCCTGCCTTGTTTTAACCGATTTACGCATGCCCGGCACCGATGGCTTAACCTTGCTTAAAGCTATTCGCGAGTGGGATGTAGAGCTGCCCGTTATAGTTATATCTGGCGCGGGGGCTGTGCACGATGTAGCTGAGGCGTTGCGCCACGGAGCATCTGACTACTTAGTAAAACCCATTGTGGATATGGAAGTACTGGTGCACTCAATTCGCAGGGCTCTAGAGCGTCACGAACTGATAATTGAAAATCGCCAGTACAGGTTGGAGCTAGAAAAAGCCAATAAAGAGCTGAAAGAATATATTCGTGTGCTTGAGCGCGATCAGCTGGCAGGGCGCCGCGTGCAAAGTAAACTACTCCCACCGCCGGCTGTTAGCTTTGGCGGAATCAATGTCGATTACAAAATCATCCCATCGTTGTATCTCAGCGGTGATTTTGTCGATTACGGCTTCCTTTCCAACCGTTATTTAGCCTTCTATCTTACTGATGTTTCCGGTCATGGTGCTGCCTCTGCGTTTGTCACCGTATGGCTTAAACAAATAGTGCGCCGCTTCTTTCGCGAGCAAGAAATCTTCAATACTAAGGACTCTTTCGAGCGAGATACCGCATCTCTTCTAAAATTAATAAATAAGGAAGTGATTCGCTCGAAAGTAGGGGCGCATATGACCTGTTTTGTGGGGGTGATAGATACCCATACCCACGAGATGCGCTATGTGGTGGCGGGGCATTTACCGCTGCCGCTGCTAATAGCCAACGGTCGTGCCGAATACTTAGAAGGTAAAGGCAAGCCACTGGGCATATTTGAAGATGCCGAGTGGGAAGTGCAGAGTATTCAGCTGCCGCTACAGCAGCAGTTTTCGTT
The DNA here is from genome assembly GCF_000013665.1 of Saccharophagus degradans 2-40. Lineage (NCBI taxonomy): Bacteria > Pseudomonadati > Pseudomonadota > Gammaproteobacteria > Cellvibrionales > Cellvibrionaceae > Saccharophagus > Saccharophagus degradans. The sequence goes on from NC_007912.1 coordinate 1,441,318, forward strand.
GGTGGTGTTCTCCGATGGCGTGCTAGAAGTACTACCGCCAGATAACCTCATCGAAAAAGAAAATTATTTACGCAATATACTGTCAAAACAACAGGGTAGCATTGAAGATATATGTGCGGCGTTACAAATCAACAGCTTAGATGCTGCGCCGGATGATATTGCTGTTCTCAAAATAGATAATGAGATGTTGAAATGAAGCCAGGTTCCATAAAGGTTGCGCAACACGAAGGTGTCTTTGTTATAAAGATGGAGGGCGATGTACGCCTCACTTTGTGCCTTTCCTTTGATTCATTTATCGAAAGTATGTTTGGCCAAAGCGATTTCAAGTCGGTAGTGTTTGACCTGACCGACGCCGAAGCCATAGATAGCACAACACTGGGGCTAATGGCGAAAATATCTATTAACGGCAAAGCTAAGCAGTTTGAAGACCCGATTGTTATTTCGCGCAACCCGAGTATTACCCGTTTGCTGGTAACCATGGGGTTTGAAGATATTTTCCAAATAGTGCGCGATGCCGATATTGCTCTTGACGGCGAGCTGCCGCTTGAAATAGAGCAAGAGGATGCCGACGAGAACGCCGTACGCGACAAAGTGCTAGAAGCGCATCGCACCCTTATGAACCTTAATGAGAACAATAAAATCACCTTCAAAGAGCTTGTACAAAGCCTTGAAGAGCAACAGTAACCACCTAGGGGGTTGAATGACCATTTTAAGAGCCGGTTTTGCGGCTGTATTAATCGTATTGTTAGCAGGGTGCGCTTCTAGCGTGCGCACCAAAATTAGCACCTTTCACGACTCGAGTGTAGCGGTTGGGGCGGGCACTATTCGCGTAGAGCCTCTAAACGATAGCCTTAAAGGCTCACTAGAGTTTGGCTATTACAAAGAGCGCTTAGAGGAAAAGCTAAAGCAGGCTGGATACAGCGTACAAACAGGTAATACCCAATATGTAGCGCGCTTGGATTACAACGTATCGCGCAGAGAAGCCGAGCAATCACCTTCTAGTCAAATCGTGGTGGCAACGGGTGTGGGCTTTCATCGACGCTACTCCCGCACAGGCTTGTACTTCTCGGATAACTTCGAAAAACGTTTCGAGTTTGAGCGCCTACTGGTGTTAGTTATTGCCGATGCAGGCAAGCTGGCTGCGGCGAAAGCCAACCCAGACGCAGTGGATGAAACCATCAACGTGCTTGAGATTACCGCCCGCAGCGTGGGTAATTGCGAGAGCCTACCTATTGTTTACGAGGAAATGTTAGAAGCCATATTTAAGGACCTCAAGCGCCCCAACGGCTCTATGCAAACTGTCAAAGTTAAGGGCGATTCGCGCTGCTAACTTACCTCTCTCCTTTTGCACTGCGCTAAACCCAAGGTTTGGCGCAGCTTCCCTCCATCCTTTGACCTAGTTCGCATTTCTGTTAATACCAATAACCCCCTCTAGCTGTTACTCTCTTAGGTTAAAAATGTTCAGCAGGTGCCACTTAGGCACATTAGATTGATAAAAAAGGGGCGCAAATATGGCTTACTTACGCCATTTGTTTAATGGAGAAACGGTAACCCTGTATGAGTTGGGCGAGGCGATTAAAATAGGTCGCCATGCGGATTCGGATATTCGTATCGAAGACCTTACTGTAAGTGCTACGCATTGTCGTCTAGCTGCCCAAGCCGGTGGCTGGTGGCTTGAAGATATGCAAAGCACCAACGGCACGCTAATGAATGGCGAGCGAGTAACACGGGTGCAGTTAGCACCAAACGACGTGTTTAGTGTGGGGACCCATGCGTTTGAATTTTTACCGCAGCTACCAACTGAGTTTGATAAAACGCTTAAAATAAAAAAGAGCTGGATACCCGGTATTTACTACACCGAATAGTTTTTAGGCAGCCTGTAGGGCTAATGGGGTAAATAAAGCGAATGACCGCGCTAAAGCAACGTTGGGCCAAAGCCATATGGCGAGCAGTATTGGCGTTTAGCACCCGAGGCATGGTGGTGGTGCTGTTGCTTGGCTTTTGTTTGCTGCCCACATCTTTTACGCGTTTCGCCCCCTTAGATCTTGTAACCGCAAAGCTGGCTAGCTACTTAGTAGAAGCACCCCAAACCTTGCGCGGCGTCACCGTTATAGAGGTGCCCGAGCGATCCATGCAATTGTGGGCGTCAGATATTCATCGCGCTGGCCCGCTCAGCTCCTTGCTTAGCAATGTATTGCACGGGCAGGCGGGCTTTGTAACCTTGGTGTTACCTCAACCTATCGATTTTCCAACTGGCCCTGCGAGCGAGCTTTTACAAGAGTTGGCGTTAGATAACCCGCAGGCCCAAACACTGGTAGACCGGCAAGCTTATTTAGCCAGTTTGCTTGCCGACAAACGTCTTGTTATTGGTGTGTCATCATCGCGTCAACCGTGGTTACCTGCAGGCGCAAAACCCATCCCTATTGTTGCTAGTGATACGCCTATTTGGCAGCACGAAACATTACAGCGTTGGCTTTGGGGAAGCCCACAAAATTACGGTGCAGCGCTAGATAGCCGGCCGAGTGTCGAGCACTTCCCCGTATATGCCGCGTACAATGGCATATACAGGCTGGCTTACCAGCAAGACTCTGAGCAGGTGTACCCTCACTTACTGCTGCACCAATTAAAAGAAAAGCAGGCGCAAGTATGGAGTGATAGCAAAGGCTTTCCTTACCGCTGGCAGCCGGCTGATGGCTTTGTGGTGGGCAATCACACTATTCACGCATCGGCATCGGCGGGGATTGTGCCATTGTGGGGCCTAACTGAGCGTATGACCCCCTATATTGAACGGTTAAGCTTGGAAGAAGGGTTAGCGCGTGGGGCCTTTCCTGAGCAGGTTTATATTGTGTCCGACGCCGACAGCACGGCAATTCCACTTATATTGTCTGCTGCGAGCTTAAGTAAAGGTGATTACCTGTGGCAGCCGCTGTGGGTGGCGCCAAGCTTAAAATTATTTATGCTGCTGGCTTTGTGCTACTTAATTTTTATTATGCCGCGTTTGCGTGTTGCAACCGGTGTATGGATAACCTCGGCCCTAATAATTTTTGCTTTTGTTAGCGCAACGGTGTTGGGGGCGGTACGGCATATTTGGGTTCCCGCCACAACGGTATCGCTGCTACTCGCTTTTGGTCATTTAGGGGTATTAATTTGGCGGGATAAACGAACTAAGTGGCAAGCCCTTACCGAGCAGGCAGAAAAAGCATCGGTATTGCAGGCTAGCATTCATCTAGCGAATGGTGCTTTAGATGATGCCTACGATGTGCTGCAAGACTGCAAGGCGTCGGGTGAAGCGTTTAGTTACCTGTATGAGCTTAGTGGCCTATACGCGTCTAAACGCAATTACGAGCGCGCAATTGCCACTTTAGATTCACTCATTGAACGCGCGCCCAATTATAAAGATGCCAAGCAAAAACGCAGCGCCATTGCCAGCGTGCATCGCAGCCAGCAAAACCAATTAGAAAAAACCACATTGATGATAGACGCAACTGTGGCTATTGATGCGCATAAAGTGGATCGCCCAGTGCTTGGCCGTTACGAAATTCGCAGCGCCTTAGGTAAAGGGGCAATGGGGCAAGTGTACTTGGGGTTTGACCCGCGCATTGCACGTCAAGTGGCCATAAAAACATTAAATTATAATCAGTTTGATGCAGCAGCCCTGCCGGATATTAAGCAGCGTTTTTTTCGCGAAGCAGAGGCGGCAGGTAGGTTAAACCACCCCAATATAGTGGCAGTTTATGACCTAGGTGAAGAGCCAGACCTAGCCTTTATTGCAATGGATTATGTTGATGGCAGCCCGTTAAGCGCATTTGTGAATGCCGACAATCTATTACCTGTTTTTGAAGTGTATCGTGTTATACATGATGTGGCGGTCGCACTGGAATATGCCCATCAACATCAAATAGTGCACCGCGATATAAAGCCCGGCAATATTATGTACCGGCCTGTGCCTTATCACCTTAAGGTGGCCGATTTTGGTATAGCGCGCTTAACCGATAATTCGCAAACTACCACAGGCGAAATTCTTGGTAGCCCGCTGTATATGGCGCCGGAGCAGTTAAAAGGCAAAAAGGTAGATTACGCTGCAGACTTGTTTAGTTTAGGGGTTACCTTTTACCAGTTGTTAAGTGGCGAGTTACCGTTTAAAGGCGACAACCTTGCGAGCTTAACCTACGAAATTATTCACGGTAAGCATAAAAGCGTGCGCCAAGTGCGAAAAGATTTACCTACAAGTGCAGCGCGTATTACCAATCAGGCGCTGCAAAAAGATGCGAGTGATCGTTACTCGTCCGCCGCAGATATGGCCGCGGCGTTAAATAAAGCAATTAAACGAGATTTTAGTCAAGAAGCCAAAAAAGCCGGCTTTGTTTAATCTCAATATACCTAATAAGAAACGAAAGCAGAGGTAGCATCATGGCCCTAATAGCACAGTTAGTTGACGATGTAATGGTACATAAGTTTGAGCTCCGTAAAGAAGAAGTGCTGCTTGGGCGCCACCCAGAAAACGACATAGTGGTAGACGATAGCGCCGTAAGCAGTTACCACGCTGCCATTACGTTAGAGAAAAATAAAGATTTCCCTGAGTTCTTAGAGTTTTATGTAAAAGACTTGGGTAGTACTAACGGCACATTTATTAATGATACCCCTGTTGAAGGGCGGCAGCGTTTACACCACAACGATATTATTCGTATTGCGTGGAATAATTTTAAATTTGTAGACCCTAAAGAAGCCGATTTAGAAAAAACCGTACATATGCTGAAATAGTTTGCGTGTTAAGTACTTGCTCGCGCTTAGCCCAGCCTTAATAAGGAGTGGTAGGTAATAGCTAGATACTTGTAGGTGCTTCTATGTAGGTATTTTATGTGTCGGTACCTTTAAGTGTGGTAACGCATATTTTTATAAGCCCTAAACTAAAAAGCCTGCTACCTAATAAATAGGTGGCAGGCTTTTTTATTTGCATTAGTTTTAGCTTTTAGGTATTAGCCTAGTGAGGTATTAGGCAGTTGTTTTACTTTCCTCCTCTATTAACTCATCCTCCAGCTCAAACTCGGATACATGAAATTTTTCACCACGGTGGTCTTTCGCTATAAGCATATATATTGAAGGAATCACAAATAGTGTAAAGAAAGTACCAATTGCCATGCCACCTACTAGTATCAAGCCAATAGAGTTACGCGCTTCGGCGCCGGCGCCTGTTACCAATACCAACGGGAAGTGACCGGCAACAGTTGCAACGGTGGTCATAAGTACTGGGCGCAAGCGGGTGCCGGCAGACTCTTTAATAGCTGCTAGTTTTGTTAGGCCTTGCTCCTGCATTTTGTTGGCAAACTCCACCACCAAAATACCATTCTTAGCAACTAGCCCGATAAGGGTAACCAAGCCAATTTGCGAATAAATATTGAGTGTGGTGGTCCACCCGTCTGTCCAAAAGTGCATATTGGGGTTGGGCATTTTTAAGAAAGTAAATATTAGTGCGCCGAACCACGCCAATGGCACTGAGCCACCCAATACAATTAGCGGGTCGCGGAAGCTATTAAATTGCGCGGCAAGTACTAAGAAAATTAACAGGCTAGCCATCATCATTGCGGGCAAAAGTTTATTGCCTTCGCGTCGCAACTGGCGGGATTCGCCTGTGTAATCAATCATATAGCCTTGTGGCAATATTTTTGCAGCCTCTTCTTCCAATACTTTTAACGCGTTATCAAGCGGACCAATAGCTACACCGCTTAGTTTTACCGCATTTAATTGTTGGAAGCGATTGAGCGAACGGGCGACGGTTTTACGCTCTACGCGGGCGAGAGTGCTAAGTGGCACTAATTTGCCCTCAGGCCCGGTGACGTAAATGTTACCCAGTTGCTCTGGGTTGAGGCGCTCTATGCGTTCAACTTGAGGAATTACACGGTAGCTGCGACCGGCAATATTAAAGCGGTTAACATAGCCGCCGCCAAGCATAGTGCCTACATCGGCCCCTACTTGTTGCATGTTCAACCCCATATCAGCCACCTTGTCGCGGTCGATTATAAGCTCCGCTTTAGGTAAGTCGATTTGGGTATCTATCATCGGCGGGAATGCAAACTGGCCGCTCATTGTGGCTTTTTGTTGCAGTTCTTGGGCAAACTTTAATATTTGCTCTGGCTCTGCAGTAGAAGCAATTACAAATTCCACTGGCATATTACCGCCGCCAGGCAGTGCTGGAGGGGTAATCGGGAATAAATTGATACCAGGAATTTGCGAAAGCTTTCCACCGGCTTCTGGTAGCACGTCAAACACGGTGCGCTCGCGTTCGTCCCAAGGCTTAAGCACCATGCCTCCAAAACCTGAATTGGGGAATGTTAGCTGAAAGGTGAAGTCGGTTTCTTCAAAACTAGAGAACGCGTCGTTGGCGGCAGCAGCAAAAATGGATGCTTGATCCATTGTTGAGCTAGCAGAGCCTTCCACAATCCCAAAAATAACACCTTGGTCTTCTGTGGGTGCTAACTCTTTGGGAGACTGCATATAGAACACTACACCTAGTATCGCAGTGGCTACCCACACCATATACACGGGAAAGCGATGCTCCAAAGTGTGATCTAGCATGCGGGTGTAGCGATTCTTAACGCGATCAAAAATGCGCGCCACTGTGCTGGCAAAGCCTTCGTCTTCCATGCCTTCTTTCAGCATTTTAGAAGCCATCATGGGCGAGAGGGTAATAGCAACTATGCCCGAAATGGTAACTGCACCAGCAAGCGTAAAGGCAAACTCTTTAAACAAAGAGCCGGTTAAGCCGCCCTGTAGGCCGATTGGTAAGTAAACCGCAACCAAGGTTGTGGTCATGGCTATCACTGGGCCTACGAGTTCGCGTGCGCCTAATATGGCTGCTTTAAACGGTGTTTGGCCCTCAGATATATGCCTCTCAACGTTTTCCACCATTACGATGGCGTCATCCACTACGATACCTACAGACAATACAATAGCCAGTAGCGTAAGCAGGTTTAAGCTAAAGCCAAATATTTGCATCACAAACACGGCGCCAATCAGCGATAGCGGTATGGCCACCACGGGAATAATCACCGAGCGAATGGAGCCTAAAAACAAGAAGATAACCACTACAACAATAAGCAGAGTTTCTATTAATGTACTTATTACTTCGCTAATAGAGCTTTCGATATAAGCGGTGGCATCGTAGGCAATAACGGCGTCCAAACCTTTGGGTAGCGCCGCCTGCATGTTTTTCATTTCTTCACGCACTAGCGCCATTACATCTAAGGAGTTGGCGTTAGGTTGCGGGAAAATACCCATAAATGTAGCGGTTTTGCCCGAATAACGAACTTCCATATCGTAGGATTCGGAGCCAAGCACCACTTCGGCAACATCTTTTAAGCGAATGATGGCGCCGTTTTCTGAGCGCAGTACCAACTCTTTAAATTCATCGACAGAATTTAAATCGGTGTTGGCCGAAAGGTTTACTTGAATGTATTGACCCTTGGTGCTGCCCAGTGCCGCGAGGTAGTTGTTGGCTTGCAGTGCTTGTCTTACTTGCGTTGGGCTAATGTTGTGCGCGGCCATTCTGTCTGGCTGCAGCCAAATGCGCATGGCAAAGGTGCGAGCGCCCAGTACATCCGCGCGTTGAATACCTTCTAGGGCGGAAAGACGAGGTTGCACAACCCTTACTAAGTAATCGGTAATTTGGTTATCGGCCAATATGTCTGAGCTAAAGCTTAGGTAGGCCGCTGCAAACTGGCTGTCGGCAGACTCCACATTAATAACCGGTACTTCAGCCTCGGGGGGCAGGTCGCCGCGCACTTGGTTTACCTTAGAGGTAATTTCGGCAAGCGCTTTAATGGGGTCGTAGTTAAGCTCTAGGCGCACGCTAACGCTAGATACGCCTTGACTGCTTGAAGACGAGACGTAATCAATGCCGTCTGCGCCAGATACTGCGCGCTCAATGGGCGAGGTAATAAAACCGCGCACCAGCTCTGCATCTGCGCCTATGTAGGCGGTGTTAATAGTAATAACTGCGTTATCGTTGCGCGGGTATTGGCGAACGGTAAGCGAGCTTACGGCCTGCAACCCAGCGATAATAATGATGATGTTCACCACTATCGCGAGTACCGGCTTGCGTACAAAAATATCGGTAATAGATTTCATAATCTAGGGGGTGTCCCAATCAATCTAAACTTTAATGTGTATTGGTTTTACACAACGGGTTTCTAGCACCTTTAGGTTTTTACATTACGAGTTGTCAGGTGTTGGTGCTTGCTCGTATTTGGGCTGTACTTCGTTGTTAATCGAAATAGGTGCGCCATTTTGTAATTTGAAAACACCGGAACTAACCACTTCGTCTTCTGCTGTAACGCCTGCGGTAACTTCCACGTAGTCGCCCAGTGTGGTGCCTAAGCGCACAAACTGTTGCTTGGCCACTAGAGCGTCGTTCTCTTTAGTCACTACAAATACCGAGTCGCCGTAAGTGGCGTAAGCAATAGCCGTTTGGGGCACTGCTAGCACTTTTCTTTTCTCGGGCATGATGACTTTTACTTTGGTAAACATACCTGGCAACAGCTCATTGCTGTCATTTTTTAAAGTGGCTTGCACGCGCACCGAGCGAGTAGCTGGGTCAATTTCGGGGTTTATCGCGGTAATTGCACCGGTAAAGTTTTTACCTGGCACGGCATCTGTGGTTAAGCGAACTTCTGCACCCAGGGTGATTTTGGGTAATTCCTGTTGGGGTAGGTAGAAGTTTACAAATATTGGGTCCATGGTTTGCAGCGTAACAATTGGGGTGCCAGCTGCTAAATCTTGGCCCAAGTTAACCATGCGAATACCTAAACGCCCCGCAAACGGTGCGGTAATGGTTTTCTTTTGAATAGTGGTGCGAATGTTATCGGCTTGTGCCACTGCGGATTTGTAATTGGCATCGGCAGCGTCAAAATCGGATTTAGACACCACTTGTTTACGCAGCAATTCGCTAGAGCGATCTAAATTGCTTTTAGCTAAAGCAACAGCGGCTTCGGCCGCGCGCAGTTGCGCTTTTTCGGATGATATATCCTGCTGAATTAACGGTGCACCTTCTTCAACGTAAGCGCCTGGGGTGAACTCTAGCTTAACAACGCGACCGGGTAGGTCTGCACCTACCACCACACCTTGCACTGCTTCAAGGTCGCCAACCGACGATAGCGTTTGCTCCCACTCTTGCTGCTCTACTGGCGAAGAGGCAACCACAGAAGGGGGCATGGCCATGGTTTCCATTGCGCCTATCATTGCGAATATTTGCGATGCTTTTATGCCTGCAATTAGGCCAACAACAATTACTAGGCCCAGTAGTGTAAGTAAAAAGTTTTTCATGAGTGGTAGTGGTTCCCAATGAATATGTGTAAACAGTTTGCGGGGGAGGATAGTAAATATGGTGTTCGCTAGAGACTATCTTCCCTGAAAGGCTAAACGCTCCGAGAGTGCTATAGGACGTCAGCATGACCGATTGGGTTTACTTTACCCAAATTAAATTGCCTTTCGATGAATTGTATCGCTTTGCGAGCAGGTGCAGCAAAGTAGTTAAAGAGTATAGGGGATTGGGGAGTGAATCTAGGGAGAAAATTGAAAACAATGTGAACGCGCTGGCGATATTGCTATCGCCAGCGACAGCGCGGGGTTATTCCGCGTCAGGAGAGACTAACGCGTATGCGATACGGCGTTTTTCTTGGTCAACGCTTACAACTTTTACATCTACTTCACAGTCAGCGCGGTAGGTAACACCGTTAACTGTGAGTGTCATACGTTTAGCGTCAAATTGTTTCTCTTGCGATTTCGGAAAGGCGATAAAGCCATCTACGCCATTTTCTATCAGGCGAACACCGAAGCCCTGTTGAGTAACAATGCGCACCTTACCGCGGCCTTCAAAGCCAATTAGTGAGGCTTCTACATACTGGCACAACAACCATTGATAAATTTCGCGATCTGCTTGTCGGCCAGCCTGTAACGTTTCTTTTAAGCGCTCTAATTGATGCGGCTTAAAGGTGTACGGCTTACTGCCGGTTAATACGCTGTGTATTGCCCAGTGATTGTAGAGATCAGCATAGCGACGAATTGGTGAGGTTGAGGTGGCGTAGTGTTTAAAGCCCATGCCCATATGCGGGCCTGCTTCATCACTCAACTCTGCCGATTGCATCATTCTGCGCAAAGCAGGTATTAAGTTGCGTTGGCGTTCGTTGGCAGAAAGCGCCTTAATAAGCTGTAAATTACCTTCAAGTTCGGTGATATCGCCTTCTGGGGTAATTTGCTCCTCTTTAAGCAGCGCATTTACTTCGCCTATGCGGTCAAGCCTAAAGCCGCCGTGTACGGTGTGTAAGCCCAACTTGTTTTGCGCTAGAAACTCGCCTGCACACTGGTTGGTTAGAAGCATGGCTTCTTCTACTAATTTGTGAGCAACGGTGCGAGAGCGAGGGCGAATCTCGCTAATCTTGCCTTTGTCATCCAAGCGGATATCGTAGTCGAGTTGATCTTGGCCAATTAAGTTGTGCTCGGTGCGATACTGGTAACGCAAAGTAGCCAGTTCACTTAGTTTGGAAATGTTATCTGCAGCATCCGCAGGCAGGCCTTCTATATTGGTGCCCTCTAAAAACTCAGCTACTTGTTGGTAGTTGAGCTTGTATTTAGATTGGATAACCGCGCGTTCAAACTTGTAATCTTCTACCGCGCCATCATTCGCTAAGGTGATTGTGCACACCAACGCAGGGCGTTTTTTGCCTTCTACCAAAGAAAAGCAATCGTTAGCCAGCGATTCGGGCAACATGGGGATAATTCCGCCTAGCATATAAGTCGATTGCGCTTGGCGCTCGGCTAATTTTGCTAATGGGCTGCCAGGCGCAATAAAGCTTGCAGGGTCGGCAATGGCTACTGTGAGCACGGTTTTGCCGTCTTGCTCGGCAATATGCACAGCGTCGTCCATATCACGCGTGGTAGGGGAGTCGATAGTTACGAAGGGCAGTTGGGTGTAATCCTCGCGCTCGCCGAATTCTTCGGCCTCTATACTAGCGCGAATTTTCTTTAGCTGCTCGTCTTCGCCTTCTTTGTTCCACGGGCTGAGGTCGTACTTAGCAACCGTGTACTTGTACTCAATATGGTGATCGTCTGGCTGGCCAATACGTTCAATTACCTTCGCTTGGGCTTTGCCATCTTGCGCAGGGTGCTGAATTATCTTGGCCGCAATTTTTTCACCCTCTTTACAGCCTTTACGGCTTTTGGGGGGAATAAATATCCAGCGGTTCACCTTGGGGTCGTCTGGTACGGCGAAATGTGCGTTCCCTTTCACCCTGTAGGTGCCAACAAATCGCTTCAATGGCGAGTCGATAAGCTGCTCGATTGTAGCTTCTAGCTGCTTTTTGTCGTTAGTGGTCACTAAAATCTTAACTTCGTCGCCGGGGAGAACAAATTGCATTTTCTCTGGGTCGAGAAAAGCATCTCTGCCGTCGGTTAGCCTAACAAAGCCAAATCGACCGTTGGTACTGGCGACTGTCCCTGTGGCGTATTCTTTAGATTCGTGAATGGCTTGCTTTAGTTGTGAGAGCTGCGAGAGCGTCGTTTTATCGAGCATCGAAAGGCCTGTACCGAAAAGTCCTAAAAATAAAAGCCGCGATTCTAGCAGATAAGCACCTCTGTGGGGGTGAAATCCTTGAGTTAATGCTTACAAAGCGCGAATCGTGTGGGTTTCGTGATTGGCGTGCCTCCATTTGGCGTTGTAAACATCCAAATTAGCCCGATGCGTGATGCGGTAGTTTGCTATAACTTTTACCTTATCGTTGTTAGAATGAGTGTAACCGTTTACATTTGGCGTCTAATTCATAAAAAGGGGAATACTGTGATTCTAAAGTTTCTAGGTTTGGCCGTAACGTTCATGTGCGCAGGGTCGGCACTGGCATTGGAGAACTTTATTACTCGTGACGGCCATCGATTGCTGGATGGAGAGCAGGAGTTTCGCTTTGCAGGTATTCACTTCCCCGAAATGCACCGTATAGAAAATGACGCTGCTGGAGTGTGCAAATACGACCCCAGAGGCTGGGGGCAGCATTTTCAATGGCCCACCGAAGACGAGCAAGAAAACTGGGTGAAAGCCGCTGTGCGCACGGGCCATAAGGCCATGCGGGTATATGTGCTGTCGGTGCAGCAAGCCAGCGACCAAGCCTGCGACAGGCAAACCCATATTCTTGCACCCGCCGAGCCCGGTGGCATGCCCCGTTTAAGTGAGGCGGCCATGGTGCCTTACGACCGCATGATTGCGCTTTCTGATAAATACGGCCTGCGCTTAATTTTACCTTTTATAGATCAATGGCCATGGTGGGGCGGGCGTGAGCAATTAGCTGCGTTTTATAATGAGAAGCCAGAAGACTTCTACGACACCAGCAGTAAAACCTATGCCGCATACCAAAGTATTATCAAACAGGTGTTAACCCGCAAAAACACCTTTACTGGCCGCGAGTACCGCGACGAAAAAGCGATTATGGCGTGGGAGACCGGCAACGAATTAAAAGATACAACGGCGGATTTCTTAAGTAAAACAGCCGGTCTCATTAAATCGTTAGATAAAAATCATTTGGTGGTAGACGGCACCTATAAAGCGATTAACGATTTTGCCCTTGCCGACCCCAATGTAGATATTATTTCAAATCACTATTACGAAAATGCAGGCAACCTTTCGCCGCAAACCGTGCGCGCAGACCTAGAAGCTATAGGTGGTAAAAAAGCGTATTTAATAGGTGAGTTTGGTCTACTCGACATTGAGCGTTTGCAGCAAATAATGGATGCTGCAGTTAATGAAAATGTGAATGGTGCCAAAACCGTAGGCACCTTTATTTGGGGGGGGCGAGGTCATAGGCACAGCGGTGGCTTTTATTGGCATTTAGAGCCTGCCAACAATAAAACCTACAGTTACCATTTACCAGGTTTCAAGGAAGGGGCGCACAACCAAGAAATGCAAGTTGTGGATATGGTGCGGTTGGCAGCCGCGCAAATGAATGGCGAGAAAAAAATGGCACCCCTACCGGTACCAGAAGCGCCAATATTACGAGTGATATACCGCGCAGATAATGTTCGTTGGATGGGCGCGCCCACCGGCAGAAGTTATCGCGTTGAGCGCGCAGAAAAAATAGATGGTAAATGGAAAGTCATTGGTAAAAATATTTCCGATGGCAAAAATAAATTCGACCCCAACACCGATGCACTGTTTAGCGATACCGATAAACTACAAAAAGGCAAAACCTATTACTATCGCGTTATTGCCATAAATGAATCAGGCGAGTCGCCGCCTTCTAATATTCGCGCTTTAACTTATTAACCACTAAAAAACTGTTTATTTTCGTACCCCAATGTACGCAATTAATTGCGTGTGTTGGGGGGCATATTAATTATTAAACGCTAGGTCAAGGATTCGATATTGGACATCTTTATTAATGGGGTATGCGCAAATTTAATTTCAATCATGGTTGCGGTGTATTCGTATCTATACCTACGTAATATCACTAACCGGCCGTCAAGATATTTTAAGTTAGGGGTTATTATTGTTGTCCTATCAGGCATTGTTGGCGTGGTGTTAGCTCAGTTGTCTTGGGCGCTCAGCCCCGAACTTTTGAATACAGACCTGGGTAAATATGCTCTATCAAATTTGATTGGTATTTTTCATGCTGTTGGTATTGTTATTTGCGTTTACTCATTTAAATCAGCTTCACAGAATACTTAACAATTTTAGTAAACGTTGTTTAGTTGCACGTTAATAACAGCTAATTCAGCGTTGAATACGGCAGTAGGTTGTCGGTCGTATTTTCATCGCACTGTTGTAGTAGATCTTATAGTGCGGTTAACCGCTTAGTATCAACTTAAGTATTAAGTGTGCTAAGTGTATGTACGTAAAACTGCCCTTTAATTGCCACACTTGGGGTTCGGTGCATTGTTTTGGTGCGCTACTTCCCCCAAAAAAGACCTAAAATTGCGGGTTTACATCGCTTTAAACTTTGGCATAGAATCTGCGTTAGTTAATGAGCAGGGCATTCTAGGTGTAAGCCAAAAAGTGGGTAGTGCAACTACTCGGAGTACCTGAACAATGACGACCAATGGATGGCTAGGGTTCCGGCTGTAAATAAACAGTGACTGGTCCGAGAGCCATCGACCTTCTAAGTGGTAGCCAATTTGCATATTGGTAAGAGGGTTACACGGCGGGATAAAAGCCCGGGAGGATTAAACTGGTGAAATTGCCAGAATGCCTCGTGTGTAACTTTATAAAACCATTTAGGAGAGTACTCCATGAAACATCCATTCGTGCGACTTTTTTTCGCATCCTCAGTAATTGTAAGCCTTTTATTTTCTTCTCAAGCCGCGCTGGCAAAAGACAATTTTAAAATTTGTTGGTCTATTTACGTGGGATGGATGCCATGGGAATACGGTGATACTTCAGGTATTGTTGATAAGTGGGCCGATAAATACGGTATTGAAATCGATGTAGTTCAAATAAACGATTACATTGAATCAATTAACCAATATACCGCGGGATCATTCGATGCCTGCACCATGACCAACATGGATGCGCTAACCATTCCCGCTGCTGGCGGCGTAGACAGCACTGCGCTTATTGTGGGTGACTTCTCTAACGGTAACGATGCCGTAATTCTAAAAGACAAAAAATCACTAAAAGAAATTAAGGGCCAACAAGTTAATTTGGTTGAGCTTAGCGTTTCTCACTACCTTTTGGCCCGCGGTTTAGAGTCTGTAGGCTTGGCCGAGAAAGATGTAAAAGTGGTCAACACTTCCGATGCCGATATGGTTGCGGCTTACACCACCAAAGATGTGACTTCCGTTGTAACGTGGAACCCTCTCGTAAGCGAAATACTAACTACGCCAGGCGCAAATAAAGTTTACGATAGCTCTAATATTCCCGGCGAAATTATCGACACGCTTGTAGTTAATACCGAAACACTAAAAGCAAACCCTAAATTGGGCAAAGCGTTAGTGGGCGCGTGGTACGAAATAATGGCAAAAATGGAAGCCGACAAAGCCGTTCGCGAGCATATGGGTAAGGCTTCTGGTACCGATTTGGCGGGTTACGAAATGCAATTGGCATCCACCAAAATGTTTTATAGCGCGGCAGATGCGGTTGCGTTTGTAAAAAGCGAGCAGCTAGTTAAAACCATGCAATACGTTGCCGAGTTTTCTTTTGATCACGGTTTGTTAGGCGAAGGCGCGCCGGATGCTGGTTTTATAGGCATAGAAACTCCTGCCGGTGTGTTTGGCGATAAGGCAAATATCAAATTGCGCTTCGACGAAACTTATATGCTAATGGCTGCCGAAGGTAAGCTGTAATTCTATTTGCAGCTGCATCAAGAAAAGTAAATAGATTTAATAAAAAGATTTAATAAAAAGTTAAGCAAAAAAGATTAGACACCTAAAAATAGGTGCAAATTGGAGCCGGCCGCTCTACTAGAGCGGCCAACCTACCGGCTGAATACAGCCCACAAGTTGAATTATGAAAAGACTCATCAATAAACGCCCATCTAAACCCTTGGCTGTATTTTTAGGAATATTCCCATTCTTAATTTTGTTGTTTTTGTATCAGGTTGGGTCCGATGCGCGTAAAGCAGAAAATGAGCGCGATAAATTACTGCCCAGTTTTTCTGAAATACACCACGCGATAGATCGCCTAGCTTTCACACCGAGCAAACGCACCGGTGAGTATGTGTTCTGGCAAGATACAAAAAGTAGTTTAAAGCGAATGTTAATGGGGCTGGCCATAGCCGCTCTTATAGGGTTAACAATAGGCCTGTTAACCGGCGCAATTCCCATGCTGGGGGCAAACCTCACCCCTTTAGTTACCGCAATATCGTTAATACCGCCCATGGCCATACTGCCTATTTTATTTATTGTGTTTGGTTTGGGCGAGTTATCTAAGGTGGTATTAATTGTAATAGGCATTGCGCCATTTATGACGCGAGATATATACCAACGCACCAAAGAGCTGCCGCGCGAGCAATTAGTTAAAGCGCAAACATTGGGGGCGCATTCGGGCCAAATAATTGTGAGGGTATTGTTGCCCCAAATACTGCCCAGGTTAATCGATGCGGTGCGTTTAAGTTTAGGCTCGGCGTGGTTGTTTTTAATTGCCGCCGAGGCAATAGCATCTACCGATGGCTTAGGTTACCGAATTTTCTTGGTGCGGCGTTACATGTCTATGGATGTCATTCTGCCCTACGTTATTTGGATAACCTTCCTAGCCTTTTTATTGGATTGGATGTTGGTGCGCACCAGCAAAACATTTTTCCCTTGGTATCACGTACAAAAATAGGAGGCGTTATGAGTGAATCAACGGCAAAAAACAGCACCGAGCGCGCCCCGCTTATTCAAGCCAAGCGGTTGGGTAAATCCTATGGCGATCACATTGTGCTCGAGGGCATTAGCAAAGATGTGTACGAAGGTGAGTTTATTACCTTAGTCGGGGCATCTGGCTGCGGTAAAAGTACATTCTTAAATATGTTACTAGGTACCGAGGTCGTTACTGCTGGCAAGCTACTGCTAGATGGTAAGCCTATTGTTAGTGAGCCAGACCCTGCGCGCGGCATAGTGTTTCAAAAGTATTCTGTGTTCCCGCACTTAACTGTTCGTCAAAACGTTGCCTTGGGGCTGGAGTTTGATCAAAGCCCGTTAATAGGTCGTTTATTCGGTGCAAAACGCAAAGCCGCGTTGGCGCAAGCCGATGAATGGTTAGCCGCTGTTGGGTTGGCGCAAGCGGTAAATAAATACCCGCACGAACTTTCGGGCGGTATGCAGCAGCGTTTAGCCATTGCTCAGGCGTTAATAAAACGCCCACGCGTACTATTGCTGGATGAACCCTTTGGTGCACTAGACCCCGGCATACGTAAAGACATGCATAAGCTGTTGTTAGATTTGTGGCGCGAATACAAACTCACCGTATTTATGGTTACTCACGATATTCAAGAAGGTTTTTATTTGGGTACACGTCTGTGGGTGTTTGATAAAGATCGCCACGATGAGCACGCCCCCGAGCGCTACGGTGCCACTGTTACGTTCGATTTGCCAGTCGGCGATATGGACGAAGAAAGCTTAAACAAAATAGAAAAATCGCTAACTGCAGCGTAAAAACAATTAAGTAGAAGGGCAGCAATTATGCTGAATATTTTAAATCCAACAGATTCAACAAGCCGTTACACCACCAATATAGATGGCGGCAGTCATTGGAGTGTACTGGTAAGGCGCGGCGTGAACCTTCGTTTAACCGACCTAGAGGGTGGTGCAAACGTAGGGATGATGTTTTACAACCCCGTATGGTTAAGCGAGCGCTACAACGCACCGGATACACTCAAATGCCAGCACACTTTTAAGTTAACCCAAGGTAATTGTTTGTATTCAGATATGGGCAGAATATTTTGCTCAATTATCGAGGATAGTTTTGGCTGGCATGAAACCATGTGCGGCAATGCGCATGCGCAGCACGTAAGCAAAAAGTGGGGCGGGCGAGATTACCAATCAGATCGCAATGCTTGGCAGCAAAACGGCTACGATAGCTTTTTGGTCGAATTGGCCAAATACGGCCTAGACCGCACAGCAATGGTCGCCAATGTAAATTGGTTTAGCGAAGTGAGTGCCGATGATAACGGCAACCTTAAACTAACCCGTCAATCCAAAGCTGGTGATGCAGTTACATTGCGTTTCGAGATGGACACTCTTGTGGTACTTCACACTTGCCCGCACCCAATGAACAGCGAAGCAACCTATCCTAAAAAGCCTATTCGCTTGGAAATGTTTAAGGGGGAACCGGTAACAGAACAAGACGAATGCTTAAATCACTGCGCAGAAAATCGGCGTGGCTTCGAAAACAATGCATTGTATTTATTAGGCGCGTAGGGCTGGGCATACAAAATGATTAAACACAGTGATAAAAAAATAGAAAATGCCGCAGCGACCGCTACGGTGGCAGCAGGCGATTACTACCTAGCAGAAATTAAAGCAGGGCAAACGTTTAGAATTGTAGACCTTGAAGGTAACCAAGCTGCCGACACATTGTTCTACTGCGCAGATGATCCCACAGAGCGTTACAGCGCAATGGATACCATTCGAGAGCAGGGCAACTTGTATTTAACGGCGGGTACGGTTTTAAAAACCAATGCAAATAACAGCATGTTAGAAATTGTTGCCGACACCTGCGGCCGGCACGACACAGTCGGTGGCGCCTGCGCAACAGAATCAAATACTGTGCGGTACGATTTAGAAAAGCGCTGTATGCACGCGTGTCGCGATAGCTGGATGTTAGCTATCCAAGAAAACGAAGAGTACGGCTTAGATAAAAATGATATTGCACACAACATAAACTTTTTTATGAATGTGCCCGTTACCAAAGAAGGCGGCTTAACCTTCGAAGATGGCATTTCTGCACCGGGTAAATATGTGGAATTAAAAGCGTTGGTAGATGTAATTGTACTTATCTCCAATTGCCCGCAGCTAAATAACCCATGCAATGGCTACAACCCAACCCCAATTGAAGTGGTTGTGTGGGACTAATTGGCGCTAGCCTGTTGGCGTATGCGCGCTGCTGTTTAGGACGACCTAAGCAGGCTCTCAATGCGGGACGACCCGCCCCAGTTCGGTATTTAACTTATGTTCGATACGGTATTAATTGCCAACCGAGGAGCAATCGCCACTCGAATTATTCGCACCCTAAAAAAAATGGGTATTCGAAGCGTTGCCGTTTACAACGAAGCAGATTATCAATCTTTACACGTACAGCAAGCCGATACTGCCATTAGTTTAGGCGCCGGCAGTGCGGCGGACACTTACCTCAATATAGCCAAAATACTCGATGCTGCTAAGCAAACCGGTGCGCAGGCTGTGCACCCAGGCTACGGCTTTCTTAGTGAAAATACAGAATTTGTAGGCTTGTGCGAACAGGCAGGTTTAACCTTTATTGGCCCCACGACCGAGCAAATGCGTCTATTTGGTTTGAAGCATGTTGCCCGCGAAGCCGCAGAGCAAGCCGATGTGCCTTTGGTGCCCGGCTCGCCGCTGCTGAGTGAATTAGCCGAAGCATTGGTTTGGGCCAAGGAGGTGGGCTACCCCATAATGCTAAAAAGTACCGCCGGTGGTGGTGGCATTGGTATGCAGGTGTGCCACAGCGAATCGCAGTTGCAGCAAGCGTGGGATTCGGTTAAACGCTTAAGCGCGAATTACTTTTCGAACGACGGTGTTTTTTTAGAAAAATACATCGCCGATGCGCGCCATATAGAAGTACAAATTTTCGGTGATGGCGCCGGTACTGCCGTGGCGTTTGGCGAGCGCGATTGTTCTGCTCAACGTCGCAACCAAAAAGTTATCGAAGAAACCCCAGCCCCTAAGTTAAGCGAAGCCGTGCGCGCAGATTTATGTGCAACGGCACAGCGTTTAATGGCGTCGGTCAATTATCGCAATGCCGGTACTGTGGAATTTATTTTTGATGCCAAAGAAAATAAGTTTTACTTTTTAGAGGTGAATACACGCCTGCAAGTAGAGCACGGCGTTACCGAACAAGTGTGGGGTGTAGACCTTGTTGAGTGGATGATAAAACAAGCTGCAGGCGAGCTAGGTGATATTCAAGCTTTGCATAGGCAATGTAAACCTGCAGGTCACGCGATTCAAGTGCGCGTATACGCAGAAGATCCGCAACAAGATTTTAGACCCAGCGCAGGGTTGTTGTCTGCAGTGGCTTGGCCCACTGAAGCAATATTTGCTGCGCCTAGCAAAAGTAAATTGCGGATTGATCACTGGATAGAATCGGGCGTTGAAGTACCAGCTTTATTTGACCCTATGCTCGCTAAAGTTATCGTACACAGCGAAAATCGTGAACAGGCTCTAGCAGATTTAAACGCGAGCTTAGCGAACAGTGCAATTTATGGCATAGAAACCAATATCGATTATGTGCGGGAAATTCTCGCTACCAGCACATGTAAAAGCGGGCAGTTACTTACCCGCAGTTTGGCCGAATTTACATTTAACGCTCACACTTTTACCGTGCTAAATGGTGGCACGCAAACCACGGTACAGGATTACCCTGGCCGCACTGGCTTGTGGCACGTTGGGGTTCCGCCTTCTGGGCCAATGGATAACCTTAACTTTAGGTTAGCTAACCAACTTGTTGGCAACCAAGCCGAGGCTGCCGGTTTAGAAATTACCTTAAATGGCCCAAGCTTACATTTTAATACTGCTGCGCATATTGCCGTAACCGGCGCCGAAGTGCCTGTACTAGTAGATGGCGTTGCGGTTGATATGTACCGGTCTATCGCTGTTTCTGCTGGGCAAACATTGGAAATAGGCCAAGCCAAAGGCAACGGTGCGCGTGCGTATTTAGCTATTGCTGGCGGTATTCAATGCCCTGAATATTTAGGCTCTAAATCCACGTTTACGCTAGGCCAGTTTGGTGGTCATGTTGGCAGGGCGCTACGGCCCGGCGACGTGTTAAAATTATTGCCTTTAAATAGCGAACAAAAAATTACTGCGCGACAAATTGCACAAGCAGATCGCCCTGCAATTGGCGATACTTGGACAATACATGTTATATACGGCCCGCACGGCGCCCCCGACTTTTTTACCGACAAAGATATACAAGCGTTTTTCGATGCCGAGTGGGAAGTGCACTACAACTCTAGTCGCACCGGCGTGCGTTTAATTGGGCCCAAACCCGAATGGGCGAGAGAGACCGGCGGCGAAGCGGGTTTGCACCCATCCAATATTCACGATAACGCTTACGCCTTTGGCACAGTGGATTTTACTGGCGATATGCCGGTTATATTGGGGCCAGATGGTCCATCGTTAGGCGGTTTTGTTTGCCCAGCTACAATTATTCAAGCCGACTTATGGAAGCTGGGCCAACTAAAAGCAGGTGCAAAAATTAAATTTGTTGCGGTAACCCACGAGCAAGCCGTGCAGTTAGAAGCCGCACAACATTGGCAAGTTTCCCAATTGACCTTTCGTGAAAAGCCCATTACTTCTGCGGGTTTGCCTTCACCTATCTTAAAAAAATCGTCGTTGCTGGGCGAAGATGTTGTTTATCGTTTAGCTGGCGATCACTTTTTACTGGTAGAGCTTGGTCCTCTCGAATTAGATATTGCGCGTCGCTTTAAAGTGCATGCGCTTATGTTGTGGATGCAAGATAACCCGTTTACCGGCATGCGCGAACTTACGCCGGGTATTCGCTCGTTGCAGGTGCATTACGATTCACAGCAGCACGCCGTGGAATGCGTGATAGAACATATTGAGCGTGGTATACAAACACTGTTGCAAGCCGACGATTTAAAAGTGCCTGCACGCATAGTGCACCTACCGCTAAGCTGGGATGACGAAGCCTGCAAATTAGCAATAGAAAAATACACCCAATCAGTACGCCCTGGCGCCCCTTGGTGTCCCAGTAACTTAGAATTTATTCGCCGTATAAATGGTTTAGATTCAATCGAGCAGGTAAAAGAAATTGTTTTTAATGCTGCGTATTTAGTTATGGGCTTGGGGGATGTGTACCTAGGGGCGCCGGTAGCAACCCCGCTAGACCCGCGCCATAGATTAGTAACCACGAAATACAACCCCGCGCGCACTTGGACAGCAGAAAACTCGGTGGGCATTGGCGGCGCGTATATGTGTGTATACGGTATGGAAGGCCCTGGCGGCTACCAATTTGTAGGGCGTACTTTGCAAATGTGGAACCGCTACCGTCAAACCAATGTTTTCGAAAACCCTTGGTTACTGCAGTTTTTTGATCAAATTCGTTTCTATGAAGTAAGCAGCGAAGAGCTACACGTTATTCGGCGTGATTTCCCCTTGGGCAAATACCCAATAAAAATAGAAAACACCACATTTAGCTTGGCCGATTATCAGCAATACTTAAGCGATAACTCAGCCACTATTGAACGCTTTCAAGCTGCGCGCGAGCAAGCGTTTGAACAAGAGCTAAACCAGTGGCGAGCAGATGGACAACTTACCTTTGAACAAGCGGATGCTGGGCCAGAAGACAATGATGCTAGCACGCCACCCGAAGGTGCTGTGGGCGTTGATAGCCCCGTAAGCGGCAGTGTTTGGCAAGTACTTAAAAACGAAGGCGATTATGTAGAAAAAGGTGAGGTACTTATGGTGCTGGAATCCATGAAAATGGAAATAGATGTCCACGCAACGTGCGCTGGTAAAGTGATAAAAACTCACAAACTACAGGGCCATGCTGTCACGGCGGGGCAAACATTATTTTGGATTGCAAAGCAAAGTGAGGCCTAGCATGACCGATTTACCGTTAACTATTCAGGCAATAAAAAAGGCCTATGCAGCAAAAACAATATCGCCGCGAGAACTTATTTTACAACTGCGTAGCCAAGCATTAGCGCAAGCGGATTTTAACGCGTGGATAACCCTATTAGACGAAGCGCAACTAGAGCCCTATTTTGTCGCCTTGGCAAATAAAGAAATGGATGAGCTTGCGTTGTATGGCGTACCCTTTGCTATTAAAGACAATATTGATTTAGCTGGTGTGCCCACTACCGCAGCGTGCCCAGATTTTACATATGTGCCCGAATTGTCTGCCCCCGTGGTAGAGGCGTTAATTAGTGCTGGCGCTATTCCATTGGGCAAAACAAACTTAGATCAATTCGCAACTGGTTTGGTGGGCACGCGTTCACCCTATGGCGAAGGTAAAAATGTATTCAATCAAGAATACATATCGGGTGGCAGCAGTGCGGGTTCGGCCATTGCAACAGCTTTAGGGCAAGTAGCCTTTGCTTTAGGAACCGATACGGCTGGGTCTGGGCGAGTACCGGCGGTACTAAATAATTTGATTGGTCACAAACCCACTAAAGGTTTATTAAGTACTCGCGGTGTTGTACCCGCGTGTAGAACGTTAGATTGCGTAAGCATTTTTGCGCTGCACGCAGAAGATGCCGCACAGGTGCTGGAAGTGGCTGCACAATATGATGAGCAAGATGCCTATGCGCGCGTTAATACCTATGCAAATAAAAAGCGTTATTTTGGCGCGGTGCCTAGCAGCTTTAAATTTGGCGTGCCAGACGAACTCGATTTTTTTGGTAACAGCGAAACCCAAGCGCTCTTTCAAAAAAGCGTAGAGCAATTGCAGCAATCGGGCGGTACGCCAGTATCCATTTCTTTTGCGCCGTTTATAGAAGCGGCAAAACTTTTGTACGAAGGGCCGTGGGTGGCGGAGCGCTGGTTAGCTACGCAGAATGTAAAGCTAGAGTCTATGCTGCCGGTTATTCAAACCATTATTGGCAATGGCAATAATGGCAAAGCAAGCGATGCCTTTGCGGCGCAATATAGGTTGGCAGAATTAAAGCGCACCTGCGACGGCATAATGCAAGGGCTGGATTGCGTAATAGCACCCACAATGCCCACCGTTTTTACGCGCGCACAAATTGGTGAGCAGCCGGTAAAAAATAATTCTATTTTGGGCACCTATACCAATTTTATGAACCTGCTCGATTACAGCGCGACTGCCGTGCCTGTGGGCTTTTTATCTAGCGGTGTGGGCTGGGGGGTTACACTTTTTGGCAACGCCTTTACCGATGTTACCTTGTTGAGCTTCGCCAATATTCTACAGCGCGCGAATGCTACCAATATGGGGGCTACAGCTTACCCGTTGGAGCAAGTTTCGAGCAGCGCTACGCCATGCCCGCCTACCGAGATAGATGTAGTGGTGTGTGGTGCACATCTGGCTGGCCAGCCGCTTAACTGGCAACTTACCGAGCGGGACGGATCGCTAGTCGCATGCACTCGCACATCCCCCAATTATGCATTGTATGCACTGCCAGATGGCAAGCGACCGGCGCTCGTTAAATTAAATGCACCCGGTAGCGCTATCGAAGTGGAAGTATGGCGCATGCCTGCTGCCGCCTTTGGCTCTTTCGTGTGTGGCATTCCTGCGCCTTTGGGTATTGGCAAGGTAGAGCTAGAAGATGGCACTGAACTGCCGGGGTTTATTTGCGACGGTTACGGCTTGGAAGACGCCAAAGATGTATCCAATTTTGGCGGCTGGCGTAATTGGTTAAGCGAGAAAGCGGCGAGTTGATTTTCAGCTTGATTGGCATAGTTCGAATTTTTTTTCAGCCTGCGACAGCCCAAAAAAGCCCGCGTTTTAGCGGGCTTTTATATGTATACACGGTTGTGGCGTTTGTTTATTAGCTGCGGGCTAGACGTCTGCGGGTGGCTATCAAACAAGCTACACCTATGATTACAAGGCCTAGTGTGCCTGGCTCTGAAACCGCCGCTACCCGAATACCAATAATATGGTCATCGTGATTATCGTCTGGGCCTGCACCGGAATCGTCAAACAAAATGATGGCGTCGTAAAAGATACCGTTATAGGTGTAATCTAAAATCGTGGCAAACGATTGAAAGGAGGCAAAATCCTGATTATTGCCATTGGCAATGCCCTGACTAATTGTGTTTGAGTAAAAGTTAAAATCTAACAGGCCTGCAGCTACGCTGTTAACGGTAAAACTCGCGCCTTCGCTGTGGGTTTTATTGTTTAAATTACCGCCGTAAGCATTGAAGTCGTTGTTGTAGCCAGCTTCGTGGCCTAAATAAGTGAACGTAATATCAATTAGTGCGGTGGCGTAAAGGTTGCCGCCAATGTCGTAACCCGCTGCAGCACCATAGAAAAAATCGTTGGTGCTAGCCATGGGCTCAAATGTGCCGGCAGAATCTAGCTCTAGCAATTTGGCGCTAGCGTGTGTTGATACCGCGGCGATTACAAACGCTGCGAAAAGGTTAATTATTTTCATGTACATCCCTTACTTTTCGTTAGGTTTAACAGATTGGACTATTAATACTGTAACAGCACTATTTGTGCCACATGGCCTAAGTGATTGAATTTATTAGGAATTACCTGTTTGTTGCGAGGCGCTAATCGAAATGTTGTAAATTGTGCCGACAAGGGAGATTTTATTGAAGTTTGAATTCGTGGCGGGGTAGTGGGTTTTAGTAGCCGTGGGGTTGTGTGTTGCTAGTGACGTTGGTTAGCGGGTGTGTTGAATGGCTCCGCCTGTATTTCACTTAGCCTTCACAGCAGGCTTGGTATTTTGTACCCACTGATCCGGAAGTGGTTTATCTGCTTGTTCAGTCTGTATGTAGGTTCCTAGCATGGATTGCTTAGAATTTAGGTGCAGTGCTAGTGAGTTGTTTAACTTGCTACTCTCATTATTTTTTATGATAGAGTTCCGCAAATAGCGACGGGAAAGTGAATTAGTTCACTTTCCCTTTTTTTTGCCTGAAAATATTGCGGTTTAGGCTTCTATTTACTACCTGCAAATCCCAATTGCCGCCACGCCTCATAAACCATAACCGATGCGGCATTAGAAAGGTTCATACTGCGACTATTAGGTAGCATGGGTATGCGTAATACGTTATCGAAAGTGATGTATTCGAGAATCTCCATGGGTAGCCCACGGGTTTCTGGCCCAAATACAAGGTAATCTCCCTCGCCAATACTTACCTCATGGTGAAATTTAGTGCCCTTAGTAGATAGCGCCCACAAGCGCTCTGGGGCCTGCTGCTTGATAAAGGCATCCCAATTAGCATGCGTTACCACACTCTGCCATTCGCCATAATCTAGCCCCGCCCTGCGTAAACGCTTGTCATCCAATTCAAAACCTAAAGGTTCTATCAGGTGCAGCCGACAACCTGTGTTAGCGCACACGCGGATGATATTGCCGGTATTTGGCGGTATTTCTGGTTCAAAAAGCACAATATTAAACATGTTAAGCCTGTTTTGTTGCGGTTTAGCCGCCTGTAAAGCACTTCGATAAAAGCGACAAATAACAGTCATAATACCGATTTGTACGTTTTATGAGCGCTAAGTGTATCTACACGGTGAATTTGTGAGGAGTGTCTATACTAGTAGTTATTAAAGCTGCGCGAATTATAAACCTTCGCACTAGCAGGGCGATAGCCACACTAATAAATACATTCTTCCGTATAGAGGGTAACTAGGTGCAATTTTTTAAGTCTCGCTTAGCTGGTAAGGCCGTTGTGGGTATAGAGCTTTCTCGTGCGGGTATTGCGGTGGTTGTGCTGGGGCGAGAGGCGGGTGGCAAGGTTATTCAGGCGAGTACGTTAATAGCTGCTCAGGGGCAAAACAGCAGTATTGCTAGTTTTCAATCCGACCTTAGTGAGCTGGTAGAAAAGCACCAACTAAAAGCGGCCAAGTGCAATTTGGTATTGGCCAAAGAGGATTACCAGCTATTACTTGTAGAAGCGCCAGATGTACCCGATGCAGAAATTAAAGAAGCAATTCGCTGGCGTGTGAAAGATTTAATTAGTACGCCGGTAGAGCAAGCCGCGCTCGATGTTTTTTTACTGCCCGACGACGGCGCGCGCGGGGGTAAGAAAATGGTTTATGTGGTGGTGGCAGATAAAGCGCGAATTAAAGAAATTGTCGATTTTGTTGCACATAGCCAGCTGAGCCTCAACTCAATTGATATTGTCGAATTGGCCATGCGTAACATCACACTAGCCCTGCCCGATGAGGCTGCTCAAGTAAGGGGAATCGCCCTTGTGCGTATCGGTGAGGGGGTTGGCTCCGTATCTGTATATCGGCAGGGCAATTTGTACCTTTCCCGTCAGTTTCAAATTCAATATAGCGGCGGGTTGCTAGACGACCTGCCGGTAGATAGTTTGGCCCTAGAAGTGCAGCGCTCGCTGGATTATTACGAGCGACAAATGGGGCAGGCACAACCCGCAGCCCTGTATGTATGTGGCGAAAACATTAGCGAAGATAAGGTGAACGAAGAGCTAAAACGAGCGTTGCCCCTAACGGTTAACTGGCTGGATGTGAGCGCCTTGGTGCCCAGTGCCGAAGAAGAGCCCGATGAAGGCATAGCGCAATTGTGCGTGGGAGCACTAGGTGCGTGTATGCGGGAGGCCAGTGCTTAATGCAACAGGTAAACCTCTATCTAGAAGAATTTAGGCCCCAGAAAAACTATTTTTCTGCAGAGTTTACAGCAGCTTCTGTTGCGTTATTGCTTGTGTTTTTAATCGGTATTCAATGGTTAGTCTCCCATTCAATTAAAAAAGTAGAAAGCAGTGTTATCGCATTAGAAAACCAAAAGGTTGCTACAGAGCTGCAAGTAGAAAAACTAAAATCTACGCCCATTGGCGGTAGTGCCTCTCAATTGGATGAAGAAATAGCAATTCTAAAAGAAGAAAAAAGCTCGCGCGAAAAGTTGCGAGAAATAATTGAGTATCAAAATTTAGGCAACGCAGAAGGTTTTACTGCCATTATGGCGGCGTTAGCGCGTCAATCGATTGATGTAATCGCGTTAGAGCGTATTCGCGTTACCGGTGCCGGTAATATGGTAGAGCTGGCTGGT
Organism: Saccharophagus degradans 2-40; assembly: GCF_000013665.1. NCBI lineage: Bacteria > Pseudomonadati > Pseudomonadota > Gammaproteobacteria > Cellvibrionales > Cellvibrionaceae > Saccharophagus > Saccharophagus degradans. The sequence goes on from NC_007912.1 coordinate 1,468,668, forward strand.
AAAACGCGCACGCCCAAAGCGGTACCTGTCTATTTACAGGCGCTGCAATCAGAGCAGGTGCTGGCGAATGCACAGTTTGGTTTGCTGCGTATTGAGCAGCCCGAGTCTCAGTCGCAAAACATAATGGCTTTTGCCTTTGGGTTTTCGCAAGTGGAGGGGGCAAAGAAGTGAAGGCGCTATTACAACAAAAGTGGGCCTTATTAGCCGTTAAAATCAATGCTCGCAACACAAGGGAGCGCGCATTAATTGCCGTTTCTTGCTGGGCAATGATTTATTTGGTGTGGGATTTCGCGTTTTTTCAGCCTCTGAACAAACAAAAAGAGGCATTGCAGCAGCGATTTGATGCGACCAATCAAACACTGGTACAGCTGGATGCTCAGCAGCAAGTATTTGTACGCGCGCTAAGTTCAGACCCCAATGCTGGGCGCCGCAGAGAAATTGTTGCATTAAAAGAAAGTATTACCGTGTTGGATAACGAGATTAATCGCCTATCCGATGGGCTTATTCCCGCGCCTAAACTCCCTCAATTATTACACGATGTACTACGTGCAAATAACAACTTAAAACTAGTAAGTATGCGCACACAACCGGCCGAACTATTGCGGCTGCCTTATCATAAACAACACGCAGAAACGCTACCTGAAGAAGATAGCGAAGAGTTTCTTGCAGCGCTTGCGAGAACAGAGCCAAAAATATTTAAGCACGCAGTAAAACTTGCATTAGAAGGCAGTTATTTCGATGTAATGCAATATTTAGATGCGGTAGAAAAGCTCGAATGGAAAGTGTACTGGGATGTGCTGAATTACAAAGTAGAGAACTACCCCGCAGCTAGGGTTGAATTGAATGTGTATACCCTATCGACAGAGAAGGGGGTGTTTGGTGCGTAGAAAGATTTTGCACGTTTTGGTCATCTTCGCATTAGTAGTAGCACTACCTGCAATTGCTGCTAAGCAGAATGTGAACGGTGAATACCTGCGCGACCCAACGCAGCCCTTGTTTTTTAGCGCGCCTAGCAGCCAGAAGCAAACGCTAAAGCTGCAGGGCATTGTAAAGCGCGACAGCGGTAAAGAAGCCATAGTAAATGGCAAGCGGGTACAGGTGGGTAGCGCGGTTGCTGGGGCACGTATTGTGGCAATTGAGGAAAAGTACATTCTAGTTTTACAAAATGGCAGCGAAACCAAAATTTGGTTGCGCCCATCGGTACGAGATTAATGTTTATGCGTGTTTTGAATTTATATGTTTATCAACCAAAAGCGAACTATTGCGTTTTTCAGCTTGAGGCGATGTCTTAATGAGCAACAAGTGGATTCTACTAAAAGGCTGCGTGTTAATTGCGACAGCACTATTAATTAGCTGTTCGTCGGTGCCGCAAACAGAAACCCCTGCAGAGCAAGCGCTGGAAACCGCAAGTGCAACTGGTACAGAGCCCGCCAGCGCCATGCCCGATTCAGTTACTGCCGCCTTATTTAAAGGAGCAAATAGTCGGCCTCAAATAGAAGAGGAAGAGCGGTTTGATATTTCTGTTAATCAAGTGCCTGCACGCGACTTCTTTATTGGCTTAGTGGCCGACTCTGGGGTGAATGTTGTCACCCACCCAGAAGTTAACGGCGTGATATCGCTCGATTTAAAAAACGTAACGCTGCGCAATGTGCTCGATGTTACTCGCGATGTGTACGGTTATGAATACAAATACAACGGCGGCATTTATAGCATTTACCCTAGTAAAATGCGCACAGAATTATTTGAAATAAATTATATAGATGTACAAAGAGAAGGCTCGACAGATACTAGTGTGCTAATTGGTGAAATAACGTCTAGCGGTGGCAATGGGAGCAATCAGGGCGGTAACAGTAGCAATCAATCACAGGGTAAGCAGAGTAATCAAGATAGCAGCTCAGGTTCTCGTGTATCGACAAAAAACAAAACAGATTTTTGGCAAGACTTGAAATTAACCTTATCGGCAATTGTGGGTGGCGAAGCCAATGGCCGCAATGTGGTGGTTAATCCGCAAGCCGGTTTGGTGGTGGTGCGAGCTTTGCCTAGCGAAATAAGTGCAGTACGAGAATTTCTAGATCGATCTGAGCTTAGTGTTAGGCGCCAGGTTATTCTCGAAACAAAAATAGTGGAAGTAAAGCTAAACGATGGCTTTCAGGCTGGTGTGAATTGGAATGAAATTCGCGGCCAAATGCTGCTTACTAAAAATGTAGAAACCTTTGATGTACCTGTAGATATTGTTAGCGCCAGCGAAAACGTAGGGGAAATATTCTCATCTATATTTCGCATTGGCGATATCTCACAGTTGCTATCTTTATTAGAAACACAGGGCAACGTGCAGGTGTTATCTAGCCCGCGCGTGTCGACTGTAAACAATCAAAAGGCGGTAATTCGTGTAGGCTCTGACGAGTTCTTTGTTACTGGTATATCTAGCCAAACTACTTCTACTGCGGCCTCAACGACCAGCGCCCCCAATATTGAACTTACATCCTTTTTTAGCGGTATTTCCCTCGATGTTACTCCACAAATTGCAGATAACGGCGATGTGATTTTACATGTGCACCCAATCGTGAGTGAGGTAACAGACCAAAACAAAGATATAACGCTTGGTAACGAGAAGTTCTCTTTACCGTTGGCGCTGCGCGAAGTGCGTGAGTCCGACAGTATTGTTCGCGCTCAAAGCGGTCAAATTATTGTGCTTGGCGGGTTGATGAAAGAGAAACTTAACGATGTATACAGCAAGCGCCCCGGCCTTGGGGATGTACCTGTACTAAACACTCTGTTTAGAAAGCGCAGCAAGGTTTCAGAAAAAACCGAACTGGTTATTTTGCTGCGCCCAATTGTAGTAGAAGACAACACTTTCGCAGATGACATTAATCAAAGTCGTCAGCGTGTTAATTCCATGTCAGATGAATACAGAGGCCGCTAGCGGTCAAGGAGCACCTAGGCATGTACCAGGCGTTCTATCAGCTGGACGAGTTACCTTTTTCGTTAACTCCCGATACGCAGTTTTTCTTAAACCAACACAGCCATCGCGCAGCGTTAAATACGTTGTTGGTTTCGCTTAAGCATAGCGAAGGGTTTATAAAAATAGTGGGCGAAGTGGGTACGGGCAAAACGATGCTTAGCCGCATCTTGTTGGCCAAGTTGGGCCCGTCTTTTGTAACGGCTTATATTCCCAACCCCTATTTAACCCCAGAAGAATTAAAAGGCTTTGTTGCCAGAGAAATTGGCTTAGAAAAAATGGGTCACTTACCCGCACACGAATTAATGTCGGCTATTTATAGGCGTTTACAGCATATTGTGCGCTCGGGTAAACAGGTTGTGTTAGTGGTAGACGAAGCGCAAACAATGCCCAAAGAAACCCTCGAGTGCCTACGCTTGCTTACTAACTTAGAAACCGAAAAAAGAAAATTGCTACAAGTAGTTATTATTGGCCAACCTGAGTTAGATGTATTGCTTGCGAGAAAAGATTTGCGGCAACTTAAACAGCGCATTGTGTTTTCTGAGTATTTAAGACCGTTAAATGCAGCTAGTTGTATTGCATATATACAGCACCGTTTGCAGCAAGCTGGCGGGTGTAACGATAAACTGTTCTCGCCAAGTGCCATGCGTTTAATTGCAAAGGCTGCCGGGGGAATACCCCGTTTGGTAAATATTCTCGCCCATAAAGCGTTAATTTGCGCCTATGGTAAGGGCCATAGAAATATAACGGGTTGGCATGTGGCACAAGCCATTGCCGATACGCCAGAGAGTACACGTATAGGCCATTTGGCTAGCTGGCCTTGGCGCTGCTTAGGTGCCATGCACTTGGTGCCAAATATGGGAGTAGGACGATGAGTTTACTCAATAATATGCTCTCCGATTTAGATGCCCGTACCAATACCTCTGCCGCCCCAAATACTTCTCGCGAGCATGTTGCAGAGGGTGGCAACAAAATAAAATCAATAGTGTTGGTTGCAATTATATTTGCGGCGGTAGTGGCTTCGCAGGTGTTTATACGCTCTAATTCGCAACCCGTTGTAGGGAATACTAATACATTAAAAACAGAGAGCGAAAAAAAAGTGGCAGCTGTTGCTGAAAAGCCAAAGCAGGAGGTACAGCCGAGCGATGAAGTAGTTGTACAAGCAAGCCTAACGGCGGCAGAACCAATATTAAAATCGTCGCAAGCAGGTGATGTAACTAATGCTGAGGAATATTCTAAGGCATCAGCAACAAGTAGCGAACCAGCACGGTATACGAAATTACTAGCGCAGGCTGAGCTTGCCCTACAGAAAAATCAGTTAACACTGCCAGCAGAAGCTAACGCTAGGTTTTATTTTTTACAGGTGTTGGCGAAAGCTAACCCAGATTCTGCTCACTATGCCAAGGCGCAACAAGGGCTGCAGCGCGTAGAAAATGCGTATGTTGAGCTGGTGCAAAACGCAATTGTAGCAGATGATCTCGCGCGAGCTAAGCGCTTTGTATCGCGCCTAACAGAATTACAATTAGCTGTGGATGAACTTGCGCGCTTACAGAATTCAATTTCGCTGCGAGAGCAGCAACTGCAGTTAGTTGAACACCCTATTCCCGTTGAACAACTGGGCCCGCAGCCTGCTTCAACTAAAGCCGTAGCCGTTCCTGTTAATAATATTACTCCAGCAGTACCTGCCGAAAATAGGGCTGCACAATTGAGTGTGAGCCAGAGCCTAATTTCGCAAGATAAAACACTAGCTGCAAAAGCAAAGCAGCTTGGCCGCGAGGGCAGCATGAATGCAGAGCGGGAAATGCTTAAGTTTTTAGATGCTTACCCAAATGCTCTGTACACCCGTTTAGCGCTGTTTGAATATTACCTCGATGCTGGGTTAACCGAAGATGCGCAGTGGCTAGTGGATAAAACCTCGCCGGCAGATGTGAATACCTTGGCTTTTCTAAGAGCTAAATTATTGGTGGCGCAAGGGGTATATGCCGAAGCCTTGTCCGAGCTTTCAATTGCGGTTGGCCGCAATGATTTAGCTCCAGTGCTGAATATTAAAATGCAATCCCTTGCGGCGGCGCTCAGCCAGCAAACGGGCGATCACTTAAGCGCGTTTCAGTTGTACCGCAACCTGTTAACCACAGATAAATCCAACTCTACCTACTGGTTGGGTTTAGCTGTTTCGGCACAGCAATTGAACGATTCGGCTACTGCAAAGCAGGGGTATACAAGCGTATTGGCGCTTAACGATCAGCCGGAAGCGATTTTGGCTTACGCAAAAAGCCAGCTGGCGCAACTGCGCAAAGAAGAACATGTGGAGATATCTCAGTGGTAGAACGCAAGCGCATTCGGTTAGGGGATTTACTCGTCGCCCAACAGCTTATTACCCAAGAGCAACTCGAGTCGGCCCTTGGTGCACAAAAAAATACCGGCCGTAAGCTGGGGCGCCAGCTTATAGAAATGGGGTTTGTAGAGGAAAATACTTTACTTACCTTGCTCTCTAAACAGCTGGAAATTCCCTTTGTTGATTTAAAACATTTTCGCTTCGAGCGCGAAGTAGTGCAAATTTTGCCAGAAGTGCATGCTCGCCGGTACCGCGTTGTTGTATTACAAGATGACCCCGATGGTATTTTACTGGGTATGTCTGACCCTACCGATATATTTGGTTTAGATGAGCTGCAAAAAATTATTACTAAGCCAATTAAGCCCGCGGTGGTACGCGAGTCTGAATTACTGGATGTGCTAGATAGCACCTACAGCCGCGCCAGTGAAATTGCATCGCTTGCCGAACAGTTAGATGACGAGCTTGAAGAAGAGTCCGTCGACCTTTCCGATATTATTACCGATGCCACAGACAGTGATGCACCCATAGTAAAGCTTCTGCAAAAAATATTTGAAGAAGCCATTAATACCCGCGCATCCGATGTGCATATCGAACCAGACGAGCATGTGCTGCGAATTAGGCAGCGAATAGATGGCGTGCTGGTCGAGCAGGTTATGAATGAAAAGCGTATTGCCGGTGCGCTAGTAGTGCGTTTGAAATTGATGTCTAACTTAGATATTTCTGAAAAACGTTTGCCGCAAGATGGCCGTTTTAATTTAAAAGTTAAAAATCACAATATCGACGTGCGATTGTCTACCATGCCGGTGCAGTTTGGTGAATCGGTTGTAATGCGTATTTTAGATCACACCGAAGGCGTGCGTCCGCTAAACAAAGTGGGTATGCCAGAGCATTACGTCAATCAGTTTCGTCACGTCATTACCCGCCCGCACGGGCTGGTATTAGTTACCGGGCCGACGGGTAGCGGTAAAACCACCACGCTTTACGGCGCACTTTCCGAGCTTAATACCTCTGAGAAAAAAATTATTACGGTGGAAGACCCCGTCGAGTACCGTTTGCCACGTATTAGCCAGGTGCAAGTACACGAAAAAATTGGTTTGGATTTTGGTTTAGTGTTGCGAGCCACCTTGCGGCAAGATCCAGACATTCTACTTATTGGTGAGATTCGCGATGCCGAATCTGCCGAGATAGCACTGCGTGCCGCAATGACAGGTCACATGGTGCTTTCTACACTGCACACCAACGATGCGGTAACGTCTGCGTTGCGATTGGTAGATATGGGGGTAGACCCGTTTCTTGTGGCGTCTAGCTTAAAAGCAATCGTTGCGCAGCGCTTGGTAAGAAAGGTGTGTGAAAGCTGTGCAGAGCCTCACGAATTGGATGCGCAGGAACAAAGTTTATTGCGCAGGTTACAAAAAGGGCATTCGCTAGAGAATAAAAACTTTAAAAAAGGGCGGGGGTGTATTCACTGTTTTAACAGCGGTTATCGCGGCCGAATAGGTGTATTTGAGCTGCTAGAAATTAATACCGAAATGGCAAATGCTTTGCGAGATAACAGCGTGCGTAAATTTAACGATGCTGCCCATGCTCATCCACAGTATCGCCCGCTAGGGGCAAGTGCGCTCGACTTAGCCATTGAAGGTGTAACCACATTAGAAGAAGTATTGCGGGTAACGGCTGAAGTAGAAGATGAAAGCATAGCCGATATTGCCGACGCGACAGGAGCGGCGGAGTAATGTCTAAGTTTAAATATTCCGGCCGCTCGAAGCAGGGGCAGGTATTAACCGGCGAAATGGAAGCTGCAACGGTTGATGCGGTGGCGTCGGCACTTATTGGGCGCGGCATTACACCAGTAAAAATCGAACCCTTTTCTGCTGCCTCATCGTATATGCGGCAGCTAAATAGCGCGCTGGGTGGCGATAAGGTGGGCACTAACGACCTGATTATGTTTTGTCGCCAAATGTACACCATTACCAAATCGGGTATTCCACTAACCCGAGGTATTCGCGGCTTGGGCGCAAGTATTCGCCACGAGCACTTTAGAGATGTACTCGGCGATGTAGCTGAACGTTTAGAGGCTGGTGTAGGCTTGTCGCAAGCAATGCGTCATCATCCTAAAGTGTTTAATAGTTTATTTGTAAGCATGGTTGCTGTGGGCGAAACCAGCGGCAACCTCGACGAAATATTTCGCCAAATAGGTTTTTACTTAGAGCGCGACGAAGAAACACGTAAACGTATTAAGCAAGCAACGCGTTACCCAACGTTTGTAAGCATCGCTATTGTGCTGGCAATGGCTGCGGTAAATATTTGGGTTGTGCCAGCATTTGCGGATATGTTTGCCAAATTTGATGCAGACCTGCCAATTGTGACCCGTATTTTAATTTTTACCTCTAATGCATTTGTAAATTATTGGTTACTTATGTTGGTTGTTGTAGGTGGTATGGTAGGTGGTGCTTACTATTATTTGAATACGCCAGAGGGAGCGTTGCAGTGGGGTAAAAAGCGGTTAAAAATGCCGTTGGTTGGCGAGCTAATCGAGCGCGCTACCATGGCCCGTTATGCGCGTAGTTTTGGTTTGATGTTGCGCGCAGGTGTTCCGGTGAACCAGGCCTTGGCTCTGTGCGCAGCAGCAATCGACAACCCCTATATCGCCGCAAAAATACAGCAAATTAGACAAAGCATTGAGCGCGGTGAAAGCTTATTGCGTACTCATCTTCAAGCGGAAATGTTTACACCACTGGTTTTGCAAATGATAGCCGTAGGCGAAGAGAGCGGCCAAGTAGAGGCGCTGCTCACCGAAGTAGCGGAATTCTACGAGCGTGAAGTGGACTACGACTTAAAAACGCTTACCGATCGTATTGAACCTATATTAATTATTGTTATGGCGGCGTTTGTGGCTCTGTTAGCTGTAGGCATTTTTCTCCCAATGTGGAGCATGTACGAAGTACAGGCGTAACAATGAAACATGCTAAGTTTACTGTCGAAGGTACTTGTAAGCAGCGAGGGTTTAGTTTATTTGAACTTTTACTTGTTATTATAATTATTTCACTTCTTATATATTTGGGTTATGACAAATATTCTCCGCAAATGGCTAACGCCGCTGAAAAAATGATTGAATATCAGGCGTCCACTTTTTCCCGGGCCGTTTCAACTATTAACGCGCAAAGTAAAATAGATAACAAAGGATACGTTGAGTACGGTGGCGATAAAAATAGTCGTATCTATGTTAATGAATTCGGTTGGCCAGCCAATACAAACAGAACAATGTCACCAAAGTACTACAACCAAACCCCGGAAGAGTGCAAACAACTATGGGATATGATTTTTAAAAATGCGCCTTCAAGTGCTATTGGTTATATCGATCAAAAAAATAAGCCAGATTTTAAAATTTCTTCAATAAATGCACGTATTTGCCGATATGAATTAGTAAGAAAACAGGAAGGAACCTATTTCTTTGACTATGATTTAAGTACAGGAAATATTGTTGTTTCGCACCCTTAAAGAGGTGTTCTTGCCAATAAAATGGCGGTTTTTTAAGGTCGAAACAAGTAAGCGTTGGGATGACAATTTTACGGCGGTGATAAGGCAGGTTTACCCGATATCACACAGAAACTTTTTGGAGAAACCTAAATGGTTAAGAAACAATCAGGCTTTACACTAATTGAGTTAATTGCAGTTATTGTAATATTAGGGATTTTGGCTGCCACAGCAGTACCAAAATTTGTGGACTTATCAGACGCAGCGGAAACCGCTACGGCTAGGAATATTGCTGGCAGTATCGAAAGCTCCAGCGCGTTAAACCACGCAGTGGATATTGCTGTAGAGGCAAGTCTCACCAGTGAAACGTTTGAAGTGATTGATGACTGCGAAGATGGCGCATTACTACTAACAGGTGGGTTACCTACTGGTTACACCATTACAGCAGCCGCAGTTGCCGATAAGGCGACAGTGAGTTGTAACCTTGTTTATAACTCAACAAGCTACCCATTTAATGTTATTGGAACGCGATAGTCGCATATGAAAGAGGCGCGCTTAGTAAGAGAATGAGGTGTAAGCCAAATAATACCGGCTTTACATTGGTCGAACTTATTGCGGTAATCGTCGTGATTGCCGCACTTTCTGTTACCGTCGTTCAACGGTTAATTCCCGCTAGTTCCTATCAGTTACAAGGTGCCCGTGATCAATTGGTTACGGCTTTTCAATCTGCCCAGCAACTTGCAATGGTACGAACGGCTGCGGTTAGGCTAACTACGTCAGGGTCTCAAATAGATATATTACAAGATACTGATAACGATGGCGTGCCCGACACTAGTGTGACCATTGCAGGGCAAAATTACCCCCTTACGCTTGCTGCGGCGGCAACCCTTTCATCCGCAAGTTTCGATTTTGATCGATTAGGTCACACATCGTCGGCCGTAGTCGTAGTTACGGCTGGTTCTAGCAATGTTAATGTGAATGTAACCGCCACAGGCTATATCTATTAACTATACTGTTAGGCATCTATTCCATTAATAACAATGGCTAGCCATGTTTATTTTTAAGCGATTCCAGTCTGGCGTTACTCTTATCGAAACCGTTGTTTTTTTGGTGGTGGTAAGTATTGCCCTCGTGGCGCTTATTCGTGTGTACACCCAAGCCGTAGTTTCCAGTGTCGACCCCGTTGTGCAAATTCGTGCGCTAGAAAAAGCACAGGCACAAATGGATGAAATACTCGCACGTAAATTTGATGAAAATACGCCCACAGGTGGCGTGCCTGCTTGCGACTCGTCTACCGGCGTTGCGTGCGCAGGGATTAGCCCCGATGCCGATTACGATGACGTGGGCGATTACAACGGCTTTGTAGATGCCAGCGAAACAAACTACACCGTGAGTGTAAGTGTGGTGAATGCCGGTAGTGAGCTAGGCTTGGTAAATACGCGCGCACGGCGTATTACCGTTACCGCGCTTATGCCCGGCGGCAATAGCGTTGTACTGAGTGCCTATAAGGTGAATTTTTAATGCTGGGCTATTTGGGCCATACAAGCCGCCATAGCGGAGGGGGGCGTTCGCGTAGCCTGCGGGGTAAAGCCATGGGCTTTACTTTGGTTGAGTTAATTGCAGTAATCGTTATTTTAGGTATAGTTTCCGCTTTGGGCTCGGGCTTTTTAATTAGTATTTCAGATAGTTACCACAAGGCGCAAATGCGCGCTAAATTAATTGCCAAAGGGCGTGTAGTTACCGAACAAATTTCAAGGCAGTTGCGCATAGCTGTACCCAATAGCCTAAGAGTAAGTGCAAGCGGTAACTGTGTGGAGTTTTTTCCTTCTGTGGCGGGGGCGAATTATATTGGCGAACTGCCCGACAGTGAAAATAATGCTCCTTTGGTATCGAGTATTACTACAGCGCCATTTCTAGTGGAAATGGGAACGGGTATTCATGCATTTGTTGGGGCGTTAACTAACGCAGAAATTTATACTACAGCGGTGCCCGCAGGCAGAGTGAGTATAGCGTCGGTAACCGGTGGGCCGCATACCAGTATTTCGTTATCCGCTAGCCACAGGTTTAATCGCAACTCAATTAATAAGCGCGTGTATATTGCCGATAACCCCGTTCGTTTTTGTTTTAGTGCCAATAGTATTGTGCGCTACAGTGGCTACGGCTTAGATACAAGTGCAATGTCTGATTCCGCCCCCGCGGGTGCCAGCACCGACATCATGGCGTTAAACGTTAATTCACCGGGCACGGTTTTTAGTTTGTCGCCCGGAAGTGAAGATAGAAATACTGCTGTATTGTTCTCGTTAGTGTTTGTGCAAAACGACGAGCAAGTAACGTTGAATCATCAAGTCGTGGTGAGGAACGTACCGTGATGCACATTAACTTGCGCGAAAGAAGCAAAGGCTTTTTGATGCCTCTTGCTGCGGTGTTAGTTGTAGGGGTTGCCATGATGGCACTTGCCATAAGCCATATGGCGTCGAATTCTGGCAATAGCAGCGTGCAAGAGGGGTTAAGCTTGCAGGCTTTTTACGCGGCGGAATCTGGGGCCCAATATGCAATGAATCAGCTAATGTTTGATGTTACCAGCCGCACCAGTGCTGATGCTAACTGCGCAGCTTTATCGGGTACGAGCTTAAATTTTAGTGCGGTTGGTTTGGCTGTGTGCTCGGCATCGCTTACTTGCTCGGTATCTAACGACGCCGCTAATACCACCAGCTTTTATTCTGTTACAAGTAGTGCTAATTGTGGCGCGGGGGATTTATTTGCGCAGCGCACCATATCTGTTTCGGCATTTTTCCAATGAGCGTTCAACGCCTAGCTATTAAATACTGTTTGTTCTTTTCGTGTTGGTTTGCAATACATGTTGCTGCACAGCCCGCTTGCGATGATGTATTTCCAGATGGAGCCTCGTCCATCCAAAATGGAAACACGATTACGTTTCAGTGGAATTCTAAAATATTTTCTAGCCCAGATAATATATTACAAACGAATGGCCTTGTGGATAATGGCAACCCAGGTACAAGTTGTGATTCTAGTGCTTGTAGTGCCTCCGGAAATTATGCGGAGGAGATAGATTACAATAGTTTTGTCAGTGGGCGGCCAGATGTTACTTTGGGGTATCAGCAGGTTGGCACTATATCTGCGGGCGATTACAATAATTTAACTTTAGCCAGTGAATCCTCCCTCTCTATGAACCCTGGCGTTTACACATTCCGCGGTTCTGTCGATCTCCAGTACCTAAGCGAAATAGTGGTTAATTCTGCGGGAACAGTGGTTATTTATGTAAGAGGCACTGTAACGCTAAGTTCTGAAGCGAAAATAAATAACGCTAACGGTGACCGCTATGTGTTTCTTTTTACGCGCAACACGGTAACCATGCAGTCAAACTCCGTTTTAAAAGGGGTAGTGTATTCTCGCGGCAATGTTACATTGCAAAATGGTGCTCACCTAACAGGAGCCTTAACCGCACGTGCAAATATCACCTTAAACAGCGCAAGTTTTATTACTTACAACTCTTCTGCGGTCGCCAATACCAATTTCGATTCTTTATGTACCTCAACACCAAGCTCCACGGCAACGTTAGTATCTTACTGGCAGTTTGATGAATACGCTTGGTTTGGCACGGCTAGTGAAATAATTGATGCCTCTGGCAATGGTAATCACGGTACTGCGCAAAATTCGCTCTCTACAAGTACGGTTACGCCTGCCATAAATGCCGACCCCGGCACGTGTTATTATGGTGAGTTTGATGGCGCTTCTCACTATGCAAACATGCCTAATTTATCTGCTACGTTAAACGGTACAGCGAGCCTTGCGTTTTGGGTAAAAACAACCGAAGTGGGTACCACAAATGCGTGGAGTTCGCCTGCAATAACCGGCGTAGAGGAAAACGGCGGAGTCGATGATATTTTTTGGGGCTGGATTGATAACAATGGCCTTATAGGGTTGGCTGTGGGTAATGCTAATACTGCTAAATCTACTAGTGCTATAAATGATGGGGTTTGGCACCACATTGTACTCGTGCGAGATACATCCGCAGGCCAGTTTAAAATTTATGTGGATGGTGTATTGGAAAATAGTGGTGTAATCGCCACACAAATAATTAGTAATAGTTATTCTAGTATTGGGCGTGTTGAGGTGGTTGGTACGAATACAACCCCAATATATTTTGCAGGCTCAGTTGATGAAGTACAGGTATATTCCGGCGTATTAAGCGATACAGAAGTAACAACCATTATGGCGCAAACCCACGTGTGCCCAACGGTAATGTGCGCAAGTGATGCTCCTGCATCTGGTTTGTATGGCGAGTATTACAACTCGACTAATTTAACCGGCATTCCCAGCACGCGCACCGACACAACCATCGACTTTAACTGGGGGAGTGGATCTCCTGGTGTAACCGGCATAGGCAGCGATAATTTTTCTATCGATTGGAACGGGTATGTACGAGCCGAAGAAACAGGTACATATTTTTTTCAAACAGAGTCGGACGACGGTGTGCGTTTGTGGGTGGATGGCAATTTAGTAATAGATAACTGGACGAATCATTCGCCTACCGTAAATATATCCACAGGGGTTACGTTAACGGCGGGGCAAGCGTATCCAGTTACGCTGCAATATTATGAGAACGGTGGCGGCGCCGTAATAAGGCTGCGTTGGCAAACGCCCTCTAGCGGGGGGTATAGCGCTATTACTGGCGGCAATACGCCAATTTTAAGTAGTGGAATATACAGTTGCCCAACACCTGTGCCGCCAGAAGCAATGTGTACAGCAGGTGGAATACCTACACCAGGTTTAGAAGGCGAGTATTACAATACAGTAGATTTTACTGGCGGAGTGATTGGCACCAGAGTGGATGCCACGGTGGATTACGATTGGGGCACAGGCCCCCCAGGTGTGACGGGTGTGAATGCCAATCAATTTTCGGTAGATTGGAACGGTTATATTCGCGTAGAAGAAACAGGTTACTATTCTTTTCAAACAGATTCTGATGACGGCGTGCGCTTGTGGGTGGGCGGCCAATTATTAATTAATAATTGGAGCGACCATGCAGTGGTTACCGATACCAGTTCTGGCATTTCTCTCGAAGCTGGTGAGACCTATCCTATTCAAATGCAGTTTTACGAAAATGGAGGTTACGCAACAGCGCGGTTACGCTGGCAAACACCATCTGGTGGCAGCTTCGTAATATTACCGGCTGGTACCAGCCCTACGCTTGGCGAGGGTAGTTATTATTGTGCCCCCGATATGCCAGATCACTACGGTATAAGCCACGCTGGCACAGGCATCACCTGCGAAGCCGAAGCGGTAACTATTACTGCGTACGATGCTGCAAATAATCCGTTTATACCTGTTTCGGGTACCAGCGTAACGCTTTCCGATAGCATTGGCGATGGCACTTGGTCGCCAAGCAATACGTATACTTTCACTGGTACAGAAAGTAATTTTACCGCCTACCTTCGCCAAATAACGCCAGCTACCATTAGCGTAAATGTAACAGACGGTACGAGTACTGAATCTGCAAGCCTCGACCCCGATATAACGTTTGTTGAATCTCTATTGCGGTTTTACGGCGATACTTCGAACAGTGTTGTACCCAACCAAATTGCAGGTGTTACCGATAATAACGTGGTTGTGCGAGCGGTAGAGACGGACGATACCGGCGCGTGTGTCGCGCGTATTGCGAATAGCAGTTTTACCGGGCGCCTAGCGTTTGAATGTTTAAACCCAAGCAATTGTGTTGCTGGGCAAACACTAAGTTTAGATGGCGATAATGCACAGGCTAACAATAGTGGTGCTGCGATAGCTTATACAACGGTAACAATGGATTTTAACGGGCAAGGCTATAGCAGCTTGCCACTGCAATACTCCGATGTTGGGCAAGTGCGTTTGCATGGCCAGGTGGATATTCCCGCGCAGGGCAACGAACCTGCAATCACGCTTGAAGGCACAGGTAATAATTTTATTGTTAAGCCCTACACCATGGCATTCCAAACTATAGAAAGCAGCGGGGGTACTACTAACCCGCAAGCTGCAAATGGTGGCACAGGTTTTGTTGCCGCGGGCGAAGCCTTTACTGTGCTTGTCGAGTCGCGCAATGCGCTAAACAATATAACGCCCAATTTTGGCCAAGAGTCGACAGCCGAATCAGTGCGCGTAGAATTTAATAGCTTGGTTTACCCCAGCACGGGTAACGTTGGCAGCTTAACAAGCCCTAATAACTTCTCTCCAGTGGGCGGGGTAAATGGCAGGTTTCAAAATGCGAGCTTAGCTTGGAATGAAGTAGGCGGTATCACTTTAGATGCACGCTTAGCCGACGACGATTATTTAGGTGCTGGCGATCTCGCCGCTATTTCTACAAGCAATACAATTGGTCGCTTTTATCCCGATAGTTTTTCTTTAAATAGCAGTAATGTCACCGAAGCTTGTGGAGCGTTCAGCTATATGAGCCAGCCAGCTATAGGTGTGCAATATCAAGTACAAGCAAATGCTGTTGGTGGTGCTGCAGTTACAAATTACGATTCAGCTCTCGGTTATGAGCCCTTAGCAAGTTTTACGCATTCAGCGGAAAATGCCGATAGCGGCACCAACCTCGCCTCACGTTTAGCAATTAGCAGTTCCAGTTGGGCGAGTGGCGTTTACAATTTAAATACAACCACTGCTGCGTTTAACCGCACAATCGTGTTAGAAGCGCCGCTCACTCTATTACAGCTTGGTGTAGCCATAAACGATACTGATGGCCGGTCTTTTACTGCCTACGACACCCATGCGGGCGCAAGTGGCGATTGTACGGTTGCGGGCAACTGCAGTGCCGTTGCTCTTGGCAGCGAAATGGAAGTGCGTTTTGGCAGGCTGATATTGGCCGATGCGTTTGGGCCAGAAACCGCGCCCTTGGCAATGGATATGCGCACAGAATATTGGAACGGAACAAACTGGGTAAACAATATTGCAGATAGCTGTACGCAAATATCTAATGCCGATATCGCGTTCCCCAACGGCACAATAGATTCAGTGGCTAATAAAACCGTTACGGTTGGCGGGGGCACAAGCTCGGCAAGTTTCCCTTATTCTGGTTTAACCTATGTTGGCTTTACCAACGGCGATGCTGGGGCGTCGTTGTCGGCCCCAGGTGCAGGAAACACCGGTAATTTTAA
The DNA here is from genome assembly GCF_000013665.1 of Saccharophagus degradans 2-40. NCBI lineage: Bacteria > Pseudomonadati > Pseudomonadota > Gammaproteobacteria > Cellvibrionales > Cellvibrionaceae > Saccharophagus > Saccharophagus degradans. Next base: position 1,484,587 of record NC_007912.1, read on the forward strand.
AGTAGATATAGATTTAACAAACTACCCGTGGCTGTTGTTCGATTGGAATCAAGATGGCGATTACAGTAATGACACCGCATTGCCTGCGGCGCAATTTAGCTTTGGCAGTTATCGCGGTCACGATAGAATTATTTATTGGCGAGAGGTGCTAGGGCAATAGCTAGTAACAACTGTTGTGTAAAGCCTGAAAGCCCCGTAGGGCGTGGCCAAAAGCAATGGGGGTTAATCAGAGTTTCCTATAAATTTACCCAGCTATTTAGAGCAAATATTTTAAACCTATAGCCTTTGTAAACCAGAATGGCTCCGTCCTCTACAATGCGCTCCACTCTTACACCCTCGGGTGAGATGTCGTTATTTCTCAACGGCATTCTATTTAGCATAATAATATCTAATGCGGATTCTGCGTAAATATGATCGGTGTACATAAGTGTAGGTATGCTTAGTTGAATATTCGCAGGTAAGTCGCGAATATTTTTAACACCTGGGTAGTCTGCAAGTGTTAAATATTCCTGTGCGGTTTTTGGGGCCTGAGTGGTTTGTGCAACCGGCTCTTGCGACTCTTTGGCTATTTCTGCCTTGGGTTTAGTTGTTACCTGCTCGGGTTGCGCTTTGGTGGCAACAGTTTTGGTTTCAGTTTTTACTTCATTTTCTGCTTGGCCGTACAGCGAGTCTATTTCAGATTTTTTGAGAGAAGCGGGCTTTTCTTCATAAAGCGCATCTATTGCTGTTGGGTCTACCGCGATTACAGGCTCGGGTTTGGTTGCCTGTTGAATGGGGTTCGCTGGTTCAATAACGGAGGTTGCAGGTTCTGTAATTGTATTTGACGGTTGCTGGTAATTGGTGGTTGGCGTTTGTTTATCGCCACCCATTATTAAAAATAAAATTATTGCCAGCACAAAGCAGCCAGCAACAGCACCAACCCATATATACGGTGGTGTATTTTTTTCTGGTGGAGGAAAGCTAACCGGTAGCTCTGGCTGCACCATTACCGTGTTGGCAGTTTCGGGGCGGTCTTCGTCCGCTTTTTTTAGTGCATCTAAAATTAACGACATAGGGTTTTACAATACTTAATTAGCGTAAACGGGTTGTAACGGGGTATCTATGCCCAGTTTTTCGTTTAATTTTAAAAGGGTTTGTTCGCCTACTATCCCGTCGGGGGTTAGGCCATTGTTGCGCTGAAATATTTTAACTCGCTTTGCCAGCGCCGCACTAAAGTGATCGTTCGTTAGCGGTTTCTCTCTGCCATCCAGCTCGGCAAACTTTTGCGCTAACCATGTAATGGCAGGGCTGCGCTGCCCTTGAATTAAAGCTTCTGTAAACCCTTTGGGGGGGTGCCAAAGGTAAAAGATTTCTCCGCTCCAAGCCGGGCCCAGTTCACTAAGGGCAACAACTTTGGTTGTTTGTTGGTCGTTTTCCCCGCTAAGTACTCGCGCATCGGTGGCGTTAATCCCAATAAGTACGGTATAGGCGCGAAATTTATCCGGCGTGGTGAGGGTAAGTACGGCAGGGCGATTTATTTCTCGCAACTCGTCCCAGCTATCAATTTTTACTTTATTGCATTGTATTTGGCTGTCTTCTTGCCAGCAGGGGTGATTATCGCTACTTATTTCTATATTTAAATATTCAAGCAAGCGTGTTTGAGCGCTTAACGCGTTAGCAATTAAATGGTCTGTTTGTGCTGCGGGCGAAGTAATAACAATATTGTTTGCTTCAGCAATAGTCGGCGTTGATGTTTGTGATTCTGGCTGCGGCACCGATGTGGTTATAGGTGCAATAGTAGGCGCAGTGGCAGTGGCTGGTGCGGCTTGCACTACTTGTGCAACAGGGGCAGGATTGCCAGTGCTTGCGTACAGCCACATAAAAAATGCAGTTAGGGTTACACTCACCGCGCCTACGCCAGCCGCTATAATCCACGTGGTGGGTGGCGTGCTTGGTTTGGGTTCGCCCAGGTTATCGATAACTTCGCTTTCGGCAAGTTTTAAAATTTGGTTATCTATTTTGGGCTTGTTGTGGCCATAGGCACCTATCAATAGCCTTTCACACAACACATTTATTCTGCGCGGGATACCGCCGGTAAAGTGATGAATGCGTTTTATTGCTCGCGGGGTAAAGGGGTTGCGATCACTGGGCATGCCTGCCACATCTAAGCGGTGATGAATATAGGCGTGGGTTTCTTCCAGCGATAGGGGCTTTAGGTGAAAGCGCGCAGTAATTCGCTGGGAAAGCTGCCTTAATCGCGGTTGCGAGAGCAGGGTGTTTAATTCTGGTTGGCCCACCAATACTATTTGTAGCAGTTTTTTGGCATTGGTTTCTAGGTTAGTTAGCAGGCGCAATTGTTCGAGCACTTCTGGGGCTAGAAGTTGTGCTTCATCCACCAGCAAAACAGTATTGCGACCTTGGCTGTGGTTTGTAAGTAAAAAGTGGTGCAAGGTGTCGGTTAGCGTTTTAACACCTTGTTCGTCGCCTATGTAAGAAAGCTGAAACTCCTCACAAATAGTTGTTAATAGCTCAACCACGTTAGACATAGGGTTAAGAATAATGGCTATGTCTGTGTTTTCGGGTAGCTGCTCTAGTAGGCGCTTAATGATTGTGGTTTTACCTGTACCCACCTCGCCAGAAAGTAAAACAAACCCACCGCCCTGAACGCCGTACAACAAGTGTGCAAGCGCCTCCTGATGCTGGCGGCTCATGTAGAGGTAGCGAGGATCGACGGCAATGGTAAAGGCGTGTTCTTTTAGCCCAAAGTAGGTTTGGTACATAGTCTGCTCTAAAACAATCGTGCGTTGGGTTTATTATTCTGCATGTGTCGCGCCTAGGGCGGCGAGCGGCTATAGTTTGTATCCTATGCTTGCGCCTATTTTCAGCGCCGAGGCAGAATCATACTCTGAATTCGGCCAAGTGTAACATTTTCGCGTGGAGACCCGTTAAATTGGATATGTCGATTGCTACACCCAGTTTGTTATTCCCTGCCATTTCGCTGCTAATGTTGGCATATACCAACCGGTTTGTGACACTAACCAATGTTATTCGACAATTTAGTCGGTCTGGCGATGTATCTAAAGACCTTATTCGGCGGCAGGTGAACAACTTTAGAATACGCTTGCAGGTAATTCGTTCCATGCAGGTGTTTGGCGTGTTGTCGTTTGTGATGTGTACCCTGTCGATGTTTGCCCTGTATTTAGATTGGGTGGTGGGGGGAAAACTTTTGTTTGGCTGCAGCTTATTATTTTTACTGGTTTCACTTCTGTGCTCGCTGTACGAAGTTCATATTTCTACTCAAGCTATTAATATGGAAATAGAAAATATGCTTGCGGTAGTGGCTAGTGAAGAGGTTGCAGCACAAGTTGGTGCGGGGCAGCGGCCAAGCGGCGGCACAGAAAACCGCGAGAGAGATGATGAATCTCCCCCGGTGGTTTAGACTATTGCATCTGTTTCTAGGCTAATATCAATACCTAGCTGGTCGGCAATGCGGGCGAGCTTTTCGTGAAGCACATTTAAATCTACACCGGTAGGTACGGTAATTTCACCCTCTGCTTCAAAAATTGGCTCACCACTGTAGGGCATAGACGAAAGTTGGGTGCTTATCTCTTCAATATTGATATTGTATTCCACAAAGGCCTGCGATATTTCGCGTACAATGCCTTGTCTGTCTGGGCCTACAGCGTGAAAGCTGGCGCTTTGTGTTGGGGCTTTTTCTGTTTTAACAGTATCTACAAGCGTTTCAGTCTCAACGCGAATACCTTTGGTGGCTAGCGCATTAAGGGCTGCGGTGAGGTCGGCTTGTTTATCGTCGGCGATTTGCACTTTTACTACACCGGCAAATTTGCCCGCTAAGTGTGCAAAGCGGCTTTCTAGCCAGTTGCCGTCTTTTTCCGATACGCATTTAGCTATCGCTTCAACGACGCCGGGTTTATCTGGGCTAATCACGGTCAGTATTAGGTTGGTTAACATAGCGTCCCTCGAAACTTATTGGTTATTCTGTGCGCATTTGGTGGCGCGATTTGGTTTTATCTTAATACTAAGTCGCTAAACTCTGCTAGCACTGTGTTTACCTATTTAGAGGGCCAGAGATTGTCGCCTTTGCTTGAGGCGGGCGGTGCGACAACGTATATTGCAATCCTTCATTCGCAATTTGGGTCTCCTTTATGATAATTCCTCCTGAACGCTTAACTCAGGAAGTGCTGCGCTCGGTAATAGAGTCGTTTATTAATCGCGAAGGCACAGATTACGGAGAACATGAATACAGTTTAGAAGAGAAAGTGGAGCAGCTGTGGCCAAAAGTGATTGCAGGCTCTATTTTGATCGTTTTTGATACAGAAACGGAATCGGTAAGCTTAATGAGTAAGGAAGATTACTTAAAAATGGAAAAGCCCCGCCAAGTCGATGATTATTAACCCCCTGCCTGAACGTTTTTTGGTGAATGCCGCACAGCCACAGGCGCCAGTATTGCTATTGGCACATGGGGCTGGTGCGCCAATGGATTCACCGTTTATGGAAGTGTTAGCGCGCGAGCTAGTGCAACAGGGTGTTAGCGTTGTGCGGTTTGAGTTTCCCTACATGGCACAGCGCCGCATCGGGGGCAGTAAACGGCCGGCACCGAAAGCCGATACGCTTATCGACTTTTTCCGCGAACAAATACAGCTAGTTACTCGCCATTTAGATTGTCCTCTTTTTATAGGTGGTAAATCTATGGGAGGACGTATTGGCACTATGACCGCAGCGCAGCAGCCTGTGCTTGGCGCATTAGGGTTTGGTTACCCATTTCACGCCCCAGGTAAACCCGCAGGTAACCGAGTGGATCACTTGGCCGATTTAAATGTGCCAGTCCAAATAATACAAGGCACGCGCGACCCGTTTGGCAAACCTGAAGATGTTCAAACCTACGCACTTGCTGCTTCCGTGAATGTGCATTGGCTGCAAACCGCCGATCATGACTTTAAGCCCCTCAAAGCCTCTGGTTTAACGCAGGCGCAGTGTATTACCGACGCCGCCGAGCAAGCCGCACAATTTATAAAGAACGTAAACGAGAATTTATCATGATACTAATCTGCCTTTGCCGCCAAGGTTTCGAAAAAGAAGTGGCCGCAGAAATAACTGATTGTGCAGCTTACGCAGGTATTGCCGGTTATGTAAAAACCAACGCAGATACAGGTTATGTAGAATTTGTATTGCCAGATCTAGATAGTGCAACCGCACTGTTTGAAGCCATTCGTTTCGACGATTTAGTGTTTGTGCGGCACTGGTTTGTAACCCCGGCTATTGCCAGCGATTTGCCGAAAGAAGACAGAGCCTCACCATTAATGGCATCTGCACAGGCGCTGCCTCCGCTCGCTAAGCTCGAACCCATTACGCTGGATACCAACGATGGCAAGGCCCTAGTGGCGCTTACACGCGGAGTGACTAATCATATGCGCACCGTGTTTAAAAAAGCGGGTGCGTTTAATGCTAAAAGCGATTGGGTTGGGCAGGTATTATTTTTCTCGGGCGAGCAGGCCTGTATTGGGTATTTTCCACAAAGCAACGGTTCTTTGTGGGTAGGGGGGATTCCTCGGTTGCGCGCCCCCAAAGACGCGCCTAGCCGTGCAACACTCAAACTAGAAGAGGCGTGGCATCAATTTATACCCCGCGAACAATGGGACCAACGCATAGCGCCATCTATGCGCGCAGTCGATCTCGGCGCAGCCCCTGGCGGGTGGACATGGCAGCTAGTAAACAAAAGTATGTTTGTGGAAGCGGTAGATAACGGCCCCATGGCAGAAAATATTATGGCTAGCGGGCAAGTAACTCATCGAATGGAAGATGCTTTTCGCTTTGCCCCAGAGCGAGCTGTACATTGGTTGGTAAGCGATATTGCCGATAAACCCGCGCGCGTGGCTGAGCTAATAACACGCTGGGCTGAGAACAAGTGGTTTAAAGAGGCTGTGTTTAATTTAAAATTACCGATGAAAAAGCGTTATATAGAACTGCAACTGTGCAGCGAAATTATTACTCTAGCATTGGATAACGCAGGTATAGAATATACCTTGAAGTTCAAGCAGCTCTACCACGATAGAGAAGAGGTAACTGGGCATTTGGTGCTGTTTTAGCAGCGCCAATTATTTAGGGCGCTGCATTAGTTACTTTGTTTTTAACGCGCCTAGTTTTCTATTAACGTTACTTTTTCTGGCTGAGTTAAAACAGGGGAAATAAGGTTAATTAACTCCAGACGCTCTTCGCTTTGTGCCCAGCGGTGCCAGTCTTGCGCCGTGCGCCATTTACTTAAAACAAACTTGTGGTTTGGATCGTGCACATCGGTAAAGGCTTCTGCAGAAATAAAGCCTGGCACCGCGTAGGTTTTTTGCAGTGCGTGACGCGAACTATCTTCGTAAGTAGATAGCATTCCATCGGCTATATGGCGTTCAATTAATACCTGAATCATGATTGTGTCTTTTGATGTGTTGAGTGAAAATATAAACCACAGGCCTGTGTGAATTTACTTTTACGTGGCGTGTGGCATAGCATAGAGTGTAATTCAAAACATACAGCTTAGCCACCGCGTACTAGCCAAGCGGATTATTTAAACGAGAGGTATCTAAAAAGTGCGATGTATGTGCCTTTACGGTGTTTGGCTTTTGTTTGATACGCAAAAAATTATTGCAGCGAGTAGTATTAACGCATGACAGCTAATATAGATATCAACGATGTTAAGCATCATTTGGATACCAAAGGTTTAACTTGCCCAGAGCCTGTTATGCTGCTGCACACCGCAGTGCGCGATGCAGATGTTGGCGATGTGATACGCGTTGAAGCAACAGACCCATCAACCCAGAGAGATATCCCTAAGTTCTGTCAGTTTCTAGGTCACCCTTTGTTGGCTAGCGCCCACGAAGACGAATTATATATTTATTACATTCGCAAAGGGTAAGCCAGTATTGCCGGCAGCAAAACGTTTTGCTTCGTTGAGAAAGGTTGATTTTTTAAGAGGGAACGAAGCCTTATTTTGTAGCCATTAGCGCAACAAAAGGCGAAAAGAGTATGCTGCTACAAGTGGGATGCAGCATTTGAAAAGCAGGTTTATGCTTGTGCCTGCTATATGTTGCTAAACGTAACTATACGTTAGCAGGTGCAACGGGTAGCGTTTGCCGATGCTCTAGGAGCATCGGGTGAAACAGTTGCTAGGTATAAATTAAGATTCCTCTACAAGCATCGATATTGCTGCCAATGCTTCTGGGTCTCTCGATTTAATTTTGTTGGCAATATGATGTTGGAAAAAATACCTAAAATTAGTTTCGATTTGGGCAGGGTATAAACATTCATCGCCAGGCAAAATAGGTGTGCTTTCAATTTTTTTATCATCGACAAGCATGCCTAAAATAGTACCGTCGGCATGTAGCCGCCAGCTCACTACTTCCTGCAAAGACAACGATTTAAAGCCTTTATCGGACAACACAGCATGAGTCCCTATTAAATCGGGTATTTCTTGCACTATGTCTTTTTCGCTTTCGCATTGGTATTCGTAATATTCCGCCGCGGTTTCTACTTCTACTATTTTATGAATGGGTGGCTCGAAAAATAATTCATCAATACCCGGGTCGTAATAACCTTCCCAAGTGCCGTTTAGTGGGTCTGCGATATCTGTGCAAGCGATAATATCGTCAAGCCAAGGTACCAAGCCTACTACTTCCCCGTTTGCTCGCAGTGCCCAGCATAAAACTTTTAGGCTAAATAATTTATCTCCACTGGATTCATTGGAGTAAAGCATTTCTAAGCCGTCTAGTTCAGGGGCAAGGCGAATAAAGCGTGAATCTTTAAGAGAAGAGTACGGACGTCTAGAGAAAAGATCGATCACGTTATCCGTGTTTTGACCTTTGTTCGAGGTTTTCATAGTTCCACCTCCAATTGAAATCCCGAAAGTCGAGAAAATCGTTTAGGACAGAGCGGTGTTTTTAATACCGTCACTACATACAGTATAGATAGTTATTTCATAACACAATAGCTGGTATTAAAAAAACATTTGATCGAATATTAACCCTTTTTAGGGGAGCTAAGAGTGTGTTAAAATTTGCCCCCACAAATATTTAGAGCACCTATGCACGCAATTGTTCCCCCGGCATCTAGCCCTTGCAGTCAATCCTCTGCGGCCAGTGCAAGCTCTGTGTGTGCGTCTATGGCTTTGCCGATAGAATTAGAGCAACTTATTTCTGTTTTTCACGCTGTATTCTTCGAGCCGTTTAATACCCAACTTATTGCCCACGGCCAAGAGCCTTTGTACTCTCCGGCAACGCCATCTCAACCCGCAAAGATTATTTTTAGCCACGACTACTTCGCCAGTGCATTACACGAAGTGGCCCATTGGTGTGTGGCTGGGGCAGAGCGTAGAAAGTTAGAAGATTATGGCTACTGGTATGCGCCAGACGGCCGCAGCGAAGACCAGCAAAAAGAATTTGAACGGGTAGAAGTGCGACCGCAAGCCTTGGAGTGGATTTTCTCCGTGGCAGCAGGGCAGCCGTTTCGAGTGAGCGCAGATAACTTAGCCCAGGGCCTTGGGCCGAGTGGGGCTTTTAAACAAGCCATTTGTGATCAAGCCCAAGTGTTTTGTCGCGAAGGTTTACCGTCGAGGCCCGCTATGTTCGTCGAAGCGCTAGAGCAGGCTTTCGGCCAGTCGCACACACTCAACCCCGCGCATTACGTTATTGACGCGCTCTAGCAAGCGTTTGCGCAGCATTCCCTAGGCCACAACCATGTCTCAGCGCGTTTACCTAATTGATGTCTCTATCTACTTCTTTAAATACTATTTTGCCCTGCCAGATAATTGGTGGTCGGAAGAGGGCAACCCTACCGCAGGGGTGTACGGCTATGCCAACTGGTTAAAGCGCATGCTAGCCGATTTGAACCCCAGTTATATTGCCGCTTGCTTTGACGAGAGCCTAACCACGTGTTTTCGCAACGATATTTACCCCGATTATAAATGTAGTCGTGTGCTACCCGACGACTTGCTAGCGTTTCAACTGGCGGCTAGCAGGCAGGTTACCGAGGCGCTTGGCATTCCTTGCTATGCCTCAGCCACCCATGAGGCCGATGATCTGCTGGGCACGCTTGCGGTGCGAGCGGCCAGCAAGGGGTTAGAAGTATGTGTGTTGAGCCGAGATAAGGATTTGAGTCAGCTAATTGGCTGCGAAACGGCTCAATTATGGGATTACCCCGACGGAATACCCATGAAAAGGGCACAAATACACGAGAAACTCGGGGTTTGGCCTGAACAAGTGGTAGACTTGCTCGCCCTTGTGGGGGATGTAGGAGACGACATTCCCGGGGTGCCCGGTGTGGGGGTGAAAACGGCGGCGCAGCTGCTTACCCATATGCCTAGTTGGGCAGAGGTGCGCAGCAATATTCCCGCCGTGGCAAATTTGCCTATACGGGGGGCAAAGTCCCTCGCGGCAAAGCTTGAGGCTTACCAAGATCAAGTAGATATGGCTTATCAGCTTGCCCGCATCGATTGCAAGGCTCCGCTTGGTCGCAGGTTTAGCCTCGCTCGCGCACAGGTTAAACGCGCGCAATTAAGGCAATTGGCCGCCTCACTGGGTTTTCCACCCAGTTTTGCGGAAGTATAAAACCGGTTTTTGAATATATAGATAGAGCTAGAAGACAGTATAAACATGAAAATAGTGGCCGATGAGAATATCCCCTTCGTCAATGAGCTGTTTGAGCCTATTGGTGAAATTCTATTGCGACCCGGGCGCGAAATAACCCCCGCAGATGTGAAAAATGCCGATATTCTATTGGTGCGCTCAGTCACGCCTGTAAATGCCGCGCTATTAGAGGGCTCGAAGGTGCAGTTCGTTGGTACCTGTACCATCGGCACCGATCATCTCGACAAGGCTTACCTCGACGAGCGCGACATCGCCTACTCCAGTGCGCCAGGCTGCAATGCTGGCGGGGTGGTGCAATACGCACTAAGTGCCATGGCAGTACTGGGGTTACTGCAAGATTCGCCATCGAAAGATTTTAAAGTGGCGGTTGTGGGCTGCGGTAATGTGGGCAGCCGCGTGTATCGCACGCTTAGCGCCTTGGGGTACGACTGTATTGGCGTAGACCCTTTTCTAGATACATCAACAATTCCGCATTTGCAGCCGTTTGAAGCCATATACGACTGCGACTTAATTTGCTGCCACACCCCGCTCACTCGCTCAGGCCCAGCGCCTACAGAGCACATGTTTAACACCGATGTGTTTAATCACCTCAAAAGCGGTGCCACGCTGCTCAACGCGGGGCGCGGTGGGGTAATAGACAACCGCGCTTTGCTGCAGTACTTAAACACCCATAACGACCTAACCGTGGTGCTGGATGTATGGGAAAGTGAGCCAGATATATTGGTAGAGTTGCTCGATGCTGTCGCGTTAGGAAGTACTCACATAGCAGGTTACTCTTACGAGGGGCGAATTAATGGCTCGCTGATGATTCATCGCGCGCTTATCGATTACCTGCTTGCCCACGGCGAACACCCAGAAGATACACGCCGAGCGATTGAGGCGTATGTTGCCAAAGATAAAGAAACCATTAATGTAACGAGCTTTGCCGATGCGGTACTCGCCACCTACGACGTAAGGGACGACGATGCCCTATTGCGTCAGGCGGTACAGGGCCTACCGGCAAGCTTTGATATGTTGCGTAAGCAATACCGCAAACGCCGAGAATTTTCCCATTACCAAATTGAAGCCGCGCCTCCCAAATTAATGCCTTTGCTGCAATCGCTCGGTTACGGTGTGGTGGCAAAGTAGTTATGTCTTCGCTTCCAACGTTTACATTGGGTTTTGTTATTAATCCGCTAGCAGGTGTTGGCGGTGAGGCAGGCTTTAAAGGTAGCGACGCCCCAGAAATACAAGCTTCTGCCGCAAGTGGGCACTTACCTCTACGCGCTTTTGAGCGCGCTCATCAGTTCTTGCAAGGCTTGCAGCCCATTGCCAATAAACTGCGTATTGTTACTGTCCCCGCCAGTATGGGGGCCGATGCCGTCGCGCGTGCAGGCTTACAGGCAGAGGTAATCGACTTTCCCGTGCCCAGCGTGACAAGCGCAAAGGATACTCAAGCGGGAGTGTTGGCCCTGTGCGCGGCAAAGTTGGATCTGCTTGTGTTTGTAGGGGGCGACGGCACCGCGCGCGATGTGTGCAGTGTTGTGGGGTGCGAGAGTCCGCAACCTCAGTTGGCGATAGGCGTTCCCTCTGGTGTAAAAATGCACTCCGGTGTGTACGGTATTCACCCTACCGCTACTGCTCAAGTGGTGTGCGGTATGGTTGCTGGCGAGTTAACAGCAGTGCACGAGCAGGAAGTAAGAGATATAGACGAAGCCGCGTTTAGGCAGGGCATTGTGCGCAGCCGCTATTACGGTAGTATGCGCGTACCCAGCGCCGCTGAGTTTGTGCAGCATGTAAAACAAGGCGGTGTAGAAGTAGAAGAGCTGGTGCTATTAGATATAGCAAACGAAATAAAAGAGCGCTTAGAGGCGCAGTTCGACGACCTAGGTGAAGAGCAGGTGCTAACCATTTTTGCACCTGGCTCCACAACGCAGTTTGTGCAACAGGAACTAGGTTTGCCCTCAACCCTGTTGGGGGTGGATGTAACCTTAGGGCTTGAGCCATTAGCGCAAGATGTAAACGCCAACCAATTGGCACAGCTTATAGATGAGCATCGTCAGCGATGTGGCGCCAGCGCACAGGTTAATTTGGTATTAACCGCCATTGGTGGGCAGGGCCATTTGTTGGGCCGAGGCAACCAACAATTACGGGCGGATATATTGCAAAAAATTGGGCGCGAGCACCTTTGGCCAATAGCCACCAAAGCCAAGCTTAAAGCGTTAGAAGGGCGCCCGTTAATTTTAGATACGGGAAACAGCGCACTTAATCGCCAATGGAGCGGTTTGTTTTCTGTGGTGACCGGCTACCAAGATAATATTCTCTATCGCGCTGAAGGCGCATAGATAGCAATACTAATAAGACTAATTATGAATTTTCCCATCGATTTTACACCCGTACACGTAGCGCTACACCATGCGGCAAACCGCTATGCGAGTGGTGATAGCTTTCGGATTTTTCACGGACGAGGCGGTTGCTATGAGGATTTACACTGGTGCGCAATAGATTACTTCGACGGCTTGTGGGTAGCGACACTGTACGCCCCAACCAACGAAGAAACCGAGCAAGGGCTTTTTGATTTGTTGGTGGCCCATATGTTTGCCACCGGCGCCCACGACTCGACTCTGCTAGTACAGCGCCGCTATCTAGATGGAGCACCGTGGCAGGTAATTATTGGTGCTATGCCCGAAGAGGGCACCGCGAAGCGAGGCAATTTACAGTTTGCTCTTAATTTTAATCAGCAAAACTTAGGTTTCTTTTTAGATATCGAGCCTGCGCGAAAGTGGCTAGAGAAAACTGCCAGCAATAAGCGTGTATTAAATATGTTTAGCTACACCTGCGCATTTTCGGTAGTGGCCATGGCTGCAGGGGCAGATTCGGTGGTGAATATTGATATGAGTCGCCGCTCGCTAGACGTGGGTAGAAAAAACCATCACATCAATAAACTCGATACCCAAGCAGTAAAATTTTTGCCGCACAATATATTTAAGTCCTGGGGCAAACTGCGTAAGTTAGGGCCATACGATGTGGTTATTGTCGACCCGCCCAGTTTTCAAAAGGGCAGTTTTATTGCCACAAAAGATTACGCCAAAGTGGTGCGCAAGCTTACCGATTTAGTTGAGGTGGGCGGCCATGCATTGCTGTGTTTGAACTCGCCAGAAATAAGCTTTACTGCGTTCCATAAAGAAATTGAAACGGTACTAAGCGAAGATGTTTGTGCGCAGGAAGGGAAGTTTGAACTGGAGCAAAAAATGGCAGCCTGTGAAGATTTTGCCGAATCTAGCCCAGATCACGGTGCGCTTAAAATACTTGCATATAGGCGCGTAGCTTAAGCGCGCCTAGCGCAGAGAGTGGCATTGTTTATTTGTTGTAATAGGCTACGGCATCGTTTAACGGCATGGGTTTGGCAAAACCAAAACCTTGACCGTAATCTACTGCCATTTGCGACAGTGTTGATTTAATTTCTTCGTTCTCTACAAATTCAGCGATGGTGGCAATATTCATTTCTTTGCCAATGCTGGCGACAGCCGTCACCATAGCGTGATCTATCTTGTCGTGCACAATATTACGTATAAATGCACCGTCTATCTTTAAATAGTCTACATTCAAACTTTTTAAATAGCCTAGGGATGAAAAGCCCGTACCAAAATCGTCTAGAGCAAACCGGCAGCCAATTAGCTTCATTTCTTCAATAAACGCCGTTGCTTCATCTAAGTTTTTAATTGCGCTGGTTTCTGTAATTTCGAAGCAGACTTTTTCAGGCGGAAAGCCACAGCCAATAATTAGTTGAGCAATAGCGCTGCGCGTTTGGTGGCTAGAAAGAGAGTGAGCAGATAAATTAATAGAGCAGCATTGTAATTTATAGGTGTGCTCAGGGTTCGACGCCAGAAAGTCGAGCGCGGTGGTGAGCACCCATAAATCAATTTGCGTGGATAAACCGTACTTTTCTGCCGCGGGTAAAAAAGCGTTGGGCGATACAAACCGGTTGTTCTCATCGCGATAGCGGATAAGTAGTTCGTAGTGTACGTATTGATCGCTGTGGTGTAAGGCAACAATTGGTTGAAAAAATAACTCGAAGCGATCTTCAATAAAAGCTTGTTGAATGCGACTAACCCAACGCATTTGATGGCGGCTATCTTCTGAAGCCGCGCGTGTATCTTTATGGACATGCACCCGGTTTTTACCGGCTACTTTTGCTTGTTCGCACGCTGCATCGGCAGCGCCAATAATTTCGGTAATAGTACATAAACGTGGGGAGGATAACGCAACGCCAATACTTAAGCTTTGGCGAAAGTTTTTATCATCCCAGCTAAAGCTTATGTCTTCTACTGTGCTGCGAATTATTTCGGCAACTTCTTCAGCTTGCTCGATGGTGGCGTCTTCTTTAATTAATGCGAACTCGTCGCCGCCAACACGGGCTAAATAATCGTAGGTTACATCTGTGTTTTTAAGAATGTGTACAAGTTGTTTTAACAGCTCGTCACCTGCAATATGGCCACAGGTATCGTTTACAACTTTAAGTTGATCCACATTAATGTAGATCATAGCAATGGGCTTAGAAAAAAGAGATTGGCTTTCGAAGGTTTTGTTTAGGTAGGCCTCTAATGCTTTGCGGTTGTTAAGGCCTGTGAGTTCGTCGTGCGTTTTTCTGTATTCTATTTCGGTTGCGTATTGCAATAATTGGTGTTGATTCTCGAACGTAACCAATAGTTCTTGATTGGCGGGTATGGCTTGTAGGCTTAGTTTGCCTTGAATTTGTTTGTTGTTTGCTGTCAGCAGCGCAATTTGAGCTGTGCTACCCGAAGCATCCGAATGGGCCGTAAGCTCCTGCCATATGGCTTGATCGGCGCTGGCAATATGTTTGCTAAACAGTGTGCCTATTACTGCTGCTGGGGTGAGCCCCAAATACTCGCAAAGCACGGTGTTTATTTGAGCTATTTTAAGCGAGGCATCTAGCACTACCGCGCCACACACCGCGTTGCCTAGGTACAGCGCAAAAGGGTCGGTTGTATCTGTAATGGGCTGGTTGTCTTCCGGTGCTTTTTTAGTGAAAAGCATATACGCCATTAAGCTAGCAAATGCTGCAAGTAGGGCAATGACAATGTATAGCGCTTCGTTGCTCAATGTTTAATCCAGTTATAGTCAAAGAGTTAAGTAGTACCTATTATGATGCTTTTGGTGTGCTTAGCAACCTCAGCACACATCGGCCGCTTACTGGTAGTCTCGCGACTGTTGCATATAGCCTAAAACCAATAGTTTAAGCTGAGTGGATGTAGCGTTTAAAAGGGTTTTGCGCAGGTGTTCTACACGCGTTAAGGGTAATACAGGGGAGCCACTGGGTAGCTCTAGCGCAGTGCCGCTAGCAATAGGCGCTGCTTCTTGCCAGCTAGATAAAAAGGTAAAAGCTCGATGGCTTAGCACAACGCTTTCAAGCGCCTCCTGCTTTATGGTTTGGCTGTAGCTAAGGTAGTCATTTTCTGCCAGCCACAGCATGGTGTTAAAGCAGGCGTTAAAGCGCGGGCTGTGCAGGCCGAACTCGTCTGGTGAGTCTGGCCCGCTTATGTCTTCCACATAGAGGGTAGTTTTTTGTGGAAACCGCTTGTAAAGCGCCAAAAGTATTTTGGCGGTATCTTTACAAAAGTCTTCTACGTGTAGGTCGTCAATATCAGTCATCGATTAGCTTCAATTGGGTATTGGCAGGGGTTAAATGCGGTATTGCTGCAAAAACTCGCCAAACTTAATAATCGCCTGACGCAATTGGTCTGCTTGCGGTAGAAACACAATTCTAAAGTGGTCCGGTTGCTTCCAGTTGAAGGCAGTACCTTGCACCAACAGAATTTTCTCTTGAATTAGAAAATCTAATATTAACTGTTGGTCGTCATCAAAGTCGTACATGGTGCGATCAATTTTAGGGAACAGGTATATTGCCCCTTTGGGCACCACACAGCTTACTCCTGGTATTTTTGCTAGCTCTTCAATGGCCGCGTCGCGCTGCTCAAGCAAACGTCCGCCCGGCAGGATTAGCTCATTAATACTTTGGTAGCCGCCAAGCGCTGTTTGCACTGCCAGCATAGCGGGAACGTTGGCACACAGGCGCATAGAGGCCAGCATATCTATGCCGCGAATATAGTCTTTTGCCAAGTGCTTGGCACCACTTAGAATTATCCAACCCGAGCGGAAACCCGCCAGTCGGTAAGATTTAGACAAGCCGTTAAAGGTTACGCACAGCACATCTTTTGCGATGCGCCCCATGGGCACAAATTCGGCGTCATCGTACAGAATCTTGCTGTAAATTTCGTCGGCGAAAATCACCAGTTGATGCTCGCGTGCAAGCGCTACAATTTGCTCTAACAGCTCTTGGCTGTATACCGCGCCGGTAGGGTTGTTTGGGTTTATAACCACTATTGCACGTGTGCGGCTGGTTATTTTACTGCGCATATCATCTATATCGGGGAACCAGTCCGACTGCTCGTCGCACATGTAGTGCACTGCTTTGCCCCCAGCGAGGTTCACAGCGGCGGTCCACAGAGGGTAGTCTGGTGAGGGAACAAGTACTTCATCACCATTGTTAAGCAGGGCCTGGTTGGCCATAACAATAAGTTCTGATACGCCGTTGCCCAAGAAGATATCTTCTATTTCTACGTTGGGTATTTCCTGGCGTTGGCACTCGTGCATGATGGCTTTGCGTGCGGGGAACAAGCCGCGCGATGCGGTATAGCCCTGCGCCTCGCGAATGTTATAAACCACATCGGTGATAATTTCATCTGGCGCTTCAAAACCAAAAGGTGCTGGGTTGCCAATGTTTAACTTCAATATGCGGTGGCCTTCTTCTTCAAGGCGGTTGGCGTGCTCAAGCACTGGGCCGCGAATGTCGTAGCATACGCCTAGTAGCTTTTCAGATTTAATGATGTTTTTGCGCTTGTCCTTTTTCACCGGTTTAACCGTGGACGACTCGGGGTCTTTCGGCAGTGTCATTTTCTCGCCTAACGTTATTTACGTAAAAATTGGTTTGCTTTGTTTACAGCACGGAGTAACACGTGAACGCTCAAAATACTTTAACGCGATCTGCACTTACGTTTTGTTCGTATAACAGGTTAGCATGGGCATTGAGGTAACAGAGCTGTTTAACCCAGAGTTATAACTAAGCCGCTTTCAAATTGCTATAAGATTTTGTTTAAAAGGATAAATTATGTCGGATCTCACAAAAAAAGACGATGAATACTGGCGTGATAAGCTCGATGCAGAGCAATTTCGTATATGCCGTGAAAAAGGTACAGAGCGACCCTTTACCGGTGAGTACTGTGATAGCAAAGAGCCGGGCACATATCTGTGCCGCTGTTGTGCCGAGCCACTGTTTGAATCTGCAACCAAATACGACTCGGGGTCGGGTTGGCCGAGCTTCTTTCAGCCTATAAAAGGCGATGCGGTAGGTGAGATTAAAGACACTAGCCACGGCATGGTTCGCGTCGAAGTGGTTTGCCACAATTGCGGCTGCCATTTGGGGCACGTGTTTCCAGATGGCCCTAAGCCCACAGGGTTAAGGTATTGCATCAACTCTGCCTCTATCCAACTGCAAAAAGAGGGCGCGGAGTGATTGCGTTTGCCGATATTTATAAGTCTGCTGTTATTCACAAGGGCGGTGAAAATGCTGTGGAGGCTATGCTGCCGCCCGTGAGTTCGGCGAGCGAATTACGCGCAATGAGTGATGCCGATTACCTTTCTGCTATTTCTAGACGGGTATTTCGAGCAGGTTTGAAGCATTCGTTAGTGGATGCAAAGTGGCCAGCGTTTGAACAGGCCTTCAACGGCTTTGACCCCTATTATTGCGCAATGCTAAGCGATGACGACCTCGATGTGCTTATGGCCAACAAAGCCATTATTCGTCATCTGGGTAAAATAAAATCCGTGCGCGAGAACGCGCAATTTGTGGTGCGCGAAAGTAAAGAGCACGGCGGCTTTGGCGCTTTTTTGGCCGCTTGGCCCATAGAGCACACAATCCAGTTGTGGCTGTATTTAAAAAAGCACGGCAAACAGCTAGGGGGCAACTCCGCAGCATCGTTTTTACGTATGGTGGGGCGAGATACGTTTATGCTCACCAACGATGTGCTAGCTGTGTTGCGCGCCCACGGCGTGTTAGTGCAGGCTGTACCCAAACCGCCGGCTTCGCAGCGCGATTTATTCGCTATACAAGAAGCGTTTCTTGTTTGGCACAAAGAAAGTGGTCGTCCGCTTAGTCATATCAGCAGAATTATGTCGTTTACGGCATTTTAATTGAGGCAAAGCCTCATCATGGAGAAATAATGCCTAATTTACCGTTATCCCTAACTATCCAAGCTTGGTTGCTCGTGTTTATGTGCTTAGCTGTTGCCGGCCATAAATTCGAAATATTGGGGTTTAAGATCGCATTCCTTGGGTTCGCCATACTTGTGCTGTCGTCGTTGATTGTGGGTCTTGTCGCCTTAGTGTTAGCGTTAATTGGCAAGCACAGTTTGGCGACAGGTTTTGGGTCGCTATGTATAGGTTTGTTGCCTGTTGGTGTGGTGCTTATGTTGGTTGGGGCGGGCTTAAAAGTGCCGGCAATTCACGATATTAGTACCGACTTAGCTGCCCCCCCTGAATTTACCGCAGCCCAGGCGTTGCGTAAGGACGGAGAAAACAGCTTAGATATGCCCTCCGAGGCTGTGAGAAAGCAGCAAGCCGACTTTTATACCTCTCTGGCGCCTATTACCGTGCAGGCCGCCCCTAACATAGCGTTTAAGAAGGCGTTGCGTGTGGCGGAGCAGCTTGGTTGGCAGGTGCATTTTACCGATAGTGCAAAGTTGCGCTTTGAAGCCGTGGACGAGACAGCATTGTTTGGCTTTAAGGATGACATTGTTGTGCGGGTGCGTGCCACCGGGCAGGGCAGTGTGATGGATGTGCGTTCGGTATCGCGGGTAGGCGAGAGTGATTTAGGGGCAAACGCTAAGCGAATTCAAGCGTTTGTGGATGCGTTCAAGCAATAACTGCTTTATCTGAGGTGTTCTAAGGTGTTCAGTACGCTTGCGGGGTTAGTCGTAAGCGTGCTTCTTCTTCCAGAAGTCTTCTTTTTCGCCAAATTTATCCCACTCGCTGTCCATCTCGGTTTGTTCTGCCATCTCTTGTTCAGATAGGTTCGTGGTTCCTTCTTCTTCAGCCATCTTAACCGCAAGAGGGGGGAGAAGGGCTTTAAGCTCGGCGATACGCTCGTCGTGGGCACCCGCCTTACCCTCTCGTACCAACAGCTTTATAGCTAGGTCGTAGTAGTGGTAAGCCAGTTTGTACTTCTCACTTTGTTGTGAAGCGACACCTCTCAAAACATAAGAGTCCACGGTAATTTGCAATACCAGTTGTTTGATTTGGGCACTAAAGGCATCGGCTTGGTTTTTAGGAAGCAGATTCTTTTGCTGCTGGTTGTGTATAAACCTATACAGCTCTTCTAGGCACATTTTTACTTCTTTTACTTGCTGCTGGTTATCCAGCCGCTTTTGCGGTTGCGGCCCAGATTGGCGCTGAGTCTCGGTCATTTGACCAGACACAATTTGTAAGTCTTGCTGATAGGTGGGGTTACTGCTGTCGAGTTTAGTTAGCTGCTCGCAGGTTTCTATTAAACTGCGTTGTACGAGCAAAGTTAGCTCTTTTGGCAAGAAACCCTTGGGGAACCCATTCAGCATAAACTTAAAAGTATTGTTTCTGCGTTTTAGCATGGCCATAAGCCTTTCGCGCTGCTCTTTCTTTATGCGCAGCGTTTGCGAAATGAAGGCATAGCATACCAGCCCTGCAAGAAGGACGATAATTGTGCTAATGACTTGAATGGATGACATAGGCGCTCGAGGGTTCGCTTAGGGTTGTGTTCAACGAATTGGGAATATGCTCATCCAAAAACGTGAGTTCTCACTCTAAGGCTAGTCTCTGAATGGCTTATTCGCAAATTAAACGCAATTTTTTTCAGGTTGTTCGCAACATGTTCAAGTTAGATGCGTTCTATACATTTAGCCTAAAACTAGGTCGGTTTGATCTGTTTTTCGACGATTTTTTGCCCCTTCTAAAAGTAGATTGATGGCGTTTTGATCATCCCAAATAGGGCGCTGAAAAAAAGTTAAAAAACTTACATATTTTTTTAAACAAAGTGTTGACAGGTTCGGCCAGTCTCCATAGAATGCGCACCTCTTCTGACGGCAAGTCAGGAAGTCCTAAGTCCCCTTCGTCTAGAGGCCTAGGACACCGCCCTTTCACGGCGGTAACAGGGGTTCGAATCCCCTAGGGGACGCCATGCGGGAATAGCTCAGTGGTAGAGCACAACCTTGCCAAGGTTGGGGTCGCGAGTTCGAGCCTCGTTTCCCGCTCCATATTTTAGGATTGAGTTTAGTAAGTAAGTTTAACTGCCTTACTAAACTCGATTTTACGACATTGGTCGGCGAAAAACGCATTAAAGTTTTATATAGTTAAATTTAAAAAGCGCAGCTGTTAAAAGCCGCGCTTTTTTTTTGCTTTTTTTTCGTGTTATTTGTTGATGGGGGTGGCAGCGAAGAACGATTCGCGCAGGCGAGCATAGCTTTGCTCGGTGATGGGGGTAGTGGATGCGAGAGCGTAAAAAGCCTCTTCCAATGCTTGAAAGTTTTCTAGTTCTTTATCCTCTACGTAATGTAAGCAATCGCCACCAAAATACCAAAATAAATCCCGCGGTAGGCGTGGGGTAAGTTGGGGGTAGCGCGCAACCATGGTAGAGATAAACTTCTGGCCTGTGGGCACTTCGCCGTCTGCGGTATTAATATCTTCACAAAGCGCGTCGAGTAGCTGGGTAAATGCCGTGTCATCCTCGTCGAGCTCGTCCTTGTAAATGGTAAGCTGGTTTTTAAATTGCACAATAAGTGCTTGATGATATTGCTTAATAGCAACACTCGGGTCTAAAGATTCGCTCATGGTTTTATCTGTTTCGGTGAGTTGAAGGTGCTATTCTCACATACCCCAAACATTTCGTCAGTAACGGGCTGGAAAACGGCCGGTTAAACTTAGGTATAACGTATGACACATTCAAATGCAGTAAATACTGCGGCCCTCGAAATTCGCGGGTTGAAAAAAATCTACGACAATAAGTTCGAAGCATTGAAAGGCGTGGACCTAACTGTAGCCGAAGGCGATTTTTTCGCACTGCTGGGCCCCAATGGCGCGGGTAAATCTACCACTATAGGTATTATTTGCTCACTGGTAAAAAAGTCTGGCGGCAGCGTGAAGGTGTTTGGTGTAGATATAGATAAAGACTTCTCTAAAGCCAAGCAATTTATTGGCGTGGTGCCGCAAGAGTTTAATTTTAATATGTTTGAAAAGGTGCAGGATATTGTTACCAATCAGGCAGGTTATTACGGCTTACCCTACAAAGTTGCGGTAGAGCGGGCGGAAAAATATCTTAAAAAATTAGGCCTGTGGGAAAAGCGTTCCACACCTTCGCGCGGCCTTTCTGGCGGTATGAAGCGGCGCTTAATGATTGCCCGCGCACTGGTACATGAGCCCAAACTGCTAATTTTAGATGAGCCAACAGCGGGGGTAGATATCGAGTTGCGCCGCTCTATGTGGGAATTTTTGCAAGAAATTAATGCGGCCGGTACAACAATTATTCTTACTACCCACTACTTAGAAGAGGCGGAAAGCCTGTGCAGAAATGTGGCAATTATCGATAAGGGTGAATTAGTAGAAAACACCAGTGTAAAAAGTTTACTTAAGCAGCTAAACAAAGAAGTGTTTATTTTTGATGTGAAAGCACCGCTCACTCAAGCGCCCCACATTGATGGCTATACGGTGCGTTTGGTTGATGAATTAACCATAGAAGTGGATATAGATAAAGGGCAATCGTTAAACGCATTGTTCGCGCCACTCTCTCAGCAAGGTGTAGAGGTAGTGAGTATGCGCAATAAGGTGAATAGATTGGAAGAGTTGTTTGTGTCGCTGGTTAATGGGCCAGCTAATAGCGAGGTGGCGAAATGAATGCTCAAGCACAGTTCGTAGCGCTATCTACTATTGTTCGCAAAGAAGTTAGACGTTTTACCCGCATTTGGATGCAAACGCTGTTGCCACCCGTTATTACAATGGGCTTATATTTTATTATTTTTGGCAACCTCATCGGTTCACGCATTGGGCAAATGGGTGGTTTCGATTATATGGCCTTTGTGGTGCCGGGCCTTATTATGATGTCCGTTATTAATAATTCTTACTCAAATGTGGTGTCTTCTTTTTTTAGCGCGAAATTTACCAAAAGCATTGAAGAGCTACAGGTAAGCCCAACGCCTAGCTACATTATTATGTTGGGGTATGTGTCCGGTGGTGCGCTGCGCGGTTTGTTAGTGGGGGCGATAGTAACGGGTGTGTCGCTATTTTTTACCGATATGCAAATTAAGCATGTTGGCATTACGATGCTTGTGGTGTTGCTTACTGCGATGCTATTTGCGGTGGCGGGTATGATCAACGCTATTTTTGCTAAATCCTTTGACGATATTTCAATTATCCCTACCTTTGTACTTACGCCAATGACGTACTTAGGGGGTGTTTTTTATTCTATCTCTCTACTGCCCGAGTTTTGGCAGGGTGTATCTAAGCTCAACCCCATTTTGTATATGGTGAATGCTTTCCGTTATGGGGTGTTGGGTGTATCGGACGTAAGTATTGCGGGTTCTTTAGCTGGCATATTTGTATTTTTATGTATCGCCGTGGTTTATTGTTTGTATTTGTTGGAAAGCGGCAAAAAACTGCGCAATTAGCGATACCTGTGGCTTTAATCTCTTGGCCTAAGCTTTTGGTCTAATCTCTGGCTTTGGTGTATCCGAGCGTTGCCCATTGGTTGAATAGCTACAGTTGAATAGCCATGAGTGAATAACAGTAATCGCGCCACAAGCGCTTCAAGAAAGAGTTACTACATATGTCGAGTATTGAATTAGGTAAACAAGCCGAATACCCCGAGCAATATAGCCCAGACTGTTTAGAGCCTATCGCCCGCAGCTTATCGCGCAGCGGGTTAGGCCTGAATGCATCGGCATTGCCATTCACGGGTTTAGATGTATGGACGGGGTACGAGCTGTCGTGGTTGGATTTATCTGGCAAGCCGCAAGTGGCCATAGGTTATTTTGAGTTCGATGCTAAAACTGATGCGATTGTGGAGTCTAAGTCATTTAAATATTACTTAAACTCGTTTAACCAAACGCGCTTCGAAAGTTGGGCAGCGGTACAAACGCTTATGCAGCAAGATTTAGCTAACGCCAGTGGTGGCGATGTAAATGTGCGTCTAGAGCCGCTCAGCGCGGTTTCACCGCTAGAAACCCCTGCAGGGCAGTGTATAGATGATTGCCCGTTAGAGGCGGCTGTATACACGCCAGATGCCGCATTGCTAAAAGTGGAGCAGGGCGAGGTAAGCGAGCAGTTGTTTAGCCACTTATTGAAAAGTAATTGCCCAGTAACCGGCCAACCAGATTGGGCGACGGTATGGGTGTCTTATCGCGGCAATAAAATTACGCCAGAGTCATTGTTGGCTTATGTTGTGTCTTATAGGCAGCACCAAGACTTTCACGAAAATTGTGTAGAAAAAATATTCACCGATATTATGGCTCAGTGCGCGCCTGTAGAGCTCAGTGTGTACGCAAGGTATACGCGCAGAGGTGGGCTGGATATTAACCCTTTTAGAACTAATTGCGGGGCTGCTTTGCCTGGTTGGCGAATAGTTAGGCAGTAAGATTTGTTAGCCGCGCCTTTTTGGGCTTGTTGGCGCGGCAAGTTTAACCTGTTAAGAAATGATTTTGTCGCGCAATTTGTCTGCTGCGCGCTCTAAATAGGTAATGACTTTGTCTTTGTCGTAATTGCGAATCTTGTCTAGGTCTAGGTGCATAGAAAAGCCTTCAGAGTTGTGCTCAAAATAGCTTTGCTGTTTGCCTAAATCTTTGCGGAAGTCGGCCACTTCATACACTTTTATTGCGTGGCTGAAACCTTTGGCCGATATTTCGCCTTTGTCTCTACACATTACTACATCTTTAATTAGCGCCCAGGTTTCGTGCGAAACTAAAATTTCACCAGGCGAGGCCGCAGACTCTAAACGGCTAGCAAGGTTTACGTGGGTACCAAGTACGGTGTAGTCCATATAGTGGTTGGTGCCAAACGACCCAACGGTGCAGTACCCCGTATTGATGCCCATACGTATTTGTAACGGCTTTTTAATACCTTGGTTGTACCACTTGGTTTGCAGCTCTTTCATTTTGCGGCGCATTTCAATAGACATAGCGACACAGCGCAAGCAGTCTGTTTTTACGCCAGCACTTTCATTATCGCCGAATACAATCATTACCCCATCGCCCATAAACTTATCGATGGTGCCCTTGTGCTTGGTGGCGATTTTGGTCATTTCGGTGAGGTAGGTGTTAAGAATATCGGTAAGCGTTTCTGCTTCCAGCTCTTCAGAAAGTGCGCTAAACCCCATAATGTCGGAGAAAAATACCGTAACGCGCTTGCGCTCGGTACTTAGGTCTTTCTCTCTGCCTTCGTTTACGGCTTTCCAAACCGTTGGCGTTAAATAGCGAGCGAGTTTGTAGGTGCGTAACTTGTAGAGCGTTTGTTCGTTAACAAGCTTTTTGTTGCTTAATTCGAGTTTGTGAATACGGTTGTGCGCATACAGAGCGTAAGCGCAAAAATAAGTAAATATGCCAATTAGGCTAACGGCGCTAATTTCGAGTTTATCGGAGAAAACCAGCTGAGGTTCGCGAATTAAAAAGGTAAACCCCACGCCCACAAAAAATGCCACATTATCGATTGCCCATTTTTTAACCCCGCCATTAATTAGGCTGTTAAATTGGATCATCGTGATAAATAAAATGGTGGGCAGAATGTTAAAGCCCGAAAAGCTAACCACCAAGCCTATAACGGCCGCGTCCATGGTCATTACGCGATCAAATAAAGTGGCGGCGCGCGGGCCATGCGAGATTTGTTTAAGCCATAAGTAGCTGCCAAGTGCATAACTTAGTACAGACATGGCAACTAAAGATTCAATTACAAATAAAGAAGACCAAGATACATTAACCAGCAAGGTGCCTGCTGCTGCGCAGCAAATCAGTGCGCGAATATCGTTCTGGCGCAGGGAGTATTCAATATTGGGGTCTGCTTGTTTGGAGTCGCTCATGCCGCTACCTAGTTATAATTCTCATCAGCAATACATTCATTCGATTCGACTCCCTTCGAATAAAGATACAATATCTTGGCGGCATACGTGTTATTTGTACAGTCCAAATTAAGGGTTAATGACTAGATAATTACTCTTGTAGCTTTAGATCGAGAAATTTTTCTTCTAAATCTGCATACATTGCCTGCAAGTCTGCGAGCTCTTTTTTAAGTGCGGTACTATCTTCACCGCTTTTTTCCGCTGGGCGTTTTGCCATTTCGTCGGCTTTTTGGCGCAGCTTGCGGTTATCTGTTTTTAATTTAAACAATTGGTCGCGCATTTGCTCATTTTGTGCACGGGTTTCAATAAGCTCCATTTTTAGCTCGCCGACTTTACCTAGCTTGCTGGTGAGCTGTTCTATTTCCTTGTTGGCGTTTTGCAGTTCGTCTTCCATTAGTTGAATGCAGGTTTCAGATTCTTGTGCAAAGCGTATTTGGCGGTTTAGCTCAACCTGCAGCTCTTCTACAACTTCGGCTCGCTCCTCGTCGCTAGACATATCGCGCAATTTCTTTTGCAAGCCAGTGATAATTTTATGCTGATCTGCTGCTACCGCACGCAAGTGCCTTATCTCTCCAGAGGAGTCTTCGCCACGTTTAGCCGGAGGAACATCAATCCCGGTCTCTATCATGGATGATATTGCATCGTACGAAGAGTGGTAAGCCGCTAAGGAGCTTTCAAAAGCCTCGGTATCCGATACCTCCGATGCCATCTCCGAGAGCCGGTTAAAGTGAGTCTGCGCGGTGGTTTTACAGTCTTTGAGTGTGGCTTCTAGCTCGTTATATAGCTGTTTAAATTTCTCTAGGTTGTTGATACGTTTTTTAGCTGTAGTGAGCTCGCTGTTAAGCGCATCTATTTCTTCTTGCCCGCCTGTTTCTTCGCTGGGGGTGCTGTAATCATCATAAAAACTAAAAATGGCCTCGTAGCGCTTATTGAGGGTGTCCCAGTTGGGCAGGTTGTTGGGGGTGTTTGCGCTAGACTCTTTTTCTGCAAGCAGTATTGCGTGCCGTAAAGCCGCCGCTCTGCGTGGTAGCGGAATAGTTGGGTCGATATCTAAGCTAATATCTTGGCTGGGTTTTTGGTCTTCGTGATACTCCTTGGTGAAGTTTAGCTGCTTTTCAATATGTGTCGCGTAGGTGATTGTAGGGGCTGTTGGGACTGGCTCTTTTTTAAGTGCTCGCGCGACTTTTAAGTCTTCGACGATTTGCTCTAATCTAGCCTGCAGCTTAGAAACCAATTTGCGCAGCGCACGATTCTTGATTAGCAACACTATGCTAATAACCAAAAATAACAAGGCAATCTCAGCTGCGGCTAGAATCGCAACATTTGATGTGAGCATGCGTTGTAACCCTTACGTGATCGGCGCAGAAGGCCTGTTTAGTTATAACTAATAGTATTAGAAGAGTATGGTGCAAATAATATGCAAATGCGAATATCAGGCCAAAAAAATCAGGTAATTAACCCACCAAAAGGCGATTTTGCCCCCAAATAAACACTTAATCTGCAACTAGCCCTCTTTAAACGTTGCGTTTGAAACGCTGTTTGTGTAGAGTTTGCCGCCTTCGAAACGAGTGGATTTATCCTGTTTTGAAGCGATCTATACGGTGAGGTGTCCGAGTGGCCGAGCCGAAGCTTTGCGGAGACAACGCCCGCAGGGCGATAACGAGCACGCAGGCGTGCGGACTTTGAGTGCAGTACTGACTTGAAGTTAAACGCGATATACAAAATTGGTGAGGTGTCCGAGTGGCCGAGCCGAAGCTTTGCGGAGACAACGCCCGCAGGGCGATAACGAGCACGCAGGCGTGCGGACTTTGAGTGCAGTACTGGCTTGAAGTTAAACGCGATATACAAAACTGGTGAGGTGTCCGAGTGGCCGAAGGAGCACGCCTGGAAAGTGTGTAAGGCGCAAGTCTTCGAGGGTTCAAATCCCTCCCTCACCGCCAATTTCAAGTGTACCTTCCTGTGTACGCCGGCCAGCCTGGCAGTATAGTGCTGCGGGGCTTGGTTATCTCCTTGAACGTCCTCTAGTGTTTTCTCATTTATTTAGCTTTTATTGCTTCTCTATTTAGCTCCATTTATACCTGCTACAGCTATTTATTTTTCTCTAGGTTTAATTCAGGTGCGCCTATTATTTCTTTCTTGATAGGGGCCTGGGTTATTTATTTAGAATACGTTTGCCAACTTTATTTGAAGCACCTTTAAGCAAAAAAGCCCCAGCTATACAGCTAGGGCTTTATAGGTAGCGCTCAATCGAAGGAGCAATTTTGGGTGTTTACGCTTGTATGTATTTAGTTGCTAAGCGTGAACTTATCTAGGTTCCACTGCCAGTTGTTGCTGCCAGCGCCGTGTAAACGAACTTGGTGGGTGCCTGCGCTTAGGTAAACGCTGCCTCCGTTTAAGGGTTGGAAGTTATCCCAACCTTGGTTTGGTACGGCGGTAACGGTTTTACTGGCCCAGCTTCCGTTTTCGTTAACCAAAAACTCTATGCTACCACCTGTTACGCCACTGCCAGCTTGATAGCTAATGGTGTAGTTACCCGCTTGGGCAACAGCAATGGTGTAGTCGGCATAATCGCCTTGGTTTACGTAGTTAATGGCAGTGTTGCCGTTAACGGTGTAAACGCTAACAGGTTGAGCTTGACCATCGCTAAAGGTGCCGCCCACCGCGTTAAAGTTTTCGGCTTCAACCGCTATGCTGGCTGTACTGGGTGGATTGGTGCCTGTATCCGCATCCGTTTGGGTAAAGCGAAGTTCGTCGCCGTTCCACTGCCAAGCGCTACCGCCGGAGCTTTGTACGCGAATAGTATGATTGCCTGCGCTTGCGATATAAATCGAGCTGGGCAAGCTAAAGGTGTTGTATATCTCCCAAGCTCCGGTGCTGCTAACAGGTATGGTGCCTGCGTAACTGCTGTCTACCAAAATATCTGCACCCAGCCCAGATGTAACCGGCGAGGCTGCAATTAGGTTTACGGTGTAATTACCGGCAGCGGGGAAGTTCACCGTGTAGTCTGCCCAATCCCCTAAGGTGTTGTAGTTGATGTTGTTCGCGCCGCTGGGGTTGAAGCCTGTGAAAGTGTCGCCTGCAACTGCAGAGCCTTCTTTACCTGTGGCAGAGAAGTTGGCCATTTCTACCACTACAGTATCGCCACTGCCACCATTACCTGGGGTGCCGCCATTGCCTGGGTCGCCGCCACCATTGTTGCTTGCCACGGGTTTGTAGAATCGCACCCAGTCAATTAAGAATTGATTGCGACTCGAGTCGGCTAGCTCTGCGTCGGTGGGTGGGGCAGTACCTTGTTCGTCGCGCCAAGGCTGATGCTCTGCATCGAAAATAACTTGCATGGGTTTACTTAGGCCTGTGCCGTTGGTGTAACCGTACGGGTCAATCATTTCTGGGCCGCTTACAGTGCGCACTAATTCGCCATTCACGTAATACTCCAGTGTCCATGGGTCTATCCAATAAACACCTATACGGAAAAATTGGTCGCGCCAAGTGCCGCCATCGGGGTTGGGGTACCAGCTGCCTGCATCTTTCGGTTGGTAGTCTTGAAATGGCTGGCGGATAAAAACGTGATGGCTTAAGTGTAGGCGTTCGTCAAACCACGTTTCTGTTGCACGGTCGCTGCCGTAAGACTCCAGCACATCAATCTCTTCGGTGGAATCTGAGCTTAGTAGCCAAAATGCGTTGGCGAGGGTGAGGTTTGTAATTTTGGTGCGCGCTTCCAAATACAATGGGTAGGTAAAACTTTCATTGGAGTGAATTGCTCCAGTGTAAATTTGAGTAGTACCTGGCTTGCGAGTGGCCTTAATAATAAGGTGGCCGCCTTCTACCGAAGCATTGGGGCCGTAAAACTCGGTTTGCCCCGGGCCGAGCCAAGCATTGATAAAGCCTTCGCTCCAGCGGCTATAGAAGGTGGTGCTTTTGCCGTTAGCTGGGGCCGCATAGTTGAAATCGTCAGAAAGGGACTGTAGCTCCCAGGTGTTGCCATTCCCTGGGTCCGCTGGGACAGGAATTCCGTCCCAATCTGCAGCCATAAGAGGGGTACTGAAGAAGAGCGCAGCTAGGGCGCATTTGGTGGTTTTCATGGATAGCTCCTTACTCTCCGCAGGCGCAACCCTTTTATAGGGGTGGCTTTGGGGAGTGCATTATTGTTATTCGTTTGAATAGCATACTGTTAATTGTTGACAATGCAAGGGCTAAATATTAGTGTCGTGTCTGGTTGCACACTAGTTGGCGTTTCAGATTGTTTTATGGCCAGCCAATCGCGGTTGTTCTATCCACGCTGTGGTCATTCGCTTTTAGCTAGTGTCTCGTTTAGCCATCAGACATAAGAATCAGAATAAAATGAAAATTTTTTCAGTTAAGAAAATGCTGGCCTGTGTTTTTATCGCCACTTTAATTAATGCTTGTGCGGATAAAGACGAGCCGCAAGCGATAGCTTCCCAGCCTAGTGCCGAAGAGGGCGCCCTCGACAATGTGCTATTAGCAAACATGTTATGGGATTTTGATTCGGGTGACGTTACGTCTGCAATCCAAACCGAAAATACTACTGTGAAGATTGTGCCCAATTCTTCTGGGCGGGCTTTGGAGGTAGAGCTACAAACTAAAGCGCATTACTCTGCCAACTTAACCTTTGCCGCCGATGCGCCTTGGGACTGGAGCGGGCTAGGGAACTTTGCATTCGCTTTGGATATTGCTAACCCCAAACCAACATCCGTTTATTTGCATGTGGTTGCTACAGACAGCCATGGAAAAGAACGTAAACGTGCCATTGCAATCCCAGGAAATTCCAGTGGTACTTATTATTATGAGCTAAAGGGGCCAGACGACGGTGTAGAAACCGGTATTCGCTCGAACCCGCCAAGTTGGAACAGTGACTATCAGAATATGATTTATCGCTGGGGCGATAAGCAGTTGGATGTTAGCTCACTGAAAAGCATCGCATTTACAGTAACCGGCGTACTTGAAAATAAAACACTTATCCTCGACAACGTACGTTTAATTCAGCCTAAATCGATCGATGAAAACTACTTTAAAGGGCTGGTGGATGAGTTCGGTCAAAACGATAAATTAGAATTTGTTAACAAGGTTCAATCTGTTGAGCAATTGCGTAAGTTATCGGAAGAAGAGCAAGCACAGTTGCGAACAACACCACTTGATGGCCGCTCCATATTTGGTGGATGGGCAGAGGGGCCGAAGCTTGAAGCGACAGGGTTTTTTCGTACGCAAAAAGTTAACGGCAAATGGGCGTTGGTTGATCCGAGTGGTTACTTATTTTTCTCTACCGGTATTGCTAATGTTCGCTTAGCAAACACTTCTACTATAACTGGCTACGATTTCGATCAGTCTAAAATCCCTCAGCGTCAACCTGGTGATTTAACGCCTGAAGATTCTCTAGGGCTTAACCGTGCGCCGGATGCAGCCCTACCTACAAGGCATATAAGTTCGCCGCTGCGAGCTGAAATGTTCACTTGGTTACCTCAATATGACGAGCCGCTAGGGCTTAACTTTGGCTACCGACGCGAAGTGCATACAGGGGCCATTGAGCGGGGGGAGACGTTTAGCTTTTATCGCGCAAACCTACAGCGAAAATACGGCATAAGTGACGAAGCGGCATTGATGGAAAAATGGCGAGAAACCACCGTGAATCGTATGCTCTCTTGGGGGTTCACCTCTTTTGGTAATTGGATTGACCCCGCTTATTATCAAATGGACCGTATTCCGTACTTTGCGAATGGTTGGATTATTGGAAATTTTAAAACAGTAAGCAGTGGCAATGATTATTGGAGCCCGTTGCCAGATCCATTTGACCCGCTATTTAAAGAGCGGGCGTATATTATAGCAGAACAAATTGGCCGTGAGGTTAAAAATAATCCTTGGTGTGTGGGTGTTTTTATCGATAACGAAAAAAGTTGGGGACAAGAAGGGGCAGTGCAAACGCAGTACGGTCTTGTGATTAACACCCTTAGTCGCGCAGCTGAAGATAGCCCAACCAAAGCGCAGTTTGTAATGCTTATGCAGCAAAAATATGGGGCTATTACCGAACTAAATCGCGCTTGGAATGTTGAGCTAAACAGTTGGCAAGAATTTGCTAATGGTGTTGTTCTAACCCAATTTAGCGATGCTGTGGTTGCCGACCTCTCTGTTATGTTGGAGCACTACGCCGGCCAATATTTTAAAATTGTACGCGAAGCAGTTAAGCATTATTTACCAAACCATATGTACCTTGGCGCTCGCTTTGCAGATTGGGGCATGACACCGGAAATACGTCGTTCGGCTGCGAAATATGCCGATGTTGTAAGTTACAACTATTACAAAGAAGGCGTAAGTAATAAATTCTGGCACTTCTTAGAAGAGTTAGATAAGCCCAGTATTATAGGGGAATTCCATAACGGTGCGTTGGATTCTGGTTTGCTAAACCCCGGTGTAGTCCACGCAAGCTCTCAAGCTGATCGCGGTAAAAAATATGCTGAGTATATGAACAGCGTGATAGATAATCCGTATTTTGTTGGAGCCCATTGGTTTCAGTATATCGATTCGCCACTTACCGGTCGCGCTTACGATGGTGAGAACTACAATGTTGGTTTTGTAAGTATTACGGATATACCTTACACCTCGCTTGTGGACGCTGCGCGAGAAGTAAATAAAGCACTATATAGTCGACGTTTTGGCGAGTAATAGCTGCTTATTTACGCAGTGTTAGGCGTTGCATGGGGTGGGGTGATGTTATATGCGGTGAATTTCTATGAAATTTATGCGTATCACAACCGCATACAACTACCGTATGCAATTACCTCAACCCCATCGCTATTTTTTATCAAACGCAGGCCGAGCAATAAGTTTGCTTGGCCTATTGTAAAGGCAAAAACCGTTTAGCTATAAGTCTAAACCTCAACCTGTTGTGTCGCGCATACAGCTGATACATAAAAAATAATTGTTTATAAAGCGGTTGCTTTTTCTGTGCCGGAACGGATTTACCCCATGGACTTAAGAATTACCTCATATTTTTTAATTTTAGCTCTATTTTCTAGTGTGGGCTTTGCTATGCCTGCTGATAAAAACAGTGATGCTAGCTTGCAAACTATCGCCCCCAGCCGTGAGTATAATTTTAATTTCGGTTGGTTATTTAAGTTGGGAGACAACCCCACATACAGTGAAGCCACTTATGACGACAGCGGTTGGCGAAATTTGCGCTTGCCGCACGACTGGAGTATTGAGCATGATTTTGACCCAACGCTGGATGGTGCAACAGCGTATTTACCTGGGGGAATTGGTTGGTACCGAAAGTATTTTGTAACGCCGCAAAACAAAAGCTCTAAACGTTTTTATATATTGTTTGATGGTATCTACAACCACTCTACAGTTTGGTTAAACGGTAAAAAAATAGGAGGGCGCATCAACGGTTATACGCCTTTTTATTTCGACATAACCGAGCAGCTTGCAACGGCGGGTAGCGAAAATGTATTGGCTGTGCGAGTGGACCGCAGTCGCTATATAGATAGCCGTTGGTATCCCGGTGCGGGGATATACCGCAATGTAACCATGGTTGCTGTCGATCCGTTACACATTCCTATTTGGGGCGTGTATGTGCAAACCCCCGTGGCAACTAAAGAGCGCGCCGAGGTGGCGTTGGCTATTGAGATAAATAACAAAAGGGCAGCACCGGCTGAGTTTGTTATAGAAACAAAAATATTAGATGCTAACGCGAAAGAGGTGGGGCGAGCGCAGTCAACTGAGACGATACCAGCGGGTGAAGCAGGTGTATTCCAAAAAAATATTGCGTTTAACTCACCAAGATTGTGGAGCCCCGAACAGCCAGCACTCTACACCGCTAGAATCACTATTCGGCAGGGTGAGCACATAGTTGATAGGCTAGACACGCGATTTGGAGTGAGGGATATTTATTTTGACCCTAAAACGGGTTTTTATTTAAACGGTGTTAATACGGCAATAAAAGGGGTGAACTTGCACCATGATGCTGGCGCCGTTGGGGTTGCCGTACCGAAAGATGTATGGCGTCGTCGTTTGGAGAGCCTAAAACGTGCAGGTACAAATGCAATTCGAACTGCACACAACCCTGCCTCTGAAGAGTTTTTAAACCTATGCGATGAAATGGGCTTTTTAGTGCAGGCCGAAATCTTTGACGAGTGGGACAACCCTAAAGATAAGCGCTTAAATCAATGGGAGCGGCACAGCGACAGAATTAGTCGGGGCTACGCCGACTACTTTCAACAAGAAGCCGAAGAAGACCTCAAATTAGCCGTAAAGCGCGATCGCAATCACCCTTCCATTTTTATGTGGAGCATCGGTAACGAAATAGAGTGGACGTACCCGCGCTATAAAGAGGCAACCGGCTATTTTGATATGAACGCATCCGGTAATTATTTTTACAACCCACCTTTTATTAGCGAGCAAGAAATTAAAGGTCGATTTCATAAAAGTGAGCCGGGGCAGTACGTATTGGCGAAAACGGCAGCTAAGTTAGCTAGCTGGGTAAAAGAATTGGATACTACTCGCCCGGTTACGGCTAATTTAATTCTGCCGTCAGTAAGCCATATTTCTGGCTACACCAATGCGTTGGATGTTGTTGGCTACAGTTATAGACGAGTTATTTATGACTACGGCCACGAGCGATACCCAGATAAGCCGATAATGGGAACCGAAAACGTAGTGCAGTGGCACGAGTGGAAGGCGGTGATAGAGCGAGAATTTATTTCTGGCACTTTTTTATGGACGGGTGTGGACTACCTTGGCGAGGCTCATGGCGCTTGGCCAAGAAAGGCCGTGCGCAGTGGGATGCTAGATTTAGCCGGTTTTGAAACCCCTGCTTACAGCCTGTACCGAACTTTGTGGAGTGACGAACCATATATAGCTATAACAACCCAAACTGAAGATAAATCGTTATATAAGCGTGACGGTAAACAAAAGGTAGTCGAGAAAACACCTGGCGATTGGCAATATCGTGTGTGGGGCTGGCAGGATGTGAATCGCCATTGGAACT
The DNA here is from genome assembly GCF_000013665.1 of Saccharophagus degradans 2-40. Lineage (NCBI taxonomy): Bacteria > Pseudomonadati > Pseudomonadota > Gammaproteobacteria > Cellvibrionales > Cellvibrionaceae > Saccharophagus > Saccharophagus degradans. Next base: position 1,518,398 of record NC_007912.1, read on the forward strand.
ACAACAAAAATGAGTTAGTTATCGTTGAGGTGCTTAGCAATTGCCCCTCGGTTGAACTGTTTTTAGGCGGCCGTTCTCTGGGAGTGCAATCGTTAGCAGATAACCCAGATAGAATTTTAAAGTGGGCTGTGCCTTTTTCTGCTGGTGCATTAACTGCCAAGGGAGTAGGGGAGTGTTCTATCTTGGCAAAAATAGAAACGGCAGGGAACCCTGTCGCTGTTTCGCATACCATTGATCACAAAAAGCTACCGCTAGATGGCGAAAGCGTAGCGCACGTAGAAGTGCAATTGGTCGATAAAAAAGGCAGGCCAGTTAGCCATCAAGATGTAGTTATCGAATTCGAGCTTGCAGATGAATTAGAGTTGCTTGGCACAGATAACGGTCGTACATCTAGAATGGAGCGCTATAAAAGCACAAGGCTGCGAACAAGTGAAGGTAAGGCATTACTTATTGTGCGCGCTAAAGCCAGCGCGACTACACCGCCACTAGGCGCTGCGGCAATAAAGACTATTGACCTTGAAAAAGCTGTAAGCACAAAAATAATGGGATCTGTGCAGTAAATGGTTTACACGGCTAGTGCCTGCGAGCTGGGCGTGCCGCACTTGCATTCATACTGGGTTAACGTAAAACCCAATGGATAAGCTCTTGCTCTTGAAGGTATTGCTCTGCGGCTTTACCTTCTAGCATGGCAAGGGTTGCTAGTGCGCCAGCCGAAAGGCAGCTTTGGTGCACAACGGTAACCGATAAAGGCGCATGTGCTATTGGGCGGGCGGTTTTAGGGTTAAGAATATGGCCAAAGCGTTTGCCGCCCGAAGTGAAAAAGCGTTTGGTGGTACCGCTGGTGGCTACGCCGCCTTCCAGTAATGTTACGGTGTTGTTTGTTGCATCGGCTGGCGAGTTGATTGATTCAACTGCAATGGTCCAAGGGGATTCCGCCGAGCCTTTGCAGTAGCAGTCGCCGCCAAAATTTACGAGATACTCGCCGTCAAAAAAACCCTGTATAACTTGTGCAGCCTTGTCTACCGCATACTCTTTACCAATACCGCCAAAGTCGAGCTCCATGCCTTGGGGCAGGGTAAGCTGTGGCGCAGACCAATGTATTTTATTTAAACCAATATTGCTAAGTGCGGCGTCTAGTTGCGCTTGTGTGGGTGGTTGTTGCTCAGTGGTGTTAAACCGCCAAAGGTGGCGCAATGCCCCGCAGCTAATGTCGAACATGCCGTCGCTAATATCGTAAAGCGTAAGCGCATAGTTGAGCAGCTCGCAATATTCGGTGTCGAGCGTAATGGGAGTGTTTGGTGAATTATTAATGGTATGGAGCGCATTGCCGGTAATATAACGGCTGAAATGTTGTTCTATGCGTTTTGCTTCACGATAGGCTTGGGTGATGGTTTTTTGCGCGAAACTGGCTTCAGAGGTGCGAATGTGTATTTCGCACTCTGAAGCCATTAGCTTAAATAAGCCTACCCAAGCTTGTTGGTTGCGTAGAAATGTAATCGGCGTATCCGTCGAGCCCATTGCGATAGTTCCCGCATTGTTAAAACTCGTAGGATAGCGCCACCACCGTTGAATTAATACTGGGTAATACGTTTACGGTGTTTAAGTAGCCGCGTTTGTATTGGCTGTCTTCTTCTGGGTTTATGGTGTAGGTAGCCAATCGCACAGAAACAACATGCTTATTTTTCAAGTGGTAATCGAAGTTTACACCCAGCGTGTAGTTTGTGGTTGCAGCTAAGCGGTAATCTGCGCTTAGGTACATGGGGAGGTCGTCTGGATTGCTGTTTTCTTCGAAAACACTGTGCCTAAAAAAGTCCGCATCCGACTGTTTGTATATTCGAAATTGCGGCTCTATTTTAAAGCGCTTGCTTATTTCTATTTGATAGCCCGCCGCCAGTGTATGCGACGAAATGCCCCAGTCATCCCAGTAGTAGCGGTAGTTTACATCCAGTACTGTTGACTTGCTGGTGCTGTATTTGATTTTGCCGTAAACGCTTTGTTTAACGCGATGGTCGGGCCTAGCTTCGTAGATATTACTGGTGACTAAACCGTCGGTATCAATAATCGACACCATTTTTTGGGCGTCATTTTGATAACCGCTCGATTCGCCATAGCTGTAATTAAACTGTACTAGCGTATCTTTATTTACAACCTGAGTGGCCCCTGCTACCAAGCCCCACACGGTTTTGTTTTCGGTGGTGTTATCTTCGCTGGTAATACCGCCCACCAACCCGGTTGTGCTGGCGCCATTTGCACGCTGTGCTCGCCAGGCGGCCATAAACTCTTCTTCCGAGCTGAACTGGCCGCGATTTAATACCGTAGAGCGTGGTGTAACAACACCGCCATAGGGCGTTACGGCAGCATCTTCATAAGAGGCCGATAAAGAAAACTGCGTATTCTTTTTGTTAGCATTGCGCACAATACCAAAATTGATGCTACGCGAATCGTAGGTAGCCTCCGTAGAATAACGAGCACCAATATTAAAGGTGTATGCCTTGTTTAAAATAGTGCTTTTATCTATAGATATATCTTTACGCGGATGCCGAATAATTTCGTACCACGGTAATTCTTCTGCGTTTACTTGGTAATCTTCAGCGCCCGATGGGCTGGTAAACGTCTGCGCAGTAGGGCTTGGGGCAGCCCCGTTTTCTGATGGCCCAGATACAACATCGTAGCCCATTTTTAAAGTGACGATGCTCTTGTCGCTTTTGCCTTTTAATTTCAACAAGCCCTGATTGACGCTGATGCGGCCATCTTCAGAGTATGAAAGAACAGCAGCTTGAGTTGACCATTTATGGCCTAACACAACGCTTTTTTCAGCGCTGCTACTTTCTGTATTTGCCGTAGCAGCGGTACTTGCGAGTAGGGTGCATGTTGCAGCTGAAAGTAATTTAGTTAAATCTTTTTTCTTGCTGTGTTTTTTGTCGCGTTGCTTAAAATTAGAATCTAGTTGCATCCGCAGCCACCTCCACCCAAACCACTACCACCAGTAGATGATTCGCGCGCGTAGTAAATATGGTCGTCAAATGCGGATTGAAGTCGGGAGTGATCTAATTGCATGGACTCTTTAGCAATGGTGCCTTTTTGCCAAGGTTTAACGCCCATTTTTGAGCAGCCACTAGTAAAAACTGGCAGCATTAAAAACAATATGAGTATTATTCTTGTTCTTGTAATTTTCATAGTACATCTGTAATCGAAAATAGAGTCTGTGTTGGGGTATAGCGCTTAGGAACCCTAAGCGCTATAGGTGTTGCAGCTTCAAAGGTAATTAGCTACCAGCGAATTACTTATCTAACACCTTTTTAATGTCATTTTCGTAATCGCCTTTCTTATCTGCGAAGAAACCAACATGATGTTTAACAATGTTGCCATCTCGGTCTACAAGATAGGAGCTGGGCATGCCATCTACTTGATATTTTTCGGCTAGCACGCCTTCTGGGTCAAACATCACTTTAAAGTCTGCAGTGTTATTCTTTAAGAACGCTTCTGCAGTAGCTTTTTCTTCATCTAGATTGATAGCAATAATTTCAAGGTCAGGATACTGAGCTTTAATTTCATTCATCCAAGGGAAAGATTCTTGGCATGGCTCACACCAAGAAGCCCAAAAATCGATAAGCACTGGCTTACCTTTGTATTGCTCAAGCCCTGGAATAGGAGGAGCAGCTTCGCCCTGCATAGTGCCTTCGCTAAACGCTGTAGCACTTAATAGGGCGCTGGAAAGGCCAACGGAGAGGGCAAGTGTGCATTGTTTAATAAATGTTTTCATTTGCGATTCCTTGATAGTTAAGTGGCAATTAGTTTTTAGCTAGGCTTTCAACCGCTGCGGGCTGTGCTTGCTGAACAATTTGAATTACAGACTCTAAATGTGGAGCAAGTTCTTTCGCGTGAATTTCACTGCGAATATGGAAGTTGCTCATTTCGTTACCACTGTTATCGAAAAACAATAAGCTGGGTGGTCCGAATAGGTTGTAATGCTCTAGTAAAAGAGAATCGTCTGTAACGTCGGCTTTAATTAAATAGAAGTTATCTAATTGCGCGGCAACTGAAGGTGATGGGAATACTTCATGCTCCATTATTTTGCATGATACGCACCAGTCAGCGAAAAAGTCTAACAGCACTGGCTGGCCGTTTTCGCGAGCAATGGCTAGCTCTGCATCTAATTCTTCTAGGGTAGAAACCTTAACAAATTTTTCTTTTACAGAGGGTTGACCAGATTGCGCAACCACTGTTGTAGAGCCTAGGTTTTGTAATGGTTGTAATGGGTTAGTTGCGCCACTAGCTGCACCAATCCACATTAGTGTGCCGTACAGTACCGAGATAAAACCAACGGTTTTTCTGAATTGTCCCCAACCTTGCTGGCTGCTGAAATCCAAGCCGCCCATAAATACACCAGAGCCAAGAAGTAATGCGCCCCAAAGTGCAAGAGTAACTTGTGAAGGTAGGATGCGATCCAAGAACCAAATGGCAACAGCCAGTAGCATTACGCCGAAGAAAGCTTTTACGCCGTCCATCCAGCCGCCTGCACGAGGTATTAAGTGAGCGCCACCAGTACCGATTATAAGAAGCGGTGTACCCATACCCATACCTAGAGAGAAGAGTGCGGTACCGCCCATTAGTGCGCCACCTTGGGTGGTGCTGATGTAAACAAGTGCGCCAGCAAGTGGAGCAGATACACAAGGTGATACGATTAGGGCAGAAAGAATACCCATAATAAGCGTACCGATATAAGTGCCGCCCTGTTGCTTATTGTTTAAATTGTTAAGTTTGTTTTGAATGCCTGAAGGCAGTTGTAGCTCGTACAAACCAAACATAGAAAGCGAAAGCAATACAAACAAAATTGCAAAAGTGGTTATTACGTATGGGTTTTGTAGGTAAGCAATTACGTTGTTACCCGCCACACCTAAAATTACACCTAGTGTTGCGTAGGTAGTCGCCATACCAATTACGTAAGATAACGATAAGGCAAAGCTTTCTGTCTTTTTGAGTTCTTTTTTCTGGCCAACAATAATGCTAGACAAAATTGGAATCATTGGCAGTACGCAAGGGGTGAAGGTAAGTGCAAGACCGCCTAAAAAGAAAACGCCAATAATGGTTAAAATGGTGCCTTCTTTAAGCAGCGTGGTTAATCTGCTTTCTTCGGTTTGCACTACAGATGAGGCGCCTAAACCTGTTTGGCTTATTTCGCCGGCTGTTGCAATTGCGCTACCGCTAGTAGGTAGTGACGTAATGCTGTTGGCTGTGAATTCATAAGTTTTGCGTTTTGGCGCAAAGCATATGCCTTGCTCTGCACAACCCTGATACTTAACGCGAACGCTAAAGTCGCCCAGAGCAGAAGCGCCCACAGGCACTTCTAAAGTAACGTGTTTTTTATACACTTCTTGAGTGCCAAAATACTTGTCGTTTTTGGTTATGCCTTCAGGGAAGCTTACATTGCCTAGTTCGACAAAATCACCTGAGGCAACTTTAAATTCGAACTTGTTTTTGTACATGTAGTGGCCGTCAGCGATTTGCCAGCTGGCAACCAGTAGACCTTCTTCGGTTAATTCGATAGAGGGGATGAATGCCTCATCGGAACTGAGTTGCTGCGCTGCGTTACCATCAGCAGCAAATGCTGGCGATAGCAATGTCAAAAGCAGGCACGCTATTGTTGCTTGGGTTAGGCGTAGAATTGAAGTATACATCGTTGTTGCTCGCTCGTTTATCACGGGTTAATCATCAGAGTGTTAAGTAACAAAAGTCTGAACGCTGGTGGTGTTAGTTGGTTAAAATTTAGGTTACGTATTCCCGCGCGCTTTAACGTTCGCCGTGCCATTTCGCTGAGCAAGTGGTGCATGCTCAGGGTGGTTCGATAAACCAAACTAAATGTACCGTGAGTGCTCAAATCAATAGGCGGTAATTAGCTGCCTAAAAGAGATAAAACACGACCCAACTGTTGCGAATATGCACAGCGAGGCTTTGGCAGCCGAATAAGGCTGTCAGGTACGATTTGGATTAAGTACGTTTTAGCGCCGAGTGTTAATTAATCAGCGTGGATGATAATCTGGGTCATAGGTAATCCTCGAAACATGATTGATTAATACGTTTATTACTCCCGACTTGTATTCGCGGGATATAACATTTGCCGGCGGTTGTTAAGATTAATATTTTATAGTGCCGGCTTTGTCACTTTGGGTAAGTGTGACGTGCATCACGGTCCGTAGTGACTTTTTCGTTTTTGTTGTTTGCAAAAGGTAATGCTTCTGCAATTTTGTTATTACATTGTAAGTTCGTGATTCTAAAACGAAATATGTTATAGATCGGACTTGCATGTAATTTAAACAATATTTTAACTCTATGAAAATTACAACGCCTTTTGATGTCTTTTTGCGACGGACATTCAAAAATTCGTAGTGACATAGTCTACTTGATAATTAACTCGCAAATTTCACTGTCATTTCACCTGCAATGCTATTAACTGGTTGACACTAAGTGATAAAATTCGCCGTAGTTCGGACACGCCTATAGGTACTTTAAGTGGATTCTAAGGTGAGGCGGGCTGGAGTTTGTTCTTGGTTAAATTGGTTAAGTGGCGTCATGTTAATAGCAACCGGTAGGTAATTATTCTCGGGCCCGCTTTTCGAAAATAATAAAATACGCTTTGTGTACTAACAATTAGTAAAATTTTTGTTTTTAACAAAAAAGCAGTCAGCAAAATAGCTGGCAAAAAATATCATGTTTGTAAAAGACGCACCGTATCCACCGCCGAAAGGCAACTGTAAAAACTAACGTAGTCCAATAAGTGTAATTAGGTTTGAATCGCGGGAAAGTTGTACCCAAAAACTGTTCAGCATGCCTGACGTGTGCATAAGAAGTTACTTGCTGTCGTTTGAATGTTGTTATTTAGCACTTGTTGATTGTTAAGTTGTTACTGTTGTGTTCTTAGGTTTCCTTTGCGTCCGCCAAGCGTGTCAACGAAGGTCGGTACTGCTACTTACTTTGTCAATGTGAAAATATTGGCAACTAATCTTTGCACACCGAGCCGCGTTAATTTGTTTAATTATTGGGATGGGAAGCAGTTTTCTCACCTGTTATAAACCTAGCAAAGAGGTAATAACCGTGAAGCGAGCAGCAATAAACTTGGTGCTGATACCCGGGCTAGCCGTAAGTATGGGGACGTTGTCGTCTTCTGCTTTTGCACAAAGCACTTGTAGTGTGGACTATCGAGTAGAGTCCGACTGGGGTGCAGGGGCTACGCACAAAGTATTAGTTACTAACACTGGAGCCCCCATAAACGGGTGGCAAATGTCATGGACTTTTTCTGGCAACGAGCAAATCACTAACCTTTGGAATGGCATGTTCACCCAAAGCTCTCAAAGTGTGATTGTTGATAGTCTGTCGTGGAATGCCCAGCTAAATACCGGTGCCACCGCAGAAGTGGGGTTTAATATTAACTCTCCTTCAGGGCAGTTGCCGGATGTGTATTTGAACGGCGTAAATTGTAGTAACCCTGGTGAGCCAGAGCCAGAGCCAGAGCCAGAGCCAGAGCCAGAGCCAGAGCCAGAGCCAGAGCCAGAACCTGAGCCTGAGCCAGAACCTGAGCCAGAACCTGAGCCAGAACCTGAGCCAGAACCTGAGCCAGAGCCAGAGCCAGAGCCAGAATTGGCCTATTCATTAGATGCGACTGCATCTTTCTTAAACTTTGTTAGCTCAAAGAAAACTCACGTTCTTGAAACACACCGTTTTGACGTGCTTTCTGGCGGTATTAGTACTGCGGGTGAGGCACAACTTGTTATCGATCTTAACAGTGTGAACACAGGTATAGACGTGCGCAACGGACGTATGCGCGATTACCTGTTTGAGACTGCAACCTATTCTGTAGCAACCGTGACTGTGCCTGTAGATCTAGCCGCAGTAGCAGGTTTAGCCGTGGGCGAAGATATGCTGGTGGATGTATCCGCAACTTTGGATCTTCACGGTGTGCCAGGCGTTATCGATACGCAGCTAAATGTACAGCGCTTATCGGCAACTCGCATTATGGTTCAGAACCAATCTCCACTATTAATAAAGGCAGCCGATTATTCGCTTGAGGCGGGTATCGAGACATTGCGTAATCTCGCGAGCCTAAATGTTATTAGCACCACGGTGCCAGTGGATTTTGTTTTGTTCTACGAAGCGCCTTAAACCTAACGAAGCTTAAAGAGAATAAGTCATGAAAAAAATATTCAAGATTTCAGCGCTCTCGCTAGGTTTCTCAATTGCTGGCGCTGCATCTGCAGCTGATTTGTGCAATGTAACCTACGAAGCGGTAAATAGCTGGGGCTCCGGTGCCCAGCAAGCGGTAACCGTTGTAAATAACGGCCCTGCTTTAAATGCCTGGCAGTTAAGCTGGACATTTAACGGCAGCGAAAATATAGACAACCTATGGGATGGCGTGCTTTCGCAAACTGGTGCGAATGTTACCGTTAACAATGCTGGCTATAACGGCAGTGTTGGTACTGGCGGTCAATTTAGCTTCGGTTTTACCGTAAGCGGTTGGAGCGAAAACTTTCCCACAGAGTTTTACCTAAATGGTGAAGCGTGTAGTGGAGCTGTTGACCCTAATCCCAATCCTAACCCAGAGCCAACTGATGGCGCTGTGTGGGAGTTAAACTCAGCCGATTCAGTGTTTAGCTTTGTAACTGTTAAAAAAGAGCACGTTGCCGAAGTTCAAACGTTTACTGCCTACAACGCAACAGTTGATAGCGATGGCGTTGCAACGCTTGCTATAGACTTAAACAGTGCAGAAACGAACATTGATATACGCAACGAGCGCTTCCGCAATGTATTGTTTGAAACAGCTTTCCTTCCTACTCTGTACTACAGTGTTCAGCTAGATATGGCTTCACTGTCTGCATTGGCGGTTGGCGATGCTCAAACGCAAACGCTTGGTGGCACGCTAACACTACACGGTGTACAAGCAGTGGTTGAGGCTGAAGTGTTGGTTGTTAAAACTAGCGCTACCGACTTAACCGTATCAACGTCTAAGCCTATTTTAATTAAGGCTGCCGATTTTGATTTGGTAAGCGGTGTAGAGTCTTTGCGAGCCTTGGCTAGTCTTTCAAGTATTGGTCAGACGGTACCTGTTTACTTCCGTTTAGACTTCGATGCTGCAGACCCGCAAGTAACTAATGCGGTTGCTGTTCCTGCTACTCCTGCGGCGCCAACGTCTCTAACTGCAGACTTCACAGAAAGCAGTGGTATTGCCGCGTTGAACTGGAATGATGCAAGCAATAACGAAACCGAGTTTTTGGTTCGTCGTCGTGAAGCGTCAACCGGTTACTGGTCAAGACTGACCGAAGTTAACGCGAACAGTACTTTGTTAGATGATCTTCTGTTAGAAGAAGACACCTACGACTACAAAGTGATTGCATTGAACAACGGTGTGCCTTCTGCGCCATCGCCAGTTGCAACTGTTGTAGCTACTACCAACCCTAACCCAGAACCATTGACTGGCGAAGAGCACTATCAAGCTAAGTGCGCAAGCTGTCACGGTGATGACGCTAGCGGTGGTGTAGTTGGTGTTGCTTTGAATACTGAGCGCGATTTAACCGTTATGCTGAACACCATTGTTACTCGCATGCCTCCAGGCGAAGCGGATAACTGTGATCAAGAGTGTGCGGAAGCAATTGGTGGTTATATTCAAACTACTTTCTGGAACGGCGGTGAGCCAGAGCCAGAATTAGCTTGTGACACTGTTACTTACGGTGCTCGTCAGTTGAAGCTACTTACCAAAGCTGAGTATCAACGTTCTGTTGAAGACTTAGTTGGTATTGATTACAACGTAGCAAGCGGCTTAGCAGAAGATAACATTATTGGTTACTTCGTTAATAACACCACCAAAGTGGTTGTGCCAACGGTTTACGATCAGTATCTCACAGTAGCTGAAGAAATCGCGCAGTGGTCTGCTGACAGAAACTTTGCGGGTGCATTAACTTGTGGCACTAACTTTAACCAAACCTGTGCGAATCAGTTTGTTAACAACTTCGCTCCAAAAGTATTCCGACGCGCGCTTTCTAGCGATGAAGCTGCGGCTTACTTGGCGATTGCTAACGGCAGCGCTACCAACGGTGATGTTAAAGCGGGTATTCAACTTGCGATGGAAGGCTTGTTCTCTTCTCCGCAATTTGTATATAGACACGAGCTTGGTGAAGCCAATCCAAATAACAATGCTATCGACTCTGACGCGTTTGAATTAACGTCTTATGAAATGGCTACTTGGTTGTCTTACACTTATGCCGGTACCACACCAGATGCAATTGCTATGCAAAAAGCTGCAAACAATCAGTTGCGCACAGACGCGGAAATTCGCGCCGAAGCTCAACGTTTGTTAGAAGGTGCTGGTGCGAAGCAAAAAATGGGTGACTTCGTTGCTAGCTGGTTAGGTACTGACCACATTGCAAACGCACCTAAAGATGCTTCTGTATGGCCTGGTTTTGATGCGTTAATTCCGCATTTACAAACTGAAATACGCGAAATGTTCTCGTACGTAATGTTAGAGCCAACTGAAAGCTTTGCTTCGGTTTACAACGCTAACTATACCTTCGTGAACGGACCATTGGCGCAACACTACGGCATTAACGGTGTAAGCGGTAATGAATTCCAAAAAGTAACAACTACCGATCGCGGTGGCATTTTGGCGAACGGTGCGTTTATGGCGCGCTGGGGTGAAAGTGTAGAGTCTTCACCAATTCGTCGTTCTGTGCGCGTACGCCGTCGTATGCTTTGTCAGGATCAACCAGATCCCCCTGGCAACGTAAACATCGGTCGTGAAAACGCTGCAGACGAATTCCACGAGGCGTTGGCAGATCCTACTACGACTAACCGTGAGCGTTATGAGCTGTTAACATCAGGTGAAACTTGTGCTACTTGTCACCAAGAGTGGATTAACCCTCTCGGCTTTGGTATGGAAGATTTCACTGCGGTTGGTACGCGTCGTGTGACGGATCTAAATGGCAATACTATTGATGCAAGCGGTCAATTGTACGCGCCAGAAAACCTCAACGATAAAGACGTCTTTATTAACTTTAACGGTACTCAAGGTTTAGGTGCGTTACTGACTACCTTGCCAAGTGCGCAGTCTTGTTTGCCACAAAACTTGTTCCGTTATTCCGTGGGCGTTGGTGTAGAAGGGTTGGATGATAATCCAGAAGGCAACGAGCTAGTTCCTGCAGAACGGGATGGCTATGCCTGTGAAGTTAAAAACCTGACGAGCACTATGTTAGAGCAAAGTCCGCGAGCAATGCTGGAAGGCATGGGTTCCATGCAAGCGGTACGTTACCGCAAAGCGTGGGCGCGTTAATAAAACTCAGTGCTTTACCGAACGAGTTCGGTAAAGCACCTGCTTAGGTGATAACAAATCATTTAAGTCAGTGTGAATCGAAATGAAGGTTTAATAACATGAAAAAGCCATACAAAAATCAATTTGATAAAAAGCGTCGCGACCTGCTTAAGTTGTTTGCAGGCGCTGGCGTAACACAGGGCTTACTGCGCGCTTCTCCATTGGTTGCCGGTATGATGCTGGCGCGTCAAGCGGAAGCGCAAACAGGTCCAAGCCGTGTAGTTTGCGTATACACGCCAGATGGTGCGATCCCAGATCGTTGGCATCCAAATGCCAATCTTACGTCGTTTGGTGCTATGTCTCAGCCATACCAAAGTGTGCGTGAGCACTGTAACTTTCTTAGTGGCGTAACCGTTGCTGATGGTGGTCACGGTATGATGCCCCGCATCCTAAATAACAGCTGGGGTGGCGATAGCTTTGATGTGAATATGGGTAAAACCATAGGCGCAAATAACCCGTTCAAATATTTGTCGCTTGGTGTTCATGGTAACGGTCAAGGGGTTATAACCCGCGACGCCGGTGCTGAAGTAACATTCCAAGACAACCCGTTTAACGCTTTCAGTACTATATTTGGTAATGGTGGCGGCAACGGTGGTGGCGGTGGCGGCGGTAATGCTAAAGGCAGCGTTATCGACGCGCATAAAGATGCGCTTTCGGCTCTTACTAATAAGTTGGGCAGCTACGAGCGTCAGCGCTTAGACTCGCATTTAACTTCTATTGAAGAAATTGAGGCGCGTTTAAATGCGGCGAACAATAGCAATCCTGGTTCTTGTGCGGCTCCGTCTACACCAAATCAGTTCCCATTGCAGTACGCAACGTTTGATGAGCAAGTTGAATTGCAAATCGACATTATTGTTGCAGCGTTACAGTGTAACCTCACGTCTTCAGTTACTTTGGCATTGGGTAACCACCAAGGTGAATTTACTTTGCCGGGTCTAAATTGGACTGATATTTATCACGGTTCAATTCATGGTGGTAACTCAGATACTTACACCGAAACGCGTACCAAGTTAAGTACTTATTCTGTGCGACTCATCGAGCGCTTAAGAGATGCGGGCTTAATTGACTCTACAATTGTGCTGAACGTTACCGATATGGGCGACGGTAATGCGCATGGCGTAGCGAACGCGCCGTTTGTTGTTTCTGGCGGCGGTAATGCAATTCGTCGTGGCGTTGCAACCAATACTGGTGGTAACCAATACGATATTATTCATACTATCGCGCAAGTGTTAGGCGCAGATCAGCATCCAGCGTATCAAGGTTATTCCAACAATACGCTTTCTGGTATTGCTACCTAAAGCTCCAATCTGTGTGCGCCTACGTTTTTGTAGGCGCATTACAGTTTTTTACGCTTTTTCTGAGTTGAATAAACTCGTTCGTTTAGATAAAAGACGTGTCTATGTTGAATCCTTCCTTAAAGAAAATTTTATGTGGTTTGGTGTGCGTATCTGTTGGCTTAACTGCGGCTTGTGGTAAAAAAGACGCCGAGTTAAAAACAGATGAACATGCAGTTGCAGGTAAACCTGCTGTAAGCAAGCCAAAATTAAACGATACAGGTATTACATGGGGTGGAAATTACCCTGCTGATATAAACGAAGATTGCTCTGCAACAATCCTGAGCGAAAAATTAGCAGAGGGAGAGGTGCTAGAGGGTGACATCTTAGCTGCGCAAGATTGCGCGCAAGGTGCAGATGCTAAGGCGCAAAAAAATGACGATGGTTTTGCTGCGTTTAGTTATCAAAAGATTTCGCAAAGTGGCGAGCAGTTACCTGCCGACGCGGAGCAGTGGCGCTGTGTAAGCGACACAATTACAGGTTTGATGTGGGAAATAAAAGAGCCTGCAGATGAAATATACGGCAATGCCGGGCTGCATGATGCCGATGATTTATTCATGTGGTATTACGGTGATGTAACCGCAAATGGCGGCGCCGTAGGAAACTGGAACAGCGAGTATAATCAGTGCGCGGGCTATGTTGCTGGGCAGCCTGCTACATATTGTAATGTTTCGGAATTCGTTAGCCGAGTAAATGAAGCGAGTTTGTGTGGCAGTAAAGATTGGCGAGTGCCAACCCGTGCAGAACTTGAAAGCTTAGTGCATTACGGTACTACGCGTCCTGCGGTGGATGTGAATTATTTCCCAGATACCGTAAACGATTATTACTGGAGTATATCGCCTGTGATTGGAAGTAAAGACACTGCATGGGCGATAAGTTTTCAGTTTGGTTTCTCTGCGCCATTGCGCCGAGACAACCCGCGTACAGTGCGCTTGGTGCGAAACGCTAATTAAGCGCGAGGCAGGGCTGGCTTAATTACTTTAAGCAAACTAATTGTTTATTGAGTACTAAAACAAATGACTAATTTAAAAAATATATCGGCTGTATTTGTTTGCAGTATTTTGTGTTCGCTTGCGGCTTTAAGGGTTTCTGCTGAGCAAATCTGCCAAACGGAAAAAATTCAACCGACTGCTCCAGCTAGTCGTTTTGAATCGCTAGGTAATGGTGTAGTGCAAGATACTCAAACCGGGTTGCAATGGGCTGTATGTGTTGAGGGCTTAAGTGGCGATCAATGTGAGCAGGGCGAGGCAGTGAAACTCAATTGGGCCAAGGCTTTATTGCATATTGCAGATGTAAATAAGCGTGGTTTTGCGGGTCATAAAGATTGGCGCCTTGCGAATATCAGAGAGTTAAACACGCTGGTGGAGCTTCAGTGTGCGTCACCATCTATAAACAGTGAAGTGTTCCCCGCAACCCCCGCCGGTCATGTTTGGACATCTTCCCCTTACCACTTCTATACCCACTACTCATGGTTTGTGGACTTTGCTAGTGGCTCATATACATACGACGAGCGTATCCAGCCTAAGCTAATCCGTTTAGTGCGCTCGTCGAACTAACAAGTTGGCTATCAGTTAGCGAGTTGTTATTTGCGGCGGCTTATAGTCGCCAGGCCTATTTTGAAACTGTTACATCCTCTGTAAATTCCAGCTAGAATGTGGTTTGTTCTGGTTGGAGTTACCATATGATTAATCATTTTAATGTTTCTGTAGCCCCCTTTGGCTCGTTGCCAGATGGTGGAAATGTATCTCGATATGAGCTTTCTAACCCTTCGGGTATGCGTGTGGGTATCTTGGATTTTGGCGGTATTATTCAGTCAATTGAGGTGTCCGACCGCGCAGGTAAATACGCTGATGTTGCGCTTGGCTTTAGCCATTTGGAGCCGTATCTAGAAAAAAGCCCCTATATAGGTGCCTTAGTTGGCCGTTACGCAAACCGTATTGCCGGTGGTAAATTTTCTTTGCAGGGAAAGCAGTATGAGCTTGCGATAAATAACGGGCCGAACCATTTACACGGCGGTGAGCAGGGGTTTGATAAGCGCCTCTGGCAGGCGAGAGCGGAATCCATCGATGATGCCGCTGTATTGGTGTTGAGTTTGGTAAGTGCCGATGGCGATCAAGGCTACCCTGGTGAGGTTGCCGTAGAGGTTACCTATAGTTTGCATGCAGATAACTCCTTGGCAATGGCTATAAAAGCCAAAACGGATGCGCCAACGCTGTTGAATATGACCCAGCACAGCTACTTTAATCTAAGTGGCGAGCCTGATGTACTTAACCACGAAGTGCAAATCTTCGCCGACAGATATACCCCTGTGAATAGCGATTTAATACCCACTGGTGAATTAGCGCCGGTAGCTGATACGCCCCTCGATTTTACGTCGCCTGTTAAAATAGGTGCGCGCATCGAAAGCGACCATCCGCAGCTGCAATTTGGCGCGGGTTACGATCACAACTATGTGTTGAATAAAGCGCGCCCAGAAGAGCTAAGCCTGGCAGCTTGTGCATATAGTGAGGAAACCGGCCGAAAGCTAGAGCTATACACCACCGAGCCTGGGTTGCAGTTTTATAGCGGTAATTTTTTAGATGGTGAGCTTGAGGGCAAAAATGGTGTTATTGCGCGTAGGTCGGGCTTTTGTTTGGAGCCTCAACACTTTCCCGATTCGCCCAATCAAGCGCATTTCCCTAGTGTGGAGCTGAACCCAGGGCAAGAGTACACATCGCAGACAATTTTTAAGTTTTCGTTAGTTTAAAGCTCGCCGCTACTCAGTTTGCTTTCGTCTTTTCTATCGAGTTCTCCAATATCAAGAACTGGCGCGGCGTCGATATCTTCGGCGTCCATCATCACTCCTACGCGCTGTAGCGAGGCCAGAATCATATTTTGCTCCCATACTTCTAGTTTCAAAAAGCGGTCGACAAACTGTTCCTGTAAAGCCGTTGGGGCTGTTTTTAGAATTTCAGAAGCATCATCGGTTAGGTAAACATGTACTTTGCGTTTATCTACAGATGATCGTACTCGGGTAACCAAATGCCGGCGCTCTAACCTATCAATAATAGTCGTAACAGTTGCTTGGCTTAAATTTATTTGCGTAGCCAAAGCGCCAACAGTCATATCTGTCCCTTCTTTCAAGGCTTGCAGCAACAGCAGCTGCGGCGCGGTGAGCCCCGAAGTTTTTACTAGCTTCTTGGAGTGAATGTCGGCTGCGCGAATGAGGCGTCGCAGTGCAACTAGCACGGCTTGAATGTTATCCATAGGTGTTTCGATCTGTGTTTTTACTGGTTTGATGAGCTTTTATCGCGGTATTGGATCATAAAGTCCAATAGCTCACCACACATTATTCACGAAAATTGTTTGTAAGCTAATTTTCTTACGGATGTTGTTTTGTGCGCCATTGAACCGTTGAGGCATTATTTGTGAGACAGGTCGCAAATTGATCGGTTGTTGGCGTCAAAAGTAATTTAGTCGTAAATATTATACATGTAAAGGTGTGTTATAGAGCTATTAATGTATCGTGTTCTATCTATAGTTTTTAGTGGTTTTCGCGCTATTGTGGGGCGTAATCGCTGTAAAGATTAAATAATGCGCTAATTTGATCGTTATTTGGTGCTGTGTTAGTATGTCTGCCGTGTTTATTACATAGGGTTCTAAATATTACAGATGGATAGTATTAACGCCGCGCTTGATACGTCAGGTTCGGCGAAAAAATTGACGATTCGAAAGCCCAGTTCGCTGGATGGAATGGCACTTAATCAACTCGTAAGCGAGTGCCCCCCCCTTGATCCCAACTCTGCCTACTGCAACTTGTTGCAATGTCATCACTTTAATGAAACGGCCGCCGCCGCCTTCGAAGGCGAGAAAATGGTGGGTTTTATTTCTGGATATATTCTGCCCGCTGCACCCAATACTCTTTTCGTATGGCAAATAGCTGTTCACTCCTCCGCTAGGGGCTGTGGTTTGGCTGGTCGTATGCTCGAAGCAATTCTTGAGCGCGAAGCGCTGGCAGGCGTCTCCTTTATCCAAACGACTATTAGCCCCGGAAACGAAGCCTCGCAGGCTGTATTCCGCAAGTTGGCAAATAAACGCGATACGCATATTCGCAGTGAAATGCTATTTGGCAAAGATACTCATTTTAATGGCGCGCACGACGACGAGCTTTTGTTTACCGTCGGCCCGTTTTAGTTAGGCAGCTTAAGTGTTCGAGCTGTGTAGTGAAAAATTAATTCAAATTCAATTTAATCCAACCAACTTATCGAATTTATTAGGAGTTTGTGATGGAAAACATATTTAAAGATTTAGAATCAAACGTACAAAGTTATGCGCTGTCTTTCCCAGTGATTTTTAACCGCGCTAAAAACGAAGAGTTATTCGACACAGAGGGTAACGCTTATATCGACTTTTTAGCAGGTGCAGGTTCTTTGAACTACGGCCATAACAACGATGTTATTAAAAAAGCATTAGTCGAATACATTATGGAAGATGGTGTTACCCACGGCTTAGATATGCATACCAAAGCTAAAGCGGAATTTATGGATTCGTTTAACACCCATATTTTGCAGCCGCGTGAGCTAGATTACACCATGCAGTTCACTGGGCCTACAGGCGCGAATGCGGTAGAGGCTGCTTTAAAACTCGCACGCAAAGTAAAAGGGCGCACAAACGTTGTTTCTTTTACTAACGGCTTCCACGGTGTAACAGCAGGCGCTGTTGCTGCTACAGGTAACCAGCATCATCGCGATGGAACCGGGGTGCCTTTAGCTAACGTTTCGCGTATGCCGTTTTGCGGTTACCACGGTCAAAATGTAGACACTATTAAAATGATCGACAAATTAATTGGTGATCCATCTAGTGGTGTTGATGCACCTGCTGCTGCCATTGTAGAAGTTGTACAGGGCGAAGGTGGTTTAAACGTTGCGCAAGATGAATGGTTACGCCAATTAGAAAAGTTGTGTCGCAAGCACGACATGCTGTTAATTGTGGATGATATTCAAGCTGGCTGTGGCCGCACCGGTACTTTCTTCAGTTTTGAAAAAGCGGGTATTAAGCCAGATATCATTACTCTTTCTAAATCTTTCAGTGGCTACGGCTTGCCAATGGCCGTTGTGTTGATGTCGCCAGAGCTCGATATTTGGAAGCCAGGCGAGCACAACGGAACCTTCCGCGGTAACAACCACGCATTCGTAACAGCCAAAGCCGCAATTGAGCATTACTGGAAAGATGATAAATTCCAAAACGAAATTGCCGAAAAATCTGCGAAAGTAACCAAGCGCTTAAAGCATATTGCAGATAAATACGGTGTAACAAAGGCGCGCTTGAAAGGGCGTGGTTTAATGCAAGGTATTGATGTTGTTAGTGGCGAAATTGCCGATGAGATTACTACTAAAGCATTCGAAAAAGGCTTAATTATTGAAACCGCCGGTAACTTGAGTCAGGTAATCAAAGTGTTCTGCCCATTAACTATTACTATGGAAAAACTTAACGCAGGCTTGGATATTGTGGAGTCGGCTTTTGCCGAAGTGCTTGGCGACAAATTGCGTAATGTATCGTAATTGATATTGTCATTCATTTTTTCATATTCATCGAACAAAGTTAGGGTATTAGTATGATAGTTAGAACACTGGCCGAAGCGGAAGCTTCAGATAGACGCGTAACGAGTGAAAACTGGGAAAGCGTTAGGCTGTTATTGAAAGACGACAATATGGGTTTTTCGTTTCATATCACCACCATTTTTGAAGGTGCGGATTTCGAAATGCATTATAAAAATCATTTGGAGTCTGTGTTTTGTATGTCTGGTGAGGGTGAAGTCGAAACGCTTGCCGACGGCAAGGTTTACCCAATAAAACCTGGCACCATTTATATTTTAGATAAGCACGACAAGCACGTTTTGCGGGCAACCAAAGAAATGAAAATGGCGTGTGTATTTAACCCTCCTGTTACTGGTAAGGAAGTGCACGATGAAAGTGGCGCTTATCCATTAGAAGCAGAAGCTATTGTTGACTAGTTCTCTCTTTAGTTGAAAGCATAAATTTTAAATAAATAGGAGAAAATGATGTTAACAGTAGAAAAAATTGGCGGCACGTCGATGAGTGATTATCTCACGGTGAGAGATAACGTAGTGCTAGGCCCAAATGGTGAAAACCCAACTACAGGGCGTATTTTGGTTGTGTCTGCATACGGCGGCATGACTGATCAGTTGCTAGAGCATAAAAAATCCGGCAAAGCGGGCGTTTTCGCCTACTTTAGCTCAGATGAAGATGCTGGTTCATGGCGCGAGGCTTTGAACAATGTGCGTCAGAATATGTTTCAAAAAAACGCAGAGTTATTTAACAGTGCCGATGCAATCTCGAAAGCCAACGTATTTATTGGTGAGCGATTAGATACCGCTGAGCGATGCCTAGAAGATTTGCAGCGCTTGTGTGGCCATGGTCACTTTTCTCTAGAAGCGCACCTTTCTACAGTACGTGAAATGCTTGCCAGTTTGGGCGAAGCGCACAGTGCTAGAAATATGGCCGAGTTGTTAAAAGAAGAGGGCGTTAACGCGCGTTTCGTCGACTTAACGGGTTGGAATGCAGATAAAAGTTTAGGTATGGATGAGCACATCTTAGAGCAATTTAAAGATGTGGATTTAGGTAATGAGCTACCCGTTGTAACGGGCTACGCCCACTGCGAAAGCGGCATTATGTCTACTTTCGATCGCGGCTACAGCGAAATGACCTTTAGCCGAATTGCGGTGTTGGTTCAGGCAGATGAAGCGCTTATTCATAAAGAATATCATTTGAGTAGCGCCGACCCTAAAGTTGTTGGTGTAGATGCCGCAGTACCCATTGGTAGAACTAATTACGATGTTGCCGATCAGCTTGCTAACTTGGGGATGGAAGCTATTCACCCTAAAGCAGCGAAAGGTTTGCGCCAGTCCAATATTCCATTGCGAGTAAAAAACACATTTGAACCCGATCATAACGGTACCCTAATTACTACCGATTATGTAAGCGAAAAGCCCTGTGTGGAAATTATCGCCGGCAAGCAGGCTGTGTATGCAGTGGAATGCTTTAATCAAGATATGGTAGGTGATTTGCTTAATTTTGAGCAAAAAATCATGCAGATTTGTCAGCGTTTTCGTTGTACCCATGTAACCAAAGATGTAAATGCGAATACGGTTACCCACTATTTATCGTCGAACATGAAGAAAATAAAGCGCGTACAGCGCGAGCTTGAAGAAATGTTCCCCGAATCTGAAATCAATGTTAAAAAAGTAAGCATCGTTTCAGCTATTGGTAGCGATATGCAAGTGCCTGGTATTTTAGCTAAAACGGTTGGTGCCTTAGCGGATGCAGGTATTAGTGTGTTGGCGGTGCATCAGTCTATGCGCCAAGTGGATATGCAATTTATTGTTGAAGAAGCAGCCTACGAGGCCGCGGTTAGAGCACTGCATAAGTGTTTAGTAGAAGTGCATGATCACGGAATCGCTATATGTGCAGCATAAAAAAAACGTTGTTTGGTTTATCCCAATGCTTACTATTTGTGGCGTTGGGGTGTTTAGCTTTTTCGCATAATGCACTTGCGCAAGCGGATGCGACAGAGCAGGCCAGCAAAGATGCTCAGGCAAAAGGTGTAGTAGAGGCTCTAGATGAGCCACTCTACAACCCTTTTGTTGAGCGCTATGTGTTAGATGAAATAAAACAATTGCGCGTGGAGATGGCTGCCCAGCGAATTGAATTCACCAAAGAGTTAGTTGGCCGGGAGATGTCTGCAGTAGATAAAGCGCTGGGCTACTCCAATACAACGGTTACTTACTTCTTTTATTTAATCGCAGCCGTGAGCTCCGTATTGGTGTTAATTGGTTGGACGTCTATACGTGACCTAAAAGAAAAAATGCAAGGTCATGCAGATGAAGAGATCTCAAAGTTAATCACGACTTATGAGCGCAGGCTGCGGTCCATTGAAGCGCAACTGACCAAAAAGACACAGCATATTGATGAAAACCGACAAGAGATTGAGCGCACGCAAGAGATTCATGCATTGTGGTTGCGCGCAGGGCAAGAAAGTAACTTGCAAAGCAAAGTAACTCTCTACGATGAAATTTTGCAATTACGTCCAACCGATGCCGAAGCGTTAACTTATAAGGCCGATGCAGTGCTCGATATGGGTGAACCGCAATGGGCGATTAATTTGTGTAGGCAGGCGCTTGGCGAAGAGCCTAAATATGCTCACGCCCTGTATCAACTGGCGTGTGCGAATGTGATGTTAGAAAACTTTGACGAAGCGATTAAATATTTGCGCGAAGCGCTTGAGCAAGCAGATAGTTATCGCGAAGAAATGGCTAGCGACCCAATGCTCGAGCCACTCAAAGACCTGCCTGAATACCGTGCCTTGGTTGAACACCATTAATAACGAATACCCCGCATAATAATTGAGTTCTTTCCATGCTATTAGCTAGCTTCATTGCATTTCTTTTAATGTTTGCCTGTATAGGGCTAGCTTCTGCGCGTGTGAGTAAAGGTTCGGTAGGGGATTATTATTTGGCGAGCCGCTCCGTTAAGGCATGGCTAGTGGGTTTGTCTGCCGTGGCAACCAATAACAGCGGTTATATGTTTATTGGCGTTATCGGCTACACCTATGTCGAGGGGCTGGCTTCGGTATGGTTGATGACTGGCTGGTTAGTGGGTGATTTTGTTGGCTCTACGTTTGCGCATAATCGCTTGCGCGGTGCAGCTAAAGCAAATGGCGATGTGAGTTATATTTCTGTACTAAACAATTGGAATGGTCAGGGCGCACCGTATTTGCAACGGTTAATGGGCCTATTGGCGCTAACATTCTTGTTGGCGTACGCGAGCGCGCAGCTTGTGGCGGGTAGTAAGGCGCTGTTCGTGCTATTGGATTGGCCAACCTATCTGGGTGCTACTGTTGGTGCGGTAATCATTATGGGCTACTGCCTTGCAGGTGGAATACGCGCTTCTATTTGGACCGATGCTGCGCAGTCTTTTGTAATGATTCTGGCTATGTCGATCTTGTTAGTCGTTGCTGTTGCAAGCGTAGGCGGCGTCGGGGATGCAATTGCCAAGATGGATGCGATACCTTACTACCTTTCGGTTATGCCGCAGGATTTGGCTGTGCCAGGGTGGGGCGGCTTGGGTTTATTTGTGCTGGGTTGGTTTGTTGCAGGCCTGTCGGTAATTGGGCAGCCGCATATTATGGTTCGCTTTATGGCGCTAGAGGATACTCGTCGCTATAACGTTGCTCGCTGCTGGTATTATTCTTGGTTCACTATTTTTTATTGCATGGCAACTGCGGTAGGTATGCTTGCTCGTATTTTGTTACCCGATGTCGATGCGTTTGATGCGGAGCTTGCACTGCCAACGCTCGCGTTAAAAATGCTGCCTACGGTTTTGGTCGGCCTGATCTTGGCTGGTATCTTTGCTGCGACAATGTCGACAGCCGACTCTTTGGTGCTAAGTTGTTCCAGTACTTTAAGTCACGATATTTTCCCCGCTTCAGACAAGTTCACGCCAAAACAAAAGCTTATTATCGCGAAGTTGGCAACGGTGACCATTGCTGTTGCTGCACTCGTGTGGGCATTAACGAATAAGCAGTCTGTATTTGGCTTGGTGCTTATGGCATGGTCTACGCTAGGCTCTGCGTTTGCACCCTTATTAATTGTGTTAGCGTTTGGTGCAAAACCGCTTGCATCTACCCGTGCTGCGATGATCGCCAGTGGTGTTGCGGCATGCCTGCTATGGCGTTATTTTGGTTTGCAAGGGGCTATATTTGAAGGTGTGGCGGGTATTTCTGCGGCGCTAATTATATTTTTAGTTCATACCTATATTATTCGGCGCGCAGCCGCTAAAGCTGCTTGATGTGCTTCGCGATTTTTCTATTCCATGCAGTGTTGCAAGCACGCTACTAGGTTATGGCCAATTGGCCACGGCTTTGAGGCGGCAGGCTTAACTGCTTAGCTGCGCCGCGTTTTCCTTTCTATCTACTCCTCTCTTTGTTCGGAACCATTCATAGCTACTGAATTGGCATTGCGCCGTGTAGTTTAGGTATATACATTTCATGCGCTCTTTTTTGGGGATAGTTGCGATGTTAAATTTGGCGGTACAGCTTATTCTCGGTGGGTTGGCACAGCAACGTTCGTGCGCCAAAAAGCGATAGATGAAGGCCACTATTTCGTTCATGAGCTAAGTAGCATTAAGGAACGTGATTTAAGCGCCCCTATTTTAGCTAAAACAAGGGTATCATTAGCTTCATCGTCTCAATAAAGCGTTGAAATATCCTTATTGCTTGCGGAATGTTGCAAGGGCGCGAGATGCAAGGCTAGGCGCAAGGTGGCGCAATAATGCGATTGCATGATATTGGGTTATCTTTAATTTTTGGTGTTGCTATGGCAGCAGCTAGTTTTATGTGTAGTGAAATGTATGTGCACAATAAGTTGGTTATACGATCATAACGGCTACCACATTTTCTTTAATAGAGATGAGCAGCGTACACGAGAGAAAGCGCAGCAGCCAAAGGTGCATAATGTAGCGGGGTGCAAAGCAATTTATCCTGTGGATGCTAAAGCGGGTGGAACTTGGATTGCGGCAAACGAATACGGGTTAACATTTGCGCTGTTGAACTATTATCAGGCACCTATAGATACCGATGCAAAACATTCGCGTGGGTTGATAATTCCTTCGCTGTTACCTGCTAAAAACGTTGCCGAAGCGCACGATATATTAAAGCGTGTTAATTTGAAGGGGTTTGGTCCGTTTAGCTTGTTATGTTTTTCACCGCAGGCTGCGGGCGGTGAAAAGTTTTCCGATGCGAATCGGCGTGTGCCTCTATTGCGTTGGAATGGCATTAAGCTAGAAAAGGTCATGCAGGCTAGCCCGCTTATTTCGTCTGCGGTTGATTACGAGAACGTCAACGCTGTGCGCAGTGAGTTGTATAGAAATATTTTTCGTGAAAAAACGGCATTACAGCCGATGGATTTCTATCGCTACCATGCCACCCACACACCTGCGAGGGGTCACTTATCTGTTTGTATGCATCGAGAAGATGCGCGCACAGTCAGTTTTTCTCATGTGGCGGTAGGGCATCACGTAGTTGCTTTTACTTATCTAGATAGCGCGCCGTGTTGCAGCGTCAGTGATGGTGTAGAACAGGGTAGAAACCTAAATACAGCCACGCTTATACGCAAAGCTGTAACCGAGACCAGCTTTGCGTAGTGCTTTGAGCGCGGTTAGCTAGACGCTATAGCGCCCTTTGCTAGGCCCTCATAGGCTTTTACGGTAAAGCTGTCGGCAGGGTTTTGTTGCTTGAGCGTATTGGCAATATGTTGGGCAATAAACTCTACGGTTGTATCTGTATCTATCATATACACGCATGCGCTAGGCAGCTTTAATGAAAACTCGCCCTGCTGCGCCGTATACACAAATGCCGTGTGTTCACCCTGCGTGCTGACTACATCTTCTTCTGTACCAATATAAATGTCCGCCCATAAATCTGCCCAAGCGCTCATATCTGGTAGTGATAGCTCGCCATTGCGCCAAATTTCTATTTTGGATCGGTGGCCGTGTGCAATGCGTTGGCAGTTGCCGCCGTGCTTTTTCAAGCCGTGGCTGTAGTGATAAAACGGTGTGGTAATAACTTCTGGGGTAAAGGTTAGGCTTAGCTTGTTTACGCTTTGGGGGAACAGGGGTTGAAGTTGCGTAATGGCCCACTGGGCGACAGATTCGGGGGTAATGGATTCTGCCGTAACGCGTGCAATGGCTTGCTCTGGGCAGTCAGTGCTGAGGGTCCCTTTGCTGCTAATTGGCCAGCTTAAACTTGCTCTGTCTGCTGGCGGGTTAATAGTAAGGGTACTCGCTTGAGTGGGTACAAGTAGGCGGTGATCAATTTCGTTATCCAGCCATTTCCTAAGCATTTTTTTTACAATGCCAAAATCGCACACCATACCTTGCTCGTCGAGGGCGCCGTCGAGCACCACACTAGCAAGCCAAGTTTCGCCTACAACGCCTCGAGTGGGGTGCAGGTAGCTAAAATCTAAGTTGGTCAGGTTATCTACGAATAATTGCATTGGTGTATAGGTGTTCGTTGTTGGGTAAATTGGCGATAAGCGCCTGAAACCGCAAAGCGGGATGTGTAGAATATTCGCTTTGAATGGCAGTAGCCTAAAAGCGACATCATTTTAACGGATATCAACGCGCAAAACAGGTGAATTATGTTCAAGCTAGTTTTTTTTGTCCCAGAGAGCCATGTAGAGGCAGTAAAAGCTGCAGTATTTGAGGCGGGAGCTGGCAAGCTGGGCGATTACGATAGCTGTGCGTGGCAAGTGTTGGGGCAAGGCCAGTTTCGCCCGTTAAGCGGCAGCAACCCATTTATTGGTGAGCAAGGGCAAATTGAGCGAGTACCAGAATACCGGGTAGAGATGGTGTGTGAAGAAGCTGCGCTAGAGGGAGCGCTTGGTGCACTATTGCGAGCCCACCCCTACGAGGAGCCCGCTTACGATGTAATCCAGCTTGTGCAGCTTAAACGCTAATAGGAAACGGTACGACCTCTGCCTGTGTTGGATGAGGTTCTGCTTTTTCGCCCAGCAACGCTTGATTAAGCTTATCCATGGATTCATACATCATGCGCGAGATAGCGACGCAGGTACCCATGGGCGAAGAGTGTTTTTGGCGCTCGCAGTCGATTTGAAATTGCAGCCCGCGCAAGCGGCGTTGGAACTCCTCTGGTGCTTTAGATATGAGTGAGTCCACTTGCGACTTGCGCCAGTTTTCTAAGTGCTCAGGGTTGTCTTGAGCGAGTTTGAGTAAGTCGTCAAACTCCAGCCAATTGTCAAACATAGTTAAGTCCCCCGACTTATGTGGGCTATGGCGGGCCCTAAAATGAATAAGTGTTCGCTGGCCAAAGATGTATTTTTGTTTACTGCTTGGGCAAACTTTTATGTGTGGCAGCCAAATCAACGCTTGGTTAAAAAAGATACTATCAAACTTCGATAAGGTATGTGTATAGGCGAACCTAGATCAATTGGTTATAAGTGCGGTTCTCGAGGCGTGGCGCCTAATATTGTTTTTGAATTTGTGAAGTGGGTTACATGATGGGAAGTGAATTGATCAATCAGGCGGCGGTCATGGTGCTGTTGTCAGAGGGGCCCGGGGGTGAGAGGGTATTGCTTACCCGTCGTGCCGAACACCTCAATCAGCATGCGGGCGAAATAGCGTTGCCTGGCGGCAAATGGGAGCCGGCCGACCCAGATTTACTTACCACTGCCTTGCGTGAAACCCATGAAGAGGTGGGGATTCCGCCTTGGAAGGTGGAGGTGCTGGGAACTTTACCCGCGGCTTATACGCGCAGGGGAGTGAAGGTGACGCCGTATATTGGCCGGGTAGCTCACGACGTAGAATTGGTCGCCAACCTCGAAGAGTTGGATGAGATGTTTTGGATTCCCATCGAGTTCTTAAAGCAAGATAAGCGCAAGCGCACCGATCGATATCAGCATTTAGGCCAAGTGTTTTGGGCGCCAGCTTATGTGTACGAACAGCATTTGGTGTGGGGGTTTACGGCAAGGGTTTTGGTGGAGTTGCTGCGAGTGCATTATGGTGTGGTGCTGCAGGCACCGGAAGGTGCCTGTTAACCGCTAAGCTTGAAGGCTAATTTCGAGTACTTTTGCTTTTTCTATTCGTGTTTCTGTAAGCTCGACAATCTCAAAGCGATAATTGCCCACCTCAAAGCTTACTAATGCATCGGGAATACTTTCTAGGTACTCAACAATAATGCCGTTGAGCGTTTTGGGGCCATCGGTGGATAGAGTCCAGCCTAATTGACGATTAATGTCGCGAATAGACGTAGAGCCGTCAATTAAAAACCAGTCATCTTCACATTCGGTAATATCCGGTTCGCTATCTTCTGCAGTATCGGTACTAAAATCGCCTACAATTTCTTCAAGCAAATCCACCAGCGTGGCTATGCCTTGTACCTCGCCATATTCATCTACCACAATAGCGGTGCGTCGCTTTTGTTGTTGAAAGTTCATTAGCTGCGTGGGCAGCGGGGTAGATTCGGGGATAAAATACGGCTCGCTGCAATGCTCGCGAATGGAATCGTGAGTAACGGTTGAGTTGTC
The DNA here is from genome assembly GCF_000013665.1 of Saccharophagus degradans 2-40. Taxonomy (NCBI): domain Bacteria; kingdom Pseudomonadati; phylum Pseudomonadota; class Gammaproteobacteria; order Cellvibrionales; family Cellvibrionaceae; genus Saccharophagus; species Saccharophagus degradans. The sequence continues at coordinate 1,545,183 of NC_007912.1, forward strand.
GCCTTGAATAAATCGCGCTGCATTGCGCAAGTGCAATACGCCAACCACATTGTTTATGTCGCCCTCAAATACAGGCAAGCGCGTATATTCGGTGGAGCGAATCAACTCCATGATATCTTCAATATCGTCGTCTAGATCAATGCCAATAACTTCATTGCGCGGAATCATAATGTCTTCCACGGTGGCTTTTTCTAGGTCTAATACATTTAACAGCATACCTTGGTGGTGGTCGGGAATAAGTTCACCGGCTTCATCCACAACGGTTCTTAATTCTTCTGGCCGCAAGTGATCAGAAAGTTTGGCTTTTGCTAGGTCTATACCGGCTAGGCGCGCCAAGCCATTGGATATTGCGTTAACCACAAGTACAAACGGGTAAAGTAGCAGCAGCAGCGGCTGAAGCACGTAACTGGCCGGAAATGCAATTCGCTCGGGGAAAATTGCTGCAATTGACTTGGGGGTGACTTCCGCAAAAACCAATAGAATAAGCGTAAGGGCTATGGGGGCTACAACAATAACTGCCCATTCGCTTAGGTAGCGTTCGGCAATTGCGGTGCCAACCATTGCAATAAGAATATTTACAAGGTTGTTGCCAATAAGAATAACGCCTATTAGGCGCTCAGGGCGGGCAAGTAGGTTAGATGCTAGGGTTGCGCCTTTATGCTCTTTTTTTACTAGGTGGCGCAGGCGGTATCGGTTGAGCGATAGCATGCCCGTTTCTGAACTAGAAAAAAAAGCAGAGCAAATGATTAACCCAACTAAAATAACTACAAGTAATTGTGTCGAAACGGCGTCCAATGAGAATCTAACCCTTAGAAATTATGAGGGGCAATCTTGACCTAGATTAATCGTTCAGGCAAGTCTGCTGCGGGAATGACCGCAAATAGCGGCATCTATTAACCTAAAATTATCTCTAGCACGAGTTTGCTGCCAAAATATGCAAGCATTAATGCGGCAAACCCACCTAGCGCCCACCGAATTGCGGCCGCGCCGCGCCAGCCAAAGCGGAAGCGACCCCAAAGTAATATGGCGTAAATAATCCACGATACAATAGAGAACACCGTTTTGTGCGCTAAGTGTTGTGCGAGAATGTTTTCGATAAAAATCACGCCTGACAATATTGCAAGCGTAAGCAGTATTTCACCCGCCCACAAAAGCTCAAACATAAGGCCTTCCATGGTTTGTAATGGTGGCAGCAGCCCCATTACACCGCGCGGATGCTTTTGCTTGAGCATGCGGTTTTGGTATGCCAGCAAAATGGCTTGCAAAGTGGCTATTGTAAGCAGGCTATAGCTAAGAATAGAAAGCAGAATGTGGGCAAAAATGCCGGGTGACAGTGTTATTACTGCGCTGGGGTCTGTGTTTGCTAGGGTCGCGCAGCCCAAAGCGATTAGGGTGAGTGGTAGCAGCAGTAAAAACAGGCTCCACATGGGTTTGCGTAAACTGCTTAGCAGTACAACAATAGAGATTACCCAAAATATTAACGAAGCAACTTTAAAAAAGCCGAGGTCGAACCCAGTTTCTGTACGAATAGTGAAATAGGCCCCCACGCCGTGGAATAAAATGCCCAAGCATATAAGCACAGTAATGTAAGGGGAGCGGAGGTTGGTGCGTCGGGCAGCCAGTAAAGTGAGGCCGCCAAAGGCGCCTATGTAACACAATGCGGCTATAGCGTTAAACATGTTGAGCGTCTACTTTTCCTAAGTGATTGCCTGCTAAATAAGGCGTGCTTCGTGTTTAGCGCCAAGGTTAGAGTGCTGAACTGTGAATGGCAAGCCAATTTATTCGCCTATTCGCCTCGCTGGACGTCGTAAATAGTCGTTTTTCCGGTCGCTTGCCTTTATACTGCTGCCCCTAAATTTATCCTGCGCGTGCGGATAGGCCGTCAATTCTTACCGTCAAAGTAGTTCTCTTGGCAGTAAAAGTTTGCTGGCGACCCAAAGAAAGCGAGTGTTTATCGGGTTTTCTGGGCGTTATTGCCGCCGCTTTCGCACTAAAGTCACCATTAACGGTTTAAAGTTTTTCACTATGTTTGAAAATTTATCTGATCGTTTATCGCGCTCCTTTAAAAAAATTACGGGCAAGGCGCGACTTAATCACGACAATATTAAAGACGCGTTGAGCGATGTGCGCAAAGCGCTGCTTGAGGCCGATGTGGCATTGCCCGTAGTGAAAGAGTTCACCGGCCAAGTGCGCAAGCGCGCTCAGGGTCAGGAGGTGTCGCGTGCACTTAACCCTGGGCAGCAGTTTCTAAAAATTGTAGAAAGTGAGCTTACCCAAATTATGGGTGAGGCGAACGAAAAGCTAAATTTAGCGGCTCAGCCACCGGCAGTAGTGTTGATGGCTGGTTTGCAGGGTGCGGGTAAAACAACCTCCGTTGCTAAGCTTGCGCGCTTTTTGCGTGAGCGAGAAAAGAAAAAAGTAATGGTGGTGAGTGCGGATGTTTACCGCCCAGCAGCTATTAAGCAGCTAGAAACCCTTGCTACAGAAGTTGAAGCCGAGTTTTTCCCTTCCGATGCAGGGCAAAACCCTGTCGATATTGCCAAAAATGCGTTGGCACAAGCTAAAAAGCTGCATGTAGATGTATTGTTAGTGGATACCGCTGGCCGTTTGCACGTAGATGAGGCGTTGATGGAAGAGATTCAGGCCATTCATGCGGCGGTGAATCCAATTGAAACGCTGTTCGTTATTGATGCCATGATCGGTCAGGATGCGGTGAACACCGCTAAGGCGTTTAATGATGCCTTACCACTCACGGGTGTAATCTTAACCAAAACCGATGGTGATGCACGCGGTGGTGCTGCGTTATCGGTGCGCCATGTAACAGGTAAGCCTATTAAGTTTTTGGGTGTGGGTGAAAAAACCGAGGCTTTAGAGCCGTTCCACCCCGACCGTCTAGCTTCCCGCATCCTTGGGATGGGCGACATTATGTCGCTTATCGAAGAGGCGGAGCAAAAAATAGATAAGGTTAAGGCCGAAAAGTTAGTCCAAAAAGTCCAGAAGGGTAAGTCGTTTGACTTGGAAGATCTGCGCGATCAGCTTCAGCAAATGCAGAATATGGGCGGCATGGCCTCTATGTTAGATAAGTTGCCCGGTATGGGCGGCATGGCCAAAATGGCCGAAAGTAATGGAATGACAAGTCAGTTCAAGCAGATGCAGGCAATTATCGATTCGATGACACCTGCTGAGCGAAAAAATCCCGATGTGCTTAACGGTTCGCGCAAGCGCCGTATCACTATGGGGTCTGGCACACAAATTCAAGATCTGAATCGTTTGCTCAAACAGCACAAGCAGATGAGCAAAATGATGAAGAAAATGAAGGGCGGCGGCATGCAAAAAATGATGCGCGGCATGGGTGGTATGCTTCCAGGTGGCGGCTCTGGAGGTGTACCTCCAATGGGCGGCGGCGGTGGTTTGCCTCCTGGTTTTGGTTCTTAATTGAGCCAAATCTAATTAATGATTTAAAAATAACCTATACATACGAATTTCTTTCCATTAAAATACGCCGCCTTTCGCAGGCGTCTCGTTTATTGGCCGCTTAGTGGCGGAGAATTCGCCTGAATACAGTTTAAAAAATAGGATAAGACTTACATGGTAAGCATTCGATTGTCTCGTGGTGGCTCTAAAAAGCGCCCATTTTATCATTTGACCGTAACTGACAGCCGTAAATCACGTGACGGCCGTTTCATTGAGCGTGTTGGTTTCTTCAACCCAGTAGCACGTGGTCAAGAAGAGCGTCTACGTGTTGAGAGCGAGCGTTTGAACTACTGGTTGAGCCAAGGCGCACAGTGTTCAGAGCGTGTAGCTAAGTTAATCAAAGATGCAGCTGCTGCGGCTTAATTGCCGCAGTTAGTGTTTACACCAGTGGAAGCCAAAAAATCTAACTTGATTACTGTTGGTAGAATTACTGGTGTATTTGGTATTAAGGGGTGGGTAAAGCTTAAATCGTTTACCGATCCGCAAGATAATGTACTTGAGTATTCGCCTTTGTTGTTAAAAACAAAGCACGGCGTGAAAGAGTGCGAAATTGCAGAATACCAATTTAGGCCGCAAGGCTTGGTTGTACGCCTTAAAGGCGTTGACGACCGCAATGCTGCTGAAGCATTAGCTCCAGTTGATGTCGCTATAGATAAAAGCCTGTTGCCAGAACTCGATGACGACGACTTTTATTGGCACCAGCTAGAGGGGTTACGTGTTGTAACTATCTATGAAGGGAATACTCAAGATTTGGGTGTTGTCTCCAAGGTAATGGCAACAGGGGCGAACGACGTGCTCGAAGTTAAACCCGATGCTCAGAGTATTGATGACAGGGATAGGCTAGTGCCTTATGTGCTAGACCTGTATGTCAAAAAGGTAGACCTTTCCGCCGAGTGTATTACGGTGGACTGGGACCCAGAATTTTAATTTGTACGCTATGGCGTGCATTTATTGCGTCCCTTGCGTTAACTGCGACAGGGTGGCGAAAAAGCTAGGTGGTGTTAATGAGCTCTTCCTCAGGTAGTGCTGTCAACATTGCTATAGTGACTTTATTTCCAGAAATGTTCGCCGCAATTACTGAAAGTGGCATTTCTAGAAGAGCAGTAGAGCAGGGGTTGGTAAAACTAAGTTTTTTCAACCCGCGCACGTACACTACCGATAAACATCAAACGGTAGATGACCGCCCCTATGGTGGTGGGCCAGGAATGGTTATGCGTGTGGAGCCGTTGGCCAAAGCGTTGTTAGCTGCTAAGCAGTGGCACAGCGAGCAAAGGGCTGAGCAGGCTTTGCCTAATACTGCAAAAGAAACCGTTATTTATATGTCCCCGCAAGGGGCGCAGTTAAATAATCAGGCGGTCGATACAATGGCTGCTAGCGGCGATTTTACTATTATCGCCGGGCGTTACGAAGGTGTTGATCAGCGGTTTATTGATGCTTTCGTGGATCAGGAATGGTCCATAGGTGATTACGTTTTGAGTGGTGGTGAGCTGCCTGCCATGGTGCTTATAGATGCGTTAATTCGCAAGCTACCAGGGGCACTGGGCGATGCGCAATCCGCAGAGCAAGACTCATTCGAAAATGGCCTGCTTGATTGCCCACACTATACTCGGCCGGAAGAACTGGCAGATGCGTGGCAAACGAGTGTTGATGATCGACGCGTACCCGCAGTACTGCTTTCCGGTGATCACAAAAAAATTGAATTGTGGCGACTTAAGCAATCTTTAGGTCGTACATGGGAGCGGCGACCCGATCTACTTAATAAGTTGGATCTGGATCAATCCCAGCGGAATCTGCTGACTGAATACCAGCAGCAAAAATTGAGCTGCAGCAGCAGTGATGACTAAATTTTGATATATCTAGCCGAGAGGCTACACATTGCTAATTAGGAGCAAGCCATGAGTTCTAAGAACAAGATCATACAAGAGCTGGAAGCTGAGCAGCTCAAGCAGGACGTTCCTGAGTTCAGCCCTGGTGATACCGTGGTTGTACAGGTTAAAGTAAAAGAAGGTAACCGCGAGCGTTTACAGGCCTTTGAGGGTGTTGTTATTGCACGTCGTAACCGTGGCTTAGACTCCGCTTTTACCGTTCGTAAAATTTCACACGGCATTGGTGTTGAGCGTACTTTCCAAACTCACAGCAAGCAAGTTGACAGCGTTGCTGTTAAGCGTCGCGGTGATGTTCGTCAAGCTAAGTTGTACTACTTGCGTGAACTTACTGGTCGTGCTGCTCGTATTAAAGAAAAATTGGGTTAAGTTTTTCTTTCTAAAAAAAGCGACCTATTGGTCGCTTTTTTTTCGCCTCTATTTTACCTAGAGTTTTTTACTTCTTCTTAAGTAGTTCTTCGGCTTTGTTTTTGGCTTCGGTCATTTTTGCTTTGCTTGCATCGCTTATTTCTGCTGCCTTATCTTTGGCGTCTTCGGCCATGTCTTCGGCTTTATCCATCGCTTTTTCGGTGGCTTCACCTGCGTTTTCCATAGCTTCTTCAGCTACTTCTTTAGCTTTGTTAAGTTTCTCGCCTGCGGCCTCGCCCATATCTTCTAATTTCTCGCCGGCATTTTCAGCTGCCGTTGCCGCTTTTTCAGATAAGGTCGGTTTGGGGGCTTCTTTTTCGCATGCAGTAATGAAAGTGGCGATAAGCGTTAGGCTTAGGATGGTTAATATGCGCATTTTCTTCCCTTTGAATTTGTTTGTTGTTGATATCGCAACCCTGCAAGAGCTGGGTGTGTGCAATAGATTACCTTAGTGGATGCGATATTTGTGTTAAATGGTTGTAAAAAGTAAATGCAGGTGAAAAGCTGAGCTTTGGATCACGGCACGCAGAGTGGCAGATTTAGGGAACCATGATAGACTTGTGGCGTCAAAAATAAGACATATCGCCCAATAGGGCCAAAATTCATCTTAAACGTTTCTTTGTCGCTTTAAATAATAAAAAAGTAAAGCAGAAAGGCATTGAGGAAACAGAGGCACGATAATGAAAACATTACTGGCAACCGCGCTATTAACATGCGCGACAATCGGTGGCTCGTTGGCAGCGACTAGCGCTTTGGCTGAAAAGCCAAAAGCAGCGGCAGAGAAAAATGAGGTTTCAGCCAAGCAGGATATCGACTTAGCTCGCAAAAATATTACTTCGGCACTTGCTGCGGCACGTCCAGACTTGGTAGTAACAGATGTAGTTAAAACCCCAGTGGAGGGTATTTACAAAACCACAATATCTAACGGCCCAGCTGTGTATTCTACTGCAGATGGTCAGTTTTTTATGGCAGGGGAGCTTTTTCGCGTACAGCCAGGCGGCATTGTTAATTTAACCGAGCAAGAGATGAACGGTGAGCGCGCTAAGTTACTGGCGGGCATGGATGTAAAAGATATGATCGTATTTTCACCGAAAGGTGATGTAAAAGGTGTGGTGTCGGTATTTACCGATGTAGACTGTGGCTATTGCCAAAAGCTACACCAAGAAGTGCCACAGCTTAACGCAATGGGTATTGAGGTGCGCTATATGGCGTTTCCACGTATGGGTATCGGTTCTGGTGCCTATAACAAGATTGTTTCGGCATGGTGTGCTGCAGATAAGCAGGATGCACTAACCAAGCTTAAAGCCCGCCAAAGCATTCCAGAAAACTTGTGTAAAACGAATCCTGTGAATGAGCAGTATGCTACTGGGCAGCAAATGGGTATATCTGGCACCCCTGCAATTGTGCTGGGTAACGGTGAGCTTATACCCGGTTATGTACCCGCAGACAGATTGGCAGCGCGTTTAGGGCTGTAAACCACCATTTAACTAAGTTTTAGGCCCTATTTTTGTATTTATTATAGGGCCTACTCTCTCCTTTCGTTGACAGTATCATTCCCCATCATTAAGGTTGCCTACTTTATTCTGAAAATCCCCAATTAGAGGGTATAATGCGCCGCGCGTTGGGGCTTGCTCTGTCGAGTTACCTATTGGCCTGCTAGATGGCTGATTGTTGGCGCTTTGTTTACCCATTAGAGGAACGTAGCTTGAAACCTGTGAATATTGGCCTGTGTGGTCTTGGCACTGTTGGCGGCGGTACACTTACTGTACTTAAGCGCAATTTGCTCGATATTAATGCCCATGCGGGTAAAAGTGTGGTGCTAACCCATATTGGTGCCCGCCGTGATAACCCTGCATTCGACCTTAGCGGTATTAAAGTAAGTCGCGATGTGTTCGCAGTGGCTGACGATCCAGAAGTTGATATTTTGGTTGAGCTAATTGGTGGAACCTCCGTCGCCAAAGAGTTGGTTTTGCGTGCAGTGCGCAGTGGCAAGCACGTGGTGACTGCAAACAAGGCGCTTATTGCCGAGTTTGGTAACGAGCTATTTGCTGAGGCCGCCAAACACAACGTAGTAATAGCCTATGAAGCGGCGGTTGCGGGCGGTATTCCTATCATTCGCGCCATGCGCGAAGGTTTAGCAGCCAATAAAATTGAATGGTTGGCTGGTATTATTAACGGTACCGGTAACTTTATTCTTACCGAAATGCGCGATAAAGGTCGTGCATTCGAAGATGTATTAAAAGAAGCGCAAGAGCTAGGTTACGCCGAGGCTGACCCTACGTTCGACGTAGAGGGCATTGATGCCGCGCACAAGCTTGTTATTCTTGCGTCTATTGCGTTTGGTATGCCTTTGCAGTTCGACAAGGTATTTACCGAGGGCATTAGTACAATTTCTACCGAAGATGTGGCGTACGCCGGTGAGCTTGGCTACCAAGTGAAGCACTTAGGTATAACACGCAAGCGCCCCAATCAGGGTATTGAATTGCGCGTGCACCCCACGCTAATTCCTAACTCACGTCTAATTGCCAACGTAGATGGTGTTATGAATGCGGTGTTAGTTAAGGGTGATGCTGTAGGCCCTACCTTGTACTACGGGCCTGGTGCTGGCGCCGAGCCAACTGCGTCTGCGGTTGTCTCTGATATTGTTGATGTAAGCCGATTAGTGGGTGCCGAATCTGGCTCAAGTGTACCGCACTTAGGGTTTGCGCTAGATAAACTAGTCGATTACCCAATCCTGCCAATTGAAGAAGTTGAGACCGCTTACTATATTCGTATTTCAGCGTTAGATCGCCCTGGTGTGCTCTCTAAAATCACCCAGATATTGAGCGATGCTGGCATTAGTATTGAAGCGTTAATACAAAAAGAGCCGAAAGAAGGGCAAGATCATGTGCCGGTTATATTGCTAACTAACCGCGCCATAGAAAAACAAATTATTGCAGCCATTAAGAAGATTGAAGCGTTAGATTCTATAAATGGCAAAGTTGTGCGTATTCGTGTTGAGTCGCTTAAATAAGCGACTGCCGAATAGCTAACCGTAACAGATAAACCAGTGAGAATACTGTGAAATATATAAGTACCCGAGGGGATGCCCCAGCTCTAAGTTTTGAAGACGTTGTGTTAACCGGCTTGGCTAACGATGGCGGTTTATACTTGCCTGAAACGCTACCTAAATTTAGTGCCGAAGAAATTGCCAGTTGGCGCGGTTTGGATTATCGCGAGTTGGCTTTCAAAATTATTTCCCCGTTTGTTGATGGCGAAATACCGGATGCCGATTTAAAAAAGCTAATCGAAAGTGCTTACTCTAAGTTTCGTCACGATGCGATTGCACCACTAGTACAAACTGGCCATAACGAATTTATTTTAGAGTTGTTCCAAGGGCCGACGTTAGCGTTTAAAGATTTCGCGTTGCAGTTTTTAGGGCACTTGTTTGATTACGTGCTTAAAAAGCGCAATCAAAAAGTTGTGGTTATGGGGGCAACCTCTGGCGACACCGGTTCGGCTGCTATTGAAGGGTGTCGTGATTGCGAAAATATCGACATCTTTATTTTGCACCCAAACAAGCGCGTGTCCGATGTACAGCGTCGTCAGATGACTACAGTGCTTACCGATAATGTGCACAACATTGCATTAGAAGGTAATTTTGACGATTGCCAAAATATGGTTAAAGCGAGCTTTGCCGATCAATCGTTTTTACCTGATGGCCGCCAGCTTGTAGCGGTAAACTCTATTAACTGGGCGCGTATTATGGCTCAGATTGTTTACTATTTTTACGCCGGTTTGGCGTTGGGCTCGCCAGCTCGCCCTGTGTCCTTCTCTGTGCCAACGGGTAACTTCGGTGATATTTTTGCAGGCTATTTAGCTAAGCAAATGGGCTTACCTATCGATCAGCTGATTATTGCAACTAACAGTAATGATATTTTGCATCGCTGTATTAGCAATAACGACCACAGCAAACAGCCTTTGGTACATTCAATTTCGCCAAGTATGGATATTATGGTATCCAGCAACTTCGAACGTATGCTGTTTGATTTGTACGACCGCGACGGTGCGGCGATTAAACAATTGATGGAAGACTTTAAGTCTGGTGAAATGTCTTTGGCTGAAGGCCCATTAAGTAAGGCGCGAGAATTGTTCAGCAGCTATCGTTTAGACGATAAAGAAACAGTTGATGTCATTCGCGAAGTATTTGAAAACACTGAATACTTGTTAGACCCTCACACTGCAATTGGTGTGCAGGCCGCGCGTAAACAGCGCAAGTCTAAAGATGTGCCCATGGTATGTCTTGCAACTGCTCACCCAGCTAAGTTCCCTGAAGCCGTGCGTCAAGCGGGCCAAGCGGCTGACCCTGCGTTGCCATTGCATATGCGTGATTTATTTGATCGTGAAGAGCGCTACACAGTTTTAGAGAACGATTTAGCAAAAGTGCACGCGCATATGGCGGCAAATATAAACGCTTAAAGTTAAATGCTTTAGATTTAAAACGCTCCTATCGGGGCGTTTTTTTTGCCTATGGGAAAGTAGTATTAGTTAATTGGAGGGAGTTTGATGGTGCGAAGCAGTTTAATCGCAAGCCTGTTGTTGTTTAGTTGCGCTATTGCGGCGAATAATCAACTGCCAACCAGCGCGCGTTCCATTGCGGCCATAAACAAAGTAGAGCCGGCATTAATAAAGGCTTTAAGCGAAAAGGGCCTGCGCTACGGTGCCCCCATTTTTATACGTATTTTTAAGCAATCTGCTACTTTAGAGGTGTGGCTGCAGGCTGAAAGCGGGCGTTTTGAGTTGTTTAAAGCTTACGATATTTGCGCGCAATCTGGCCGTTTGGGGCCCAAGTTGCGCAGCGGAGACCGCCAAGCGCCCGAAGGTTTTTATTTTGTTAATGCGCAGCGTTTTAACCCCTGGAGTAAGTTTCACCTGAGCTTTAATTTGGGTTACCCCAATGCCTACGATCGCGCACACGGTCGCACGGGCAGTGCTTTAATGGTACATGGCGATTGTGTATCTATAGGCTGTTATGCCATGACAGACAGTGGAATAGAAGAAATTTACGCGCTAGCGCAAAAATCACTGGAAGACGGGCAGCCATTTTTTCGAGTACATATATTTCCTTTTCGCTTGAGCGATGAGGCACTGGAAAGAGTAAAAAATAATCGGTGGTATACCTTTTGGCTTAATTTGAAGCAGGGGTTTGATTACTTTGAGCAAACTAAAATGCCACCCAATGTAAATGTTCAAAATAAGCGCTACGTTTTTTCTGCACCTTGAATAGACTATGTTGTTGAGTCTTATTGGTGCGCAAGGTGCTCCTTTTTATAGCAATATCTAAAGTTGTTTTTAGTTCGGTTTAAAGGCGAAGTAGCTAAACTGCTTGCTTGTGGGGCAATTCTATTTACACAAGGTATTATTGTTGTGGGCTTGAGCACGAAAACTCTCAAATGGAATGTTATTTGCTCATATTGCTATGAATATTAGGTAAACGCCGTCTTTTAATAGAGCGGTATAGCTAAAGAAAGGATCGCTATGGGGGCTTCTATAGGCTTTGTTGGTATTGTTGCGCTTGCAGTTATAGCAGGCTCAATTTATGCCCTCTTACACTTACTGCATACTCAGCGTCGCAGGGCAGAAGTGCGCGGCGTTCAGTGGGTGCAAGCACTGCGTATGTTGTTAATGCATGTGCAGCGGCACCGCGGATTGGTGTCTATGTATCACAATGGCGAATTAAGCGTAATGGAAGAAATAGTGTCATTGCGTGAAACCATTGCGCGCGATCTAGGCAAAATTAGTTTTGTGGGCGAGTGGATAAACGAAAATCAAGATTGGCAGGGGCTAACCCAGCACTGGGCGCGACTTAGTGTGGGTTGCCTATCTATGACGAGTGAAAAAAGCTTTGATCAGCACTGCCGTATTATTGTTAGTGTTTTGGCTATATTAGAGGATGTAGCTAACTACCATTACCTAAACCGCTCCAACTTTAATGAAGTTAAAGTGCTGTGGCATGAGTTGCTACTAATTGGTGAGTTGGTAGGCCAATCCCGTGCACTCGGCGTGCGAATATTGGGGTATCGCAGTGGTGATGCTCAGCTAAGCGAGCATAAAAAACGTATTCAAGCTGGTTTATGCGAAATAGAAGGTTTACTTGGCAAAGCGTCTACACGCAAAAAGTTATCTACAAGCGATATGGCAGCATTGGTGGAGTTTATTGCTTTTGTGCGCATTCAATTAATCGACAATATTGGCCCTGTGTCTGCTAATGAGTATTTTACTAAAGCGACAGACACCATAGATTTAATTTACGAACGCTTCGATATAGAAATGCAATTGCTCTGCCGCCAGCTCGGTATAGATAAATAATCGTTACTCCCCTATAGTCGCCCTGTAATTAATTAGCAGGATTTTCTTCTTTGAATACTAAAGTTATCTCGCGTCGTTCACTTCCCGATTCGCAAGTATTAAATAGTTCGTTGGCAACAGTCGAAGATCTTATCAAGCAGCTATATGCCGCACGAGGTTATAGCAGTGATAAGCCAACTCAGTACGCTCTAAGCGAAATGCTGCCGCCTACAAATATGCGCGGTATTGCAGAAGGCGCAAATATTATTGAAGCAGCGCTGCGCACAGGTGAACGCATAGTGATTCTTGGCGATTTCGATGCGGATGGGGCAACCAGTACAGCATTGGCTGTGCGATGTTTGCGGGCGATGGGGGCACAGCATGTGGATTACTTGGTGCCTAATCGCTTTGAATTCGGCTACGGCTTAACGCCAGAAATTGTTGCGGTTGCTGCGAAGCTAAACCCCAATTTAATTATTACGGTCGATAACGGTATTGCCAGCGTAGAAGGCGTTAATGCTGCTAATGCATTAGGTATTAAGGTGCTGGTTACCGATCATCACTTGCCGCCAGAGCAACTGCCAGACGCCGCCGCTATTGTTAACCCCAATCAAAAAGGCTGTGAATTTGGCAGTAAAAATTTGGCGGGCGTGGGCGTGATTTTCTATTTACTGTGCGCCTTGCGTTCGCAGTTACGCGCCAGTGGTTGGTTTGAGCAACGCGGTATAGAGCCGCCTAATATGGCGAGTTACTTAGATTTAGTGGCACTAGGTACAGTAGCCGACGTGGTGCCCCTCGATTTTAATAACCGCATTTTGGTGTCGCAGGGCATTGCGCGTATGCGCCAAGGGGTATGTATTGCCGGTATTCGCGCCTTGTTTCAAGTTGGGGGGCGCAATATAGAGCGAGTGCAGTCCACCGACTTAGGCTTTGTTGTTGGCCCAAGGCTAAACGCTGCAGGTCGATTAGACGATATGTCGCTGGGTATTAAAATGCTGCTTACCGATAACTACACAGAGGCGTTGCATTTGGCGGGTGAGCTGGACTCTTTAAACCGCGAGCGCCGCCAAATAGAGGCTTCTATGCAGCATGAAGCGTTTAAGCTGCTTGATGAATTGGCGCTAGATGGCGAGCAAACACCTATGGGGGTAAGCCTTTATCAAGCTGACTGGCACCAAGGCGTTATTGGCATTTTAGCCTCGCGTATTAAAGATAAGCTGCATCGACCTACAATTGCCTTTGCCGATGCCACGGACACAGAAATAAAAGGGTCTGGCCGCTCGGTAGAGGGGGTGCACTTGCGAGATATTTTGGATCAAGTGGCAACTGAAAACCCAGGCTTATTATCTAAGTTTGGTGGTCATGCAATGGCGGCTGGGCTGTCTTTGCCCAAAGAGTCATTCACCGCATTTGCCGAGGCGTTCGACCGCTGTGTGAGCGCTCATTTGGGGGGCGAGGCGTTAACGGCCAAGGTTATTACTGACGGCGAATTGCCGGCCCATTTGATGGATTTGGCCACCGCCGAAGCAATAGCCCATGCAGGGCCTTGGGGGCAGAATTTTCCCGAGCCATTATTCTATGGCGAGTTTTTGCTGGTTCAGCAGCGTATTGTGGGTGAAAAGCACTTAAAAATGGTGGTAACCCCCAGTGAGTACTCTGGGTTAGCCATAGATGCCATTGCTTTTAATGTTGATGTAGCAAGTTGGCCAAATAATAGTGTGGAGCGTGTGCGTTTAGCTTATGTGCTTGATGTGAATGAGTTTCGCGGCAATAAATCGTTGCAACTGCGCGTTGCTCATTTAGAGGCTCTCATTTAGAGGCTCTCATTTAGAGGCTTTGTTGAGAGTTATTTTAGCTTGTCGACTTTGTGTTAAGCCGATTGCGCCCAAGCCACACCCGCGCGGCGGCGTTCGATATAAATGTATTCTATTTTGCCGGTAGCAGGGTGTATTGCGTGGCGCAGGTGGTGGTGATCCTGCGTGGAGCCCATGTATTCCCACGCGGTGTTATGGCTGCGGCATATGGGGTCGCCGTTGTTTAACGGGTGTAATGCCAAATGTTCCCACATTTCTTGCCATTCAGGATGATCTGCTTCGAGGAATTCCATCGCGACGCTCTGTTGTTGGGGGCATTTTGGCCCTAGTTTTCAGTTATTAGCTACCGGCTAAGCTAGTTTGCTGGCCAGTTGTTATGAAGTTATTGTAGTTTTGTAATGTGGTTTGTCAACAAGCTTCTTTAAGTTGTTGATATTGTTTAAAAAGTTGTGATCGCATTGTATGTGTTTTTGTGACGAAAGGCCAAAAAGCGTGCAGTTTGGCCCTAGCTCAGATTAATTCTTGAGTGCTAAAACGAAAAACGGCGCCACAAAGGCGCCGTTTTTAGAGAGGTGTTTGGCGGTTAGTCTTCCACTACCTCTGGGTTGGCTACAATCGAGTCGGTCACATTACCGTTTAAGGCAAAGAAGGTAACAATTTGCGCAATCATCTCGTTAAATGCGGCTCCACTCGTGAATGGGTCAATATCGGTATTGCCTGCAACAACTGGTGTGGAATGGCTGCCTTCCACTAAGCGCGTGACTAATACCGCTGGGTCTCCGTCATCGGTCGCATCTGCCGTTTTTACTGCACCAAGTTGTTTAACCAGTGGCTCTGTACCTGCAAATGGCGCAGGGAAGTTATCAATCACAAAGCCGTTGCTAAGCGTGGTTTGCAGTGGTCCATTTGCTTCGCCATGAATGGTGTCGGCACCGTTAGGTATAACGCCGTCGTTGGGGTGGCTTGCGGTTCCGTCGCCAACTATTTCGAATAGTAATACGCCGGTATCGGCATTTGCGTCTGCAAGGTTAGCAATTAGGCTTGATGGATCAATCGAGTCCAGAATCCCTTGGTACACATTCAGGTATGTTTCTAGCCCGCTGTTGCCGTAGCTGAGAGCGTCGCTGGCAGCGGCCAAGCCTTGGCTAATAGATGGCGAGAACTGGCGCGAGTTGGTGAGCAAACGAGGTATGCCGCCACCAGAGAACATTGCCGATGCGGCTTGCACCTTAGGTTGGTTGCTGAATGGGCTGTTTTGCACCACAGGGTCGTTGTTAATGACCACAAATGGCAAGCCATCAACGCCACCTAACGAGTGGCCTAAAAAGTACACTTTACTTGTGTCAAAGTCGTCCGCTAAGCCATTGCCGTCTACATCCATCGTGGCCAAAGAGGCGTTTAGGTTTAGTAGGTCGAGTGTCATTTGACGCAAGTTATCACGCACATTCACAAAGTGAGATAAATTCACAAACAGGCTACCCGAGCTGCCAACGCCTGCGTCGTAATCGAAAGGTGTTGGGCGCAAGCTTTCGTCAGCCGTGTAATTGAAATGACGTTCTGCAAGCGACACGGAAGGGGTGTTTGGGCTTAGTGTCGGCAAGTTTGCTTCTATCGATGCAGTTGGGTGCGAGTAGCTAGTCAACCCTGGTACAACGCTGCCAGTGGCGCCAACCCCGTGTAAAGGCTGGTCAATAGCGATAGTGGCAAAACAAGGGGCGCCGCTGGGGCCGGTAAGCGTAGAGTTTACACACGCAAATGACATGGCGTTGGCCATAGGCAGCGAGATACTGCGGTCGGTTGTTATACCGTGTACGTAAATCACAACAGGCCAGCCTGCTGCTGGGCGGGTTATACCGAATGCAGAGAGTGTTAGCTCATCGGGCATAGTAACGAGCATTGGCACTGTTACATCTGTGGTTTTAGCTGGGAATGGGTAGCGGTAGGTCACCATCTCTGATGGAGGAGTGGTTCCGCCGGGGTTGCCTTTGGCTGCATCGATAACGGCACCGATTGTTTGGTTTGCCACCCAGCTGCCGTCGAGCAGTGGTGAACCGTCGCCTTCAGCAGGAATTTGCGAGTAGTAAGGCAGGGTTATTTCACCTTGATACACCTTGGCGGGGGCAATTAAACCTGGGTTAATATCGCTGGCGTTATCTACACGAAAAAAGTTAGTGGCGCGTGGGCTTGGTATTGGGAAAAGTGCTGCGGGGGGCGCTTCTACGCCTGCTGCCATCGCTTGTACGGTACCTGCTGCCTCGGCAGCTATTGATACGTAAGGGGTTTGGTCTCCTGCCTCGGCGGCGCCTGAGTCATGCACGCTTATGGCGGCTTCCGCTGCTGCTCGCTGCATAATATGCGCGGCGGTTGCATCACTACTTAAGCTTGCGTAAGTTGCGCCCGCATTTATTGCTGTTGCAATAGTACTGTTGTACAGCGGGTTAGGAGAGGTATCTGGCAGCTGCGGTGAAGTTAGTAAAAAGTTAATAGTCGAGTTGATTGCGCCATCTGTAGTGGTTGTTACCCCGCTGTTGTCACCGACTAAATTGTATGTGCCACCAACCAACTTCTCGATTGCGTCTTGCTTGTAGCTGGTCCGTAAACTCTTTTCAAAAAAGAACTCTGGCGCAGCAATACTTTTTAGCGGTGTATCGGTTGCAGTGGTTGTAAAAGTAAGTGAGAACAGAATGTCTTCGGCTGTTGGGGTATCTACGCTTAAGCCAGCAGCTTGGTAAACGGCAGATTTAAAACTGAAATAGCCGCTAGCCAATCGCTCCCAGCCTTGAATGGCAGGGCGCAGCGCGGCGAGTGCTGAAAGCACATTCGATTCAGGGTCGCGCAGTGTATCGTATGCAATTGAAGGGTATACCTTATTGCCTTTCATGTCGTAAATGGAGCCAGCCACTGCCACTAGGTATTTTGTTTCGGGTAGCAAGGGTTTTAATGGCGTAACACGCAGTGCGTTATTGGTGCCGCCATCTAGGCTTATTAGGTCTACGCGTACGCTTGGTTCTGCCAGCTCTAACAGCGCTGATACATTGCCGGTTGCGGCGGCGCTTTGATATGCGGCGGCTTCGGTAAATGTGGGAATCTCAATATTGTCGGGAATGTCGTCGCCATTTATATCTATGGCTGCTTGGCTTAGGGCGTCGCCACTTGGGTAGGTGAGTGGCAACAAAAATACATTCTGAAGCGGGTTGGGTATTACCTGCTCGCCTTGCGCAATAAAGCTTCTACCATCAAACACCTGGTTGGGGTCGAGGCTATCGGTAAACATAATATCGATAGGCGCAAGCACCGAGTTACCGTCAAGTGCATCAATGCCCGTAATAACGGGGTTGGATGGGTCTGTGCCGGCATTCATTGTGCCGTCGCCAGCTGTTTCGCTGGAAAACTGTAAATCGCTAGGTACTGGCAGCTCTTTGGTTGCGGGGCTAAAAAGCACGTAGGTCCGCTCAAATGGAAGGGGTTCGTTGGAAGCGCCATTTTTGTTGTCGTCTCCAGAGCAGCCTATTAGCGATGAGGCTAAAATAGCGGCGAGTGGGAGTAGTGCAAACTTCTTCTTCATTTGAGGTCCCTCAGGGTTAATTATTGTGCGGGCATATCTATTTGATACTAGTGTATAGAGCGCTCTATTGCAGTATAGCTAAGATGAAAAAGCGCAATTTTGAGGTATCCATACACATTATTATTTGCACGTAATATAAACACGGTAACGTGGAAAGTCGAGCGTTTTAAAACACTCGTTTGAATTGTGTGTGGAATGCCCAATCTTGCGCTGTTATTCCTACTTCTAAACCCTTCCTGTGTTTAAGTCCCATGCTGGCTGGGGTACAATCCGCGCCGTATTTTTAACTTATCGTTAATGCGCTCGTTCGGCGTATTAGAATGACTATTCTTAAGGCAAATCTTCCCTTTATGGAAACCGCTCCGCTTACTAATAAATTATCCGACCTGCTAGCGCGTACCAATGTGCTTAGGGGGTATCTTTGAATACGCTGAAAAGAAAGAGCGCTTAGCCGAAGTAGAGCTAGAGCTAGCAGAGCCCGATGTATGGGATGATCCTGCCCGCGCGCAAGCGCTAGGCAGTGAACGCAGCTCGCTCGAGCTGGTAGTAGAAACTATCGAAACCCTCGAAAACGGCGTTGCCGATTGCCGCGAGCTGCTCGAAATGGCAATTGAAGAGAGCGACGAAGATAGCTTTCTAGAAATTTGCAGCGAAGCAGACCGCTTAGAAGCCCATTTGGCTACGCTAGAGTTCCGCCGTATGTTCTCTGGCGAAATGGACCCGAATAACGCCTACCTCGATATTCAAGCCGGTTCGGGTGGTACAGAGGCGCAGGACTGGGCCGAGATGCTATTGCGTATGTATTTGCGCTGGGGTGAAGACAAGGGCTTTAAGACGACGCTTGAAGAAGCATCGGCAGGTGATGTGGCGGGTATTAAAAGTGCCACTATTCGCTTTGAAGGGGAATACGCCTTTGGCTGGCTGCGCACTGAAACGGGCGTGCATCGATTAGTGCGTAAATCACCGTTCGACTCTGGCAATCGTCGTCACACTTCTTTTTCTTCTGTATTCGTGTCGCCAGAAATTGACGACAATATCGATATAGAAATAAACAAAGCCGATGTGCGAGAAGATACTTACCGCGCGTCGGGTGCGGGTGGTCAGCACGTTAACAAAACCGATTCGGCTGTGCGCTTAACTCACGCGCCAACGGGAATAGTTGTGCAGTGCCAAAGCGAACGTTCGCAGCACTCTAACCGCGATAAAGCATGGAAAATGCTCCGCGCTAGGGTTTACGAGCAAGAGATGCAAAAGCGCAATGCAGAAAAGCAGGCGTTAGAAGACAGTAAATCTGATATTGGTTGGGGCAGTCAAATTCGATCTTACGTATTGGATGACCAGCGCATTAAAGATTTGCGTACCAATGTTCAAACCAGTAACTGCAATGCCGTGCTTGATGGCAAGCTTGACGATTTTATTGTCGCGAGTTTAAAAGCGGGCTTATAAGTTTATGGCAATTAGGCAAGCGCCTAAGCAACCAGTAATTTTTTAATTTTAAGATTTATCCAACGACTAAAAAAGTTGAGCGAATACATGAGCGATTCACAAACACCAATTAATACCGATGACGAAAATAAATTAGTAGCAGAGCGCCGCGCCAAGTTAGCGGCAATTCGCGAGCAGGGCAATGCGTTCCCGAATGAGTTTCGTCCGCAAAATCAAGCGCAAGATTTACAAGAAAGCCATGGCGATAAAACTAAAGAGGCTTTAGAAGAAGCGGCTGAAGTGGTGAGTGTGGCCGGTCGTATTATTCGCAACCGCGGTGCGTTTATGGAGCTGCAAGATGGCAGCGGCCGCATCCAGCTATACGTAACCAAAGAAGCGCGTCCGTTCGCGAAGTCGTTGGACTTGGGCGACATTGTTGGTGCAAAAGGTGTGCTGCATAAGTCCGGTAAAGGCGACTTGTATGTAAGCTTAGATGAATACCAGTTGCTTACTAAGGCATTGCGCCCGCTACCGGATAAGTTCCATGGATTGGCTGACCAAGAAATGCGTTATCGTCAGCGCTATGTGGATTTAATTGCAAACCCAGAAGTGCGAAAAACCTTTGTTACTCGATCGCGCGTTGTGCAATTTATTCGAAACTATTTAAACGAAAAAGCGTTTTTAGAAGTAGAAACGCCCATGCTGCAAACTATTCCTGGTGGTGCGTCTGCACGCCCATTTATTACGCACCACAATGCGCTAGATATGGATATGTATTTGCGCATCGCACCCGAGCTTTACCTTAAGCGTTTGGTGGTAGGTGGTTTCGAAAGGGTATACGAGATTAACCGCAACTTCCGCAACGAAGGGTTATCTACTCGTCACAATCCAGAATTTACTATGTTGGAGTTTTATCAGGCTTACGCGGATTACAATGACCTGATGGACTTAACCGAAGACATGCTGCGCAACCTAGCTCAAACTGTGTTAGGCGATACGAAAGTTGTGAATACGTTGCCAAGCAAAGGCGACGACGAGCCAGAAACCGTTACCTACGACTTTGCTCAGCCGTTTACACGTCTATCTGTGTTTAACTCTATTTTGCAGTACAACCCAGAATTAAAAGCAGAGAATATCGATACCCTTGAGGCCGCGCGTGAAGTAGCTAAAAACCTCGGTGTTCAGCTAAAAGACAGCTACGGTTTAGGCAAGGTTCAAATCGAGATATTCGAGAAAACCGTTGAGCACAGATTAATTCAGCCAACTTTTATTACAGAGTACCCAACCGAGGTATCTCCACTTGCTCGTCGAAGCGACAGTAACCCTTTTGTTACCGATCGTTTTGAGTTCTTTGTGGGTGGTCGTGAAATTGCTAATGGTTTTTCGGAGCTTAACGATGCTGAAGATCAGGCGCAGCGCTTTAAAGAGCAGGTTGCCGAAAAAGACGCCGGCGATGACGAGGCTATGCATTACGATGCCGACTATGTGCGAGCACTTGAATACGGTTTGCCGCCAACTGCGGGTGAAGGTATAGGTATCGATCGTTTGGTTATGTTACTAACCGATTCTCCATCTATTCGCGACGTATTGTTGTTCCCGCATATGCGTCCTGAGTAAACATCCTGTGGGCACTCCTATAGGGGTGCCCAACACTGGTTTTTCTATGATGCAACCCAACGGTAAACACGTTCAGCTGTGTGAAAGCTGGATGCAGCAAATAGGGCAAGAGTTTGAGCAGCCCTACATGGCAGAGTTAAAAGCATTTTTGCTTCGCGAAAAAAAAGCAGGTAAAACTATTTACCCCGCAGGCGAAAACATTTTTAACGCACTAAATACCACGCCTTTTGAGCACGTAAAAGTAGTAATTCTCGGGCAAGACCCGTACCACGGCCCTGGCCAAGCCCACGGGCTGTGTTTTTCTGTATTGCCAGGCGTGCGCTTTCCGCCGTCGCTTCTGAATATTTTCAAAGAAATTCACAACGATTTGGGGTTTGATATTCCAAGCCACGGTTGTTTGCAGTCCTGGGCTGAGCAGGGGGTGTTACTGTTAAATGCCACCTTGACTGTCGAGCAGGCCAAAGCTGGGTCGCATCAGGGTAAGGGGTGGGAAACTTTTACCGACGCAGTTATAGGGGCTTTGAATAATCATCGCGAAGGTATCGTTTTTTTATTGTGGGGTAGCTATGCACATAAAAAAGGTAACATTATCGATACCACACGGCACCATGTACTTAAATCTGTGCACCCATCACCGCTTTCTGCGCACCGTGGTTTTTTTGGTAATAGCCACTTTTCGCAAGCGAATAAATTTTTAGCACAGCAAGGTCTCACCGAAATAGATTGGCGTGTGCCCCCAAGTGAGTAACAACGTTATGGCTGCCGACAAAAAAATAATCTTTATTACAGGTTGCTCCACAGGTATTGGTTTCTGTGCGGCCAAAACCCTAGTTGAGCGCGGTTATCATGTGATTGCCGGTGTGCGAAAACTGGCTAGCGCTGATGCTCTGCGCGAAGTGAATGTTGAAGATACAGTTGAGATAGATTTGGCTAGCTCACAATCAATCGAGCGCGCGGTGCAGCAAGTGTTGGCGATAAGTAAGGGCAATTTATACGCACTGTTCAACAACGCCGCTTACGGCCAACCGGGGGCGGTAGAAGATTTAACCCGCGATACGTTACGCAAGCAGTTTGAAACCAACTTTTTTGGCACCCACGAGCTCACGATAAAATTACTGCCCACTTTGCTGCAGCAAAAAGATGCGCGTTTAATTCAAAACAGCTCGATATTGGGCTTTGCGGCGATGCCTATGCGCGGCGCCTATAACGCTTCTAAATTTGCGCTAGAAGGCTTAACTGATACCTTGCGCTTGGAGTTGGCTGGGTCGAGTTTAAAAATTAGCCTTATAGAGCCGGGGCCAATTGAGTCACACTTCAGAAAAAATGCGCTAGTAGCGCTGGAAGAAAACGTAGATATACACAACACTCGCCATAGCAAAATGTATAAAACCGCTATTGAGCGCTTGCGCAAAGTGGGGCCTGCGGCGCCATTCACCTTGCCAGCGGACGCAGTGGTCGCAAAATTAATTCATGCATTAGAAAGTCGCAGGCCAAAACAACGATATTTTGTTACGGTGCCAACATACGCCATGGCAATATTAAAAGTGTTGTTGCCGGGCCGTTGGATGGATTATGTATTACGTAAAGCGGGCAGCTAGTCTTTCTCTGTTTTTACCCTGCCTGTGATAGCTTACTGGTTTCAAATAATAATTATTGATAGTTAACAAAGGATAAAGGGTATGAATCACATTCTAATTACTCGAATACTTGCGTGCGTTTTTATGCTGGCGTCGGTGGCCGCTAGTGCTGAGCAATTTAAAGTGTTGCTGTTTACTAAGACCGATGGTTGGCATCACAAGTCTATTAATGCCGGCGTAACAGCAATGGAAACCTTGGCCAAAAAGCACCACTTTTTAGTGGATTGGCACGAGGATGCTGGCCGTATTAATGACGATAACCTTAAGCAATACGACGCCATTGTATTTTTGCTCACCACTGGCAATATTTTAAACGAAGAGCAGCAGGGTGCCATGGAGCGCTTTATTCAATCTGGTAAGGGCTTTGTAGGTATTCACAGCGCATCCGACACCGAATATGAGTGGGATTGGTACACTAAAATGGTTGGTCGCACGTTTCATATCCACCCCGAAATTCAAACCGGTGAGTTACAGGTGCTCGATCGCAAGTTTCCTGGCTTAGAGCGTATGCCAGATCGCTTATTGTGGACCGAAGAATGGTATGAGTTTGGCGCAGAGCGTATAGATGGTTTGAACTATATTTTGGCGGTAGACGAAAAAACCTATGACCCCGAAGCCGACTGGGGCCGTGTAGCTGGCAAGGGTATGGGTAAGTTTCACCCTATAGCGTGGTACCACGAGTATGACGGCGGTCGCGCATTTTATACCGCGCTTGGCCATATGGGCTCTACCTATAGCGACCCTCTATTTATGGAGCATATCTACGGCGGCTTGTACTGGGCCGTGACGGGTAAAGGCATTAAGAAACAAGCTACAAGCAACTAATGGCCTTGTAAGCAGCAGTGCTATATTTTAAAGCTGCTACCAAAATGGATTAATGAACAGCCCCTAGCGGGCTGTCAGTTTATTGATAAACCCCTCTATTATTTTTGCGGAGAGTTTAATCCTTCTAAATCCGCAAATTCTTAGGGTGAAATCTCAAAAAACGTATGAATATGTCCCTATAACTTGCTCAATTCGTCCATGAATTGAGCATTTTTGATCTTTCACCCTAAGAATTTACTCGCTGAGTTACCTGAGTCTGGTTTGTCATCAGCCTGACAGCCCCTAGCGGGCTGTTTTTCATTATTAGTGTTGCACCAAGCAAAGTAGCAAATTGTTGCGTCAGCGGGCGCCTGTGTATATTGTAGTGCACCACAAAATACTCATTTTTCTAGATTTTTGGGCATTGAGCCTTTGAGGGCGTCTGCCGCGCCCACCAATAATTACCATTTATAAAGATGTAAATGCAGGATGCGCCACCCATGATTGATGTAAAAACCAGCCAAAGCTATCAAGAGCCGCAATCTACCGAATCTAGCCTGGTGCAGTCTGATACCGCAGGTAGGCACTTTATTGTGGATTTCTGGGGTGCGCACTATTTAGAAAATGTCGATGTGCTCGAGCAGGCGCTTACCGACGCAGCCAGTGTGGCGGGAGCTGTGTTGTTGCATATTCATCTACACAAGTTTACGCAAGGTGGCGGTGTAACTGGCGTGGCGCTGTTGGCCGAATCACACATAAGTGTGCACACTTGGCCAGAGAGAGATTACGCCGCTTTTGATGTGTTTATGTGCGGCGATGCCAAGCCACAAGATGCTGTAGCATTGTTAGAGCGTGTATTTAAGCCTACAAAAACCAAGATATCTGAAATACTGCGCGGTAAAGAGTAACGCTTAACGGCGCAGGTCTTCTATATATAAGTGGTAGAGCTTGGGCTCCATAATAGAGTTCACTGTTGTTTCAACCTTAGCTATATCTTTATCAAAGTTTCTTGCCGCCTGCATACTTGCTTGCGTTAATGCTCTGGTCTCAATATTAAACTCAATATCTGCAGGAAACGCCACGTTATTTCTCGCCATATTAAACCCCCAAATACCAAATGAAGGCAATGCAGTGTGGTAGCTAAGTGTATTGTCGAACACGTGATCTAATGTTTGTTCTATACACCAAAATACGTGGCGGGTAAAAAAGGGTGATGAGCTTTGGCTGACTAAAATGCCCTCTGGTGTCATACGGCGTTTTATCATGGTGTAAAACTCGCGCGAATACAGCTTGTTAATTGCCTCATTGTGCGGGTCGGGCATATCTATAATTACGCGGTCGTAATCGATGCCGGGTTCATTGATAAAGCTAAACGCATCTTGGCTAAACGCTGTGAGCTTTTCGGCGTCGAGGCTGCCTTTGTTCAACCTGCGCAGCATGGGCAATTCGTTTGCTATGCGCAGCATTTCGGGGTCGATATCCACCAAGTGAATTGTTTCTACATCGTCGTATTTCAATACTTCCCGCGCGGCTAGACCATCGCCACCACCAAGAATAAGTACATTTTTACGCGGCCCGGGAATAGACATAACTGGGTGCACTAAGTATTCGTGGTAGCGGTATTCGTCCCGCGAAGAAAATTGGATGTGGCCATCTATATACAAGCGTTGTTCACGCGTGGTGGTAGAGCGCGTTACCACCAGTTTCTGGTATGGGGTTTGAGTGGAATAAATTACTTGGTCAAAGTACAAATGTTTTTCTGCAAAGCGGGTAAGCACTGTGCCGTAAAAAATACAGCCGGTAAGCAACACTAAAATGCCAATACAGCTTAATAGCATAGCGTGGTAGTGCCGCAGGTAGTGCCGGAATACAATAACGTTTATTGTTGCTACAAGAATATTAATTAAGCCAATAGCAAATGAAGATTGCACTAGCCCCAGTGAGGGCAATAGCAGTAGGGGGAACGAAACTGAGCCAATAAGTGCGCCAACGTAATCTAGCGACATAACATTGGCTATCGATTCTTTTAAGCTTCTTTTTTGCGCAAGTAGAGATGTGAGTATTGGAATCTCCATTCCCACGAGCGCACCGATAATTAAAATTAGGCTATACATCACCAGTTCGTACAGGGCGCGCGCCATTGGGAAGGCTATAAAAAGCAAAATACTGCAAATGCCGCCCACAAGTGCGATAGCAATTTCGACGAAAATAAAGTTACGTACAAACTGATCGTCAAAGTATTTAGAAATCATCGAGCCCACACCCATGGCAAACATAAAAAAGCCAATGGTGAGCGAGAATTGGTGCACGCTGTTACCCAATAGGTAGCTGGATACAGTGCCTATAATTAATTCGTAAACAATGCCGCATAGGGCAACAATAAGAATAGAGAAAAGTAGTACGCCAGCTTGTTTAGCGTTTATATCGGTAAGTGGTGTTTTCATGAGATTACTTAAGGCTTGCCAAATAAAAACGCTCCGGAAAGGTTAGCCAAACCGGAGCGTTAGGGGGTGTAACAATCTATTTAAGGAGTACCGTACTAACGGGTTATTTACCCGAAGAGTGGCTACCAGAACCTGCACGTGCACGTGCACTCGCTGCGGCTTTAGCTGTTACAGGCTGCTTGTTTGCAAGTGCAGATTTATTAACACCTGCAGCGCTTTGGCGGCTTAGCATGCTGCCAATAAGGTAACCGGCCAACAATGAAGTACCGCTAAAGTGGTGGTCGTTTACGGCGCCGCTGCGGCTTGTAGCAATAACGCGCGAGTTTTCACCGTCTACTTCAATCAAAAATAACGCGTCTTCGTTTTGGTCCATTTCGTTGTTGCTGTTTAAGTCTTCGTAGGCAAGTAACGATGCGTCGGTTTTAGGTGCAACACCAATAGGCTTGGTGTGCAATGCTGGTTGTGCGGCATTGTAGTTTTCAGCTAGGTCTTCAGAGAACGCAATAAAGGTTTCATCTGGGCCTAATTGTGGCTCGCCCTCTGCGTTTTCTTCAAACGCGTATATGGTATCAACGGTTACGTCGAGTACCGCGTTCAGGTCGATGCTTTCTTCTGTGTAGCTTGTGCTTGGGCCAGATAAGTTGCTGTATGCAATATAACCAATAACAGCTACTGCAATTAGGCCGTATTTAGCCATGCTTAGTGGGTTCATAGTGAAATCCTTGTTAGTTTGTTAGATATTCCTGAGGTCGTGAGAGAAATGAAACTCGTGCACCCCTTTCTCGTAGTAGTCGGTTAATTGACCAACATACTTAAATCCTGCCGCCTGCAGTGGAGTATGGATTAGAGGCAAATTAGACGGGAAAGTCAAAAATATTTTTCTGCCCCCGTCATTTTTTACGGCTTTTAGGCCTATTTGTAGGTCTTCCACCGTGAAGTTGCGTTTTCCAAACAGTTTTTTCTTGTTTCTTACTTCCCAGCGAAAGGTATAGGCGCCCTCTGTTTCGGCTATTTCATGCATACCGTTGAAGCGAATAATCGGCTTTTCTTCCGCAACTTTTTGCTCGTCATCAGCGAAGGAGGCGTCGTCGCTAAGATTTAGGCCTAAAATCATCTGATCTTCGCCTTCGTCGTAAAAATCTACGCTTCTCACTTCTTCAATAAACTCAAGCGATTGATACATGGCAAGGGCGGCAGCGTAGATTTTACCTTCTTTGGGGTCATCATAATCCGAAACCTTTACAAATATTTTGCGGCCCTGGATGTGTTTGACTTTTTCTATTAGCTCTTGGGTCATAAATTTACCCAAGCCTTTGCCTCTGTGTGTATTTGCGAGGTATGTCCACGAAAGCCAACAGGTTCTATCTGTAGCAGGTACAGTGCGGTAGCCGGTTACGCCAATCACCTTGCCGTCGAGCTCAAGTACGAAGTGATCTTCCATTCCGTTGTTGTGAAAATCCGCTTCGGCAGCCTCTGCGTCGTCGTCATCGTAGTAGTCGATGATTTTTACAACCGTAGGTAAGTCGCTCATATACATAGGCCGCAATTCGGGCAGCCCGTTTACCGCTGGTAGAGTATTTTCCATGTGTTTGTCCAAATACGTTTGTTTTTACGGTGTGTAGTGTCTAATTCTGTTGGCTTTGGCTATCACTATTGCCGGTTGCGCGGGTCATCCCATACCGACGTTGGGTCGGTATAGGTTTGGTTCCAGCCGTGGTATGGATGGTTTAGCAAAAGCTCTTCATCTTTAAAAAGCCATACTAGCGCAGCGCCAGCGGCAAAGCCGCCTACGTGCGCCCAAAATGCCACTCCGCCCCCAGATGCACCCAACGATGTAATTCCGCCGAGCAGTTGTACTGCAACCCAGTAGCCGAGCATAGCGACAGCGGGCACGCGAAAAGTGATGATAAACATAACCAATAGGTGAACTTTTACCTTGGGGAACAGCACAATATAAGCGCCCATTACGCCACCAATTGCCCCAGACGCCCCCACCATAGGAATAGGCGATGCGGTATTCGTAATTATTTGCGCCGCGGCGGCGGCAATGCCGCATAAAAAGTAAAAAATAGTAAACCGCACCGGGCCCATGGAATCTTCGACATTTCCGCCGAAAATCCATAAAAACCACATATTGCCTAGTATATGCATCCAACTGCCGTGCATAAACATAGAGCTAAATAACCCAGCCCATCCCAATCCACCTTCGCCACAAGGGCCTCTTGTATTCGCTGCAAATAAATCGGCAGGAATTAAGCCGTATTGGCAAACCGAGGTGTGAAGCTGGTCGCCGAAGCCGGCACCCTGTAGCGCAAACCAAGCAACGACGTTAAGCCCAATAAGGGTATAAGTGGCAATTGGTTGATTTATTTGAGGGTTGTCGTCGCGAATGGGGAACATGATCTTTCCTTGCTGGGCGGGGCTTGCGCAATTTTTCAGGTGTATTCACCTAGAGGCATCGAGGTGTTAACCGTTTTGATTGCGGCGAATACTACTCGAGTGGTGGGGGGCTTGCCAATTAACAAGCCATTTAATCGAATAAAATGTCTCAGTTTTTAAAGCGATTAGTAAGGCGTCGAGATGCTTTACATTAGGTGTGATGACTATGGTGCCATAAAATGCTAACTGTATGAAAAATGGGCAAAAAAATAACTTGGTATGTAGGTTGCTGTTACATAAGTCCACCCATTTAGAAAAAGGAGATTTTAAAAATGGATATGCAAAAAAATAGTAAAAACAATGGCACAATTACATATACGAGTGTTGTTGCAGCTTTCGCTCTTCTCGTTTGCTCTTTATCTGCTTGGTCTATTCCATACGGCAATTCACAGGGTTCTGCGGAATTTCCTGCAGGTGCGGTATCTTTTGCTGATGCTGTAGTGAGTTACACCCCAGGTAGTGGCGGCTTAACTGCTGCGAATATGGATGCATCTAAAGCGCTGGGTACTCCAGATTATGCTGGAGGTGGTGCTTGCTCTAATGCTGCAGATTGTCGCTTTGTGTCTCTTGGTGCTGGTGGCAGCATTGTTCTGCAATTTATAGATAACTACCTAACGGGCAGCAATTCCAGTGATTACGATTTATGGATATTTGAGGTTGGCCCCGATGTGGAAGATACGCTTGTTGATGTAAGTACAGACGGCGTGGATTGGGAAAGTGTAGGCAGCGTAGGAGGCTCTACTTCTGGAATTGATTTAGATGCTTTTGGTTTTGGCGTGAGCAATTTGTTTTCGTTTGTAAGGCTTACCGATGTGGCGAGTGAGGGCGGAACAAGTGGCGCAAGCGTTGGGGCAGATATTGATGCTGTAGGTGCAATCTCAACCATTGTCGCGCATGTGCCAGAGCCAAATACTTTCTTTTTATTTGCTTTGGGCTTAACGGCGCTTTTTCTTTCTAGAAAACATATTTAAGAATATATGAGCTTAAGCTAATGGCCAGCAGTCGCTGGCCGCAGTTTATTTATAAACCCCTCTGTTATTTTTGCGAAGAGCTTAATCCTTCTAGATCCGTAAATTCTTAGGGTGAAAGCTCAAAAAACGTATGAATATGTCCCTATAACTTGCTCAATTCGTCCCTGAATTGAGCATTTTTGATCTTTCACCCTAAGAACTTACTCGCTGAGTTACCTGCGTCAGGTTTGCCATCAGTCTGTTGCTAGCATTCGCTGGCCTTTTTTATGCTGCTGTATTATGTAATCACGACTGCACTTAGTGGTAACGAAGGGCAGTCGCTTTACCGTGAAAAACTTTGTACGCGAAAAATGTGTAAGCCAAAATTACCGGAATGACGATAAGTGCCCCAACTAAAATAAAGCGCAAGCTTTCTGGTGCGCTCGCTGCTTGCCAAATAGTTAATTTACCCGGGAATATTTCTGGGTAAAAGCTAAACGCCAAGCCGCAAAAACAGCCCATAAAAATCACTGCGGTAATTACAAAGGGCAGCCAGTTTAATCTATCGTTAGTAAGCGGTAGCTTTTTTAATAAAAAGTCGTTGGCAAAAAATGCGGTCATGCAAAGTGCAGGCAGTAGCAGTACAAACATTACTAGTGGGAATGTAAACCAGCGGCTGTACACCTCGGGGTTAACCCACAGGTTCACAATGCAAACCGCAACCACACCAATAAAAGTTACGCGCCCACATAAAATGGCCCAGCGAACAGCGCGATGCTGAAGCTGGTCTTCGGTTTTAATAATTAACCATGCCGCACCTATGTAGCAATATGCGGCTGTTACACCGAGTGCACTTAGCAGGCAAAACATAATGCTGCTTGGGTCTGTATTAAAACCCATTACATACATGCCCAGCATATAGCCCTGCGCGAGCGAAGTAAGTAGCGAGCCGGCTCTAAAACAATAGTCCCAAATAAGTTTGTAACTCACTGCAGCTTTGGCTCTAAAATCAAACGCCACACCTCGTAAAACAAGGCCGATTAACATAACAATGGTTGGAATGTAGAGGTAGTAGAATAGCTGGTTGTAAGCGCTGGGAAAGGCAATAAGTAACAAGCCAACCGCCAATACTAGCCAAGTTTCATTGGCATCCCAAAAGGGGCCTATGCTGGCGATCATAATGTCGCGAGTGGGTTCTTCATCTTTATGTAATGGCATTAAAATGCCCACGCCCAAATCGTAGCCATCGAGCATAGCGTAAACCAAAATAGACAGCGCCATGAGCCCTGCAAAAATAACGGGTAACCAATAGGCATCTATCATTTTTGTTCTCCTTCTGTTGGAAGGTTAGTTAAATTGCCGTCTGCGCTGGGGTTATGGGTTTCAAACTCTTCTACGTTTACAGCTTTGTTGGCCATTACTTTTAAGGTATGGATATAAGCGAGCAATAGCACGGCATAGGTTACGGCGTAGACTGTAAGTGAAAACTGCACATTACCAGCGGGTAAGTTAGTTACTGCATCCTGCGTTTTTAATATACCTGTTACCAGCCAAGGCTGGCGGCCTATTTCTGTAACGTACCAACCTGCCAGTGTTGCGACCCACCCGCTAAACGTAAGGCCCACCATCGCTTTTAAATATAAGCGGGGGAACGGCTTTTTGCGTGCAAGGTAAAAGCAGCCCAACCATGCACTGGCAAGCATAAGCATGCCCGTGGCCACCATTATGCGAAAACTCCAAAAAACCGGTGCAACCGGAGGATGGTTGCCATCAAATGTGTCTAGCCCTTTTATTTCACCTTGTGCATCGTGGGTAAGAATGAGGCTAGCTAGTTTGGGTATACCTACAGCCCAATCATTGCGTTGGGTTTGCTCATTGGGCAAAGCAAATAGCAATAAAGGGGCGCCTTGTTCTGTGTGCCATACGCCTTCAATGGCACTAATTTTAGCGGGTTGATTTTCGAAACTATTTAAGCCGTGTAAATCGCCTACAAATATTTGCAGCGGTGCGAGAATGCCTGCTAATACGATTGCAGTATGCAATGCTAATTTAGGTGCACGTTTGGTATCGCCTTTTAATATGCGATATGCAGATAAACCTGCCACTAAAAACGAAGAGGTTAAGCCTGAGGCTATTAGCACATGGGTTAAACGGTGCATAAAGCTGGGGTTAAAAATGATGTCCCACCAGCTGGTAGCGTGCGCAACGCCGTCGCGCATTTCGAAACCCGCGGGTGTGTGCATCCAAGAGTTTAACGCGAGTATCCAAAATGCCGAGAGAGTTGTACCTATGGCAACAACGGCAGTGGCAAAAGTATGTAAGCGATTGGATACGCGATTAACGCCAAACAGCATAATGCCTAAAAAGGTGGCTTCCAGAAAAAAAGCGGTAAGCACTTCATAACCTAGAAGCGGGCCGGCAATATTGCCTACTGTTGCCATATAGCCCGGCCAGTTGGTGCCAAACTGAAACGACATGGTAACGCCACTTACAACACCCAGCGCAAAACTTAACGCGAATACTTTTACCCAAAAACGATACGCTCGCATCCATATTGGGTTGTTGCTTAAGTTAAAGCGCAATTTAAAATAAAAAAGTATCCAGCACAGAGCAATGGTGATGGTTGGAAATAGAATATGAAAACTAATATTAAGCGCGAATTGAATACGGGATAAAAATAAAGTGTCACTGTGGGCGGTGGTGCTGGTGCCAAGTGTTGCTAATGTGTCTACGCCTGATACTACGAGGCCTTCCAACATACTGCTTACCTCCAGTCTGTTAACTAGCTTGGGTGTATTAAACTAAACGAAATGTATTAATTTTTAGGGAACGCTGATTAACTTAATCGCTTTTTGCGAGAATCAAAACGTTCTGTCGCAAGGCGTTCTTCGCTGCTAATAGCTTTAGTCCTTAGCAAGAAAAACAGCGAAGCGATTATTCAGAGGTTCCTTTTCCTACTATTTTGTCTTTAAACTCGAGCGCTTTACTTATACCCGAGCCCAGTTTCATTAAGCTTTGAATTTGCTCTAGCTTAAGGCTGTTTAAACTATTCGACCATTCGGTGACCAGTTCCAAAATGTCGTGTATTTCTTCCATTTTTTGGTAACTGAGTTTGTCGTTTTCATCTTGCGGTGGTTCAAGTAATTGCGAGCGCAATAGGCTTAGCGTGGGGGCAATTTCTCGTCGGCTGCGCTCTTCAAATACTGTGCGGGCTAAATCCCAAATACTGCCTGCGGCAACAAAGTAATCTTTTCTGTCACCCGCTTGGTTTTGCGTTTTAATTAGGCGCCAAGACTGCAGCTCTTTTATACCCATGCTTACATTGCCACGGCTTACGCCAAGTAAGCCGGATATTTGATCTGCATTTAATGGCGTGGGGTGTATAACCATTAGCGCAAGCATTTGGCCAACAGTTCTATTAAACCCCCAGCGGCTGCCCATTTCGCCGAAGTGGTGCACAAACGATTCTGTTTTAGCGGAAAGAGGAGGGATATCCATAGGTTCTCGTATTGAAATAAATGAATTTTCAGAAATTACTGAAAATTATAAACTCTGTTTGCGCTAAGTCATAGCAAAACTTTTAATAATGTTGCTGCCAATTGATTTGATGACTTTCGTTGCCGAGGGAGGATAATGGTAGTGAGATGCCATTCTGGGCGAGCAGCAAGCGAAGGGTTAAACAAGTATGCAAAAAAATGATTCGATAACGTTGATTGGTATGCCTGGCGCAGGCAAGAGTACGCTTGGTGTGCAGTTGGCTAAAACGCTTGCTAAACAGTTTGTGGATACAGATTTACTTATCCAGCAGGCGGTGGGTATGAGCTTGCAGCAGTATTTAGAAGAAAACGGCTATTTAGCTTTGCGTGAGCAAGAGCAGCAAGTGCTATTAAGTGCGAATTTAACAAACGCTGTTGTGTCTACCGGTGGCAGTGCGGTGTATAGCGAACAAGGAATGGCTCGATTGCAAAAGTTAGGGCCGTGTATTTACCTGCAGGTTAGCTTTCAAACTATGCAGCATCGCGTTACTAATGCCTCTAGCCGCGGTTTGGCGGTGGCAGAGGGCACGACATTAAAGGATTTATATACAGAGCGACTGCCCCTGTATGAGCGCTGGGCAACACATACGGTTAACTGCGATGAGCAATCTCAGGCTGCAATTTTGCAGAAAATAGAGCAATTATTATTGAATTCGGTGGGGTAAGTTAGCTGGGAGGGTAGAAATAGCGGTCTATATTATGGTTTTTAATGATAAAGCCATGCGTTATTACACATTGATCCTTTGCGTATTATTTAAATGGACTATAAATAAAGTAAGTGATTCGTTAGGCCGCAGTGACTTTCAGCAAGCCCGCAGCTTATATCATGGTTTTCTCCGAAGTAGTTTGTTTGTTGTTATTGATGTGTATATAACTAGCCCGCTAAATAGCGGGCTTTTTTTGTGCTTCTGTTGGAGCCGTGCTTTTGTTGGCCAGTACTTTGTAGTTAGCCGAGTTTATCGGTTGCTACGTGGTAGTCTGGGTCTTCCAGTACGTTTACCTCGCACAGGTTGCCCGCTTTTTCTAGCAGCTGAATACACTCTTTACTTAGGTGGCGAATACTTAGATTTTTGCCAAGAGCAGTGTATTTTTCTGCAAGGCCGTCTAGCGCTTCAATACCCGAGTGATCACTAACGCGACTGCGTACAAAATCAATAATTACGTTGTCTGGGTCTGTTTCTGGTGTAAACAATTCTTTGAAGTTAGCAACAGAACCAAAAAAGACAGGGCCGCGTAAAGAATATATTTTTGTGCCGTTTTCGTCGGTGGTAACTTCTGCATGAATATGTTGTGCGTGTTTCCAAGCGAAAACGAGTGCAGAAACAATCACACCTACAATTACGGCAATAGCTAAGTCAGCAATAACAGTAATGCCGGAAACCAAAATAATAATAATGGCATCCGAGAGTGGGATTTTGCGAATAATACGCAGTGATGACCACTCAAACGTACCCAGCACAACCATAAACATTACGCCTACAAGTGCCGCCAGTGGAATAATTTCTATAAGGGCTGCACCGAACAAAATAAAGCCGAGCAATACAATGGCTGCCGTTACGCCTGATAAGCGCCCGCGACCGCCAGAGTTAATGTTAATCATGCTTTGGCCTATCATGGCGCAACCGCCCATACCGCCAAAAAAGCCGTTTACTGTGTTAGCAACGCCTTGGCCTACACACTCACGGTTGCCGTGGCCGCGCGTGCCGGTTATTTCGTCAATAAGTGTAAGGGTAAGTAAAGATTCTATTAAGCCAATTGCAGCAATAATAAGTCCAACAGGGAAAATAATGCGCAGCGTTTCCCAAGTGAAAGGAATGGCTGGAATAGCGAAGCTGGGTAGTTCACCTTTTAATGTCGCTGTTGCCGCTTCTTCTGCTGGTAGCATATCGCGAACAAAGTCGATAACCGTGCGCGCTTCCAAGCCAGTAAAATGTACAAGTAGAGTAACTACAGCAATGGCTACTAACGAAGAGGGTACTGCTGTGGTGAGCTTGGGTAAAAAGTGAATAATCGCCATAGTTAAAGCTATAAGGCCTATCATGGTGTAAAGCATGGTGCCTTCCATCCACACGCTTTCGCCCACTTCATTTTTAACTGTAAATTGGCCGAGCTGAGCAAGAAAAATAACAATCGCCAAGCCGTTTACAAACCCCAGCATTACCGGGTGAGGCACCATGCGAATATATTTACCTAGCTTCAATATACCTGCACCAATTTGAATAACACCTGCAAGCAAAACGGCCGCAAATAAATACTGGGCGCCGTACTCCATAACAAGGGCAACCATTACAACCGCTGTTGCGCCGGTTGCACCAGAAATCATACCTGGGCGGCCACCAATCAAGGATGTAATCAAACCCATCATAAAGGCAGCATACAAACCCACCATAGGTTCTAGCCCCGCCACAAATGCAAAGGCTACAGCTTCGGGTACTAAGGCAAGGGCTACCGTAAGACCAGAAAGTAAATCGTTTTTAACGTTGTTTGGCGTTCTATATATTAAATTAAACATACTACGACTACATGAAGGGTGAAAGAGTAAGGCTGGGGAGTGCATCGCGCTTACGCAATTGGGTTGCGTGAGAGGCCCCGCCTTAAAAGGGGCGCGCATAGTAGCAGAACCCATAGCTTAGCTCAAATTATGGGCAGTGATGGTGAGGATTTAATGACAGCGCGAGCGAGGGGCTAGCCAAACGTGCGTTTTTAGCGTTTGCAGGCGCGGTTTGTGGTTATAATCGCTCGCATAGGCCCGCATAAGGTACTAGCACACTTACCATTAAACTTATTTAAGAAGGCTGTTATGTTTGATCGTTTATCGCTGTTGTCTGCAGACCCCATTCTTGGGTTAATTGGCCAATTTACGGCCGATTCAAATCCCAACAAAATCGATTTGGGGGTGGGGGTATATCGAGATGCCCAAGGTCATACGCCTATATTGGCAACGGTAAAAAAAGCCGAATCTATTTTGTGGGAAGCCGAACAAACTAAATCTTACATTGGCCCTGCCGGCAACCAACAATTTAACCGCTTGGTGCTTGAGCTTATTCTAGGGGATGAGCACACAGCATTGGCAGACAACCGCGCTATAGCTATGCAAACCCCTGGGGGCTGTGGAGCCTTACGTGTCGCTGCCGAGCTAATAGTGGCCGCCAACCCGAAAGCAAAAATTTGGGTAAGTGACCCCACGTGGGGTAACCACGTTCCACTGCTTGGTGATTCTGGTATGGAGATAGCCACATACCCATACTACGACTATGAGAGCCACGGTATTCGCTTTGCCGATATGCTAACCACGCTGCGTGAGTCTGCGGTGGCCGGCGACCTTGTATTAGTGCATGCATGTTGCCATAACCCAAGTGGGGCGGACCTCAGTTTGGCCCAGTGGTTACAGCTTACTAATTTATGTGCAGAAAAAGGGCTTATCCCGTTTGTAGATATGGCCTATCAAGGTTTTGGGGATGGTTTAGATCAAGATGCAGCGGGTTTGCGCATGATGGCCGATCAGTTACCCGAAGTGATATTTGCCTATAGCTGCTCTAAAAACTTTGGTTTGTATCGCGAACGAATTGGTGCAGTAGGCGTTGTTGCCGCAAACACCGAGCGCGCCACTGCCGTTGCCAGTCAAATTATGCGCATAGTGCGAGGTATTTATTCCATGCCCCCATCGCACGGCGCGGCAATTGTAGAAACTATTCTCGCCGACCCTGTGCTTTGCCAAGCTTGGGTGGATGAGCTGGCGTTGATGCGCAATCGCATTCAAACCATGCGCCAAGCATTATTAGATGCGATGACCGCGCAAGGATACGGCGATAGGTTTCATTTTATTACCGGCGAAAAAGGCATGTTCTCGTTTTTAGGCTTAACGCCCGAGCAGGTGCAGCGGCTTATTAAAGAGCACAGTGTTTACATGGTGGACAGCAGCCGCATTAACGTTGCTGGGCTTACGCCAACGAATATAGATCCGCTGGTGAAAGCCCTAACTGCCGTGCTGTAGCGCAGCACGGCAGCTGGTGGTATGGCTGCTTTAAATGAACTGTAGGAAACTTCTCATCTAATGCGTACATACCGTAATTCCCTTCTATAATGTAGTAAGAGCCTACCAATTAAGCTGTTATAGGTTAAGGTTGCATAAAAAATGGATAGCGAGAAACAGGTGAAATGGTAGGAAGTAGCTCAAACCTAACTAAATTACATGTTGGCGAGCTGCGGGTAGGTATGTATGTGGCCAAGCTCGATCGCGACTGGTTAGATACACCTTTTATTATGCAGGGCTTTTTACTCGAAGATACTGAAGACATCGATATCGTGTCGGAGTACTGCGAGTATGTTTGGGTAGATACTGCACCGCATAAAGCTAGCCCCTATAGCTCGGGTGTGGGTACTGCTACTTCGGCACCTCGTTCGCGCTTTCAGCCGCATGTAGATGTGAAAGAAGAGCAGCGTAAAATGGTAAACGCCTTTCGCGCCGCTCGCCGCGAAACCAAGGGTATGCTCGATAATATTCGTCTTGGCGAAGCCATTAACACCGAGCAAGCCAAAGAGACTGTGCGCGAATGTGTGCAATCCATTATTCGACACCCTGATGCACTGCTATGGATGGCACGTATTAGAGACGAGCGGGAATACACTGCAGAGCACAGTTTAAATGTGTGTATTCTAGCTGTCGCATTCGGCAAGCAATTGGGGTTGGATGAGCAGGATTTAGAAAAACTAGGTTTATGTGGTTTGTTACACGATGTAGGTAAAATGCGTGTGCCGGTAGATATTTTAGATAAGCCCGGCGAGCTTACCGAAAAAGAAAAGCGCATGATGAAAGCGCATACTGTACACGGCCGTAACTTGCTTATGTCCACGCCAAGTATATATGCCGGCGCAATTGATACCGCCTACAGCCACCACGAGCGAATGGACGGTACAGGTTATCCAAGAAAAATACCTGGGAGCGGTGTTTCCTTCTTCACGCGCATCATTGCCATCGTCGATGCATACGATGCCATGACCGCAGATCGCTGCTATTCCCGAGCGAAAACCTCAACCGAGGCTTTAAAAATAATTTATGAAGCCAGAGGCACCCATTTTGATGAGCAATTAGCGCTAAAGTTTATTCAGACTATTGGCTTATACCCGCCGGGCAGCCTTGTAGAGCTTTACACCGGAGAGGTGGGTATAGTGTTGGAAAGTAACCAAACCTTTAGGCACTTACCCAGAATAATATTATTGCTGGATGAGCAAAAAAATAAGCGCGCAAAAGAAAAAATCGTAGATTTGATTCAAGTTGAAAGCGGCGATTTGCCACGTCGTTTTTTAATCAAGCAGGTTTGGCGGGATGGAAGTTTTGGCATTGTTTTAAGAGAGTATCAAAAGCGTGGTTTAGTTCTAAAACACTAGCGGCACCTTTATATGATTGATCAAGACGACCCCAATAACCCGAGCAAAAGAATGCTCGGCTTGTCTGACATTAAAACCCCCGTTAACGAATTGCACGTGGGTATGTTTGTTACCGCATTGGATCGCGATTGGTTAGAAACCCCCTTCTTAACTCAAGGCTTTTATATAGAAAGCCCCGACGATATTAAAAAAATTGCAGAATACTGTAAATACGTTTGGGTGTTAGGGCGACCCAAGCCATTACACACTGGTAAAGTGGATTTTGAATCTGGTGTGTTAATTGGCCGTAAGCCTACTAAGTATGAAGTTGTTCATAGTTCCATAGAAGAACACAAATTTGTCGATGGGTTTATTCAAAAAGCTTCAGAATTTACCAAGGGAATGTTAGATAACCTACGTGCTGGCGGAGTGCTAGATACCCAAACGGCACGAGGTGTCGTATCTGATGTAGTGGCATCGGTTGTGCGTAGCCCCGATGCGTT
Source organism: Saccharophagus degradans 2-40 (assembly GCF_000013665.1). NCBI lineage: Bacteria > Pseudomonadati > Pseudomonadota > Gammaproteobacteria > Cellvibrionales > Cellvibrionaceae > Saccharophagus > Saccharophagus degradans. Next base: position 1,583,376 of record NC_007912.1, read on the forward strand.
AATGTGGATGACGCGCATGCGCGATGAAGATGCCTACACTGCAGAGCACTCGTTAAATGTATGTATTCTCGCCACTGTATTTGGCCGTAAGTTGGGGTTGCGTAAACCGCAATTGATAAACCTTGGCTTGTGTGGTTTTTTACACGATGTGGGTAAAACAAAAATACCCGAAGCCGTATTAAATAAGCCGAGTAAACTCACCGATAAAGAAATGAAAATGATGCAGGCCCATGCAACTCACGGCCGCAATATTTTGATGGAAAAGCGCGACATGTATGAAGGCGCAATTGAGGTGGCTTATTCCCATCACGAGCGCCCAGACGGCAAAGGTTACCCGCGAGGGCTAAGCAGTGTTGATACATCGCTGTTTACTAAAATTATTTCTATTGTAGATGCATACGATGCCATGACCGCCGATCGCGTGTACCAAAAAGCGCGGCCATCGTCACAGGCACTTAACATTATTTACGAGGTGCGGGGGCAGCAGTTTGACGAAAATCTTGCTCTGGCGTTTATTCAAACAATAGGTTTGTACCCGCCAGGTAGCGTGGTGGAGTTGGTGAATGGCTGTGTAGGGTTAGTGTTGGAAACCAACTTAAACTACCGCCACCTTCCACTTGTTTTATTAATGCGCGACGAAAATAAAAAAGAGTGCAACCACCGTTTAGTTGACCTTGCTTTGACCGTGACGGGTGAGCTTAGTCGTCAATATTTTATACGTTACATGCTGCGCGATGGTAGTTGTGGCATTAGTTTAAAAGCCTGCTTCGAGGCGGGTATACTCAACCATTTGGGCGACGCTTAGTTTTTTCTGCTCGTTTTCTTCTGTAATACCCTACCGCTTTGTGTAGCTCATTCTTACCCAAATATGGCATTATACGCCGCCTAAAATAAACCTTTCTGGATTGTTAAATTGAGAACACCGCTAATTACCCCGCAGGGTTTAAAAGATTTAAAAGCCGAGTTAGATGAGCTTTGGCGAGTGGAGCGCCCAGAGGTTACTAAAAAAGTATCTTGGGCAGCCTCGCTTGGCGATCGCAGTGAGAATGCCGATTATCAATACAATAAAAAGCGTCTGCGCGAAATAGACCGCCGAGTGCGCTATTTGCGCAAGTGCATAGAAAACTTAAAAGTAGTGGAGTATCACCCAGACCAAGAGGGGAAGGTGTTTTTTGGGGCATGGGTAGAAGTCGAAAATGACGAGGGTGAAGTACTTACTTTTCGAATTGTTGGGTACGATGAAATTTTCAATAGAAAAAATTATATTTCTATTGATGCACCTATGGCCCGCGCGCTGTTAAAAAAAGAGGTCGACGACGAAGCCGTGGTGCGAACCGAGGCCGGCAAAACAACTTGGTATATTAATGCCATAAGATACGAGCCGTAACTTCGGCCCGTATCTTAGTTGGTTTTTTTATTTACGTGGTTGTCGCGTTTAATTGCCATTTAGGTTAAAAGTGGTTTGGTAAAAAGCTAGCTCAGTTTCTAGCATTGTACGAATGTTGTTGCCATCCCTAAAACCATGCCCCTCATTTTCAAAGGTTTTATAGGTGACTTTTACGCCGTTGGCGCGTACTTTTTCTACCATGTTTTGCGCTTGGTTGGGAGGCACTACTTTATCTTGCATGCCTTGAAAGACTAAAACGGGGCAGGTGATTTTTTCTGCGTAGTGAATGGGCGAGCGGTCGATATAAAGCTGTTTTTGTTCGGGGTAGGGGCCTATTAACGTATCGAGGTAGCGCGCTTCAAATTTATGAGTGTCGCAGGCAAGGGTTTCTAAGTCGCCAATGCCGTATAAGCTAACCCCCGCATTAAAAATATTCTTAAAGGTTAGCGCCGCTAGCACCGTGTAGCCGCCTGCGCTGCTACCTTTTATTATTGCCTTGCTGGGGGCGGCCCAGCCTTTATCTATGGCGTATTGGGTTGCTGCGCACATATCATCTACATCGTATACCCCCCAATTTTTATGCAAGCTTTCGCGGTATTCTCTGCCGTAACCAGTGCTGCCGCGGTAATTTATATCCATTACGGCAAAGCCGCGCGATGTCCAGTATTGAATTTTAGGGTTAAAGCTAGTGGATGTGGCGCCGGTAGGGCCGCCGTGGCACAACACTATTACAGGCGGGCGCTCGTCGCTTGTGGCGTCAGTTGGGCCGCAATAGGTTTGGTTAGTTGGGGCATAGTAAAAGCCGTGGCCGATTTGTGAGGTTTGCATCTCGCTTGACACCGCAAAACTAAAGGGCTGTGGGTGCGATATATTTTCGCTGTGCACGGGTAATGCGTTTGCGTGAATTGTTGTAAAGGTGGTTTGTGTATTATCCCAACGGTATATGCTGGGTAAGCTGGCGGCATTGGCGCCAATAAATACCGCTTGATTTGCGGCGCATACTACGCCTTCACATTCGCTAAGTTGTTCGTTTATGGGGTCTACGGGCTGCACACTAGGGGATGAGCTTAAGCAGTTTTCAACAGTTGCGGTGTACCACTTGCCGTTAGCGCTGTAGCAGCTAAATAGTGTGTTATCGTCTAATAAGCCGTAGGTTTTCATACCAAATACCCACTGCGGGGTGGCGAACTCGGCTTCTAGGTTGGTGACCGCAAGCCAGTCGTCATCGCTTGTGTTTTGGCCAAGCGCGCTGCTAGGGCAGCGGTATATGTTCCACCAATTGCTTTTGTCGCTTACGCAAAAGAGTTCGCCTGTTGGGTGCCACATTGGCTGAAATAAGCTTTGGTCTTTATTTGCGCCTTTAATAATGTGCGCGTTAGCAAGCGTGCCGTTATCTTCTATATCAGCTAACCAAAGTTGTGTGTTGTTCCACGGCATGGCTGAGTGGTTCCAGCTTATCCAGCACAGTTTTGTGCCGCAGGGCGACGGGCGGGGGTTGCTATAAAAATCTTCCCCTCGGTGGAGTATGCGTGTTGTTTTGGTGGCGGGGTTAATTGCCAGCAAATAATTGTGTGGTTCGGCGTGCGGGCTTGTGGGGGTATGCTCTTCGCAAACGGCAAATAATAATTGGCTGTGTTCGCAGTAGGTTAAATCTGCGTAGCGTTTATTGGCATCGGTGGCCTCTGTTAGTGCGTGAGGTTCGCTGCTGGGTTGAGTCCAGTCAATGCAATAAATGCGTTGGTCGTCCGCCAATACAAAATAAACCGTATTACCCGCAACACAGTAGCTGCCGCCACCGTATTCATGTACCTTGCTGGCAGCACTTAATGGCCGTGGTAACAGGTTAATTGGGCTGTCGCCCTGCATCATCATGATGGTGGTGCGGCCCTTTTCTTCTGGGCACGATTGCAGCCAAAAATAATGGTATTCCCCTGTGGGGCCACGCTGAATTGACGGCTCGGATATTTTAGGGTTTTTACCCGCTACTATTTCTGCGCTAATAGGCGAGTTCCAGCAGCCAAACGGCTTGGTTATTTTATTTGCCATATCGTTTTGTGCATCCTGTTAGAATATGTGCCTTTTTCTGTCGTATTTGTTGATAAATGACTATTTATTAAAAGGCGTTGGGGTTTACTCAAGGCTTTTTGCGGTAAGGTATGCTTACGCTGTTGTCCCAAATATTTACTTAAACACCCTAGTTTATCTATGAACGAAATAGAACGCGAAATTTCTGCCCAAATAACTGCGCTTTCGCCGCAAGCGTGCGTGTGGGTGGCGTTCAGTGGTGGACTCGATTCTACCGTGCTGCTGCATGCCCTATCTGTTTTGGGGGTTAAATGCCATGCGGTACATGTTAATCATGGCTTATCTATTAATGCAGATAATTGGCAGCGCCAGTGCAGTGTGTTTGCATCGCAGCGCGAAATTGCTTTCACGGCGGTTAAAGTGATTGTATCGGCTGAAGGTCGCGGTATAGAAGAGGCGGCGCGTGTAGCGCGCTATAACGCGATAGAGAATTTACTCGCACCCAGCGATGTATTGCTTACGGGGCATCACCGCGACGATCAAATAGAAACGTTTTTTTTGCGTTTAATGCGCGGGGCTGGTTTGCGCGGCTTGGGGGCAATGCGGCGCACACGCTCGCTCAGTCAGGCAATACTTGTACGGCCACTGCTAAATATTAGTCGGCAATCATTGCACGAATATGCCCTGCAACAGGGGTTAACTTGGATAGAAGACGAGAGTAACTTAGATACGCATTACGACAGAAACCTATTGCGTCAAACCTTTGTACCGCAACTTAAGGCGCGTTGGCCGCAAGTTGAAAAAAACGTAGAAACTACTGTGCAACACTTACAGGCAGCAGAAGATTTATTGCAAGAATATGCCGCCGCTGATCTAGCACTCTGCGAAAGCAGGCAAGAGCGACTAGGCTGCAGTATTGCGTTAAACCCGATGCGGGCGTTCTCGACAGAGCGTACCAGCCATATTTTACGCAGCTGGCTTGCAAGCTTAGGTTACAAATTACCAGACACTGCGCGCATGGTTGAGCTGCATAAAATAATCGCTGCAAAAGACGATGCAGCACCGCTATTGAATATTGGTGATTACAGCTTGTGTCGTTTTCAGCAACGGCTGTACTGTTTGCCGCGCACTGCAATCGAAACGGATTGCGCGCCACATACTTGGAACCCTATTGAGCCACTGCATGCCGCAGATGGTAGTGAGCTGCGGTTTACTGCTGCAAGCGACAACATGCCGGTTTTTGAGGTGGCTTACCGTCAAGGGGGGGAGCGCTGCAAGCCCGTGGGGCGAGGGCATTCGCAAACCCTCAAAAAACTATTGCAGGAATACGGTCTGGAACCCTGGCTTAGGGCTAAGGTGCCGCTTATTTACTATCAAGGTAACCTTATTGCCGTGGGGGACTTGTGGTTGTGCGAAACCGAAACAGGTAAGGGGGTAGAAGGGCATTTTGAATGGGGCTATTTTGAATGAGGCTATAAAGCACAAGCTACTAGGCCTACATAAATGAACAAGCTCATACAGTAATTAAGCTAAATCAAAACCTACGGTGCAAATAAACCTATGAAACAAGTTCTTGTTCTAGTAGCTGATGGTACAGAAGAAATAGAAGCCGTAACGGTGGTGGATGTATTGCGCCGTGTAGGGGCGAAAGTAACTGTTGCGTCGGTAATGCCGCAAATGGCGACTATTGCAGCCTCCCGTGGGGTGAAAATAGTGGCCGATACAATTCTAAGGCCGCATCTATTTGATACCCAATGGGATGCCCTTGTGTTGCCCGGTGGTATGCCTGGGGCGGAATACCTTGGCTTATCTGCAGAGGTAGTAACACTTATAAAGAACACAAAAGCGGCGGGAAATATTATTGCGGCTATTTGTGCGGCTCCGGCAGTAGTGTTGGGTCGCAACGGTTTGTTAGAGGGGGCCGAAGCAACGTGTCACCCCAGCTTTCAGGCAGAATTGGCGCATCACACCACGGTATCTAGCGCGCGCGTGGTAGATGCAGGCTGGCTTATTACGAGCCAAGGGCCCGGCACCGCAATTGAGTTCGCCCTAAAGCTGGTAGCGAGGCTTTACTCGCCAATCGAAGCTGCCGCGCTGGCAGAGGCAATGGTTGTAGATATTCCTATTTAGCGAATTACGCCTTTCCCTACTATGCTTACTGCATGGTAAAAAACAATTTAACTCTTTTTTCTACGTCGCTGTACAGAGCGGGGCGCTGCCTTGCGCTTGTGCTGTGCGTATTGGTTGCTGCAGGCGTTCACGGGGCGGTTTTAAAGGTTCATGTAACCTCTAATACTGCGCCATTACAAGATGCAGTGGTTAGCGTGCGTTCTGCAGATAGAGCTGCAGCTAGCTCTGCGGTGCAGCCAACACCTGCACCTGTTGCAGCAGCAATGGATCAGCGCAACCTGCAATTCTCGCCCAATGTCATTGCTGTGCAAACTGGTACCTTGGTGTCCTTTCCAAATAGTGATGATGTTCGCCATCATGTTTATTCGTTTTCTCCTGCAAAGCGGTTTGAGCTAAGGCTATATCACGGCACAACTGCCGACCCCATAAAATTCGATACAGCAGGCAAGGTGGTGCTCGGTTGTAACATCCACGATTCCATGTTGGGGTACATATTTGTTGTAGACACGCCATTTTTTGCTGTTACCGGTGAAGATGGCTTAGCAGCTATAAAAACCGACGATGCGAGTGAATGGGTTGTGCAGGTGGAGCACCCGCGCAGCAAAAATGTGTGGCAGCAAAGCGTGACCGCGGCGCAACTTAAAAATGGGTTAAGCGTCGACTTGGGCGGGTTAACACCCGACCCGCGCAAGGCAAAGCCTATCTCCGAACTCGATGCGTTGTTTAAGTAATATGCTGGCTAAGAGTCAACGCTATGCTTAACCTTAGCTATAGATTCAAATTGTTGTTATTTGTTGTCGGCATCGTGGTGGTGTTAGAAGCCGTTTCTTACACCTCTGCACGAACAGTCATTCGCGATGCTGTTACCGAGCAAGCGCGGGAAGACTTGCGCCGGGGCGGTGATTTATTTAGTCAGTTAATGAATAACCGCGCCCGTCTACTCGCATTGGCTGTTGGCGTAATGGTTGAAGATTTTGGTTTGCGTGAGGCCGTTGCAATTGGCCACCCTGCAACAATTGAATCTGCATTGCAAAACCACATGGCACGTATCCACGCGGACCTTGCCGTTGTGTTGGATGGCGAAGGAAAAGTCATTGCCGGTAGTGCGTTAATTCCAAATGCAGACAGTGAATTATTTTCTACGCTGATCGATAAAAATGGCTATGCGCTCATTTTAGTTGAAGGGCGGCTTTACCAGTTTATGCTGGCGCCAATTTTCGCTCCCGAATATGTGGGTACCGCAGGGGTTGGTTTTGAAATTGATCAGAGCTTAAGCGTATATTTAAAGCACTTAACTAATTTAGAAGTATCTTTTGTTCATGTATTGCCGGAATCACTTTTGTATCTGAATGGTACTTTAAGTGAGCAAGAGCAGGTTAGTTTATTGGCCAGTCGCGACATGGCTATTAACACGGCGGGCACAATTTGGCAGACAGAACATATGTTGGGCAATACTGTCCAGCTTAGCGCCGAACCACACAAGATTGTTGCATCGTTACAAATTCCTATAAGTAGTGCCATGCAGCCATTTTCGGTGCTCGATACACAGCTGTTTGGGCTTACTATCTCGTTTGTGTTTTTTGCTACGTTACTCTCTTTGCTTGTTGCTAGAAGTGCAACCAAACCTATTCAGGTTTTGGCAGATGCCGCGCGCGATATGGCTGATGGGTTATATGGACGCAGAGTTGTTGTTCATTCTAATGACGAATTTGGCGAATTGGCAGACGCCTTCAATACAATGCAGCACGCTATCGCCGAGCGCGAGAAAAAAATTGTGTATCAATTGCAGCACGATAGCTTAACGGGGTTGGAGAACCGCTCTCAGGTTTTGCCGCAGTTGTCGCGTTTACTTTCGGTTGCCCAGGCTAGTAATGCATCGCTGGCCGTGCTGGCGGTAGATGTTAATAAATTTACCCAAATTAACGATACGTTTAGCTCGGCAGCAGGGGATGAAGTGTTGCGTCAGGTTGGTACGCGCTTTCAGCAAATACTACCAACGCAAAGCGTTGTTATTCGCATGGGTAGTGACGAGTTTTTACTGTTAATTTCACTTGGTGCCGAGAGTGAGATGCTGAGTGTGCAAGAACAGTTGCAGCGCAATTTCGATGAGAGCTTTTTAATCGAAGGCGCACCCATGCGTATCGATTTAAATATTGGTTATTGTATCTACCCTCAAGCAGGGGATTCGCCCGAGCTGTTATTAAGAAGAGCAAACCTTGCGCTTAAGCATGCGCAGCAAACGGATGTTTTTATTGCCGAGTACCAGCAGGGCTGGGATGAAGCACATTTGAAAAACTTGCGCATACTTGGCGAGTTTAATAGTGCGCTCGAAGCTGGGCAGTTGGCTGTTTACTATCAACCTAAGGTGGGAGCAAAAGATAAAGCAAAAGTGTGTGCAGAAGCGCTTATTCGCTGGATACATCCAGAGCTTGGCTTTATTAACCCAGAAACCCTTATTCAACTTTTAGAAAATGCTGGCCAAGTTGGCGCATTAACGCGCTGGGTGTTGAGCCGAGCCTTAACCAATATGGTTGAGCTGCGCGAGCAGGGCATTGATATTGAAGTGTCTGTAAATTTATCTGCATTGGATTTATTAGAAGACGAATTGCCAGATTATGTCGCATCGCTTCTACAAGAACATAATATTGCTGCAGCTAAGCTGTGCTTAGAGGTTACCGAAAGCGCTCTAATGCGCGATGCAGAACACAGCCTTGCAAATTTACACCGCTTTAATCGTTTGGGGTGCGCTCTGTCGGTAGATGATTATGGTACTGGTTATTCGTCTTTGTCTCAGCTTAAGCAGCTGCCGGTGTCGGAATTAAAAATAGATAAGTCGTTTGTATTGCAATTAGATCAAAACAAAGACGACCAATTTATTGTGCAATCTACAATTGAGTTGGGCCACAGTTTGGGGTTAAGCGTAACTGCCGAGGGTGTGGAGAACGAGGCTAGTGGTGCCATATTACGGTCTTACGGGTGCGATACTTTGCAGGGGTATTTTTATAGTAAGCCCGCGCCATTACCTGAGTTTTCGCTTTGGGTTAAAAATTATATTGCGAATGTTCACTCATGGAGTGCGAATGAATAATAGTATACAGCGTGCCGTGTTTACTTTCTGTGTGGCAGCTTGTTTGGCTGCCAATACGCAAGCCGATCGCCCTGGTAGCCGGGTTATTGCAACCGGTGCCGTTAGTACGATTGAAGGTGCCGCTGGTGGTGGCATTGTGCCCATGGCGGTGCTTTCTGGCTACGGTAGTAACGAAGAGCATGGAGGTGCCGTGTTTGCTAGTAAAGTTGCCACGTCCGACTACGCGCTTACGGTACTGGGGGCAAGCTGGAGTTATGCTAACAGGGTGGAGTTTTCGTTGGCTCAGCAGACGCTACAACATGAAACCTTGTCTGGCGCGCTGGGGGTGGACGACACCACAATAGCGCAGCGTATAGTGGGTATAAAAGTAAGAGTTGCCGGTGATGTGCTTTATACGTCTATACCTCAAATTAGCGTAGGGTTGCAGCACAAGACCAATTTGGACTTTTTTATTCCATCGGCAGCAGGGGCCAAAGAAGACAGTGGCTTAGATATATACGCCAGTGCCTCTAAAGTGTATTTGGGCGGGCTGGAGGGGTATAACCTATTACTTAACGGTACTTTGCGGGCGACTAAGGCTAATCAGACTGGGCTGGTAGGCTTTGGTGGAGATAAAAACAGCGAGCACCAGCTGCAAGTGGAGCTATCCGCCGGCATATTTTTAAATAAACACCTTTTGATTGGCGCAGAGTACAAGCAAAAGCCAGATAACCTAAGTTTTGCTGCAGAAGATGACTGGCAAACAGCGTTCGTAGCTTGGTTTCCCAATAAGCGGCTCGCGGTGGTAGCCGGTGCGGTAGATCTTGGGGAGGTTGCCACCTTGCCCAAGCAAACCGGCTGGTATTTATCTTTCCAGGGGAGCTTGTAATCATGTTTAGCGCGATTAGAACCGTATCTATTGGAATGATTGCAACCCTATTGTTACTGGGGTGCAGTAGTTTGCAGGGGCAAAACCAGACTCTTTATAAGCAGTTGGGTGGGCAAGATGGAGTTTCTGCGCTTACTAGGCAATTGCTAATTAATATGGCCGCAGATAATCGCATAGCCCCTAGGTTCCGCGGGGTGAATATAGGCAAGTTTAAAACAGGGTTAGATACCTACCTGTGTAGCATTACCGATGGTGGCTGTGTGTATGGTGGTGACAGCATCAAAACTATTCACTCTGGCTACAATTACACTGCAACAGAGTTTAACGCGCTTGTTGAAAACCTCATGCAAGCCATGGAAACGCTGCAGATCCCTACGGCAACCCAAAACAAGCTGCTGGCCAAATTGGCGCCAAGCTACCAAGATGTGGTTTATCAGTAGCTGTCTGCGGCTATAGCTGCTCAGGGCGAGGAGCTATAGAGGTTAAACAAACCTAAAATATACCCAATCCTTAATTGAGAAAGAAAGGCTTTTCTGGTAATCTGGCGCCCCATCTTAAGGGCGGTATTCAAAGGTCGATTTTTCTCCTTTTCGAGTCCCCCACCTTCCGGCCCAGCCGGATTTCGGCAGAGCATTGGCTGGGCACAATTCAACAGATCACTGTTCAAGATCAATTAGTCACAGATCACAAGGGTTTACATGACGCGTTTTATTTTCGTAACGGGTGGTGTTGTTTCGTCATTGGGTAAAGGAATTGCCTCGGCGTCACTCGCTGCAGTACTTGAGGCCCGCGGCCTTAAAGTGACCATCCTCAAGCTTGATCCATATATCAACGTAGACCCGGGCACCATGAGCCCTTTCCAGCACGGGGAAGTTTTTGTTACCGATGACGGCGCAGAAACCGATTTGGATCTTGGTCACTATGAGCGCTTCATTCGCACCCGTATGACCAAGCGCAACAACTTCACCACCGGGCGCGTGTACGAAACCGTATTGCGCAAAGAGCGCCGCGGTGACTACCTTGGTGGAACTGTTCAGGTTATTCCCCATATTACCGATGAGATTAAGCGCCGCATCTTAGCTGGCGGCGACGGTGTAGATATTGCGCTAGTAGAGATTGGCGGCACCGTGGGTGATATTGAATCCCAGCCGTTCTTAGAAGCTGTGCGTCAGCTTAAAGTGGAGCTAGGCAACCAGCGCGCATTGCTTATGCACCTTACGCTTGTGCCCTATATTGCTACAGCAGGCGAAACCAAAACTAAGCCTACCCAGCACTCGGTAAAAGAGTTGCGTTCTATAGGCTTACAGCCAGACATTTTATTGTGCCGCTCAGAGAAAGAAATAGACGTAGATTCACGCCGTAAAATTTCTTTGTTTACCAACGTAGAAGAGCGCGCAGTTGTACCGCTACCAGATGCGAAAAGCATCTACCTCATTCCTCGCTTGTTACAAAGCTATAACCTAGACCAAATCGTATTAGATAAATTTGGCCTAGAAGCCGCAGAAACAGATTTGGCAGAATGGGATGAAGTTGTACGCCGTGAGCAAAACCCAGAGCATGCCGTTACCATTGCAATGGTAGGCAAGTATATGGATCTGCTCGATGCCTATAAGTCGCTTAACGAAGCGCTGTTGCATGCAGGCTTACACACCTTAACCAAAGTTAAGATTAACTACATCAATGCAGAAGATGTAGAAACTCAAGGCGTAAGCATTCTAGAAGATGCCGACGCGATATTAGTGCCTGGCGGTTTTGGTGAGCGCGGTTTAGAAGGCAAATTAATGGCCGTGCGCTATGCGCGTGAAAACAAAGTGCCATACTTGGGCATTTGTTTGGGTATGCAAACCGCGGTTATCGAATTTGCGCGCAACGTATTAAAACTCGATGGCGCCAACAGTACTGAGTTTGATCGCAAGTCTCCTTTCCCTGTTATTGGTCTTATCACCGAGTGGATAAACGAAGAAGGTAAAGTAGAAACGCGCGATGAAAGTTCTGATTTGGGCGGTACCATGCGCTTGGGGGCACAGGAGTGCCACCTAGAAGAAAACAGCCGAATTCGTGAAATTTACGGCAAAGCCAATATTATCGAGCGTCACCGTCACCGCTTTGAAGTAAACAACCGGTTCTTGGACCAGTTGCGTCAAGGTGGTTTGCGTATTGGTGGCTGGTCATCCGACGACACATTGGTAGAAGTTGTGGAAGTGCCAGATCATCCTTGGTTTGTGGCTTGTCAGTTCCACCCAGAGTTCACCTCTACGCCGCGCGATGGTCACCCGCTGTTTACTAGCTATATTCAAGCTGCTGTAGAGCAGAACGAACGCGCTAAATAAATGTATCTACACCTCCACCTGGGTGGGGGTGATACTAAGAAGCTATTAATACAAGACGCTACTAATACAAGACGCTACTATGCAAGATAAAATTATTAAAGTAGGCAACATAGACGTTGCTAACAATAAGCCGTTTACACTCTTTGGCGGTATGAACGTATTAGAGTCGAAAGACTTGGCATTGCGCACCGCAGAGGCTTACGTAAACGTTACCCAAAAGTTGGGTATTCCCTACGTATTTAAAGCGTCTTTCGATAAGGCCAACCGCTCTTCTATTAACAGCTATCGCGGCCCAGGGATGGAAGAGGGCTTGCGAATTTTTCAAGCGGTTAAAGATGAGTTTGGTGTACCTATTATTACCGATGTGCACGAATGTGATCAGGCTGCCCCGGTTGCCGAAGTGGTAGATGTTATACAACTGCCTGCATTCTTAGCGCGTCAAACAGATTTAGTAAAAGCCATGGCGGCAACAAATGCGGTAATTAATGTAAAAAAACCACAGTTTTTAAGCCCTGGTCAAATGAAAAACATAGTAGAAAAATTTGCGGAAAGCGGTAACGAGAAAGTTATTTTATGTGAGCGCGGCGCATGCATGGGCTACGACAACCTTGTTGTAGATATGCTGGGCTTTCGCACAATGAAAGAAGTAAGCGGCGGTTTGCCGGTTATTTTTGACGTGACTCACTCGTTACAGTGCCGCGATCCTTTAGGTGCAGCTTCAGGTGGGCGCCGCCATCAAACCGCAGAGCTAGGTCGTGCAGGTATAGCTGTAGGCATAGCTGGTTTGTTTTTAGAGGCTCACCCCAACCCAGCAGAGGCCAAATGCGATGGCCCAAGTGCGTTGCCGCTAGAGCAACTCGAAGCATTTTTAACACAAATGAAAACAGTGGATGATGTAATTAAAGGCTTACCCCCTTTAGACATTCGCTAGAACCCTTTTTAGTTAAAGTAAAGTAGGAAAGAGATCGTTATGAGCAAGATAGCTAACGTTATTGGTTTTGAAGTAATGGATTCACGTGGTAACCCAACGGTTATGGCGGAAGTAGTATTGGAATCTGGTGTTGTAGGCACTGCCTGTGCTCCATCAGGTGCATCTACAGGTTCGCGTGAAGCGTTGGAATTGCGCGATGGCGATAAAAGCCGTTACTTGGGCAAAGGCGTATTAAAAGCCGTTGCTAACATCAACGAAACCATCAAGCCATTATTGGTTGGCAAAGATGTAGCCGCTCAGCGCGAGTTGGACGACATTATGCTTAAAGCAGATGGTACCGAAAACAAAGCTAACTTGGGTGCGAACGCAATTTTGGCAGTGTCTTTGGCTGCTGCAAAAGCTGCTGCACAAGACAAAGGTATTCCTTTGTACGCACACATTGCCGACATTAACGGCACGCCAGGCAAATACACCATGCCTGTGCCAATGATGAACATCATCAACGGTGGTGAGCACGCCGATAACAACGTTGATATTCAAGAATTCATGATTCAGCCTGTATCTGCGCCAAACTTCACCGAAGCATTGCGCATGGGTGCTGAAGTATTCCACAGCTTGAAAAAAGTATTGGCTGGCCGCGGCTTAAACACTGCAGTGGGTGATGAAGGTGGTTTCGCTCCTAACCTTCCTTCTAACGAAGCCGCTCTTGAAGCCATTGCCGAAGCTGTTGCAGCTGCTGGTTACAAGTTGGGCGAAGAAATTACCTTGGCCTTGGATTGTGCATCATCTGAATTCTACAAAGATGGCGTATACGACATGTCTGGCGAAGGTAAAAAATTCTCTCCAGAAGAGTTCGCCGATTACCTTGCAGAACTTGCTTCTAAGTACCCAATTTTGTCTATCGAAGACGGTATGGACGAGAGCGATTGGGACGGTTGGAAAGTTCTTACCGAGAAAATCGGTAGCACTTGTCAGTTAGTGGGTGATGACTTGTTCGTTACCAACACCAAAATTTTGAAAGAAGGCATTGATAAGAGCATTGCTAACTCGATTCTTATCAAGTTCAACCAAATTGGTTCTTTGTCTGAAACATTAGACGCAATCAAAATGGCGCAAGAAGCTGGCTACACCGCAGTTATTTCTCACCGTTCTGGCGAAACCGAAGATACCACTATTGCTGATTTGGCCGTGGCTACTGCAGCGGGCCAAATTAAAACAGGTTCTTTGTCTCGTTCAGACCGTGTTGCTAAATACAACCGTTTGTTGCGCATTGAAGCTGAATTGGGTGAAAAAGCTCCTTACCGTGGCCGCGCTGAATTCAAATAATTGCGCCCATGCCATTTATGGCTAGGTAATAAAAAGCCGGCAATTTAAGTTAACGCTTGATTGCCGGCTTTTTTGTTTTACCATGCCTTAAAAATGCTATGCTTCTGCTTGTTTTAGGTGTGTTGGCGCAGGCTAACTGGTTGTTTGCATCGCGCTGTTATGTAAGTTTTTGGTAGGTTTGTTCATGAAGTGGCTCGCCATTATTTTAGTTGTTGCGCTTTTAGCTCTCCAGTATAGGCTGTGGATGGGCGAGGGTAGTATTGCCAGCGTGGTGAGTTTAAATAGAGAAATTGCCAAGCAGAAAGAAGAAAACGCGCGCCTGCGTGAACGCAACAGATTACTAGCAGCCGAAGTGGATGCATTGAAGCAAGGCAAAGATGCTATAGAAGAAAGAGCCCGCAACGACATGGGCATGATAAAAGAAGGCGAAACATTTTTTATGATTGTGGACGAAACAGACAAAGACACGAAAAAAAATAAAAAATGATCGTGCTTTAATTCGTCGCAAGCCGTGTGATACCCGCGCTAACCTATTTAATTTAATGCAGCTTACACTAGAGATATTTCTTTGATCGCGCCAAAGCAAAATACAATTTCGCAACATCGTCAGCTTTGGGCTGTTATTCCCGCATCGGGCATTGGTGCTCGTATGGGGGTTGGTATCCCTAAGCAATATTTATTGCTGTGTGGCAAAACCATTTTAGAGCATACCCTTCACAAAATAAGTCAGGTAGAAAACCTAAGCGGCATCGTTTTAGTGCTAGACGCAAACGACCAATACTGGCCCACCCTTAACTGCAATAGCATTCCCAACCTGCATGTGGTGAATGGCGGCGCTAGCCGTGCGCAATCGGTTAAAAATGGGTTGAGCTATATAGCAAAACAAATAGCCAATAACACTGCCAATAACACAGGCCAAGACCAAGAAGTAAAAGTGTTGGTTCACGATGCGGCACGCCCCTGTGTAAATGTAAAAAATATAGAAACACTTGTGGCGAGCTGTGAGCAGGCGAACCAAGGTGGAATATTGGCAGCGCCCGTGGCAGATACCGTAAAACGTGCGGTTGAACAGGGCGAGGCGCCTGCAGTGCAGGCAACAGTAGATCGCTCTTTGTTATGGCTAGCACACACGCCGCAGTATTTTGAATTGCACTGCCTACTCAATGCGCTAAACCACTGCGAGCAAGCGGGGCTAGAGGTAACCGATGAGGCATCTGCAATTGAGCAAACCGGTGGGCAGGTATTATTAGTTGCCGACGGTAAAGACAATATTAAAATAACGCTGCCAGAAGATATGCTGGTAGCAGAAGCAATTTTAGCGAATCAGTTAAAACAGGGTACTTAGATATGCGCATAGGTCAGGGGGTTGACGTTCACGCCTTTGGGGATGGCGATAAAATAGTAATAGGTGGTGTAGTTATACCCTACGAGCGCGGTTTAGTGGCGCACTCCGATGGCGATGTATTGCTACACGCACTTTGCGATGCTTTGCTTGGTGCAGCGGCCTTGGGGGATATTGGCAAGCACTTCCCCGATACCGATAGCGCCTATAAAAATGCATGCAGTCGCACTTTGCTGCGCATGGTTTATAGCAAACTAAAAGCCAAAGGCTATAGTTTGGTAAATGCCGATATGACCATTGTGGCACAAGCGCCTAAAATGGCACCGCATATTAGTGATATGCGCGCAAAAATTGCAGAAGACTTAGATACCCACATAGATAATATTAACGTTAAAGCCACCACCACAGAGCAACTCGGCTTTAATGGACGTAAAGAAGGTATCACCGCACTTGCAACCGTACTAATTAAATAGCTTTGTACAAATATACTTAAAGCACTTTCATCCGCACCGTTCTAGCCAATTGGCTAGTGCTATAGAGAATACAATTTAATGAGTTTTAATTTAGATTTTGCCTACGCCCAAGGGCAGCCCACCCAGACTGCCACCTTCCGCCAATTAGCGGAGGATTTTATTGTAGATGAGCAGCTAGGCTTTGAATTTAGCGGTGAAGGTGAACACCTATATGTTCAAATTAAAAAAACAGGCGAAAACACGCAATACGTTGCTAAACAACTGGCGCGCTACTTGGGGGTTAAGCCGGTTGCGGTTGGCTTTAGCGGCCTGAAGGATCGTCACGCTGTAACTACCCAGTGGTTTAGCGTGCAATTGCCGGGTAAAAATATTGATATCGACTGGGCTGACTTTATCGAAAAAACGCAGCTCAATGTGGAAGTATTACAGCAAGGGCGGCACAGCGCCAAATTGCGCCGCGGTCAGCATTTATGTAACGATTTTGTTATTACTTTGCGCGATATTAGCCAAAGTGATGACCTAGAAGCGCGATTGCAAACTGTAGCGGCCAACGGTGCCCCCAATTATTTCGGTGAGCAGCGTTTTGGTATTGATGGCGGTAACCTTGCGCGTGCGCAGGCGTGGTTTAGTGGTGAAGACCCCATTCGCAACAAAAACATGCAGGGTATTATTTTATCTGCTGCACGCTCCTACCTGTTTAACCTAGTGCTTAGCGAGCGAATAAAGCAAGACAATTGGCTAGCGCCGATGGACGGCGACCCCGCAGAAGTACCAACTGGCCCACTATGGGGCCGCGGCCGACCTAAATCGACCGATGCATTGCTAGAGCTAGAAAACGAAGTACTGGCCCACTTGGACCTATGGCGAGATAAGCTCGAGCACAACGGTTTAAGCCAAGAGCGCAGAGATTTAGTGCTTAAGCCTCGTTCATTCTCGTGGCAGTGGCAAGACAATGCCTTGGTACTTAGCTTGTCGTTGGCCCCTGGGCTATATGCAACATCGCTGTTGCGTGATGTATTGCTATTGAATAACGTTTCAGCAGAACAATACGCCCCTCCTGCAGCCTAAAAACACGCCAACTTGTGGTATAGTTCGGCGGTTTTGTTTAACTGCCGCGCGGCTTGTGCTTATACTAGCCGCGCTTTATCAATGGACGCTAGCGCTTAGCAGAAGTCGCTAGCCCATTTGCTTTGTCGAGAGGGTGAAGTGGATCGATTAAAACTAGAAGGCGTGGGGATGACCTCTAAACGCACTCGTGACCGTTTGGTCGAGCGTTTGCTCGAGCAAGGGGTAACTAGTCAGTTTGTGTTGGAGTTAATAGCCAATACGCCACGGCATTTATTCTTAGATGAAGCGCTTTCCCACCGCGCTTATGAAGATGCGTCCCTCCCTATAGGCTTCGGCCAAACCCTTTCCCAGCCCTACATTGTTGCCCGAATGACCGAAATATTGCTCGGTGCCGCTGGCGACCCCAAGCGCGTGCTCGAAATAGGCACTGGCTCTGGCTACCAAACCTGCATTTTGGCGCAAGCCGTTGAACATGTGTGGAGCGTGGAACGAATTAAGCCATTGCAGGACAAAGCAAAACAGCGCTTAAGGCACCTAGGGCTAAATAATGTCACCTATAAGCACGCGGATGGCGGCTTCGGTTGGCCCGAGCAGGGGCCCTTCGATGCAATTCTTTCTGCCGCGGCACCTCGCGATATTCCTAAAAGTCTGCTACAGCAATTGGCGCACAATGGCGTGCTGGTTATCCCCGTGGGTGCTGATGAGCAGGTGCTTACCCTAGTGATAAGGGATGGCGAAGAAGACAAATTCATAACCCAAAAATTAGAACCTGTTAAGTTTGTACCACTACTATCTGGAGTAACACGTTAAATGAGTGAGCAGCGCACAAAAAAGGATTACGCCTTAATTGCCTTAAAAGGCATGGCTATGGGGGCTGCAGATGTGGTGCCGGGGGTGTCGGGTGGCACTATTGCTTTTATTACAGGGATATATGACGAGCTGTTAGGCTCTCTTAAAAAAATCGGCCCAGAGGCCGTGGTAGTACTATTTAAACAAGGTATACCTGCTGCTTGGAAACACGTTAACGGTAATTTTTTAGCCGCATTGTTTGTGGGTGTTTTACTTAGTATTAAAACCTTTGCGGGTATTGTGGGTTACTGTTTAGAGCATTACCCGCTATTAGTGTGGGGTTTCTTTTCTGGGTTAATTCTCGCGTCCGTTGTACAGCTGTATAGGCACGAAACCCACTGGAAATGGCTGGATTTAGTGCCTTTTTTATGCGGTGTGGCCTTTGTGGTGGCCATTGCAATGGCAAAGCCTGCGCATTTGCCTGGGCACAATTGGGTACTGTTTCTCGGTGGTTTTGTGGCTATATGCGCAATGATTTTGCCGGGTATCTCTGGCAGCTTTATTTTGTTGTTGGTTGGTCTTTACCCTGTGTTTCTTGCTGCGATTAACGAGTTCAATATTGTCGCGCTTGGAGCGTTTGCTGCGGGCTGTGCCTGCGGTTTAATGGTTTTCTCGCGCATACTCTCTTGGCTGCTTGCACGCTTTCGGCGCACAACGTTTGCTACATTGTTGGGCTTTTTGGTTGGTTCGCTTTATGTAACCTGGCCTTGGAAAGTTGTTAATGAATTTGTTATTAATCGCCATGGCGAACAAATCGCCATTTCATCAAGTAACGTGTTACCTAATGTTTATACTGCTTCCACAGGTAACACTAGCCTTTGGGCGATGGTTGTATTTTGTGCCATAATTGGTTTGTTTTTAGTACTTTTTATTGAGCTTTTAGCTAAGAAAATGAAGGCCTCCTAGCCAAAAGTGGCAAAAATGCCATGCTAAAGCATGGGTGTGACAGCAAAAAAAGCCAAAACGAGCGATTTTTTTTAGACTAAAATTATATTAATTTCTAATAAATTAGATCTATTAATTGCTAAAAGTTCTAGAATTGCCTAAATATTGAACTGGTTAAGAAACTCGTCATTTACTAGCAAAAGGGATACGTGGTGGAGCAGGTTAGATGGCTGATCAATATATTGATCGCTCTGTTGCTTCTTCAAGGATGCAGCAGTGCACCTTATCGGGCACCTGTCACCGACGTATCCCAGCCTCCTCCTCGTAAAATACACACTCATATTGTTGCTCCGGGTGAAACTCTCTATTCCATCGCATGGCGCTACGATTTAGATTACAAATCCTTGGCGGCCGCTAACGGCGTAGCTTCGGGCTATACTATTTACCCCGGGCAAATAATTAATCTGAATATATCTAATACTACACCTCCTCCTAAAGTACTAAAAAAGAACCCGCCTGCCGTAGTGAAAAAGAAGGTGCCGGCGGTTGTTTCCACTCCCCGCCGATCAGGAAATACATCATCGACAGTCAAAAAACCGCCAGAAGTAACTACAACCAAGTGGAGTGGTAGTTGGCAATGGCCCTGCAAATGCGACGTAATTGCATCTTTTCACAGCAATGGCGGGCTGCATAAGGGTATTGATCTAAAAGGTGATTTGGGGGACTCTGTACTCGCAGCTGGAGCAGGGCAAGTAGTCTACGCCGGCGATGGGCTGCGGGGTTACGGCAAGTTACTAATCGTAAAACACAGTGACAAATACTTAAGTGCTTATGCCCACAACAGTCGATTATTAGTGAAAGAAGGTGACGTTGTGGCAGCAGGACAAAAGATTGCCGAAATGGGTTCTACAGGAACAGACAGTGTCAAACTTCATTTTGAAGTGCGCTATGACGGTCAACCGGTTAATCCATTGAATTATCTCCCCAAGAAGTAAAAAAATGTGTCAACTAGGAAAAAAGTACTAAAGAAATTGTGAGGCGGCCGAAATAGAGTTTTACGAGGTAGTCGCTTCTAACCGCTAAAACATACCGCAGCGGGTAAGCAAGCATTTAGTACACGAGGGGGTCAAATTGATTTGTATTGACCAACCTAATAAGCAGGGTAGTTCGGATACCCAACTATAAACACGGTCACAGGGGTTACAGTCATGGCAGTTCAAGAAATCGAAATCAGTCGTTTTGAAGAAGAAGAATCCATAATTGCTACGGGCATTACTTTTGATGTAGAAAGTGCCAAGGAACCTGAATCGCCGACACGGAAACGTGCAACCGCTACCCGCGCGAGTGCAGAAAGTGAAGATGCATACCAGAAAAACTTGGATGCGACACAGCTATACCTAAATGAAATAGGCTTCTCGCCACTATTGAGTGCCGAAGAAGAAGTATTTTTTGCTCGTAAAGCCCTGAAAGGCTGCGAAGCATCCCGCAAGCGCATGATAGAAAGTAACCTGCGTTTGGTTGTTAAAATTGCACGCCGCTACGTAAACCGCGGCCTTGCGCTTCTCGATTTAATTGAAGAAGGCAACTTAGGTTTAATTCGTGCAGTAGAAAAATTCGACCCAGAGCGCGGCTTTCGCTTTTCTACCTACGCAACTTGGTGGATCCGTCAGACCATAGAGCGCGCCATTATGAACCAAACGCGCACTATCCGTTTGCCAATTCATGTGGTTAAAGAGCTTAACGTATACCTGCGTGCAGCCCGCGAGCTTTCTCAAAAGCTTGATCACGAGCCATCACCGGAAGAAATTGCAACACTGTTAGAAAAACCGTTAGAAGATGTAGAGCGCATGCTTGCATTGAATGAGCGCGTAACCTCCATGGATGTGCCAATTGGTCCTTCTTCGGAAAAAACAGTAGTAGATACCGTAGCCGATCAAGATGTATCGGACCCTGTAGAGCTGTTGCAGGAAAGCGATCTTAGCCAAAGCTTGGATGGTTGGTTAGATGAGCTAAGCGAAAAACAACGCGAAGTTGTAGCACGTCGATTTGGGCTTCGCGGCCACGAAACCAGCACCTTGGAAGAAGTGGGCAAAGAAATTGGTTTGACGCGCGAACGCGTTCGTCAAATTCAAGTAGAAGCACTACGCCGTTTGCGCGACATATTAGAGAAACAAGGTTTGGATGCGGCATCGTTGTTTGGAGCTATGTAAACTTCAATTAACACTACAATGTTAAATCCATAAAAGAAGCCGCAATTCAGCGGCTTTTTTTATGACTGTCGAATACGTGTAAATTCCCACTCAATACTGTAAAAGTTAACACAACGTTTGTATGATTGCGTGCAAACTGCTTTGGCGTAAATTTTGCGCTTAAATTCAGTATAAAAACCCAACTCTATCAGCATCTCAATAATTAAAGCTGCAAAATAAGCCAATCATGGCAGAAAAAAGCGACTAAGGAATTTACATGGCCATACACGAGCGCGCAGGCAAACCGGTAATAGACAGTGATTTAATTAATATTCCGCGTCTAATCAGTGAGTACTACACTAAAAAGCCCCAAGAGGGAGCATTAGTGAGCTTTGGTACTTCTGGGCACAGGGGCTCATCGTTTAATGGCACTTTCACCGAATCGCATATTCTTGCTATTTGCCAAGCGTTAGCAGAGTACCGCGCAAGCAAAAGCATTACAGGCCCAATGTATGTAGGGATAGATACACATGCATTATCAGAAAGTGCGTTTATTACTGCAGTAGAAGTGCTGGTGGCCAATGGCGTGGCGTTAAAAGTGCAAGCAGGTAGGGGCTATACGCCTACCCCAGTTATTTCGCACGCAATTCTTACCCATAACCAAGGGCTAACAAGTAATTTGGCCGATGGTATTGTAATTACTCCGTCGCATAACCCACCGCAAGATGGCGGCTTTAAATACAACCCCCCCAATGGTGGCCCAGCCGATACAGATATTACCGATTGGATTCAAAAGCGCGCGAACGAGCTTATCGCCGCAGAGCTAGCAGGTGTTAAGCGCACAGAGTACACCGCAGCGTGCGAATCGGAATTGGTGGAAGAGGTCGATTTAATCCAGCCCTATGTCGATGATTTGGGCTCAGTCATTGATATGGAAGCCATCGCCAAAGCCGGTGTGCGCATAGGTGTAGACCCCCTTGGGGGCAGCGGTATTGCTTATTGGGATGTTATTGCGAATACCTACGGCTTAAATATTGAAATGGTAAGCCGCAAAGTAGACCCAACCTTTTCGTTCATGACCTTAGATAAAGATGGCAAGATCCGTATGGATTGCTCATCCCCTTATGCCATGGCGGGCTTAATTGGTTTAAAAGATAAATTCGATGTGGCCATAGGCAACGACCCAGATTACGATCGCCATGGTATTGTTACCCCCTCTGGGCTTATGAACCCCAACCACTACTTGGCGGTAGCAATTCAATATTTGTTCTCGCATCGCCCGCAGTGGTCAGCAGACCTTGTGGTTGGTAAAACCCTTGTATCCTCTAGCATGATCGACCGCGTAGCAGCGTCTATTGGCCGCAAGCTTGCCGAAGTGCCGGTTGGCTTTAAATGGTTTGTTGATGGCTTATACGAAGGCACTTGTGGTTTTGGTGGTGAGGAAAGTGCAGGGGCATCCTTTTTACGCCGCGATGGCAGCGCGTGGAGCACAGATAAAGACGGTATTATTTTAGGCTTACTTGCAGCAGAAATAACTGCAGTAACCGGTATGGACCCAGCCGCACATTACCAAAAGCTAACCGAGCAATTTGGTGCACCTGTGTATACGCGTATTGATGCACCTGCTTCTGGGCCGCAAAAAAGTGTACTAAAGGCCTTAAATGCGCAAAGCGTTATCGCGCAGAGCTTAGCGGGCGAGCCTATTACCCAAAAGCTTACCCATGCGCCTGGCAACGGTGCGGCAATAGGTGGTTTGAAGGTGTGTACCGAAAACGGCTGGTTTGCCGCGCGCCCATCGGGTACTGAAGAAATCTACAAAATTTATGCAGAAAGCTTCAAAGGCGAAGAGCATTTGCAACAAATTCTTACCGAAGCGCAAGCAATTGTAAGTGAAACCTTCAAAGCGGCTGGCGTATAGCTGGTCGCTCTTATATCCAGTCTGGTTTAGCCCCAAATTAGACTAGCCCCAAACTGGATTTGCCCCAATCAATAGCACAAACAGGTGGTATTAGCGTTGGGGCAAGTCATCAACGGCTTGGTATTTTAAAGTAGGTATAAAAAAAGCCGCTAATAGCGGCTTTTTGCGTTCAGGCTAAAAAGTAACTGCTAAAGCGTATTAGCGCTCTAGGTATTGCAGTTTACCTTCTACACCATCCCATTCTTCAGCGTCGGCTGGCGCATCTTTTTTCTCGGTGATGTTTGGCCACACTTCAGCTAATTCGGCATTCAGTTCTAGGAAGGCTTGCTGGTCATCTGGAAGCTCATCCTCAGAGAAGATTGCGTCCACAGGGCATTCGGGTTCGCACAATGCGCAATCGATACACTCATCAGGATGGATAACCAAAAAGTTAGGGCCTTCATAGAAGCAGTCTACCGGGCAAACTTCCACACAATCGGTGTGTTTGCATTTGATACAGTTGTCACCCACTACGAATGTCATTGTTGGAACCTCTTCCTATCTTTATGAGCGGCGCATTCTAACAGGATAGGCGCCACTCAGGAATACTTGCAGCGCCTGTTCTACCTCTAACTTATATCTTTTAAATCGTATAAGGCCTGTAAAGCTTGTCTCGGGGTTAAATTATCGGGGTTAATGCTTCTCAGTTTTATTTCCACAGCCGAAGGGGCCGCGCTCGCAAACAAATCGGGTTGCGGGCTAGCCGGTTTGGTTTTGGCAGCAGCAGCTGGTTTGTTGGGTTCTGGTTCCGCAACCGGCTCTTGCAAGGCAATAGGCTCGGGGGCCGGGAATTGGTGCGGCGTGTCTACCGTCGGCTGGGCCTCTAACCTGCGCAAGTGACCGCCCGCGTCGGCAATCACGTTGGAAGGAATACCAGCTAGTTTTGCCACCTGCAAACCAAAGCTCTTGCTGGCAGGGCCGGGTTGTATTTTGTGAAGAAAAACAATCGAGTCGTTGTGCTCGGTTGCATCCAAATGTACGTTTTGCACGCCAGCTAATGCTTTCGGCAAGCCGGTTAGCTCAAAGTAATGGGTGGCGAACAGGGTAAATGCGTGCAAGTTGTTAGCGAGATGTTCCACGCATGCCCACGCCAGCGACAGGCCGTCGTAGGTACTGGTACCGCGACCAATCTCATCCATAAGCACAAGGCTGTTGCGGGTAGCGTTGTTTAGAATATTGGCGGTTTCGGTCATTTCCACCATAAAAGTAGAGCGGCCGCCTGCCAAATCGTCTGATGAGCCAATACGAGTAAATATGCGATCTACCAAGCCCAGCTTGCAAGCGCTGGCCGGTACGTAGCAGCCAATTTGCGCCAGCAGCACAATAAGCGCTGTTTGTCGCATGTAAGTCGACTTACCGCCCATGTTGGGGCCGGTAATGATTAGCATCCGTTGGTCGGTATCTAGTAGTAAGTCGTTAGGTACGAACGGGTCATCTAACACCTGTTCAACCACAGGGTGGCGACCTTGTTCGATAAAAATGCCTTCGCCTTCGTACAGCTCTGGCTTGCAAAAGTTTAATAGGTTTGAACGCTCGGCTAATGTGGTTAATACATCTAGCTCGGCAACGCCAGAAGCCGCAACTTGTAGTTCGCGCAATTGCTCGTTGAGGGTTTCGATAAGATCATCGTACAAGCCTTTTTCACGCGCGAGCGCACGGCTTTTTGCAGACAAGGCTTTATCTTCAAAAGTTTTTAATTCTGGCGTAATAAAACGCTCGGCATTTTTAAGTGTTTGCCTGCGAATATATTCTGTTGGCGCCGAGCTAGCTTGCGATTTACTAATTTCAATGTAGTAACCGTGTACGCGGTTGTAGCCCACTTTAAGCGTAGAAAGACCGGTTTTAGCACGCTCTTGTTCTTCTAACTTAATTAAATAATCACCGGCATTTGTACTAATTGCGCGCAGCTCGTCTAGCTCTTCATCGAACCCTTCTGCAATAACCCCGCCTTCGCGAATAACTACCGGTGGGTTTTCCATTAAGGCACGGCTAAGCAAATCAACTAGGTCTGGGAATTCTCGAATTTCTTTTGCTAGTTTTTTTAGTAGCGGGCTATCAATACCGTTTAAATGCTGTTGAATTGCGGGAAACTCCGCAATAGATGCACATAAACGCGACAAGTCGCGCGGCCGAGCAGAGCGCAAAGCCAAGCGGCCCAAAATACGTTCTAAGTCACTAATGTGTTTTAAGGTGTGACGTAGCGGTTCAAATTGATAATTATCTAACAGCGCTTCTATAGCGCTTTGGCGCTGGTTAAGTATGTAAATATCGCGCAGTGGTGAATGTAACCAGCGGCGCAATAAGCGCCCACCCATTGCTGTGGTGGTAGTATTTAACACGCTAAATAATGTGTTGTCTTCTGTGCCGGCTAGGTTAGTGTCTAACTCTAAGTTACGGCGTGTTGCTGCATCCAGTGTTACTTTGGTTTCTGGGTTATCCAATACTAATTTGGCAACGTGGCTTAGCGTCGTTTTTTGGGTTTCTTGTGCATATGCAAATAAGCACCCCGCGGCGCTAATACCTGCGGTAAAGTCTTCGCAACCAAAACCGCTTAAATCTTGCGTGCCAAAATGGCGGGTGAGCAAGCGCTGGGCTGTATCGTATTCAAACTCCCAATCTGGGCGGCGTCTATAGCCTGCACGCAAGCTTATAATATTAGGTACGGTAAGCAATTCTGGGGCAAGCAATTCGGCTGGCTGTAAGCGCTCAATTTCGCCTATTAATGCCTCTTCGTCGGCAACTTCAAATACGGTAAAGCGGCCACTGCCCATATCTAAAGAGCTAATGCCATAGCGCTCATCTTTTAAGGTGATAGCCACCAAAAGGTTATCGCGAGTTTCATCTAGCAGCGCTTCATCACTAACCGTGCCTGGGGTAACAATGCGCATAACTTTGCGCTCTACCGGCCCTTTGGTGGTAGCTGGGTCACCTACCTGCTCTACAATGGCAACTGAAACCCCCAAACGCACAAGCTTAGCCAAATAGTTTTCGGCTGCGTGGTAGGGCACGCCCGCCATAGGAATAGGCTCGCCGTTGGATTTACCGCGTGCGGTAAGGGTTACATCTAATAGCTTCGCCGCTTTTTTTGCATCATCGAAAAACAACTCATAAAAATCCCCCATACGGTAAAACACAATCTCATTGGGGTGCTCTGCCTTAATGCGCAGGTATTGCTGCATCATAGGGGTGTGGTTTTCGTTAGCAATGGGCGTAGCGGTAGATGTACTGTTCATGCGGCTTGTAGATTAACTCGCTGGTTGTATGAAAAGTGGCCAGAAACGGCGTGGGCTATAAAAAGCCAAGGCGCGAGATTATGCCATTTATAGAAGGTTAACCAAAGGGGCAGATGCTTAAGTTGCCGTAATGGGCTTGTAGGGGGGGGGGGAGATTAGCTGCTAGCCGAAGTGGAGATGCTAATTAAGCAGACGGGGGCGGAGGTGGCTAACCTAGGTGCCACCGCTATACCTACCTAAACATCGAGCAGCACAACGAAAGCATGTAATAACTTGTACTATATTGCCTATGCATTCGATGAGTTCAGAAAAGTAGCGAATAAATAATGAATCAATTAATAAAAGCGTTTAAATCTATTGTTGTGGTTGGCTTGATCTTACCTAGCTTGTCTTGTGCTTCTGATGTGGATTTTGCGAAAGAAGCCGACAAACTGTGCGCTTTGTATAACCCTAAAAATTGGGGGGCGTTACAAGGCTCTGGCGATTTGCAGCAAGTTTACGGTGTGATATCCGCTAGGCAAGAAAATGAATTGGAAAATACGGCCATAAAACGAGTATTGGCTGCGGCGGATGCTTCTAGCTTTTCAAATTACTATTACAGTGTGCGAGCGGGTATTGAAGCCGAGTTGGGCGGGGTGTGGGAGTGCGATTACTTCGATCAGTTTTTTATGCCAGAACAAACTGTAGTTGTTGTGCAATTAGTCGATGTGGTTAAAAAGCGTATTGACCCGCAGGCAGATAATACAATCGTAATAATGGTGGCGCACACCGGTGAAATTCTTATTAATAATACGCCTATTGTTTCTAATGATGATTCGGTATTGGAACAAGCTATTGAATCTACAACAAGAGGTAAACCTATTACGAACTTTAGTTTTGTGTTGTATATGGATGAAGCTGCAAACGGGAATTTAGTATCTAGAATATTTCGTGTTCTTAAAAAAATGGGCGTGGAAAGGGTGGAGGTGATTGATTACTGATAGTGCCTCTTGGGTGCTCCAGTCCAATTTACGTTTGCCATTTAGCAAGTTTTTTGAGCTGGATTATCAACGAGTTTCGGCGTGGCTAACTCGTGCCTAGCTGTCAGCGTAAACAAGGAGCGCAAATACGCAAAAAGCATAGCTGCGTTAGTTTGAACCAGAATTTCGAATACTTTTTTGCATGCACTAAATAGCCTCCAATAATTTACTACACACTTAGCATTGTCGATTTACCCCAAATTGAAGCGTCTTGTTACAGGCTACCCAGCTGTTGGGTAATGTGCTGGGCGGTAGCAATTACCTTCTCGCGTAGCTCTTCGGCTGGGGTTGCGCTACCCCAGTTAGACTTGAGTGATGAAATTGCTAAAGCCGCTATTACCTCGCCTTCTGGTACGCCTATTAAGGCTGCAAAGTCGGTTGCGCCCTCTATAAAGGGGCTGGCGGCAGAGAGGCAGCCGTCATCTTTGATGTTATCAAGCTCTGCTAGTAAAGCCGTTTGCTTGGGCTTGGCGAGGGCTGTATAGGTATTATCTCTTTGTAGGATCATGTTTCGTACTTTGGTTTTACTGTTGGCGAGCAACACCTTGCCAGCGGTGCTTGCGCTAGTGGGAAAGAGTGCGCCTTCGCTTATGTTTAACGAGATTGGGCTGTGACCGCGCGCGTGCACAATAATCATAGTTTGGCTCTGGTAAAGCATAGCCAAGTAGCAGGATTGGCCAATGCCTACTGCTAAGTCTTCCATGTAGGGCAGGGCGCATTGGCGCATTTTGTCTATAGGGGAAATACTTCGCGAAAGGTTGTACAGCTTAAACGACAGCCGATAGCGCCCAGAGTGTTCATCGCGCAATAGGTAGCCCCGCGCTTCTAACCCTACCAACACTCGGTAAATATCATTTGGCTTCCGGCCTATTCCTATTGCTATCTCTGTTTGGGAGCGGGGCTGCTCTTGGCTGACAAGGTATTCCAGTATGTCCAACCCCCTTTCTAAAGCCGGTGCTGCGTATTTGTTTGTTGTGCTCAACGTGTGCTTCTCCAGTTACTGCAAGTGCTTCTAAGTTTATTTATATATAAATATAAAGTTTATATAGAAATAAAAAGCTTGCAATCATTACTTGGTTGATTGAATATTGTTGACAATAATGAGGCGTAAACGGAGTCCCTACTATGAGTGCACTTAGGTTAACCCCCGAGCAACAAACGGCGTATCACCGAGATGGTTATGTGATTGCTTCTGGCTTTTTCTCACTACAAGAAATTACACGCCTGCAAGATCTGGCGTTTAATGATGAAACACTTTACGAGCGAGCTTGGAATAAAAAAGATGGCTCTGGCAAGGTGAGTAAGGTGTGCTTGTGGCAACAAACAGGCGATGATTTTTACAGTATGTTTTCTCGCAGTAAGCGGTTGGCTGAGAGCGTAGAAAAATTAATAGGTGAGCCTATTTACCACACCAGCACTAAAATAATGATGAAGGAGCCATTTGTAGGTGGCGCGTGGGAATGGCATCAAGATTTTGGTTATTGGCACCGCGATAATTTAATGCTCTACCCAAAAGCTGTGAGCTGTATGGTGGCCATTAACAAAGCCACTATAGAAAATGGATGCCTGCAAGTATTAAAAGGTTCGCACCATATTGGCCGTTTAGATCACAGCAAAACCGGTGATCAAAAGGGGGCAGATATGTTATTTGTGGAAGAGGCTATGAAGCACCACGAACTTGTAAACGTAGAGCTTGAGCCTGGTGATGTTTTATTTTTTCATTGCAATTTATTACATAAGTCTAATCAAAATCAATCTGCTGCACCGCGTTGGTCAATGATCTGTGCGTATAACGCGATATCTAACCAAGCATTTATGGAGAATGAAGCCGTTTATTACCCGTTCTCTACGGTTGAAGACACCGCAATTTTAGATTGGCAAGCGTAGCTATTTTCTTTTTTAGCCTTTGATGTCAGGCTTGGCCTTGCTCTTTGTTTGGGGCAGGGCTTTTTTTATTTGTTTTTTTGTTCTGAAGCTTTTGTTACAACCATTGTGTAATTAAGTTGTGATAATTATGGAAACTACACCGTCTAAACCTACTCCTTCTATCCATGCCCCCTCTAAAATAAAGCCTCCACCCAAGTCGAATATTTACCCTCATGGCTTAATTGTGGGCCAAGGTAAGTTCCAATATAGAGTGAATTGTGAGTGGGGGATGCAAGATAGTGAAAAATACCCTGTTGAAAATTGTCATGACCTCGCGATGGATTCCCAAGGGCGCATATTTTTGGTGACCGATCACCCCCAAAATAATGTGCTAATTTATAGTAGAACAGGCGAGTTGTTAGATGCTTGGGGCACCATGTTTCCCTGTGCGCATTCAATACGTATTGTGAATGAAAATGGCGAAGAGGTAATTTACCTTGTTGATAGTGGTTGGATAACAAATCGAAAATGGGATGGTGTATCAACGGATGCTTGGGATTCGCCAACCAATAAAGTAATTGCCCAAAGTGGTTTTATTGCAAAGCTAACACTAGACGGCCGCCTTATTTTTACTATTGGTCACCCGCAAACAATAGGTGTGTACACACCAGATCAACCATTTAGGCCTACAGATATTGCCGTTGCGCCCAATGGTGACCTGTACGTGACAGATGGTTATGGTTCTGATTACGTATTGCACTATAGCTCAAACGGTCAATTTATTCGGCGCTGGGGCGGGGCCAATAATGCAAATGCTGAGTGTAATTTAGTAAATACTCACGGAATAGAAGTAGATTTGCGCAACCCTAACGACCCACACTTAATAGTTAGCTCTAGGGGCGAGTGCAAATTAAAGCAGTTCAATTTAGACGGCACCTACAGAGGCACTATAGATACCGCCGGCGCACATATAGGCGGCCCTGTATTTAGTGGTGACCATTTTTTTGCGCCTGTATGCTGGTCTAACATTAATGGTAAAACAGTGGATAATTCTGGCTTTATAAGTGTGTTTGATAAAAATAATAAAGTAGTTACCAATATAGGTGGCGCTGCACCTTGCTATAAAAACGGACAGTTGCAGCCAATGTGTAGCTCGTGGGATGTTTTTAATCATTGCCATGGTTTGTGTGTAGATGGTAATGGCTTTGTTTATGTGGGGCAATGGCGCGCGAACCAAACTTACCCAATTCGATTAGAGCCTGTGTAGCGCGTTATTCTACTTTTTTTAGCTTGGTGTTTTTCAAGGTAATTAACTTTTTAAAATTGCCAAGCGATTGTGTGAGCCAAGTAATGGGGGCAAGAAAGTGTTGCTGCTCCAATTGCTTTAAAAACACATGGTTAAGGTTGGCACGAGACTGAGATTGAGACTCTGAGCGAGCCGCGTGTGTTAATTCTTCAAGTTTATCTATGTTGATGGTGTACAGGCCGTTGTAGTTAAACATATCGCCGTTATTAAATGTAACCGCAAGTGTAGCTGCCTCCACTAAGCCACTGTCTACGAGTGTATCTATAAATAATCGCGTTGGGTGCGCTCCCTTTGCTATATCGGCCAAGCTATTTTTAATGCCGCTAAGGTAGCTTGTAGGTGTGCCGTCTTCGTTAAATAGTGCTTCGCCTTCGGTGATGCTTATTCTTTTACTATGAATATTAATACTTATACATTGCGTGCTAGTTGCATGGGGTTGTTGCTCTGGCCCAAGCGCAAACGGCTGACACCTAAATTGCAGCGGAATATAGTCTAAGCGCCATTGGTCGTTATTTAAAAATAGATTCTCTCCTTCGTTAAAGCCCAGTATGGCGTACAGGCCAAATTGCCCTGTCTCTGTGCTTTTCATAAAACATACGGGTGTTTGCGCGCACATATTTTCTAGCTCATTGAGTTGTACCGGTGCAGTATGTACCGCTTCGCCAAACTCGGAACCGTGACGGGTGATTATTTTAATATCCTTGTGCTGGGAGTAGGATAATGGCTGTAGATTTATCATTTTATTGGCCTTTTGGTAGCTATATGAGCCACCTGCTTCGAGAATATGTTGGCTGCTAAATTAGAGGACAAATTAGAAATTAAGTTAGTCGTTAAATTTGCGCTAGTCCGTACGTTTTTATTTTATTTATTAGTTCTCGGTTGCTAGGAAGGGAGCTTAATAGCTTTTGGGTTAATGCTTTGTTTTGGGTGAATAGTTTATTTGCTAATGCAATGTTTTTATCAGACATCCCCAAATGGCTAGACTGCGTGGGGTACTGCATGCCATACAATAAATATTGATAGCTAGCAGATGGAAATACTTCTGCCGCGCGGTCGAAATCGCTGTGCCAAGGGTAATGGTATTTCCACAACTCGAGCAGCTCTTTTAGGCTATCTGGGTTGGTGTTAGGGGCGCGGTTATCTATCCAAAAGTCGCTGTCTGTGCGTTTGCTTAAGGTGTAGTGTAATTTTAAAAAGTCGATAATGCGTTGCCAGCGATACGTATTAGTTTGATTAAATCGTTTAGCAATAATAGCCATGCTTGCGCGTGTGGTGGGTAACTGTTCGGCAAGCATAGTAGCAGACATTTCGATAAGCACTAATGCTGATGCTTCTAGCGGCTCTAAAAAGCCTGCAGACAGGCCAATTGCCACACAATTATTTTGCCAAAATGTTTGCCTGTGGCCTGGCTCGATAGGTATTTTTCGTACAGTTAAGTCTTGGGTGTTGGGCGATAGTTTGGCGATATATTGCCTAAGCGCTTTTTCGGCTTGGGCATCTGTTGTATGGGCGCTGGAGTATACATGGCCTATGCCTCTGCGGTTTTGTAGGCCTATATCCCATATCCAGCCAGACGTTTGCGCGGTGGAGATAGTGTGCGAAGCAATGTTTGATTGATCGTCTGTGTAAGGCAAGTGCACAGCGAGAGCGGTATCAATAAACAGTGTATGTTTGCACGAAATAAACGGTACTTTGAAATGCTTGCCTATTAATAACGCTTCGAAACCTGTGCAATCTATAAATAGGTCGCCATAAATATTACCTGCCTGCAAAGTGTTAACGGATTCTATATCGCCATTTTCTTTTGCCTGCACACTAGTTACATCTGCCAATACGTGCTGTACGTGTAAATTTTGTGTGCAGTGCTTTGTTAAAAATCGGGTAAATGCGCCCGCATCTAAATGGTAAGCATAATTTGCGATGGCCGCATACTCTGCAGTGCTTATTAATTTAGGGGCGAGACCCGTTTCGCACAGTGCTGCTTGTACGCACACCGATTGCGCAAATGGCGTGGCTTTATTGCTAGCTAACCAATGGGGAGCAAGATTTATATCGGCATAGCCTTGGGGCAAAACAAGCGGATGATAGTACCCATCATTTTGTTCGCCGGTTGTCCAGCCACAGAATTTAGCCCCTTGTTTAAACGTTGCATTGCATTCGCGTATAAAATCGGTTTCGCGCACACCCATTTTTTTAAGCGTGTTACGCATAGTGGGCCACGTGCCTTCGCCTACCCCTATTGTGGGTGTAGTTGGCGACTCGACGAGTGTAACGGTAACTGTCGCTTGGCTGTTTGAGTTTAGGTGGGCGGCGAGGGTGCCTGCAGTAATCCAACCTGCTGTACCACCACCGACGATAACAATTGATGTAACTGGCTTAGATGTACTGGACTTAGACATGCTCATCTCTATATTTTTTTGCCTTTACGCACAAAGAAAAAGTGGGTGCGTTTTATAGTTTTTTAGGCTGTACAGGTTTGCAGGTTTAAATGTTCGAATGCTTTGTTTTAGCCATTTAGTGTAATAGACGTAAAGGCTTAATGCTGGTAGCGTGTGGTTAAGGTGTTGAGTTGCTAATAGGTTATTAACTGGGGCCACTGAATACTGTGCCCCCAGTTACTTATTGGTAAATTTATGTGTTAACTAAACCTAAAATTTGGTGCGTATACCTAGGTTGTAACGTTGGCCAAATTGTTGATAGTCCACGAGTTGATTTTCCCAGCGGCCGTAGCGGTGAGTTGCCTCATCGGTTAAGTTAATACCTTCTACAAATACCGATACACTTTCGTTTATGTTGTAGCTAGCATTCAAATCTACTTGCGAATAGGCCGCGGTGAATGTTGGCTCTACACCTGAGGCAAGTAAAAATTTGTCGCGCCAGTTGTAAGTAACACGTATTTGAAAGTCGTCGTTTTCGTAAAAGCCAATAAGGTTAGCGGTATCGCTAAGGCCTTGTAGCGCTAGATCGTTTTCTAGACTGTAAACATCGTAGCGATCGTCGCTGTTTACCATGGTGTAGTTTGCAATTACCCCAAAACCTGTTTCTGCAAACATGTGTTGAATATTAAATTCCCACCCGTCTACTAAAGAGTCGTTAAGGTTTTGCGGCTCAGCTATTTGCCATGTTATTGCAGGGTCGCTGGGTTGTGATGTACAAGCCGGTACCGGGTCTGCAACTGACCCCGCTGGGCAGCCTGCGCGAGGGTTTGCGCTAGGGTCGGTTAGTACGCCTTGAGGGCTGTTAATTGCGCGCTGCGTTTCACCTAAAGCGATAAAGTTATCTACTTTTTTGCGGAAGAAACCGCCAGATAAATAACTGCCTTCGCTGTAGTACCATTCTACAGAAAAGTCGAAATTTTCTGATTCGAACGGCAGTAAGTCTGGGTTACCTTGGTTGGCTTTAAAAGGGCCGCCCGATAAGTGGGTGTGCATATCTGTGCCTGGGTACATTGCATCTATATTGCTGCGCGCAATTGTTTTGCTGTAGGAAACTCGCGCAACAAGATCTTCAATTACATCTACACTAAAATCGAAGTTAGGCAGTAGATGGTTGTATTCACCGGTAAGCGTATCTGCGGCTTCCTCAGAAGCATAAATTTTAGAAAGCTCTAACGGCGAAACCCAATTAAACCCAATTACAGGGTTGCCAATGGTGTATGAGCTTACTTCTGTATCTTCGTAGCGTAAGCCCACATTTGCTCTTATTGGCATGTTGTTAAATTCTGTTTCGAAATCTAACGAAACGTACAGTGCATTTACATCTTCTTTAACCCCATTTTTGTCGAGCGCGGTTGGGTTTTTTAAATCCTGCTGTTCGACTAAATCTATAAATTGGTTTGCGCTAAATACGGGGGCATATTCAAAGCCTATGTCACCAGGGGTGAATGAGAGGTCTAAGCCAGTTAAATCTATGGCGCCGTTACCTAGCGAAAAGTTTGCGCTATAAATGCTTATGGCATCCACTTTATTTTGGGTCCATGCCAAACCAAAGTTGATGGCTGTTAAGGCGCCGTCCTCTTGGTTTTGCCAAACACCGTGAAGCTGTGTTTGTTGAATATTGTTTTTAACTTCGTTGCCGCGTTCTTGATATAGGTCGCCTTCAATATTGTCTAGCGCGTAAGCGCCGCCGGGCAGAGCGGAGTCGTCGTAAGAAACTGTTGGCAACTTGTTAGAAAAGTCAGCAGCAATATGCACTGGGGCTGCATCGCCAAATGGGTTTTTTAGGTTGGCTATACGTTCGGCAGGTTGGCCGCCGGGGTTAGAGTGCGAAGTGGAGCTGTGTGTATCTAAAGTAAGTACTAGCTCGTCGTTTACCGCCCAATCTATATTTAGGCCAAACGAATCGTTCTCTGTTGTAAAGCCGTATTCCCAAGCCCAAAAATTGAGTTCGTCGTTGGAGCGGGCAGGGTTGATGATAGTGCCGTTCTCGTCGGCTCTGCCAGTTTCTACATTATCGAACCAAAAACTCATTCTGTTTAAATCGCCGTTCTCTTCTAACCGCGACATGGTGTAATCCACCGTGGCGGTAAGCTCATCGTTGGGGGCGAACTGCAGCACTAACTGACCATTTTGACGTGTGCGCTCGTAATCGGCGTTGTCGAGGTCAACCGTTGGCACGCGCCATGTGGCTAAGGTTGGGTTTTTGTCGGTGTTAATGGCAGAGGTATCCGGTGAGGCTTGCCCTGGGTAGCCTTGGCTCCAGCCGTTTTGAGTGCCTATGCGATCTACATGAAAATTACGATCTGCGTGAGAAAAAGACGCGAGTACGCCGAATTTATTATCGGCGAAGGTTTTGCTTATCATGCCGGAAAGTTCAGGCGTAATGTTATCGCCGTTTTCTACGCTTGGTTCAAATACGCCTTTTACGCTGGCGTGGGCGGTAAATTCATCTAGCTCAAAGGGTTTAGATGTTTTTAAATTAATGGTTGCACCCAATCCGCCGGTAAACATATGTGCTTTACCTGTTTTATGTACTTCTACTGCAGATACTGATTCTGCAGCAATTTCTCGAAAGTTAAAGCTGCGAGATATTGGGGTAGAGGCCAATGCAGAAGAGTTTGGCATTTGGCGACCATTAAGTGTAACCAAGTTAAAGCTGGGGCCAAACCCGCGCACTGTTACTTGGTTACCTTCGTTATTGCTGCGGTCGATGGCAACACCGGTAATACGTTGTAACGATTCCGCCAAGTTAGTATCGGGAAACTTACCTATGTCTTCTGCGCTAATTGCATCCACCACGCCACTAGCTTCGCGCTTAACATCCATAGCACCTGTTAGCGAGGCGCGAATACCGGTTACAACGACTTCTTCTAGTGAACCCGTGTTTGTTTGTGCTTGTGCGCCAAAGCTGGACGCGGCAATAATTGCGGCTGAAATAATTTTTAATTTAAATCGATCTTGAAAGGTCGCCATTGGTTTCTCTCCTTAGGATAGTAGGTTTTTATTGTCGTTTTGGAGGCCTGAGATGAGACAGGCTATCTAGGCCTTTTCGGACTTATTGTTGTTATATTTTTAGGTGGGGCAGCCGTAACTTAACTGGTGAACCGATGCATATTCACCTTGGCGTGATAAAACCCAGCGCCATAATCTCGCCACGATAGTTAAAAGTCAATAGTCTATTGTTAACAATTGGTGTGGGCGAAGTAATCCTAGCGAGATCAATTTGGAAGATTTAGGCGCCATGTTGGCCTGTGCGCGAGAAGGCATTAACGGGCGGTATTGGTTGCGGAGAGGGGAAAGTAGACTGTAAGCGCAACAGGATACTTTATATAAAGAGTTGTAATACCCAGCGCTTGTAAAGATGAACAAGCGCTGGGTTAGCTTTCACATTACGCTAGAGCTTGGCTTATAGTTTGGGTCATAGTTTGGGTCATAGTTTGGCACGAATACCTAAGGCATAGCGTTGGCCATACTGTTCGTAGTCCTTCAATTGGTTTTCCCAGCGGCCATAGCGGTGGGTGGCTTCGTCTGTAAGGTTTAGGCCCTCAATAAATACGGTGAGGTTTTCATTAATATCGTAACTCGCATTAAAGTCTACTTGCGAGTAAGCCGCTGTAAATGTGGGCTCTGGGCCAGAAGCTAGCAAGAATTTATCACGCCAGTTATAGGCCACCCGGAGTTGTAAGCCGTTTTTTTCGTAGAAGGCAACAAGGTTAGCGGTATCGCTTAGGCCTTGTAGTGCTAGCCCGTTTTCAATGGCGTACACATCGTAGCGGTCGTTGCTATCTACTGTGGTGTAATTCAAAATTGCACCAAAGCCAGATTGGCCAAACATGTGCTGTACGTTCAATTCCCAGCCATCTACCAATGATTCGTCGGTATTTTTTGGTGTGGCAATTCCCCAAATAATTTCGGGGTCGGAAGGTTGTGAAGTACATGCTTCTACTGGCTCGCTCACGCTACCCGCTGGGCAACCAGGGCGTGGATTAGCGCTGGGGTTAGTAAGCGGCCCTTCTGGCCCAATAATGGTTTGCAGCTCTTGCCCTGCAGCCAAGAAGTTGTCGACGTTTTTGCTAAAGTAACCACCAGAAATGTAGCTGCCGTCGGCGTAGTACCACTCAAGAGAAAAGTCGAGGTTCGCGGAGTCGAACGGAAGCAGCGCGGCATTGCCTTGGCTTGCTGTAAATGGCCCGTTAGGTTGGTGGGAATAGTAAGTAACATTGGGGTACATTGCATCGATGTTACTGCGCGCAATTGTTGTACTGTAAGATAAACGCGCGATAACGTCTTCAACAATATCTAAGCTTATATCTAAGTTGGGTAATACGTGGTTGTAATCTGCATCTGCGGTGCGAGTAACCGCTTCATCCGCAACAATTTTTGCTAGCTCGAGTGGCGAAACCCAGTTAAAACCTATTACTGGCTTGCCTTTGCTGTAGGTGTTTACTGTGGTGGTTTCGTAGCGCACGCCAATGTTTGTGCGCAATAGCATATCTCGAATGTCTGTTTCGAGATCTAACGATAGGTACAAAGCAGAAATACTTTCTTCAATGCCGTTTTCATCTAGCGTGGCGGGATTTTTAAGGCCTTGCTCTTCAACCAAGTTTAAAAATTGGTTTGCGCTGTAATTGGGTACAAATTCATAGCCGATATCGCCAGGGCTAAAAGTTAGGTCTAAATCGCTGATGTCGACTGCACCGTTACCCAAAGAGAAATTGGAGCTGTGAATGCTTAGTGTATCTACCGAGTTGGTGATGCTTGCGAAACCGAAATTTATT
This sequence comes from Saccharophagus degradans 2-40, assembly GCF_000013665.1. Lineage (NCBI taxonomy): Bacteria > Pseudomonadati > Pseudomonadota > Gammaproteobacteria > Cellvibrionales > Cellvibrionaceae > Saccharophagus > Saccharophagus degradans. The sequence goes on from NC_007912.1 coordinate 1,620,864, forward strand.
TGGCGCAGCACGCTCTCGTTGGGGTTAACCCATTCACCAGAAAATTGAATTTGATCGACAGTATTTTCTACTTCGTTGCCGCGTTCTTGGTATAAATCCGCTTCGATATTTTCGCGCGAATAGGCGCCACCAACGAGTGCGGAATCGTCGTAGGCAACCGTAGGTAGCTTGCCAGAGAAGTCTGCAGAAATATGTACGGGTGCGGCATCACCAAACGGATTTTTTAGGTTGGCTATACGCTCTGCCGGTTGTGCGCCGGGGTTTGAGTGAGATTTAGAAGAGTGTGCATCTAATACGAGTTTAATTGTTTCTGTTGCAGCCCAATCTATATTTAAACCAAATGAATCGTTCTCTGTTGTAAACCCGTATTCCCACGCCCAGAAGTTAAGTTCGTCGTTAGAGCGTGCAGGGTTAATAATAGTACCGTTTGCGTCGGCTTTACCTGTTTCTACGTCATCAAACCAAAAGCTCATTCGGTTCATTTGGCCGTTTTCTTCAAAGCGCGACATGGTGTAATCCACACTTGCGCTAAAGTCGTCGTCGGGAAAGTATTGCAAAACTATTTGGCCGTTCTGGCGAGTGCGCTCGTAGTCGGCGTTATCTAAATCAACTGTGGCTACCCGCCATGTGGTGAGGCTTGGGTTAAGGTTTGTGTTAATGGCCGAAGTATCGGGGTTGGATTGTGCAGGGTAGCTTTGGCTCCAGCCGTTCGCCGTGCCAATACGATCTACGTGAAAATCACGCTGCGCATGAGAAAAAGATGCCAGTATGCCAAAAGAGTCGTCACCAAATATTTGGCTCACCATGCCTGATACTTCTGGTGTGACATTGTTGCCGCCACTAGCGTTTGACTCAATGATGCCTTTGGTGCTGCCAAGTAAGGTAAAGCCATCAAAATCAAAGGGTTTTGCGGTTTGTAAATTTATTGTTGCACCCAAACCACCGCTTGGCACATGAGCTTTACCTGTTTTGTATACCTCTACACGCGATACAGATTCAGCGGCAATTTCGCGAAAATTGAAACTGCGGGAAACCGCTGTAGATGACAAAGCCGAAGAGTTGGGCATCTGGCGGCCATTTAGCATAACGAGGTTAAAGCTTGGGCCAAATCCGCGAACGGTTACTTGATTGCCTTCGTTGTTGCTGCGATCAATAGCAACACCGGTAATTCTTTGGAGTGATTCAGCCAAGTTGGTATCGGGAAACTTACCAATATCTTCTGCACTAATTGCATCCACAACGCCCGTTGCGTTGCGTTTAATATCCATGGCCCCAGTAAGGGACGCTCGAATACCGGTAACGATAACGTCTTCGAGAATAATCTCATTTGGCTGGGTGGTTTGTGCTTGCGCCCCCATACTAACGGCAGCGATAACGGAGGCGGACATAATGTTTCGTTTGAACGGAGTCTGAAAGCTCGTCATTTGATTCACCTGTTTGGGTTAGGTATGCGCGAATTACCCTAGTCTATTTTCAGGGGTTCACGTGAGGAGTTGATGGTTTACTTAAATCGCTTTCAGGTCTGACGCCTGAATTGTGAACAGCGGCCAATCGGGCTGGAGTGTGGCCAAGCTTGATTGGCGGCGATATCATCTAGATTAATGTGTTTATTGTCAATAGTATATTGTATTCAATAATCAAAATGGCGAACTGGTCTAGTGGTGAGTGCAGAGGTGGTGGGTCTTTACAATCAGGGAGTAAGCAGCATCAATTCGAAGCAGCGGTACACAGGTGTAGCTCGATAAGTCCCTTGGAGCTTAGTCGTGAATGAGGGATTAAAAGCCAGGAGCGGCCAAGATAGGGTAACCCCCGCCAAAAACTGGCGGAGGTGAGTGTTAACGAAGGGGGTTAAGGTTGGGGCCGAGTATCTGCAGGCGAAAGCCAAAGTTCTTTTCTATCAACTGGGGTGTTAGTTGGAAGTGTGGGGTTAACTAACTCAATGACATGTCGCTTATCCAAGCGAGCTTTCTCTAGAGCGTCAATAACGGTTGGGTTGCGATAAAACACTTTATCGAAACTGCCATCTGCAATGGCGAGGTTTAGGCCTTGTTCTATATCGGCGGCGAGTGCGTGGTTGTTTTTATTTACAAATATATAAAAAGGCATTTTGTAGGCTAATACAAGGTTGCTTTCTATCGCTATATTAAGGTGAGAATACTGTTGTATTTCAGAAAATGGTTCGCTGGCTCCACGGGGGAACGCATCGAAGCGGCTGCCATCAAGCATGTTGAATAAATTATCTTTTTTGGCGGCCTTTACTACATCTATGTTGTTGGCTTCGAGTATGGCTGTGTCAGCCCAGGTTCTGCCTTGCCCAAGTTTTATGGATCGTAAGTCGTCTAGGGTGCGAATGTTGTCGAATTTACTTTGTTCGCCTTGCCGTATAAACATTATGCGATACCCGAGTAACCCTTTGAGTAATGGGGTGCGTACGGGTAAAAAGTCTTCTTCTTTTTTAACGCTTGTTGAAACCCACATAACATCTAAATTGCCATTGGCGACCTCTTCGTTTATTCGCCCTTGCGTTATACGGGTTTCGTCTTTGGTTATGGTTACCTTTTTTTCTAGCTTTTGGTAGGCGAGTTCGATTAATTGAATAACATAGTCTGCCTTAGCACCACTTGCAACATTAACTTTTATTTCTGTTTCGCTATATGCTGCAGTGCATATGAGCACTAGAGTGCTAATGATGAATATAATTTGAAACGCTATTTTTTTAAACATACTCGTCTACCTTTAAATTATTTTACTAATATAAACCAAACGCTTTTGGTAGATACTCGCTTATTTGTGGAAATGCGGTTACCAGAGCAAGGGCTATAAACATGGCTATATATAGAGGTATTAGCGGCTTAATAACCTGCGCAATGGAAGTTTTACCCACACTACAACCTACAAACAATACGCTGCCAACAGGGGGGGTACACAAGCCGATAGATAAGTTGAGAATCATAATAATGCCAAAATGCAGTGGCGATATACCCAGCGTTTCTACAATAGGTAAAAAGATTGGAGTAAAAATAAGCACTGCAGGAGTCATATCCATAAATGTACCCACTACCAGTAACAACACGTTAATAAGTAGCAGCAAGATAATTTTGTTTTCTGTAATGCCTAATAAGCCAGCACTTATCTCTTGAGGGATATTCTCGTAAGAAAGCAACCAAGACATAGCGGCAGAAGCGCCGATTAGTAGCATTACAATAGCCGTAGTGGTAACCGATTTGGTTAGTATGGCTGGTATTTGGTTGGGCTTGATTTCTTTGTAAATCACCATTGATAGTACAAGCGAATACACCACTGCGATGGCACCGGCCTCTGTTGGTGTAAAGTAACCACCAATAATACCGCCTATTACCAACACCACTAAAAACAAGCTAGGAATAGCACCCACTGTTTTCTTAATGGCTGTGGCGAATGATTCACGCTGGCCAACAGGGTAGCCACGACGTTTTGCATAAATACCACACACACACATAAGTGATATAGCAACTAGAATACCGGGTAGGTACCCTGCAATAAATAACGCAGCAATAGAAACGCCACCACTCGCCAGTGAATAAATAATGAGAATATTGCTGGGGGGAATAAGCATACCTGTTGTAGAGGCTGTAACCGTAACCGCGGTATTAAAGTTTTTGTCGTAACCTTCTTTGTTCATGGCTGGAATCATAAACCCGCCAATTGCCGATGTGGCAGCCACTGCCGACCCAGAAATAGAACCAAATAACGCACAGGCTATAACATTTACAAATGCTAACCCGCCCGGTAATTGACCAACCAACACTTTGGCAAAATCAATTAGCCTACGTGCAATGCCGCCTTGCCCCATTAAAAAGCCAGAGAATATAAAAAAGGGAATGGCCAATAGGGCAAAGCTATCCATACCTGCGCTCATGCGCTGTGCAAGCGTTGTAACTGCGGGCAAGGAATCAATCGTAACTAACATTGTAGCCAGCGTAGAAATGGCAATAGCAATGGCGATGGGTACGTTTATGGCGAGTAGAACACCAAAAACAAAAAGTAAAATTAATGCTGTAATATCCATTGTAACGGCCCTAGTTTATTGAATCGTCTTGAGTGCGAAGGGTGCCGCTAGGGCAACGCAATGTGTTTATAAGTAGCTCTACGGTGTAGAGTAAAATTAAGCATCCGGTAATTGGCAGAACTAGATAAACGTAACCCATTTTTATACCGAGCGCCGCGGACTGTTGCTTTAGTTCTAGGGTGATTAATGCGAGGTTAATGCCACCAATAATAAATACAGAAATAGCAAAAACGGCGCATAGAAGTAGCACTAAAAGCCGGATATTTTTTTGTGTTGCCGGCGCGAGCTTCGCGACAAAATAATCAATGCCTAGGTGCATGCTTTGGCGATAAGCGTGGGCGGCGCCCAGTAAACCAATCCAAATGAGTAAGAATCTAGCAATTTCTTCGGTATAAGAACTTGGCTCTGGCAAAACAAAACGTGTAAGCACTTGCCAGCATACGTCTACTACTAAAAACACCAGTAAGAAATTTAGAATGTTTCTTATTCCGTTATCTATTAAGTTTATTATTTTAATAAAGCTATTCATGGTAATTACTCGGTATCTCTAATTTTTTTAATAATTGGGCCTAGCTCAGTTTTGGTTTGTGCTTCTATAAGTGCTTGTACGCTTTGTTGAAAAAGCTCTTTTTGCGCGGGAATAACCGTTACCCCAGCTGCTTTTACTGCGGCTAACGCTTCTGCACTGGCTTGCTCCCAGAGCGTGCGCTGGTAAACGGTGGCTTCTTTCATGGCGAGTGACAGCCACTGTTGTTGTTGCGGGCTTAGGTTATCCCAAGTGTGAGTGCCAATAATTAGCACGTCTGGAATGGCGGTGTGTTCGTCTAAAATAAGGTATTTACATACTTCGTAATGTTTGGAAAGGTAAAAGCTGGGCAGGTTGTTTTCTGCACCATCTACTACGCCCTGTTGCAACGAGGTATATAGCTCGCTCCAGGATATAGGTGTAGCAGAGCCGCCCATCGCTTTTACCATGGCAATAGCGGAAGGGCTGCTAAGCACCCGAATTTTCATGCCGGGTAAATCGTCGGGGGTAATTATTTGTTTATTTGTAGAATAAAAGCTGCGGCTACCCGCATCGAAATAGCCAAGGCCTCTAATTCTAAACGGTACACCGGATTCTAATAATTGCTCGCCAATTTCCCCATTTAATACGTTCCAAAAATGGGTGCTGTCGTTAAAAAGGTACGGTAGGCCAAACACTTTCATTTCTGGCACAAACGCTTCTATGGAGCTAGCAGACACTTTAGTCATGCTTAGGCTGCCAATTTGTAGCAACTCAATAACTTCCCGCTCGGAACCAAGTTGGCCGGATGGGTACAGCGCCAATCGCATTTTGCCGCCGGAATGTAAGCTCAACCTTTCATCCATATACTGCATGGCTTTATGGACTGGGTGGTGCGTGTCCAGCGTGTGAGCAACGCGAAGCGTCGTGGTGTCTTCATCTATCGCGCAGGCGGTAAACGCGAGGGTTGTGATAGCGGTTAGTAGTAGGCGCGTAGTTTTAAAAAACGGCATTGTGTTTACTCTTTTATAAGTTTTTAATTATTTTTAATATCAGATGCTCTAAAGGCATTTATTGGCACGATTGCGCCGCGGTGCTGAATAACCAGTGCTGCGCATGCTTGGCCTTGCGCCACAGCTCTTTCGGCGCTGGCGCCATTTAAACGCGCGGCGAGGTAAGCGCCGTTAAATGAGTCTCCAGCGGCTGTTGTATCTACAGGTGTCACCTTAGCGGGTACAGGTAGCAGTACACTTTGATTGTTTGTGTGCAGTAGGCAGCCGTTTACCCCATCTTTTATAACAACTTCTTTAGCGCCTGCGGTTAGGTAGCGCTCGAGGCATTCTGTTTTAGAGTGTTCACCGTGCAATAATTTTTCGTCGTCAAAGCTCGGTAAGGCCGTGTCTGTGCGCTTAAGCATTTCGTCGAAGGTGGCTAGCGCTTCGGTTTTATCTGGCCAGCTAGCAGGCCGATAGTTAATGTCGAATATAACTTGGCCGTTTTGCGCTCTGTATTCGTCTAAAAAATTAAATAGCGCTGTGCGGCTTTGTGGTGAATATAGCGATAGGGTAATGCCGCTTAAATAAATAGCTGGGAACGCATTCAGATTGGTTAAAACTTCGGGCCAATCCTCTATAAGTGTGCGGGCAGGGGCATTTTTTCGCCAATAGTGAAAGCTGCGCTCGCCTTCGTCATCGGTTTGAATCATGTATAGGCCGGGTAAGGCGCCGGGCGTGCGTTTAACGAGACTTGTACCTACGTTTTCTTTATCCCACGCGCGAATCATGTTTTCGCTTAGGTGGTCGTCACCTAGGGCGGTTACAAAATCAACTTCGCCACCTAATCTAGCGAAGTAAATGGCGGTGTTTAACGTATCTCCTCCAAAACCTAGCGAGTAATCCGTTTGGTTTGCGGGAGAAAGCTCCAGCATGCATTCTCCAATGGCGGCTAATCTCAAAATGTGCGCTCCGTAACGTCGTAAATAGAATTGGTATGGATGTTAATTGGTAATGCCGCCTTACCATACTGCTTGTCGTTAGGAAACGATTCCAACACTCGTTAGCTGCATATATACTGTTAAGTTGTTCTCGCCGTAGGGCGAATTGTTATACAATAAGTAAATTAAGAACGTTCAGTTATATGCCTACCTCTTTAAGTGGTAAGACAGTTGTATAGAGCAGAGCTTGAGAGCATAGGCAGCATCGAGGGTAGTTAGTGTGGAATTGCAGGCGGTTAAAACGGATCGGTTATATATAAAGGTTGCAGAGCAGCTTTCTAAGTTAGTTAAGGATGGCGCTATTAAGCCTGGGGAGCGATTCCCTGCCGAGCGAGACTTGGCGGAACGCTTGGGGGTTAGTAGGCCTACCATTCGCGAGGCGATGATTGCATTAGAGCTTTCTGGTGTAATCGAAATTCGTACCGGTTCTGGTATCTATGTATCTAAAAAGAAAGCCAAAGTCGAAACCCAAATAGACAGTGGCGATAAGGGTGTTGGCCCTTTCGAGATTCTGGAAATTCGTTATATTTTGGAAGCCGAAGCCTGTGCACTGGCTGCAGCACGTATAACAGACGAGCAGATAGCGCAGTTAAAAGAAGCACTTAAAGAGATGGAAGAGGAAGAAAAGCAAGAGGATGCATCGGAAAAAGCCGACTGGAAATTCCACAGCATTATTGCCGAGGCCTCGCAAAACAGCGCCATTCATTCTATTGTGAACTGGTTGTGGAAGCTGCGTAACCAATCTGAGCTAAGCACTGCATTTTTAGAGCGTATTCGCAAAGAAGGTGTGCACCCCTCTATTAACGACCATGTGCGTATTATCGAAGCTTTAGAAAAGCGCAACCCAGAAAAGGCGCGAATGGCTATGAAAATGCACATCGAAAATGCAACAGCGGCTGCTGCAGCGTATTTTGGTAAAGAATCATAGAATTATAATAGATACGTTGTAAATAATAGTTACGTTGTAATCTGTGCGTACACAAAAAAAGCGGCATTGCCGCTTTTTTTGTGGCTATTATATTTAGCTGCATTTAGTTTAATTCAGCGAGTGTGGTCAACACCCCTTTTGCATGAAATTTAGCAAGATAATGTTCAATGCTATTAATAAACTCAGTATTCGCTATTAAGCCTTCTGGGAATATTTGACTTGCTGCAACTAGCTCTTGTACCTGTTTGGTGTCGTTAGCCTTGTGCTTAAGCGCAAGAGGGCAAAGTGTGTTTGCTAGCGGGTCGTTAACCGTATGTTGCTCGCCATGAGTATCTTGGCCCTCTAAAAACTGAAACCATGCGGCGATAATGGCTGGAATTACAGCGGGCTGTTTGCCACCTGATATTAAGTGATCCGCAACTGCAAGAATACGTTGTGGCAGTTTTTGCGAGCCGTCATTTGCTACTTGCGTTGTTTTGTAGGGTACTCGGCTATTGGCGAAGCGTGTGCGAATAATTGCTTTATACGCGTCTAAATCGAACCCCGAAGGTACATTTAGGGTAGGGGTTACGTCTTCATCCATTAGTTTTTTGGTTAACGCCAGTAAGCGAGGGTTGGCGATGGCTTGATGAATGAAGTCGAAGCCAGATAAAAAACCTAAATAAGCCAGCGCTGAATGGCTGCCATTTAGTAAGCGTAATTTCATGTCTTCGTAGGGGGTTACATCGGCAACAAGTAGTGCGCCGGCGTCTTCCCACTGCGGTCTACCCGCCACAAAATTGTCTTCTATTACCCACTGCCTAAATGGTTCGCAAATAACGGCGGCATCGTCTGCTAGACCTATAAGATTTTTTACTTCGTCTAAGTCGGCGCTGGTGGTTGCGGGTACAATTCTATCCACCATAGTGCTGCAGAAGCTAATGTGTGTTGCTATCCAGCTGGCTAATTCGGCGTCTACCTTTTCTGCAAAACGCATTACAACGTTTTGCGTTATTTTGCCGTTGTGGGGCAAGTTATCGCAACTTAATACGGTAAAGCCATTAGCGTTGTTTTGCTTTCTTGCCGCGCAAGCTGCGACAATTAACCCAGGCATACTTTTTGGGGCGCTTAAGTTATTTAGATCGTGAGCGATATCTACATTGGATGTATCTAAGGTTCCATTTTTTTGGCAATAGCCTTTTTCAGTAATGGTTAGCGATACAATTTTAATGTCGGTGCTGGCAATTGTATTGATGACTTGTTGTGGGTCTTCGGGGCAAACCAAAACTTTTTCCACCGCGCCAATAATTCGCGGTGAAATTTCACCGTCTGATTTTTCTACGACGGTATATAAACTGTTTTGTTTTTCAAGTTGATCGCGTGCATCGGGCCTGCGTAAGCTTACTGCAGTAATGCGCCAGTCGCCGCCGTGCATGTTTAATACATCGTCGGTAAACACGGCTTGGTGCGCTTTGTGAAAGGCACCAATGCCAATATGGACTATGCCGCTGCGGTGTTCGCTTGGCGTGTACTGTGGCTTTTTTACAGGGTCAAGCACGTTCGAAAGAGATTCGTAGTTTAGGTGTAGGTTACTCATTATAGTTTGTACGCCTTTTTAACGAGGTTGTAGGTTAGGTCGACGGCTAGCTCATGGGCATCGTTTTCGCTTAAGCGGTGGTCGGCCACAAGTTCTGCTAGAAAGCCGCAATCCATTCTGCGTGCAACATCATGACGTGCCGGTATAGATAAAAATGCACGTGTGTCGTCGTTAAAGCCAACGGTATTGTAAAAACCGGCTGTCTCGGTAATTTGTTGGCGATAGCGGCGCATACCTTCGGGGCTGTCGTGGAACCACCAAGCAGGGCCAAGTTTTAGCGCGGGGTAATGCCCTGCTAGCGGCGCCAGCTCGCGGCTATAACTTGTTTCATCTAGCGTGAATAAAATAATAGTTAAATCTGGATTGTTACCAAACTTGTCGAGCAACGGCTTTAGGTTGTGTACATACTCGGTTGCAAGTGGCAAGTCTGCCCCTTTGTCTCTGCCAAACTGAGCGAATATTTGTTGGTTGTGGTTGCGGTAGCAGCCTGGGTGGATCTGTATAACTAAGCCGTCGTCTAGGCTCATTGCTGCCATTTCGGTAAGCATTTGGCCGCGGAACAGCTCGGCCTCTTGGGCGCTTATCTCGCCACTGCGCGCGAGCAAGTAAAGGTTTTCTTTTTCGCTTTGCGATAAGTCGGCAGTGAGCGCAGATGGATGACCGTGATCAGTAGATGTTGCCCCGTAGCGTTTAAAATATTCACGTCTGTTAGCGAGCGCTTTTAAGTAACCGTTAAAGGTGGATACATCTTCACCCGTTAACTCAGCAAGCTTATCAATATTTTGACTAAAGCCTTCAAATTCGGGGTCGACGACTGGGTCGGGCCTAAAAGCTGTAATTACGCGGCCTGTCCAACCTGAATCTAAAATAGTTTGGTGGTGCGCTAGGTTGTCTAAAGGGGACTCTGTTGTAGCGAGAAGTTCTATATTAAAGCGTTCGAATAGGGCGCGTGGTTTGAATGCATCGGTTGCCAGCTGTTCGTTTATAGAGTCGTATATAGTGTTTGCTGTTTGATTGCATAGTTGGTGGGTTACACCAAATACTTCGTGTAACACGTAGTCCATCCACATTTGTGAAGGGGTACCGCGAAATAAATAGTAGTGATCGGCAAATATCTGCCAAATCTTTCTTGCGTCTGTTTCGCTTGGCGCGCCTTCTTTATTCTTTAAGCCTATAGACTCAAGCCGAATGCCTTGGCTGTAGAGCATTCTAAATACATAGTGGTCTGGCTTAATAAGCAGCTCTGCAGGATTGCTAAAATTTTGATTGGCGGCAAACCACTGTGGGTCTGTATGACCGTGAGGGCTAACAATCGGCAGGTTTTTAATATCGTTGTATAGCCTACGCGCTATGTCGCGAGCTGCTGGCGCGGCGGGGAACAAACGATCTGGGTGTAAATTTAATGGGTTAGTCACTTACTGCTCCCGCTAATTGGGTGGTAAAAATGGGGTTGCAGTGGAGGGTTAAATTGTAAGAGGAGGTGATGGCATGCTTGCCATCACCATTGCGTTACAGTACTGCAACCCATAGAACGAGGTTAAAAAATAATGTTAGAAAAACTAAAGCGCATGCTGGCGTTGCAACACTTCTAGCGCATGGATAACGCCGCGTAACTCAGCCAGTCCTTTCATGCGCCCAGTGTACGAGTAACCGGGTTTTACGTCGGGTAGGTTAAGCTCGTCAGCCATTAGGTGGCCGTGGTCCGGGCGCATAGGGATTGCGCAATTCGTTTCGCCCGCGGCATGGCGTCTGCGTTCTTCGCATAGCAAGGCGTTGACCAGGCCAACCATATCGTTATCGCCATCTAGGTGATCAGCTTCGTAAAACGAACCATCTGGTTCGCGCTTAACGTTACGCAAATGTACAAAGTAAATTCGGTCGCCAAATTCTTTTGCCATACCAACTAAATCGTTATCGCCTCTAGCTCCGTAGGAACCGGCACAAAGTGTTAACCCGTTAGATGGGCTAGGTACAGCATTTAATAGCTTGCGAGCATCGTCTGCTGTTGAAACAACACGAGGCAACCCAAATAGAGAAAAGGGTGGATCATCTGGGTGGATACACATTTTTACACCCACACTTTCTGCCGCAGGAATAATTTCGCGTAAAAACTCGAACATATGATTGCGAAAACCTTCGGTGCCTAAATCAATAAATTGTTGAATGGCCTCTCTGATTGTGTCGCGTGTATAAGAGCCTTCACCACCGGGTAAACCCGCAATAATGTTTTTTTCCAATAGGTCCTTTTCGGTCTCGTCCATTGCGTCAAACCGGGCTTTTGCACGGTTTAATACTTCTTCAGAGTAATCTGCCGCAGCATTCTCGCGTTGTAAAAGGTAAACGTCGTAGGCGGCAAAATCAGTCATTTCAAAACGCAGCGCTTGGCTCGCGTTAGGTAGGCGGTAAGAAAGATTGGTGCGGGTCCAATCCACAACCGGCATAAAGTTATAGCAAATAGTTTTAACGCCTGCTTTACCGGCGTTAATAACGGACTGCTTATAATTTTCGATATATTCCTGAAAATTACCGGTACGAGTTTTTATATCGTTGTGCACAGGAATGCTTTCAATTACTGACCATTCTAAGCCAGCATCTTCAATGATTTTTTTCTGTGCTTCTATTTCTTCAAGTTGCCAAAGCGCGCCAGTAGGAACGTGATGCAACGAGCTAACAATGCCTGTGGCACCGGCTTGGGCTATTTTTTGAAGAGAAATTGAATCGTTTGGGCCAAACCAACGCCAAGTTTCTTGCATGGCAAAATATTCCTGCTTTGAAGTTATAGGTATAGGTGTTTTTGGTCTTCCAGTTATCACTGGGTCCTTAATCACTCTTTGCGCGTGGTATGTAAAGCTCGCTATTTGGTGAATAGACTTATTGGTAAGACCGCTATACCAATTAAACTATAGTTCACCAATAAGTTCAAGTTTCATATTGTTTTTGCGGCAAAAATAGTCAGTTAGACCGTTTGGCGGGAGCTGTAGAGAGGTCATTCTACCTTTATTTGTTGCCTTCCTGACGCGGTTTTTGTCCGTCTTGCCGCATTTGGAGGGTGATATTATGATTATTGGTAGGGTTGCCTTACCAATTTATCTGGTGTATGTTACGCCCTATATTTGTTGGGTTACTGAAGTAGCTCCTTTGGCAAAGCCCAACGACGCGACCTAACAAGGGGGCACAAATGCTCAAGTTACTGCTAACTACATTTCAGCGTATCGATGTTGTGCTTACTTCGTATAAGAGGCGCGCAGCCTTTTTGTTGTTCCTTCCACAGTTAAAGTCTAATTCAGGTAACTCGGCAGCTGTAATAGCTGCCGGCTCTATTACTTAGTAGCTCTGCCAGTGTTCTAGCGTTTGAATTGCTTCTACGCATAAGGGGATATTGGCCAGAAGTATTGGTAAATAAAAGAGTACCTTCTTCTTTGTTTGTTCACGTTAAAAGCGGGGCGAGCGATGTTGAACGCTAAGCGCACTCGGCCACAAGCTGGGTGTGTTTAGTATTCTAAAAAATAGTTGAGAGTAAATAAGAGATAAAAATATGAAACTGGTAATTGGGGTTGTACGAGAAAGTGCTCTGGGAGAATCCCGAGTAGCAATTGCGCCGGATGTTGTGCAAAAACTTAATAAACTAGGTGTTCAGGTTGTTATGCAGCAGGGCGCTGGTGCGTCGGCTTTTTTGCCAGACGAAAAATACAAGCAAGATAATGTAACGCTGGTAGAAAGTGCGGCAGATGTATACGCCAAAGCGAATTTATTCATTCGTGTACAAACTCCTTCACTCGATGAAATAGCGCAAATGCCTGAGGGCAGCTATTTGCTGGGCGCGTTGACGCCTCATAAACACCTAGCAGAAATTAAAGCGTTAGCAGATAAAAAAATAACCTGCTGGGCAACCGAATATATTCCGCGTATTTCAAGAGCGCAAAGTATGGATACGCTCTCTTCTCAGGCGGCGGTGGCTGGTTATGTTGGCGTTGTAAAAGCCGCGGGCTTAAGTGCGAAATTTTTTCCAATGCTAACAACCGCTGCGGGCACTGTGCGGCCAGCCAAAGTATTGGTATTGGGTGCTGGTGTTGCTGGCCTGCAGGCTATAGCAACGGCTAAACGCTTAGGTGCGGTTGTGGAGGCGTACGATATTCGTCCCGAAACCAAAGAGCAGTGCGAATCGTTAGGCGCTAAGTTTATTGATACTGGTGTGAATGCAGCAGGTGAGGGCGGCTATGCTCGTGAGCTGACTGCAGAGGAAGTTGTCAAGCAAACAGAAATTGTTGATCAACATATTGCGAAAGCCGATGCTGTTATCACAACAGCTGCTATTCCTGGTCGACCTTCGCCTAAATTAATTAGCGCGAGTGCAGTAGCGAAAATGCAACCCGGTGCGGTGATTATCGACTTGGCTTCTGAGGGCGGTGGTAACTGTGAGCTGACTAAACCCGGTGAAATTTACCAGCATGAAGGTGTTGTTATTTGTGGTGAATTGAATGTGCCAGCACAGCTAGCGGTACATGCATCGGAAATGTTTAGTAAAAATTTATTTAACTTTATTTCCCCTTGGTTAAAAGACGCACAGCTAGTAGTAGATTGGGAAGATGAAATTATTTCTCAGTCCTGCTTGGTTAAAGAGGGCGAAGTAGTAAATAGCCGTATACAAACTCTGTTAGGAGGTGGGGCATGATTGAAGGTCTGGTAGCGTTATATATTTTTAGCTTGGCTGCTTTTACTGGGTATGAAGTAATTTCTAAAGTACCTGTTATTTTGCATACGCCTTTAATGTCTGGTTCTAACTTTGTACACGGTATTGTACTTGTAGGTGCAATGGTAACGATGGGGCATGCGCAAGGTGCGCTTGAGCTTACCATTGGTTTTGTTGGTGTTTTTCTGGCCGCGGGCAACGCCGTTGGTGGTTACGTGGTTACAGATCGCATGTTAGAAATGTTTAAGTCCTCCAAAAAGGAGAATAGTTAATGAGTCTATTAATAGAAGTTTCCTACTTTTTGGCGGCCCTGCTGTTTATATTTGGCCTAAAGCGAATGTCGTCTCCCAAAAACGCACGGCAGGGTATTGTTTGGGCTGGCGTAGGTATGTTGATAGCAACGTTGGCCACGTTCTTTTACCCCGGGTTGCATAATTACTCCATTATGATGGTGGCGATTGTTTCTGGTTCCATTATTGCGTGGTGGACTGGCCGCCGCGTGGCCATGACCGACATGCCGCAAATGATTGCTTTGTACAACGGCATGGGGGGTGGTGCCGCAGCTGCAATTGCTGCGCTGGAGCTAACGCGCTTAACCAAATTAAATAATGCGCCTACAAGTCTAGAGGAGCTAACACAAGCCGTAAGCGACGCTGCATTAAACGGTGTTGAAGGCATAACTATTGGTGTGCTTGCGCTTGCAGTTTTTGGGGCCATTATTGGTACGGTTGCGTTTTCTGGTTCTTTGGTGGCTTTTTTGAAGTTGCAGGGAATTATGAAAGGCGTTATTCGATTTAAAGGTTTGCAAGCCGTTAACGCTGCCGTTTTTATATCTACTATCGCGATAGGTGTGTACTTGTGTACGCAGGTAGAAGTTGCCGCCGGTGGTGTAATTACCCAGGCAGATTTTAACCTTACTTGGGTTGCTGTTTTTTTTGCAATTGCACTCGTATTTGGTGTGTTAATGACTGTGCCGATTGGCGGCGCCGATATGCCCGTGGTAATTAGTTTATTCAACGCTTTAACCGGCTTGGCTGTTGGTGTTGAAGGTTACGTATTGGGTAACGCAGCAATGATGATTGCGGGTGTTGTAGTGGGTTCTGCTGGTACATTGTTAACACAGTTAATGGCCAAAGCAATGAATCGCCCCATTGCCAACGTACTATTTTCAAACTTCGGTTCTGGTGGTGCGAGTCAAAGCGAAATTACTGGCAGCATGAAAGCCATTGAAGCAAGTGATGTGGGTGTGATGATGGCCTATGCCGAAAAGGTACTAATTGTACCTGGCTACGGCATGGCTGTAGCGCAAGCCCAGCATAAAATTTGGGAGCTTACTCAGCTGTTACAAAAAAATAATGTGACGGTTAAGTTTGCAATTCACCCAGTTGCAGGGCGTATGCCTGGCCATATGAACGTATTGCTGGCCGAGGCCGGTGTACCTTACGACATTATTGAAGACTTGGATGAAATTAATGAAGAGTTTGTAAATACTGATGTTGTATTGGTAATTGGTGCAAACGATGTGGTTAACCCAGAAGCCAAAAACGACAAAAACAGTCCTATATACGGCATGCCTATTTTAAATGCGTACAAGGCAAAGAATTGCGTTGTTATTAAGCGTGGGCAAGGTCGTGGTTTCTCTGGGGTGGAAAACGCTTTGTTCTACGCAGATAACACTCGCATGTTGTACGGTGATGGGCAAAAAGCCGCAACAGAAATTATTCACGCGATTAAAGAGCTGGAATAGTCTCTGGTTTGTTTGTGAGCAAGGTCTAAATTTGGTCGGCGGCGCTGGTGTTAATGCCTAGCTGGCCAAATTTTGCTCTTCTGGTTTGTGTGACTTTAAGTCAGTAGTGATAGTAACTGTATTGTGATGGCTTATTTGTCATATAAAATTAGCGCAAAGAAAGTTTTTCCACATTTTTTAGTGGGTGTACAAATATTCACCGTGCGCTCACCTAGCCTGCTAGTGTAAACTTGGTTATCCCGCTTTATATTTTAATCGCTGGTTTAAAATGTAGGGGTTATACCCTCGTAACATATCGATACTAATATAAAGTTGGAGAGCGAGCGCTATGATCTTTCAGCTTTGTACTACGCCGTTGTACTAGGACGTTGTGGCAAGCCTTTTTGCTGTGTCGCCTAAACGCAGCCATATTTGCTGTTAGCTGTTTAAGATTTTTGAACTCGCAAGCACTACACATACTAAAAAAATATTACAAATATTGGGGAATGCATGAACTCTATCAGAAACACTGTGCCCGCCGGAGTGGTTTTCGGCGAGCAAACACACACATTATTTGCCTACGCAAAAGCGAACGGTTTTGCGTATCCAGCTGTTAACGTAGTGGGAACCAACTCACTAAACGCAACTTTAGAGGCGGCTAAAGCGAATGAATCACCGGTAATAGTGCAACTATCGCACGGTGGCTCGGCGTTCTTTTTGGGTAAGGGGCTGTCGCTAGAGGGGCAGCAAAACTCTATTTTAGGGGCTATTGCAGCCGCAAAATTTACTCATACCGTTGCAGAAGCCTATGGTGTGCCGGTAATTTTACATACCGATCATGCTGCTAAAAAATTGTTACCTTGGATAGACGGCCTGCTTGATGCCGGTGAAGAATTCTACGAGCAAACGGGTAAGCCTTTGTTTAGCTCACATATGTTGGATTTATCCGAAGAGCCTTTGGAAGAAAACATAGAAATTTGCGCTAAATATTTAGCGCGTATGAGCCGCATAGGTATGACCCTAGAAATTGAATTGGGTTGCACTGGTGGTGAAGAAGACGGCGTGGACAATAGCGGCCTCGATGATGAAGACCTTTACACTCGCCCTGAAGATGTGGCCTACGCCTATAAAGTGCTAAGCGCTATAAGCCCTAACTTTACCATTGCAGCTTCGTTTGGCAATGTACACGGCGTGTATAAGCCCGGCAACGTGAAGTTGCGCCCTAAAATTTTGCGCGATGCGCAAAGCTTGGTAAGCGAAACCTTTAACCTGCCAGCCAATAGTTTAGATTTTGTATTCCACGGCGGGTCTGGCTCTGAGTTAAGTGATATTCGCGAATCAATTGGCTATGGTGTAATTAAAATGAACATCGACACCGATACCCAATGGGCTGCGTGGCAAGGCGTAAAAGACTACTACGAAGCGAATCACGCGTATTTACAGGGCAAAATAGGTAATCCTGATGGTGATGATAAGCCAAATAAAAAATATTACGACCCGCGAGTTTGGTTGCGTAAATTAGAGGAGAGTATGGTGAGCCGCTTAGAGCAGTCGTTCATCGATTTAAATTGCGTAAACCGCTATCGATAAATTAAATTTGCCAAACAGGAGTAGCGTAATGCAAAACTTACAAGGCATGTTGCGCGACCAGCGTGTGGCGCAAGATTTACAGGAAGTAATTTTTAGTATTGAACTTGCCTGTAAAGATATAGCTAAAAAAGTGCAGCTAGGTGCGCTAGCTGGTGTGCTGGGTGCGACAGAAAGCGAAAACGTGCAAGGAGAAACTCAAAAGAAGCTAGATGTTATATCGAACGATATTCTAAAAGCTTCGTTGGCCGCCAACTCCAACGTGTTGGCACTTGCATCGGAAGAAGAAGATAATGTAGTGGCAGCCAATGCCGGAGGCCGCTATGTTGTAGCCTTTGACCCATTAGATGGTTCTTCAAATATCGATATTAATGGCCAAATAGGTACTATTTTTACAATATTTGAAGCGCTAGACGGTGTAGCAGCAAACTCGGGCAAGCATTTTTTACAGCAGGGTAACAAGCAGGTATGTGCAGGCTATGTATTGTATGGCGCATCTACGTTAATGGTTATTACTGTGGATGGCCCAACAAGTTGCTTAACCTTAGACCCAGCCACACAAACTTTTTCGCTTACTAATACTGCGCTGCAAGTGCCAGACCAAACGCAAGAGTTTGCTGTGAATTTGGCAAACGAACGATTTTGGTTGCCCAAATTTAAAAGCTATGTGGCTGATTTAAAATTAGGTGAAGAGGGTGTGCGGGGCAAGCGATTTAATATGCGTTGGAATGCATCTATGGTTGGCGATGTGCACCGCGTATTAATGCGCGGTGGCATTTTTATGTACCCAAGTGATACGCGTAACCCTAAGCAGCCAGCTAAATTGCGATTATTGTACGAGGCTAACCCAATGGCTTTATTGATTGAGCGCGCTGGCGGTAAAGCATTTAATGAAACACAGCGTATTCTTGATGTGACACCTTGTGCGCTGCACGAGCGTATAGCGGTCATATTAGGGTCTGAGCAAGAGGTTGCCACTTGTTTGGAGTACCTTAACTAGTTTTTGCCAGTTAAGCTTATACAAAAGTAAACTTTTAGAACCCGCTTTTTAGTGGGTTTTTTTATGTTTGCAAAATGGAATGAAAAGAGGTGCAAATTAAATTGAATAGAAGAATAAAAAAGCAACCGGCATTACACCGGCTGCAAAGAGGATTATAGCCATAACCCAAGTGTGAAACTAACTTACTAAACAAATAACAATAACAAAGAGAAAAATTGAGGTTGAGCTAAATTTAGCTCAACCTCGCATACACTTAGAAAGTGTATTTGGCTTGCATTACGAACACGCGGCCATCGAAATGGTTTGCACGTGGTTGACGTTCGGTATCTTGATACTCTTCGTAAAGCGATTCGGTTAAGTTATAACCTTTAAAGCTTAAGGTTAAATCTTCTGTTACGTTATAGTATGCAGACATATCTATACGGCCAGCCGCTTTAACATTTTTATTGCCTTCACCGTTAAACGTTCCCACACTTTCTAGTTCATATTCGGTGCGGTAGTTGTACGCAAAACGGATGCCGAATGGGCCTTGCTCGTAGTAAGCAATTACGTTGTAGGTATCATCAGAAATACCTGGTATACGCGCTTCAAGCGGTGAATCCTGCGAAGTGCTTGAGTAGTTGATTACACCACCGAGGCCATTCCAAGGGTAGGGTAAAAAGTTTAGGTTTTGCTGTACAGAAAGTTCATAACCCTGCACCGAAATTTGTGCATCGGAGTTGCGAATTTGGCTGATGTTAACTTGGTCGCCAGCAAGAATGTAGTTGGCATCTGCGGAGTCATACGCATCAACTCCATTGGTAGTGCAGCTGTCATCACTGCCTTGTGTAATGTCGCCTACATCTATGCCGTATTCGGCCAATAACTGGTCGCTACAGAAACTTGCTGTTTGGAAAAAGTCGTTAATATCTTTCTTAAATACAGCTAGCGTTACAGCACTACCTTCACGGTTGTACCACTCCAAAGACATATCGTAAGATTTGGCCGAGAAAGGTTTGACGTTTGCACCAGGTAGCACAATGTTAACTTCGCCTTCGCGACCTGCATCTACACGGGTAGATGGCGTTGCTGCGCGAATATTTGGACGGGAAATAGATTCACCATACCCTACGCGCAATTTTAGGTCGTCGGATAAATCCATAGCAAAGTTCAACGATGGCAATGCAAAGCTGTAATCGCTTTCTACTGTTTTGGTTTCGGGGTTGTTTATATCTGTAATGCCAAAAGCATAGAAAGGTGCGGATGCCTCTTGTGTAGACGATACGTAACGGACACCCACATTACCTGTTACTGGGCGGTTGAAAGCGTCGAACGATAAGTTGGCCATCGCGTACAATGCAGAAGTGTCTAGCGTGGTATCGTAAATTAAGCCTGCACTTTGTTGGCCACCACGTGCAATTAAATTAGAATGCGGTACTCGTACGGGTTCTTCACCGGTGGATGCAGGGTTTACGGTACCTATTGTTGCCGCAAGATCGCGGGTAAGCGCGTTCACATCGAATGCGTACCAGCCTTCGCCTGCGCCAGCAAACCCTGGGGCTTCACCACCAAAGAAAGCAGATTCTGATGCGTAAGCAGGGTCTATACGACGATCGTTAGTAAGTACGCCATCTAACACCAAGCCTGTTGGTGAGCTACGCAATCTATCGGAGTTTTGTTCTTCTTGCGATTGGCGGAAGCCGAACTGTACGCTTTCTAGTGGGCCTGAATCTAACACACGCAATGCGTTCGCTTCAAAGGAGGTCACGTTGCGGTCAATTTTTTCCCAAGAGCCTGTGATCAAAGTATTCAGGCGACCTTGATTCACTTGAGTAACTGTACCTGCGCCGCTTACGGTATCGAGCACATTCCAAGGTTGGTCTAAATCTAAATTGTCAAAATTTTCGAAAGTGGTTTCAAAATCGCCAATATTACCTTGACCTGTACGGAAAATATTTACAATGCCATTGTCGCCACTTGCTAAACGGTCGAAGCGTGGGCTTATTAGAATTTCGTTTAACTCGTTAGTAGAGGAAGAGAAAGTTGCTACGCCATCTAAGGTCCATACGTCGTTGGTCCATTCGGCATCTAACAATACAGCTTGAGACTCCTCCAGAATATCGAATACACGCGAGGTGTAAGCATAGCTTGAGTTGGTAGTGCGAATATCGCTTACGGAGTAGAGCGGGTTATCGTTAGAGTCTACTGCGCCAGTAGCAAATGGAGCTGTAAGCGGAGTTACTTTTACACCCGATTGACGAGGGCGAATATCGAGTTCTTGTTGGCCGTTGTCATCCATATCGCGCGATGTATAAACGGTGTTTAAACCAAGTTTTAGTTCGTCTGTGGCTTGAAACTCTATACCACCAGAAAACGAAGTGCGGCTACCAGAGTTTATTTCTGAACCCTGACGTAATTCACCGGGCATTTTAACTACAGCGTTGGCTGGCAAATTATTTGCCGCTGCCCATGTTGCGTAGTCTTCGCCATCTGCACCTACGAAGTTTCCATTGGTGGGTAGGTTATCGTAGCGGTTAATTTTAATGGTATCGCGACGGAAAGTTTGGTCGGACGTAGCCAGAGTAGCGGTAATGGCTAAGGTATCTTCAATTAAATGTTTCGAGCCAGAAATCACAAACTCTTTATCAAGTGCATCGGCGAGTTCTTCGCTGCGAGCGCCTACAGAAATAGCTAAGCCGTCTTTTTTATCCAATGCTTTTGCAAGCTTTTGGTCAACGGTACCGGCTATGCCGCCTTCTTGCATGGCTGCTGTTTGCGTTTTAATTACATCTATACCGTTAAAGACAGCAGGGTCGTAGGCGCCGAATGGGTTAGGTGCACCAAATACTTTATCGCTGCGTGTTGGGTTTGAAAAAGTTTGGCCATTGGCGGTAGTTAATACAAAGCCAGAAGGCAAACCGCGCAAGTTAATACTGGATTCGCGACGCTCTCCTTCGCGGTTTAGCTGTACACCTGCCACCGCTTGTAATGCTTCGCCCATATCTAGCGCTGGTAGCGTGCCTATATCGTCTGCAGAAATACCATCAACAATGGTAGATGCGTTACGTTTTACATCGAGTGCGTTTTCTAAGTTGCGTTGGAACTGAGCTGTTACCACCACTTCTTCAAGATTGGTGTCTTGAGTTGCTTCCTGAGCGCTTGCGCTAATTGCGGTTAAAGCAATAACGGTGCTAAGCACACTGCGGCGAAACAAAGGTTTACTTAGGTTGGATGTGGGTGATTTCATTGGGAACTTCCCCTGATTTTATGTGGTTTTATAGTTTTATTGTGATTGACCTGCCCGAGCTGATTAGCCTTCCCTCGCTAGGGCGACATAATACTCCGTCATAATGGCTGTGCTGTCAAGTGGCCTTACCGGTTGTAGTGAGGGTTTCGTTGAGCGGGGGAGGAAGGTGGAAGTGGCGCACAGATGTGCGCCAAAAAGTGGTTAGCCTATATCTGCGAAGGTTAAATGATCCATGTCGTCGAACTGCTGGTTTTCTCCGCCCATGGCCCATATAAAACTGTAGTTCGAGCTGCCGGCACCGCTGTGTATGGACCAACTAGGGGAAGCAATAGCTTGACCTGCTTTTAGTACCACGCTGCGGGTTTCTTCTGGTTTACCCATAAAATGGAAAACACGATTGTCTTCGCTAATATCGAAGTACATATACACTTCGGTACGGCGTTTGTGGGTATGCGGTGGCTTGGTGTTCCAAATGTTACCTTCCGCTAATTCCGTAATGCCCATTACCAACTGGCAGCTATCTACAACACCAGGGCAAATTGACTGGTAGATGGTGCGCGTGTTGCACTCTGCTTGGGTACCTAATGAAATTGCATTCGCTTTCGTTTTGGGGATGTGCACAGTTTCGGTAACACGATGCGCAGGGTAGCTAACAAAGTAGAATTTTGCTGGTTGTTTCGAATCCTTACTTTCAAATGTTACGTCGCGGCTGCCTCGCGCAACATAAAGGCTATCTTTATTTTCCATTTTGTAACTGGTGCCATCGACGGTAACCAATCCATTGCCGCCAATATTAATAATGCCCACTTCGCGTCGCTCACAAAAATACTCTGCGGCGAGTTCTTTGTGGGTGGGAAGAGTTAATGGGTTGGATGTGGGTACGGCGCTGCCGACAACGGCTCTATCTACATCTGTGTAGGTTAGTGCCAACTCACCAGCTTGGAATAAGTCGTTTATAACAAATGCTTGCTTTAACTCCTCATTGGTCATGCGCTGGTAGCGTGTTTGATCTGCGGTATAAAGCATTTTCATATTAGGTACCTGTTACTTCGTTTTTAGTGTGAATGTGGGGCGAACTATTTTGCGCGAGTCACTTTAATTGGGTTGTTAAGTGCTTGGCGGGTAGTTTCTAAATAGTTCAAAAATTGTTGTTTAGTGGTAATGGGGCTTGCCTCGCCTGCCCAGCGTGCAGCAAAGTAAAAATCTAGGTTTTTACTGGCGTTTAACACCGCTAGTTCATTTAACTCATCTTCGGTAACTTTGTGTAAATCACTCGCTCGAAAAAAAATAGCCATTCCAAGTTGGTCGTCGGCTAGGCTCTGCTCGCCAAACGTTGCTAGGTATAGCCATTCGCTTTGCTCATCTAAATAACTTAGCTTCTCTACGTTGTGTTTAACTATGCCAACCGCTAGTTGTGGGATCTCTTGTTTAGTGAATGCTTGCACATAGGTGAGGTGGGAGTGGGCGTTAATGCTATATCGGCGACGTAAATCAATGGCTTGCTCGCCTAGTTTCCAGCCTGTTTGCTCAACAGTTGCATGGGAGTGCAATGGTCCGCTTTGTAGTTTTACCGATAGCGAGTCTACATTTTGGATTGGTTGGATCGCTTCATTCTGCCACGCGGCTACGCCAGCTAAGCCAAGCGAAGGACCAACCTTTAATACATCCATGCCCCAGTCGTTCATTGCATGGTAGTCGCCGCCGTCTAACCCTACTTCGTGAAGCACTAAGTCGGGCGTGCGCTTGCCAAAAATATCAATTAGGCCGCGCTCATCGAAATAAAAGCGGTAAGCCATTAAGTCTGATTCCCAGCCAAAGCCTTCGTATTTATATAGCTTATCGCCAATGGTGTGACTGGCGGGGTTTGTTAGTTCATTAACCTGTTGGTATTCGCCACCTTGCCAAGTTTCGCCCACTTTTTTACCGCCAACTCTCACACCCATTTCCGCCTGTGTGAGCGGAGTGTACTGAGGGTTAAGTTTGCCGCCTCTCAGCGTACTTACATGAATACGTACTTTCGCGTTCGGTGCATAGTCAGTAATAAGCAGTAGCGAGTCCTGTTGGCCATCTGCATCGGTATCTACTAGTTGGCTAGGCACGAACGAGCCGTTTATTTGGGCTACGTATGTTGAGTTATTGGTGTCGTCGTCTAGATTAAGTAAAGCAAGCGGGATAAGTGTTTGCTCACCCTTGCGTGAAACCGCTAAGGGGTTGTGGGCGTCGAGTGTAAATGTCTGCTCTAGGGTGGCAGGGGTTACTGCGCAGCTATACGCGCTTAGTGATAGCAAGGCTGCTGTAACGAAGTTGGGTATTAGTTTTATACGCATTCTGTTATGCCCCTAGGGATGTTGTTTGTATTTAATGGAATGTCGTGGACTTTGAGTTGCAGTAAATATACTATATTGAAATTGGTAATGCCACATTACCACTTTAAAAGTTTAGGTGCTTCTTGTAAGGTGTCACCATGATAGCGCTGCTTGTATTAGCTGCACTGGTTGAGTAAAGCCTGCTTTTGTCGTATTCGGCGAGAAGCAAATGACCAAAAAAACGAACAAGTGAAAGTAAAGAGGGTGCAAATGAAAGCTGTATCGATAGCAATGACTTTAGTCGCGGGCTTAGCCGGTGCTGGCTGTGTGGCGAGCAACGACCATGCTGTATCTAGTGAAGCCAACAAACCTTATTCCACCGATGTATGGCCGGAAAACGTCGAATACCGTGCCCCTGGCACTACACCTATTAAATACAGTTTAGCGTTTGACCCCCAAAGCGTAGCTGTTGTGGCCAACCAGGTAGCCGATTGGCAGTTGGCGCAGTTCGATATTCGCTCCAATAAAATGCGCCCAGAAGAGCGCGCGAGTGCTATTCCGCAGGGCTGGATTTATGCCACGCAAAACATTGGTTTGCTGCGTTGGGGAGAAACCCGTAACGATCAGCAATATATTCAAGCCGTGCGCAACCTGTCTGCTATTAATGAATGGCGTGTAGGCCCGCGTTTTTACCATGCCGATGACCATGCTATGGGGTCGGTTTAT
Organism: Saccharophagus degradans 2-40; assembly: GCF_000013665.1. Classification (NCBI taxonomy): domain Bacteria; kingdom Pseudomonadati; phylum Pseudomonadota; class Gammaproteobacteria; order Cellvibrionales; family Cellvibrionaceae; genus Saccharophagus; species Saccharophagus degradans. The sequence continues at coordinate 1,645,175 of NC_007912.1, forward strand.
ATGGATTTATATGAGCGCTACAACAAGCCATATATGATCGAAAACTTGAAGCAAACCTTCGATTGGGTTCTCGCTAACCCGAGTGACCGCACCCTTGAATTCGAAGGGCACGAAAAAGAAGTAATGCTTACTGCCCACCGCAAATTCGAAGACCCATGGTGCACAGAGCGCTGGTGTTGGGCCGATGCAATATTTATGTCTCCTCCTGTTTGGGCACAGTTATCGCAAATTACCGGTAATAAAAGCTACCTAGAATTTATGGATAAAGAATTTTGGGCCACTACGGATTACCTCTACAGCACCGAAGAAAGCTTATACCTACGCGATAGCCGTTATTTCACCAGAAAAGACAGCAATGGCAAGCTTATCTATTGGGGCCGTGGTAACGGTTGGGTGTTAGCCGGTATTGCGCGTTTAATTCCTTATTTACCTGAAGATTTTGAGAACCGCGCTAAATACGTGCAGTTGTTTAAAGACATGAGCAAGCATATTCAAGCTGCACAAAACCCAGATGGAAGCTGGCCTTCTTCACTGCTAGACACATCTATGGAGCCTGTTCCTGAATCAAGTGGTACTGGCTTGTTGGCGTTTGGCTTGGCGTGGGGCATAAACAACGGTTTGCTAGATCCAAAAGTGTATACGCCTACAGTTAAAAAAGCGTGGGAATCGCTGGTGAACAGCGTGGATGAAAATGGACGCCTAGGCTGGGTTCAGCAAGTGGCATTCGCCCCAGGTAGCGCTACAGCGAAAGATACCGAATTATATGGCACCGGCGCGTTATTGTTGGCAGCAGCAGAAATTACAGTGTTGCTAGAAAACCAAAAATAAATGCTGTTGGCTCGTGATTAAAATACGATTAAAGCAAAACAATTACGTGAGAAGTAACAATGAGTGAAGTGTTTTTTAAAGAAATGTTCGGCCTAAACGGTAAAGTTGCCATTGTGACAGGCGCAACGCGTGGGTTAGGTCAAGCAATGGCGTTAGCGTTGGCGAAAGCCGGCGCTAGCGTGGTGGCAGTAGGTTCGAAGTTAGAAAATTTAGAATCGACCATGGCGCTGCTTGCAGAGTACGACGTACCGACATTGGCGTTAGCTTGTGATCAGACCAAACCTGCAGCCATTACCCAAGTAGTTACTGATACGGTTGAAAAGTTTGGCCGAATTGATGTGCTAATAAATAATGCCGGCACTATACGCAGAGCACCAGCTGTAGATTTTTCTGATGACGACTGGGAAAACGTTATAGAAACCAATCTTAATGGTGTTTTTCGATTTTGTCGCGCCGTTGGCAAGGTCATGCTTGAGCAACGTAGCGGTAAAATAATTAATATCGCCTCGCTATTAAGTTTCTCTGGCGGTTTAACTGTGCCAGCTTATGCCGCAAGCAAAGGTGGTGTGGCGCAGTTAACCAAAGCGTTAGCGAATGAGTGGGCGGCTAGTAACGTTCAAATCAATGCTATTGCGCCAGGGTACTTTAATACCGATAACACCGAAAATATTCGCAAAGACGCAGCGCGTTTTGAAAGCATTAGCGCGCGTATTCCTGCGGGGCGTTGGGGCGAGCCTGATGACTTAACGGGTGCTGCGGTGTTTTTAGCAAGTAATGCATCTAATTATGTGAATGGCCACATAATGTTGGTAGATGGTGGTTGGATGGCGCGTTAACGCGCCGCAAACCTTATACAGATTAAAGGGCTGTTTATGAAAGCGTTAGGTGGTTTAAAAGTCTTCGTAACTGTGTGCGCGGTAATTGTTTTAAATTACATGGTTACCTGTTCTCTTGCTGCAAATGCAGCACAAAGCAATACAGGCAATAGTGTAAATAAACATACCAGTAACCAAAGCGTTGTAGCTGAAGCAACTATACGGCTACCTTACGATAACTTACTCAAAATGCGCGAGAGCTTTCGTGCTGGCGATGCGGGTGTGGTAAATGCGGTAAACCTTTTACAAAAGGAGGCCGATTCATTGTTAGATGTTGAGCCTTTTACCGTAATAACCAAACCCAACTTACCAGCAAGCGGAAATAAAAATGATTATTTCAGCTTCGCTCCCTATTGGTGGCCTAACCCCGATACCGAAGATGGCTACCCTTGGGTGAAGATGGATGGTAAAAAGAATCCGCATGCTTACGCGAAAACGTCGAATAAAACAGCCCTAAACGATCTGATGGATTCCACCCAGTCACTCAGCTTGGCTTACTTTTTTACGGGTAGAAAAGCGTATGCGGATAAAACTGCCGAGCTTTTAAAGGTGTGGTTTTTAAATGAGGAAACAAAAATGAATCCTCATTTAAAGTATGCGCAAGCAATACCTGGCAAAGTGGACGGCCGTGGAATAGGTATTATTGATGCTCGTGGTTTTTACAGAGTGCTAGATAGCATTTTGTTGATAAAACCTTCGCAAGCACTAACTGCAGGTGAATTAGCGGGGCTAGATGCGTGGTTTAGCGAATATTTAGAGTGGCTAGTAGAAAGTCCTTTGGGTATTGATGAACGCAAAACGAAGAATAACCACGGCACATTTTACGATTACCAAGTAGCGGCTATTGCACTTTTCGTGAATAACGAAAAAATTGCTAAAAACGCTATAAAGCGAGCTCAAAAACGATTAAAAGCGCAGATAACCAAAGATGGTAAGCAACCTTTAGAGTTAGAGCGTACGCGTCCATTTCATTACAGTGTATTTAATTTGCAGGCATTTGTTGGCTTGGCGAAATTGGCGTCTGAAGTGGGAGTAGATCTTTGGCAGTATCCATCGGCAAAAGATAATCGCCTTAAGCAAGCTTTCGATTACTTAATTACTCATTCCCGCACTGCTAGCACAATGAATGGCACGCAAGAATCAACTTTGCGAAAGTACGATTTTATTCCAGTGTTACCCGATTATGCTCACAAATATGGCGTAAGTATTGAAAGCTTACGCGCCCATTACGACCCAGAGCATGGCTATTGGGTGGATTGTGGCTTGCTATTTCTTTCCCCTAACTTTTTTAAAGCTGAGCTGGCGACGACTACAAACTACAAACCGTGTAGATACTAATAATTAATTAGCTCTTGGATACAAAATGAAATCTATTTTTATTGTTCGTAAGCCTCTTGCGTGGTGCGCAGGGGCTTGTTTAATTGTGGCTGCATTGGCGGGGTGTGAACCTGCTAATAATGACGCGCCGGTTAAAGGTGCTTCGCCTGTAAAGGCGGCCGAGCCAACAGTAACGCTGTTTAACGACGATTGGCATTACTTGCAAAATAATGCGCAAGATATCGCGGAAATTTCGCAAAGCAAAAAATGGCAGCATGTAAATATACCTCACACGTGGAACGCTACCGATACCGTCGACGCCGAACCAGGCTACCGACGCAATGCTAGTTGGTACAAAAAGGAGTTTGCGGCAGGCCAAGCCTCGCGTTATGTGCTGTATTTTGAAGGCGCAAATATGGAAACGCAGGTGTATATAAATGGCCAATTAGCAGGTGAGCACATTGGAGGCTATTTAGGGTTCGATATAGAGCTAACACCTTGGTTAAAGAAAAATGCGAAAAATACTTTATTAGTAAGGGTGAGCAACGCTTACAACCCGCACTTAATACCCTCACAGAAGGCAGATTTTTTTATACATGGCGGAATAACGCGTGATGTATGGTTAAAAGCGTTGCCCGAAACCTATATAGATCGCCTTCAAATCGACACACCTACAGTTTCAGAATCCACCGCGCAAACCCGCGTACGCGCTTTGTTAAATGTAGGTGCCGCGTCGACGCAAGGGCTTACGCTAAGTGCCGAGTTGAAATCACCTAACGGCAGCGTAGTTTTGTCTGCGAGTAATATCCAGGTGGCGGCTAACAACGAGGTGGAAATTGTATTTAAAGATATTGCCAACCCACAGTTGTGGTCTGTCGATACCCCAAATTTGTACACCATGCAGGTGGCGTTGCGCGATAGTGATAACAAAATTATTCACGAGGTAAATGAAAAATTTGGTTACCGTTGGTTTGAAATGCGAGCAGGGCAGGGCTTCTTTGTAAACGGTAAGCGTATGCTTATTCGTGGTACCCATAGGCATGAAGAGTCTGCCGGTGTGGGCGCAGCCATTACAAATGAAATGCACCGCGCCGATATGCAACAAATTAAAGATATGGGAGCAAATTTTGTGCGTCTTGCCCATTATCCGCAAGACCCTGAAGTTTACCGAGCTGCAGATGAATTAGGTTTGGTGTTGTGGGATGAACTGCCTTGGTGCCGGGGTGGTAAAGGTGGCGAAGAGTGGGAGAAAAACACAGAGTCGTACCTTAAACGTCAAATTGCGCAAAACCGTAATCACGCGAGTATTGCGTTTTGGTCGCTGGGTAACGAGATGTATTGGGAAGAAGACTTCCCAGGCGGTGGCAACGATGACGCAGTACTTGAATATGTAAAAAAACTTAACGCAATTGCTAAGGCTGCGGATTCTTCGCGCTTAACAACCTTGCGTAAGTTTTACCCTGCCGCAAAAGTGGTTGATGCATTTTCGCCTTCTATTTGGGCTGGTTGGTATGGTGGTGCCTACGGACAATATGAAGAAGCCATTCGCGCAGCGATGAAGGATTATCCTGCCTTTTTACATATGGAATACGGAGGCTCTAGTCATGCGGGACGCCACACAGAAACACCAACCGGTAAAGAAGGTATTATTGGTGCGCAGGTTTCTGTAGAAGAGGCGATGAATCAAGCTGTGGTAAAAAGCGTCGCGAAAGATAGCGATTGGAATGAAAATTACATGGTCGATTTATTTGATTGGCATTTGCATGTGTCTGAATCGGTCGAAGGTTTTGCAGGCAATGCTCAATGGGCTATGAAAGACTTTGGTACGCCTTTGCGTCCTGAAAACCCCATACCCTACGTGAATCAAAAGGGGTTATTGGATAGGAATGGTCACCCCAAAGATGCTTACTATGTGTTTGCAAGCTACTGGTCCGATAAACCTTTCTGTTATATCGAGTCTAAAACATGGACTCATCGCCAAGGGCCGAAAGAGGGGAGAGATGTTACGGTTTACTGTAATACTCACACCGCAGAGCTTTTCTTGAATGGCAACAGTTTAGGTGTAAAACAGCGCGATCCTCAGCGTTTTCCCGCGGGCGGTTTAGTGTGGAAGGTGCCATTTAAAGCTGGCGTAAACCATTTGCGCGTTGAAGGTATTATTGACGATGTAAAAGTGCACGATAAGCTAGATGTTACCTATTTAATTGGTGAGCACGGTAAGCTGGATTCGATAAAACTAAGTGCTAAACCGCTGGACTCTGGCAATATTCTTATTGAAGCCGAGGCTTTAGATAGTGCTGGTAATCGTGTACTGAATTATTCTGAGCGCGCGTATTTCTTTAATGTTGGCGAACAGGGGCAATTGATAGAGAATCAAGGTACCCCTAATGGCAGCAGTATTATCGAAATGGCCAGTGGTTACGCTGCAATTGAATTTATTCCTGGTGATAAACCCAGCGTCATTGAATTCAGAAATCAAAATGTAAAAGGGGTGTATTTAAACGTTGATGCGAAGCAGTAACTGCTTTGCAATGGGGTTTAATTTGAGCACCCATATTAGGCGAGTAAAATCAGAGATAAAAAAGCCCCAGCTAAATAGTTAGTTGGGGCTTTTTATTTGTACTGTAGAATCTTTATAGGTTAAATGCCCTCAAGGCTTTTGGTTCGTTCATTCATTTGTTGCTGTACAGCTTTGGCGTCATCGACTAATTTTTTTACTTTTTCTGGGCTATATATGTTGCCGCTAAAGTCCGGCCCTTGTGGAGTATCGGTTTCCCCTGCAATGGTGGGCTCCTCTTTAATGCCTTGTATGAGGTTTACATTCGGGTCTACTTCCATTTTTACGGCAGATTCTGCAGGGTTGGGTGGCGGCTCGGAGGAGTAGTGGACTACCCCGTTTGCGTCAGTCCATTTATATGCGGTGGTTTTCCCCTCGGCAAAAGTCGGTAAGCTGGGGCTAGAAAAGCTAGGTAGGCTTTCTGTAGAGAAAGGCAGCTTCCCTGTCATTATATACATCATGTAGTTCGAGGCCCCAAGGGCCAGCACCACAACCACAACACACTTAAATATCAGCTTTTTCACTGCTGTAAATCTCCATTTCAACTAGTCTTATTACGCCATTATACCCATGCTTTAGGTTTAGTGTTTTAGCTAATGCCTAAAAGTGTTTAAGCGGAAGGGCGCAACCTTAAAGGTTGTAAAAGTGTAGCAAGAAAAAGCCATTGCAAGTTAATCACAGTTGCCCTATGTTCTTGCCCATGACTGAATCTACTTATCTTCTAGCCGAGCGTTTAGGCCAGCTTTTACGTGGGCCAAAACACACCGTAACTACCGCAGAGTCTTGTACTGGCGGGGGTATTGGGCAGGCAATTACTCTGGTGCCGGGCAGTTCGGCTTGGTTTGAGGCGGGTTATATAACCTATAGCAATCGTATAAAATCTAAGCTTTTAGGTGTGCCTTCAGCATTAATCGAGGCCCATGGTGCGGTGAGTGAGCCGGTGGTCTTGGCAATGGCGGCAGGGGCTATACAGCACTCGGCGGCCAATTATGCGGTAGCTGTAAGTGGGGTAGCTGGGCCAGATGGCGGCACCCCGAATAAGCCCGTGGGCACCGTGTGCTTTGCCTGGGGCGCTGCAGATACTCTGCAGGCTGCAACCGTGCACTTTGAGGGCGATAGGCACGATGTGCGCGAGCAAAGTGTAAACTTTGCGTTGCTAAAATTGATTCACCTGTGTGAGCAAAGTTAAATTTTACTGTATAAAAAACTATTACTGTTTGCGTGTACAGTATTTTTGTCGTATTCTTTCCTCAGTCGCAACCAATTGGGTTGCAGCGCAATGCGCAAAACGGGGTTTAAGGGTAGGTGAGACGGGATGTTTTCAGCTGCCAAGATTATATTTTAAAGGGGTTAGTTATGGATGCCAGTAAATCAAAAGCGTTAGAAGCTGCACTTTCTCAAATTGATCGCCAGTTCGGTAAGGGCACGGTTATGCGCCTTGGCGATAAAGGCAGAGAAAAAATGCCTGCTATTTCAACCGGTTCACTCGGTTTAGATGTGGCCTTAGGTATAGGTGGCTTGCCCAAAGGACGTATTGTTGAGATTTACGGCCCTGAATCTTCAGGTAAAACCACGCTAACCCTTCAAGTTATTGCAGAAGCGCAGCGCCAAGGTGGCACTTGTGCTTTCGTTGATGCCGAGCATGCACTAGACCCTGTATACGCCGAAAAGCTTGGTGTAAATGTAGACGACCTAATTATTTCTCAGCCAGATAACGGTGAACAGGCCTTAGAAGTTGCCGATATGTTGGTTCGTTCTGGCGCTGTAGATGTGCTTGTTGTCGACTCCGTGGCGGCGCTTACTCCCAAGGCCGAAATCGAAGGCGATATGGGCGACCACCACGTTGGTTTGCAAGCGCGATTAATGTCGCAAGCACTGCGAAAAATTACGGGCAACATTAAAAACGCTAACTGTTTAGCAATTTTTATTAACCAAATTCGTATGAAGATTGGTGTGATGTTCGGCAACCCAGAAACCACTACCGGTGGTAACGCGCTGAAGTTCTACTCTTCGGTTCGTTTAGATATCCGTCGCATTGGCTCAGTTAAAGAGGGCGATGAGGTTGTTGGCTCGGATACGCGCGTTAAAGTTGTTAAAAATAAAGTTGCGCCACCCTTTAAGCAAGCCGAGTTTCAAATTTTGTATGGTCAGGGCATAAACCGCTTGGGCGAGATTGTAGACTTTGGTGTTAAGCTTGGTTTAATTGATAAAGCTGGTGCTTGGTATAGCTATAACGGCGATAAAATTGGCCAGGGTAAAGCAAATGCTATGCAATACCTTCGCGATAACAAAGAAGTTGCCGAGTTCTTAGAGCAAAAAATAAAGGCGGAATTACTGGGCGATATTAAGCCTGTAGCTAAAGAAGGCGCTGAAGTTGAAGAAGAGAGCGCAGAGCAGGAGTAATTCTGTTCTCGCTATATTAACCTCTTTAGTTTTTCTATTTGTATGGATTACCCCTCTGTTAAAAATGCTGCGCTAGGCCTATTGGCCAGGCGCGAGCACAGCGAGTATGAGTTACGCACTAAACTCAAGCAAAAATTCCCCGTTGATGAAGAGCTTCTAAATACACTTGTAGGCGAATTGGTTGGCTTAAATTACCTAAGTGATGAGCGCTTTGCTGAAATGTATGTGCGTGTTCGCCAGTCAAAAGGCTTTGGTCGCGAGCGAGTAATGCGTGATCTACAAGAAAAGGGCATTTCTAGCGAACTTGCGTCTAACTGTATTGAGCAAATCGACACTTGGTTAGAAACTGCCACACACGTATGGCAAAAGAAATTTGGTGTGCCGGCAGAAGACTACAAAAGCAGAATGAAACAAATGCAGTTTTTGCGCTATAGAGGCTTTACACACCAAGAAGCAGAGCGGGTAGTGGCCGGCTGTACATTTGAATAGCAATTACGGGGTGCTTACTCCTTTCTAAGCCCAACCTAGTACCTTTCTTATACAGTGTTTTCAAAAAACACCTTCAAATAGTATCCTCATCATCCAAAAACGAAACCTCATTACTAGAGAGCTCAGAGCGCAGCCTTTCTCTTTTTAGCAGCTTCTGCTGCACTGGCTCTGGCAGCTCTGTAAATAAAATAACCTGTTTGTTCACTAGTAAATAAATTAAGTCCTCCGTAACCCTTGCTATTTCCCTGTCAGAGTTTTGTAGCTCTTTAAGTACAGCGTCGTCTTCGCCTTTGTTTAAAAAAGCGACTACTTCGTGATTGTCAGCGGGCAAACGCTCCTCATCGCCTGTGCGAGGCGCATCTAAAAGCTCGGTAATGTTGCCTTGGCTATCTCTTTTTATATAGGGCATATCAGATACATCTATACTGGTGGTTGGTTGATATAAGAATAGCAGTATCTAAACTGTATGTAGGGTTGCGTTTGGGTGGAATTTTGACCAGTGTGACTTGTGTGGTCTCTGGCGACATTAAAATTGAATGTTTATACAGTTTTACATTTATACTTGGCGGCCTTTGTTACACTGGTTGAAACAAGCGTTTACGCCAAACGGAATTGCCTAACGCGTTAATATATGGCTGTATTTAAAGCTGTGTGAAGGCAAAATGCACTTTTTACTGTGGGGCTAAAGCTTGGATAAAACAGAAGACACTGTCGGTTCAAAAGACCCTCTTTTACTGTCGTTGATGGCTATTGCTCGCTATGAGCACGTCGCTTGTTCAGACACCATGCTTGTGTCTGGGTTGCCATTGCATGAAGGCCGTCTTACGCCAGAGTTGCTAGTTCGCGCTGCAAGTCGCATAGATATGAAAGCATCGGTGGTTGAACGCACTATCGATCAAATATCCAACTTGGTATTGCCCGCCATACTTATTCTTAAAGACAACCAAGCATTGGTGTTGTTAGATATTGCAGATAACAACTCTGTCGCACAGGTATATTGCCCCGAGCAGGATGCTGAACAAGAAATATCCATTCCCGACTTACTCCAGCAATACACAGGCTTAGCCATATATATAAAGCCCGAAACCCATTACGAAGCCCGCGCTCTTCACGATATAGCACCTAAGAAAGCACACTGGTTTTGGGGGACGCTAAGCCATAGCTGGCGAATTTACCGCGATGTATTGGTGGCTTCATTTCTAATTAACCTCTTTGCGCTTGCGAACCCGCTGTTTGTAATGAATGTGTACGATCGGGTGGTACCCAATAATGCAATCGAGACGTTGTGGGTGCTAGCACTTGGTGTATCAGTTGTTTACATTTTTGATTACATCTTAAAAACGTTACGGGTGCATTTTATAGAGGTGGCGGGTAAAAAGTCGGATGTACTGCTGTCAGCGTATATTTTTGAGCGAGTGCTTGGCGCGAAGTATGATCAGCATCCTCCTTCTGTAGGGGCTTTTACTGGGCAGCTGCGCGATTTTGATTCTGTAAGAAACTTTATTACTGCAACGTCGGTTACCGCGTTTGTCGACTTGCCCTTTACCGTGCTCTTTTTGGTGGTTATCGGCTATTTGGGCGGCCCAATCGTATGGATTCCCATAGTAATTATTCCACTTATTATTATTTTTTCCTTGGTCGTGCAGGCCATGCTCAATAAAGCGGTTGCCAACACCTTTGTCGCATCCGCCCAAAAAAATGCCACTATGGTGGAAGCTATTACTAATTTGTCGTTGGTTAAGGTGTTGAACGCCGAGGGCAAAATACTGCGCAACCTAGAAAAGGCTGTTGGGTTGTTGGCTTATTGGGGTGTTAAAACCCGCGTGCTTTCTAATAGCGCGACTGGCTTTGCTGGTTTTATGCAGCAAATGGCTTCTGTTTTGGTGGTTATTGTTGGTGTGTATTTAATTAGCGCCGGCGAATTAACCATGGGTGGTTTAATTGCATGTGTGTTGCTAACCACGCGTTCTCTTATGCCTTTAGCGCAGGTAGCTGGCTTATTGGTTCAATTCCAGCAGTCGAAAATGGCGTTAACCTCACTTGAAGAGATTGTAAATAGGCAGCAAGAGCGGCCAAACGACAGACACTTTATAAAACGTATTAAATTGCAGGGTAATGTGGAGTTTAAAGGGGTGAACTTTGTTTACCCTGGCGATGATCAGCCAACACTCAAAGATGTAAGCTTTTCGTTAAAAGAGGGGGAGAAGGTAGCGTTAATTGGTCGATTGGGGTCTGGTAAATCGACAATGAATAATTTAATAGCTGGTTTATATCAGCCTACCAGTGGTGCCATTCTTATTGATGGCATAGATATTAAGCAAATAGACCCCGCAGAGCTGCGAGCCAATCTTGGTTATGTCCCTCAAGATAGCTCTTTATTCTATGGCTCAATAAAAGACAACATTGCTTATCGCGATGTATACGTTGACGATCAAGAGATCATCCGCGTGGCAGAAGTGGCTGGTGTATCTGCATTTAGTAATCTTCATCCCCATGGTTTGGCTCGAATGATAGGCGAGCGTGGAGACAATTTATCCGGCGGTCAGAGGCAGGCGATATCTATTGCGCGAGGCTTGGTGAATAGCCCTGCATTGGTGCTTTTAGATGAGCCTACATCTGCAATGGATAATGCGAGTGAAGCCAAGTTAATGGAAAACCTTAAAGAAGAGCTGGCCGATAAAACGGTAATAATGGTTACTCATAAAACGTCATTGCTTCGATTGGTAGACAGGGTAATAGTAATGGATAGTGGCCGCATAGTTGCCGATGGTCCGAAAGATACCGTGTTAGAAGCACTTAAAAAGGGGCAGGTCCGTGTCAGCTAAAAAAAGACTTGGCTCAGTATTTCAATCCATTGCCGATATGGCCGCCAATAGCGTGGACTCTCCTCTGCCGCCAGCCGATTTAGATTACATTACATCTGCTAGAGCTGCGGTTTTAGAGCAGAGTCCAAAGGGCGGGCGTTACGTACTGTGGGCGGTGGTTGTGTTTTTTGTTGTTACTGTGCTCTGGGCCAGTTGGGCGGAGCTAGATGAGTTTGCGCGCGGTGAAGGGAAAGTTATTCCATCTCAGTATGTTCAGGTTGTACAAAACTTGGAAGGCGGAATTCTTGCAGAGCTTTATGTGCGTGAAGGGGAGCGGGTCGCGCGAGGTGAAAAATTATTGCGCATTGACGACACGCAGTTTGCTTCTAGCTTGCGTGAGGCGGGTGTAACGCTGGCGCAATGGGAGCTTAAATCTATGCGCTTGCGGGCGGAATCTAACGGTGAAGCATTTAAACCCGAGATAAAAAAAGGCTGGCCGCAATTTCTTGTGGATCAAGAGCTAGCGTATTACCAATCGCGTCAACAAGAGTTGGCAGGTAATAAAGAAATCTACGATCAGCAACTTACTCAGCGCAAACAGGAGTTAGCCGAGCTAGAGGCAAGAAAAGAACAGTTACAGCGCAGTTACAATTTGCTGAATCAAGAGTTGCAAATGACTCGGCCGCTAGTTAGTCAAGGGGCTATTTCCGAAGTGGAATTATTGCGATTAGAGCGACAAGTGAACGATTTACTTGGCGAGCTAGAGGCGGCACAGCTTGCTATTCCTAGGGTTAAGTCAAGCCTAGATGAAGCGAAAGAAAAGCTGGCGAGTGTGGATATTGTATTTAGACGAGAGGCCCAAGAGGAGCTTAATAAAGTCACTCTCGAATTGTCTCGCTTACAAGAAACGTCGGAAGCGTTAGTCGATAGGGTAAAGCGTACAATGGTGATATCGCCTGTAGCAGGTACGGTCAAGCAATTGCTTGTCAAAACGATAGGCGGAGTGATCCAGCCTGGCATGGATATCGTAGAAATTGTACCCAGCGAAGAAATAATGTTGGTTGAGGCAAGGGTTCGACCAGCAGATATTGGCTATTTGCACCCAGGGCAAAAAGCCAAAGTGAAGTTTTCTGCTTATGATTTTTCCGTAATGGGGGGGCTAGATGGAGAGGTTGTCCATATCAGCCCAGACACCATTCAAGACGAAGATGGCGATAGTTTTTATCTCGTACGTATCGAAACCAGCAGAACATTCATTGGCCCAGACGGTAGAGAGCTACCAATTATCCCTGGAATGACGGTAAGTGTTGATATTTTGACCGGTAAAAAGACAATTTTAGATTACCTGTTAAAGCCCATCTTAAAAACTAAGCAGCTTGCAATGAGTGAACGATAGTGTGGGCTTGGTTTCCTCTATTTTGGTACTTAAGTGCTAACAGGTTCTCTTTTCTGCTATAGTTTGCGCAGATAGATGATAAAGTTGGCGCGTATAGTAACTTTTGTGTGGTAGTTAAGCGTTTTTTGCCTCTTAAAGGTATAAAAACGCTTGGAATGCCTTGTTTTTCTTAGATTTATAGCAAAAGTGTTGCTATAGGCAAGGGTTAGTATAAAATTTACGCATATGTGACGCGCGTCACATTGCTGCATCTATCTTAAATATGGACTGAGTGAAATAAATGAATAAACGCAGTTTGATTGTTGGACTGCTATGGCTTGGCTTGGTATCGGGGGATATCCAAGCGCTTACACTAGAAGAAGCTGTGGCGTACACATTGGAGTCAAACCCAGAGGTTTTGGCTGCATTGAATGAATATAAGTCGCGTGAGCATGAAGTTACTCAAGCGAAAGCGGGGTATTTACCCAGAGTTTCTGTGTCTGCCGCTGTGGGGCAAGAGCAACGCAAAGCGCCTGCTACTGGTAATGAGAGTGTTGAGCTAGATAGAAAAGAACTAGCTATTCAGGCTCGTCAAACAGTGTTTGACGGTTTTGCAACCTCGGCAGAAGTTAAGCGTCAACGGGCACGAGTTGAAGCAGCTGAATTCGAACTGCAAGCGGTATCTGGTAACACTGCTTTGCGCGCTGCAGAAGTGTATTTGAATGTGTTGCGTCATGCAGAACTGTTGGATTTGGCAAGAGACTCCCTTTGGGAGCACCAAAATATTTATGACCAAATGAAGCTGCGCAGTGAGACAGGTGTTGGTAGTAAGGCGGATCTTGATCAAATTGCTGCGCGGTTGGCGTTAGCTAATGCAAATATGATAGTTGCTCAAAACAATTTTGCGGATGCGCAGAGTAATTATCAGCGTGTTATAGGCTTGTTTCCAAATTTGGAAAACATGAGTAAGCCAGCTGCTACTGAAGATTTGTTGCGCACGCGAGAAAAGGCTGTGCAGCAGGCGCTTGAGAATCATCCGACGTTAAAAGCGGCGATTGCGGATGTTACCGCTGCGCAGGCTCAATATAAGGGGGCGAGTAGTGCACTGTGGCCGCGCCTAGAATTGGAAGCCGACAAGCGTTGGGATGAAAACGTAGGTGGTATAGAAGGCGAAGATGAGGATTTTGTTGTATCGCTTCGGCTTAGTTACGATTTATTTGCTGGCGGCGCTAATCGTGCCCGTAAAAAGCAAACTGCTGTTTTGATTTCTGAAGCGAAAGATATTCGCAATAATTCAAGGCGACAGGTAATCGAAAGTATGGAGCTTTCGTGGAATGCGTATGACGCGCTTAAAGCGCAGAAAGTGTTTTTAGAACAGCACGTAGAAGCTGCTAAAGCGACAAAAACGGCCTATGCCAAGCAGTTTAATATTGGCCGTCGCACATTATTAGATTTACTCAACACCGAGAATGAAGTGGTCGATTCGAAACGAGCACTTATTAACGCCGACTATGATCAGTTGCATGCGGTATATCGTATTTACAATGCATCTGGCTCTATGTTGGCAGCTCTTGGTATAGCGTTAGACAGTTAATTATACCGCGTAAAAAACGCGATTTTGAGGTAGTACTATGGCTGAGCAGTCGCCCGAAAATAATTCTTCTTCTGAAAATTCAGGGAAGGTTTTGGGGAAAATTGTTGGCGTTCAGGGGGAGGTGTACGTTGACTCTCCAAACGGTAAAGCGGCTGCAGGGAAGGCACAGTTAGCATTAAATCATGGTGATACCGTTCGCACGCTTGGTAGCAGTGCGGTGGTTATTCAGTTGGAGGGCGGCAAGTCCTTAACTCTTGGCCATGATGAAACGCTAACCCTCGACGATAAATTACTGGCGCTGCTTAACCAAAAGGAAGAAGAGGGCTCGCTTGATGAAGGTGTTGACTTCGATGCTCTTGCTGAAGCGATTGAGTCTGGCCAAAATCTAGAAGAAATTTTACCGGCCGCAGCTGCGGGCGGGGATGACCCTGGCACAAACTCCGCGGGTACCGCTGGTAGTTCCGGTGTGCGAATGGATCGTACGGGTGATTCTGTTACGCCAGACAGCGGGTTTAATACCAGTAATGGGTCTCGCTCAACCTCTAGTAATGAGGTTAGAAGTGGTGATAATGTTGACGACGCCTTTTTGGCGGAGGCTAACAACAATCAGCCTGAAGCAGGTGTAATAGAAAACACCACATTCAATGAAGATGAATTTTCTCAGTTAGATGTTTCAACAGCATTTAATGATTCAGACCCAGAGCAAACGCTCACCTACACAGCTGAAGGCTTGCCCGAAGGCTTAGAACTAGACCCTCTAACCGGTATTATTTCTGGCACACCAACTAATGCTGCAGCTTTATTAAATGGCGGTACATACACGGTTGTTGTAACTGCTACAGATGATTCTGGTGCATCTAATAACTCAGCATCTACTTCGTTTACTTTGCAAATAGCCAACGTTAACGACGCCCCAGAAGTTGAGTCTGCGCCGCAGTTGAGCGATGCCGTTGAAGATGAACCTTATATTATTTCTAACGAAGAGTTGTTGGCAGGTGCTAGCGACATTGATCAAGATGAACTCACTGTAACCAATGTGAGCCTTGTAACGGGTCAAGGCGAAATAATCGCTAATGATGATGGCACGTTTACATTTAACCCTGCCCCAAATTATAACGGCCCAGTTGAATTTTCTTACACCATAAGCGATGGGCAAGGCGGTGAGATTCAAAACACTGCCACCTTGATTGTTACCCCTGTAAACGACGCGCCGACCGCTGTTGGCGATGGGGTTGTTTCTACTGATGCAAATGTTCCTGTAACCGTGAACGTGCTTGCTAATGATTTTGACGTGGACGGCGATGAGATTTCGATAGTAAGTGCAGAAGCTAATCAAGGCACCGTGACAGTTAATGCCGACGGCACGCTTACTTATACTCCGAATGAGGACTTTGTAGGGCGTGATGTGCTCTCTTACACCATCACTGATGGAAATGGTAATACATCCACTTCCTTTGCATTGGTGAATATTGTTGTTGGTAACAACGCGCCTCAGCTAGGCGATGATGCAACTGTAAACGTTAATGAAAACGAAACGGCTGTAGGTAATTTTGCTGCTACAGATGCTGATGGCGACACTATTACTTACTCGCTCGAAGGGGCTGATGCCAATTTATTCACAATTGATGCATTGGGGAATTTGAGTTTTGTTACTGCGCCAGATTTTGAAACAAATGCAGGCCCTTTTAATGTTGTAGTAACGGCTACAGATAATGGCTTAGGCAATTTATCAGATAGTCAGTCTATTACTATTAACGTATTAGACGTTAACGAAAATAATGACCCTAATATTGCACCAGTGGTAGAAGCTGCGCTTACCGTTGATGGTAACGAGGATGATGCACCACTAGTTTTAGATTTGTTGCAAGGCGCAACCGATGCGGAAGGCGAT
This sequence comes from Saccharophagus degradans 2-40, assembly GCF_000013665.1. NCBI lineage: Bacteria > Pseudomonadati > Pseudomonadota > Gammaproteobacteria > Cellvibrionales > Cellvibrionaceae > Saccharophagus > Saccharophagus degradans. Next base: position 1,661,308 of record NC_007912.1, read on the forward strand.
ACATTAAGTGTTTCTGGTGTCGTTTTAGAAGGCGGTAATGCGGTAGGCGTAACGCAGGTTGGAAACAACTTTGAGATAAACCCTGATGCTTATAACCATTTAGCTAATGGTGAAACTGAAACAATCGCGTACCGATATACCATATCTGACGGCAATGGGGGAAGCGTAGAGCAAACCGCCACCATTATTATCTCTGGTACAAATGACGCCCCGCAAGTTTCAGCTAGTTTATTGTCTGTTGCAGTCGACACAGACTCTGCCTTTAATTTGAATTTGTTAGTTGGTGCAACAGATGCAGAATCTGATGTGCTAACGGTTTCTAATTTTACACTTGTTTCTGGTGACGACTCCGGAATTGTTTTAAACGGTAACCAGCTTAGTGTTAATCCTCAAGCTTACGCACACTTACAAAACGCCGAGCAAGAAAACGTCGTCTTTAATTATGTTATCGACGATGGTAATGGCGGCACAATAAATCAGGCAGCCACCATTACCATTACCGGAACCAACAATACACCTGAGGTCACTTCTGCTATTGTTGCTAACGCGAACGAAGATGATGCACTACTTAGCCTCGACTTGTTGGCCGGCGCGAGCGATGTGGAAGGTGATGCGCTCAATGTTAATAACTTAACGTTAGTGAGTGGTGATGCCTCGGGCATAACGGTTTCTGGTAATTCATTAAACATCGATCCAAATGCCTACAACGCTTTGGCCGCTGGCGAAAGCGAAGTCATTACCTACAGCTACGATGTTGAAGATGGTAATGGCGGCAGCGTTGCACAAACGGCAACGATCACCATTACCGGTTCCAACGATGCGCCAACAGTAAGCAGCGCAGTAACAAGTTCTGCAAGTGAAGACGATGCGGCTTACTCGTTAGATTTATTAACAAATGCAGGCGATGCCGATAGTAGTGATACGCTCAACGTTAATAACCTAACCCTAGTAAGTGGTGATGCATCTGGCGTAACGGTTTCTGGCAATGCATTAAGCATCGATCCAAATGCTTACAACGCTTTAGCCGTTGGCGAAAGCGAAGTCATTACCTACAGCTACGATGTTGAAGATGGTAATGGCGGCAGTGTTGCACAAACCGCAACGATCACCATTACTGGCTCAAACGATGCGCCAACCGTTTCTTCTGCGGTTACAAGTTCTGCAAGTGAAGACGATGCGGCTTACTCGCTAAACCTATTAAGTAATGCTAGCGATGCAGACAGCAGCGATGCGCTCAATGTTAATAACCTAACCTTAGTAAGTGGCGATGCTTCTGGCGTAACCGTTTCTGGAAACTCGCTCAGTATTGATCCAAATGCTTACAACGCTTTGGCCGCTGGTGAAAGCGAATTCATTACCTATAGCTACGACGTTGAAGATGGTAATGGCGGCAGTGTTGCGCAAACGGCAACGATCACCATTACCGGTTCAAACGATGCGCCAACCGTTTCTTCTGCGGTTACAAGTTCTGCAAGCGAAGATGATGCAGCTTACTCGTTGGATCTATTAACAAACGCAAGTGACGCGGATAGCAGCGACACCCTTAATGTTAATAACTTAACATTGGTAAGTGGCGACGCTTCAGGTGTAACGGTTTCTGGCAATTCGCTCAGTATCGATCCAAATGCTTACAACGCTTTAGCCTCAGGCGAAAGCGAAGTCATTACCTATAGCTACGACGTTGAAGATGGTAATGGCGGCAGTGTTGCGCAAACGGCTACGATCACTATTACAAGTTCCAACGATGCGCCGACAGTAAGTAGTGCAGTAACTAGTTCTGCCAGCGAAGATGATGCGGCTTACTCGTTAGATCTATTGGCTAACGCGAGCGATGTTGATAGCAGCGATGCGCTCAATGTTAATAACCTAACCTTAGTAAGTGGCGATGCCTCGGGCGTAACAGTATCGGGTAATTCATTAAGCATTGACCCAAATGCTTACAACGCTTTGGCCGTTGGCGAAAGCGAAGTGATTACCTACAGCTACGATGTTGAAGATGGTAATGGCGGCAGCGTTGCGCAAACTGCAACGATCACTATTACGGGTTCCAACGATACGCCAACGGTTTCTTCTGCTGTAACCAGCACAGCTTCTGAAGATGATGCGGCTTACTCGTTAGATTTATTGGCTAACGCAAGCGATGCGGATAGCAGCGATACGCTCAACGTTAATAACCTAACCTTAGTAAGTGGTGATGCTTCTGGCGTAACCGTTTCTGGCAACTCGCTCAGTATCGATCCAAATACTTACAACGCTTTGGCCGCTGGCGAAAGCGAAGTCATTACCTACAGCTACGATGTTGAAGATGGTAATGGCGGCAGTGTTGCGCAAACCGCGACGATCACTATTACCGGTTCCAACGATGCGCCGACAGTAAGCAGTGCAGTAACAAGTTCTGCAAGTGAAGATGACGCGGCTTACTCGCTCGATTTATTAACAAACGCTAGCGATGCCGATAGTAGCGATACGCTTAATGTTAATAACTTAACGCTAGTAAGTGGTGATGCTTCTGGCATAACGGTTTCTGGCAGCTCGCTCAGTATTGATCCAAATGCTTACAACGCTTTAGCCTCAGGCGAAAGCGAAGTCATTACCTACAGCTATGATGTTGAAGACGGTAACGGCGGCAGCGTTGCGCAAACCGCAACGATCACTATTACAGGTTCAAATGATGCGCCGACAGTTTCATCTGCTGTAACCAGCACAGCTTCTGAAGATGACGCGGCTTACTCGTTAGATTTATTAGCAAATGCTAGTGATGCCGATAGCAGCGATACGCTCAATGTAAATAACTTAACGTTAGTGGGTGGTGATGCCTCGGGAGTAACAGTTTCAGGCAACTCATTAAGCATCGATCCAAATGCTTACAACGCTTTAGCCTCAGGCGAAAGCGAAGTCATTACCTACAGCTACGACGTTGAAGACGGTAATGGTGGCAGTGTTGCACAAACTGCGACGATCACTATTACCGGTTCAAATGATGCACCGACAGTGAGCAGTGCAGTGACTTCAACTGCAAGCGAAGACGATGCTTCGTACTCATTAGATTTATTAACTAACGCGAGCGATGTTGACAGCAGCGATACGCTCAACGTTAATAACCTAACTTTAGTAAGTGGCGATGCTTCTGGCGTAACCGTTTCTGGAAACTCGCTCAGTATCGATCCAAATGCTTACAACGCTTTGGCCGCAGGTGAAAGCGAAGTCATTACCTACAGCTACGACGTTGAAGATGGTAACGGTGGCAGTGTTGCGCAAACGGCCACGATCACTATTACCGGTTCAAACGATGCACCAACGGTTTCTTCTGCGGTTACATCATTAGCTAATGAAGCTGATGCTGCATACTCATTAGATCTTTTGGTTAATGTGTCCGATCCTGATGTATCTGACGTACTGAATGTTTCCAATGTGACGTTAGTCAGTGGCGATGCTTCAGGGATTACGATAAATGGAAATAGCTTGGATGTTGATCCTAGCGCTTATAGCGCTCTAGCTTCGGGTGAAAGCGAGGTAGTAACTTATAGCTACGATATTTTGGACGGTAACGGCGGGACTGTCTCTCAGACCGCAACAATAACCATCACCGGTGATAACGCAGCACCTACAGTAAGTGCTGCGGTAACGAGCAGTGCATCTGAAGATGATAGCGCTTATTCCGTAGATCTTTTGGAAAATGCATCGGACGATGATGCGAGTAATACTCTAAATGTAAATAACCTCACATTAACTTCGGGAGATGCTTCCGGTATAACGGTTAATGGAAATACTTTAGATGTAACCCCTAATGCTTATAACGCTTTGGCCGTTGGCGAAAGCGAAGTCATTACCTACAGCTACGACGTTGAAGATGGTAATGGCGGCAGCGTTGCACAAACGGCAACGATCACTATTACCGGCTCAAACGATGCGCCAACGGTTTCTTCTGCGGTTACATCATTAGCTAATGAAGCTGATGCTGCATACTCATTAGATCTTTTGGTTAATGCGTCCGATCCTGATGCATCTGACGTACTGAATGTTTCCAATGTGACGTTAGTCAGTGGCGATGCTTCAGGGATTACGATAAATGGAAATAGCTTGGATGTTGATCCTAGCGCTTATAGCGCTCTAGCTTCGGGTGAAAGCGAGGTAGTAACTTATAGCTACGATATTTTGGACGGTAACGGCGGGACTGTCTCTCAGACCGCAACAATAACCATCACCGGTGATAACGCAGCACCTACAGTAAGTGCTGCGGTAACGAGCAGTGCATCTGAAGATGATAGCGCTTATTCCGTAGATCTTTTGGAAAATGCATCGGACGATGATGCGAGTAATACTCTAAATGTAAATAACCTCACATTAACTTCGGGAGATGCTTCCGGTATTACGGTTAATGGAAATACTTTAGATGTAGCCCCTAATGCTTATAACGCTTTGGCCGTTGGCGAAAGCGAAGTCATTACCTATAGCTACGATGTTGAAGATGGTAATGGTGGAAGTGTTGCACAAACGGCTACGATCACTATTGCCGGTTCAAATGATGCACCGACAGTGAGCAGTGCAGTGACTTCAACTGCAAGCGAAGACGATGCTTCGTACTCATTAGATTTATTAACTAACGCGAGCGATGTTGACAGCAGCGATACGCTCAACGTTAATAACCTAACTTTAGTAAGTGGCGATGCTTCTGGCGTAACCGTTTCTGGAAACTCGCTCAGTATCGATCCAAATGCTTACAACGCTTTAGCCTCAGGCGAAAGCGAAGTCATTACCTACAGCTACGACGTTGAAGATGGTAACGGCGGCAGTGTTGCGCAAACGGCTACGATCACTATTACCGGTTCAAACGATGCGCCGACAGTAAGTAGTGCAGTGACTTCAACTGCAAGTGAAGATGATGCGGCTTACTCGCTCAATCTATTAACAAACGCTAGCGATGCCGATAGCAGTGATACGCTCAATGTAAATAATTTAACCCTAGTAAGTGGCGATGCCTCGGGTGTTACTGTATCGGGTAATTCATTAAGCATCGATCCAAATGCCTACAACGCTTTGGCTGTTGGTGAAAGCGAAGTCATTACCTACAGCTACGACGTTGAAGATGGTAACGGCGGCAGCGTTGCACAAACCGCGACGATCACCATTACCGGCTCAAACGATGCGCCAACGGTTTCTTCTGCTGTAACCAGCACAGCTTCTGAAAACGATGCGGCTTACTTGTTAGATTTATTAACGAATGCTAGTGACGCCGATAGTAGCGATACGCTTAATGTTAATAACTTAACGTTAGTAAGTGGCGATGCTTCTGGCGTAACCGTTTCTGGAAACTCGCTCAGTATCGATCCAAATGCTTACAACGCTTTGGCCGCAGGTGAAAGCGAAGTCATTACCTACAGCTACGACGTTGAAGATGGTAACGGTGGCAGTGTTGCGCAAACCGCAACGATCACCATCACGGGCTCAAACGATGCACCGACTGTAAGCAGTACAGTGGCTTCAACTGCAAGTGAAGATGATGCGGCTTACTCGCTCAATCTATTAACAAACGCTAGCGATGCCGATAGCAGTGATACGCTCAATGTAAATAATTTAACCCTAGTAAGTGGCGATGCCTCGGGTGTTACTGTATCGGGTAATTCATTAAGCATCGATCCAAATGCCTACAACGCTTTAGCCTCAGGCGAAAGCGAAGTTATTACTTATAGCTACGACGTTGAAGATGGTAATGGCGGCAGTGTTGCGCAAACCGCGACGATTACAATTACCGGTTCAAACGATGCGCCAACGGTTTCTTCTGCGGTTACAAGTTCTGCCAGCGAAGACGATGCGGCTTACTCGCTAAATCTTTTAAGTAATGCAAGCGATGCTGATAGTAGTGATACCTTGTCAGTTACTAATCTTGTACTTGATAGCGGTGATGCATCGGGTGTAACGGTTTCAGGCAACTCATTAAGCATCGATCCAAATGCTTACAACGCTTTGGCCGTTGGCGAAAGCGAAGTCATTACCTATAGCTACGATGTTGAAGATGGTAATGGTGGAAGTGTTGCACAAACGGCTACGATCACTATTGCCGGTTCAAATGATGCACCGACAGTGAGCAGTGCAGTGACTTCAACTGCAAGTGAAGACGATGCGGCTTACTCGCTCAATTTATCAACAAACGCTAGCGATGCGGATAGCAGCGATACGCTCAACGTTAATAACCTAACCTTAGTAAGTGGTGATGCTTCTGGCGTAACCGTTTCTGGCAACTCGCTCAGTATCGATCCAAATACTTACAACGCTTTGGCCGCTGGCGAAAGCGAAGTCATTACCTACAGCTACGATGTTGAAGATGGTAATGGCGGAAGTGTTGCGCAAACGGCAACGATCACTATTACAGGTTCAAATGATGCGCCAACCGTTTCTTCTGCGGTTACAAGTTCTGCAAGTGAAGACGATGCGGCTTACTCGCTAAACCTATTAAGTAATGCAAGTGATGCTGATAGTAGTGATACGTTGTCAGTTACTAACCTTGTGCTCGATAGCGGTGATGCTTCAGGCATAACCGTTTCTGGTAATTCATTAAGCATTGATCCAAATGCTTACAACGCTTTGGCCACTGGCGAAAGCGAAGTCATTACCTACAGCTACGACGTTGAAGACGGCAATGGCGGTAGTGTTGCGCAAACCGCGACGATCACTATTACAGGTTCAAATGATGCGCCAACCGTTTCTTCTGCGGTTACAAGTTCTGCAAGTGAAGACGATGCGGCTTACTCGTTAGATCTATTAACAAGTGCAAGTGATGCTGATAGCAGTGATACCTTGTCAGTTGCTAATCTTGTACTTGATAGCGGTGATGCATCGGGTGTAACGGTTTCAGGCAACTCATTAAGCATCGATCCAAATGCTTACAACGCTTTGGCCGTTGGCGAAAGCGAAGTCATTACCTATAGCTACGACGTTGAAGATGGTAATGGCGGCAGCGTTGCGCAAACCGCGACGATCACTATTACAGGTTCAAATGATGCGCCGACAGTTTCATCTGCTGTAACCAGCACAGCTTCTGAAGATGACGCGGCTTACTCGCTAAATCTTTTAAGTAATGCAAGCGATGCTGATAGTAGTGATACCTTGTCAGTTACTAATCTTGTACTTGATAGCGGTGATGCGTCGGGTGTAACGGTTTCTGGTAACTCGCTTAGCATCGATCCAAATGCCTACAACGCTTTGGCCTCTGGCGAAAGCGAAGTCATTACCTACAGCTACGACGTTGAAGACGGTAACGGCGGAAGTGTTGCGCAAACCGCAACGATCACTATTACCGGCTCAAACGATGCGCCAACCGTTTCTTCTGCGGTTACAAGTTCTGCAAGCGAAGATGATGCAGCTTACTCGTTGGATCTATTAACAAACGCAAGTGACGCGGATACCAGCGACACCCTTAATGTTAATAACTTAACATTGGTAAGTGGCGATGCCTCGGGCATAACGGTTTCTGGTAATGCATTAAGCATCGATCCAAATGCTTACAATGCTTTGGCCGCTGGCGAAAGCGAAGTTATTACTTATAGCTACGACGTTGAAGATGGTAATGGCGGCAGTGTTGCGCAAACGGCAACGATCACCATTACCGGTTCAAACGATGCGCCAACCGTTTCTTCTGCGGTTACAAGTTCTGCAAGCGAAGATGACGCGGCTTACTCGCTCGACCTATTAACAAACGCAAGCGATGCTGATAGTAGCGACACCCTTAATGTTAATAACTTAACGCTAGTAAGTGGCGATGCATCAGGCGTAACCGTTTCTGGTAATTCATTAAGCATCGATCCAAATGCCTACAACGCTTTGGCTGTTGGTGAAAGCGAAGTCATTACCTACAGCTACGACGTTGAAGATGGTAACGGCGGCAGTGTTGCGCAAACGGCTACGATCACTATTACCGGTTCAAACGATGCGCCGACAGTAAGTAGTGCAGTGACTTCAACTGCAAGTGAAGACGATGCGGCTTACTCGCTAAACCTATTAAGTAATGCTAGCGATGCTGACAGCAGCGATGCGCTCAATGTTAATAACCTAACCTTAGTAAGTGGCGATGCTTCTGGCATAACGGTTTCAGGTAACTCATTAAGCATTGATCCAAATGCTTACAACGCTTTGGCCGCTGGCGAAAGCGAAGTTATTACTTATAGCTACGATGTTGAAGATGGTAACGGCGGCAACGTTGCACAAACCGCAACGATCACTATTACCGGTTCAAATGATGCGCCAACTGTTTCTGCTGCTGTAACCAGCACAGCTTCCGAAGATGACGCGGCTTACTCGCTCGACCTATTAACAAACGCAAGCGATGCCGATAGTAGCGACACCCTTAATGTTAATAACTTAACGCTAGTAAGTGGCGATGCATCAGGCATAACCGTTTCTGGAAACTCGCTCAGTATCGATCCAAATGCTTACAATGCTTTGGCGTCAGGCGAAAGCGAAGTCATTACCTACAGCTACGACGTTGAAGATGGTAACGGTGGAAGTGTTGCACAAACCGCGACGATCACCATCACGGGCTCAAATGATGCGCCGACAGTAAGCAGCGCAGTAACAAGTTCTGCCAGCGAAGATGACGCGGCTTACTCGCTAAATCTTTTAAGTAATGCAAGCGATGCTGATAGTAGTGATACCTTGTCAGTTACTAATCTTGTGCTCGATAGCGGTGATGCATCGGGCATAACGGTTTCTGGTAATTCGCTTAGCATCGATCCAAATGCCTACAACGCTTTAGCCGTTGGCGAAAGCGAAGTCATTACCTACAGCTACGATGTTGAAGATGGTAATGGCGGCAGCGTTGCGCAAACTGCAACGATCACTATTACGGGTTCCAACGATACGCCAACGGTTTCTTCTGCTGTAACCAGCACAGCTTCTGAAGACGATGCAGCTTACTCGCTAAACCTATTAAGTAATGCAAGTGATGCTGACAGCAGCGATGCGCTCAATGTTAGTAACCTAACCTTAGTAAGTGGCGATGCCTCGGGCGTAACAGTATCGGGTAATTCATTAAGCATTGATCCAAATGCTTACAACGCTTTGGCCGCTGGCGAAAGCGAAGTCATTACCTACAGCTACGATGTTGAAGACGGTAACGGCGGCAGCGTTGCACAAACGGCAACGATCACCATTACTGGCTCAAACGATGCGCCAACAGTAAGCAGTGCAGTAACAAGTTCTGCCAGCGAAGATGACGCGGCTTACTCATTAGATTTATTAACTAACGCGAGCGATGTTGATAGTAGCGATTCGCTCAACGTTAATAACTTAACTTTAGTAAGCGGCGATGCATCAGGCATAACCGTTTCTGGTAATTCATTAAGTATCGATCCAAATGCCTACAACGCTTTGGCCGCTGGCGAAAGCGAAGTGATTACCTATAGCTACGACGTTGAAGATGGTAACGGCGGCAGCGTTGCACAAACCGCGACGATCACCATTACCGGCTCAAACGATGCGCCAACGGTTTCTTCTGCTGTAACCAGCACAGCTTCTGAAAACGATGCGGCTTACTTGTTAGATTTATTAACGAATGCTAGTGACGCCGATAGTAGCGATACGCTTAATGTTAATAACTTAACGTTAGTAAGTGGCGATGCTTCTGGCGTAACCGTTTCTGGAAACTCGCTCAGTATCGATCCAAATGCTTACAACGCTTTAGCCTCAGGCGAAAGCGAAGTCATTACCTACAGCTACGACGTTGAAGATGGTAACGGTGGAAGTGTTGCACAAACCGCGACGATCACCATCACGGGCTCAAATGATGCGCCGACAGTAAGCAGCGCAGTAACAAGTTCTGCCAGCGAAGATGACGCGGCTTACTCGCTAAATCTTTTAAGTAATGCAAGCGATGCTGATAGTAGTGATACCTTGTCAGTTACTAATCTTGTGCTCGATAGCGGTGATGCATCGGGCATAACGGTTTCTGGTAATTCGCTTAGCATCGATCCAAATGCCTACAACGCTTTAGCCGTTGGCGAAAGCGAAGTCATTACCTACAGCTACGATGTTGAAGATGGTAATGGCGGCAGCGTTGCGCAAACTGCAACGATCACTATTACGGGTTCCAACGATACGCCAACGGTTTCTTCTGCTGTAACCAGCACAGCTTCTGAAGACGATGCAGCTTACTCGCTAAACCTATTAAGTAATGCAAGTGATGCTGACAGCAGCGATGCGCTCAATGTTAGTAACCTAACCTTAGTAAGTGGCGATGCCTCGGGCGTAACAGTATCGGGTAATTCATTAAGCATTGATCCAAATGCTTACAACGCTTTGGCCGCTGGCGAAAGCGAAGTCATTACCTACAGCTACGATGTTGAAGACGGTAACGGCGGCAGCGTTGCACAAACGGCAACGATCACCATTACTGGCTCAAACGATGCGCCAACAGTAAGCAGTGCAGTAACAAGTTCTGCCAGCGAAGATGACGCGGCTTACTCATTAGATTTATTAACTAACGCGAGCGATGTTGATAGTAGCGATTCGCTCAACGTTAATAACTTAACTTTAGTAAGCGGCGATGCATCAGGCATAACCGTTTCTGGTAATTCATTAAGTATCGATCCAAATGCCTACAACGCTTTGGCCGTTGGCGAAAGCGAAGTCATTACCTATAGCTACGATGTTGAAGATGGTAATGGTGGAAGTGTTGCACAAACGGCTACGATCACTATTGCCGGTTCAAATGATGCACCGACAGTGAGCAGTGCAGTGACTTCAACTGCAAGCGAAGACGATGCTTCGTACTCATTAGATTTATTAACTAACGCGAGCGATGTTGACAGCAGCGATACGCTCAACGTTAATAACCTAACTTTAGTAAGTGGCGATGCTTCTGGCGTAACCGTTTCTGGAAACTCGCTCAGTATCGATCCAAATGCTTACAACGCTTTAGCCTCAGGCGAAAGCGAAGTCATTACCTATAGCTACGACGTTGAAGATGGTAATGGCGGCAGTGTTGCGCAAACCGCAACGATCACCATCACGGGCTCAAACGATGCACCGACTGTAAGCAGTACAGTGGCTTCAACTGCAAGTGAAGATGATGCGGCTTACTCGCTCAATCTATTAACAAACGCTAGCGATGCCGATAGCAGTGATACGCTCAATGTAAATAATTTAACCCTAGTAAGTGGCGATGCCTCGGGTGTTACTGTATCGGGTAATTCATTAAGCATCGATCCAAATGCCTACAACGCTTTGGCTGTTGGTGAAAGCGAAGTCATTACCTACAGCTACGACGTTGAAGATGGTAACGGCGGCAGCGTTGCACAAACCGCGACGATCACCATTACCGGCTCAAACGATGCGCCAACGGTTTCTTCTGCTGTAACCAGCACAGCTTCTGAAAACGATGCGGCTTACTTGTTAGATTTATTAACGAATGCTAGTGACGCCGATAGTAGCGATACGCTTAATGTTAATAACTTAACGTTAGTAAGTGGCGATGCTTCTGGCGTAACCGTTTCTGGAAACTCGCTCAGTATCGATCCAAATGCTTACAACGCTTTGGCCGCAGGTGAAAGCGAAGTCATTACCTACAGCTACGACGTTGAAGATGGTAACGGTGGCAGTGTTGCGCAAACCGCAACGATCACCATCACGGGCTCAAACGATGCACCGACTGTAAGCAGTACAGTGGCTTCAACTGCAAGTGAAGATGATGCGGCTTACTCGCTCAATCTATTAACAAACGCTAGCGATGCCGATAGCAGTGATACGCTCAATGTAAATAATTTAACCCTAGTAAGTGGCGATGCCTCGGGTGTTACTGTATCGGGTAATTCATTAAGCATCGATCCAAATGCCTACAACGCTTTAGCCTCAGGCGAAAGCGAAGTTATTACTTATAGCTACGACGTTGAAGATGGTAATGGCGGCAGTGTTGCGCAAACCGCGACGATTACAATTACCGGTTCAAACGATGCGCCAACGGTTTCTTCTGCGGTTACAAGTTCTGCAAGTGAAGACGATGCGGCTTACTCGTTAGATCTATTAACAAGTGCAAGTGATGCTGATAGCAGTGATACCTTGTCAGTTGCTAATCTTGTACTTGATAGCGGTGATGCATCGGGTGTAACGGTTTCAGGCAACTCATTAAGCATCGATCCAAATGCTTACAACGCTTTGGCCGTTGGCGAAAGCGAAGTCATTACCTATAGCTACGACGTTGAAGATGGTAATGGCGGCAGCGTTGCGCAAACCGCGACGATCACTATTACAGGTTCAAATGATGCGCCGACAGTTTCATCTGCTGTAACCAGCACAGCTTCTGAAGATGACGCGGCTTACTCGCTAAATCTTTTAAGTAATGCAAGCGATGCTGATAGTAGTGATACCTTGTCAGTTACTAATCTTGTACTTGATAGCGGTGATGCGTCGGGTGTAACGGTTTCTGGTAACTCGCTTAGCATCGATCCAAATGCCTACAACGCTTTGGCCTCTGGCGAAAGCGAAGTCATTACCTACAGCTACGACGTTGAAGACGGTAACGGCGGAAGTGTTGCGCAAACGGCTACGATCACTATTACAGGTTCAAATGATGCGCCAACCGTTTCTTCTGCGGTTACAAGTTCTGCAAGTGAAGACGATGCGGCTTACTCGTTAGATCTATTAACAAGTGCAAGTGATGCTGATAGCAGTGATACCTTGTCAGTTGCTAATCTTGTACTTGATAGCGGTGATGCATCGGGTGTAACGGTTTCAGGCAACTCATTAAGCATCGATCCAAATGCTTACAACGCTTTGGCCGTTGGCGAAAGCGAAGTCATTACCTATAGCTACGACGTTGAAGATGGTAATGGCGGCAGCGTTGCGCAAACCGCGACGATCACTATTACAGGTTCAAATGATGCGCCGACAGTTTCATCTGCTGTAACCAGCACAGCTTCTGAAGATGACGCGGCTTACTCGCTAAATCTTTTAAGTAATGCAAGCGATGCTGATAGTAGTGATACCTTGTCAGTTACTAATCTTGTACTTGATAGCGGTGATGCGTCGGGTGTAACGGTTTCTGGTAACTCGCTTAGCATCGATCCAAATGCCTACAACGCTTTGGCCTCTGGCGAAAGCGAAGTCATTACCTACAGCTACGACGTTGAAGACGGTAACGGCGGAAGTGTTGCGCAAACCGCAACGATCACTATTACCGGCTCAAACGATGCGCCAACCGTTTCTTCTGCGGTTACAAGTTCTGCAAGCGAAGATGATGCAGCTTACTCGTTGGATCTATTAACAAACGCAAGTGACGCGGATACCAGCGACACCCTTAATGTTAATAACTTAACATTGGTAAGTGGCGATGCCTCGGGCATAACGGTTTCTGGTAATGCATTAAGCATCGATCCAAATGCTTACAATGCTTTGGCCGCTGGCGAAAGCGAAGTTATTACTTATAGCTACGACGTTGAAGATGGTAATGGCGGCAGTGTTGCGCAAACGGCAACGATCACCATTACCGGTTCAAACGATGCGCCAACCGTTTCTTCTGCGGTTACAAGTTCTGCAAGCGAAGATGACGCGGCTTACTCGCTCGACCTATTAACAAACGCAAGCGATGCTGATAGTAGCGACACCCTTAATGTTAATAACTTAACGCTAGTAAGTGGCGATGCATCAGGCGTAACCGTTTCTGGTAATTCATTAAGCATCGATCCAAATGCCTACAACGCTTTGGCTGTTGGTGAAAGCGAAGTCATTACCTACAGCTACGACGTTGAAGATGGTAACGGCGGCAGTGTTGCGCAAACGGCTACGATCACTATTACCGGTTCAAACGATGCGCCGACAGTAAGTAGTGCAGTGACTTCAACTGCAAGTGAAGACGATGCGGCTTACTCGCTAAACCTATTAAGTAATGCTAGCGATGCTGACAGCAGCGATGCGCTCAATGTTAATAACCTAACCTTAGTAAGTGGCGATGCTTCTGGCATAACGGTTTCAGGTAACTCATTAAGCATTGATCCAAATGCTTACAACGCTTTGGCCGCTGGCGAAAGCGAAGTTATTACTTATAGCTACGATGTTGAAGATGGTAACGGCGGCAACGTTGCACAAACCGCAACGATCACTATTACCGGTTCAAATGATGCGCCAACTGTTTCTGCTGCTGTAACCAGCACAGCTTCCGAAGATGACGCGGCTTACTCGCTCGACCTATTAACAAACGCAAGCGATGCCGATAGTAGCGACACCCTTAATGTTAATAACTTAACGCTAGTAAGTGGCGATGCATCAGGCATAACCGTTTCTGGAAACTCGCTCAGTATCGATCCAAATGCTTACAATGCTTTGGCGTCAGGCGAAAGCGAAGTCATTACCTACAGCTACGACGTTGAAGATGGTAACGGTGGAAGTGTTGCACAAACCGCGACGATCACCATCACGGGCTCAAATGATGCGCCGACAGTAAGCAGCGCAGTAACAAGTTCTGCCAGCGAAGATGACGCGGCTTACTCGCTAAATCTTTTAAGTAATGCAAGCGATGCTGATAGTAGTGATACCTTGTCAGTTACTAATCTTGTGCTCGATAGCGGTGATGCATCGGGCATAACGGTTTCTGGTAATTCGCTTAGCATCGATCCAAATGCCTACAACGCTTTAGCCGTTGGCGAAAGCGAAGTCATTACCTACAGCTACGATGTTGAAGATGGTAATGGCGGCAGCGTTGCGCAAACTGCAACGATCACTATTACGGGTTCCAACGATACGCCAACGGTTTCTTCTGCTGTAACCAGCACAGCTTCTGAAGACGATGCAGCTTACTCGCTAAACCTATTAAGTAATGCAAGTGATGCTGACAGCAGCGATGCGCTCAATGTTAGTAACCTAACCTTAGTAAGTGGCGATGCCTCGGGCGTAACAGTATCGGGTAATTCATTAAGCATTGATCCAAATGCTTACAACGCTTTGGCCGCTGGCGAAAGCGAAGTCATTACCTACAGCTACGATGTTGAAGATGGTAATGGTGGAAGTGTTGCACAAACGGCAACGATCACCATTACTGGCTCAAACGATGCGCCAACAGTAAGCAGTGCAGTAACAAGTTCTGCCAGCGAAGATGACGCGGCTTACTCATTAGATTTATTAACTAACGCGAGCGATGTTGATAGTAGCGATTCGCTCAACGTTAATAACTTAACTTTAGTAAGCGGCGATGCATCAGGCATAACCGTTTCTGGTAATTCATTAAGTATCGATCCAAATGCCTACAACGCTTTGGCCGCTGGCGAAAGCGAAGTGATTACCTACAGCTACGACGTTGAAGATGGTAACGGCGGCAGCGTTGCACAAACCGCGACGATCACCATTACCGGCTCAAACGATGCGCCAACGGTTTCTTCTGCTGTAACCAGCACAGCTTCTGAAAACGATGCGGCTTACTTGTTAGATTTATTAACGAATGCTAGTGACGCCGATAGTAGCGATACGCTTAATGTTAATAACTTAACGTTAGTAAGTGGCGATGCTTCTGGCGTAACCGTTTCTGGAAACTCGCTCAGTATCGATCCAAATGCTTACAACGCTTTAGCCTCAGGCGAAAGCGAAGTCATTACCTATAGCTACGACGTTGAAGATGGTAATGGCGGCAGTGTTGCGCAAACCGCAACGATCACCATCACGGGCTCAAACGATGCACCGACTGTAAGCAGTACAGTGGCTTCAACTGCAAGTGAAGATGATGCGGCTTACTCGCTCAATCTATTAACAAACGCTAGCGATGCCGATAGCAGTGATACGCTCAATGTAAATAATTTAACCCTAGTAAGTGGCGATGCCTCGGGTGTTACTGTATCGGGTAATTCATTAAGCATCGATCCAAATGCCTACAACGCTTTGGCTGTTGGTGAAAGCGAAGTCATTACCTACAGCTACGACGTTGAAGATGGTAACGGCGGAAGTGTTGCGCAAACCGCAACGATCACCATTACCGGTTCAAACGATACGCCAACCGTTTCTTCTGCGGTTACAAGTTCTGCAAGTGAAGACGATGCGGCTTACTCGCTTAACCTATTAAGTAACGCAAGCGATGCCGATATTAGCGATACGCTTAATGTTAATAACTTAACGTTAGTAAGTGGCGATGCTTCTGGCGTAACCGTTTCTGGTAACTCGCTTAGCATCGATCCAAATGCTTACAACGCACTGGCCTCTGGCGAAAGCGAAGTCATTACCTACAGCTACGATGTTGAAGATGGTAATGGCGGCAGTGTTGCGCAAACCGCGACGATCACTATTACCGGTTCCAACGATGAGCCGACAGTAAGTAGTGCAGTAACTAGTTCTGCCAGCGAAGATGATGCGGCTTACTCGCTAAATTTATTAACAAATGCTAGTGATGCTGATAGCAGCGATACCCTCAACGTTAATAACTTAACATTAGTAAGTGGTGATGCCTCGGGTGTAACGGTTTCTGGTAATGCATTAAGCATCGATCCAAATGCTTACAACGCTTTGGCCGTTGGCGAAAGCGAAGTCATTACCTATAGCTACGATGTTGAAGATGGTAATGGTGGAAGTGTTGCACAAACGGCTACGATCACTATTGCCGGTTCAAATGATGCACCGACAGTGAGCAGTGCAGTGACTTCAACTGCAAGCGAAGACGATGCTTCGTACTCATTAGATTTATTAACTAACGCGAGCGATGTTGACAGCAGCGATACGCTCAACGTTAATAACCTAACTTTAGTAAGTGGCGATGCTTCTGGCGTAACCGTTTCTGGAAACTCGCTCAGTATCGATCCAAATGCTTACAACGCTTTAGCCTCAGGCGAAAGCGAAGTCATTACCTATAGCTACGACGTTGAAGATGGTAATGGCGGCAGTGTTGCGCAAACCGCAACGATCACCATCACGGGCTCAAACGATGCACCGACTGTAAGCAGTACAGTGGCTTCAACTGCAAGTGAAGATGATGCGGCTTACTCGCTCAATCTATTAACAAACGCTAGCGATGCCGATAGCAGTGATACGCTCAATGTAAATAATTTAACCCTAGTAAGTGGCGATGCCTCGGGTGTTACTGTATCGGGTAATTCATTAAGCATCGATCCAAATGCCTACAACGCTTTGGCTGTTGGTGAAAGCGAAGTCATTACCTACAGCTACGACGTTGAAGATGGTAACGGCGGCAGCGTTGCACAAACCGCGACGATCACCATTACCGGCTCAAACGATGCGCCAACGGTTTCTTCTGCTGTAACCAGCACAGCTTCTGAAAACGATGCGGCTTACTTGTTAGATTTATTAACGAATGCTAGTGACGCCGATAGTAGCGATACGCTTAATGTTAATAACTTAACGTTAGTAAGTGGCGATGCTTCTGGCGTAACCGTTTCTGGAAACTCGCTCAGTATCGATCCAAATGCTTACAACGCTTTAGCCTCAGGCGAAAGCGAAGTCATTACCTACAGCTACGACGTTGAAGATGGTAACGGCGGCAGTGTTGCGCAAACGGCTACGATCACTATTACCGGTTCAAACGATGCGCCGACAGTAAGTAGTGCAGTGACTTCAACTGCAAGTGAAGATGATGCGGCTTACTCGCTCAATCTATTAACAAACGCTAGCGATGCCGATAGCAGTGATACGCTCAATGTAAATAATTTAACCCTAGTAAGTGGCGATGCCTCGGGTGTTACTGTATCGGGTAATTCATTAAGCATCGATCCAAATGCCTACAACGCTTTGGCTGTTGGTGAAAGCGAAGTCATTACCTACAGCTACGACGTTGAAGATGGTAACGGCGGCAGCGTTGCACAAACCGCGACGATCACCATTACCGGCTCAAACGATGCGCCAACGGTTTCTTCTGCGGTTACAAGTTCTGCCAGCGAAGACGATGCGGCTTACTCGCTAAATCTTTTAAGTAATGCAAGCGATGCTGATAGTAGTGATACCTTGTCAGTTACTAATCTTGTACTTGATAGCGGTGATGCATCGGGTGTAACGGTTTCAGGCAACTCATTAAGCATCGATC
Organism: Saccharophagus degradans 2-40; assembly: GCF_000013665.1. Lineage (NCBI taxonomy): Bacteria > Pseudomonadati > Pseudomonadota > Gammaproteobacteria > Cellvibrionales > Cellvibrionaceae > Saccharophagus > Saccharophagus degradans. The sequence goes on from NC_007912.1 coordinate 1,679,306, forward strand.
CAAATGCTTACAACGCTTTGGCCGTTGGCGAAAGCGAAGTCATTACCTATAGCTACGATGTTGAAGATGGTAATGGTGGAAGTGTTGCACAAACGGCTACGATCACTATTGCCGGTTCAAATGATGCACCGACAGTGAGCAGTGCAGTGACTTCAACTGCAAGTGAAGACGATGCGGCTTACTCGCTCAATTTATCAACAAACGCTAGCGATGCGGATAGCAGCGATACGCTCAACGTTAATAACCTAACCTTAGTAAGTGGTGATGCTTCTGGCGTAACCGTTTCTGGCAACTCGCTCAGTATCGATCCAAATACTTACAACGCTTTGGCCGCTGGCGAAAGCGAAGTCATTACCTACAGCTACGATGTTGAAGATGGTAATGGCGGAAGTGTTGCGCAAACGGCAACGATCACTATTACAGGTTCAAATGATGCGCCAACCGTTTCTTCTGCGGTTACAAGTTCTGCAAGTGAAGACGATGCGGCTTACTCGCTAAACCTATTAAGTAATGCAAGTGATGCTGATAGTAGTGATACGTTGTCAGTTACTAACCTTGTGCTCGATAGCGGTGATGCTTCAGGCATAACCGTTTCTGGTAATTCATTAAGCATTGATCCAAATGCTTACAACGCTTTGGCCACTGGCGAAAGCGAAGTCATTACCTACAGCTACGACGTTGAAGATGGTAACGGCGGCAGTGTTGCGCAAACGGCTACGATCACTATTACCGGTTCAAACGATGCGCCGACAGTAAGTAGTGCAGTGACTTCAACTGCAAGTGAAGACGATGCGGCTTACTCGCTAAACCTATTAAGTAATGCTAGCGATGCTGACAGCAGCGATGCGCTCAATGTTAATAACCTAACCTTAGTAAGTGGCGATGCTTCTGGCATAACGGTTTCAGGTAACTCATTAAGCATTGATCCAAATGCTTACAACGCTTTGGCCGCTGGCGAAAGCGAAGTTATTACTTATAGCTACGATGTTGAAGATGGTAATGGCGGCAGCGTTGCGCAAACCGCGACGATCACTATTACAGGTTCAAATGATGCGCCGACAGTTTCATCTGCTGTAACCAGCACAGCTTCTGAAGATGACGCGGCTTACTCGCTAAATCTTTTAAGTAATGCAAGCGATGCTGATAGTAGTGATACCTTGTCAGTTACTAATCTTGTACTTGATAGCGGTGATGCGTCGGGTGTAACGGTTTCTGGTAACTCGCTTAGCATCGATCCAAATGCCTACAACGCTTTGGCCTCTGGCGAAAGCGAAGTCATTACCTACAGCTACGACGTTGAAGACGGTAACGGCGGAAGTGTTGCGCAAACCGCAACGATCACTATTACCGGCTCAAACGATGCGCCAACCGTTTCTTCTGCGGTTACAAGTTCTGCAAGCGAAGATGATGCAGCTTACTCGTTGGATCTATTAACAAACGCAAGTGACGCGGATACCAGCGACACCCTTAATGTTAATAACTTAACATTGGTAAGTGGCGATGCCTCGGGCATAACGGTTTCTGGTAATGCATTAAGCATCGATCCAAATGCTTACAATGCTTTGGCCGCTGGCGAAAGCGAAGTTATTACTTATAGCTACGACGTTGAAGATGGTAATGGCGGCAGTGTTGCGCAAACGGCAACGATCACCATTACCGGTTCAAACGATGCGCCAACCGTTTCTTCTGCGGTTACAAGTTCTGCAAGCGAAGATGACGCGGCTTACTCGCTCGACCTATTAACAAACGCAAGCGATGCTGATAGTAGCGACACCCTTAATGTTAATAACTTAACGCTAGTAAGTGGCGATGCATCAGGCGTAACCGTTTCTGGTAATTCATTAAGCATCGATCCAAATGCCTACAACGCTTTGGCTGTTGGTGAAAGCGAAGTCATTACCTACAGCTACGACGTTGAAGATGGTAACGGCGGCAGTGTTGCGCAAACGGCTACGATCACTATTACCGGTTCAAACGATGCGCCGACAGTAAGTAGTGCAGTGACTTCAACTGCAAGTGAAGACGATGCGGCTTACTCGCTAAACCTATTAAGTAATGCTAGCGATGCTGACAGCAGCGATGCGCTCAATGTTAATAACCTAACCTTAGTAAGTGGCGATGCTTCTGGCATAACGGTTTCAGGTAACTCATTAAGCATTGATCCAAATGCTTACAACGCTTTGGCCGCTGGCGAAAGCGAAGTTATTACTTATAGCTACGATGTTGAAGATGGTAACGGCGGCAACGTTGCACAAACCGCAACGATCACTATTACCGGTTCAAATGATGCGCCAACTGTTTCTGCTGCTGTAACCAGCACAGCTTCCGAAGATGACGCGGCTTACTCGCTCGACCTATTAACAAACGCAAGCGATGCCGATAGTAGCGACACCCTTAATGTTAATAACTTAACGCTAGTAAGTGGCGATGCATCAGGCATAACCGTTTCTGGAAACTCGCTCAGTATCGATCCAAATGCTTACAATGCTTTGGCGTCAGGCGAAAGCGAAGTCATTACTTATAGCTACGATGTTGAAGATGGTAATGGCGGCAGTGTTGCACAAACGGCAACGATCACTATTACCGGTTCCAACGATGCGCCGACAGTAAGTAGTGCAGTAACTAGTTCTGCCAGCGAAGATGATGCGGCTTACTCGCTCGATTTATTAACAAACGCTAGCGATGCCGATAGTAGCGATACGCTTAATGTTAATAACTTAACGCTAGTAAGTGGCGATGCTTCTGGCGTAACCGTTTCTGGAAACTCGCTCAGTATCGATCCAAATACTTACAACGCTTTGGCCACTGGCGAAAGTGAAGTCATTACCTACAGCTACGACGTTGAAGATGGTAACGGCGGAAGTGTTGCGCAAACCGCAACGATCACCATTACCGGTTCAAACGATACGCCAACCGTTTCTTCTGCGGTTACAAGTTCTGCAAGTGAAGACGATGCGGCTTACTCGCTTAACCTATTAAGTAACGCAAGCGATGCCGATATTAGCGATACGCTTAATGTAAATAATTTAACCTTATTAAGCGGCGATGCATCAGGCATAACCGTTTCTGGTAATGCATTAAGCATCGATCCTAATGCTTACAATACTTTGGCCGCTGGCGAAAGCGAAGTCATTACCTACAGCTACGACGTTGAAGATGGCAACGGTGGCAGCGTTGCACAAACCGCGACGATTACAATTACCGGCTCAAACGATGCGCCAATTGTTGTAAATGATTTTATTCAGACCTCTACCGACAGTGGTTTGTATGCCGAATTTTACGGTTATAACGATAATACCGATGGCGGAAACTTAACTAATGTTGATCAAGTAAAAGCATTTATAGCAACAAATAATGCGGATGCTACATTCATTGCGGGTGATATTAACTATGGGGTAGTTTCGGGGAACTTAGGGACAGGAACCACTCTGCAAAGCTTTTTGGGGGCGGATGCTGCTAGCTTATCCAATGATCCAGATGACTCGTCTGACGGTATTATTCGTATTAGTGGATATATCTTTTTGGAGGCGGGTACTTACAACTTTAGAGTTAGAGCTGATGATGGATACGAGGTTAGACTGAACGATACTCCTGTAGCCGTTACTAATTTTAATCAGGCGCCAACAACAACTGTCCACTCTGGCTTTACTTTAGATGAAGACGGGTATCACTCGATAGAAGTATTTTATTGGGATCAAGGAGGGCAAGCTGCCCTTCAGATGGAGCTGAGCGACGATGGAGGAACTACCTATAATTATTTAAACAGCTCAACCTATCCAATTATTTCTGATGGTAGTAGTTTCTTTGCTAATGGTGGTGCATTAAATATAACTGCAGCTCAGCTTGTTCAAAACGATTCAGATCCCGAAGGTGATATTTTTACTGTTACAGGTATTTCGGCCGCAGCGAATGGTGCGTTAGTTGATAATGCTGACGGAACTTTTAGCTACACTGCAGCGGAAGGATTTAGTGGGATTGATTCATTTACTTACACGGTGACAGATTCTGGTGGCGCTTCGAGTACTGGCACTGTTTATGTGGAGGTAGACCAATATTTGCAGGGTAGCCGTTTAAGTGGGACAGGCGGAGATGACATTATCAATGTTCCTGCCAATGCGGATATCAGTTTCGTTGCTAACTCTGCCAACGTGTATGGTGACGATGATGCATTTAGCTTAACTATTAATAGTTTGGATGCTGGTGTTTATGTTACTAGTGCAACGCTAGCACTGGATAGTGGTAGGTGGGACCCAGGTGCAAATGGCGGTAGGTATGGTGTGGTTTTAACTAATATAAGCGGTTTAAACCAATTGGTTGGCAGTGATTTTAGCTTCGCCAACTCAAGTCAAGATATGTCAATTTCGTTTACAAATAATGATTTTACTGCGGGAGATAGTTTTAGCTTTGGTGTTGACTTTGACAATGTTCCTAGTCCGTCAGGAGCTAATCGAAATGAAGCAGGAGCTTTGGCTGACGACATGATCTTAACTGTTGAGTTTAGCGATGGAACAAGCCTTTCTGCTAACACAACATATGTAGATGTTAATAACGCTGTATCTGAAATTACTGCTTATGGCGTTATAGATGCAGGGGCAGGGAATGATACTGTTGTGGGCAGCAGCGCACATGAGTTAATAAAAGGCGGTGATGGTGTTGACACTTTGTCTGGGCGGCTAGGAAATGATCGCTTGGAAGGCGGTAGTGGGAACGATATTCTATTTGGAGATGAAGGTGATGATAGGTTGTTTGGAGGACTAGGTTCTGACGAAATGACCGGTGGAAGTGGAAAAGATTTTTTTGTGTGGGGCGAGGAGGATGGAGATAGTGGAACCGATACCATTACTGATTTTGAGCTAGGGGCTGCAGGCGATGTGTTATCTCTATCTGATTTGTTGGTTGGGGAGTCTGATACTGCGGCAAGTTTAGATATGTATTTAAATATAACTTCCAATGGCACTGACACTACTATCAGTATAGATGCCGATGGCTCTCAGACTGGTGGTGTGGATTTGACTCTTGTTCTAAAAAATGTCGACCTCACATTACTAGGAGGTAACGATCAGCAAATAATTCAGCAGTTATTAGACGATAATAATCTGTTGGCTGGTTCATAGGGGCGTTGTTAATTGGGTGGTCTTCAATAATCTAAACTTATTGAGAGCCACCTAGTTAAATCGAAGTCACTAGCTCGTCCTAAAAAACTCTAACGCAACATCATCAGTCCAGCTATCTAACTGCATATTCTTTAAAAACGCACAATGCGATCCGCAGTCTGCAGCAAGCACTTCCAGCTTTTCCGGTTTGGCAATTTTCTCAAAATCACTATAAGGGTTTACTGGGTCGTCTTTTGACGTGACGATTAGCGTAGGTGTATTTAACAACGCCAGTGCGCTTCCAGTAAGTGTGTAGGATTTAAAATAGGTCTCGACGTTTTTATAGCCTGTGTATCTGGGAATAAAATACTCGTTCATTTGTTTTAGAGTATTCATATTTTTTAGGTCATCTTTGAATTCATAATCTGGAAAGTGTTCTAGCTTAGCTTCTAGTGATCGTTTCCATTTTTTTACGAAGTACTGCTCGTAGAGCGACCAGTTGGATTCAAGTGAAATCATGGTGTGCGCAGGGTCTAGCACTGGGCACACCGAAAATATCGCGCTTGCTGGTTTTGCTAGGTGTGAATTTCTCAAGCCGTAGCGCAGGGCAAAGTTCGCCCCCAATGAAAAACCAGCAATGACATAATTGTTATAATTATATTCGTCTAGAGCAAACTCAATGGCACCAATCACTTCCTCTAGGAGTGTGGAGTTAAATAAACCTCTGTTTAAATGATGTGTATTGCCATGGTCGCGAAAATTAAGGCGTAGAACATCGTAGCCGTTTGCCGCTAATTTGCCCGCAAGCGAAATAATATAGGCAGAGCGAGATGACCCCTCCCAGCCGTGCAGCAGAACAGCTAGTTTTCGGTTGCTTGCTTTGAGCGGGGCGTTTAAGTCAGCGCTTAGCTTAACGCCATTTCCAGCCTCTAGAATGACAGTTTTTTGCTCTGCTATAAACTGTTGGTGATTGCGCGCTAAAAGGTTGCGGCGCAAGCTGGAAGTAGATAACACGTTCTGTAAATGCACATTGCGAATTATTGCAGGCGGCTTAAAGGCGTTGTAGGGCATGGGGCGATATAGTCTATGGTTATAAATTCAAAGAGTGACATTATCGCGTGGGAAGCCGACTATGCCCTGCAGTATGTCTGCCGTTAAAGTACGGGTATGATACCTTTGTTAGAAGTATTTAGTAATTATCCTTTGTCACATTGTTTGTGTTGAGTGTATTTGAATAAAATTATGAGATTATTAATTGTTCTATTGTTATTACCGTGTTTGGCGGTTGTTGCTGCGGAGCAGTCTTCGCAGAAAGTTGAATCTATAACGTTGCTAGATACGCTTACCCAGGGGGCTATGGTTCGAGGGCAGGTGAACGTTAAAGCTGGGGTCGAAGTATTAGGGCGCAGCCTTCGAATAGATGATGAGGGTTATTTTGTGTTTGGCCTAGGGCGAGATGCCGAGCCAGAGCTAACAATCCTTATTCATCATACCAACGGTAACACCGAGAAAAAGACCTATTCCGTGCTGCAGCGCGAATACGACATTCAATATGTTGAAGGGGTTGCGAGCAAATATGTCTCGCCGCCGCCTGAGGTAAGTCAGCGCATTGCAAATGATGCGGCCATGGTTAAGGCTGCGAGAGCAGAATCTAGGCCTGTAAGTGACTACCGCAAAGGCTTTGACTGGCCCGTAACAGGGCGAATTTCCGGAGTGTATGGTAGTCAGCGAGTTTTCAATGGTGTGCCTAAGCGGCCGCATTATGGGTTAGACATAGCCCGTCCTGTGGGCACGCCCGTGGTGGCTCCCGTAGAAGGGCTCGTTACGCTTGCTGAGCCAGATCTCTACTATTCAGGTGGCACAATTATTATCGACCATGGTGACGGAATTTCCTCTACCTTTATACACCTAAGCAAAATAGATGTAGCTAAAGGACAGGTGGTAGCAAAAGGAGACAAAATAGGGGAGGTGGGTGCGACTGGTCGAGTTACAGGCCCGCATTTGGATTGGCGTATTAACTGGTTTGAGCACCGCTTAGATCCCGCGCTAGTATTGCCCCCTCAACCGGAGTAAATATAGCTGGCAAGCAGCCTAGAGAGACAGGGAAGCTATATTCAGTTAATATTCGCATCTTTGTAAAAAATGGCTAACGACCGTAAGGATGGCTCAATGTTAGATCAAAAATTACTCAGCTTGTTGGTGTGCCCAGTCACTAAAGCACCGCTAATATACGACGAGCCAAAACAAGAGTTGGTATGTGTTGCTAGCGGTCTTGCTTATCCTATTCGTGACGGTATTCCGGTGATGTTGGAAGGCGAGGCGCGCGTACTCTCTCAGGAAGAAAAAGAAAGCTATAAATAGCGGAGGATGTTATGAGTGCAGAAAAGTCGATATTTACCAAAATAATGGATGGCGACATACCCGCGCAGAAGGTATACGAGGATGAAGACTGTATTTGTATAAAAGATATCAGTCCTCAAGCGCCGACACATCTACTCATAATCCCTCGCAAGCCTATTCCGCGTTTAGTCGATGCTACGATTGAAGATAAAGCGCTACTGGGGCACTTGCTACTAAAAGTAGGCGACCTTGCACGTTTATCTGGCGTAGATGAAGCATTTAGAGTGGTAATAAACAACGGTGAAGGGGCAGGGCAAACGGTATTTCATTTACATCTGCACCTACTAGGTAACAAAGCTTTCGACGAAGGCTCGTTGGGCATGCACTAATTGCCCTTAGTTATTAAACAGAATTCAACACAGCGTTATTGGAAAACAAATTTTATGAAAAGCGCAGAAATCCGCGAAGCTTTTTTACAATATTTCGAAAGTAAAGGGCATTCGCGTGTAGCAAGTAGCTCATTGGTACCTGGGAATGACCCCACCTTGTTATTTACAAATGCTGGCATGGTGCAATTTAAAGATGTGTTTCTAGGCCAAGACAATCGCAGTTATAGCCGCGCTACAAGTTCGCAACGATGCGTTCGTGCCGGTGGTAAACACAACGACCTAGAAAACGTAGGCTACACTGCGCGTCACCATACATTCTTTGAAATGCTGGGGAATTTTAGCTTTGGTGATTACTTCAAAAAAGACGCAATTAATTACGCGTGGGAGTTTTTAACGTCTAAAGAATGGTTGGCGATTCCAACAGAAAAACTATGTGTAACGGTGTATGCCGATGATGATGAAGCATACGGCATATGGGCCAATGATGTTGGTGTGCCCGAAGATCGTATTATCCGTATAGGTGATAACAAAGGCGGCCGCTACAATTCAGATAACTTTTGGGCAATGGGAGATACAGGCCCTTGTGGCCCATGTACCGAAATTTTCTACGACCATGGCGAACATATTTGGGGTGGACGCCCTGGTACACCAGAAGAAGATGGTGACCGCTTTATTGAGATTTGGAACGTCGTATTCATGCAGTTTAACCGCAGTGTCGATGGTGAAATGGCGCCGTTACCTAAGCCCTCTGTGGATACGGGCATGGGCTTAGAGCGTATTGCGGCAGTTATGCAGCATGTTCACAGCAATTATGAAATCGACTTGTTTCAAGCGTTATTAGAGGCTGCTGCGCAAGCAACGCAAGCCGAAGATAAGGATGCTAAATCCCTGCGAGTAATTGCGGATCATATTCGCTCCTGTGCGTTTCTTGTTAGCGATGGCGTGTTGCCCTCTAACGAAGGGCGAGGTTATGTGTTACGCCGCATAATCCGCCGCGCTGTGCGTCACGGCAATAAGCTCGGTCAAACTAAGCCGTTTTTCCACACATTGGTAGCCGCGTTAGTTGAACAAATGGGCGAGGCTTACCCAGAGCTTGTGAGAGATCAAGCCAGTATTGAAAAGGTGCTGGCTGCAGAGGAAGATCAATTTGCTAAAACTCTCGAGAAAGGGATGGTGGTACTCGAGAGCGCCTTGTCAGAATTAAAAGGCACTATAATTCCCGGCGAAGTTATTTTCACTTTGTACGATACCTACGGTTTCCCTGTAGATCTTACCAACGACATTGCTCGCGAGCGAGAGCTAACGCTAGATATGGACGGTTATGACGCGCTTATGGAGCAGCAGAAAAAGCGTGCGCGTGAATCAGGCAGTTTTAAAGTGGACTACAGCGCGACAGCCACTATTGAAGGCCATACTAACTTTGTGGGTTACAGTGAGCTAACCGGCGACGCGAGCGTTACAGCAATTTTGGTTGATGGGGAAAATGTAGACACCCTCACTGAAGGACAAAGCGGTGTAATTGTTTTAGATACCACTCCATTTTACGGCGAGTCTGGTGGTCAAGCTGGAGACACCGGTTATATTGTTTTTGATGGCGCTAAATTTGAAGTGCAGGATTGCCAAAAGTCGGGCGCTAACCATTTACATGTTGGGCAATTGCTAGCAGGCGCGGTGAAGGTGGGCGATAAAGCTCAGCCTGTCGTAGATTCTGCTGTAAGGCAAGCCACGGCACTTAACCACTCTGCCACTCATCTATTGCACGCTGCGCTTCGTAAAGTATTGGGCGAACATGTTACGCAAAAAGGCTCGCTAGTGGATTCTGAGCGTTTGCGTTTCGATTTTTCTCATTTTGAGGCTGTAAAGCCTGAAGAGCTTAAGCAAATAGAAAGCATGGTCAACGAGCAAATTCGCTTGAATAGCCCTGTAGAAACTGAATTGTGTGATATGGAAGCCGCTCAGCAAAAAGGCGCTATGGCGCTATTTGGTGAGAAGTATGGCGATGAAGTGCGTGTACTAAGCATGGGCGGAGCGTTCTCTGTCGAGCTGTGTGGTGGTACTCATGTATCGCGCACAGGTGATATTGGGTTAATTCGAATTACCTCTGAGTCTGGTATTGCATCTGGTGTTCGCCGTATAGAGGCGGTGACGGGTGAAAAAGCGTTAAGCGTTATCGATGCTTCTGCAGACACTTTGAATGCAGCGGCTAAACTGTTAAAAGCCTCGCCAGAAAACTTACTAGATAAAGTTGAGCAGTTGATTGCGCAGAATCGTCAGTTGGAGAAATCCTTGGCGGCGGCGAAGAGCAAGCTGGCATCTTCCTCTGCGGATGAATGGCTAAGCGAAGCTACTGATATAGCAGGTGTTAAAGTATTGGCTAAAGCGGTAGAGGGAGTTGATGCTAAGTCCTTACGAGATATGATGGATAAGCTCAAAAACAAGCTAGGTACTTCTGCTGTTATCTTGGCTTCTGTCAACGACGACAAAATTAGTTTGGTTGCCGGAGTGTCTCAAGATGCAACCTCAAAAATCAAAGCGGGCGATATGGTTAAGCATGTGGCTGGTTTAATTGGAGGCAAAGGGGGGGGGCGCCCAGATATGGCTCAAGGTGGTGGCACCGATGTGGAAGCCTTGCCTGCGGCTATTGGTTCGGTGTTAGATTGGGCTAAGGGCGTTATTGGCTAACTTTTAGTCGTATTGACCCCAAATCAGCATTGAAAGCGTTGTCAGTCCAAAAAAAGAACTGATTATGTTAACTTTTTTGATTTTTTGGTGTTTAATTGGCGCCCTATTTTAACTTGTTTAAAAATAGGGCAGTTTACAAACGCTTTGTTAGGCTAAAAAGCAAACAGGGCTGGTACGAATTACATTGAGTGGTTTAGGTTAATGAGCCTATTTGTACAAAAATTTGGTGGTACATCAGTAGGAACGGTTGAGCGCATAAAAGCTGTTGCTAAAAAAGTAGCAGGTTTTCGCGATCAGGGGCACGATATTGTTGTTGCCGTTTCTGCAATGAGCGGCGAAACCAATCGATTGATTGCTTTGGCTAAAGAGATGCAGGCAACTCCTGATCCGCGTGAGATGGACGTGCTGGTGTCTACCGGTGAGCAGGTAACTATCGCTTTAATGTGTATGGCACTTAAAGATCTTGGTTACGATGCTCGCTCGTATACGGGTACGCAGGTGAAAATTCTCACCGATAGCTCTCACATGAAAGCCCGTATTCAAGATATTGACGTAGCACCCATGAAGGCAGACTTAGCTGCAGGCCGTGTGGTAGTTGTAGCCGGTTTCCAAGGCGTAGACGAGAATGGCAATATCACTACACTCGGGCGAGGTGGCTCGGATACCACTGGCGTTGCTTTGGCTGCAGCTTTAAAAGCTGATGAGTGCCAAATCTATACCGATGTAGATGGCGTTTATACAACAGACCCACGAGTGGTAAGCAGTGCTAAGCGATTAGAGCGCATTACCTTCGAAGAAATGCTCGAGATGGCTAGCTTGGGGTCGAAAGTTTTACAAATTCGCTCGGTAGAGTTTGCCGGCAAATACAACGTACCGTTACGTGTGCTATCTACTTTTGACGATGGCCCCGGAACTTTGATCACCCTCGATGAGGAATATTCTACAATGGAACAACCCGTTGTTTCTGGCATAGCGTTTAACCGCGACGAAGCCAAAGTGTCTATTTTAGGTATCCCAGATGCACCAGGTGTAGCATCTAAAATATTGGCTCCAATTGGCGACGCTAATATTGAAATTGACGTTATCGTGCAAAACGTTGCTGCGGATAACACTAACGACCTTACATTTACTGTTAATCGCGCAGATGTTGATAAGGCGCGTGCAGTTGTAGAGCGTGTAGCAACTGAATTAGGTGCTCGTGAGGTTGTTACTGACGACAAAATTGCAAAAATCTCGATAGTAGGGGTGGGTATGCGCTCCCATGCTGGCGTCGCTTCTACTATGTTTAAGTCTCTGGCTGCAGATGCTATTAATATTCAGATGATTACCACATCTGAGATTAAGATCTCTGTAATCATTGATGAGCGTTATTTAGAACTGGCTGTTAGAGGCCTTCACACTGCGTTTGGTTTGGATAAAGACCAGTAGTGCGTGTGGTTATTTGTGGATTGGTGTGACATGCTTAGTAAATAAGCATGGAAACACCAATTGCTATGAATAATTGTTCTTGATGTTGGCTGGTGAAACTTAAGTACCCGTGCCAAACTTTTTAGAAGCTTTGGTAATAATGTAAACGGTTAAGTGATGGGCGGTTAAGATAACCATCAGCGACAGCCAACGCAAAAATGTCGCTGAACTCACAGGATGACACTAAGGAGAAATGCTAGATGTTAATATTAACCCGCCGAATAGGTGAAACCTTAATGGTTGGTGACGAAGTTACCGTAACCGTTTTGGGTGTTAAGGGTAATCAGGTTCGTATTGGTGTTAATGCACCAAAAGAAATCGCGGTTCACCGAGAAGAAATTTATCAACGCATACAGCGTGAGAAGCAGGAGCAAGGCGAGCCTGGCAACAGTTAATTTGAGCAATTTGGGTATAGTTTAATCAAACTTTGTTAAACCTAGGTGTCAGTCTGCATTATTGGTTTAATTTTTTAGTTTTTTTAACTCTAAGTGTTTGAATTTTTTGTACATGTTGCTATTATTCGCCCCCCTAGAGACTTAGGTCGATAGGGAAAACGGAGAGGTGGCCGAGTGGCCGAAGGCGCTCCCCTGCTAAGGGAGTATACCTTTACCGGTATCGAGGGTTCGAATCCCTCCTTCTCCGCCATTATTTAGTACAAAAAAGCCCCGCTATATGCGGGGCTTTTTTGTTTCTGCTGTTTGTACTTCTATTGGGGCTTTCAGAGCTTTTTGGTTCTTTCGGCGATATAAGCCTCGTAATCGGGGATTTGCCTCTCGTAGCTCTGTTTGATGAGTGGTGATGTGATAACAAAGTCTGCTGACGCGGGGTTGCAAGCTACGGGTATGTTCCATACGGCTGCAATGCGCAATAGCGCCTTTACATCGGGGTCGTGAGGCATAGGCTCGAACGGGTCCCAAAAGAAAATAAGCACGTCTATTTCGCCGGTAGATATTTTGGCTCCTATTTGCTGGTCGCCACCCAAGGGCCCGCTAATATACTTTTCAACCTTTAAGCCTGTTTCGGCTGCTAGCTTATAGCCGGTTGTCCCAGTTGCGAAAAGGTCGTGCTGTTCTAGTTCCTTCTTGTGGGTGCACACCCAGTCACTTAGCTCTTGTTTTTTGTTGTCATGCGCGATTAGCGCTATTTGTTTTCGGCTGGGTAGCGCGCCTGTGCGACTTTTCAAATTTATGCTCCTGCTAAGATAGGTTCAATGTTGTTGGTGGTTAGATTGATTGTAATCTGCGTGCACTAGAACGGCAATTTGCTATAAAATCACCATTCTGAGCGCAAAACAGGCAAAAGCAAAAAAGTTAATCTATTTTCGTTTTATTGCTTGACTCTAAAAGGCCCTATGCCTATTATACGCGCCCTCGACGATACGCGCTCGTAGCTCAGCTGGATAGAGTACCTGGCTACGAACCAGGCGGTCGGAGGTTCGAATCCTCCCGAGCGCGCCATCTAAAGACGAAAAAGCCTGTCCATTGGACAGGCTTTTTTTTGCCTAAAATTTTTTGCTTAATTAAATTAATTTTATTTTTCTGTTTAGTGCATAAGCACTTGAATCGCTTCGTTCGTTTTTTTAAAATGCGCGCCACTTTGTTGAAGTCGTTTTAAACGTTCGAAGTTATCCAGCCAAATAACAATAATCTAGTCGGTCTGGGCTAAGCAACAAAAGTAGTAGGTTGTTCAATTTGTTATTGGGGTTGCTAGGCAATATTGTGTTAGCAGCTTAATCGAAGGCATATGCCTTGATGTCGGTTGGAGAATGGTATGGCACAGTTACGTTTAGTTTTATTACAGCACGCAATTATTACCCGTGGAAAACTGTGTGGCAAAATGGGTTTTACTGGTGCTCGCTCTGGTAGTTACTGGTTCTAATTTTTAAATTATTCTGCAATATATTCCTATCTAAATTCAGTTACTTTCTGAATTGTTCTTTTTAAGTTGGTACACTTCGTCGCAATTCTCGGTGAAGGAGTACAGCCTCAGTGTTTCAAGTCACAAATAAAAAGTCGATCACGATATTAGCCCTGCTATTATTTTTATGTGCGGCATGTCAGCCGCAGGGTGATGTTTCTGGGGTGAAAGCACCAGACGCCTCTTCACCTAAAGTGGTTGAGCCTGCCAACTCTTCTTATAGTCCCACTTATGCATCTGTTTCAGCGAATGGCTATGGCGCAATCGCCTCGGTCAACCCTTTGGCTACACAAGCCGGTCTGTTGGCGTATGAGCAGGGTGGTAATGCCATTGATGCGGCTATTGCGACAGCGTTAACCTTAGGTGTAGTTGATAGCCATAATTCTGGCATTGGCGGAGGCTGCTTTATACTTATCCGTTGGGCTGATGGTTCTGTTAGCGCTATTGACGGCCGCGAGATGGCTCCAGCCAAAGCGCACCCGCAATTGTTTATTCGCGATGGTAAGGCGCAGCCTCAGCTTAGCAAGGTGGGCGCTCTGGCTTCCGGTATTCCTGGCTCGCTGAAAGCCTATGAAGCGTTGGTTGCTCGCGGAGGTAAGCTAACCTTGGCGGATGCGTTGCAGGCTGGTATTCGCCACGCAGATCAGGGTTTCCCCGTCGATAGAGTTTTTGCTAGCCGTTTAAAAGTTACTGCCGAGAAATTGCAAAAATTCCCTGCTAGCGCCGGCATATTTTTAAAGCCGGATGGTGCGCCCTATCAAGAAGGTGAGTTGCTGGTGCAGAAAGATTTGGCAAGCACCTACCGCAAAATAGCCGCAGAAGGCAGTGCATATTTTTATGGTGGTGATTTTGCCAAAGCTGTAGAGGGTTGGATGGCCGACAATGGCGGTATTATTTCTGCTGAAGATTTTGCAAATTACCGCTTAACTGAGCGCCAGCCAGTTAAGTCAGAGTACAGAGGTTATACAGTATACGGTTTTCCGCCCCCTAGTTCGGGTGGGGCGCATGTTGCGCAAATATTAAATATTCTGGCTCATTTTGATTTAGCCGCTGTGTCAGAGGTCGAGCGCTACCACTTATTGGCAGAGGCAATGAAGCTCGCGTTTGCCGATAGGGCTTATTGGTTAGGCGACCCAGATTATACTAAGGTACCCAAAGGCTTGGTGAGCGCTGAATACGCCGCAGACTTGGCTGCTACTATATCCAACCAGCGCGCAACGCCTGTTGCGGGGCACGGAACTCCACCTTTAAGCGACAGTGACTTTTTTGAGCAATTAAACAAGCATACAACGCATATTGCCGCAGCAGATAAAGATGGAAATTGGGTGGCTATTACCACCACGCTTAACACTAGCTTTGGCAGCAAGGTGGTAATACCTAGCACCGGTGTGTTACTTAATAATCAAATGGATGACTTTTCTATTAAAGCCGGCGAACCCAATGCGTTCAACTTGATAGGCGCTGAAGCGAATAAAGTAGAGGCGGGCAAGCGGCCGCTATCTAGTATGAGCCCCACTTTAGTTTTGAAAGGGGATGTGCCCGTGTTAACACTTGGGGCGGCTGGCGGCCCCACTATTATCAACCAAGTTGTGCAGGCATTGGTAAATACCTTAGATATGGGGATGCCGCTAGATCAAGCTGTGGCAGCCCCTCGCGTGCATCACCAGTGGATGCCCAATCGTCTTATTGTTGAAGGCTCGCTGAGCGAGCCCACTCAGCAGGCGTTGCAGGGTATGGGGCACGAAGTAAAGGTGTGGGGAAATTTTGGCGCCACGCAGGCTATTGGGGTTGATGGTGACGACTTTAAGGCTGTGGCAGAGCCTAGGGTGCAATAAGCTTTAAAAGCCCAGAGCGCGGCGTAGAGCTTGCTCGTCGCGCTCGCGCTTGATTGCTTCGAATAACTCTGCCGCTTCGCTGTACTGGCGCTGCAAATAAAAAAGCCACTGTTTCACCCGGTTACCCAGGTATTTGGGTGGGTAAGATTGGCAATTGCGTTCAAACAGTGTTCTCACGTGTGCACAAACCTCGTCCCAAGAGAGCGGGTTAAATGCCTCTCCGGCCATGTATTGTTTTATTTCAAGGGCGAGATCTGGTTTGGCTAGCAGCCCCCTGCCAAGCATGAAGTCAGAGCATTTAGATTGCTCTGCACAGCGTTTGAAGTCCTCTAAGCTCCAAATCTCGCCATTGGCAACAACCGGAATGCTCAGGTTGTCGCGAATGTCGCCAATATAATGCCAGTAGGCTGGTGGTTGGTAACCGTCAGTTTTCGAGCGGGCGTGCACGCATAGTTCGTTTGCGCCAGCGGCTTCAATTGCTTTCGCATTGCGTAAATAGCTGTCTCTATTTAAATAACCTAAGCGTATTTTGGCCGTAACTGGTGTGCTTGCCGGCGTGGCTTTGCGCACGGCGTTAACGATGTCGAATACTGTGTCTGTTTCGTCTAGTAGGCAGGCTCCGCCTTTGTGCCTATTTACTGTTTTGGCGGGGCAGCCAAAGTTAAGGTCTATAGCTACCGCTCCCAGCTCGGCGGCTCTGGCTGCATTTGCGGCTAAGGCTGAAGGGTTGCTGCCAAGTAGTTGAACCCTTACAGGGCAGTGCGCGCCTCTATAGAGCGCAGGGGTTTCGCTGTTTTCATCTAGCTCGGGGCAGGCCTTTTTGAATATTTTGTTAGGCAGTACGTGATCTGTCACCCTAATGAATTCGGTTACACAAATATCCACTCCGCCAACAGAGGAGATAATGTTACGCATATGGTGATCAACAACACCTTCCATTGGGGCAAGGAATATTCGCATAAGGGGACTCTTAAAAAGCGCGCGAGTCTATCAGTGCTACGCTTTAAATGGAATGAAATGGTTGTTTCTAGAGCGAAGTGTTGAAAAAACATACCGCAAAGTCATCATTTTCGTCTTTGGGACTTGCCCCCGAGGGGGGTTATTAATTATCTTATGTCGCGCTACGCCGGTAATGACTACCTTCGGCGCAGAAATATCGATACACGATTATTCAAAATCAACAGAATGGCACCCACCGAAAAGACTAGAATTAATCGGTAAGGTTGTTTTCTTGGCTCTACCGCAACCGCGTTAACGCCTTTGCGAAGCAGCACAGCCTATTACGGCGGCTTCTCAGTTTAATGTTAACCAGCTCATTGCACCTATGTGTGCTTCTGTGGCGGGTTTTTTGCGTGTGAATAATAGGTAGGCCAAATGAGTGAGGTTTTGCTATACCCAAGCAGGGCCACTTTAAAAAGTTAACAAAACGTAGGAGTTAGGGTGACATGCAAGACACACTAGTTCAGCAGGGCTTGGATTTAATGTTTACGGGCATGGGTACTGTGTTCGTATTTTTAACATTGCTTGTTATTGGTACTTTGGCCATGTCGACCATTGTGTCTCGTTTTTTCCATGTGGAGGAGGTTGAGCTACCAAAGCCAGTTGCTAAAGAGAAAGCAGCACCCGTTAATAAAAAGACGCTTGCGGTTATTCAGGCCGCTGTTCACGCGCACAGGGCTAAAAAGTAATTTACAGCTAGCCTCTAACTAATTCTGCCTGCTATTTAAGCAGTTTAATAAAATATTGGGACCGTGAAATGAGTGAAGCCAAAAAGCCATTGGGCATAACTGATGTGGTATTGCGAGATGCGCATCAATCGTTGTTTGCTACTCGATTGCGCATTGACGACATGTTACCTATCGCAGAAAAATTAGATCAAGTTGGTTTTTGGTCGTTGGAATCTTGGGGCGGGGCAACGTTTGATGCTTGTATCCGCTATTTGGGCGAAGACCCATGGGACAGAATTCGCGAACTTAAGAAAGCCATGCCTAACACGCCTCAGCAAATGTTGTTTCGCGGACAGAACATTCTAGGCTACCGTCACTATGCAGATGATGTTGTAGAAAAGTTTGTAGAGCGCGCGGCAGTAAATGGTGTGGATGTATTCCGAGTATTCGACGCAATGAATGATACTCGCAACTTGGAAACTGCTTTAAAGGCCGTTAAAAAAGTTGGTAAACATGCACAGGGTACCATTTCTTACACTTTAAGCCCGGTTCATAGCATCGATAAATGGGTTGAAATGGGCAAGCTGCTAGAAGATCTAGGTGCAGACTCCATTGCCATTAAGGATATGGCTGGTTTATTAAAACCCTATGACGGTTTTGAACTAGTGCAAAAATTAAAGGCCGCGTGTGATATTCCAATCCATATGCAGTGCCACGCTACAACTGGCTTGGCCCACGCCACCATTCTTAAGTGCGTAGAAGCAGGTATTGATAACGTCGATACTGCTATTTCGTCTATGTCCATGACCTATGGTCACAGCCCCACAGAAACGTTGGTTGCAACCCTTCAAGGTACAGAGCGCGATACCGGCTTGGACCTAGAGTTGCTGGAAGAGATTGCTATCTACTTCCGCGAAGTGCGTAAAAAGTACGCCAAGTTCGAAGGCTCTTTACGCGGTGTGGATTCACGCATTCTTACTGCTCAAGTTCCTGGTGGCATGCTCACCAATATGGAAAGCCAGCTTAAAGAGCAGGGCGCAGAAGATAAGTTTGATCAGGTACTGCAGGAAATTCCACGCGTTCGCGAAGATTTAGGTTTTATTCCATTGGTAACGCCAACCTCTCAAATTGTTGGCACACAAGCTGTTATGAACGTGCTAAGCGGAGAACGTTACGCGCGTATTTCTAAAGAGACAGAAGGCGTACTTAAAGGGCTTTATGGCGCGACTCCTGCACCAGTAAATAAAGAGTTGCAAGCTAAAGTGTTGGCTGAGGGCGAAGAAGTTATCACTTGTCGCCCAGCAGATTTACTTGAGCCTGAGCTTGAAAAGCTCACCAAGGCGTTGTTAGAAGAAGCGGCGGCTAAAAATATCACCTTAGCTAAAGGTGATAATCAAATCGATGATGTGCTTACTTACGCGTTGTTCAACCAGATTGGCCTTAAGTTCCTTGAAAATAAAGGTAACCCAGACGCATTTGAGCC
Organism: Saccharophagus degradans 2-40; assembly: GCF_000013665.1. Lineage (NCBI taxonomy): Bacteria > Pseudomonadati > Pseudomonadota > Gammaproteobacteria > Cellvibrionales > Cellvibrionaceae > Saccharophagus > Saccharophagus degradans. The sequence goes on from NC_007912.1 coordinate 1,698,179, forward strand.
TGCGCCAACCGGTAAAGAAACTGATGTTGTACTGGCGCCAAATGGCGATGAAGTTTACACCGTGACAGTAGAGGGTGAGGACTACACCGTAACCGTGAGCAATGGCGGTGAGTTAACCGGCATTGTGCCGTTAAGTGGCGCATCTTCATCGGGATCTTCTGCTTCTAAGTCTGAAGTTTCGGGCGGTGAGCCGGTGCTAGCTCCGTTGGCGGGTAATATTTTCCGCGTCATGGTCTCTCCGGGTCAGCAGGTGGAAGAAGGTGACACATTGTTAGTGCTTGAAGCTATGAAGATGGAAACCCAAATTAGCGCACCTCACGCAGGCATTATTGGTGCCGTAAACGTGCGCGAAGGTGATGTTGTAACCGTGGGCGATAACCTACTAACCATTGCTTAAGGCATAAGAGGTAATAATGGAAAACTTAATTAGCCTCTGGGAGGAGTCGGGACTTTACCTGATGATGCCTGGGCAGCTTTTCATGATTTTTGTGGGCATTCTGTTGCTGTTTTTGGCAATTCGTAAAGGGTTTGAGCCTTTATTACTTGTGCCAATTGGCTTTGGCGGCATTCTAGCTAACATCCCTGGCGCAGGGTTGGCCTTGCCGGCAGTCGAGAATGCCATTTTTGTTGCTGATCCTGCCGTGTTGGCTGCCTTAGCCGACACGTTGGGGTTGACCAGCTGGGAATCGCCCAAGGAGTTAGTGCATGCCTATGAGATGGCTAGCCCCGCGGTTCACCATGCAGCCCATCAAGTTGCAGTCGGCTATGGCTATTCTAACGGCATGCTTTATAACTTTTACTCGGTTGCTATTGCTAGCGGCGTTGCGCCCCTGCTGATTTTTATGGGTGTAGGGGCTATGACCGATTTTGGTCCGCTCTTAGCAAACCCTAAAACTCTCTTTTTAGGTGCTGCGGCTCAGTTTGGTATTTTTGCAACCGTACTTGGTGCAGTAGGCTTAGCAGCTACGGGTCAGATGGACTTCACCATTGCTGAGGCTGCGGCCATCGGTATTATTGGTGGCGCTGATGGTCCAACAGCAATTTATGTTGCCAGTAAGCTGGCCCCCGATTTACTGGGTGCAATTGCTGTTGCAGCATACTCGTATATGGCGCTGGTACCTATGATTCAGCCGCCAATCATGAAGCTGCTTACTACAGAGTCCGAGCGCAAAATTGTAATGACGCAATTGCGAGCAGTAAGTAAACGCGAAAAAATCACCTTCCCAATTATGGTGTTGGTGCTTGTAGCGTTAGTGTTGCCAAGCGCTGCGCCGCTACTGGGGATGTTCTGCTTTGGTAACTTGATGCGCGAGTGTGGCGTGGTAGAGCGTTTATCTGATACGGCTCAGAATGCTTTAATCAACATCGTGACCATTTTCTTGGGGCTAAGTGTTGGTTCTAAGTTGGCTGCAGATAAGTTCCTAGACCCTAAAACACTGGGTATTTTAGTGTTGGGTGTAGTGGCATTTGGTATTGGCACTGCCGCAGGCGTACTTATGGCTAAGCTCATTAACTTGGTGAGTAAGCAAAAGATCAACCCGCTTATTGGTTCTGCTGGGGTATCTGCTGTACCAATGGCGGCGCGAGTTTCAAACAAAGTGGGCTTGCAGTCTAACCCTCAAAACTTCCTATTAATGCATGCTATGGGCCCCAATGTGGCCGGTGTTATCGGGTCTGCCGTTGCTGCGGGCGTGATGATTTCCATGGTTAGTGGTATGTAATTTCAAAACTGGCGCGCCCAATGAGGGCGTCGCCACCTTTTTTGCGTTAAGCTGGTGCGTCAGCGGCGTAATTTTGTATTTATCTTCTGCAAAAACGCAATAATTCCATTCTATTCTCTCCAAACGTTTTACCTACGCGGCGCTTATAGTAGAATGCGCCCCAAATTTAGCAAGCCGATCCCACAATGGAGCAATCTATGTTCAGACGTACCAAAATTGTTAGCACACTTGGGCCAGCAACCGACGAGCCCGGTATTTTAGAAAAACTTATTCTTGCAGGTGTTAACGTAGTACGTCTGAATTTCTCCCACGGGAGTCCGGAAGATCACAAGCGTCGTGCAGATGAAGTACGCAGCTTGGCCGCTAAGCACGGTAAGTTTGTTGCAGTATTGGGCGACCTTCAAGGCCCCAAAATTCGTATTGCTCGTTTTGCAGATGGCCCAATCAGCTTGGCTGTTGGTGACAAGTTTCTTTTGGATGCGAGCTTAGAGCGTGATGCAGGTAACCAGCATCAAGTGGGCATCGACTATAAAGAATTGCCAAACGACGTAAACCCAGGCGACAGCTTATTGCTGGATGACGGCCGTGTTGTGTTGAAAGTACTTTCTGTTGAAGGCACTAAAGTTCACACGGAAGTAACGGTTGCTGGCAAGCTTTCAAATAACAAAGGTATTAACCGTCAAGGTGGTGGCTTAACAGCGCCAGCACTTACCGATAAAGACCGTGCAGACATTAAAACTGCTGTTGCTATCGATGTTGATTACTTGGCTGTGTCGTTCCCACGCAGTGCAGAAGACATGAATCTTGCTCGTCAGTTAGTTGTAGAGGCCGGCGGCAATATCCACCTAGTTGCTAAAATTGAACGCGCTGAGTCAGTAGAAAACCAAGAAGTATTGGATGACCTCATTCGCGCTTCAGACGCAGTGATGGTTGCCCGTGGTGACTTAGGTGTTGAGATTGGCGATGCCGCTTTGATTGGCATGCAAAAGCTTATTATCGAACGTGCTCGTGCTTTAAACCGTTGCGTAATTACTGCGACTCAAATGATGGAGTCCATGATTAGCAGCCCATTACCAACTCGCGCAGAAGTATTCGACGTGGCTAACGCCGTGTTGGATGGTACCGATGCTGTGATGTTGTCTGCTGAAACTGCAGCTGGCCAATTCCCTGTGCAAACAGTTGAGGCGATGGTACGTGTGATTCTTGGTGCAGAAAAACACCCACGTGCGGAAACTCGTCCTGTTCGTGCAGACGGCGACTACAGTGCTATTGACGAATCTATTGCATTGGCAGCTATGTACACAGCACACCAATTGAAAGGTGTTAAGTGTATTGCCAGCATGACTGAATCTGGTTCAACTCCAATGTTGATGTCGCGCTTTGGTGCTCGTTTGCCAATTTTCGCATTCTCTCGCGATATTCGTACATTGCGTCGCGCGGCATTGTTCCGCGGTGTTCAAACTATTTTGTTTGATAACAACGCTATCCCACCGGGTGAAATGTATGATCGTGCATTAGAAATCATGCGCGAGCAAAAGATTATCGAAGATGGCGACCTTGTGATTCTTTCTAAAGGTGACACTAGCGAGCACGGTGGAACCAACACCATGAAGATTCTTCAGGTTGGTTCAACTAACTAATTAGAATCATCGACACTGTTCTTCCAAAAAGCGGCTCTTTGTAGCCGCTTTTTTTATGGCTGCTGTTTGTTAACCTTGAGCTTGGGCGGGTGCGGTTTCAATATTTAGTGCCACATTGATTTTATTAACTAGAACCTCAGCATTTATAGGCTTAACAATATAGTCGTTTATGCCTTGCTGTATGGCTTTGCGAATGGATGAGGCCTCTGAATTTGCCGTAACCATTACAAAGTGCGCCCCGCGGAGTGTATTAGAGGCTTTCGCTTTGCTATGAATGTCTATCCCCGACAACTCTGGCATATCCCAGTCGCATAAAATAACGTCGTAAGGTTCTGCTGCGCTTTTTATCTTATCGAAGGCTGCAATGCCATCTTCTGCAGTATCTAGTAGCCTAAAGCCAGCGTCAGTTAATATACCAACCACTAGCTCACAGGCTTCGCTATTATCTTCTGCCACCAATATTCGCGCGTTACTAGCTGTAATTTGGGTGCGTTTAAGCTGCGAACTTACGCTGACACTGGGTGCTTTAGGCGTTAACCTAGCGAGCTTCTGCAGCGCAGAATCCATCACTTTTAACATTTCTATGTGGGGGCGCTTGACGTCCTCGGCTAACTTGGGGTCTTCAATGGTCTTTTGCAGCCATGCTCTGCGCTTGCCTAGGGTGTCTAAAACAAGTTTAAGTTCATTGGATTCAAGCATTAATGGGGTCCACCGGTAATTAGCTCGCAGGGTTGTTAATTACAGTATAGAAGTAGATGCGCTTGATGATAGATCGAAAATGACTAGTCTTGCGAAGCTTAAAAACCAAAGAGAAGAAAGCGGAGGTTGTAGCAGGAGGGTGCCGCTAGCGGCTATGAATTGCGGCTAGCGTCGTTTTCTTTAATAGAGGCCATTACTTTCTGCATGTATGCATAATAGTCGTCAGACAGGGTGCGAGAGCCATCACGGCGGTCTTCGCGTGATTTACGGCGTTTGCGATGGTAAAGGTCGAGCGGCATACTACTACAGGGGTCTGCATCGAGTCTTCTGTCATCGCCTTTTCTGCGGTCAACAAATATAAATTTATTGGATGAGGGTGCGTTACTCATAGTCAGTACATCATTGTTTGCTTGCTGTGAATCTTTGATCAATTTTCGCATCTTTCTACTTTCTTTATGAGATGACAAGACTAGAATAGCCATCTTTCTTGTCTTGTCCAGTGATTATAGGGCAATTTGTGTTCCAAAAAGGTGATACATATGTCAGTACAGCTTACTATCCAGCAAAAGCTTCAATTACAGTTTAGTCCGGTTCTTCTGGAGGTGCTGAATGAAAGTCACGGCCACAATGTGGCCAAAGGGTCCGAAACCCACTTTAAAGTTGTTGCAGTAAGCGACGCATTTGAAGGCTTGGGGTTGGTGAAACGCCATCAAGCTGTTTATGCAGCCTTGGCGGACGAGCTGGCCAGCGGAGTACATGCGCTGGCGCTACATTTGTTTACGCCTAGTGAGTGGGAAGCCAATAAGGCAGACTTGGCCTCGCCTAAGTGTATGGGCGGCAGTAAAAAATAAAAAAGTGTAATAGTTGATGTCCTTTGGTTGAATTTTAACCTCTCATTTCGATAGAATCGCGCACCGTTATTCTATTTACTCTGAAAAGTAGTTTTTATGCCCCAGATTGTTATAGCCGCGTTATATAAGTTTGTTTCCTTGCCCGATTTCGAGGCACTGCGAGAGCCGCTGCAGGCCTTTTGTATAGAGAATGAGATAAAGGGTACATTGCTGCTCGCGCAAGAGGGGATAAACGGCACTGTGGCTGGTAGGCGTGAGGCAATTGATGCTCTGTTAGCTTATTTCGGTAAAGATGCTCGGCTGGCAGATATAGACCACAAAGAATCCTACGAAGAAGAGCAGCCTTTTTATCGCATGAAGGTAAAGCTCAAAAAAGAAATAGTCACAATGGGCGTTGAAGGTATAGACCCCAACAATATCGTGGGCACCTACGTTGAGCCTAAAGACTGGAATAGCCTTATCGATGACCCCGAAGTAATCGTTGTGGATACCAGAAATAATTACGAATACGATATTGGCACTTTCGAAGGTGCGCTCAACCCCAACACTGAAAGTTTTCGCGAGCTGCCCGAGTATGTGGCTAAAAACCTAGACCCAGCTAAACACAAAAAAGTGGCGATGTTTTGTACAGGCGGAATTCGCTGTGAAAAATCTACAGCGTTTATGAAACAGCGAGGGTTTGAAGAGGTTTATCATCTAAAGGGCGGTATTTTAAAATACTTAGAAGAAGTGCCCGAAGAGCAAACTCGCTGGAAAGGGGAGTGCTTTGTATTCGATAATCGTGTAGCTGTAAATCACGCATTAGAAAAAGGTACCTACGACCTTTGTCATGGTTGCCGCTACCCCATTACCGAAGAAGATAAAAAATCCGAAAAATATATAGAAGGGGTCGCTTGTCCGCATTGTCACGATACGCAAACGCCCGATCAGCGAGCGCGGTTTATGGAGCGCCAAAAACAGGTGCAGCTAGCTAAGGCGCGCAAGCAGGCACATATTGGTGCGCCAGCGCCAAGTAGGCAAAAATAGAGTTGAACCATTAACTTAATTTATAAATTAAACAATTAAGCCCCAGCTCGTTATGCGAACTGGGGCTTTTTATTTAAAGGGATAAGGCCATGAAAACTGAGAATAAGAAAATAATATGTGTTGATTACCACAACGATACGCATACGGAAGATTTATTGGCTATGCTAAATGAATATGCTTCATCTTTAGAGGGCGGCGCGGCGCCACTATCGCCAGCTACGCGTAACAACTTAATTCCCGCTCTGCGAGAGCGCAGTGATGCAGTAAGTTTACTGTGTTACGTTGATAACAAACCGGTAGGTATTTTAAATGCCTTCGAAGGGTTTTCTACGTTTAACGCAAAACCATTAATGAATGTGCATGATCTTGCCGTAAGTGAAGCTGTGCGAGGGCAGGGTATAGCAGGCATGTTGTTAGATGCCTTAGCAAAAATAGCTGAGCAAAAAAATTGCTGCAAACTAACGCTCGAAGTTCTAAGTAATAATACGCCGGCCATTAAGTGCTACCAGAACAATGGTTTTAAGCAATATGTATTGGCCGGTGCAATGGGAGTGGCGCAGTTCTGGCAAAAGAATATTTAGGGGATTAAATCAAAGCCTAGTATGGCTAACGCCCAAAGCGAGCATTGCCATATTCGAAGTTACATTAACAACGCATTATTTTTTCGCTACGGCTAGAATACCAGCAATAACCACTTTAGAGAGCGGCTCGAAAGCGGCGTTAATGGATTCTTTGTTATCTAGCATGAATTCCGGCGGCCAGCGGCCACTTAAACAAGCCGCGTGATTTACATGCTTTGCTGCCAAGGTGGTTACGCCGTGTGCGAGGGACCAGCAAGCAAACGCCCCTAAACCTTCGTTGTACTGGGTGGTAGGTAGTTGGTGTTTTTCTAGCAAGGCTATAACAGAGTTGCGCAACTCTTGTTCTGCGCGCATTGACGTTTCAATTAGCTCTGCTGTTACGTATTCCTGCGGTATATCAATTTGAAAAATAAACTGAAAGTACTGTGGGTGTTGCAAAGAGTATTGAAAATAGGCTTTACTAAGTGCGTAAATTCGTTCTTCTGGCTCTGCATTTTTCTCTACATGGCTTTCTAGCCATTGAGCGAAATGGTCTAAGCAGCGCAACTTAACGGCTGCGCACAATTCATCCTTATTGCTAAAGTGGTTGTATACGGCTGTGGCTGCAACGCCAATATGGGTTGCCAGTTTGCGCAGCGAAATGCTCTCTATAGTGGTAGAGGGCAGCATTTCTAAAAAACCATCAACTAGTGCGGTTTTAAGATTACCGTGGTGGTATCTATCTGCTTTTCTATCGTTTGTTTCTGCCAAAAGAATTCTCGCGTTGCTTTATAACGGTATATTTAATAGAAGCTATATTTAATTGAAAATAGTACTTCGTCGTTATTTTTAAAAATGTAGTAGGGCGATGTTTCATTCGTCGCGCTGTAAAGTATTACACCTGCACCTATTTGCCAACTGTCGGATAGCTCATAGGTACTATCCCAGCGCAAAACACTGCCTAGATCACCGGTAATGTTAAGCAGCCAAAGCTGATTTTTTAATCGTTCATTATACGCATTTTGGCTAATTCTAAGCACGTAACCTATGTCTTGGTTGCTATCTGCAAGCGACTCTTCATTCACTGCGCCGTTTAATTCGATGCTCATGCGCCAGTTTGTCCAGCCGCTGTATTCTGCTCCCGCCATAAAACGATATTGGTTTGTTTTGAAGGGCGTAGGGGACTGTATAGGCTGGTTCCAAAAAGCACCTGCCTCGCCTTTAAGTAGCCAATTGCCAAAGGTTTTGTTTGCTAGCATGGCTAGGGCTGCAACTCGACCCTGTTGAAATTCAACCGTGTTATCGTTTGTGTCTATTGTTGTGTAGTCATTGGTGTTGCTATCGGCGGCAATAATAGCAATGTCGCCGCCGTTAAATTGATATGCCAGCTTCGCGGCAAACTCCCATTCGTTAGCTGGCCCAAGGTGCTGAACGGTTAAGCCGTTATTGTCTAGTTGCTGGTAGGGGTAGAATGGTTCATCTGCGCTGGCGAGCCTGTTGCTGCCCGCTTTATAGGTAGTTACCAGCTCTAAATTTAAGTTGGCAACAGGCAGGTTTAATTTTGCTGCGGGAATTTGTTCGCGCACATCGCGCAGCTCTGCTTGGCCGGGTGCGCGTGAATCTTGTGGTGCCAATACGTCCGCAATAGGTAGGCCTTCGGACTCTCCCCACGCTATTATTTGATGGCCAACTCGTAGCCATGCGCCGTTTTCAAAGCGTGTATCGAAATAAGCATCTTTCAGGAATATGCGGCTGTGGTTAGGTGTAATATCTAGTTTATCTTCCTGCCATTGCACCCAATTTGTTTCGGCTTTTGCGCTGAACATCCAGTGGCTGTCGGTATCGCTACCGTCTATTTTAACCTGCGAGAAAACAGACGTTTTGGCGGCAGATAAGCCTGATTCCGTTCGCGCAAAGCCTAGGTTTGCATCGGGCGAGCTAATGCCATAATGCGCATCTTGTTGTACATAGCCTAAAAAGCTAAAGCGAGAAGATGTTTGTGTCTGCGTATCTACCTCTATCTCGCTAAAGAAATCTTCGTTGCCATAGCTGAAAGCTGGCAGATAAACACCAGCGCTTAACGTCAATGTCGCTAAGGTTCGCGCACTAGTGCTCCGCCATAAAGCAGGGCGGAAGACCCGAAATTTAGACTTAGCCCTAAACATGTTCATTACTGTTACAGGCCCCTTTGCATTGCTTGTGTAGTAAATATTTCTTCATCTACGCCTTGGTTGTAACGGGTGTTATTTACAACCAGAACACTAGCGTGCTCCTTTTTATTGTTGCGAGTTGTAATCATCTGCAATTTTTTTGCAGTCCAAACACCATCTATTTGTTCAAGTTCTGAGGCAGAAAAGTATTTAACGCGTTTGCCGCGTTTAACGTTAATTATGCCTTTTACTACAATGAGTATGTCTTTGCGCACCCATGATTTTGTTTGGGTGTAGCCGGTTTTATCTATTACTTCTTCGTTCTTGGGGGTGGAGATGATTACCCAGCAGTCGTGGCCATCAACCATCTCGCTTTCTTTTTCCATGGTGTAGGTGAAGTCTGGGTAGTCTGTGCCGTTAATATCGGTATAACTGAAGTCGCTGCCCATAAATGAGCCCGATTCGTCGGTAGACGCGATACGCTTAATTTTTTGCAATGCGGGTAAATATAACCATGTATCGTCTTCTTTGTTTTCATCTTCCCAGTCGAAAGACATATAAGCTGTGCCTTTAACGTCGGCAGGAGTGGTGAAAAAAATCACCGCTTTTTCAACATCGTCTTTGGTTTGGCCGTACATGGCGAGGTTGCGCACGCGTTGCCTATCTTTGTTGTCTATTAATGTGAGTACTGCGTCCGAGTAGCTTGTATCGCCGGTGTAGCGGTCGTCTACTTGCTTCATTATTTCTGCAGCGGTTAGCTCGGCCGCAAATGGTGTGGGAGCAAGTAATGCCAGCGCGAATAAACTCGCTATGCACTGGATGAATACAGTAGTACTACGTTTCTTCATTGTAGAATCCTCGTAATGGTGGAGTAGGGTTAAATAGTTTGTTTTTTCTTTTCGCTGTTATCGAATAAATAAAGCAGAGCCGGCATAAAAATTAAATCGCCTGCTAATGCCAGCCCCATAATAATGGCTGAAAACAAACCAACATAAATATAAGAAACAAAAGAGCCAAGTAGCATTACGCTAAACCCGCTAATTAAAATAATAGAGGTAAGTATTACCGCGCGCCCAGCGCTTTGCATGGCGCCGTCTATGGCTTCGCGGGTGGATTTACCCTGTTTACGATATTGTAAATAGCGGCTCATAATATGAATTGAATCGTCCACGGCTATGCCTATGGTCATAGCGCCTACAATCATGGTGCCTAGGTCTATGGCAACCCCAGCGAAAGACACTAAGCCGCCTGTTAGCAATACAGGCACAATGCTGGGTATAAGCGCAATAACGCCATATTTTAACGATCGGAAAAGTACTAAAAAGCAAATGCCAATTACTAGAATGGCAATGCCAAACGATTTAAACATGCCGTTGTTAACATAGTGATTCTGAGCGTTGTTCATCACTAGTGTACCGGTTAGTTCAATATTTAAATCGCTATAGTGGGTGGCTATGTGATCTTCTATATGTGTGAGCACATCCATCATTTTGGTTGCATCCATATTGATGATTGGCAGCTGAATGCGGAGTACTTGTCGGTAATAATCCACCATATCGCTTAGGTCTTCATTAGGCCCGGTATTTTCGTAGGACAACAAAAACTGGGCAGCCATTGGGCGCGAAGTGGGTAGAGCAAAGTAATCGGGGTTGTTTTCATTGAGGGATTGATTTATTTGTTTGTAAAAATCTAATACAGAAATCGGTCTTCCTGCTTCCTCAATATTGCCTAGCCAATTTTGTAATGATTCAACGCGCTGTAAAAACTCAGGCGATTTAACCCCACCTTCTTCGCCGGAGTCGATAATGACTTCTAAGTTACTTATGCCTTTAAACGTATCGTTAAAGTAGTGTAAATCTCTGTTGGCCCAGCTGTCTTTTTTGAAGTAATTAACAATGTTTGCATCGACTGTAATTTGGGTGACGCTCCACGCGCTAAATAAACTTACAACTACGCCTGTAATTGCAATGGCTTTGCGGTTGGTTTGGGTCCAAATAGGTAGGGTGCGCAGTAATTTGGCTAAATATCCCGTTTTAGGTTCATTAGTTTTAGAAAAGTTTTCAATATTGCGAGGCAGCCAAGAAATATAGCTTAAAAGAGCCGGTAGCAATGTGTTGGTAAGAATAAAAATAATAAGCGGGGCGATGCCTGCCAATAATGCAAATTGGCGAACTGGGCTTAGCTCGGTAACGGATAGCGCATAAAACCCAACTGCTGTAGTAAGGCATGTAAAGAAGATGGGGTAAAAAAGGTTGACGACGGTGGATTGCGCTGCCTGCTGAGGTGTTTGCCCTGCAGCACGGTATTGAAAAAATTCCACCAATACGTGCACGCTGGTACCCATTGCCAAAATTATTACTGTGGGTATTAGCGCAGAGTTAACCGCAGTAAATGGCCAGTTAAATAAGCCCTGCAGGGAGGTAACCAATACCATTACCGCGAGTATTAAAAATATAGGGGTTACGGTCGCGAAAAATGAGCGGAAGATGATGAACAAAATGGCGATCATTATTACGCCCATTACTGGGTTTATCCACGCCATATCATTCTGGGTGAGGGTTTCAAAACGCTCACCAATTACAGGTATGCCAGAGAGTTTTATCTCAAACCCTGCCGCTTTATAGTTTTGCTGCTTTATAAAGGCAAGTAACTCTTGAGTAAGCTCTACCTTGTGGGCGTTTTCACCTTTTTTATATTCGGTGCGAGCGAGGATTTGAGTGTGGCGAAAATCTGCAGTTATTAGGCGGCCTATTGGCAGCGTTTCTTTCTGCATAATGCGGCGTGCCGCTATTAGGTCGTTTTCGCTAAGGTTTTCTATATCGTCGAATAAATCATCTGTCGCCATCATGCCGTCGTCATCATGGGTGTACTGATAATTACTCAGAGAGCGCACTTGGGTGACGTGGCGGTTATTCTCTAAAAAATCAGATAGCTCATCGATAATCTTTATCGCATCTTTACTGAATATGTCTTTGTCGTCCGCGCGGGCAGGTATACCCACTATAAGGTATTCGGGGTCCCCAAAGGTTTCTAGCAATCGGTCAAAGGCAATAAGGTTGGGGTCGTGCTCAAGAAAGTAAGCTTCGTTGGAATTATCGTGATGCAGGTTTTTGAATGTGAGTGGTGCGAGGCATATCAAAATGGCAATGCCAATGATCAATGCTAGGCGATATGTAACAACCCGCTTGGCCCAATGATGATTAAATCCTTGCATGTACGGCGCTCCCAAGTGGCAAATATGAACGGTGTAAATAAACGCTGTAAATATTAATGTAAGCGCTGTTCATATGGCAAGAGAATTAAGCGACAGAGGCAAGTAAATTTGAGGGGGAGGTAAAACAGATGCACGCCTAGGTGTGGCGGGGCTTGGAGAGCCTCGGTCGGGTAAATAGGCCCCGACCGAGGGCGAAAGGCTTAGCCCAATGTAACTTCTACGTTACATACGGTGCCAGCTTGTTGCGGTGGCACTATGTAGCCATCAATAGCGTTGCCATTTAGGGTGAGCGATTTTACGCCTTTGCTTACATGGGTTGGGTTGGTTACGATGATGTTATAGGTTGCGCCGCGATACTTACGGGTAACTTTAAAGCCATCCCAGCTAGACGGTATGCAAGGGTTAATTGCTAAACCGCTATAGTCTGGTTTTACGCCTAAAATGTACTGAGTAATTGCAGCGAAGTTCCACGAAGCGGTCCCTGTTAGCCATGAGTTTTTACCCTCGCCAGGTAAGTAGGCATCTTTACCTGCAATCATCTGGCAGTAGGCGTAAGGCTCTACTTTGTGAAGATCGCTAATTTCCTCTAGGTATGCAGGTGCAATTTTGCGGTAGTATTCAAAGGCTTTGTCACCGCGGCCAAGCAAAGTTTCGGTGATCATAATCCACGGGTTGTTGTGGCAGAAGATACCTGCGTTCTCTTTGTAGCCAGCAGGGTAGGTGGAGATTTCACCATACTCTATGTAGTACTTGGTAAACGCCGGTTGCTGCAACACAATACCGTAATCGCAATCTAACCATTCTTTAACAGAATCCATCGATTTTTCGACAAGGCCGTCTTCTAGGCCGATTCCTGCCATGCCGCAGAAACCTTGCGATTCGATAAATATTTTGCCTTCTTCGTTTTCTTTACTGCCTACTTTTTTACCGTAGTAGTCGTAAGCACGCAAAAACCACTCGCCATCCCAGCCGTGCTTTTTCACAGCTTCTACCATTTGGTCAATATGGGCTTGGGCTTCTGCCGCTTCTCCGTCTTGGCCTATTTCACGGCACAGTTTTACAAACTCGTTGCCGTATAAAACAAATAAACCTGCAATCATTAACGACTCAGCCGTTCTGCCGGTTTTGTTGCCCGTGGTTTGGAATGATTCGTTAGGGTCTTCACTAAAGCAGTTTAGGTTTAGGCAGTCGTTCCAGTCGGCGCGACCAATAAGTGGCAAGCCATGTGGGCCTAAATTATTAACCGTGTGATAAAACGAGCGCTTTAAATGTTCAAAATGACTTGTGGCTTTGCTCGCATCATTATCGTAAGGCACTTGCTCTTCTAAAATAGAGAAATCGCCAGTCTCTTTTATGTAATCGGTGGTAGAAAGGATTAGCCAAAGAGGGTCATCGTTAAAGTTGCCGCCAATTGCGTTGTTGCCGCGTTTGGTTAAAGGCTGATACTGGTGGTAGGCCGAACCGTCTTCAAACTGAGTAGAAGCAATATCAATTATGCGTTCGCGGGCGCGCTCGGGTACTTGGTGTACAAAGCCTATCAAATCCTGATTGGAATCGCGGAAGCCCATACCACGGCCAATGCCAGATTCGAAGAAAGACGCAGAGCGACTCATATTAAATGTCACCATACACTGGTATTGGTTCCAAATATTTACCATGCGGTCTAGCTTTTCGTCGCCACTTTCTACGCTGTAAGTAGAAAGCAAATTTGCCCAATAATCGGCTAGCTTGGTTAACTCGGCATCTACTTTTTCTACGCTATCGAAACGCGCAATAAGTTCTTTGGCTGGAGACTTGTTGATAACGCCCTTTGATTCCCATTTGTTTTCTGGGGCAACTTCTATATAGCCAAGCACAAAAATTAAGTCTTTGCTTTCGCCTGGTGCGAGCTCCACTTCTAGATAGTGAGATGCAATTGGCGACCAGCCGTGCGCTTCGGAGTTGCGAGGCTCGCCTTCAAAAACGGCATCGGGTTTATCAAAATCGTTGTACAAGCCTTTCCATTTGTCTCTGTCGGTGTCGAAGCCCTGAATTGGTGCGTTTACAGAGTAGAATGCGTAATGATTGCGGCGCTCTTTAAATTCTGTCTTGTGATAAATAACAGAGTCTTCCACCTCTACTTCACCGGTGGAGAAGTTGCGTTGGAAGTTGGTCATGTCATCTTCTGCGTTCCATAGGCACCATTCGGCGAAAGAAAACAGTTTAAATTTTTTGGTAGCGCCAGAGGTATTCTTAAGGCTAACTTTTTGAATTTCGGCCCAAGTGCCGAGAGGGATAAAGCTAAGTACTTCCGCTTGAATGCCGTTTCTTTCGCCGGTAATGCGGGTGTAGCTAAGGCCGTGAGCGCAGCTGTATGCGTCTAGCTCTGCTTTTACCGGCTTCCAACCGGGGCTCCATACATCGCCACTATCATTGATGTAAAAATATTTACCGCCGTTGTCTACGGGTACGTTGTTGTATCTATAGCGTGTTAAACGACGGAACTTTGCATCTTTGTAAAAACTGTAGCCACCCCCAGTGTTAGATACTAGGCTGAAGAAGTCTTCGTTGCCTAAGTAGTTTATCCACGGGTAGGGAGTTTTCGGGTCGGTAATTACATACTCGCGTGCTTTGTCGTCAAAGTGCCCAAATTTCATTAGAACAATACCTTAGGTTAGTTATACATTATATTTTTGGTGATCGTTTCAACCGCTTCGCTTTAATTCGCTGCGGCTTTTGTCGCGCGCCAAAGGTAAGTCTCGAATTTACATTTGGGCATGTACATGCAGGCGACGATAAAGCTTGTTTAGCAATAGGCAGCATAATTACAAGCTTTAGCTTATTATTGTGTGTTGCTTGTTATGGTCTTTTGATTGTTGGATTTACGCCAATGAAGGCTGGTTATATTTTGTTATTTTTATAGGGCAACCAACCTTGCTGGGTAGGAAGCCGCTTAGCGGCTAAGCCTAACCGGCTAAAGGTATAATCTAGGTGATGATACGGGCTGGAAATTTGAGAACTGTGAAATTATAAGCAAAACGGTGTAGTTATTTGTTGCACCGTGTCATTATTATTTGCATTGTTGGCACGTGTTGCATTGGTGCATGAAACCCTTGGGTTTGCACAACATACTGTGCGTGTATTTTAATTCAGATCGTCAAATAGTAATAATGTATTGCACGTCAAAATGATTGCTTGCGCTCATTATTTGGTGCGGCTCTAGGGGAGTAAGGGCGGAGTATGAAAAATTTAACAAATGAGCAATATAAGTTAAGCGTTGATTTAGCTGGCGGGCGGGTGATGGAATTTTCCCTTGCTGGTAAAAACCACTTAGCTGATGCGGCGTTGTTTCCTGGTTCAACCATATGGACAGCCCCGCAATCGGATTGGGATTGGCCACCACCACCGGCCCTAGATTCAGAACCATATAGCGTTGTGCATAGCGATGAGCAGACACTGGAATTAACGAGTGCGGTGTGCTCGCAGCTCAACATTCGTCTTGCTAAAGCATTCTCTGCTATTCCCCATGGTTTTCGTGTAACCACAACCATTAACAATGTCTCTTCTCAAGCGCAAACTTATGCTCCGTGGCAGGTGTCTAGAGTGTTAGGTGGTCACACCTATTTTTACTCGGCAACCGGCCCGTTACCCAATTCAAATTTACCCATGCAGCGCGAGGGGAATGTATTTTTGTATGAGCATAACCCCAAGCTGCTTACCGAGGGGGTGAAATGCTTTGCGAATAATAGTGGTGGTTGGATAGCCAATATTTTTGCTGGGCAAATATTTATCAAAGGCTTCCCTAAGCTCGACGAAGCTGATGTGTCTCCTAGTGAAGGAGAGGTGGAAGTGTACGCCTTCGATAGCGAAAGCAACCCCTATGTTGAGGTAGAAGTGCAGGGGCCTTACACAACCATTGCCTCTGGTGCGCAAACTAGCTGGGCCGTTGATTGGTGGTTGATACCCGTGCCAGACGACTTCCCGCCGTTGGGGGCTATTGCAGAGGTCGGTCAAGCGCTAGCGCAGATAGTGCAAGGGGTGAGCAAGTAAGTGCTACTTGAATACAAACCAATTGGTCTGTATTGTTGGGTATGTGTAGTGCATAGCAAGCCGTTAATTGAAAGCAGCTGAGCAATTTCTTCTATTCGCGTCGATTGAGGTTTTCGTATCCAGTCGAGCTCTGGTGAGCAGTGTTGCTAGAAAACGTTTTAGCTATAGTGCTTTGCGCTTACATCACCACTTTATAGTGCTTAAAAACAGGTATTAAGGTAATGCAATCGGTAAAAGACCCGACAGCGACGCGTTTGCGTATTCTGCAAGTGGCTGCGGGTGAGATAATCAACAACGGCTATAAGGCCGCTAGCCTAGCCAATATTCTTGCCAACAGCGGAGTATCTAAGGGCGCGCTATATCATCATTTCCCCAGTAAGTTAGCGCTTGGCCATGCCGTGTTTGAAGAGCTGTATGTGGATAGGTTCCAGCATTTCTGGGGCTTTCCGCTCGAAAATGAAGCCCCCATTCAAGCCCTGTGCGACTTTTTTCTCGCGCTGCCAAGCCAGATTACGGAAGATGAAATGACGCAAGGTTGCCCTGTATGTAGCCTGGCCATGGAGATGTCTGCCGAAGACGAGTGTTTTCGCTCGCAGGTTCAGGAGCTGTTCGAATGGTTGTGCAAGCGAGTACAAGCTGCTTTTGTGCTGGCGCAACAAAATGGGCAGCTAAAAGACGGGGTTAACCTAGAGGCGTCTGCCCGTTTTATAGTAGCGAGTATTCAGGGGGTGCAAATGCAGGCTAGGTATATGGAAGATAAAGCTAAGGTGAGTGAAACCCTTATAGCGGTAGTGGATTACTTGAAGCTGCTAATGCGCTAAAAATTTTTAATAAAAAAGCAAACCGGTTGGTCGGTATGCTCGTCCTTAACCATTACAAACAGGTTCAATGCGTAAAAAGTCGCGTATTGGAGTAATGGGGTTCGATGGGAACCACAATTTAAGGAGAGAGTTATGTCCCAAAATACTGAAGGGCCGGTTTCTAATGAAGATATTGGACCGTTAACAGCCTACGCCAATTTTGTTATTAGGCAGCGGTGGTGGCTTATTGTGTTTACCGTGGTGGCTGCCTTAGTGGTGATAAGTGGCGCGCGCTTTATAGGGTTTGATAACGACTATCGCGTATTTTTTTCCGACCAAAACCCGCATTTACAAGCATTTGATCAGCAGCAAAAAACCTACACCAAAAACGATAATATTCTTTTCGTAATAACCCCCATGCACGGCGATGTTTTCGCCCCAGATGTACTTTCGGCAGTAGAAGAGGCCACTCGTCAGGCGTGGTTGTTACCCTATGCCTTGCGTGTCGATTCGGTTACCAACTTTCAATATTCGCAAGCCACAGAAGATGACTTGGTTGTTGCCGACTTGGTATCTAACCCCGCAAGCCTTAGTGCCAGCGAATTATCTGAAATAAAACGTGTTGCGTTATCCGAGCCGTTTATTGTTAATCAGCTTCTATCCGAGAATGCCGACGTTACGGCAGTTAACATTACCTTCCAAATGCCGCAGGCCTCGCTCGACGAAGTACCTGCTGCAGTAGAAGCGGTTCGCGCACTAAAAACAGAGATAGAAAGTGCGTACCCGGTTACTGTTCACCTGTCGGGTGTGGTGATGCTCTCGAACGCGTTTTTTGAATCGTCTATGCAGGATATGGCGTCGCTTATTCCGTTAATGTATTTGGTGATTATTATCACCATGATGCTGCTTTTGCGCAGCTTTGGCGCAACCTTCGCTACGGTATTAGTCATACTGTTTTCTATGCTAACGGCAATGGGCGCGGCGGGTTGGGCGGGGCTTAAGCTCACGCCGCCATCATCGGCTGCCACAACTATTATCATGACGTTAGCAGTGGCAGATTCTATCCACTTTCTCGTCACCATGTTTTCGGGCATGCGCAAAGGCATGAGCCGTCACGATGCTATTCGCTACAGTATGCGTTTAAATTTTGGCCCTATCTTTCTTACTTCGCTTACCACTGCGGTGGGTTTTTTATCGATGAACTTTAGCGATACGCCACCCTTTCACGACCTGGGGAATATCACCGCGTTTGGTGTGGTAATGGCTTTTATCTTCTCGATTAGTTTTTTACCTGCGCTAATGGCCGTGTTACCGGTTAAAGCGCAAATGAGTGAAAGTCGAGTAGGTAAATGGATGGATGCTTGCGGCGATTTTGTTATTCGTCGTCGCCGAGTGGTATTTGCTGTGTCGGCGTTAATCGCTATTGGCTTGGTTGCCGCAGTACCGCTTAATCAATTTGACGATGATTTTGTGGGCTACTTTGATGAGAGCGTGCAATTCCGTACCGATACCGATTATGTAAATGAAAATTTAACCGGCATCTATCAAATTCAATATTCCCTGCCTGCGGGTGAAGATTACGGTGTGAGTAACCCTGCCTTTTTGCGCGATACGCAAAATTTTGTGGAGTGGTTTCGCAGCCAGCCAGAGGTGGTACACGTAAACAGCTTTACCGATACGTTTAAACGTATAAATAAAAATATGCACGGTGATAACGATGCTTTTTATAGGCTCCCAGAAGATAAAGAACTCGCTGCCCAGTATTTGTTGTTGTACGAGCTTTCATTACCGGAAGGATTAGATTTAAACAACCAAATGGATATTGGTAAAAGTGCAACACAAGTAATTGTTACCTTAAAAGATATGCCTTCGAGCAAGCTCGCCGCAGTGTCTGCGCGCGGTGAAGCGTGGCTTAAACAAAATACTGCTATGGAATCTTATGGAGTGGGGCCTGCTGTGATGTTTGCTCACATTTCCGAAACCAATATGCGCAGTATGCTTTTGGGCACATTTATCGCCATTCTCGTTATTTCTTTACTTATAACCTTGGCCTTACGCAATGTGCGTTTAGGGGTATTAAGCTTAATTCCTAACCTTTTACCGCTGGGTGCCGCGTTTGGCGCGTGGGGGCTGTTAGTGGGTGAGGTGAATGTGGCGGTAACCATGGTGACGGGCATGGCCTTAGGTATTGTGGTGGACGATAGCGTGCACTTTTTAAGTAAATACCTGCGCGCAAGACGAGAGCAAGGCTTGGATAGAGAAGGTGCTGTGCGCTATGCATTCTCGTCGGTGGGTGTGGCCATTATTGTTACGTCCATTATTTTAGTGGCGGGCTTTTTAATTTTGGCGCAGTCATCGTTTGGTATGAACGCCGATATGGGGCTGCTTACCGCAATAACTATTGTGGTCGCGTTGTTTGCCGACTTTCTGCTACTGCCAATCTTACTTATTAAATTAGATGCCAAAGAATACAAATTACCTGAATCTAAACAAGTAACGCTGCCAAACACTTCTACAGATACCGCCAACGCTAAACAGGAGAATAGCTATGCCTAATTCAATCATTCATAAGTTATGTATCGTAATGGCGTTAACGTTCATGGTGGTGTCGCCTTTTTTGCTGGCCAATACCGCCCAGGAAAAAGGCCGAGCTATTGCCGAAGAAGTGGATAAGCGCGATATAGGGTTTGGAGATTCTAAATCGAATATAAAAATGCTGTTGCGCGACCAATACGGCAATGAACGGCCACGTTTAATGCGCAATCAAACCATGGAGGTAACAGGGGATGGCGATAAGTCTATTATCGTATTTGAAAACCCCAGCGATGTAGAAGGCACCGCGTTTTTATCTTTTACTCACCAAGCTGGGCCAGATGATCAATGGCTTTATTTGCCCGGTTTAAAACGGGTTAAGCGTATCTCATCAAGCAACAAAGCAGGCGCCTTTATGAACAGTGAGTTTGCGTTTGAAGATATAGCATCACAGGAGGTGGATAAATATACCTACACATACTTGCGTGATGATGTGCTTGATGGCATTGACGTGTTTGTTAACCAAAGTGACCCAGTTGACCCCAAATCTGGTTATTCCAAGTTGGAAGTGTGGATAGACCAAGCGCGTTATATTCCACTAAAAATAGATTTTTATGATCGCGGTGGACGCCTTAAAAAAACGCTGCATATGAAAGAGTATAACCAGTACTTAGATAAATACTGGCGTGCGCACCGCTGGGAGATGACCAATCATCAAACGGGTAAAAGTACAGTGTTGTTAATGTCCGACTGGCAATTTAACAACGGCTATACCGACAACGACTTTAACAAAAACAGCTTATCGCGAGTTAAATAGTGATGATAAAGCCCTTTAAAGGCCGGCTTATGCCGGTCTCTTTTTTGTTTGTTTCTTCATTGTTAGTAAGTGCGACGGTATTCAGCGCAAGCGCGAATGCCGATGTTAAAGCGAATATTGGTTTCGAGCAGCGCAACTTTATAAGTGATGCATTGCTTGCTGAGCAGACAGACTCCTCTAGCTCGCTTACAGGATTGATCGAGGCCTATCGCGATTTTGATAACAATGCGCAGCGATTGGTGTTTTCTGCATCTGGACGGGTAGATGAAAATGACAGTGAACGAAATCATATCGACCTTGCTGAGCTTTACTGGTGGCGCCAGTTCGAACAGTTTGAACTCTATACTGGCGTCCGCAAAGTTACTTGGGGTGTGACGGAATCCGTTCACCTTGTTGATGTTATCAATCAAACCAACGCGCTAGAAAATATTGATGGCGAAGACAAGCTTGGCCAGCCCATGATTGAGTTGATAGCAGTGCGTGACTGGGGCACCGTAGAGGCATACGTGTTGCCCTATTTTCGGGAGCGCCAAACCCCTGGGCTTAGTAGTCGATTGAGGCCGCCGTTACCTGTGCTCGAAATGGCCCTATACGAAAGCGAACGCAAGCAAAACCATGTGGATTTTGCCATGCGTTGGAGTCATTACTTAGGGGCGTTCGATGTTGGGTTATCGCATTTTGTTGGCACCGATCGCGAGCCGCGGTTTATACCCGTCGTAGAAGAGCAGGGGGGCGCAGCATTGCAGCCCTTTTACGCACAAATACGCCAAACTGGTTTGGCGGTTCAGGCGACCGTAGAAGCTTGGTTATGGAAGCTAGAAGTCGTGAGTAAAAGCGACAACTTTATAGGCCGGCATACCTCGGCAGCAGGCGGCTTGGAGTACACGTTTTATTCTATTGCTGGCACAAATGGCGACCTAGGTGTAATAGCCGAGTACCAATTTGACGACCGCCGCGCTCAGTATGCGCCCATTTCGCAAAACGATGCGGTGTTTGGCGGGCGCTGGGCATTCAACGATTTAGACAACACACAAATTCTTGCGCTGTTTAGTCAGGATGTAGAATACGGCAATCGCTTTTTTTCGCTGGAGGCTAGTCGTCGCTTAACCGATAGCTGGACATTGGAGGCAGAACTGCGAGCCTTTGCCAATGCCGATGTGCGTTCACCCGATTACAGTTTTAGAAACGAAGATTACATTCAACTGGCACTGCGGCGTTATTTTTAACTGCCTCTAACAGGGCTATTACCAATAATAATGGGTAATGGCTCAATAATTAGCCCCCCGTATTAATTTGTTGCATTGCAATAAAGTAATGGTAAGGTTGTAATTACTTTTGGGTTACAATCTTTTTTCCATTACGTTAATTCAGGCACAGGGGGCACAATGTCCAGTGAGTTTGCTAGTAATGAACCCCGCATAGCACTTGTTACGGGTGCTGGCAGTGGTATTGGCGAGGCCATGGCGCTCTCGCTTGGGCGCAGCGGTTATCATGTAGTGGTATCCGATTTAAATTTGGACGCGGCCCAGCTAGTCTCGGACGCTATTCAAGCTGTCGGCGGTATGGCCACAGCGTTTAAGTTGGATGTAAGCGATCAGTCTGCAATCGACTCTGTTGTTTCACAATTTCCCAATATTGATATCTTAGTTAACAACGCAGGTATTCAATATGTGGCCAAGCTCGAATCTTTCCCTGCCGATATGTGGCGCAAATTAAACGATGTATTGCTTGTTGGCCCAGCCATGCTAACCCGTGCAGTATTGCCAGGCATGAAGTCGCGCGACTTTGGACGCATTATTAATGTAGGCAGCATACACGCCCACGTGGCTTCACCTTACAAGAGTGCCTATGTGGCAGCAAAACACGGCTTAATTGGGTTTAGCAAAGTAGTGGCGCTAGAAACCGCGCAACACAATATCACCATTAATACGCTTTGCCCCTCCTATGTAAAAACGCCCTTAGTAGAAAAACAAATAGCGCTGCAAGCTGCTGAGCACGGTATTTCTGAAGATGACGTAATCAATAAAATTATGCTTGAGCCCATGCCTAAAAAAGCGTTTATTAGCTTTGAAGAGCTAACCGCTAGCATGCATTTTCTAATTTCTGATGCTGCAAAAAACATGACGGGGCAATCACTGGTTATTGATGGTGGCTGGACAATTAAGTAGTGCTCATTAAATAGTAGAAACTAAATAGTAATGTCACTGGCGGCGAGTCACTTGGTTTAATGTATCTAGGAGTGAAATATGAAAATCAAAATGGAAATAGACATCTCTCCACAGGAAGTGCTTGAGCTTTTTGAAGGTAATGTCGAATCGCTGCAAAAGGCCATGCTGGGTACTATTGCCCACTCTTACGATCAAGCTGTCAAAAATAACGACTTTCAGCCACAACAAATATTTGATTTTTGGCAAGGTATGGCAGAAAAAAGCCAAGCGATGTTTACCGAATACAGTCAGGCCGCCGCCAAGAAAAGCGACGATAAATAGTTTTACCTCACCGCGTTAACAATTAATGCTTCTCGTGCCTTATTAAGGATTGGCTATGAATCAACAGGAACGCATGCAAGTTCTTGGTTATATCGAAAAATACAGTGCAGAATTCAGTAAATTAACCGCCGATGTAATGAACCGAGTGTTAACCAATACTATGGCTAGCGACGGCAGTGAGCCGCCTGCGGGCTTGGTAATGCCCGAACAGGGCAGTGTGCGCATTAACCCCGAGCAATTTCTAAACCAGCAAATGCAGTTTATGCAGCAACAACAACAGCTGTGGCAAAGCGCAAGCCAGGCGTTTTTAGGGGGTAATGTAGAGACGTTAATAGAGCCTGCAAAAGGCGACAAGCGCTTTGCCGACCCAGATTGGGATGGCAACCCCGTATTTAATTACATTAAGCAAGCTTACCTACTAAATGCGCAGTATATGAATCAATTAGTCGACTCTATGGAGTTCGACGACCCAAAGCTCGCAGAGCAGGTGCGTTTTTACACGCGGCAATATGTTAGCTCTGTAGCCCCTACCAATTTCTTACTCACCAACCCCGAAGTGTGCAAAGAAATTTTGCAAACAGAAGGGGAAAATCTCGCGCGCGGCATGGATAACTTTATGCGCGATTTAGAACAAAGCCCTACCGAAGCGTTAAAAATTACTCAGGTTAAAAGCGACGCTTTTGTATTGGGTAAAGATCTCGCTAATACCGAGGGTGGGGTAGTGTTTAAAAATGAGCTTATTGAGCTTATACAGTACAAGCCTACTACCGAGCAGGTACATTCTGTGCCGCTACTCATTTTGCCGCCGTTTATTAACAAGTACTACATACTTGATTTAGGTGAAAAGAAATCCCTTGTTAAGTGGTTGGTAAGCCAAGGGTTCACCGTGTTTATGGCCTCTTGGGTTAACCCCAACAAGCAGCATGCCACATTTGGCTTTGATGAATATGTAGAGTTGGGCGCTATAGCCGCACTTGATGCAGTATGCGAAATAACCGGCGCAGAAAAAGTAAACGTGGCGGGTTATTGTGTTGGTGGCACATTACTGGGTATTACCCAAAGCGTGCTTAAGGCCCGTGGTGATAACCGTATCAATACCTGTACTTTTCTCACTACGTTATTTGATTTTTCTGAGCCTGGCGAAGTGGGAAATTACCTGTCGGAAGATAGCTTTGCGGTGATTGAAAAAACCGTAAAAACCAAAGGCTACTTTGACGGCCGAGTGCTGGCATTAAGCTTTAGCTTGTTGCGCGAAAATAACTTGTTTTGGTCGTTTTTTATCGATAACTACCTAAAGGGCAAAGACCCAATGCCCTTCGATATTTTGTATTGGAATAGCGATTCCACCAATGTGCCGGCGGCTGTGTATATTTACTATTTGCGCAATATGTATTTAGATAACCAGCTCAAACACGCAGGTGCGCTTACCATTTGCGATACCCCTGTAGACCTCGCTCAGGTGGGGGTGCCGAGTTACTGTTTGGCCGCACAAGCGGATCACATTGTGCTTTGGCAGGCCGCCTATAAAAGCGCGCAAATACTCGCTAATAATGAAGCCGCGCAAGTGCGCTTTGTGCTTACAGAGTCTGGCCATGTTGCCGGTGTGGTTAACCCCACAGACCGCGGCAAATATCCACATTGGGTAAACGATACCTTAGCTGCGGACGCCGAAAGCTGGATGGCCGAAGCGAAACAGCAAGAGGGCTCGTGGTGGAGTGACTGGCGCGACTGGTTAGCTGCAAGGGCGGGAGAGCAGTGTGCTGCACCGGCAGTAGGCAGCAAAAAACACCCAGTAGTGGGTGATGCGCCGGGAAGCTATGTGAAGGTTAGGCTCGATCATCAAGCCCTATAAGGGCTATACTTCTGTTAAAACAGCGCGCAGGTGTTGTTTTGGCTAATGCCAGCTACATTTTAGGGGCAGCCACGGCGCGCTGTTACAGTCATTTATGCGGAAGCTTCACAGTGATAACAATTAAAAAATACCCCAATCGTAGGCTCTACGACACCTCTCAAAGTCAATATGTAAACATAGATGGCATTCGCGAGCTGGTTATGCAACACAAAGAGTTTCGCGTAATCGATTCCAAAACAGAGGAAGACCTCACCAAATCGATTTTGCTGCAAATTATTAGTGAAGTGGAGAGCAACGAGAATCAAGCGTTGCTCACACAAACCTTGCTTAAGCAGTTAATCCGCTTTTACGGTAACGATATGCAAGGCTTTATGCGCCAATACTTAGAGCAAAGTGTGGCAACCTTTTTAGACCAGCAAGATACAGTGCAGGGAATGATGAAAGGGGTGATGGATGCATCGTCGCCAATGAACGTATTTGGCCAATTTATAGAGCAAAATATGTCCATGTGGAACGCGTTTACTCAGTCTGCAAAGCCCGCGGCGAGTGGCGCCAAAAAGCCCGAAAAGAACGAGAAACCACCGGAAGAAGACTCATAACTAACGGTTATTAAGGGTTAATTTAGCTATCGCTAAATGATCTTGTTTCTCTTGTGCAGTGCAGCAAAATTGTCTTGATTCTGTCATGCTCACACCTTACACTTAAGTTGTGTTTTGCAGTGCAGCATAACCCTCAGGAGAATCACATTATGTTAGACAAGATCTTTGAACAATCTCAAACCGCTTTTAAACCAATGAGCGATTTAGCCGCATTAAATACTAAGATGCTCGAGGAAGTTGCAGAAAAGCAAAAAGCTTTTGTTAGCGATATGGTAAGCGACAGCATGGCCTACGCTAAAGAGCTTAGTGCTCAGAAAGACTTTTCTGGCATCTATCAAACGCAAAAGAACTACTTGGAATCTGTGCAAGAAAAAATGATTGCAGCTTCTACAGATGCATACAGTTTTATGACTGCTACCCAAGAGAAAGTAAGCGACGTAATTAAAAGCAACACGCCAGCGTAAGGTAGATTTGAGCGTGTTACTTGTCTGATGTTGAAGCCCGGTACTGCCGGGCTTTTTAATGTCTGGATGGAAACATTTTAGAAAAAACGCACAATTTTTTTAATTGGCGCCAAAGGGTATTGATGTTGGCCTTTGGCAAGAATAATATTTGATGCTGCGCCGCAAAATTCACGTTTGTGGGCGGGTTTCTCGCCTGACTAGGAGTGTGTTATGGACTACAGATTTTCAAATCAAGTTTCAGAGCAAGTTTCGGAACAAATCGGGCCGGTATTTGCGCCAATGTTGGCTCTCTGGGATGCCAACCTTAAAGCCTTCGAGGCAGTACTTGGGCAGCAAGCCCAACTGCTAGATGAGGTGGTTGTTAGTTGTTCAGAATTGGCTGATGATTTATCAAAGGCTGACTCTTTAGAAACCGTATGGACGTTACATAAAAAATGCTCTAGTAAGTTGCAGGGTATTTATGTCGACTCCATAAAGAAAACGCCACAAGCTTTTAAAGAGAGTGAAGCGTTAATGGTGGAAGCGTTAGAAAACGCAGGTGATTTTAGTGCGCTTACTGCGGAATTTGAAAAAGTGACTCAAGCATCGCCAGCCAAGCCTGCTAAGAAAGCAGCGGCTACAAAACCCGCGGCAAAGAAAACAGCTGCCAAGAAAAAGACGGCTAAAAAAGCAGAACCTCAACCAGAGGCAGCTAGCGAGCCTGTAAAAGCGGAAGAGCAAGAATTAGAAACACACAATTAAGCGTGTGTTGCAGGAAGTAAAAAGCGCAGCTGGCGTGTATTTCGTCTAGCTGCGCTGTAAGCGGCGAAAGTTGCTTAATACATGTGTTGGCCACCGTTAATTGACAGGGTAGAGCCAGTAATAAAGCCCGCGTTATCAGATACTAAAAACTCTACGCCACGGGCAATTTCTTCTGCCTCACCCAATCGCCCAACAGGGATTTTGGCAATAATCTTTTCAAGCACCTTTTCTGGTACTGCGCGTACCATATCTGTAGCAATGTAGCCTGGCGCAATAGCGTTTACGGTAATGCCCTGGTTTGCCCCTTCTTGTGCCAATGCTTTAGTAAAGCCGTGAATACCAGATTTGGCAGCGGCGTAGTTAACTTGACCATATTGGCCTGCCTGGCCGTTTATAGACCCAATATTAACAATACGACCAAACTTGTTTTCACGCATCGCTTCAATCACGTTGCGGCACATGTTAAAGCAAGAGCCAAGGTTGGTATCCAGCACTTGGTGCCACTGCTCGGCACTCATTTTATGAATAGTGCTGTCGCGAGTAATGCCCGCATTGTTAACAAGAATTTCTATTGGCCCCATATCACTAGTGATTTTTTTAACGGCTTCTGTACACGCGTCAAAACTAGATACGTCAAATTTAATCACGGGGATGTCATGTTTTTCTTTGAATTTATTGGCGCTCTCATCGTTGCCTGCATAGCTAGCAACAACGCGATAACCTGCTTCTTTTAAACGAACTGAAATCGCTTCACCAATTCCCCGAGTACCGCCAGTCACTAGTGCTAATCTACTCATACTGTGTAATCTCCTTGCATACTTGAATGGTCGAACAGTTAAAACAAATCAATAGCTCTTAACGCCTTTGCTAAAAAAGCGTCGCGAGAGTGTAGTGGGCAACTACTGCACCAATATTACGCTAGCTACTCACACTATGAACATGGTCTAAATCAAAATGTGGCACGCCGAACACATTTGTTTGCAGCTTATGCTCGAAAACGGCGCGTGAACTTGTTTTTTTATCATTAAGCCCCACTTTAGGTGCAGGTTAATAAACAACAAAGTCATATTGGCGCATGCAAACTAGAGACTGCATAAACTGTGCCTAACTGGAGTGCAATAATGAGTGAGCATATTGTAGAGATAACCCTAGAAAATGCGCAGGCGCAGCTAATTGAAGAGTCTTTTAACCGCCCAGTGTTGATAGATTTTTGGGCCGAGTGGTGCGAACCGTGTAAATCTTTAATGCCAGTGCTAGAAAAACTGGCCAACGAGTATGCCGGCCAGTTTTTATTGGCAAAAGTAAACGCCGATGAGCTAAACATGATTGCCAGCCAATTTGGTGTGCGAAGCCTGCCAACGGTAATGGTAATGAAAGACGGCCAGCCAGTAGACGGTTTTAACGGTGCGCAGCCAGAGCAGACGGTGCGTGAATTGTTAAACAAATATCTACCCAAGCCCTGGGAGCTGGCACTTGGTCGCGCCAAGTTGTTAATGGAAGAAGAAAAGTACGGTGAGGCAATAGCTGAATTAACACCTGCATACGAAGAATCTATGCAGGCTGCTGCGGTACTTTTTGCCTTGGTTGATTGCTATATCAATATTAAGCGTTTTGAGCAGGCCGAAGAACTGCTGGACTCGGTGAAGCTGGTAGATCAGCAAGATGCTGAATACGGCAACCTGCGTTCGCAGCTCGATATTGCCAAACAGGCTGGTAAGTCGCCAGAAATCGAAACCCTCGAGGCGGCACTGGCTGCCGACCCAGATAATATAGATACAAAAATGCAATTAGCCGCCCAGTATACTCATGGCGAATACCATAAAGATGCGCTTGAGTTACTGTTTCCGCTGTTGCGTAAAAGCCTTAATGCAAAAGATGGCGAAGTGAAAAAACAGTATGTCGATATATTAGCTGTGTTAGGCAAAGGCGACCCTTTGGCGGTTGAATATCAGCGCAAGCTTTACACGTTGATGTATTAACAGCTTTTTACCGCTTTTTTGTGCAGAATTAGCCTCCAATTTGACTGAAAAGCGCCCGTTATCCTTACCTAGAGCTAGGTTTTAATGGCATAATGGCGCCCCATTTTTATGGCCGCTTACGGGCGGTGAGCTAAAAATAGTTTCTTATACGTTACCCATAAAGGCCCTCAACGAGTGAGGGCTTTTACGTTTATTGAGGAAGATCATGCAGCCGCAAAGCAAGCCCAACAACCCTAATTTTTCTTCTGGCCCATGCAGCAAGCGCCCAGGTTACGATGTAAGTGCGCTTCAGCTAGATACCTTAGGCCGTTCGCACCGCTCTAGTTTAGGTAAAGAAGTGCTAGCCCGTGCCTGTAGCTTGACTGCCGAGCTTTTGGGTTTACCCGAAGGTTACCGCGTAGGTATTGTGCCAGGCTCCGATACTGGCGCTGTGGAAATGGCTATGTGGTCTATGCTCGGCCAGCGCGGTGTAGATGTACTTGCGTGGGAATCCTTTGGTAGCGGTTGGGTTACCGATATTATAAAACAGTTAAAGTTGGATAATGTACGCGTTATGGAAGCCGATTATGGCTTACTTCCAAACTTGGCGGAGGTTAACTTCGCTAACGATGTGGTGTTCACTTGGAACGGCACAACCTCTGGCGTAAAAGTACCAAATGGCGACTGGATAGCTGACGATCGCGAAGGCCTAACTATTTGCGATGCCACATCAGCCGTTTTCGCTATGGATTTACCATGGGAAAAGCTCGATGTTGTAACCTATAGCTGGCAGAAAGTGTTGGGTGGTGAAGGCGCGCACGGCATGTTAATTCTTAGTCCACGTGCAGTTGAGCGTTTAGAAAGTTATACCCCTTCTTGGCCTATGCCAAAACTATTCCGCATGACTAAAGGCGGCAAGTTAGTAGAAGGTATCTTCCGCGGTGAAACCATTAACACCCCATCCATGTTGGCTGTTGCCGATTACGTTGATGCCCTAGAGTGGGTGCAAAGTATTGGCGGTGTAAGCGAAGCCATCAAGCGTTCTGAAGCTAACTTAGCGGTTATAGAGAAGTTTGTGGCAGAAAACGACTGGATCAACTTCTTGGCAGCCTCTAAAGAAACGCTATCTAATACCAGCGTATGCCTAACCTTAAAGGCCGATGCCGACCAGGTTAAAGCATTCGTTAAATTGCTAGATAAAGAAGGCGTTGCATACGATATTGGCGCATACCGCGATGCTCCGGCAGGTATCCGTATTTGGTGTGGTGCGACAGTTGAGTCTGCAGATTTAGAAGCATTAATGCCTTGGATGACGTGGGCATACCAACAGGTAACTGCGTAGTTGCTAATTTAGTTTGCCTGTTTATAGGTATCTATTCTATGGGTATCTATTCTTAGCTACCTAATGTTGAGTGTCTATTTTTAGACACTTATTTATAGCCAACTATTACTTCGCGCATAAAAAAGCCCTAGCAAAGTTGCTAGGGCCCAAACGAAGAAACAAGGTTTACCCAACTTAAGGTCGTGTAATAACGAATTTAAGAAAGGTACTAGCTATATAGCAAGATCAAGGCCAATAAAAATAACGTTAAATAACAACAGTTTATAATAAACCCGCCAAAAGGTTGTTAATAATTTCGACAGATTGCCGGTTAAGGTTTGACCGCAACGTGGCAGCGCTTTTGGGCAACTCACATTCTGTAGGGTGTAAAAACTTATGTATCAAATTCGCACATACAACAAAATTTCCGATAAGGGCTTAAGCCGCTTTAGCAAAGACCAATACAACGTAGGCGAAGATGTTGGCCAACCAGACGCTGTAATTTTACGCAGCCAAAAGCTTCACAATGAGCCGTTACCAGAGTCTGTTTTAGGCGTGGCTCGAGCAGGGGCTGGCGTAAACAATGTACCGGTAGAGGAATACACCAAAAAGGGTATTGTTGTTTTTAACACCCCTGGTGCAAATGCTAACGCGGTAAAAGAGTTGGTGTTGGCTGGTATGTTGTTGGGTTCGCGCGGCATTCTGCAGGGCAAAGACTACGTAAATACTCTTGGCGATATGACCGATGCGGGTGAAATGTCTAAATTGTTAGAAGCTGAGAAAAAGCGTTTTGCCGGTAGCGAATTAGCAGGTAAAAAATTAGGCATTATAGGTTTGGGCGCCATTGGCTCTATGGTGGCGAACGCCGCTCTTGCACTAGATATGGAAGTGCTAGGTTTCGACCCTGCGTTATCGGTAGAGGCAGCATGGCGTTTATCTAGCAATGTACGCCGCATGGAAAGCGTGCAGGCGTTGTTATCTCAAGTGGACTACGTTTCATTGCATGTGCCAGCTATAGAGGCAACACGCAATTTAATTAACGCAGAAACGCTAAGTGTTATGAAGCCAAACGCGGTTATTTTGAACTTTGCACGCGAAGCCATTGTGGATGCATCTGCTGTTGTAGAAGCCCTAAATGCAGGCAAGCTTGGCCAGTATATTTGCGACTTCCCAGAGCCTTGCTTGATTGGTCACGACAAAGTGGTTGCTTTGCCGCACATTGGCGCCAGTACCGCAGAAGCTGAAGAAAACTGCGCTGTTATGGCTGCCAACCAGTTGATGGACTTTTTAGAGAATGGCAACATTGTTAACTCTGTAAACTTCCCGCACACCGTTATGGCGCGTGGCGAAGGTGGTTGCCGTATTACCTTTACCAACGAAAACGTGTCGGGTGTATTAGGTAATGTGCTTTCTGTGTTTGCTGCCAATAATGTGAACGTTATCGATATGGTAAATAAAAGCCGTAACGACGTGGCGTACAATATTTTGGACTTGGCAGAAAAGCCAAGCGAAGACGTAATTGCAGCCTTAAAGGCCGTTGAGCACGTTATTTCTTTGCGTGTTATTTAATCAAAGTTTTGTGTGTAGGGCGGTTGCTGGTTAATTCTTCTGCAACTGGCCTACAGTTTTGATTAAGCACTTGCAAACACGGGCAAATTAGGGATAATGCCCACCCCTTGAGTAACTCTTTGTTTACTCAATTGGCGATGAAAATCGCTTTGCTATGGTGGCCCAGCTTGGTCCCCCCGCAACAATTCGCTACGAACCCCGCCAGGCCCGGAAGGGAGCAACGGTAGTAGTATAATTGTGTGCCGGGGTGTGGCTGGGTTGGGTCATCTCCAATCTTGTTCTATTTTCCACTCAAAATTTTATCCATTACCCAATTGGCTCGCGCAGCAGATTCGCCAAGGGATGGATGTGTGCTTGTACCCAGTAAATGTTCGTTCATAGCTTGCACATGATAGGTTTGTATGTGTTCTGGGTGCGCTAGGGTTTCCGTTGTTTCCCCTTGTTCATTCATTAGTGTTACGGGTTTGTCTTCAAATATTGCAAAGCGTATTTCGCCTGCGCTGCCAATTATTTCCACCTCGTCTAAACGGGTGCGGGCGCCAAAGTTCCAGTAACCGCTGCCTGTTACGCCGCTTTTAAATTGCCAAGCAGCTGTTACGGCGTCTTCCGCTTGATAAAGCTGTTGTTGGTTGGCGGCAAAGCCATTCACTTTGTGAATTGGGCCGAGCAAAAAGTCGAATAGGTCCAAGCCGTGGCTAGCTAAGTCGACAAAGTAGCCGCCGCCCGCTTGATCGGGCTGGGTGCGCCAATTTGTTTGTTTCGCTTTGTCGGTATCGGAAGGTGGTTTGCGAAAATTCCAGCTAATGTGGCGCACATCGCCAATAGCTTGTTCATCTAGCCACTGCTTAACTTTTAAAAAGCGCGGTAGGGTGCGGCGGTAGTAGGCTACAAACAGTGGTAGTTGCGCTTCATTAAAGGCTTCTACCATGGTTTCGCACTGTTTGTTGTTAAGTGCCATAGGCTTTTCTACGCAGCAGGGTTTGCCCGCAACAGCTACTTCTAGCGCATATTGCAGGTGGCTAGCCGGTGGTGTCGCAATATAAATAGCATCAATGTTGGGGTCGTGAATAAGCGCTTCAGCGCTGGCGTGCACCGTTGCTACACCGTGGCGTTTGGCGTAATCGTGCGCTTTGGCGGTATCTCTACGCATTACCGCGGCAAGTTGAGAGTGCTTGGTTTTATAAAAGGCTGGGCCGCTTTTTACTTCGGTTACGTCGCCGCAGCCAATAATGCCCCAGCGGATAGGTGCGGTTAGGGTTTTCATCGTTTGCTCCTTCTATTTAAGCGGTGTATTCACGGCTTGTTTGGTCAACATTGGCATTCTATTCGTAATAACTGGTGTGTGCCTTTGTGAGTCAGTACACTCTGCGGCTATAATCGCTTCTTTTTCTACTCCTTTAAAATAGAGAACCACGCTGTAATGAGCTATCAGGTACTTGCCCGTAAGTGGCGCCCGCGCACTTTCCGCGAAATGATTGGCCAAGAGCACGTTTTACGCGCGCTTATTAACGCCCTCGATCACGGACGTCTGCATCACGCTTACCTGTTTACCGGCACGCGCGGCGTGGGCAAAACCTCCATAGCACGTATTCTAGCTAAGTGTTTGAATTGCGAAACTGGGGTTAGTTCCGAGCCATGTGGTGAATGCAGTGCCTGTGTGGAAATCAGTGAGGGCCGCTTTGTCGACCTTATCGAGGTGGATGCGGCATCGCGCACCAAAGTAGAAGATACGCGCGAGCTGCTCGACAACGTGCAATATGCACCCACGCGCGGCCGCTACAAAATATACCTCATCGATGAGGTGCACATGCTCTCTAACCACAGTTTTAACGCTTTGCTTAAAACCTTAGAGGAGCCGCCAGAGCATGTGAAGTTTCTACTGGCAACCACAGACCCGCAAAAACTGCCGGTAACTATATTATCTCGATGTTTACAGTTTAATCTCAAAAATATGAGCCCCGAGCGCATAGTGGGCCATTTGTCGCATATTTTAGAAAAAGAAGTTATCCCCTTTGAGGAGTCTGCCCTGTGGCAGTTGGCGCGCTCGGCAGATGGCAGTATGCGCGATGCACTAAGCTTAACCGACCAAAGTATTTCGTTTGGCGGTGGCAAGGTTAGCGAAGACGAAGTCGCTTCCATGCTTGGCACCATTGACCACAAACTAGTGCAAAACCTTGTGGGCGCGTTAATAGCCGGGGATGGCAGCCAAATTTTAACGTCGGTTGCTAAATTTGCCGAACACGCCCCAGACTTCGATGTAGCTCTGGCCGACCTCATAACACTGCTGCACCGCATTGCTATTGCGCAAGCGCTACCCGATGCGCTAGATAACAGCTACGGCGATCGCACCCAAATATTGGAGTTTGCGAGTAAGCTTGCCCCTGAAGATGTGCAGCTGTTTTATCAAACGGCCCTTATTGGCCGGCGTGATTTGTCACTGTCGCCCGACCCGCGCAGCGGCTTTGAAATGACTTTGCTGCGAATGCTGGCATTTAAGCCACAAGGTGTGGCCGATGTGCCTACTCAGCGCCTACAGGCACAGCCCGCCAGTGCGCCGGCTAGTAGTTCTGACGTTGCTTCTGTTGCAGCTCCTGCGGCTCCGACTGCTCAAGCAGCACCGCAGCCCTCGTCTAATGTTGAGCCTGCACCTGCTCAAGCGGCCCCCGAGCAGACTGAGCCCAGCCCGCCAGCGCAGACGTCTCCGCCACAGCAAAACGTTGCGCCAAACACGGTGGAAGACAATTCGCCACCCGCAGATTACTACGACAATATGCCGCCTTACGAGGAGGCCCAAGAGCCTGTAAAAAAGCCCCAAGCTGAGCCTCAACAGGCTCAGGCAGAGGTGCCCGCAAGTGAGCCCGCGCCGTTAGGGCCAATGCATACTGTGGTAACCGCTGCAGAGTCAACCCAAGCCGTTGCCGAGCCGGAAGTAAATACTTCGGCCCCTGCTAAAACGCCGGCGGATGCTCTGCGTGAGCAGGTAAAAGCCATTGTGGGCAAGGAGGGCATAAGTGCCCCGCCAAAACCTGCACAGCAATTGAAAAATACCCCCGCCGCGCCCATAAATGCAGCGCCGGTAGTGACTACGCCAATAAGCTTAGAAGAGCTAACCCCATCGCATTGGGTAAGTGTATACAACCAGCTAAATGTTAAGGGTATTTTGCAAAGTACTGCTGCAAACACTGTGCTAATTGGGCGTGAAGATAATCATTTAGATTTCGCGTTAGACGAGCAAAAAAGTAGCCTCTTCGACCCGAGCCACAGCGATAGGTTATCTGCGCTATTAAGCGATTATTTTGGTGTGCCTATCAAAGCAGCTATCCACCTGCAAAACTTGCCGGGTGATTTAGAAACACCAGCGGCTTACGCCATACGTATAGATCAAGAAAAACGCGTGGCAGCCATACAAAATATGTACGATGACCCTGTAGTGCAAACACTACAGCAACAATTTAATGCAACACTCGTTGAAGAAACTGTTACCTACCAATAGCCAAAAGCTTGGTTGTTGAGTTTAACCGTGGAGAAAAATTATGATTGGTCTTGGCGATATGATGAAACAAGCCCAGGAAATGCAAGAAAAAATGGCCCGTATGCAAGAAGATATGGCCAATATTGAATCCGAAGGGCAGGCGGGCGCTGGTTTGGTGAAAGTTGTAATGACTGGCCGCCACGATGTAAGAAAAGTAACTATCGACCCCAGTGTTTTAGAAGAAGACAAAGAAATGCTGGAAGATTTAATAGCTGCGGCGGTAAACGATGCCGTACGTAAAACCGAAGAAGCTACCAAGCAAAAAATGAGCGAAATTACCGGCGGCTTGCAAATGCCTCCCGGTTTTAAAATGCCATTCTAAAAACTATTGGGTATACACCACGGCATGTTTAGTCCGCTTATAGATCAACTTATCAACTCGCTTCGACACTTGCCTGGCGTGGGGCCAAAATCGGCACAGCGCATGGCGCTCCATTTGCTCGAGCGCGACCGAGAAGGGGCACAAAACCTGTCGGAAGTTTTAGCGAAAGCGGTGGAGCACGTACACCGCTGCCAGCAGTGCCGCACTTTAACAGAGCAAGCGCTGTGTAATATTTGTAGCAACGCACGTCGCAATCGTAAAGAGCTGTGCATAGTAGAAACCCCCGCAGATGTAATCGCCATAGAAACATCGGCGGTGTTCTCTGGTTATTATTTTGTCTTGCTGGGTCGGTTATCACCTATCGACGGCATAGGCCCCAAAGAAATAGGTATGGATGTATTGGCTTCCCGTTTTGCCGAAGGTGAAATAGAAGAAGTGATTATTGCAACCAACCCAACTATTGAAGGCGAAGCAACCGCGCACTACATTTCGGAGCGGGCCAAAGCGCAAGGTATAAAAGTGTCGCGTATCGCACACGGCATACCAATAGGTGGCGAATTAGAATATGTAGATGGCGGCACCTTAGCGCACGCTATTAGTCGCAGACAGGAGATATAACTTGGCGGACGATTTAGTAAAACAGCCCATTCACTGGATAAGTACCGTCGAAGAATTGGAAGAGTGCTGCGAGCGCTGGCAAAGTAAAAAGTTACTTGCTGTAGATACCGAATTTATGCGCAGCCAAACCTATTACCCTATTGCGGGGTTAATTCAGGTTAACGATGGCGAAGCTAATTATCTGTTAGACCCAACCACCATCGATGATTTCTCGCCGTTTGCAGAGATTTTGGTCGACGACGATATTATTAAAGCCATTCACTCATGCTCAGAAGATCTTGAAGTGTTTTATCACTCTTTTGGTTTTTTACCGCAGCGTCTGTTTGATACGCAAATAGCCGGAGCTTTTGTTAATTTAGGCTATTCCATGGGTTTTGCGCGCATGGTGCAAGGTGTCTTGGGGGTGGAGCTACCCAAAACAGAAACGCGTTCTGATTGGCTGCAGCGCCCTTTAAGTGTTGCGCAAAAACACTACGCTGCATTAGATGTAGAATATTTGTATTTATTGGCCGGTAAACTACTCACAGAACTAAAGGCCAAAGAGCGTTTAGATTGGGTATTTGGTGAAGGCAAAACTATAGTTAAAAACTTTAGCGATAACCTCGACCCTAAGTTGAGTTACTTACGCGTTAAAAATGCATGGAAGTTAAACGCCAAGCAGTTAGCTATATTTCAAAACTTGTGTGAATGGCGCGAGCTAACCGCACAAAAGCGCGATAAACCGCGCAATAGAATTGTTAAAGAAAATACGCTTTTTGCCATGGCTCTAAAACGCCCTAAGCATATATCGCAATTGCGTAATTACGAAGGTATGAGCGATCGGGTTATTCGCACCGATGGTGAATATTTACTGCGCCTTATTGAGCGCGCAGACAAAATAGAAGCATCAGATTTACCCGAGTTGCTACCCAAGCCTCTTACTTCTGCAGAAAATAAGCGCGTTAAAGCGTTGCGTGCAGAAGTACAAAAAGTAGCAGATGAAATTGGTATTGCCTCAGAAATACTGGCCCGTAAAAAAGAATACGACTATATAGTGCGGGATTACTTGGCCAGAGGCGAGTGGAGCTACCCTGAAGGCTTTCCCCAATGGCGTCAAGCACTGCTAACCGATTTAATAAACGAAACCATTAAAGTTGAACCCGCAGATGAAGTTGATAGTTGATATTTACCGCAGCGCTAAAAAAGAAGGCATGTATTTGTATGTGCCTAGAAATAAAGCGCTAGATGAGTTGCCCGAGCCGCTAATGAAGCAATTTGGCCGCGCCGATCATTCTATGGTGCTGGTGTTAACGCCAGAGAAAAAGCTTGCGCGTGCAAGTGTAGAAAAAGTTATCGAGTCTATAGAAAACCAAGGGTTCTATTTGCAAATGCCTCCGCCGCCAGAGAGCTATATGAACGAAATCCCCAACGATAAAATGCCGCGCTAACAATGGCATTTTGGCAAGAAAAAACCTTAGCAGAAATGACGCCCGCCGAGTGGGAGTCGCTTTGTGATGGCTGCGGAAAATGCTGCTTGCATAAGCTGGAAGATGAAGATACCGGCGAGGTTTTTTATACCTATGTTGCGTGCAAGTTACTCGACACTCAAACCGCGCGCTGCACCGATTACCCCAACCGTGTTGCCAAGGTGCCAGAATGCTTGTGTTTAAAGCCTAGCGATGTCGCCAGTTTTCATTGGTTGCCAGAAACCTGCGCCTACCGGTTGTTATCGGAAGGGCAACCGTTGGCCGCTTGGCACCCATTGGTAAGTGGAGACCCTGCATCGGTAAAGGCTGCCAATGTATCGGTAGCGGGTAAAGTGGTTGCCGAGCACAAAGTGCACCCCGATGATTATGAAGATTGCATAGTCCACTGGGTTTAATTATTTTTCGGCACTGTGGGTTTGTCGGTGCAAACTAATTTTGATTTTAGTAGTGATTGGTTTCAAACCCTCTAACTGCAATAAAGGTGTACAGCATGAACGACGACATAGTTGAAGATTTACAAACACGGTTGGCATACCAAGAAGATACCTTAAACAAACTAAATGACCTGGTAGTGCTTCAAACCCGCGAATTGGCAGATGTAAAAAAGCAGCTCGCCTTGGTATATAAGAAAATGAGCGATATGAGCTACCAGCTGGAATCGCAACAGGATGGCGGCGTAGATAACGAGGTGCCGCCCCATTATTAATGATTTAACCTTTAAGTGTAGTTGAATTTATTTTAACTGCAGTTATTTTGCACATGGCATTGCCTATTCATAGCTGTGCTATGTGCAGCTTTTATACTTTTATTGGGCGCCGCATTCAAAAGCTACCAACGCTTACGCCAGCCTAACTCGTTGTTATACCTCGCTTTAATCTCATTTATCTATATACACACACCAATCCTCGTTATCTGTTTTCCGCTTTGACACGGCTTTCTTTGTTTCTGTGGCGCTTACTTCCTTGTGCATTGCATCGGCAGTTTCAAGCTATAAAAAAGCACTTTTTAGACTAGATGCTACTATTAAAGGAGTGAATACACTCCCTGGCGTATTAACACGTCAGTAAATTATCTGGGCAAAAGTTAACGGATACGTGGGCATATGTACCTCGAATTTTTTGGTCTGAATCGGACCCCTTTTAAAATCACACCTGATACTCACCTTTTTTACGAAGGTAGTAATCGAGGCGACAATTTATTGGGCTTATGTTACACCGTGGCGCATGCCGAGGGCATTAGCAAGGTGGTAGGCGAAGTAGGTACGGGTAAAACTATGCTTAGCCGCATGTTGCCATTAAAAGTTGAAGAGCACATAGATTGGGTATATTTGCCGCACCCTAACTTGTCGCCTAGTGAAGTGTTAGTCGCTATAGCGCGCGAGTTGGGTTTGGAGGTGGACGATGGTGCAGACAAGTCGCTGCTAACTACTCGGCTACACCAAGCCTTAATCTCCCGTCATGCCAAAGGGCGTCGTGTGGTGGTGCTTATTGATGAGGTACAGGCAATGAGTATCGAAACCTTGGAGGAAATTAGACTTTTAAGCAATCTAGAAACGGATGAGCACAAGCTATTACAGATAGTAATGTTTGGGCAGCCAGAAATAGATAAAAAACTGGCTATGCCAGAAATTCGCCAATTGCGAGAGCGAATAGTGCACCATTTCTACCTTTCCCCCTTTACCGAACGAGACGTTCAGGAGTACTTGAATTTCCGGATGCGAGCATCTGGATATAAGGGACCAGATATTTTTACGCAGGGTGTTGCAAAAGCCATTATGGCTTATAGCCAAGGGCTAGTTCGGCGAGTAAATATTATTGCCGACAAGACACTGCTAGCCGCATACGTTAACAATCGCTACGAGCTTAAAGTGGAAGACGTAAAAGCAGCTGCGGTTGAGGGCCGTTTTAAAGCAGTACCTCTTTGGCAAAGAGTTAAATCGCTTGTAAGTAAGCGAGATTATGCTTTGGTGGTGTTAATTGGAATAGCGTCTGGCTCCACAGGATTAAACGTGGAGGGCTTGCTATGATTATGAGTATGTGGTGTGAGGGGGTAATTACACGTATAAAACACTGTGCGCACCATGTTTTTAAGTTCGCTGCTAAAGGTAAGCTTGTTGCTGTTTTGGCGGCGCTAACTTGGCTGAGTGGTTGTTTTTCTGGAAACGCTAAGCCCAATAGTGGCGGGCATCTCTCGGCAGCGGACTTACATAAAACACAAAGCATACCCGAGGTGGTAAAGGTATTACCGCCTTCGTTACCTGAACCATCAAAAATAAAAAACGAACGCTTACATACAGTTGTAGTTCACGACGTGCCCGTTACGGAACTTCTGTTTTCATTGGCGAGAGATGCAAATATTAATTTAGATATTGATTCGG
Organism: Saccharophagus degradans 2-40; assembly: GCF_000013665.1. NCBI lineage: Bacteria > Pseudomonadati > Pseudomonadota > Gammaproteobacteria > Cellvibrionales > Cellvibrionaceae > Saccharophagus > Saccharophagus degradans. The sequence goes on from NC_007912.1 coordinate 1,737,526, forward strand.
ATATAACTACCCGAATTACTCTTAATGCCGTAAATCAACCTCTTATGGCAATTATCGATCGTGTGGCAGAAAAAGCCCAGCTTCGCTACGAGAGTACAAATCACGGCATTTATATACGCAAAGATAAACCCTTTCTAAAAAGCTACCGAATCGATTATTTGAATATGGAGCGTGAAAGTTCCAGTAAAGTAAGTGTATCAACCCAAATAAGCTCTACGGGGCAAGGAGCCGTGTCAGATGGCGGGGGAGGTGGTGGAGATAACAGCTCAGACACTTCCGTTGTAAATAAATCGTCGCACTTGTTCTGGCAAACGTTAGCGAAAAACGTCGGCTCCATTTTGGGCTCGCAGCAGGCCGAGCAGCAAGGCGCATCTCACCCAGATATTTTGCTAAATAAGGAAGGGGGAGTGATGGCTGTGCGAGCTACTTACCGCCAGCACAAGGAGATTCAACATTTTCTAAGCGAGATTATGTTTGCCTCGCAGCGCCAAGTGCTAATAGAAGCGACTATTGTCGAAGTGACGTTAAGCGAAAGGTATCAAGCAGGTATTGACTGGAGCGTACTGCAACAAAATGTAGCCGATGGTGTAACACGAACAGCCACGCAAGATGTTTTGGATGTAACGTTGCAAGACCCTGTTTTTACTATTACGCATGTGGGTAAAAACCTGTCTGCCACAGTTAAAGCGTTAGATACATTTGGCGATGTAAGTGTAATGTCTAGCCCTAAGGTGATGACACTAAACAACCAAACTGCCCTGCTAAAAGTTGTAGATAATCTTGTTTACTTTACGGTAGATGTAAACATAGAAACAAATGAATCTGGCCCCTCCACCACAACGTTTGAAACAGAGGTTAACACTGTACCCATTGGTTTTGTTATGAGTGTTACCCCTTTTATTAACGAGTTTGGTTATGTCACGTTAAATATTCGCCCGACAATTTCTAGGGTAATTGGTTTGAAACGCGACCCCAACCCTGCATTGGCACAGGTGAATGTGGTAAATGAAATACCCGAAATACAAGTTCGAGAGGTGGAATCGGTACTAAAAATTCCGGATGGTGAGGTGGCTATTATTGGCGGCTTGATGCAAGACGAGCAAGATAATACCGAACATGGTGTGCCAGGCCTGTCAAAAATACCTCTGGTGGGCGGTCTATTTAAATATACCGATGACAAAGTGAAAAAAAGTGAGCTGGTTATTTTTATAAAGCCTATTGTGGTGGACTACTCGAAGAGTTCTCGGGTAGCGTCTGAAAAATTCCCCGCAGACGATTGGTACTAATCCATGAGTATGTTGTTAGATGCACTAAAAAAAGCTGCCCTAGAAAAAAAAGGTAGGGAAAGTGCGCAGACTACAAGTGAGGATAAACCTGCTGATATGGCCCAAGGCATCAATATGCCAGAGGGCGATAAAGGAGCGGAGCTAGCCGAGCCTCCCCCTTCAGATAAGGCTCTAGAAAAACCACTAGCAATACCAGATGAAACACCCCTAGAGAGTAATACGGTTTCAGCTCAGCACGAGCTACCTGAAGAGAAAGACGAAGGCGCTTTTCTCGTGCAATCTAGTGAAGCCCCTCTAGAGCTAGTTGAGCCTGACGCTAGCCCGTTACCTTTGGATGAGAGAGAAGTGGCGGGCGCGGATAACGCAATCGAGCTTCCTGCACCAGATGTGGATTTAGAAAGTTTTGACGAGAGTGGCTATTGTCTAAGCGGTGATGAATTGCATGGCGAAGGCTCAATGCTGGCGGGAAATACCTGCGAAGCAAATAACGACGAGCCAGTCGATATGTCTGCGGAGTTGGATTTCTCCGAAATTGATGAAATAGCAGCCGCAGAATCGGAAGAAGAACGATTAGCCGCAGAGTGGGAAGCGCAAATGTTAAGTGCGAGTTCTGCTTCCGACGATGCAACCGGTGAAAATTCATCTGCCAATGCAGCTAAAGAAGAACCGCTCGTAGATGATACGCCCTCAAGTGAAAGTGCGGTCCCGCAAACGGCTGTGCCAGCAATGTCTGCAGATGATTTAATGGCCGAAATCGTAGCCGACGCGCTTGCTCAAACAGAAGGCGTGGCGGCTGATGTTAACCCCGAGGAAGAAAATGAAAATAAACAAGCGTTAGCCAATCTCATTGAGAATGGAAGACGCCAGCGAGAAAAAATAAAACGCAGGCAAATTTTTGGTGTGGTTTTATTGTTTTTTATTACGGTAGTGTTGGCTGGTGGCTACTATTACTTTATTCAAATGGAAGACTCCTCTTTGGTTAACGTGAATCAATATGCCGCATATCCAAATGAAAATGAAAGTGATGATTTAAATGCTGGATTAGATGATAGTTATAGTGACTCTGATGTAGAGCAAAATACAATAATCGAAAATGCCGAAGTAAGCCGTTCAACATTAAATACTACGTCAGCGGAAACAGTAGCTTCTCAAGTTTCGAAGCAAGATAAAAAAGCCGACGCTGCGAGTGGTGGTGGCTCTTCGCCCCCGTCTACATTAACAGAAAAACCAACGACTAAAGCTATACCGGTGACGGTTGCCAAAAAAGTGCCAGTCAAACCTGAGGTGCCCCCAGTTAAAGAGCGCGATGACGAAAGTAATGTGATGATGCGTATGACATTATCGCAGAAAATTCAGGCAGGCTACCAAGCTTATAAATTACAAAATTTCTCTGGCGCTAAGCAGTTCTACTCGAGTGCATTACGCGATGCGCCCGAGAATAGGGATGCTTTATTAGGTTTGGCTGCTACCGCTACGCGTATGGGGCGGTTAGATATTGCGTTGGGGCACTACCAAGTATTACTAACCATGAACCCTCAGGATGCGTTGGCCAAGTCAGGTGCTTTATCTTTAGCGTCGCTAAGTGGGGATTTACCAAGACTCGAGAGCGAAGTGAAAATACTACTTTCCGATCACCCGAGTGATGCCCACTTGCATTTTTTGTTAGGCAGTTTGTATAGCAGTACTGGCAACTGGAATGGTGCGCGTGAATCCTTCTATCGCGCGGTAGATCTCGATAAATTTAACCCGGACTATGTGTATAACTTGGCGGTGAGTATGGATCATACCGCTTCATATCGCGAGGCGCTTAGCTACTACAAGCAAGCGAAGGCAATAAGCCTTGTGGCTAGCCCAACCTTTTCTCTTGAAAGTCTCAATGCACGGATTAATGCGTTAGAAATTAAATTGCAGCAATCGACAAAGAGGTAGCACAAAACACGTGGCTAAAGAAAAAAAGCGTTTGGGTGATATGTTGGTTGATCAGGGAGTTGTTAGCCCAGATCAAGTCGTTATCGCAATTACAGAACAGAGAAAAACTAAAAAGCCATTGGGTCAAGTGTTTATCGATCTCGGTTTTGTAACCGAACACGTTATTCGCGACACCTTAGCTGAAACGTTTGGTCAGGAAAGTATAGACCTTTCTTCGGCTGTGCCAGATTCTGAAGCGCTTGCGATGGTGCCTAAAAATGTGGCTACACGAAATAATGTAGTACCTATAAGCTTTAACCAGCGTTCATCCGAATTGCGATTAGCGATGGCTGATGTTTACGATGTAATGGTGTTAGACCGTATTCGTTCTATATTGCCGTTAGATGTAGACATTGTTCCGTTACTTGCCACCGAAACCGAAATACGCTCAGCGCTTGATTTATTTTACGGCTATGAATTATCAGTTGATGGTATTTTAAAAGAAATAGAAACCGGTGAGGTGGATTGGCATAGCTTGGAAGCTGTTGGCCAAGAGTATAGTCAGCCGTTAGTGCGCTTAGTAGATGCCGTACTTTCTGACGCGGTAAAGCGCGATGTGTCGGATATTCACTTCGAACCAGAAAGAGGTTTTTTGAGGTTACGCTATCGCATTGACGGTGTGTTAAGGCAGGTTCGTAGCCTGCATAAAGATTATTGGTCTGCTATTGCTGTGCGCTTAAAGGTAATGGCAAATTTGAATATAGCAGAAACGCGCACTCCGCAAGATGGACGTATAAGTTTAAATGTGGGCGGAAAAGACGTGGATTTTCGCGTGTCAGTACAACCGGTAACACACGGTGAAAATATCGTGTTACGTGTGTTGGACCGAACTAAAGGTATTGTTCCTCTAGAAAAACTCGATCTTAACCCAGAAAATTTTGATCTTATAAAATTAATGATGAGTAGGCCCGAGGGAATTATTTTGGTAACTGGGCCAACAGGTAGTGGTAAAACCACTACGCTCTATTCAATGCTTAACCATCGAAATTCGGTGGAAGTAAACATTATGACGTTGGAAGACCCGGTGGAATACCCCATGGATATGATTCGCCAAACGTCAATAAGCGATGCAGCCAAAATGGATTTTGCAAGCGGTATACGTTCTTTAATGCGGCAAGACCCTGATATTATTTTAGTTGGCGAAGTACGTGATGAAGCTACCGCAGAAATGGCATTTCGCGCTGCGATGACAGGCCATCAAGTGTATACCACTTTGCACACAAATTCTGCGCTGGGTTCTATTCCACGGTTAATGGATATAGGCGTAAAAACAGATTTATTGGCCGGCAATATAATTGGCATTATTGGCCAGCGATTAATTCGAAGGCTTTGCGTCAATTGCAAAAAGCCTCGCCCAGCAGAGGAGTTTGAAAGAATTATTATAGGTGTTGACGAGCCCATTATTTTACAAGATGCAGTAGGGTGTGAAGCTTGTAATAACACCGGCTATAAAGGGCGAATATCTGTAATGGAAGTATTAAAAATAGATAAAGTGTTAGATGAAATGATCGCCAAACATCTTCCCTTAAGCGAAATAGAAAACGCCGCGTTAGAACTCGGCTTTAAAACTATGGCGGATGACGGTTTACGCAGAGTAGTGCTTGGGGAAACCACTATCGAGGCACTCAGTCGTTCTGTTGATTTAACAGAACGGCTAAGATAGGTGGCCCATGTCGCAGTATAAATTTAAAGCAATGGATGTGAATGGCAAGATCAGGCAGGGCGTTTTGCATGCCAGTAACGTATTCGATGTAGAGCATCAACTCAATACGCAAAATTACGATTTAATATCCTGCCAAGAGGTAAAAGTAAAAAAATACCGCCCGTTCGATACAAAGCTCCAGCGCAGGGACCTTATTAATATGGTGTTCCAGCTAGAGCAGCTTACAAAATCGGGGGTGTCGCTACTAGAAGGGTTAAAAGACCTGCGCGACAGTGTGCCCGAGTCCTACTTTAAAGATGTTTTAGCGGGATTGGTAGAGTCGATCGAAGGGGGAAAAACTTTCTCCGAAAGTTTAAAAAACTTTCCTAACGATTTTGATACAGTGTTTGTGTCGTTAGTGGAGGTTGGCGAAGAATCTGGCGAGCTGGCAAAAATACTAAAAGATATGGGTGAAACTCTGCGTTGGACAGATGAAATAGTTGCTGCCACCGTTAAGATTATTATGTATCCCGCTATTGTGGCGCTAGTAGTATTTTGTGTAACCGCATTTTTAATGATTTACCTTGTGCCAAAAATTATTCCTTTTGTGGAGGAGATGGGCGGGGATATACCTTTTCACACCGTTGCGCTTATTGCATTTTCCGATTTCTTTATACACTACTGGTGGTTGATTATATCTACCCCCATTGTGATTACAGTAGTTATTAAAAAACTAGCAAAAACACGCCCTAGTCTGAGGTATCAGCTTGATAGATTAAAGCTTAATTTACCTATCATAGGTGAAATTAACTTTAAGCTTAAAGTTGCGCGTATGACAAATTATATGGCGCTTATGTATTCAGCCGGCATTACCGTTTTAAGAGCACTAGAAATTAGTAAACCTTTGGTTAGTAGCGATGTGCTTTCCGGCGCAATTGATGATGTGTACGATCAAATTGCTGAGGGTAATAGTATTAGTGATAGTTTTGCTAGAACCGAAATATTTCCTCCTCTGGTTGTTAGAATGGTGCGGGTTGGCGAAACCACGGGCAATTTAGATGAAGCGTTGTTGAATGTAAGTTACTTTTATAATCGAGAAGTAAAAGAGGCAATTGATAAAATTGAACCCGCTATTAGCCCTATTTTAACTGTTGTAATGGGTACGCTACTCGGTTGGATTATGCTCTCAGTTCTCGGCCCCGTATGGGACGCCGTATCCAAGGTGGGCTAACCAAGTGTCTCGCGTATTTTTTTATACAGGGTTTAGAATGGAGGTGTTCGAATTCAAATCGAACACTTTATCCGCTCGCTTGGATTTTAAATATGATGAAGAGGGTATAAAACAGTTTAAAGTATTGCTCAGCGATGGTATCCCAGTTACGAGCCGCTTGTTAGTAGATCTTAGAGATGAAGACTTTATAAGAGAGCAGGTGCCACATGTTAGCGGCAAAGATCGTCAGATAATGCTCGAAAGGCTAAAAGCGCGAACATTTCGCGATGCTAAATATCGGTATACACGTATTCTAGGGCGTCGCGATGATGGTCGTAGAGATGACATGGTACTGCTTTCTTCGCTGTTGGAAACAGAGCAGTTTACAGGGTGGATGCAACTATTCAGTGAACATAATACGCCGCTGGTTGGTATTTGGTCTACGGCCTATTTAAGTGAGCAGATTATTAAAAAGCTAAAAATTAAAGATGATAATGTGCTTTTTTTCTCTAGGCAGTCGAAAAGTGCCGTAAGGGAGACGCTGTTTAAAAAAGGAAAAATCTTTGTGTCTCGCCAAGCGAAGCTCGAGCGACGGGTGAGAAAAGATAGATCCGCTGAAACCGCTGCAACTATTGTGGCTACCAATGTTGAGGTTATGCAGCGGTTTTTGGTGAACCAGCGTATTTTAGGGCCTGGTGAAGAGCTTAACGTTTACAGTATTCTTCAAGACCTCTACATAGAAAAGGCAGAGATGTATTGTGAAGGCTCGGATCAACTTAAATTCCATTTTGTAGGTATTCGAGCTTTAGCCGAGAAATTTGGTTTAAGTGTGCAGGGTGATTTTGAAGCGGATACACTCTTTTCGTTTCTCTGCTCGAAACAACCACCGCATACACAAATCTACCTGTGTAAAGATCAAAAGTTACCATATTATCGCTTTCTGATTCAGCAGATAATAAAGGTGGCAACGTTTGCCGGCAGTATCGCCTCCGTAATTACGGCTACATTTTTACTATTAAATTCGGCCGAATTTAATAACATAAAAAGAACCGAGCAGGCGAAGTTGCAACGTTTTTCAGAACTGTATAATCAACAATATAGCCAATTAGAGCACCGTATCGCGGATGCGCAACGAATAAAGGGTAGTGTGGATCTAATCTATAATATAGAACGTGAAACTGATCTTAACCCTCAAGCACTCTTTCCAGCCATTGGCGGCATTTTCTCAGACCCAAATTTCTCATTATTTAGTATTCAAAACTTGCAGTGGGAAAAGCACACTCCAAATGAGATTAATGCGATTGTGAGTGGCTATTCGGATCTAAAAACTGCAACCATTCCCGACGGTGAGTATTTTGAAGAGTACGAAGAGGTTGACTACCAGTTTCAGCCCACACTTAGAATTTCTGGCACTATGGTAAAAAAGGGCGAAAAGTACAGCGATATTGTGCGTGCTACAGAAGCATTGATTTCACGCTTGTCGTCAATTCACAATGTTTCGGCCGTTCATGTTTTGGCGCATCCGGTCGATGTTCGGCTAGGATCGAAATTTAGTGACGAAGGCGGTGCGAAAGAAGAGGGCGCTCGCGAAAGTGATTTGTCTGCCAGCTTTGATTTTAGATTGTTGCTAAAACCGGCCGAACCAATTAACCCAGAAGGAGAGTTGTATGGGGAATATTGATTTTCGCGCTCACTTTTTTAGCTTGGCAGTATTGGCTGTTTCACTGATTTATCTCTCTATAACCTTATATATTCGTATAGCTAACGAAACGGAATTGGTCGAGTTGCGTGGTGCGGTTGTACAACAGCGTCTAACAAACAATACTTCATTTACTGAGCTGAGTGTTTTAAATGCTAACGCACCAGATTATGAACTATATCGTGAGCAAGGCGTAATCGGCGAAGCAAACAAGTTAAATTGGATAGAGCACTTAGATAGTGTTAGCAAAGAGATTGGCATACCCAGTATTCAATTTACTATCGAAAATACCAGAAAAGTACAGGAGGGTGAAACACCTTTTTATCACTATGAAATTCCAATTTATGTAACAGAAATGTACCTAGATTTACTGCTGTTGCATGAAGGGGATTTGTACCTGCTACTTAACGAGATGGCTTCGCGGGCCAATGGTTTGTTTAGCGTTGAGGCCTGTGAACTACAGCGTATTGGCGCTAAAACGAGTAAAGCGCTTTTCGAGGGGTTAAAGGGTAAGTGTCATTTGCGCTGGTTCAATTTAGAAGATATTACCCTTGCTTGGCAAGATGTGGAGGCGAGTTATGTTCCTTAATCGTATAATTGTTGTCGCTGTTGTGTGTAGTTCATTACCATTGCATGCCGACCCTTATCCTTTTGGTCGCGTTTTTACCACACAGGAAGAACGAAAAATATTAGACGATTGGCGCCGTAACGGAAATGTGCCGGAAGAAAACGTTGAGGCAGCTACAACAGAAAAAACCGTGCAGAAACCATCTTTAACAAAAATCGAACTCTCTGGTTACATGTTAAGAGAGGATGGCTCGGCCATAGTTTGGATTAACGGTAAAAGCGAATTAAGTGCAACGCGAGACTCTGTAAAAACATCCAAACCAAATTCAGGAACCCTTAGTGTTTATCACGAGGGTAGAAGGGTACGGTTGAAGCCCGGTCAAGCTTGGATGATCGACGAAAATCAAGTGAAAGAAAGTTACGAAGTAACGGCTCCTAAACCTTTACCTATGACCAACCCTGTACCCGATGACGGTGAAAAATCTAACTCGGAGACTCCCGGTGACTAGCCTGAGGGGGCGTAATGCTCGAGCGCTTGGTATTAGTCAAAGCGGGGCCGCATTATTAATTATTCTCGCTATTGTATTGGTGGGGTTTACGCTAGCATTAACCTCAGTACTTTCTATCAATGCTATTCGATTAAAGGGTACGCAAAAAAATATTGAAGTAATGGCGCAAGCGAAAGAAGCGCTACTTGGCTACGCGTTGAGGCAGCAGCCCGTTGGCGGCTTACCGTGTCCAGACACCAATGAAGATGGTTTTTCTAATACGACAGGAGCCAATTGCACAGCTTATTTGGGGCGGTTGCCATTTAAAACGCTATCTTTGCCAGAGTTGCGTGACAGTGAAGGAAATCGCTTATGGTACGCGGTAGATAGAAATTTAGTTACCGTAAGTACTGCCACTAAAAACCCGTCTTTACTCACCACGTTAACGTTAAACGCACAATCGACAGCAGCCATCATTATCGCAGCGAATGGTGTTGTCGAAGATCAGGTACGCGGTAATACCATAACCACTGCAGCGTATCTAGAAGGCGAAAACGCTAGCGCCAATACCGCCTTTTTCGAGCAAGCAGTTAGCGAAATCAACAACGATCAACTTCTTGGTATTGGTTTAACCGAATTTTGGAATTTGATGCAACGCAGTTATTTGGCGCAAGTGGCCAATGTATTGACAGCTTATAAAGGGGCTTGTGGCGAATACCCCTGGGCTGCGAGTTTTGGTGGCCCGCCCTATAACTCGGTAGACCTACAACAACGTGGCGCATTGCCATTACATTCTGCGTTACCAGTGAATTGGAATACAGGATGTGCAAGTGGTATTACCCCCTCTGCATGGTGGTACAGTAATTGGGGGACAGAAGTTTATTACAGCATGTGCACAGCGGCGCAAGGAAACTGCTTAACTATTACGGGGGCTAGTCCATCTACTCTGTCGGCTGTCACTATTGCTCCCGGTGTTGGTCTTGCAGGGCAGGCTCGCCCCTCGACTGATCTTACAAACTATTTTGAGCAGAGTAACGCGAATGGAACTTCGCCCTTTGAATTTATGAGTACGTTACAATTTAGCGAGAGTTTTAATGATGTTGTCTATCCAATCACCCCCTAGGGCGAATCAACACGGCTTTACGTTGTTAGAAATGGCTGTGGTGATGGTTATATTAGGTTTATTACTTGGTGGTTTATTGGGGCCGCTCGCATCGCAACGTGAGAGCAAAAATTTAAACACAGTGAATCAGCAATTATTAGAAATACACGATGCACTTCTTGGTTATGCTGCCGTAAATGGCTTTTTACCTTGCCCCTCGCGTGCAAACTCCTCTGGATTGGAAGCGCGTAACGGCGCAGGACGGTGTCAACAGGAACATGGGTTTGTACCTATTCGTACGCTTGGCCTGCAAGGTCCTGTCGATTCCAACACTAGGTTGTTAGACCCTTGGCTGGTGCCTATTCGCTATAGCTTAACTTCTGTGGGTACATGGGAGTATGCGCGCGGCGTGCAATTAAATGGTAGTGCTAGTAATTATCGGGTGTGCGGACAGTCAGTGTGTAGTGAGGTATTGGCAGATAACGTAGTGGCGGTGATTTTTTCTTTGGGTGAAAACGGTAATTTAACAACCACCTCCGTAGATGAACTCGAAAATACAGATGGCGACGACACTTTTGTAAGTCGTGTAAAAAGCGAGGCGAGCGGTTCTGAATTTAATGATACCTTGCGTTGGCTTTCTCCAAACATATTAATGCATCAACTTGTCAAAGCAGGGCGCCTCTAGTTGGTGCGAGTTGTGCCGCTGTAACACAGCAATTAAATATTGGCGTTATAACGTTACGGCATATTAAAGCGTGATTTGTTGACGTAAGTTACGGTAAACCGGTACTTCGCTTTTTTTATTCACGAATGTTTTGGAAATAACCCACTATAAATAGTGATTAGCCAAATATTTGCTATGCTTTTTATTAACGGATTTATAAACAGTTTTATTCCTAGTTGTTCTCATGTGAAGTGAATTTAAAAGGTACTTTTACTATGTTAAACAATCAAATGAACAGGCAGTCGGGCTTTACGCTTGTAGAAATCGCCATAGTGCTTGTGATTATTGGCTTGCTGCTTGGTGGTGTGCTTAAGGGTACTGAGCTAATTGAAAACTCAAAAGTTAAGAAAGCGGCCAATGAATTAAACGGTATATCTGCTGCGTATAATTCGTATATAGATCGCTACTCCCGAGTCCCGGGTGACGACGGTAACTTAGCTGCTTTGCAAGCGCGTGGTGGCCCTTGGGCTAGTGTGACTAGCGCGGGTAATAATAATGGCGCACTACAGGTTAGTTTAGGCCAAACCTTTAACGGTGGTGGCGAAAATATGGAGTTTTGGCAACATTTAAAGGCGTCAGGCTACATTAAAGGTAACCCTGCTGACGCGGGTCAATCAGCACTGCCAAGAAATGCATTTGGCGGGTTAATCGGTATTACAACTCAGTCGATGGGGGGCGGTTTAAATGGAGTTAAGGTTTGCCTAGGGCAGGTGCCTGGTAAATCTGCTGCCGCACTGGATAATCAGTTGGATGATGGCTTGGGGCAGTCTGGTAGCATTCGCGCAACGCTAGGTAATGCAGGTACTAACACAAACCCAGCTGCTGCAGCCTTAGCCGCAGAGTATAACGAGGGTAACGAATACACTGTTTGCGCTAAAATTTAATGTGACTAAAGGCGCTGGCCCCTTCGGGTTGGCGCCTGTTTTCGGCCTTTGCTCTTAATAATGTGTATTTTCCCCTCCCAATTCTCTCTTTTACATCTAGTTTTATTTCTTCAATTCCTTCTCTAGCTTTACAGTGCAGCGCTGTGTGGGTATAAAAAGAATACAGTGTTAGTTTTATTCGAGGGAGATATGAGATGGATAAAAAATATGTTTTAACGGGGTTGGGGTATGCCATTATCGGGCTAGTGCTAGGTATATATATGGCTGCCACCCATAATCACGGCCAGTTAGTTACCCATGCGCATATTATGTTGCTTGGGTTTGTAGTGAGTTTTATTTATGGGGTTTGTCATAGACTATGGCTTGTAAGCCCATCTCGTGCTTTGGTTCGCGCCCAGTTTTATCTCCATCAGGTGGGCACCTTGGCGCTATTGGTGGGGTTGTTCGTTATGTACAGTGGTGTCATCGCAGCGTGGATACAACCGCTACTGGCTGTGTCTTCCCTGTGCGTGTTAGCGGCTATGGTGTTGATGAAAGTACTGTTTATACAGGCTTCTAAGAATACCAATTAACTTAACTATTACAGTTCAGTAAATAGTCATATCTATTTATGCGTGGGCTTATAGTTAGGTTGAAGCAAGTGACCTATGCCATCGACTCGGCAGGCATTCAACAGTAGAATACCGGCTCTTTAACTTATTGGGCGCCGTAAAACCCTATGTTTTCAGATCAAGAATATTACTACGCGTGGATCTACTATCTTCTAGGTGCTGCTGTCTGCATAGCATGTTGGTGGTTGTTAACCGCTAAGCTCAAGCAGACTGAGGTGCGTAGCTTATTGCGAACGGTTGTGGTGGTTGTGTTACTTACGCCTTGGTACACCACCGGTACAAGCGGCTATCTATCTCCTGCAGTGGTTATCACCTTTATCGAAGGCTTGTTTGACGACAACCATACCTTTGCTCGCGCAGGCATCCCGCTTTTGGTGGCTGTAACAGCTTCTGTAGTGCTTTCGCTTGGCTATCATTGCGTGCGCTGGTTTATGCGACGTAATGCGAGCGAACAACCAGCGGATGCCTCTTAGTTTACTTTTTATCGCTAATTACTAAACCGCTCATTAAGCCCTAAGCTTTGTCGCGAGGGGCCAAAATTTGGCATTAATGTGCTTGCAAGCTGCTCCTACTGCCTCCTGTCGCTTAACATTAAAAAGCTACTCTCCTGCCAATACTCGGCAACTTCCCACAATTGCTGCTATAACTGATTAGTATAAAAACGTTTTTTGGGGCGTCTTTGGACGCTTTATGGTTGTATCGCCAGCGTGTCTTTCAAGTGACTGGGGCTGGTGACCAAGTGGGAATTTTGTATGCTCAAATGCTGGCAGGCTTTTATTGGCTTGGTGTTGATGCTGGGGTTAGCCGCAAGTGCAGGAGCCCAACCTGAACTTAATCTTGCTCAAGCGTCACAAGAGATAGAAAGCAAACTTGCTGATCGCAGCGGAAAACCTGCTGATGTGCGCTTGGTTATCGATGTTTCTGGCAGTATGAAACGCAATGATCCCGCTAATTTACGTCAGCCAGCGGTGGACCTTCTTATGCAACTGTTGCCAGAAGGCAGCAAAGCAGGTGTGTGGACCTTCGGCAAGTGGGTAAACATGCTAGTACCTCATCAGGTTGTGGATGAGCAATGGCGAAGCTTAGGTCGAGCAAAGGCATCGGAAATTAATTCAGTAGGGCTATACACCAATATAGGTGAGGCTCTTGAAAAAGCAGCGTACGACCTAGATGCTGCCAGTGACGAGTATGCAAAGCACATTATTTTACTTACCGACGGCATGGTGGATATTGATAAGCAGCCCGATAAAAACACACAAGAATGGCGCCGCATAGTCGATGAGGTTTTACCAAAACTAAAAGCTGCGGGATATACCATTCACACGGTTGCGCTATCCGACAATGCAGATAACAACCTGCTAAAAAAATTGTCCTTACAAACCGATGGTATTGCCAGTGTGGCGCACACTGCAGACGACCTAATGAAAATATTCTTAGGCACATTCGACGCTGCTGCACCCGCCGAACAAGTGCCCCTTGCAGGGAACCAATTTGTTATCGATTCCAGTGTGGAAGAGTTTACCGCGTTAATTTTTAGAAAAAATCCTGCCGATTTAACCGAGCTTATTGGGCCAGATCAAACGGTATACAGCGCAGCGTCACAGGCTGCGGATGCGAGCTGGCACCGCGCAGATAATTACGACCTCATTACTATCAAGCAACCCCTCGAAGGTGAGTGGGGGTTAAGTGTTGATATGGATGATGACAGCAGGGTTACGGTTGTAAGTAACTTAAATTTACGTGTTAAGGCTATGGCCAACAACGTATATATAGGTCACGATCAATTGCTTTCGCTAGTGCTACAGGAGGATGGTAAAACCATCACTCGTCCAGAATTCTTAGAGTTAATGACCATCACGGCCAAAATTATGGCCGGCAACAATGAAGAGGTGTTAGCTGAGTTCTGGCAAAATGAACTAACGGATGGTGAACCGCCGCTCGATGGGCGCTATTTAGAAGATTTACCCACATTCGAAAAAGAAGGCGTGTACGAGCTAACCGTGGTTGTGGACGGTAAAAGCTTTGTACGTGAATTCAAGCATAGTTTTAGTGTGCGTCAGCCCTTTAATGCCGAAGTAGAAAAACAGTTTAGTGATGGTGAACTTAATTTTATATTAAAAGTTGAATCACTTAGCTCGGATGTACGTGTTGATAAAACACAAATTGTTGCGTCAATTACATCGCCGTCAAAACGAAAAATGGTTAAGCCCTTAGATTTAACCAAAATGGATACATGGCAAACGGAATTAATGCCAGATGATGAAGGTATGTATTTTATTGATATTCGTATTAAAGGCAGCACGCTCGATGGCTCACCTTTTGAATCGTATATTACCGATGTTAAATTTAAGTTTTCGCATGAGGGGGGCTTTAGCGAAGAGCAGGAGCCTATTGTAGACCCAGCTAAAAAAGAAGAAAAAGAGACTAAAAAAGCCGAGCCAGAAGAACCAGCTAAACCTACAGATGAAGAAGGTGAGGCAGAAGCACAAGAAGCCGAAAGTGAGCCGCAGCAGCCGGTACCTGCATGGTTATTATATAGCGCTATAGGTATTGGTAATTTGCTTCTATTTGTTGGCGGGTATTTTATAGTGCGAAAATTACTTGGCAGCGGTAGTTCTGATGAAGATCTATTAGAGCAATTTTCTGAAGAAAGTGTTGAAGAGGCAACATCGCCAAAAGAAGAACCGAAACCTGTTGATGATGAAGAAGAGCCGCCCATGGAGGATTTGGACCCCGCAACAGCAGACGATGTTGTTGAGGAGCCAGAGCCTGCTAAAGAGCAAGAAAAAGTTCAGGAGCCGGAGCCTGTTGAAGAGCCGCAGGAGGAGCAATTAGAGGAGCCAGCGATGGATATGCTGGGTGAGCCTGATGACGCTGAAGATATTGCTGAACCGGAAGGTTACGACGCTGTGGATGACGGCATAGACGATTTAGATGAAATGGCATTAGATGAGCCAGAGCCGGATGCTGAAGAGCCAGAGCCTCAAGATGAGGATGATGATATGGTGGCCGCGATGTTAAAGGCTCAAGGATTGGATTTAGCTGATGACGAATTAGATGACGCTATTTCGAATTTGATCGATGACCTAGACGACGATGAAGAAGAGAATAAATAAGGTTTAATTTTTATGCGTGCTCACTGACACCTAACATTTAATATTATTTATGGCTTTAGGTTTAGGTGAGCTGCGCCAAATAATCGGCAAGCATTTGTTTGCCGCTCTCCGGAAACCAAGGGCCCCAGTCACCTCTACGCCACAAAATATCCTCTGCTGTAATTGCCCATTCGTAACGAATTAAGTAGTCCACCTCACATTGATATAAATCTTCGCCAAAGTGAACGCCAAAATCTTCAACAGTGCTGTTACACGTTAAATTAGCATCTTTTAATAAACGATTTACACCCTGTGCATAGGTTGTTTGCCAGCGACTTATTATGGGGTTATTAAAAGCAGTGGGAGGCGTAGTGTTTTTATGGGGTAAAGGCACAACGTGGGATGAGCACTCCCTACTAAACGGAGCGAGAATATTAAACCCTTGCCGAGCTAAATTAGCGTGTTTTGCTATGTCTATGCCAAATACGTTAAGCAGTGGTGCCCCACCTCTCGGGTTATTTAAATCGAGAATACTGTCTTGTAGAAAATCCCCTCGGTGCGCGCCACCGCTGGGGTCGGAAACTTGCGCATAGTTAATCCATTTTATTTCGTCTATATGTAAGGTTTTAACCCATTGGGAAAACTGCTCACCAAGTTGATCTGAGAGTAATGTTTGCAAAGCTGCTAGAGCATTTTGTTTGCTGTCTCCCAGTTCTTCATCGGAGAAGGGGCCAATCACATAATGCTGAGGTGTTACGGCCAGCATGCTAATAAACTGTTTATTATTGGCTTGTAGGGTAAGGGGTAAAGCAGGGGCATCAAGTGGGCCGCTTACATAAATTAAACCTGCTTTACGCGCATGTGCTTTTGCGCGAGACACAACACCTAGCACATCGGTTAAAAACGTGTTGGCAAGCCAGCCACAGCAATTAATTAACATCTTTGCGTTTACATTTACGCTATTCGTATTGCTACCAAGCGAGGAGTTAACCGTTAACTGCCAGCAATTTTTTTGCCGAATTGCTGTATTCACTCTCGTATAGGGGAATATGTCTGCGCCCAATGCTCGAGCTTCTGTGGCAATATCTAAAATGCGTCTAGCGGGGCGAAGCGTGTAGGCCAAATAGGGTGTAGAGAAAGCTTCGCGAGAATGGTTGCGACATAAATCTGCACTGCCGCCTGCTAACCGATGGTATATGGCCAAACCTGTTTTTACTAATTTAGCGGAGCGTAAAGAGTGGTTCGCAATTAAATTAGCGCACACAGGGGCTGCGCTATTAGCATGATTTTCGTGCCATTTTTTGAGTGCTGAGAAGTTAGCTTTAACTGCGGTTAAATTGAGCTGTGACAAGGATTGAAAGCCCCCGCCAAAAAGCCCGCGTTGAATGCCTGAGGCCCCAGATGCAAGGTCATTGCCTTGAATAAGAATGACGGACAACCCCCGTTTACACGCCTCAAGTGCCATGCTTAAACCATGAATACCGCCACCCACTACGGCAACATCGTAGCTATTGTTGGGGGTAAAACGTCCTTTGTGTAGTGCAGGCATAGCAGCAACTCTATTGGGGTTTTATAACTTAATCATAGCTCGGTATAGCTAAAAGCACTATAGGCCCCTATGACTTAGTTCTATGCCTGTTTGACTAAAGGTTCTGGTTTAAAGTTGATCGTTCGATCTATGTATGTGTTTACGCAAACGCCTTAAAAAAATGCCCTTAACTTGCGCTTTGGTATAGCCATCTAAACACCGAAACTCTTCAATATCTAATTGCTTTGTGTCGAGTAACCTCGCTAGGGCATCGGGGGATAAGGCAAGAAATACTAGATTAGGTTGGCGCATATATGGGCTCTCCTATTGTTTGGGCTTGCGAAACGAGTAAGGTTAAATTATTATAAATGATAATCATTATCAACAACTTGTTTTAATTAATTACTCGTTCCAGCCGAGGAGGGAAAATGAGACAGAAGCATTGGGGGGGCAGTTCAAACCTATGCGAACACCATGTGGAGCTAGTGAAAGCCGAGCCGCAAAAAGCATATTCGATGTGGCAAGGTGCCAGAGCCAAGGGTGTGGCGGCACTGAACAATGGCGATTTAAATACCGCTCGGCAGTTACTGGCTGTGGTGTTTGATATTGCTAAATTACAATTCGCGAGCGATATAACGCAAGGTAGTGTGCAAATAAGCAGTGAGCGTTTTGCTGAAAGCGCTCGTTATTATTTGTGGGTACTTGGGCGAGTTGGAGATCACAAAGAAGCCGCTGCTTGCCTCCAGGGTGCCCACGACGGTTTGCTACACAGGGCTGCAGACCAAAATGTTTGTTACCTAGAGCGTATAAATGCGTTTGAGATGCTGCGAGAATTTAGAATTAAACGAGTTTCATTGCTTAACGTGTTGGGCGAAGGTGGTGCCGATTGCGCTTGGGCGCGCGCCGCAGAAGCACTAGCTAACAAAACTAAGAATACCTTACTGCATTAAATACAAGTTATTACAGCCGCTAAAAGCGGCTAGGCGAAATTACAAAAAATAGACATAGCAAATAAAGGTAATAAGCACACTTCCGAATATATTTAGTGCAAACCCTGTTCGCATCATAGTTTGAATGGGGACACGCCCCGTAGAGAAAATAACGGCATTAGGCGCGGTGGCAACGGGTAGCATAAACGCGCAGCTAGCACTCATTGCGGCTGGCACCATCAGCACCAGCGGGTCTATACCGGTACTTGCGCTTGCCACGGCCAGTATGGGCATCAACAAACTGGTGGTAGCGGTATTGCTGGTAACTTCAGTTAAGAACGTAACGCCTAAGCAGATAAGTAAGAGCATAATTAAGGGCGCCAATACGCTTAGCCCGCCAAGTCCTTCTGCAATGATATCCGCCAAGCCCGATGCGTTAAATGCGCGAGCGATGCAAATGCCCCCAGAAAAAAGCAACAATATTCCCCAAGGTATTTTGTTTGCGCTCTCCCATGTGAGCAGCGCACTTCTTTTGGAGCCAGACTCGCCATTAGGAATAATAAACAGCGTAACGACAGCAAGCAACGCAACAGCCGCATCGTTTGCATATTGCAGATCAAATAACTCTGACCAGCCACCATAGGGGGCTTTGCGCGTTACCCATAATAGCGCTGTACAAGCAAAAACTATTAATACACGCTTTTGTGCTGTGCTCCATGTGTTTGGCTCTGGCAAGCTAATAGCCGTTGTGGCTTTTATATTGCGCGTAAGCCACAAAGCAATAATGGGCACAAAAAGTACCACAAGCGGTACGCCCCATTTCATCCAGGTAACAAAGGTAATTTCCGTACCTGTAGTGTCGTTAAAAACTTTCATCATTATTAGGTTTGGTGGCGTACCTATTGGTGTGCCTATTCCCCCTACGCTAGCTGCGTAGCAAATACCTAATAGCAAAGGAATACACAGGGTTCTACTGCGGCTAGAGTCGATAAGCGCGACAGCAATAGGTAATAACATTAACGTGGTGGCAGTGTTCGATATCCACATACTTAACACTGCTGCAGCGGCCATAAAGCCGAATACAACATGTTTCTCGCTGCTGCCTCCAAATGCATTTACCATGGTTAACGCAATATTTTTATGGGCGTTGGAATGCTCCATGGCGGTAGATAATAAAAAACCACCCAAAAGTAATAAAATAAGTGGGCTGCCGTAGGCGCTGGCCACCTCGTTTGGGCTGAGCACATCCAGCATGGGAAAAAGCGCAAGCGGTAGCAAAGATGTAACGGGTATGGGGATAGCCTCTGTCGTCCACCAAATGGCACACAACAGGGTAATGCTTGCGGTAATAGCTGCAGCAGGTGCAACGCCTCCACTGGCAAGCAGTAGCCCTAGCATCAGGCTTAGTAGCGGGGCAGTGAGAATAATTGCCGTTTTAAACGTGTTTTCCTGTGTAACAGGCATATCGCTAAATCTTTATTTTTATTGGGCGCGCAAATTTAGCAGTTTAGGGCGGGGATGAAAAGCCAAAGCGAATTGGCGCAATGCATGCGTTAGTGGTGGTTAGGTAAGTGTTTTAAAGACGGGCTTTTCGAAAGTAATGAGTTGTTGGAAAAGTGAAGGCGAGTTCGCTGTTGCACCTTTTTCACCTTCTTTAGTCACATAAGTGCTTAGTTGAATGTTTAATCGGTCTATTTGATAAATAACCTCGCGCATCATCATTAAAGAATCTTCAACTTCGCGGTAAGCGCTTTTAATTTTCTCTTCTCGCACCTGCTCTACCCAGCGAATGTACGCAAGATTAATCAACCCAGATTGAGTGACAGATTGATGGATATGTAAATAGCCTTTTTGCATAGCGACCAAGCGCGGGCCTTTGGATGATTTAGCAAATTCACTAATCAATTTGAATGCGCATGCTAGATAATCGGAAATATATTTGTGGCATGCAATTACCTCGGCCACAGCATCTGCAATATTGTTTTCGTTAATTACGGTGTGGTCTGTGCGCGAGCAGCAGCGAATGCTGGCAACAAAAATATCAGAAAAATTGCCAAAGTGGGCGCGGCTGTTCATTTGTATTATAGGTACAACATCCGCCAGAGTGCGGCCCAAGGGTTTAAAAAACTTGGCATAGTTTGCGTAGGTGCCATCGAGAAGCGCAAGGATTTGCCCCAAAGGGGCTAACTGGGCGGCTAGTTTTGAACTAGGAAACCCTGTGCCATCTAGGTTTTCGTGGTGTTCTAATACACCGCGGGCGCAATCGGCGCTGAGACCTTCGAGGGCCTCCACAATCTTTTGGCTAATAATGGGGTGGGATTGCAGTTGCCGCCATTGCTCGGGCGTGAGTTTTTCGTTACTAGTAAGAATTTTGGGGTCGATATGTAGCAACCCTAAATCGCGACATACTGCAGCGGTAAAGCTTTGATAAATATCTGGGTCCTGTTTACCTGACTTCTTTTCTATTAACGCCGTAAACCAACTCACAAATAGCGTTTGATCGAATTGGTTGGGGTATTGGTAGCGCAATACTGTAAGTTTCTGGCGAATGATGTCATAGCTAAATGCAAACTCGCAGCAGTCTCGCAGCAACGTACCCAAGTTGGACTCTAAATACACCTCGAACAACGAGTTGTCATCGCACATATAATCTGTGATGTGCTGATAAAGATCATCGACGCTAAGCTCAGACTCGATGGCAATAGAGGATTCAATAGGCTTTAGCAGTTTGAACTTTAATATTCTTTCAGATGACGTTGAGTCTATTTGTGCGCCACTCGCCACAATCGTTTGGCCATGCTGGTTGCAAATATTCTCTGTCGCTACAACACCGTGGTCTTCGCTAACGCTGGCGATGTGTTCTTTGTAGAAATCCATAGACGAAAGAAAGTTCTTAGTTGTGGCTATTGTTTTACACGGCGTGCATGTGTAATCGTAATAACTTGATATAAATAAACTAAGTTATTCATATAACAATATAGTCCTTATTTCGTAATTGGCGATTTTATGACGCGCAATTTGTCCAAAAATTGATAAAGACCAACAGCTTATTCTCATTTGTTGTGGTTGGTTTGATTTGTTTGCTCTAAAAGTTATATGCTGGCAATAATATTAAACTAATCTCGCATTGAGCCTTCGGTTTTAAGGGCATTCCTTGTGGCTTGATCTATAGTTAATAATGCACGGGTGAATGGGCTGAGTTGTGCGTTATGCACCAAAAAACGCCAAAGCAAGGAGCAGAGTTGTGCACTTAAATTGATAAAGTTTGGGTAACGGTTGGTCCCACGCCGAGGATACAGGAGCAACACATTGTCAGCATTACTTGGGGTAACCCCAGAGCTTAAAGAAAGAATAAGAGGGCATTCTACTCTCCGGCGATTTTTGGTCATTGTGGTTACATTGTCTATCGCTTTTCCCGCGGTAATGTCGGGCGCGTTTCTAATCTATCAAAATTACCAGCGAACCCTAGAACTAGACAGTAAAGAAGCGGCGATGAATTACGCTGATTTGCTGCAAGCGGGTATGACTATGCCGCTGTGGGAAGTTGCGCCTTCTTTAGGGCAGCCCGTAATAGATTCACTGCGTTTAGACCCATCCATCGTTGCAATTGATGTAGTTGATCAGCAAGGCAACACCTTTCTTTCGTATCACAACCCTAAAATAGATGAAGGTTTTGGGGTAATTCAATTTCAGCGGGCTATTGAATATCAAAACAGTATTATCGGTGAGTTAAATTTCACTTATAGCTTGGCGGATGCGCAGCGGCAGGCAACAAAAGACTCTGAGCTACTGCTAATCGTTATCGCAATTCAGTTACTCTTCTCGCTAGCTTGTTTAAGTTATTTTCTAAACCAGCGTGTTATTTCCCCCCTCAATAAGTTGGAAAAAGCAGCGGCAGGTATTGCGGGCGGTGATTTACGTACTTCTGTGCCGCAATTGTCGGGTGATGAGTTTGGTTCTTTATCGCGCCAATTAGAAACTATGCGCTGGTCGTTAGAGCGGTCATTTACCCATATGGAAGACCGAGTGGCAGAGCGAACTGCCGAGTTGGTAGAGCTAAACAAAGAGCTTAACTCAACCGTAGAACAATTAAATGCCACACAGGGCAACCTAGTTCAATCCGAAAAGCTTGCTGCTCTTGGCTCGTTGGTTGCCGGGGTGGCGCATGAGCTAAACACTCCTATTGGCAACGGTTTGACAGTAGCCTCTACGCTAAATGACAGCACTAAACGCGTTAAAAAAATGATGGAAGAAGGTATAACTAAAAATGCCCTACAAGACTTTCTTGAAGAAGCCGAGGAAGGGTCTGGTTTAGTGTGTAAAAGCCTTGAGCGCGCATCGGAGTTGGTGAATAGTTTTAAACAGGTTGCTGTAGATCGAACAAGTGCCCAGCGCCGCTGTTTTGATATGCTGGAAATGCTTAACGAAACACGTATGACTCTTTCGCCAACACTCAAAAAGACGCCATACCAAGTCGAAGTAGATTGCCCCAGAGATATCATGTTAGATAGCTACCCAGGCCCTTTAGGTCAGGTGATAACCAATCTTATTAACAACTCTATTGTGCATGGCTTTGATGGACGAGAATTTGGTTGTATTCGTATAGTATGCAGAAAAGACGAAAACGATATGCTGCGTTTAATTGTGGAAGATGATGGTAAGGGGATTGCCGAAGAGCACATTAATAGAATTTTCGACCCGTTTTTTACCACCAAGCTGGGCGAGGGGGGTAACGGGCTAGGGATGCATATTTTACATAATATAGTAACGGGTATGATGGGCGGCCAAGTCGTTGTAGAATCAAAAGTAAACGTAGGCACCAAATTTACAATAACAATGCCTGCAGTCTCTCCAAATTACGATCACGCTAACGACGGCACTGGCGGAGGATTTAAAGTTAATGTCCGATAAAAATGGGAACGAATTGTTTTCTTTTGCCGAGGAGCCGGTAGAAGAAAAGAAACAGCGGGAAGATTATTGTTGGTGGGTGCTAATCATTGATGATGAAAAGGGCGTTCACTCTGCCACAGAGTTTGCCCTAAAAAATACCCAAATAATGGATAGACCACTCAAGTTTTTACATGCTATGAGTGCTGCAGAAGGCATAAAAATACTTGAAGAAAATAAAAATATTGCCGTAATAATGCTAGATGTGGTTATGGAAACCCCAAATGCTGGATTGGATATGGTTGCGATTATTCGCGACAAAATGGATATTCGCGACACCCGTATTATTCTGCGCACTGGGCAGCCAAACCAAGCCCCAGAAATAGAAGTTATTCGCGATTACGACATTAATGACTACAAATTAAAATCTGAACTCACCCAGTCAAAATTATTCGCGGCGCTAACTACCGCGATTCGCTCGTACAAACAAATTCGCATGATAGAAGCCGGCCGCAAGGGCTTGGATATGATTGTGCGGTCCAGCTCTGAACTGCTCACTAAAAATGGTATTCACGCCTTTGCTCAAGGGGTTATTGTGCACTTGGCTGGCCTGTTAGATATTCCCGCCGAAGGCTTAATTTGCGTGCGGCGTCAGCAAAGTGACACAGGCTCCGAATCTAAAATTATAGCTGCAGCAGGGCACTATTGTCTGTTAGTTGATCACCCTCTTGAAGATCTTTCAGAAAGTGGGGCAAGAACATTACTGGATACATGTTTAGATAAGAAAAGTAATCAGTTTGGCGTGGACGGGGTAGCGCTATATATCGGCAGTGATACCCGCGGCGATATGAGCGCGTTTATATCCAGCGATGTAGACATCGATTCAGTTGATCAAAGTTTATTAGAAATATTCTGTAATAATATTGCCGCGTGCGCAGATAACTTAATGCTATTGGAACGGCTAAGTAGTCATGCTTATTTTGACATTTTGGTTGGCCTGCCTAATAGAACCGCGCTTATTCAAAAAATAGATGAGCTTGTTGAAGACGATAGCTTACCAGAGCTTTATTTGGCGCTTGTAGATATTGATAACTTTGCTGAGCTCAATGCTGCCCTCGGCAAAGATTATTGCGACGAGCTATTGCGAGAAATTGGTTTGCGCTTGCTAAACAATTTCCCTGTTACCTGCACTGTGGCGCGAATAGCGGCAGATGTTTTTGCTGTGCTAGGCCCTAAAGACCATGTAAAGCCTATGGCAATAAGTGAGGTGTTTAACAAGCCATTTAAAGTGCGAGATAACGATCAGGTGTTGTCTGTCACTTCTGGAATAGTCCCGTTAACAGAAATGTCTGAGGGCGGTGGGCAAGCTATTAAAGAAGGTAGTATTGTACTTAAGTCTGCCAAAGCTATTCGCCGCGGCGAAGTGGTTATGTTTAACCGAAAAATGGTTGAAAAGGCTACTCAACATGTGGAAATGTTGCGGGAACTGCGCGAAGCGTTCGATAGCGGCAAACTGTATCTCGCTTATCAACCTAAATTTGATATTAAAACATTGGATGTTGTGGGATTGGAAGCGCTGCTGCGCTGGGAGAACAAACATGGTGTGATGGTGCCGCCCCAGCGTTTTATCCCGCTTGCCGAGAAATCCGGTCTGATTGTAAGAATGGGGGAGTGGGTTATGGAAAATGCAATTGCAGAATTACATAAAGTACGCTCTTCCGGCTGGAATGATCTGAAAATGGGGGTAAATTTTTCCGTAGCGCAGTTACGCCACCCAGAAATACTTGACGCTCTACGCGAATTGATAGACAGGGTACAAGTTGACCCAAATTTGGTTGACTTAGAAATTACCGAAACCATTGCCATGGATGATGTGAAAGGCAATATGGAAGTGTTGACCCGTATTAAAGATATTGGCTTTGAGTTATCTGTTGATGATTTCGGTACCGGTTTTTCTTCGTTAAGCTATTTGCAAAAAATGCCATTTGATAACTTAAAAGTAGATCAATCGTTTGTTCAGACTTCCGACACGCCAAGTGGACGAAAAATTGTAGAAATGATTGTAAACCTAGGGCAAACACTTGGTATGAATGTCATTGCAGAGGGTGTTGAAACACGTGAACAGCTGGACTTACTTCGCGAGCTAGGTTGTCAGCAGGTGCAAGGTTATTTGTTGGCTAAACCCATGTCGTGTGACGAACTTACAACTTGGCTGGCTAGTTTTAAAACGCAGGGTATTACATTAGACGGTTAGTCTTGGCGTGTGTGGTGCCATCCCAAACCAATTAGAATTTTAATTGGTTTGGGTCGTCTTCTTCAGGCTCTTCTATTTCCTCTAAACTTAGTTCGCCAAAACTTGTTGGCGCAGCTTTTTCTACCACTTCTTTTACTTCCTTCTCTGTTGGCGCAGCGTCGCCTTGTGAGAGTTTTATTCTTAAGCGTAAATTGTTGGGCGAATCTGCATTGCTCATGGCTTCTTCATGCGTAATTTTGCCCGCTGCGTGCAGTTTAAATAACGCCGCATCAAAGGTTTGCATGCCAAGGTTTTCAGATTTCTCCATTATCTCTTTAATTTCTTCAAACCTATTTTTTAGTATTAATTCTTGAATTGTTTTTGTTCCCAACAAAACCTCAATTGCTGCACAGCGCTTGCCATCAACCGTAGGGATTAGCCGTTGCGAGACAATGGCGCGAATGTTTTGCGAAAGCCCCAAAATAAGCTGTGGCCTACGCTCCTCTGGGAACAGGTTGATAATACGCTCTAGCGCTTGGTTGGCGTTATTTGCGTGTAAAGTGGATATGGCCAAGTGGCCGGTTTCGGCAAACTCCAGTGCGTGCTCCATAGTTTCGCGGTCGCGAATTTCGCCAATTAGGATAACGTCGGGTGCTTGCCTAAGCGTATTTTTTAAAGCGTTGCGAAAGCTGCGCGTATCAACACCCACCTCGCGCTGGTTAATCACACTTTTTTTGTGTTTATGTACATACTCTACTGGGTCTTCAATTGTAATAATATGGCCGCCGTGGTTGGCATTGCGGTGGTCGATAAGCGCCGCGAGTGAAGTCGATTTACCCGAACCTGTGCCACCCACAAACAGCACTAGCCCGCGCTTATTCATAAT
The DNA here is from genome assembly GCF_000013665.1 of Saccharophagus degradans 2-40. Classification (NCBI taxonomy): domain Bacteria; kingdom Pseudomonadati; phylum Pseudomonadota; class Gammaproteobacteria; order Cellvibrionales; family Cellvibrionaceae; genus Saccharophagus; species Saccharophagus degradans. The sequence continues at coordinate 1,763,265 of NC_007912.1, forward strand.
GACGTCTTTTAATATTTCTGGCAGCCCAAGGTTGTCGAATTGGGGAATGTCGGTATTAATATTGCGCGCAACAATTGACACTTCATTGCGCTGTTTAAAAATATTAATACGAAAGCGCCCAACGCCAGGTATTGATACCGCAAGGTTCATTTCAAGCTCATGGCTAAACTGCTCGCGTTGTTCGGCATCCATAATTGCATTGGCTATGGCTTCGATTTCGCCGCCTTTAAACGGTTGTTGGGTTAGCGGCTTAAGCGTGCCTTGAAACTTGGCGCAGGGCGGGGCGCCGGTACTTAAGTAAAGGTCCGATCCGTCTTTTTGAGCCAGTATTTTTAAGTAGCTGTCTATTGGTGTGCCCATTGTGCCCTCGAATGCATGTCTATTTGGCCTAATAACGTTAGGCATGTAACAAACAGTATAGATGGGCAAATTGGGCTGGGGGTAAATTAAGGATAACTGCGTCACAGAGTGACAAGAGTTGATTTAGGCCAAAACAGCCGTGTTTTAGTAAAGCGTGTGCTTGTATTTAGCCGTGTGCAAAGTACAATGCGCGGCTCACTATTTGTACAGAATTCAGTCACTTATTAAACCAGAAGAAACCCTATGGCTACAGAGTTGTTATCCCCCGCAGGAACCCTTAAAAGCATGCGCTACGCCTTCGCCTATGGTGCAGATGCCGTGTATGCCGGCCAACCGCGCTACAGCCTGCGTGTGCGCAATAACGAGTTTAATAAGATAGAAAACCTTGCCTTGGCGGTAGATGAGGCGCATCAGCAGGGCAAGAAGTTTTACCTAGCCAGTAACCTTTCGCCCCACAACGATAAAGTGCGTACCTATATACGCGATTTAGAGCCTGTTATCGCCATGAAGCCAGATGCGCTAATCATGGCAGACCCAGGCCTGATTATGCTGGTGCGTGAGCAGTGGCCAGATCAGCCTATCCACCTAAGTGTGCAAGCGAATGCGGTTAACTACGCCACGGTTAAGTTTTGGGCTAAGCAAGGCATAGAGCGGGTAATTTTATCTCGCGAGCTGTCTATCGACGAAATAATCGATATTAGCCAAGAATGCCCAGATACCGAAATTGAAGTATTTGTGCACGGCGCGCTGTGTATTGCTTATTCTGGCCGTTGTTTGCTTTCTGGCTACATGACCCATCGCGACTCCAACCAAGGTGCTTGCACTAACTCCTGTCGCTGGGAATATAACTCCCACGAAGCTAAAGAGAACGAGCTAGGTGATTTGATTGCCGTGGACACCAGCTCACAGCCACAGGCGTGGACGCCCGATGAAGTGCAACCGGTGCTGCTACAGGAAAAAAGTCGCCCCGGTGAATATATGCCTGCCTATGAAGATGAGCATGGCACTTACATTATGAACTCCAAAGATTTACGCGCAGTGCAACACGTAGAGCGTTTAGTGAAAATGGGCGTTCACTCATTAAAAATTGAAGGTCGTACTAAATCTCACTACTACGTTGCGCGCACCGCACAGGTGTATCGCAAAGCAATCGATGCCGCCGAAGCCGGTATTCCATTTGATATGAACCTTATGCGCGAGCTAGAGCATTTGGCAAACCGAGGCTACACCGAAGGCTTTTACCGCCGCCACGCGCCCAGCGAATATCAAAACTACGAAAAAGGCGTTTCGAATAACCCAGCGCAGCAATTCGTGGGCGAAGCCACGGGCTACGATAAAACCAACGGCTGGCTAACCATAGAAGCGAAAAACAAATTCTCGCAAGGTGACCAAGTTGAGCTGATCACACCTAAGGGTAATATCCCGTTTGTAGTGGGCGACATAGCGAACAAAAAAGGCCAAAGTGTTGATTCTGCGCCTGGCTCTGGTCACATTGTGCGCTTGCCGCTAGAAGGCTTAGATTTAGGCGAAGATGGCGGCTACGCTATGTTAATGCGCCACTTATAAGGTTTATATTTTCAATGATTACACAGCCTTGCGAGTGCAAGGCTGGCTCAATATGCTCCACTTTTTACAAGTGCCAAATGAGCAGTAAGTGCACCACTAATGTGTATATACTACTGCTCTGCTTCTCGTCGTTTTTCCTGCCTGTGTAATACAAACCCCGATACACAAACTGCAACACTTACAAACACGACTATTAACGTGGCAAGTGCGTTAATTTCGGGGCTAACGCCAAGACGCACGCTGGAATACACCACCATAGGTAGCGTGGTGGCACCCGGGCCTGAAACAAAATTTGCCACTACCAAATCGTCGAGCGAGAGCGTAAAAGCTAATAGCCAACCGGCCAATAGTGCCGGTGCAATAAGTGGCAGCGTAATGGCGAAAAACACGGTTGCTGGTCGTGCGCCTAAATCCTCTGCTACTTCTTCTAGCGATGGGTCCATATGGGCCAAGCGACTTTGTACAATTAACGTAACGTAAGCCATGGCAAATGTGGTGTGCGCCAAAATAATCGTGAGCTGGCCGCGTCCTTTAGGCCAGCCTATTAAATCTTCCATAGCGATAAATAGTAGCAGCAGCGACAACCCAATAATCACTTCGGGCATAACCATTGGCGCGGTTACAAGCATGGCTAAGTTGCGGGTGCCGCGCGATTTTTTGTAGCGCACTAATACAATAGCGGCAAGGGTACCTAGCAACACCGATAAGCTTGCTACCACTGCTGCAATTTTTACGCTTAGACCTGCAGCTTCCAACAACGCATCATTTTGCAAAAGCGCTGCATACCATTTAGTGCTAAAGCCACTCCACACGGTAACTAGTTTACTGGCGTTAAACGAGTACACAATTAAGCTTAAAATTGGACCGTACAAAAAAACGTAGCCCAAAATTAAAATAATAAGTAAGACGGGCATGCGACGCATTATGCTAGCTCCTCTGCCGCTTTGGCTTCGAAGTGACGCATCAGCATAAACGGCACCACTAATACAATAAGTAATATCACCGCCAGTGCGGAGGCCAGCGGCCAATCTTTATTGTTAAAAAACTCCATCCACATAAGCTTGCCCAGCATGAGTGTATCTGGCCCACCGAGCAAATCAGGAATGACAAATTCGCCCATCACCGGAATAAACACCAGCATGCAGCCCGCCAGTACCCCAGGCATAGATTGCGGTAATGTGATGCTGGTAAATTGTCGCCAAGGTCTACAGCCCAAGTCTGCTGCAGCCTCTAGCAGTGTACGATCTAACCGCACTAGGGTGGCGTACAGGGGCAGAATTAAAAATGGTAAGTAGTTGTAAACAATCCCAATGTAAACCGCGGTGTTGGTATATAAAATAGTTAAGGGTTGGTCGATTATTCCAATTTTAAGCAGTAGCGTATTAATTAAACCATTTGCCTTTAGTAGGCCTATCCATGCGTAGATTCGAATTAAAAACGATGTCCAAAACGGTAAAATAATCAGCATCAATAACGGTAAGCGCCAAGCTTTGGGTGCGCTAGCAATACCGTACGCCATGGGGTAACCGATCAATAAACACAGCAATGTAGAAATGGTTGCTACTTTAAGCGAACCCAGTAGTGCTTCTAAGTAGAGACTGTCTTCAAATAATAATAGGTAAGTGCCTAAATTAATTTTTAAAGTTATTAGGCCTTCGTCTATATCGCGAATAATTGTGTCGTAGGGGGGCTGCGCAAGTAGGGCCTCAGAAAAACTTATTTTTAATACAAAAACAAAAGGCAAAACAAAAAACACAGAAAGCCAGAGCCAAGGCGCTGCGATAATGGCGTGTTTAGGTTTAACCCATTTAGATGTAAAAGCGTGTATCACTGGGTGAGTACTCCGCAGCTGTGGTTGTGCCAGCCCAAACTTACCGTTTGCCCCCATGTTAACGGTTGCTCGGCTAGTGCTAAAATATTCGATTGGGTAAAACGCGCGATATACCCAGAGGCAAGCTCTACATGGTAAATAGATACATCGCCTAGGTATGCAATTTCGCGAATAACACCTTCAATGCGGTTGGGAATATTTTCGTGTTGCGCGTGCAGTACCAGTTTTTCTGGGCGCAAAGCAATGCACACATCCATGCCCGGTAGTAGTGGTTGGCTATGGTGCACCACTATATCGCCGCCGGTGGTTTCTGAGCTAATAGTTACTTCGTCGCCTGTTTGGGTAACGACCTTGCCCTCAAATAAATTAATTAGCCCAATAAAGTCAGCTGCATAACGCGTAGTGGGGAACTCGTACATGCGGCGGGGGGCGTCAACTTGTTCAATGCGACCTTCGCGCATAAGCGCTATACGCGAAGACATAGTCATCGCTTCTTCTTGATCGTGGGTTACCACGATAAATGTTGTGCCCAACCGGTTTTGAATGTTCATTAATTCAAATTGCGTTTTTTCGCGCAATTTTTTGTCTAGTGCGCCCAATGGTTCATCTAACAATAAAATTTTAGGGTGTTTTGCCAGTGCGCGCGCAAGTGCAACCCGCTGGCGTTGCCCGCCACTAAGTTGGTGTGGTTTACGCTTTGCAAATTTTTCTATTTGCACAAGGCTCATCATTTCGGCGATGCGTTCATTGCGCAAATTTTGCGGCATGCCTTCTTGCTTTAGCCCAAAGCCAATGTTGTCCGCTACGTTCATATGTGGAAACAGTGCGTAGTTTTGAAACATCATATTAATAGGGCGTTTATAAGCCGGAACTTTAGATATTTCTTGGCCGTCGATAAAAATTTGTCCACTTGTGGGTTGTTCAAAACCCGCGAGCATGCGCAGTAGGGTCGATTTACCGCAACCGGATGCGCCAAGCAACGAGAAAAATTCGCCCTTGTAAATGGTGAGGCTAATATCATCTACTGCGTAATTAGCGCCAAATGTTTTGGTGAGGTTTTGTAGCTGTACGATAGGCTCATCGCCAGCGTCTTCTATTGCTGTCGGGTTCTTAGTCATCTCTTCCACGTAAAAGTTGCCAGCCTCACAGGGAGGCCTGGCAAGGAGTGTTAGCTGTTGCCGGTTATATTTTTACTTACCGGTTTTTATGCGGGTCCACAAGCGTGTAATTGCTCGGGTTTCGTTGTTGCTAGGAGCAATTAACACCACTAAGCGTTGGCGCGTAGCTTCTGCTGGGTATACGCCAGGGTCGTTGCGTATGGCTTCGTCCACAAATGGTGTGGCTTTAGCGTTCGCGTTTGCATATGCCACTGCGTTAGAAGCCGAGGCAATCACTTCTGGCTGCATTAAATAGTTAATAAATGCGTGAGCGGCTTTAGGGTTGGGCGCATCTTTAGGTATAACCATTACATCCGACCAAACAACAGCACCTTCTTGAGGTACGGTATAGGCAACGTTAACGCCTTTCTCTGCTTCTTCCGCGCGGGCGCGTGCTTGCAGTACGTCACCAGAGTAACCGTGGGCTACACAAAGATCGCCATTGGCTAAGTCGTTAATGTATTGCGAGCTGTGGAAGTAGCGTATATTTTTGCGCGTTTTGGCAACTAGCGCGGCAACGGCTTCTTGTGTGGCTTTGCTGAAGTCGCTCGCATCTATGCCTAGGTAAATTTTGGCTGCTGCGAACACTTCGGTTGCGTCATCCATAAGCGAAATACCGCACGACGCCAACTTGCCAGCTATTTCTGGGTTGAAGATTAGTGCCCAAGTATTTACTGGTACGTCTTTACCTAATAGGCTTTTAATCTTATCTACGTTGTAGCCAATGCCTGTAGTGCCCCACATGTAAGGCACCATGTGGTTGTTTTGTGGGTCTAAATCGGCAAGGGATGCCAAAATAACGGGGTCGATATTGCCGTAGTTAGATAGTAAATCTTTTTGCAATGGCTGCAATATCCCCGCCTTTAATTGACGATCGGCAAACGGGCGTGCAGTTGGGAAAACCACATCGTAGCCACTGCGGCCGGCAAGTAGCTTGGCTTCCAAAATTTCATTGCTGTCGTACACGTCGTAAACCACTTTTATGCCGGTTTCTTTTTCGAAATCGGCAACAGTGGCTTCGCCTATATAGTCGGACCAGTTGTACACATGTAATTCTGAATCAGCCGTGGCAATGCTGCCATAGCTTAAGGCTCCCAACAGTACTGCAAACGAATATAAACGCTTAACCATAAATAACTCCAATGAGTAAAGTAATACAGCCACCGCTCATTGCGCAGTGGGTCTACCTTCTTGCTGTATATACGTTGGAAGGCGCGTAAATATGACGTAAAAAATAAAAAAATAACAGAACAACGTGAAAAAATATTCTTTATTTTCTAGGCGATTTTTATCTGTTGTATGCGTGCCTTAATATTGCTTTGAACTTGAGGAAAACATGATTAGATGTGTATGTTTTTTGGGGAGGGTGGTTGGAAACGAGTCTTGCTCTAATTACTTGTTGGCGAACGCTTTCTCAATGGGGAGTGCGTAGATTTCTGCCAAAAATATGTATAGTACGATGCGTTAATGGTTCAGGCGATGTTGCAAAGCGGAATGAGTTAAAGGCAAATTTGTTATGCGGGAGCGACAGTTTGGTGAAATGCTTACCCTTTTAATGGTGAGGCGGGGTTGGTACCTCCACAGGTGAATCATGAAGGTACCGATGTTTCGTGGTTAGTGTAAGCTTACTAATACAGCTAAAACCTACATGCCTGGGCTACCACCAGGAGCTGCGCGAGAATCTGTCACATCCCCGCCGTGCCTTGTGAGGCGCTCTAGCTGTTTTCGTTCTCGTTCTTCAGAATGTTTTTTCAAAGCTTTGACGTAGGCGTGGTAATACTCACTGTCTTGCGCGCAGCTTAAGTGGTATTTACCTCCTTTAATACCTCGATCGTATCCGTTACTTTCTGTACAGTACTCGGTTGTTGCTCGCTTGTAGCCTGTTACATATTCGGCTGCATTCGGCGGGTTTGCGCTGCAGATATTTTTATACTCTTCAAAAGTCTCGTTGGTTTTACCTTGCATTGCGTCCTCGTAGCCTTTCTGGTTCCAATCTGTTGTGGCACAGTCTTTGGCTTGCATAGAGGCTCCGCATCCAGTTGTAATTAACACGAAACTTATTAAAAGTGGCTTCTTAATCATCTTACATGCTCCTTCATGTCCTGTTTGGGAGGTTGGTATTATTTTTACAGTGATTAAAGCCTAGTATCATCGCTAATGGGACGTTAAGGTAGGGTGAAAACACTAGTTTATTATTGCTGGGTATGCGGTGCAGGTAAAGAAGGGCGCGTCAGTGGCGCGGGTGTAAGCCCGCACCACCAGTGTCTTTAAAACGAAGCGATCTTTTGCTTTTGCTCTTCGAGCTTGGCAATAGAGGTTTTGGCTGCTTCTAGACGATCTTTTTCTTTGGCAACAACGTCTGCTGGTGCTTTATCTACAAACTTGGGGTTGCTGAGCTTGCCGTTTAGCAGAGTAATGTCTTTTTCAATTTTTTGAATTTCTTTATCCAAGCGTGCTAGCTCTGCATCTTTATCGATATTGCCTGCCATGGGTACGTGCACCTCTAGGCTGCCAACCAACGAGGTGGCTGTTGGCGGTAGGGTGCTTGCGTCTGCCACGTACACGGCGGATTCGAGTGACGCGAGCTTGGTTAAGAACTGGTTGTTTTCGGTTAAGCATCGCTGATCGTTTGCATCCGCGTTGGTAATAAATACTTCCAGCTGTTTGGCTGGGGAGATATTCATTTCGCCGCGAATAGTTCGCACGCCTAAAATCACGCCTTTTAGCCACTCAATATCGGCTACGGCTTGATTATCAATTTTGGCATCATCTGGGGTTGGGTACTGCGCCAGCATAATTGTTTCGCCTTCCACACCCGCAAGCGGTTTAACGCGCTGCCAAATTTCTTCGGTAATAAATGGCATGAGTGGGTGCGCTAGGCGCAGAGTGGTTTCCAGTACGCGAATAAGTGTGCGGCGTGTGCCTTTTTTAAGTTGGGTGCTGGCATTGTCATCCCATAATACAGGCTTGGTAAGCTCTAAGTACCAGTCGCAGTAATCTTTCCAAATAAAATCGTATAGGGCTTGGCTGGCCAAGTCTAAACGGTAGGTTTCCATGCCTTCGCGCACAGCCTTTTCGGCTTCTTGTAAGCGCGATACAATCCAGCGGTCTGCTAGTGAAAGGGTGTAATCGTCGCTGCCATCTTGGCCGCAATCTTGCCCTTCGGTATTCATTAGTACGTAGTTGCTGGCATTCCACAGTTTGTTGCAGAAGTTGCGGAAGCCTTCAATACGGCCCACGTCAAAATTAATATCGCGCCCAGTGGATGCAAGCGAGTAGTAGGTGTAACGCAATGCGTCGGTACCGTAGCCTGCAATACCGTCAGGGAATTCTTTACGGGTTTGTTTTTCGATTTTTTCTCGGAGCTTAGGCACCATCATGCCAGCGGTGCGCTTGGCCACTAATGTTTCTAGCTCAATGCCGTCGATAAGGTCGATGGGGTCGAGTACGTTACCTTTAGATTTACTCATCTTTTGCCCTTGGCTATCGCGCACTAGCCCGTGCACGTACACCGTTTTAAAGGGCACTTCTTTTTTGAAGTAAAGGGTGAGCATAATCATGCGGGCAACCCAGAAGAAGATAATATCGAAACCTGTAACCAACACAGAGGATGGGTGGAAGGTTTTGAGAAAATCGGTGTCTTCTGGCCAGCCTAAGGTGCCGAATGTCCACAGGCCTGATGAGAACCATGTATCGAGCACGTCTTCATCTTGTTTTAATTCTACGTCGGCTGCGATGTTGTGTTTTTTACGTACGTCATCTTCACTGCGGCCCACATACACTTTGCCATCGGCGTCGTACCAAGCTGGTATGCGGTGGCCCCACCAAAGTTGGCGTGAAATGCACCAGTCCTGAATGTCGCGCATCCAAGAGAAGTACATGTTCTCGTATTGTTTAGGTACAAAGTTGATATCGCCTTCTTCAACGGCCTTAATGGCTTCGTCTGCTAAAGGCTGGGTTTTTACGTACCACTGGTTAGTCAAGTAGGGCTCGATTACTACGCCGCTGCGGTCTCCACGAGGTACTTTTAGGGTGTGATCTACAATTTTTTCTAGCAAGCCCAACGCATCTAGGTCGGCGACGATTTGTTTGCGTGCGTCGAAGCGATCCATGCCGCGATATTTTTCCGGGGCATTGTTGTTTAGTTGCGCGTCGTCATCAAACAAGTTGATCATGGGTAGGTTGTGGCGCAGGCCCATTTCGTAATCGTTAAAGTCGTGAGCTGGAGTGATTTTTACACAGCCGGTGCCAAATTCTTGGTCGACATAATCATCCGCAATAATAGGAATTTCGCGATCAGTAAGCGGCAGCTTAATGGTTTTGCCAATTAGGTGCTTGTAGCGCTCGTCTTCTGGGTTTACGGCAACTGCGGTATCGCCCAACATGGTTTCTGGGCGAGTGGTGGCCACAACTAACTCGCCTGAGCCATCGCTTAGCGGGTAGCGGAAGTGCCACATAAAGCCTTTTTCTTCTTCGCTAATCACTTCTAGGTCAGAAATAGCTGTGTGGAGTTTTGGGTCCCAGTTTACGAGGCGTTTACCGCGGTAGATTAGCTCGTCTTCATAGAGGCGAACAAAAACCTCTTGCACCGCGTTATAAAAGCCATCGTCCATAGTGAAGCGCTCGCGGCTCCAGTCTGGAGATGCACCTAGGCGACGTAGTTGGCGTGTAATATTGCCGCCGCTTTCTTCCTTCCACTCCCATACTTTCTCGATGAATTTTTCTCGGCCTAAATCGTGGCGAGATTTACCTTCTGCATCGAGTAGACGCTCAACAACCATTTGGGTGGCGATACCTGCGTGGTCGGTACCAACCTGCCAAAGGGTGTTGTTGCCCTTCATGCGGTGGTAGCGAATTAGCGCATCCATAATGCTTTCTTGGAAGCCGTGGCCCATATGCAGGCTACCCGTCACATTGGGTGGCGGAATCATAATGCTGTATGGGTCACCTTTTCCGCTGGGGGCAAAGTAGCCTTTTTCTTCCCAGTTTTGGTAAAGGGCGGTTTCTATGGCAGAGGGTTGATAGGTTTTATCCATGGTTGCAGTTACGTCGCTTAGCAATAGGTTTTTAAAAAGAAAGTCGCCGATTATACCTTGCGCGCCACTCGATTGCAGCGCATGGGGACGGTGAATAAGTGGTGATTTCTCAAATATCGATTAAAAAATCACCGCGCAACACGTGTAATACAGATTTGATTGAAACCGCTGGGGGTTAAGCTGCGCGTTGTTTAGTTTTCTTCGCGCTTGATTAAGCGTTTTTCTAGGTGTACTCGCAGCTCGGCTTCTATCTCGGGCAGGAATTTCGCGACGAGTTGATCAATGATTTCTTGTTGAATCGCTTCGCTATCTTCCGCTTCTTTTTTTGGGGGCTCGGCAGGTGTGACCCGGGTAAAAGCACTTGGTTGGGCGGGCTTGCCGTGTGAGGAAGGTGGTTTTTTGAGAGTGCTATCCACTTGGGCCAAGTCTTCCATTAGCTGATTGCGGCTGCTAGTTAATCGCTCGCGAATATGGGCGGGCAAAAAGGGGTTTTCGCCGCTGGCCTTTGGGCGAATGTACACATCGCTTTCATCGAATACTTTTTGGCTTTTTTCTGCTTGTTTGGGGTCATGTTCTACCGGCTTGGTTGTGTCTTCTTGTTTACTCTTCGCTGTGTTGTCGCCGCTAGCAGCTACGTCGCTGTCAGGGTGAGCGGCTTCGTCAAATAGAGATTGTTGGCCCGGCAGGGGCTTAGTTGGGGTGTCGTCTAACAAATGTGCCTCCACGAGCGATTCGATATCTAGCTCGTCTTCCAATTCTGATTCTTGTGCGGGTGTTTCGAGCGCGCGTTGCTGTACCTCAATGCGCGTTTGCGAAGTGTTAGCTTTTACTTCTAATTGAGTTTCTGGTGCAGCTTCAGCCTCAGGAGTTGTAGGCTCGTGCTGCTCTGCTTGTGCGGTAGCTTCGTTTTCTTGGTTAATTTGCTCTTCAATAATGCCTTCTAGTTTAAGCTCAAACTCGTAATCTTCTGAGTTTAAATCAGAGGGGGCGGTTGCGTCGCTCGCTGGTATGCGGGGTGTTTTATTTGGCGTTTGGTTTTTTAGGTAATCCTGCGCATCATCGAGTGTGGCTTTGTACGCAGCGCGCAGCATCGCTTCGTCAGTGTCGTCTTCAAATTCCGGTTGGTTGTGCGCAATGGTATCGACAAGCACCGGTATGTCTTCCAAATCTATTGGTTCACCAGATTCGCTTAGAGAGGCTCTAATCGATTCCAGTTCATTAAGTAGCTCTTGCTTAGTAGGCTTCGGTTTGTCAGACATAACGTAAGTGCTATAGCTTATGGGTTTGTACTGGGTAGCCACGTTGCTTGTAAAACGCGTAGCTTTGCCGTGTGTTTTCTAATACTTCTGGTTGTTGAATTACAATTTCCGCGAGCCTGTCGAAACGACTAAATTGCTCTGGGCGCGTAGTGCGAATATTCACTAAAACATCGTGATGGTCAATATCGTCTAAATCGTGGGTGATCACAACAGGAGGCTTAGCGGTTGGCGCGTATGAGGATTGCCCATCTGTGTTCTGCCCAACAATATGATGCGGCACAAACGATTCTGGGCGCTGGGTCCAGAGAAGTTCGTCCACTGCGCGGCTCGCTGCTTCATCTTGCGTTGCAATTAACACCTTGTTGCCACGCGATACGGCTTTTTCGGCTAAGCGACACGCAAATTGCCAGCGACTTTTATCGTCGCTGGCCGATAGTACGTAAAAATCTATGCGGGTCATGTTAGTTATTTAGCAAATAGTTAACAAGCAAGCTTACTGGGCGGCCAGTAGCGCCCTTTTTAGCGCCGCTGTGCCAGGCTACGCCGGCAATATCCAAGTGTGCCCAAGGGTATTTTTTGGTGTAGCGCGATAAGAAACACGCAGCCGTAATACTGCCACCTGGCATGCCACCAATATTGCCCATGTCTGCGAAGTTGCTGTCGAGTTGGCGTTGATAATCGTCCCACAACGGCATTTGCCATGCACGATCGTGAGTTTCTTCGCCCGCTTTAAGCAGTGCGTCAGCTACCGATTGAGTGTTGGAATACAAGCCTGCTGCGTGATTACCTAAGGCTACAACGCATGCACCTGTTAGGGTTGCGATATCTACGACGGATTTAGGTTTGTAGCGTTCTGCGTAAGTAAGTGCGTCGCACAGCACCAAGCGGCCTTCGGCATCGGTGTTAAGTATTTCGATTGTTTGGCCAGACATGGATGTCACTACATCACCAGGTTTAGAGGCGCCGCCGCTAGGCATGTTCTCGGCTGCCGCGATGATGCCTACTACGTTAACTTTGGCATCGAGCTCAACTAGCGCTTTAAATGTACCTAGTACGCTGGCTGCGCCGCACATATCAAATTTCATTTCATCCATGTTGGCGCCGGGCTTAAGGCTAATGCCACCCGTATCAAACGTTACCCCTTTACCCACCAGCACATGAGGGGCTTTATTGGCGGCAGCACCTTTGTACTCAAGTAAAATCAGTTTGCCTTCTTGGTCGCTGCCTTTGGAAACAGATAGGAAAGCGCCCATGCCAAGGCGCTCCATTTGTTTTTCACCTAGGGCTTTGCTTGTAAGTTTTTTACAGCCTGCAGCAAGTTGCTTTGCTTGTTCTGCTAAGTAGTTGGGTGTGCATATATTGCCCGGTAAGTTGCCAAGTTCACGCGCAGCGTTAATGCCTTTGCCCATTGCCGAGCCTGTGTTGGCGCCGTTGCGCAGAGTTTTGGTTTCTGCGCTATTGGTGGCAACGAAAACCACTTTTTTAAGTGTGGCTGGTGTGTTTTTAGTACCGGCTTTAAGCGAGAAACGGTAGCTTGCGCGTTCAATTTCGAGCGCGAGGGTATGCGCCAGTTTTTCTAAGGTGCAATCGCCAGATGCAGGTAGGGCCGAGTCAAAAAAAACGGCCGCGTCTTTTAGTTTGGCGCTGTTTAGTGTGCTGGCAAGCTTTTGGCTGATTTTGCGAATGTCTTCAATGGTGATATCTGCGCTTTTTTTCTTGCTTTCGCCAAGTTGAACAAGCAGTGCTTTGCTGTGCTTGGCGCTTTTAGTTGGGGCTAAAGTTAACCACAAGTGAGAGCCAGCCGTTGGCGAAATGGCTTTAATGCTTAATTGATGGGTTAATAAGCCATGTTGTTCTGTGTCTAAGTGGCTAGCGCTGGCCATCAATTTACCGTCTTTGCAAAACACCACCACGCATTGGGTACTTAGGGTGGCAATATCGGCTTTTTTAGCAATGAACTCCATAAACAATTCGCTCTCTACTCTAGTGGGTGGTTGATTGATGGCAATACAGCTTAGCTATTTATTCGTTATTTGCTTATTCACATATTCGTTGCGGTACGTTATTGCTGTCACGTTCGCTTTTCGTCGTAGTGCTAGCTATGTGAGCAAGTTAGCGAGCTAAGCGTTGTTGTTTGTGTATCGCGCGATTTTTTATATTCGTTAATATTGGTTAGAACAGGCGAAACAATACCAGCGTGTTTATTTATTTTCGGCCGTTCGATTTAACTAGTTTACCTTAGAAACACAAGTGTGCTCACGTATTGAATGGGCTGCTTGAGTAAATAGTTGCCATTATTAATTTAATTGCAGCCTTTTTGGCGGTTTTATAGTGCGGGCATTAGCCGGAGCCGTGTTGTGAGTGCTAAAATAACGCCCTTTCGAAGTGCAATTTAAGTTAATGGCTACGCATTAACAATAATAGTAAAACCTTGAGCTGGTGGAGAACCTTCGCTTGATTATATTTAGGTACCTCGCAAGGGAAGTGTTAATGAGCATGCTCGCCGTTAGCCTTATTTTGCTACTGATAATTATAAGTGCACGTTTTGTAACCTATTTGGCCGAAGCCGCTGCTGGGGAATTAGACGGCGGTGTGTTGCTCACGCTAATGACTTATCGGTTGCCTGCCTATTTAGAGCTTATTTTACCCTTGGGTTTGTTCTTGGGCATTCTTATGGCCTATGGCCGCCTTTACTTAGAAAGTGAAATGACCGTATTGCACGCGTGTGGTTTAAGTCAGGGTAAGTTGATTGGCTTTACTATGGTCTCCACTTTCGTCGTCGCGTGTGTGGTGGGGGTGTTTAGCCTGTATTTGGGGCCAGAGGGTGTAAGAGCATCTGAAAAACTGTTGGCCGAGCAGCGCAACCGCACCGATTTCGAAACTTTAAAACCCGCTCGTTTCCACGAATTAGATGGTGGCAGCGGTATTAGCTATGCAGAATCTATTTCTGACGATAAGCAAAAGCTGCAAAAAGTGTTTATGGCTAAGCTAGCGCCCGACAGCGTAGATGACGACCTAACCGTGCTAACCGCAGAGTCTGGTGAAACGGTGGTGGATGCTGAAACCGGTGTGAAATATCTGCTGCTAAAAAATGGGCGACGTTATGTTGGCCGCCCGGGTGAAGTGAATTACAAGGTTGTGGAATTCAAAACGTTCTCTCAGATTCTCCCCGAGCCAGATTACGAAGCCGTAAAGCCGAAAAAAGAAACAGACGGTTTGTCCACTGCTCAATTATTCGAGCGAGATACACTTGCAGCGCGCGCGGCATTGCAGTGGCGCTTATCTTTACCTGTATTGGTGATGGTGGTGGGGTTATTAGCTGTGCCGCTAAGTCGTACCCAGCCAAGACAAGGGCGCTACGCGAAAATGCTCCCGGCTATTTTGTTGTATATCTTTTATTTGGTTTGCGTGAACGGAGCTCGTGGTGCTATTGAAGATGGCAGCGCACCGTTTATAGGGTTGCTGTGGGTTGTGCATGGTGCGTTCTTTTGTTTGGCGCTGTTGTTAATTGGTGGAAAATCGATGTTTGCCGGCCTATTTCGGTCTGTATTTAGTAAAGGAGAGGCTGCGTGACTAAATTAAAACGCTATATAGGCCATACAATTGCCGCCGCCGTGGCGACGGTGTTATTGGTTATTCTCTCGTTAGATGCCATTTCAGACTTGGTTGATCAGTTAAGTAATTTAAGTGGCGATTACACGTTTAGCGAAGCCATTATTTTTGTGCTGCTTTATATACCTTCAAGTGCCTATGATTATTTACCGCTTTCTGCGCTGGTAGGGTGTTTGATTGGTTTGGGGGTGTTGGCAAGTTCTAGCGAGCTTGTGGTAATGCGTGCAGCGGGGGTGTCTGTTCTGCAGTTGGTTTGGGCTGTTATGCGGCCTGTGTGCGTGTTTATTGGTGTAGGCGTTTTGGTTGGGGAGTACGTAGCACCTTATTCCGATCAATATGCTGATAGCCGTCGAGCCTTGGCAAAAGGGCATGATCGTGCACTGCAGGCAGAGCGCGGTGTGTGGAACCGCGAAGGCAACGAGTATATGCACTTTAACGCGGTATTGCCCAACGGTAAGTTGTACGGCATTACCCGTTATATATTTGACGAGAAGGGGCAGCTACTTGAGGCGAGCTTCGTCGATTCTGCTATTTACCAAGGTGAGTTCTGGTTTGAGCAAGATGGAGAAGTCACTAGTTTCGAAGATGGGCGCATAGAAAAGTTTGGCTTTGCTACGCGCGAGTGGCGCACCGAGGTTTCGCCAGATTTGCTTAATGTGTTGGTGTTAGACGCCGACGAACTGCCAATGAAGCGATTATACGATTACTCAACCTACTTAGATAAACAGGGGTTGGATTCTAGTGAGTACAAGCTGGCATTTTGGCATAAAGCATTCCAGCCTTTGGCGGTTGCCAGCTTGGTGATGATAGCAATCTCGTTTATTTTAGGGCCGCTGCGTCAAACAACCATGGGGTTTAGGGTGTTTATTGGCGTCATCGTGGGTTTAGTGTTTCAAACTAGCCAAAAGATGCTTGGCCCTGCATCCATTATTATGGGGTTTTCCCCCATGTTTGCGGTACTTATTCCTATAGTGGTGTGCTTAGTGCTTGGTGTGTTTCTTATTCGAAGGGCTTAGCTATTGTTAATCGCTAATCACTAGTAGTTAGTAGCTAGTGATTAGTTATTGTTATCTATAGCTCTTTGGGTACAACCACAACTTTGGTGCCGCTCAACTTGTCGTGTAGGCAATGTCCGTCTTTGTCGAACCATTTCCATATATAGCCAAGGCCTGCAATAAAAAACGCGAATGGCCCAACCAAGCTGCGAATAATACATGCCTTAAAGGTGAGTGGGGCGTTTTCTTGTTGCGCTACTACACGAATCTTCCACGCTTTCATTCCCGCCGTCTGGCCGCCTTTGTGCCAGAAATAGCTATAAAAAAGCGCCAAGCTGCAAAACCAACCTAATTGAAAAAGTGGGCCGCCCACGGTGGGTTGGTAGTCGTCATTAGATGTAATGCCTGTAGCCACAACATATACGCCTAAGGTGATTGCGCCGTATATCATGCTAATGGCTAAAAGTATAAAAGCATCGTATATAAGGGCAACAAAGCGTCGCCATAGTGGGGCTGTAGGGTAGGATTGTAGGGTTGGCTCGGTGCTCATGACATAGGCGCTCGCGATTTAAGTCGCGCCCATTCTATAGCAAAGCTGCGTTTTAATTAATGGTTTTAATAAAAGCTGTTCTTAGTTAAAACGAAGCTTAAGGCTTAGCTTAACGCCGCCACCCGACATGCGTAGGTGGTAGTTATCGAACGTTGTAAGCGAGAGAGGCTCTTCATTATCAAGATTTGATGGGGTGATACCGCTTCTAGTTTTGAGGTGCCAGAGTTTTAATAGGGTCATCTTTAAAACTTTATTTAGTGCTTCATCACCCGAATAGGTGTTTTGTTCGCTTTCAATCAACCAGCGGTTGTTTATTAAGCGTTGGGCAGTGCACATTTTACCGCTGCGCACTTGTTCTGCGGCATAAAACAGGGTTTCGTCATCCATCATGCTGGTAGGTAGAATATCCATGCGAATATCCTTTTGGTATTCCCCCGCGTTCCAGCTAAAGGTGTCGCCAAGCGGGTTGGCATTTGATAAGCACGGAAACAATATTGATAAGCAGCTAAAAGCGCACACAAGCTTCAGCCAGATGCTTGATAAGCAATTTATATATTGTCGAATATTTGTAGCGGTATTACACATATTAACCACCTCCCGTACATCAAGTATGGTCAATACTACCTAGGCCGTCGTTATATGGAAGCGTTTGGTTTAGAACGTTTAGTCATGGAGTTGGGCAATTTAAGATGCAGTATTTCTCACTTTTTACTTACCTTTCTTTGACCTAGGCCGGTAGTGGCTCATACTGAAAGTGACTACTAACTAAGCGCTTGTTAGAACCTGCTGTTATATCCGTTTGAATGGCAGAGCGGGGAAGCTAGATCAAAATAATATAGTTCTTTAGTATGGTTTTTGGCGCGTAAAGTTATATTTTGAAGTGAATCTGCTGGTTTGGAGGGCTTTTTACCTGCCCTAAACTAATTATCCCTTCATTGGTTAGCGGTGTAGCTTCGCGGCGGATGTATAGCTGTGTGCTATCTGATGTGTGAATGTAGCTGCCGTTTGTGCTGTGATCTTCCACAACGAATTTGCCCCTGTGATAGTAGAAAGAGCAGTGGCGCCGAGAGGTCTTTTCGTTTGCGATACAAATACTGGCGTAGTTGGGGTCGCGTCCGCACACTAAAGGTGGGTCGTTTTTGTGCAGTGTATGTGTTTGGCCGTTAATTGTGAGTGAGAGCTGGGCGCCTAAGCCGCCATGACTGGTGTCCAAATGGGAGCCTACAAGCGTAGCATCTAGCACTTGGCCTTCGTACTTATCCCACGTTACGCGGTGTATGGTGGTTTGCTCTGTCGAGCCTTTTAAAAATATTTTGTCAAAAGGTTCGCACAGTTGTGCCAGCCATGGGGAGAGTGAGATTAATGCTTCATTCGTAACAACTATTTGGCGAGCCTGCGCGAGCTTTGCTAGGTGCGCGGCATTATTGACTGTGTCGCCGAAAGCATCGTTATTATCAATAATCACATTGCCGTAGCTAATGCCGGTGCGCACAAAAATATTAATTTTTCTAAGCTCTAGGCCAATTGTTATCGCTGCTTCGCAAGCATTATCCGGCAGATTAAAGGCAACCATTATTTCGTCGCCAATTGTTTTTATTACTTTGCCGTCGTTACGCTCCACGATGTCAGACATGGTTTTTAGTGTGTCTGCGATAAAGGCTTTAGCCGCCTTGTTACCAAGCTCAACATACAGCGCAGAGCTGCCGACAATATCGGCAAACATAATGGCTTTGTTACGATCCTGGTCTTTCATAATCAAGCGCTGCGCGGGTGGCTAAGCGCCGATTATAGCATTTAGCTTATTTGTGTGGGTTATTCATTAAAAGGGCTTTCAATAGTTGTGTGCCCAGTATTGTTTTGCGGTCTTTTGTAGAAGTTGTCGAATAGCTTCTCGCTAGATTGATAGGAGGTTAGATCTATGCGATAGGAGGAGCCGTCTTCCTCTACGTGAACGATTTTACCTATTTGATAATTTAGTTCTGGAATTAACCATACAAAGGTTTCTTTGTCGTCTTCAGTATTAATGCGCGCGACTTTAATGGCTTTGTATGCTTTATTACCCACGTTAATTGTATCTTCTCCTTCCACTTTGAAGGCGAGAGATTTTATTTTGTGTGGCTTTACAAACGCATAATATAAGCTTGTTTTTCCAGCTATTAGGTCGCGTTGTAGTTGTAGTTGATAAAGCGGCACATCGAGCATACCAATGACGAGCTTGTGCTCACGACTCTTCTCTGGCTTGCCTTTGCGCTCGTAGTGCGCAACAAAATTTACCCAGTCGAAATTAATCCACTCTTTGGTGCTTGCGCCTAAAATGCGTCGTTCGTATTGATACGACTGCGGAATCATTATGCGCTGTGGTTCATCGCCAAGGGTGAATATGCTTGTTTCTTCAATTGAGGCAAAAGTGCTTTTAACTTTTGAAAAAAATTCGTAACTGCCGTCATCTTTTTGCGTGAGTTCTCGTGTGCTAGTGATAGAGAGCCCAGAGTGCTTACCCTTGTATTTGGCTGTAAATAGGATAGTTTCGGCATTGCACATACACGCAAGCAAAGCGAGGCAGGCTATAAGGAGTTGCGCAGTTTTTAGCATTGGTGAATCCTTAGGTGTTACGTTCAAATCCAATTTAGTCGTTAGCAGTTTAACAGGAGCTGAATGCAACAAAAAAGGGGGCCGAAGCCCCCTTTTTTGTGTTGTGCGTTTAATGCATGAGCATTATCACAACTATGTAATGCAACTTAGGCGTTTGCTTTAACAATGGCCATAGTGGTGTCTAGCATACGGTTGGAGAAGCCCCACTCGTTGTCGTACCAAGCCAATACTTTAACTTGGTTGCCCATTACACGGGTGTGTGAAAGGTCAACAATACAAGAGTGTGCGTCGTGGTTAAAGTCGCTAGAAACCAGCGGTATGGTGTTAACGTCCATAACGCCTTTTAGTGGGCCAGCAGCTGCATCGCGCAATACTTGGTTAACTTCTTCTACAGTTGTATCGCGAGCGGCTTCGAAGGTGAAGTCGAGGCAAGAAACGTTAACGGTAGGAACGCGGATAGAGAGGCCGTCTAGTTTGCCAGCAAGATCTGGAATAACTAAGCCGATTGCAGCAGCTGCACCGGTTTTAGTTGGGATCATGTTCAAGGCTGCAGCGCGTGCGCGCAAGGTGTCTGAGTGGTACGCATCCGTTACACGTTGGTCGTTAGTGTAAGAGTGGATGGTGTTCATCAAACCTGTTTTAACACCAATTGCAGAGTGCAGGGCAGAAGTCATAGGTGCCAAGCAGTTTGTGGTGCAAGAAGCATTAGACAAAACTTTGTGATCTGCAGTGATTGATTCGTGGTTTACGCCGTAAACAACAGTCAAATCTACATCTTTACCTGGTGCAGAAATCAATACATTTTTAGCGCCTGCATCTAAGTGCAAAGCTGCTTTATCACGCGCAACAAACAGGCCGGTACACTCAAAAACGATATCTACGTTAAGTGCAGCCCAAGGTAGGTCGGCTGGGTTGCGCTCGGCGGTGATTTTAATTTCGTCGCCGTTTACACGGATGGCGCCTTCAGAAGCTTCTACATCAAAACCAAAACGACCGTGAACGGTGTCGTACTTGAGTAGGTGAGCGTTGATGTCTGGCGAGCCCAAGTCGTTAATTGCAACAACTTGCATTTCATTTTGAAGATTACGCTCGTAGATGGCTCGGAGAACGTTACGGCCAATGCGGCCAAAGCCGTTGATAGCAATACGTGGCATATCAATTTTCCTGATGAGGTCCAATATTTAAAGAGCGGGGATTATCCGTAATTGGGGTCGAAAATGCAACCGCGTGCGCTTCTTTTTGCCAGTGTTTACGCGGCTTTTGGTGCAAGTTGCGCACCCTTATGGAGCATTCGTGAAGTGTAGGTCAAAACCACCTTAAAACTAATTGCATAATGGGAATTGATGGATGAAAAGTGCGTTTGGTCGTGCTTTTTTGGTAAGTCCAAACTACGCTTAGAGTGATGTTTGGTAAGGTCTCATTGGTTGTGTTTTTTTAAACCGAAATGTCTACATTGTTTTGGGGGATTTCTGCTGTTTTTTTGCATTGTTTTGGAGCAAATTTCCAGCGTAATTTATGCGGTTTTATCGGTTATAGGTCACAGCTGGCGCAGGATTGACATTTTTAGGCGTTTTTTTATTTCTAGCTTCCGATATTGCCCCTTTAAGCGACAAATACTGGTAGAATATGCGCCTTCGTTCTGAAGGTTTAGCCAATCGCAACCGGTGGTACTTCATTATTCCCGCGGCAATATGATGCTGCAAAGTGGAGTGGCGCTGGCCAAATTTCCCCAACAGGGAAGGTCGTGGGCGCATTCGCCGTCCTACTGGTAACGTAGGCAAAAACAACAAACTCCATCATCAAAAGTGTTGGTTTTTACGCTTCTCCCTCAAAGTGCTCAACAGCCTTGGCATGGGATAAACGGCTCTATATATAGCGAGCGAAGCTAAACTAATTTTTATGACATCGAGCAAATAAGGTACAGACGTATTATGAATACAGACATGCTGATTGTTGGGGGTGATGGTGACTTAGCACTGCGCAAGCTCTACCCGTCTCTTTACTATTTAGAACTCAATAACTGTATGCCAGAAAATACTCGCATTATCGGTATGGCTCGCACAGGGCAAA
The DNA here is from genome assembly GCF_000013665.1 of Saccharophagus degradans 2-40. Classification (NCBI taxonomy): domain Bacteria; kingdom Pseudomonadati; phylum Pseudomonadota; class Gammaproteobacteria; order Cellvibrionales; family Cellvibrionaceae; genus Saccharophagus; species Saccharophagus degradans. The sequence goes on from NC_007912.1 coordinate 1,784,293, forward strand.
CACGCGAAGAGTTTCTAGTAAAAGTAAAAGAATGGTTAAAAGCTAACGTAGCAGCAGAGTTATTTTCTGAAGAGAAGTGGGAAAGCTACTCTCAAAAAATCTTTTTTGCTCAAGGTGATGCCACTAACGCAGAATCGTTAGGCAAAGTTCGCGAAGAGTTTCTTGGTGAAGGCAACCAGTTGGTTGTGTATTTAGCTATTCCACCACTCATTTTTGGTAAAGTTTGCAACGCGCTAGAGGGATGTGGTTTAGCAAAAGAAACCACGCGTTTAGTTGTAGAAAAACCACTTGGTGATAGCCGTGAATCTTTCATTGCTATTAACAATGAGTTGGCTCGCACCTTCCCAGAAAAACAACTATTCCGCATTGATCACTATCTTGGTAAAGAGACAGTGCAAAACTTAATTGCGCTGCGTTTTGCTAACGATATTTTCGAACCGCTTTGGAACTCACGGTATGTTGATTCCATTCAAATTACCGTTTCTGAAGAAGTAGGTGTTGGCAACCGCTGGAGTTTTTACGATCAGACCGGTGCAACCCGCGACATGGTTCAAAACCACTTGTTACAAGTGTTGTGCTTAACCTGTATGGAGCCGCCAGCAGTGTTAGACGCAGACTCCGTGCGCGCAGAAAAATTAAAAGTACTTAACTCTCTAAAAATGATTGAGGGAGAAGAAGTGCTAAAAGATACCGTTCGCGGTCAATATGAGCGCGGCGTGGTAGGTGGCAAAGAAGTGCCGGGCTACTTAGAAGAAGAGTCTGATAAATACGAAATTGACCCCAATAGTCAAACAGAAACGTTTGTAGCTATTAAAGCAGAGATTCAAAACTGGCGTTGGTCCGGCGTGCCTATTTATCTTCGTACGGGTAAGCGCTTGCGTGGCCGTCACTCTGAAATTGTTGTTCACTTTAAGCAAAGTAAACATAAAATTTTCCAAGAAAACCACGAAAATCACGCATCAAACCGTTTGATTATTCGTTTGCAGCCAGATGAAGGTATTCGTTTGCGCGTAATGAATAAGGTTGCAGGTTTAGAGCCTGGTATTCCGTTGGAGTCTGGTTGTTTGAACCTTTGGTTCTCTGATAAAAAAGAAATTAAAACACACGATGCATACTCGCGCTTATTGTTTGATGTGTTGCGTAACGATCAAACGTTGTTTGTAAGTGCTGCGGAAGTAGAAGCTGCGTGGAAATGGGTAGACACTATTTTCGCTGGCTGGAAATCCACGGGTATGAAAGCTCAGGGCTATCCTGCTGGCAGTATTGGGCCGGTTGCGGCAAATGAGCTGCTAAGCAGAGACGGTCGTGAGTGGCACGAAATAGAACCTCGCGATTAATTGTCGCGAACGATTAAAGGGGCATAAGTGCCCCTTTTTACTTTTCTTAAAGCATCGAATTTTAGGTCCAATGTATGAATAGCGTAATCGAAGCTGTAACTCAGCGAATTATTGAGCGCAGTCGACATTCTCGTCAGGCGTATTTGAATTTAATGCGCAACACCATGGAGCAGCATCCTCCTAAAAAGCGTCTATCTTGCGGCAATTTGGCTCATGCCTATGCAGCATGTGGTCAATCCGATAAGCAAACAATTCGTTTAATGCAAAGTGCAAACATAAGTATTACTACGGCATTTAACGATATGCTTTCGGCGCATCAGCCTTTAGAAACATACCCTCAAATAATCAAAGAAACTGCGCGTGCAATGGGTTCAACTGCTCAAGTTGCAGGCGGCGTGCCGGCAATGTGTGATGGTGTAACTCAAGGCCAGCCCGGTATGGAGCTGAGTTTGTTTAGCCGCGAAGTTGTAGCAATGGCTACAGCAGTAGGCCTTTCGCACAATATGTTTGATGGCAATATGTTTTTGGGTGTATGCGATAAAATTGTTCCTGGCATGCTAATTGGCGCGTTGCAGTTTGGTCATATTCCTGGGGTGTTTGTGCCTGCCGGACCAATGCCTTCTGGTATTCCCAACAAAGAAAAAGCAAAAGTTCGTCAGCAATATGCGGCGGGCATTGTGGGGGAAGATAAGCTTTTAGAAACCGAGTCGGCTTCCTATCACAGTGCAGGCACGTGTACTTTTTACGGTACAGCGAATACAAACCAAATGATGGTTGAAATGTTGGGTGTTCAGTTGCCTGGCTCGTCGTTTGTTTACCCCGGTACTGAGTTGCGTGATGCCTTAACGAGAGCTGCTGTTGAAAAGTTGGTAAAAATCACAGATTCAGCCGGTAACTACCGTCCGCTCTACGAAGTCATTACGGAAAAATCCATCGTCAATTCAATAATTGGTTTGTTGGCTACCGGCGGTTCTACTAACCACACGCTACACATTGTTGCTGTGGCTCGCGCTGCGGGTATAGAGGTTACGTGGGCAGATATGGACGAGCTTTCGCGTGCTGTGCCATTACTTGCACGTGTTTACCCTAACGGCGAAGCTGATGTTAACCAATTCCAGCAGGCTGGCGGCATGGCTTATTTAGTAAGAGAGCTGCGCAGCGGCGGTTTGCTAAATGAAGATGTGGTTACTATTATGGGTGAGGGCCTCGAGGCCTACGAAAAAGAGCCCATGCTTAACGATAAGGGGCAGGCTGAATGGGTAAATGATGTACCTGTTAGCCGCGACGATACCGTTGTGCGTCCAGTTACCTCGCCTTTCGATAAAGAGGGTGGGTTGCGTCTACTCAAGGGTAACTTAGGGCAGGGCGTAATCAAAATTTCTGCGGTAGCGCCAGAAAATCGCGTTGTTGAGGCCCCATGTATTGTATTCGAGGCCCAAGAAGAGCTAATAGCTGCGTTTAAGCGTGGTGAGCTCGAAAAAGACTTTGTTGCGGTAGTGCGCTTCCAAGGGCCTTCTGCCAATGGCATGCCAGAACTTCATAAAATGACCCCGCCTTTAGGTGTGCTTCAAGATAAGGGTTTCAAGGTAGCGTTAGTTACCGATGGCAGAATGTCTGGTGCATCTGGTAAAGTGCCGGCCGGTATACACTTGTCGCCAGAAGCGAGTAAGGGTGGCCTGTTGAATAAGCTGCGCACGGGTGATGTGATTCGCTTCGATGCCGAAGCGGGCGTTATTCAAGCGCTTGTTAGTGATGAAGAGTTAGCTGCGCGTGAGCCAGCTGTGCAACCGGTCGTGGAGCAGAACCTCGGACGCTCTCTGTTTGGTGGTTTGCGCGATTTGGCTGGTGTATCGCTACAAGGCGGAACAGTTTTCGATTTTGAAAGAGAGTTTGGCGAAAAATAGTCGCCATTCTTTAAATAAGTTTGAGTTGAATTAAGGAATTATATTGTGGCTATTACAAAAGAATTTTTAGCTCCAGTTGGCGTAATGCCTGTTGTGGTTGTGGATCGTGTAGAAGATGCGGTGCCTATTACAAACGCATTAAAAGCCGGCGGTATTAAAGCAGTTGAGATTACTTTACGTACTCCTGCGGCACTGGATGCTATTCGCGCTATTAAAGCTGAGTGTGAAGACATCCTGGTGGGGGTAGGTACGGTTATTAACCATCAAAACCTTAAAGATATTGCTGCAATTGGTGTTGATTTCGCCGTATCTCCTGGTTACACCCCAACATTGCTGAAGCAAGCGCAAGATTTGGGCGTAGAAATGTTGCCTGGTGTAACTTCGCCTTCTGAAGTTATGCTTGGTATGGAGCTAGGTTTGTCTTGCTTCAAGCTATTCCCTGCGGTTGCAGTAGGTGGTTTGCCATTACTTAAGTCTATTGGTGGCCCATTACCACAGGTTTCCTTCTGTCCAACAGGCGGTTTGACTATCGATACTTTCACCGACTTCTTGGCATTGCCTAACGTTGCTTGTGTGGGTGGTACTTGGTTGGTGCCTGCAGATGCTGTTGCAGCTAAAAACTGGCAAGCTATTACTGATATTGCGGCGGCAACTACCGCTAAAATTTCTAGCTAACAGCTAACAGCTAACAGCTAACAGCTAACAGCTAACAGCTAACAGCTAACAGCTAACAGCTAGCAGCTAAAAAAGCGCCTAGGGTTACCCTTAGGTGCTTTTTTTATGTGCGTCTTTTGGCTTTATTTGGCGGATAAATAAAACTGTAAAAATGCTGTAACCAAAATCACATAAACTCCTTTGCTTATTGTTGTATGTCTAAATTGCGCCGGCTGTTGCTCGCGCAAGATCTACTCGGGGGAGTGTCGTGTTAAAAATCACAGTGTGGTTGGCTGGAGTACTGGTTTGCCTGTTATCTGTTTCTGGTTGCGAGAAGGCGGCCAGTTTATTTGGTGCGAAGCCTGCGGTAGTGAACACTCCGGCCCCTATAGTCTTTTCCTCAGAGCTACAAGCGCCACTTGGCCGATACATATATTCCGATGTGGCCATTGTTAGAAATGCCCAAGCACCGGTAATGGTTTCTATCGCAAAGGGTGAGTTATCGGTGGATGGCGGCGCTTTTACCAGTGAGCCTCAACAGGTTGAATCAGGTCAAACATTACGCATTAGAGTACAAAGTGCAGAAGATTTTAATGTAACGACAACAGCTGTTCTGCAAGTAGGGAGCGTGCTGGCTGAGTTTAAAGTACGTACGCAAACCGAAGAGTTTGTTATCGAAACTGAAAGAAACCTCTTTGATCAATTACCAAACGATAAATGGGCGGTATTTCGCTCAAGCTTGGCCGTTTGTGTTTAGTTGGGGCTTATAGCAAAAGCATACGGCGCTGTCTTGTTTGCGCCGTAGCTACTTGTGCTCCTGCTGTTTTGTTGGCGTTATACGCCTATTCTGCCTAAAACATCCATAATTTCACGCAATATGCGCTCTGCTGTTGGGTGTTCTGCTGCAAACTCCGCTTCCAATTGATTTATTTGATCTTGCAAGGATGTGCTATTTACCTGAGCTTCGTTTTCTAGCTGTTGCTTAAGGGAGCGCTCAAACTCACTTACCTTTGCTTGCAAGTCGGTGTTAGTGCTTTCTGTGTCACCTAATGCATCGTGTAATTTGGTAAGTAGTCCGGGGAGTGATGATTTGGGCATACTGCTGCTCCTGCGTGCTTGGTGGTGTTATCTATAGAATAGTCTTTCGTTTGTCATTAAACTGCCATCTGTTTGTAACGGCAGATAATGGATAGCGTTAACATCTGCTATTGCTAATATAACGCTAATTGCTTAATAGCACTAATTCAAAGAGGTTTTTTGTGGATACTCAAGCTCAAGTACAGCCCAATCCCGCGGCTGCTGGTCATCAGGCACAAGTAGTTGTGCCTCCTCAAACATCGGTATTGGCGGTGATCGCTTTGGTGGCGGGCATTTTAGGGTTATTCTTTTTTGGCTCTTTAGTTGCTGTAATATGTGGGCACATTGCTCGGTCGCAAATTCGCGACAGTCAAGGGCAGCAAACCGGCGATGGTATGGCATTAGCTGGGCTTATTCTTGGCTATTTAGGTTTGGCCATTACGCTATTAATTTTTCTGGCGCTTGTCGTTTTTGGTGTGGGCGCAGCTTTAGCCGCGTAATGATTTAAGCGCGGCACTTGCCTAAGCAAGGCTGCGTTCTTGTATTTTTGGTTTAGCTTCCTATTGCTCTGCACCCCTCTCTTGGCTGTTCATTAATTAGTACAAACTTATCTTTATATACTTAAAGGCCCTGCAGTTTCATGCGGCCGGTTAGCCATCCTTGCTTCAAATTGGTCTTAGACTTTCAGTGCCTACCTTCATTATAAAGCTTCAGAATTAGCGTTAATGCTACCCCGTTTTACTGAAAAACACGATTTTCCTCCCGTTTTTACAAAAATATATTCAATACACATGTATCGATTTAAGTCTGGTTTGCGTCAAGTCGGGGAGGGTTGGTGTGTTTGCTTTTGTGTGGCGGCCAATTTTAACGGCGGGGCGGTTGTAGCTATATGACAAAATCAAAGTTGTTTGCGTATTGATAGTGCTGACTAACTAATGAATGCGTTGGTGTGTTTAAGTTATTGAATTATATGGGTTAATTCTTTTAATTTTGAACTGGTTGGAGTGAGTGCTTTTTCTTTTTCTCTCCACGCTGTAGTACTTATTCCGCAAAGTATGGATTGGTGATTTTCTTAAAATGCTAGTGCGAGATTTGGTTTAGTTTATTTGGGGAATTGTTTGTTTACTGTTTGATTACGGTAGTTGGTTAATGTGTTTATACAGCCGTATGTTGTTACCAATTTGACGATCAAAAAGTGATTGTTAATTTAAAAAATGTCGTAGAGAATCCCCTCGAAGTGATCTGACTGGCTATTTTTTAGCTGTTTTTCGCTATCCCTAGGGGGCCAAACGCTGCTTCTTAGGTTGGTCTAACAATAAATCTCTACGACGGGGATGCAGTACAGAATGAACAAACTTAACTCATTTATCTTTCAGAGTGTAAAGCCCATGCTTAACAAAAATATTAGCTCTCTGATGTTGGCCGGAGTCATCGCGCCACTATTCTCAATATCCGCTTTTGCGCAGGATAAAGACAACGTAATGCTGGAAGAGGTTGTGGTAACTGCTACGCGTCAAGCATTGCAAGATGCGTTAACGCTAAAGCGCGAAACGACTAGCATTTCCGATGTGCTGGCAAGTGGTGATATTGGTGAAATTCCGAGTCTTTCAGTGGCCGAAGCGTTAGAAGCAATCCCTGGTGCTACAACTCACCGCTTGAAAGGTAGCGGCTCGCAGGTGTCTTTGCGCGGCCTAGGCCCAACGTTAGGTTTGGAGACATTTAATGGTCGTACTGTAACCACCGGTTCAGAAAACCGCAGCGTTAACTTCCAGCAGTTCCCGTCGGAGCTAATGGATAAAATTCAAATTTATAAATCCCAGTCTGCCGATATGATCGAAGGCGGCACTTCTGGAGTGGTTGAGCTTAAAACGGTTCGCCCGTTAGATTACGGAAAAAACGTAACGGTTGTGGATGTGCGTGGCAAGTTTAACTCTTACGCCGCCCGCCAAGATGAAAACGATGGTTTTGGCTATCGTGGCTCGGCGTCTCATATTAACCAATTCGAAACAGATTTTGGTCCAGTGGGTGTGTCTGTTGGTGTTGCGCTTTATGATCACGGCAACCCAGAAGAATCTTACAACCCAAGTTCTTCTACAACCGCGTGTGTAAACCAAGGCTGGACCTCTCAAGAGGCGATGTTGGCTGCTCGCTCAACAAGCTTTAAAGAAGATTGCGCCCCAACTACCCCTGCAGGCGCTCGTGGTACAGCATACACAGATGCCACCGGCGTACTGGCAAGCGGTGCCGACCTAAATGACGTGTACATAGTGAATAACTCTGGTGCATACCGCAATTTAAATGACAATGAAAATCGTCGTGCGTTTATGGGAGCGGTGCAATGGCATCCAAGCGACGATTGGGAATTTAATGTCGATTTGCAGTTGTCGAGTAAATCCTATGAAGAAGCGCGTTCAGAAATTCAAGCAGATAACATGCGTCGCGGTCACTACGATGTAGTGTTAGACCCAAATAGCTATAACGCGTTATCGTGGAAAGGTACGTCTCAAGTTCGTTTAGATAACAACATGTATCGTCGCGTAGAAGATTACGTGGGCGGTGGCTTTGCAGTTACTTTTACCCCAACTGATCGCTTAACGCTAGATGCAGATCTATCGTACTCGGATACTCATCGTTCACGTAATCAGCGTTATGTTCGTTTCCGCACTTCCGATTACATCGATTACAGCTTCGTAAATGCTTCCGATACGCCAGAGCTTACCTTTGGTGGTAACGTTGAAGGCGGTGTGGAATTTGATCCAACGGATTTGTCTTCATTTGATTTAGGCGCAACTATTCGCAGCCGTAAGTTTGATCAAAAACACACTATGGAAGCAATTCGTTTAGATGCTGATTACGCAATGGAAGAAGGTGGCTTTATTACGTCTTACGAGACCGGCATTCGCTACTCTACCAACAAGCGTGTGGTAGAAGCGGACGATAGCCAAGAAACGGGTATCGAAGTGATTTATGCACTTTACACCGATGGCGATATGGCAAACCCAGCAGTTTCCAACACCGAGTTGCGCGGCCGTATAGCGCAGGAATGTGGTATCGATTTTCCAAATGATAATTTTGGTGCGGGTACCAACGCGGCTAAATCTGCGCCTTGGGCAAGCTTCGATACAGAATGTGCAATTAGTTTAGTTACCAACGGTAAAGCGACCGAAGGTATTACCCATGAACAAGCATTGGCTGCAGCAGGCATGAGCGATGTATTGGGTGACGATATTAATGTAAGCGAAACCGTAACCGCTGCGTACATAAAAGCAAATTACAGTACCGAGTTGGGCAGTATTCCTGTGTATGGTAATTTCGGTGTGCGAGTGCTTGAAACTACGGTTGAATCCATAGGCTATAAAGTAGGTTATACCGCAGTTTCTTGTAACCCAGACGACGCAGGTGTTTCTTACAGTGCCGATTTGTGTGGCTTTACTGAAGATGCCAGCGGCGACGATTGGTACCTAAAGCGCGATGGCCGAGTAGAAACCTTAACCGATACCAATAGCATTACCTCATTCTTGCCAAGCGTTACGGCTATATTTGATATTAGCGATGAGTTTTTAATTCGCTCGGCAATTTACCGCGCTTTAAGCCGCGAAAATATTGATTGGTATGCGAATGGGTATTCTTACGGCGAAGACGAATTCGACGATAGAAATGGCGTAAGCGGCGTATTAACAGATGATATTCGCAGTGCATCTACCGGTAACCCCTACCTTAAGCCATATATGTCGTGGAACGCAGATGTATCGTTCGAGTGGTACTTTAGCCCTGAATCTTCGATAAGTACTGCGTTTTACTACAAAGATTTCGAAGCTACTTACGCGAATGAACGCGTAGAAACCACCCAAACCGTGGGTGTGTTTGGCGGTGATGAAAGTTTAGGTGCTGGTACTGCTGCGCCTGGTGAGATTGTTTACTACGAGCAAGATGTAGCGGTAACTAAATTCGTAAACGTGGATCAAAACAACTCGTTGTATGGTTTAGAGTTAAACGCGCAAACCGTATTTACTATGTTGCCTTCACCATTTGACGGGCTAGGTACTCGCTTAACTTACAACTACGCACAAACAGATTACGTTACCCAAGATGCTGTATGGGGCGATGCTGTAGATGAAGATGGCAATGTAATAGTAGGTTTACCTAACCTGGATGAAGCTAGCTTCTTTGGTCAATCTGATCACAGTGGATCGCTAACCGTATTCTGGGATATAGGTGACTTGAACCTACAGTGGATTACCAAGTACCGCAGCGAATACTTGCAGCCTAACTTAGGTATTGCAGCAGGTAACCGTTGGATTGCACCGTTTACGTTAATGGATTTCGCTGCTAGTTATAAAATTAACAAAACATTCAAAGTACGTGCAACAGTTCAAAACGCCTTTGACGAGCCTCAAGTGGGTAACCGTGTTTCTAAAACAGGTAACTCAACCTTGTGGTCTGCTACTGGTCCTAAATTTGAACTGGGCGTAACGGCTAAGTTTTAATAGTTTCACGGTGGGTAGTGCTACCTATAAGTGGAGCTACTTATCTTTGAAAATGATGGGGGCTTTATTGTTGTGAGCCCAGCACTAACAAGTAGGTATTACCGCTAGGCTAGAGCTGAGCGATGCGCAGTAAATAATCCAGGGTTCTCTTTAAAACCCCATCTTAAAGAGAATTGCGGTAACAATAGTTAATGGCTGTTGTTACCGCTTTTTTTGCATTTTCTCTCGCCTAAAGTAGGCGCTTTTGCTGCTATCCACTAGTTAAAATTTTTATTCCTTTACATTTTCGCTCAATGCTTTGCCGGTGAATAGTGTGCGCTTGGTTGCATTTCGTGCAATGGTTAGGGTGGCGCACTAAAAACTACAGGTGGTATAGTGTTTAAGCTATTCGCCTAATGCGACAAGCAAGCGTATTGAGTGATTTAGCTACTATATAATTAAAACAGTGAGTAAGCGCCGTGTTTTCTATTTTTACTAAACCTCGAGTCGTCGAAGATCAAACGGCGAACAACATTTTTGCTGTATTTCAATGGGCGCTTGAGAACTTTGACGCAACGGCGTTTGTGCGTTCTACGGACTTAGTTAAGCCAACGCGCGAAAGCTTTCCCGATAGAGCAGACAATGAACTCGATATGGTTAAAAACGCTTATGCGCGGGTGTTGCAATACTCAGGCTTGGCTAGCTGGCCGTTCGTTTTGGTCCCGCAGCAGCAAGTGGCTACAGCGGCTCCACCTAGGCTCACTTTACAAACCACGCAGCGTGCGAATAATTCCTCGGCTGTGATTGCTTCTAACGATGTATTAATGGTGTCTTATTCCGCGCCGATGCTTAAAAAGCCCATGGACTTGGTTGCAAGTATGAGCAAGGCCGTCGCGCAACATTACTTGTATCAAACAGGATTGGTGCCGCCAGCTGGTTTAGAAAGCTTCAACGAAACATCAGAAATATTAAGTGTATTTATGGGGTTTGGGGTATTAGTGGCTAACTCGGCTTATACCTTCCGAGGCAGCTGTGCTCGCTGTTACGACCCCAGTGCAAATCGTGTTGCTGCGCTCTCAGAAAGTGAAGCTATATTTTGCTTGGCTGTTTTCGGGGTGCTAAAAGAAATTCCTAGCAAGCAAATAACCGTTTTACTTAAACCGTATTTGCGCACAACCTACAAAAAAGCTGTAAAGCAAGTGTTAAGAGATGAAGAAAACTTGGCAATATGTAGAAAGTTGATAACACTAGAGCAGCTTAATTCAACGTCGCACCAGCAAATATCACGCTAGAGCTAAATAGACTAAGTGTTATTTACATTTAACCCTACCAACATAATTCCAGCTGTTCAATCCATCTTGAATAAATTGCGAAGCCTTTGTTGGGGTTATTTCTTTTTGGGTTAATTTTACAATGGCTTGCCTAAACAGCTCGTTGTAGTTTGGTTCGCCGCGATTTAAGGCATAGCTGTTAAAAGGGCTTACTGAGTAAGAATTTTCGGCTACCAAAGCGGCCATTGCATTTAGGTCGCCCGGAGGCATATCAATTTTACTTCCATACGCTGGAAGTTGTTGAGCAAATTTTGCGCAGCGTCTAAGTTTGGAGAGTTCTTGGCTACCTGAAAGATGCCGTCACCATATTGCAGAATATTTGTCTGATTCGGATGATTTGTATAGCTCTACCATTTGTCCACTACTTTTGGTTGATAACTCGGCTGTGGTCTCTGCTAAATCGGCAATGCGGCACAATGTTCTGGTTCATTTCTTCGGTTGCGCGTGTTTGCTCTTCGGCAGCCGTGGCTATTTGCATATTTAAATCTTTAATAGTTGCAATACTGCTTACTGCGTCTTTAATTCTTGTGTTTACGTATTCCGCGCTGGAGGCTGTTTCAAGCGTGCGCTCCTGCGCCGAGTGGATGGCGTCTACTGCCTGCACACTCGCTTTAAGCAGTGCAGATATATTGTTCTTTATTTCTTCAGTGGATGACCGTGTGCGTGCAGCGAGAGTGCGTACTTCGTCGGCCACTACTGCAAAACCTCGGCCTTGCTCGCCAGCGCGAGCGGCCTCAATGGCGGCGTTTAATGCAAGTAAATTGGTTTGATCGGTTAGAGATTCAATTACACCTATAATGGCTTCAATAGCATGAATATCTCCATCAAGTTGGGTGATAACTTTGCATGCATGATCCATATCGGTTTGCAGGTCTAGCGTTTTTTCTTTACTGGCATTTACTTCTGATTGGCTGTGTTCCGCTTGCTCGTGAGCGCTAAGCATTTTACTGAAAGTATTCTCCGCCTCAGCTGCAATCTCCTGCGTGGTGAGCGTCATCTCGTTCATGGCGGTGGCGACCATGGAGGTTTGTAGTGGCGGGGTTACGTTTTTTACGTTAAGAGTAGTTAAAGCGTAACCCGAAGCGATATTAATTAATGCAAGCCATAATTATGGCTAATGCTATGAGAACAGGGTAAGGGTAGGCGATAGTGGGTCTAACTGCATTGCCGAAATAGGCGAGTATTAGCTTTGCAAAACTAGGCCTATTTCTTAGCCACTCGCTGTAAAACGCTGGGTTAGCGTTTTCATCGGTGGCAGCCATTTTCTCTATGATGAGTAGTCGTTGTTCTGTGCGGCTTTGGAAGGTCTTCCATATCGCATCCTGCAACCAAAGCGTACTAACGAGTAGGCACGTCAAATAGGTATGCGCACCGAGTAAAGAAAGGCCCGCCGTTAATAAAACAGCAGTTAATTTTATAAGTAGTGAAAAACGTTCGGCTTGTTCGTAGCTGTTGTGTAGTGCTAGCCATTCCACATGGCGTGATGGTTGATGAAGGGGTGGCATGGGTTTGTCCTTTACGCTTGCGAAGGCGCAATTTTCGCACGATTTGTATTTCACAAGAAGAGCATTAATTGATTAATACTTATTTAAATTAGAAATAACATATGCTCAAGCTTTTTATTTGTAATTTACTTCATGAATTCCAGTAATTGGTCACTTAATACCGCCTTAAATAGCGGTAGAATTGAACGCAATAAAGAATAAATGGGCCGAAAATGGGCGATCGAATTTTTAATGTATACGATGTTTTCTTGATTATTGCAGTGTTTGAAGCATTGTTATTAGCTGTTTTTCGGATGGTGCTGCCGGCCAGCAATCGCAGTGGTAAATGGGGTAGTTATTTTCTCGCTGCTTTTTTAATCGTTGTTTCCGTCGATTTCATCACCGGCTTGCTAATGTGGAATGACGCCATTCCCTTATCGCAATCCTTTTACTCTAATGGTTTGGTGCTGCTATTTACATTCAGTCATTTTGCCCGTGGTCCGTTATTTTATTTTTATGTGCGAGCGTTGCTGTTTTCTGGTTTGCAATTGCGAGCAAGGCATTGCATTCACGCTTTACCGGCGTTGCTGGCTGTTGTGGGTGTGTGTGTATTTGGTATTACTACAGAAGACTTGCAGTCGCGATCTGGCGATGTGGATACTACCCAAATGGCGAGTGTTATCTGGTATGCGTCTAATGGTTTGTCCATTTTTTACGCGGCGTATGCGTTGGTGTGGCTGCAAAAATATTTACAGCGTTTAAAAGAGCAGTTCTCTAGTATTTCGAGCATAGAAATTAGTTGGTTAATGGTGCTTAGTGGCTGTTTTTTAATTAGTTGGAGCTGGTCTATTTTAATAAACTTAAGTGCAGATCTAATTGGTGGTGGTTTTGCTGATGCGATGGGCACCAGTCACAATTTAATACGTTTTATGCTAATGAACGGGCTGGTATTTTATAGCTTGGTATGCACCAGTAAAATTGTGAATGTACGTTATAGCGAGCCGAAGCAAATAGCAGTAAAAGACTCTAAAGATGTGGTTGAACAAATTGAGAGGGGTATCCATGAGTTGCAGTTACATTTGTACCCAAGTATCAATATTGATCAATACGCCGAGAAAATAGGTGTAAATGCTAAAGCAGTGTCTAACGCTTTAAATAGAGACCTTAAAACACGCTTTTTCGAGTTTATTAACGCGCATCGGGTAGAGGAGGCTAAGCGCCTGTTGGAGGATAGTAGTAAAAAAAATTTGTCCATTGCACAAATTTATACTGCTGCAGGGTTCAATAATAAATCGTCATTTCATCGGTTTTTTAGTCGTTTAGTGGGTATGTCGCCTTCAGAGTATCGGCAACAAGCACAGCGCGGTAAATAAAATAAAGCGTGCAGCGCCTAGGTAAACGTAGCGTTTTTAGGCATGGCGATGGTTACGCACATCCCTCTTTGTGGGGCTGTTTTTACTGTAATTTCTCCTCGGTAGCTTTTTACAAAGTCACTAATCAGCATGGAGCCTATGCCAAAGCCGGTTTCTTCGAAGGTGCCTTTGCGAGAGGTGCTGAGACTTCCATCGAAGAGTTTTTCCGCATCTTCTTGCTCCATGCCATCCCCATGGTCTGTGACGCTACACTCCACCATGCTCGCTTTTTCTTGAATAGCCACTTCTACTTTATTGCCCTTGTGGGAGAATTTAATGCTGTTGCTTATTAGGTTCTGCAAAGTAGATACCAGTAAAAACTGATTGCTTATTATGTGCGAATTGCTACCGCCAGTTAGCGTTAGGGTTATTTCTTTTGCTTTGGCTAATGGTTCGCACATAGATATAGCATTTTCGCAGGCGCTTTGTAAATCCACCGGAGCGGCAACGGTATTTTCACTCTCCTGCTGATCTCTAGACCAAGTAACCATTCCCACAAGCAGCTCATGTGCTTGAACCGCTGACTTTTCTATTACTTCGGCCAGCTCGTCCACCTGTATTGGGGACAGCACATTCTTCTTTTTACGTAATCTTTTGGCATAGCCAGCCGCTACTTGGAAGCTGTTTCTTAAATCGTGGGTGAGTATAGTTATTAGTCGAGCCCTTATGCTATTTGCTAATTCTAAGCGGGTAGATTGCTTTCGAAGCTCTAATTGCGCTACAACCTGCCGGGCTAGGGCAGAGAGTATTGTTAACTGGGTGTCGTCGAGAGACCTAGGGCGAGTATCAATGACGCACAATGTGCCCAGCGCATAGCCATCGGGGCAAATTAGGGGTACGCCCGCATAGAACCGGATATCTGGTGGCCCTGTAACCAAGGGGTTATCGGCAAAACGGTCGTCTTCTAAGGTGTTATTTACTACAAAAGGGGCGGTATCGTGAATAGCGTGGGCGCAAAACGCTAAGTCTCTATGCGTCTCGCAGGCAGTTAACCCTTGTTTCGATTTAAACCATTGTCTTCGTTCATCTACAAGGCTTACTAGTGCTATTGGCGTGTCACACACTTGCGATGCGATAAAAGTAATATCATCGAAACCCTGCTCGCTAGCGGTATCTAAAATATTGTAGCTCCTTAGAGCCTGTAACCGCTGAGTTTCATCCAGAGTGGGAGGGGCTGGTTTCATAGTGCAACGCCTTTAACCTGTGTAGGTAAAGTGTAGCCCAAATACATATTTCTGCGTTGCATAAAGCTTGGCTATTACCGGCGTAACGTTCGTATTTGGTTAGTCCTATATCTTCTATATAAGAGCGATTTTTAGAATTGATTTGCACCTAATCGTTCTGCTTCTGCGCGGCTGATTTGAGCTAGAAAGCAAGCGAATAAGCGTATTTTTAGGTGTTACACGTCGCGATTTCGCTGTTTACCTAAAGTGGGACTAATTATTTTTACTGAGACACTTGTTTTTAGGGGGCATTACAGTGGGTTTAATTTGGCGTTGTCTAACGTCTGCTTGTCTCGTGCTAGCGTATGTTCGAATACAGTGTTGAACGCCCAAGCCGTTAGGCGAACCCCTGTACCTAGCGTGAGCAAGGGCGCGCGGACACAGTGTGATTATTTTATTGGTATGGGGTTGAGCACTCATGCATGGACTTTGTAGTGAACAGGAATTGTTCCAGTTTTATGCCTGTAAAAAGTGGGATGCGAGGTGCTTTTTTCGCTTTGTGGCACGCCCCGTAAAACGTGATTTGGCGCCTTGACGGTGTTGGTCGATTTACATACGCTTTTTATAAGCATCAAGATATTTCTAAGCAGTATTTGTCTATTTGCGCAGGTATTCAAAGGCCAAATATTCGATGATGGGCACTCAGCTGAATGCTCATGCAGCCATCGCCACTGACTTTTGTTTACACATTGCCTCAAGCTCTAATTTGCAGCACGGAACTACAATTTGGATTGTTGTTTAGCCCATAGTGGCAAGGAATAAGCAAACTTGTAGGCAGCCTTACAAACCCTCGAACAATAAAAATAAGAGGATTGTGAATTATGGCTAGTTTTCCCTATAGATCATCGTTACCCCATTTAATAATGTAACTCTATTGCTAGTCAGACGAGAGGTTGTGAGCTTTTGTAGGTGAGTTGTACACCCTGTATTAGATCAAAAGCTTCATCACTTAACTTCGATAATAAACTTATAAAAAGTGAGTTCATCATGAGTAACCAAAAGCGATTGTCCGCTGGGTTAATTGCAAAGTTAGCGTTGGCTTCAGGCCTTACGCTAGTCGCCACTGCGGCCACCCACGCCGACGTTACCAATCCTGTTATTGGTAATTTAATCTTTGAAGAGAATTTCAATACCCTCAACAGCGATCGTTGGAATGTGATTGAGGGTGATGGCTGCCAATACGGCCCAAACCTTTGCGGTTGGGGCAACCAAGAATTGCAGTATTACCAAGATAGCAATGTAACCATCGAAGATGTGCCCGGAGAACCGGGCAACAAAGCGGTTGTTTTTGAAGCGCGCAACGAAACTGTAAATGGCAGTGCGTTTACATCCGGCAAAATTGATTCGGAAGACGGAATAGCCATTAAGTACGGCATGATTGAGTTCCGTTTGCGAGTACCAAATATGGGCGTTGGCTATTGGCCTGCGGTTTGGATGCTTGGCACAAGCACAGAAAGCTGGCCGAGCAAAGGCGAAATAGACATGATGGAAATGGGCCATCGTGCCCAAGGCATGGCCGATGCGGGCCACCCAGGCACAAACCTAAACAACTACACCGCGGCCAATGCAATTTTTTATGCAGAAGCAGCCTGTGTACCCGAAAACCCCACCTGTGCAGCCATGACCGCATGGCAAACAGATAACGCCTATGTTTCTCAAACGTCTATGGGCGAGCGATTTGTTATTTACCGCACTTATTGGACCGACACCCAGTTGCGTTTTACCGTAATTGATAATGGCGTTGAGTACGATATGTACGATGATCCAATTACTATCGGCGAAGAGGCTACTGAGCTGCAACAGCCGTTTTATTTGTTGGCAAACTTAGCAGTTGGCGGCAATTTTACCGATGCGTCTACACCTGCCGAAGTTACCGCACAGCTGCCCGGTAAAATGTATTTAGACTATATTCGTGTGTACCAATTAGACGGTATGGGCGAAATATTCGAAGGCTCAATTGCCCAAAAAGAATACGGCACATTTGGTGTGTTTACCGATGACACGCCCACCAGCAATAAGCTGGTAGCCGGTGATACGTCACAAATTTATATTTGGAATCAAAACTCCCTAAGTGAAGGAACGCTTGCGCCCGCCGAAGGCGACAATGTAATAGCCTGGAACTACACCGCGCCAGAGTGGTTCGGTGCTGGCATTCAAGCTGTGCACGCGCGCGATATGAGTAATTTTGAGAATGGCGAGTTTAAATTCAAAATAAAAATACCCGCTAACGTCTCATTTAAAGTTGGTTTTGCAGATACTTACACCAACGAAAACTGGCTAACTTTCCCTGCTAATCAAACAACCTACGGTTTGGTGCGCAATGGCGAATGGGCTGAGGCGACAATTCCAGTAGCGGACTTGCGCGGCAGTTTAATTGCATTGCAGTCTATGGCTGGTATGTTTTATATCGCCAGTGTTGACGGCCAAATTCCAACGTCTAATTTTGAATTTGCCATCGACGATGTGCGCTGGGAAGGCGGTGGTGCAGGGCCTGTAGACAGCGACGGCGACGGCGTAGCTGATGAACTTGATCAGTGCCCCAACACACCAGCCGGTACTGCAGTAGATAGCGTTGGCTGCCAAATAGGTTTGCCACAGCCTGTGGCTGTAACGGTAGAAGCGGAAGACTACGAAGCTTACTACGATACAACCAGTGGCAACTCTGGCAATGCGTATCGCAGCGATGATGTAGATATAGAAGCTGCAAGCGAAGGTGGTTTTAACGTCGGTTGGACTGATGCTGGCGAGTGGATGGATTACACTTTAAACCTCGCTGCGGGCACCTACGACGTTACAGCTCGTGTTGCTTCAAATACCGATACTGGTGTGTACAGTGTTAGTTTAGATGGCACCACAATCGGCTCTAACGGAGTTGCAACTGGCGGTTGGCAAAACTGGGTTACTCAAGTTGTCGGCCAAATTACGGTAAATGGCGGTCAACAAACTCTGCGCATTAGTACTGATGTGGCTGGATATAACATTAACTGGGTGCATTTTGAGCCCGTGCCAGACGCAGATAACGATGGCGTACCTGACAGCCAAGATAACTGCCCCAATACACCAGCGGGTACAGAGGTGGATGCTAATGGCTGTGCGATTGTCGTAGACCCAGTACCCGTGCACATAGAAGCCGAAGATTACGCGGCCTATCACGACCTATCTGCAGGTAACAATGGCGGTCAATACCGCTCTGATGATGTGGATATTGAAGCCGCTAGCGAAGGTGGATTCAACGTAGGTTGGACAGATACTGGCGAGTGGTTGGAATACTCGGTTGAATTAATTGAAGGTGTTTATGACCTAACTGCACGCGTGGCATCGTTAAGCGGCAATGGCGCTTACAGCGTTTCTATTTCTGGTCAAGCTGTGGGTGGGTCTAATGCTGTAGCGACTGGTGGTTGGCAAAATTGGGAAACCCAGCACGTAGCGCGTTTTGTTGCAGGCACGGGTACCTACACTATTCGTGTAAATGCAGATGCCGGCGGCTTTAACCTTAATTGGTTGCACTTAGAGCCAGTAAACGACCCCGATAGCGATAACGACGGTGTGCCAGACAGCCAAGACAACTGCGCCAATACCCCTGCCGGCACCGAAGTGGACGCCAGCGGTTGCCCGGTAGTTGTACAGCCATTTGGTGTGACTCAGTCAGATTCCAACAGCGCGCAATTTTATGTAAATGGCGCCGACTGGGCAGTGTTGCATTACAGTGTTAATGGCGGTGGGCAAGTGAATGTGTCCATGAGTTTGGAAAACGGTAAGCATGTATATACCGTGCCAGACTTGGCCCCAGGTGACTCCATTAGTTACTTTGTTACCTATTGGGACCCAGAACTAGGCGGTGCACGCGACAGTGAAACGGTAAGCTACAGCGTAGTTGCTGCGGGTAGCGATAGTGATGGCGACGGCGTAGGTGATAGTGCTGACCAATGCCCAAATACACCCGCCGGCACAGCTGTCGATTCTGTTGGTTGCCCAGTAACACAGCCACCATCCGATAGTGACAACGATGGCGTTACGGATGCTAATGATCAGTGCCCAAATACACCTGCAGGTACATCGGTTGATTCCGTTGGCTGCCCAGTGGTTCAGCCACCATCAGATAGCGATAACGACGGTGTGGACGATTCAAGTGATCAATGTCCAAATACCCCTGCGGGTACCAGTGTAAATGCAGTGGGTTGCCCTGTAACGCAAACTAATATTGTGCCTTTATATAATGCCAGCACAAACTTAGAAGGCGCTATTTCTTTTGATCGCGGTGATGCGCTTGTTACGCGAATTTCAGATCGCGGTCGCGACCGTCACGCAAAAGAAAACCACTTCCAAGCTTACGATCACTACCTTACTTTCTATTGGGAAGATCGCACTATTGCTATTGAAATAGTGGATTACGTTGCGAAAGGTGGCAGCAGCATTCGCATGAATATCGTAAGTCAAATGCGTTTGGATGACACCGAAGCAGAAAACCGCTGGTTTTATATTGGTAACAACACGCTCGCTGAATACTGTGGCAATGGCGTGATGAACGAAGTGGATCACACGCACTACTGGAAGGAATCTAGCTTTAACTGTCGTGAGGGTCGTCCCATTCAAATTGGCGATAAAATGGAGTTTGAAATCAGCCAATTTTTAGACCCCGCGCTATTACCTCGCGGTCGCTCTAATTATTACGGCACCACTTACCTTTACATTGTGGGTGAGGGCTTAGTGCCTTGGGATGTTACCGATAAAGTTGCTTTCCAAGGCGGCAACCGTTTGCAGCGAGATTCCATTCCTGTGCCCGAGCACGCGCGTTTAGGTGGCGATACAACTTTGCATGTGCAAATGACTGCCGAGCCAGATGGCCACTTCCAGCAAATGGCAACCAACCTGGGTTTTGATAATGGCCAGCCGTTTGTACTCGGTCGCCGTGTGCACCACACATCTTACGTAGATGGTACGCACGATGAGAGCGCAGAAAACGGCGTATTTGATGGTATGCCAGGTAAAGCAGGCCCGCACTATGTGAATGACCGCTGCTCGGATTGTCACGAGCGCAATGGTCGTGCACCGGTTGTGGGTATTGGTGAACCGTTAGACCGTTGGGTGTTTAAAGTGGGCGACGCAAATGGTAACCCGCATCCAGATATGGGGCGCGTATTGCAGCCAGAAGCGAACAACGGTGCCGCTAGCGAGGGCACGCCAACCATCGCATTCTTTAGCGAAGAAAACGGTTTGCGCAAACCAAACTATGCATTTAGCGGCATAACGCCAGACACTTTCTCTGCGCGTATTGCCCCACAGCTAAATGGCATTGGTTTGCTCGAAGCGATTCCAGAAAGTGCAATTTTAGCGCAAGAAGATGTGAACGATGCGAACGGTGATGGTATCTCCGGTAAAGCGCAGCGCTCTATCGACCCTGTAACCGGTGAAACCCGCTTAGGTCGCTTTGGCTACAAAGCAGCAACCAGCAGTGTAAAGCATCAAGTGGCTGCGGCGTTTAATACGGATATAGGTGTACGTACCTCTGTAATGCCCAACCCAGATTGCGGCTCGAATCAAAACGATTGTGGCCCAAGTGGTGCGGAACTAGCAGATGAGCATTTAGATAACCTTGTTAAGTATGTTTCTTTACTGGGTGTTCGCCCACAGCGAGACTACAACGATGCGCAAGTACTACAGGGTAAGCAAGTGTTTAACGATGCTGGCTGTGTGAGTTGTCATACCGACACTTACCAAACATCGCAATATCACCCGCTTGCAGAGTTACGCAGCCAAACTATTCACCCCTACACAGATCTCTTGCTGCACGATATGGGCCCAGGTTTGGCCGATAACTTAGGTGAAGGCGATGCAACGGGTGCCGAATGGCGTACCGCGCCGCTTTGGGGCTTAGGTTTGTCTGCTTGTGTTACGGGTGGTGTAGAAGGTGGTCGCGGCTGGGATGATTTTGGCTTAGATGGCTACGAAACCTGTACTCCACATCACAGCTACTTACACGATGGTCGCGCACGCACCATTGAAGAAGCTATTTTGTGGCACGGTGGCGAAGGTGAAAACTCGAAGCAAGCGTACCAAAACTTAAGCAATAGCGAGCGCGATGCTCTACTCGCATTCTTAAATTCCCTCTAACAACAGGTTATTAACTCGTTAAATGGTGTGTTGTTACCCCTTGCGGCGCTAATATAGCGCCGCTTTTTTTTGAGCAGAGATTAATTCCAATGTTAAACAAACTTGAACTTGAACTTGAACTTAGAACTTAGAACTTAGAACTTAGAACTTAGAACTGAGAGATTAGAGATTAGAGTTTCGGTATTAGAGATTAGAATTTAGAGATTAGAATTTAGAGATTAGAATTTAGAGATTAGAATTTAGAGATTAGAATTTAGAGATTAGAATTTAGAGATTAGAATTTAGAGATTGAAAAAAGCCCGCTAATGCGGGCGAGGGCAGAGGGGGAACTCCGCATGCAGGAGTAATTAGCTCCTACTCGAGACAAACTCAGCAAATGCGTGGCCGCTGGCTTTTAGCGTTCGCTTTTGTGTTTGGTAATCTACATAGGTAATACCGAATCGTTTGCTGTAACCCAGTGCCCACTCAAAATTATCCATTAGGCTCCAAGCAAAATAACCGCGTACATCAACACCTTGTTCAATGGCGTTGTGTACCGCTTGTAAATGGGTTTGAAAATAATTTATTCGGGCAATATCGTTAACTTCGCCGTTAACAAGTTCGTCCACCATTGCTGCGCCGTTTTCGGTAATAAGTAACGGGGGTAGGGTATAGCGTTGGTTTAGGTCTATTAGTAAATCGGTTAAGCCTTGCGGGTAAACTTCCCAGCCCATATCGGTTAGCTCTACACCCTCAGGTACTTGTTCGGTAAAACCGCCATTACCGTCGGCAAAAAATACTGCGCGGGTATAGTAGTTAAGGCCTAAATAATCTAAAGGTTGGCTTATTAACGCCATGTCGCCTTCACAAATAGGTGGTTTGGCATTGTCTGGCAGGCTGTTTATTGCATCAGGGTAGCAGCCAGTAAGTAGCGGTTGTGCATACCACTGAAATAATAAATCGTCCGCGCGTTTTGCTGCATCTATATCTGCTTGTGCGTTGCTGCCGGCGTAACAAGGGCTCATGTTTAACACTATGCCGCTTAAACTATTGGGGCAGTTTTTTCGCAGCACTTGCATAGCTAAGCCATGGGCAAGTAATAAATGGTGTGCGGCTTTGCGCCCACTGGCTAAGTCTTTTATACCCGGTGCGTGTACACCAATTTCATAGCCAAGGTAGGCACTGCAAAAGGGCTCGTTTAACGTTGTGTAGCAAAATACATCGTCATCAAGCGCTTGGGTTATAAGGTTTACATAGTCGCGAAACTTGTAGGCGGTATCGCGGTTAAGCCAGCCGCCAGCATCTTCTAAATGTTGTGGCAAGTCCCAGTGGTATAGCGTTATATAAGCTTTTAAATTCTTTTCGCGAAGCTTAGTTAAAATATTTTTGTAAAATGTAACGCCTTCATTATTGAGGCTGCCGTCTAAATTAATAACACGGCCCCACGCAATAGAAAAGCGGTAGGCATCTACCCCTAGGTTGGCAATAAGTTCTATATCGTCTTGCCATCTATTTATGTGGTCGCAAGCAATGGCGCCGTTGGTGTTATCAATAATGGTATTGGGCTGCTCACAGAACGTATCCCAATTACAGGGCAGGCGAGAATCTATGCCGCCTTCAATTTGGTAAGACGACGTTGCAACACCAAAGGTAAACTCTTTGCTGCGCAAACGAGAAGAAGGCGGTAGTGTAAGTCTATTCATGCTTGCTCTTATACTTGTGTTTAATTCGTTACTTTCGGGGTATACAAAAATGCTGTATATAACCAAATACCAACTAAAGCGGTAAATGTATGCTTTATTGTTAAACCTTAGCGCTTGTGTTTATTTATGTAAGCGCTTACATTTAGACTAGAGCTTTAGCCTTTAAAGGTCAACCTTTTTACATTGGAGGGTGGCAACAGGTGCAAAGTGTTTAACTTTAAAGAATAGCCGCGGCATCTACAGTATTGCGGCTAGAATTAAGTAAACGCGGGCAAGTAAGTACAAATAAGCGTTAAATTAGTATCAAAATAAAAGAGTTAATACATATGTTGTCAGTAAAAGAAAAAGTAGCATACGGCTTGGGCGATACAGCCAGTAACATAGTGTTTCAAACCGTTATGCTGTTTCTTGCCTTCTTCTATACCGATATTTTTGGCATTTCGCCGGCGGTGGTAGGCACCATGTTTATAGTGGTGCGGGTATTAGATGCAATAACCGACCCGTTAATGGGGGGCTTGGCAGACAGAACAAATACTAAATGGGGTAAGTTTAGGCCCTATTTACTTTGGTTGGCCGTACCGTTCGGTTTGATAAGTGTTTTGGCATTTACTACTCCCGAATTAGGTGAAGATGGCAAGGTGTATTATGCCTATGCTACCTACGCACTATTAATGATGGCGTATACGGCTATAAACATTCCTTATTCCGCATTGGGTGGGGTGCTAACTGCAGACCCAAAACAACGTGTTTCGGTTCAATCTTACCGCTTTGTATTTGGCATGCTGGGCGGCCTAATTGTTACTGCAGCAACGCTGCCTCTTGTGCAGTTTTTTGGTAAGGGCGATAAGGCGCTTGGCTATCAGCTCACCATTGCGGCTATGAGTGCACTGGGGGTAATACTATTTTTATTGTGTTTTGCTGGTACCAAAGAGCGTATTGCGCCGCCGCCCCAGCAGAAAACGAGCTTGTTTAAAGACTTATCCCTAATGTGGGTAAATGACCAATGGCGAGTGCTATGCGTAGCAGCGTTCTTTTTGCTTATTGGTATGGTAATGCGTTCCACTTTGGCGATTTACTACGTTAAGTACTATTTATTACGCGAAGACCTGGTAACAGCGTTTGTTACATTGGGCATGATAGGCAACATAGTGGGTTGCGCGTTAGCCCAGCCGCTAAGTAAGCGTGTATGCAAGGTTAAGGCTTATATAGCGCTGCAAATTATCGCGGCAGTTTTGTGCGCTGCGGCATATTTCGTGGGGCAAGCGCAGGTAGTTGCTGCTTTTGTGCTGTATGTTTTATGGTGCTTTTTTCTACAGATGGCCACCCCTTTACTGTGGGCAAAAATGGCCGATACCGTCGATTATGGTCACTGGAAGACCGGTATTCGCATAACGGGTATGGTATATTCCTCCGTCGTTTTTTTCATCAAGCTTGGCCTAGCGTTAGGCGGGGCAGTAGCTAGCTGGCTATTGGCCTATTACGGCTACCAAGCAGATACCGCCCAAACGCCAGATACATTGCACGGTATTTTGCTGTCATTTACCGTATTCCCAGCGGTGTTTTCTCTGCTTGTGGCTTGGGCTATGCGTTGGTATATCCTAAACAACGATGAGGTGGCGCGTATTCAGCAAGCGCTAAATTTAAAAACTGTAAACTAATTACTGACTGCAAATTATGGTCTGCAGGAAGCAACAATCATTGAGTGTTATATGGCAACAATTTACGACGTATCGGAACTAGCTGGTGTGTCTTTGGCAACCGTTTCGCGTGTAATGAACAACAATGCACGCGTAAGCGATAAAACCAAGCAAAAGGTAACTGCAGCCATGGAGGCGTTGGACTATCGTCCAAGCGCCATTGCTAAGGGGTTGGCCTCTAACAAATCTGGTAGCGTGGGCGTATTAATTTCAGAGCTACACGGCCCTTTTTACGGCATGATGATGAGTGCCATAGAGTCAGAGCTGCGCAATGCCGATGTGCATGCCATTATTGCTGCGGGCCACAGTGATGCTGCCGAAGAAAAAGAAGCTATCGAATTCCTATTAAGCAGAAAGTGCGATGCGCTAGTGTTATGGGTGGAGTCGGTATCTGATAAATACTTGCTTGAGCTTTCTAAGCGCAGCACGCCCGTATTTATACTCGGTAGAAAAATTAACGGCCTCGCCAAAAACTGCATAACCCTTGATAACCACATGGGAGGCTATTTGGCAGCGTCCCACCTTGCGAAAATGGGACATAAGAAAGTGGCATACATATCTGGGCCGCTGTGGAAAAAAGAAGCGCAAGATAGGTTGGGTGGGTTCGAGGCAGCACTAAATGAACACAAAATAAAACTTAATGAAAACCTTATTTACGAGGGTGATTATCAAGAGGCAGGCGGGCAAGCAGGCTTGCAGTACCTGTTCAAGCAGCGCGCTAAGTTTAGTGCCGTTTTTTGCGCAAACGACGAGATGGCGGCGGGTGCCATGTCTGCCGCGCGTGATCTGGGACTATCGCTTCCGCAAGATTTATCGATAATGGGGTTCGATAATGTAAAGTATGCCGAATATGTTTACCCCAAGCTTTCTACCATCAATTACCCGGTGGGGCAGATGGCTTCTATGGCTGCAAAATGGGTTTTAAAAACGGTTTACAATAATAAAAACATAGAGGTTTTAAATCACTTCGAGCCCACGCTGGTTGAACGAGAATCAGTCGCAAAAGTTTAGTCTTGTTCGATTTGTCTTATAGTTAAAAATCAATAACCCCTTGGTGTTTTTGTCGCGCGCCAAGGGCGCTTCATCGCATTTTATTCCCCCTCATATTGTTAAATGGTTTGGCACCTAATCCTTTTTGTTTGGTGCTTGACATCACATTTTTATTGGCATAACTTGTAAGCGCTTACATAAAACTTCCCGCGCCTTTGAGCGCTTTTTTTAGAGCTAGTTTTGTAAGCGCTTACACTAAGTGAGAAAACTGACAATAAACAAATAACTCGGATCAGAGATATGGATTACAATATTTTTAAAAAAACCCAGCTCGCCGCTGCCGTTTCTATGGTAGTAGGTGCAGCAACAATCTCTCCTGTATACGCTCAAGATAATGCTGCCGATAACACTTTAGAGGAAGTTATTGTTACTGGTATTCGTGGAAGTTTGCAGCGTGCAATGGATATTAAGCGCGATGCTCAAGGTGTTGTAGATTCAATATCAGCAGAAGATATTGGTAAAATGCCTGACACCAACTTGGCAGAATCTTTGCAGCGAATTACTGGTGTTTCAATCGATCGCTCTAACGGCGAAGGTCAAAAGATTACCGCCCGCGGTTTAGGTCCAGATTTTAACCTTGTTACTCTTAACGGGCGTCAGATGCCTACTTCTGGGTTGCAAGGTACAAGCATTAACTCATCGCGCTCGTTTGACTTTAGTAACCTAGCATCAGAGTCGGTTGCTGGAGTGGATGTGTATAAAACTTCAAGAGCCGATATACCTACAGGTGGTATCGGTGCAACCGTAAATATTAAAACTGCTCGCCCTTTAGATAATGCGGGCTTCAAGCTAACGGCAGGCGTAAAAGGTGTATACGATACTTCGCGCGAAGATGCCTCTTTAGCGCCAGAAATATCGGCATTAATTAGCAATACGTTTTTAGATGATACTGTTGGTGTGTCTTTGGCTATCAGTCATCAAGAGCGTGAAGGTGCAAGTGATGCAGCTACCGTTGGTAGCTACCACACGCAAAGTGTTGTGCCTGGTGACGGTTGGAATGGTGGCTTTGTTGGCGAAGGTGCGGATGCATACCCTTCGACAGCGCAGTTATCTCGCCCGCAAAACTTCGAGTACAACTTCACCGACTTTGAGCGCACGCGAGATAATGCCCAATTAGTGCTGCAGTTCAGCCCATCTGAAGATATTACTGCTACATTGGATTACACCTACTCTGAGCAAGAAGTGTTGTCTAGCTCGAATATGGTTGGTGCTTGGTTTTGGGAAGGTAACGGTTTAAATGCAACCAATAACGAATTCGTTGAAGGTAGCGCTGGTCAGTATTACCCAGAGCTTTACTCTTCAACAGCATGTTGCGATTTAACTTTCTCGGCAGCGCGTTTTGGTCAAGTCAATGAGAATAATTCTGTTGGCTTAAATATCGAATGGGATGCAACAGATAACTTGTCATTAGAGTTGGATTATCATAACTCTAAAGCGCATTCGGAAGCGGCTAGCCCCTATGGCAATAGCTCTGTATTGACAATGGCTAACCAAAACCGTGTTGCTACTGTAGTGGATTTCCGTCAAGACTTTCCTGTTTGGGATGTAGCTTTGGCTGAAGGCACTACTGATGCTCCGTCTACCTTCACTGTAACTGGTAGTTCTTTACGCAACAGTCAGTTCACCAACGATATTTCTCAGGTTCAATTGAAAGGCTCTTACACCTTCGATGAAGGTGTTGTTAAGAGTGTAGATTTTGGTGTTTCTTCTACCGAAAATGATGTTAAAGCTGTAATGATGACTGCACAGCGTGATACTTGGGGTGGCGAGGGTACAGTTGATGACATCCCAGATTCATTGTTTACTGCGGAGTCTATTACTGGTCGTATGGATTCGTTATCTGGTACTGGTACACTAGCTGACGGTAGTGAGTTTAATATTTATGATCGTTACTACTCATTCAGTTTTGAAGAAGCCGCTGCGGCTGTAGCTGCGTTTGCTGCGCCAACGGACGAATCGGGTACCAGCCCAAATATTTGGCCTTGTGTTGGTGAATTCTGTGTGACAGAAGATTGGACTACAGATGAGCGTGTAAGCGAATCTATGTTGGCGGGTTACGTGCAAGCTAACATGGAATTTGAAGTAGCTGGAATGGAAACGAAGGTAACCGCCGGTGTTCGCTACGAAGAGACCGACGTGTCCGCAAGTGCAATGGTACCAGCATACTCTGGGGTAGATTGGGTTTCTGCTAACGAATTTGCTTTGGTGAGCAGTGGTGATAGTGCTTACACCGACTTTAAAGGTAGTTATTCTAACTTCTTACCAAATATAGATGTTAGTTTGGCTCCGGTAGAAGATGTGATTGTTCGAGCGTCTTTCTCTAAAACAATTGCGCGTCCAACTTATAATCATATTAAAGGTGGCGTTTCAATCAACGAAGTTCGCGCTACTTATGCAACTGCTAGCAGTGGTGATCCATCATTGCTACCGCATGAGTCTAAGAACTTCGACTTGTCTGCTGAGTGGTACTTTGGTGAAGCAAGTTATGTGTCAGCTGGTGCATTCTATAAAGATGTGGAAAACTTTATTGGTACGCACACCGAAACAGAAAACTTCTTTGGTTTGCGTAATCCAGCAGATGGCGCACGTTTTGCTGAAGCATTAGCATCGGAAGGGGCAGATAACGTTGCGATTCGTCAATACATCTTCGACAATTTCCCCGAATCCACAACTGAGTCAAGTGGCCTAATTCACTCAATCGATTCAGATAATTTAATCGAATTTGATGTATCCAAGCCGTTTAACGAAAAGAAAGCTAATATTACGGGTATGGAGTTCGCTGTTCAGCATACTCTAGACAATGGCTTTGGTGCCTTGTTGAACTTTACTGTGGTAGATAGTGATGCTGAATACGATGCTACTGTATTTGATGAGCAGTTTGCTTTGCCTGGTTTGAGTAATACCCGTAACTTGGTTGCTTTCTATGATAAAGATGGCTTACAGGTGCGTGTAGCTTGGAACTGGCGCGGTGCATTCTTGGTAGCCACAGACGTCGGTCATGGAAACCCGCTACAAAACGAAGAGTATCAACAGGTTGATATCAATGCGAGCTATGATATTAATGATAACTTCACTGTGTTTGCGGAGGGCATAAACGTTACAAATGAAACGCAGCGTTTATATGGCCGCTACAAAACGACTATGATGCAAGCTGTTGAAGGTGGTCCTCGTTATAACATTGGTGCTCGTTACACTTTCTAATTCTAAAAAGTTGTAACTACCTTTAAATGCCACTGGAAACAGTGGCATTTTTTTTTAACTAAAAAACATGAATTTGCTTTCCTTGTTGCCTATTCTTTGGGAAGCTAAGCGAAGTCCCTATTGCGATGGAGATGCATTAGAATTAAATGAGTGTTTGTTGGGTACAAGGTGTTAAATGAGAGAGCTTACTAAGCGCGTAGTTATTGTTGGTGGTGGTGCTGCTGGTTGGTTAACTGCAGGTATACTTGCTGCAAAGCATGGCAAAATAGGTAGTGGGGCAGATGTTTCCATTACATTAATCGAATCACCAGATGTTGCCACAATTGGTGTTGGTGAAGGTACTTGGCCAACGATGCGTGAAACGTTATCTACTATGGGAGTATCGGAGTCTAAGTTCATCACTGCGTGTGATGTATCTTTTAAGCAAGGCTCTCAATTTATCAATTGGAGAAATAACTGCGAAGGTGATAATTATTTCCATCCTTTTTCAATTCCGAATCGCTATTACGACATGGATTTAGCTGATTTATGGAATAGTACAGGTAGGCAAACAGACTTCGCTTATTTTGCTGGATCGCAGGCATTGCTGTGCGATGAGGGCTTAGCGCCTAAGCAAAAAATAACGCCCGAATTCGCAGCTGTTGTCAATTACGGCTATCACTTAGATGCTGGAAAATTTGGTGAATTTCTGAAGCAGCATTGTACCCAAGTGCTGGGTGTGGAATATATTCAAGATCATGTTATATCTGTTGATGGTGAGAGAGATACTAATATTATAGCTATTAACACTCGTGTTAATGGCGCAATAATCGGTGATTTTTTTATTGATTGCACAGGTTCCAATTCACTTTTAATTGGTGGGCATTATAGCGTTCCGCTAATTGCTAAAGATAAAGTCCTCTTTAACGATCGAGCGCTGGCTGTTCAAGTTCCTAGGCAGATTGAAAATCAAGCTATAGCGTCGTGCACACGCTCAACCGCGCAAAAGTACGGGTGGATATGGGATATAGGCTTGCCCACGCGACAAGGCATTGGATATGTGTACTCTAGTCGTTACGGGACTAAAGAAGAAATATACACAGGTCTTGTTGATTATATTAGTAAATCTTGCGGGGTTGAAAGCGTCGACGATTTAAATATACGAGAGCTTGAATTCACTCCAGGCGTGCGTTCGGAGTTCTGGGTTAAAAACTGCGTAGCTGTTGGAATGTCATCCGGTTTTATAGAGCCGTTAGAGGCCTCAGCGCTAGCGATGGTAGAGCTGGCAGCAAAAAAAATAAGGGATGATTTTCCGTATACAGCTTCGCAAATGGAGCCTATTTGTCGCCGTTATAATGAAAGTTTTCACTATAAGTGGGATAGGGTTATCGATTTTCTAAAATTACATTATGTCCTGTCGGATCGCAGGGATAGCGAATACTGGTTAGCTAATACCGAAAGTGTTAAAGAATGCCCAAGATTGGAAGAGCTATTAGATAAGTGGAAGTATCGATCACCCAACAAGCATGATTTCCCCGAGGTGGATGAGGTGTTCCCTGCCGCTAGTTATTTATACATATTGAGTGGTACTTATTTTGAGCGTTACAGTGATTCTCACAAAAATGAAAAGCTGCGTTCTGCCGCAATGGCTTTAGTTGAAGAAAATAAAGCGCAAGCGAAGAAGCTATTAAATGGCCTGCCAACTAATAAAGAGTTGCTCGAGAGTATTGCAGCTGTAGGTTTGCCAAAAAAACAATAAATAGAAGAGAAATAATTATGCCTAAATATGAATTGCTTAATAAGAAAGATCATAAAGATTTGTTGGTGGCGAGAGATTGGGGGGTGGCTTATGGGGACAATGTTATGGCGACTCCCATATTTCCATTCGAGTTTCAAGCTGCGCAGTCTGCTTTTCCCATTGTTTTTAAAAAAAATGAGCAAGAAAATGTCTGGTATGCGTTGGCGCTATTCGGTCTAGAAAATGGCGAAAATCTTTTTTTAAAAGGTAATCGTTGGGATGCTGGGTATGTCCCACTAACCATAGAGGCTAGACCGTTCTTGGTTGGGTTTCAAAATCAATTGGCCGAAGGGTATGAGAATAAAAATACGGTTATTCATTTGGACGCAGATAGCCCTCGTGTAGGCGTCAAAACGGGCGAAAGAGTATTTGATGATGACGGCGAGCCAACAGAGTATTTGAAAAGAATAAGTGTAGTGTTAGGAGACATTCATGCGGGAATGGAAGCCAGTCGTGATTTCTTTTCTGTGCTAGAAAATAATAGCTTGCTGGAGGCGTTCTCAGGTGAGTTTTTGAACTCTGATGGAACTAAACATACTTTATCTGGCTTCTACACGGTAAAAGAAGACGCGTTGCAAAATGTGAGTAATGCCGTTTTAGCTCAATTGCTAGATAGTGGGTATTTAAAATCTATCTATATGGTTATTGCTTCACTCTCTAATTTTTCAGACCTAACTAAACGAAGATTTAGCTAGCTTTGGTTGGCGGGGTGAACACTTGAATACGTATACCTATGAACACCTAATAGGAGCATCAACTCCTGTGTCAGAGCTAAATGGGTTCGATGCAGGTATGAAATTCACACATCGTAACTCGCCTATGGTGATGAGGGGCTTGGTTAAAAGCTGGCCTGTAGTGCAAGAAGCCAGAGCTTCAGTGCATAGCGCGGTTAACTATCTGTCTAGTTTTTATAGCGGTCACAAAGTTGTGGCTTGGGAAGGACCCCAAAGTACAAAAGGGCGAGTTTTTTACAGCGATGATTTCCGCGCTTTAAACTGCAATCCGGTAAGCAGGCGCTTGGATAGCGTATTGGCGCAACTCGTTACCTTGGCTAAGCTTAAAGATGCCCCCTTGTTGTATGTCGCAACAGCATCTATAGAAAAGTGCTTACCTGATTTTAGTGTAGAAAACCGACTCACCTTTGGGGTGGATAACCCTGCAGCTAGCATATGGCTTGGAAATCGTACTCGAATATCTGCGCACTATGATGTGCCAGAAAATATTGCTTGTAATGTTGTTGGACGAAGACGATTTATTTTGTTCCCGCCCGAGCAGTTGGAAAACTTGTATATTGGGCCTGTGGATTTTACACCTGCAGGGCAAGCAATTAGTTTGGTCGATTTTCATAACCCAGACCCCATCAAATTTCCCAATTTTATAAAAGCCGCGAAAAGTGCCTTGGTTGTTGATCTTGAGCCTGGTGATGCTTTGTATATACCTAGCATGTGGTGGCATCACGTCGAGGGGTTAGACGCTTGCAACGTTCTAGTGAACTATTGGTGGAATGATATTGATGTACACGTTCCACCATCTGATGCGTTACTACATGGGTTGATGGCCATCAGGCAGCTTCCAGAAGAAAAAAGAATCATTTGGAAGCGATTGTTTGATTACTACTTATTTTCAAGTGATCAAACATTTAGTCATATTCCAGAATCAACACGTGGTGTGTTGGGTGCGAACGATGGTGAACAAATAAAGAAATTGTGTCAGTTTTTAAGTAAGCGGTTGGATGTAAAAAATTGAGTGTGTGGTAATGATTGTCGCGAATTATTAGGGTGACCTGTATGAATAACAAAATAAAAAACGTAGTAATTGCAGGTGGTGGTACCGCTGGCTGGATGGCTGCTGCAGCAATCGCGAAACTGTTGGGTAAGAATTTATCTATTACCTTAGTAGAGTCAGAAGAAATATCGACAGTTGGGGTCGGGGAGGCCACCATTCCACCGCTTCAAACATTTCACCGTTTACTTGGTATCGATGAAGCTGAGTTCATGAGGGCGGTAAGAGGGACATTTAAGTTAGGTATTAATTTTGAGAGTTGGCGAGATGTTGGTGAGGATTATTTTCACTCCTTTGGCACCACGGGGCGAGATTGTTGGGCTTCTACATTTCAACATTTTTGGCAACGCGGACTAGCTGAAGGGTATAAGGCCGACTATGGCAGTTACTGCCCAGAAGTGTTGGCGGCAAAACAAAATAAGTTTGCTCATGGAGGTGGGCAGCCCTTGAAATATGCTTACCATATGGACGCCTCGCAATACGCTGTTTATTTGCGGGGCTTGGCTGAGCGTCATGGTGTTAAACGGGTCGAGGGTAAGATTGATCGGGTGAATGTGGACCCCGAGAGCGGTAATATTTTTAGTCTAGCGCTTGCGGGTGGAGAGACACTGGCAGGGGATTTATTTATAGACTGTACCGGCTTTCGTGCGCTACTAGTGGAAGGGGCGTTACATGCCGGCTTTGATGACTGGTCCCATTGGTTGCCATGCGATAGTGCAGTAGCAGTCCAAACTAAAGGTGGGAGTGATTTGCCACCTTATACCCGATCAATTGCTAGAGAAGCAGGTTGGCAGTGGCAAATCCCATTACAGCATAGGGTGGGCAATGGGTTGGTGTATTGCAGCAAATATCTGTCTGATGAGAATGCAAAACATACTTTGCTGAATAATCTAGACGGCGAACCGTTAACTGAACCTAAAATAATAAAATTTAAAACTGGTCAGCGCCGTAAAAGTTGGGTGAAAAACTGTGTTGCCATAGGTTTATCTAGTGGGTTTTTAGAGCCTTTAGAATCCACCAGTATTCATTTAATTCAGCGAGGCATAATACGCTTATTGCAGTTGTTTCCTGTTAATGGAATTGCCCCAACTTTGAGAGATGAGTATAACAAGCAGTCGAAGTCTGAAATAGAATTTATTAGAGATTTCATTATTTTGCATTACAAGGTGACAAATAGGGCTGACCAACCTTTTTGGAGATATTGTAAAGCTATGGATGTGCCCAGTTCATTGGCTCACCGAATTGAGCTGTTTAAGCAAACCGGTAGAGTTTTTAGAACAGAGGGTGAGTTATTTAGTGAGAACTCCTGGATTCAAGTAATGATGGGGCAGGGGGTTATGCCGCAAGAGTACCACCCGATAGCAAATCAAATGACAGAGGACGAGCAGGCTCATTTCTTAAATGGCCTGCGAAACTCGACTGAAATAAGTGTGAAAGCGTTGCCTGCTCATAAAGATTACATTGCGCAGTATTGTGCTGCGTTCGCTCAAGAGTGAGGGGGGCAGGCACTGAGGGGGCAGAGGCTGATATGCTGGAACTGAGCGAAAATATTTGTGTGCGAAAAGAGTTCGTTGGTACCGAAAAAACACCAATAATAATCGTAGATAACATGTTTAAATATATAGATAAAATCTGCGAAAGTGTTCGAGTTAATGCCAAGTTTAATGTGCAAAATGGGAATATTTACCCTGGCCTACAAGCAGGAATGTTTCGCGATTTTGGAGAGACATTTTTAAGTTATGCAAAGATAGCTATTGCAGGGGAATACGATGGTGTAAGCAAATTGCAGTGTAAACCCTATGCTGCTTTTTTCTCGATGGTATCCAGCCCTAGTGTTGCTTTAAGTTTTAAGCAGCGTATACCTCACTACGATCATAATTCACCGTCGTCTTTCGCAGTAATGCTGTATTTGGCCGAAGGTGATTTCGGAGGTACAGCATTTTTTAAGCATAATAAAACGCAATTCGAAACGGTGGATGAACGGAGGAAGGCTTGTTACGCCACCGAATTAGAAAGCTTGGAAGTAAATAGTGCTTCTGAATTTAAGGGCTATCATTCACTAGAAAGCCCTCATTTTACAGCCATCGGTAGTGTCCCTTATCGACAGAATAGGCTGTTAATCTATCCCGGTAATTTATTGCACTCTGGCTTAATTAAAGAAGAAAGAGATGTATTTGTTTCGCCGCAACAAGGACGGCTCACGGCCAACTTGTTCCTCCGCTACGAATAATTTGTCTAAAGGCATTAAAATTAATTGGAGGGAGTCTTGCCGCCAGGTGTCTCTACCTACACCCACTAAATCTGGGCATCAATAACAAAGTAGGTATAGGTATGAACAAACTAAAAATAATTTTAATTCTGACCGCTGTTTCGCTTTTAGGTGCATGCGCCTCGCTGCCGCAGCAGCACATCCCCGAGCTTGGCGCTAGTAAGGCTGCAAGTCTCACTCGTGTTGCGGCGCTTGATCAAACCAATCACATGGTCCAACACTTAGATTCCAGTGGTAACATTGTTTACATTCAATCGTTTGGTGGCGGTGGAGTCGGTTTGGGGCTTATGGGCCCGCTGGGTGTTGCCGCCAACGTTAAAATGATCGAAAGCAAAACCAATGGTGAGGTGGCGCAGCTTAAGGGCAAAATTAACCTAGTACCTGTCGCCGAGTTTAGTGCTGCCGCGCAGCGAGCGGGAATAGCCTTGCGCAACTCTAACGCGCTGGTGCAATTAAGCCCCTACCTTCATGTGGTAAAAACCAAGGAAGATACAATCGGTATAGGGTGTGGTGTGTATATCGAGCGCGCAGGCAAAGTAGATCGTATTCCGGTGCGTTACATCGCTCAGCTACCGCTATCGTATAGCCCAGATGAGTTGGCGAGCTTAAGCGCAAGCCAGCAATTAGCGTTGCAAGAATCTGTGGCAAAAGGGTTTGATTCTATTTTGGCTGTGCTGGCCCACGAGCCAACGGCACAGTTAGAGCAAGAGCCAAAAATAACCGTGTTGTCGAGTTTTGCTTCTCCAAGGTTTGAGTACAAAATGGCGGGGCAACTAATACGCGAAGACAGTGACATTATTTGGATAAGAACCGTCACGGGAGTGATGGGTCTGCTTAAAGACGAAACAGAAATAGACTATTAGTTTAGTCGTTAAACCCTACAAGCTGGCTGCGCCAGCGCTAAATGCGCTGGGGCAGCTCACTTTGCTAAATTATTTATCTTGCCAGCTCCCTTAAGGGTTATTGCTATATCTCTACCTAGTCGCATAATTGGGTAGCTCAATTTCACCAACGCGCTATTTCTAAATAACCGCCTGTTTAAGCCGTTAAACACATCGCCCTTAGCGCCAATTTCTGCCATTAGGCTAAGCGCCTGCTCGCCTTGGTGCAGTCTCCCTTTGTACTTAATTACCATGCCTTCGTCTAGGTTGAGCTTAGCGGCGTTAATTTCTTGTAATACAGGGTGATTTAACTCAGTGCGCGCATCCACAGTATTCAACATGCCAACGGCATCCCTTACTTTAAATAGCGTGGCGCCCATCTGGCATATGGGGCATTCGCCGTCGTATACAAACCAAATTTCTTCTAGGGTTGGTTTCATATGTGGCTACCTGAGTTGACCGGCTGATAGAGTTTACAGTTATAGGACGATGTAAAGGTCGGGGTGGTTTGAAGGGGGGGGTGTTGATGGATGCCTATTACTTGTACGCATCAATTAAGTAGTATTGGGTCTTTGCATAAACAAAAAAGCCCCGCTATTAGCGAGGCTTTGTTGTTTGGTACCAGAGGCCGGACTCGAACCGGCACGCTTTTAAGGGCGGGGGATTTTGAATCCCCTGTGTCTACCAATTTCACCACTCTGGCATTAATTCTTTAGTGAGTAGGGCGCGCAACTGTCGAAGTTGTCAGTGCTTCGCACTGAACCCTGTGGTCGCTCTCAGGCTCCTGCCTTTCGCGACACTCGTACATCCTGCACGTCGTCTACCAATTTCACCACTCTGGCATTAATTCTTTAGTGAGTAGGGCGCGCAACTGTCGAAGTTGTCAGTGCTTCGCACTCAACCCTGTGGTCGCTCTCAGGCTCCTGCCTTTCGCGACACTTGTGCATCCTGCACGTCGTCTACCAATTTCACTGTTTTGGTAAAGCAATTCTTTCTCGCTGTTAGCGTTATCCGCCACTGCGTCAAGGCGCGAAATTATAACAGCGGTTTTGGTTGGGTCAACAGATTATTACTGTTTTATGGTAAGTATTTGGCTGTTAGGTTGAATATTAGCTCGGCTGGTTGTTTATTGCTCGTTTTGGCGGGTGCAAGTGGGGGCGATGGGGTAAAACCTGGGGCCTTGGGTGTGCTAAGTGGGCTTCTTTATGGCATTAATAGTGGTTTTCCATTACCCTTGCGGCCTTAATTTTTTACCTTTCCACCTATTTTGTTGTGTTGGTTTTAGTCCATGCGTCGTCAAGATTTTTCCTACGAATTACCCGATGAGCTTATCGCTCGCCGCCCAACTGAAACACGTACGGGCAGCCGCTTGCTGATGCTCGACGGGCCGAGTGGTGAATTGGCGCACAAGCAGTTCCCTGACTTGTTAAATTTGGTGGAAGAGGGCGATTTGATGGTGTTTAACAATACGCGCGTTATACCCGCGCGCGTATTTGGCCAAAAGGCATCTGGTGGCAAGTTAGAGATTTTGGCAGAGCGCATATTGGATGCGCACAGTATTTTGGCGCATGTGCGTTCAAGTAAAGCCCCCAAGCCTGGCTCAATTATTATTTTGCAAGATGGCACCGAGGTAGAGATGGTCGCGCGCCACGAGGCGTTGTTTGAGCTGCGCTTTCCCGCCGACACCACCGCGCTAGATGTGCTTGAGAATATTGGCCATATGCCGTTGCCACCCTACATAGATAGGGAAGATGAAGCGGACGATAAAGAGCGTTACCAAACTGTTTATGGCACACAAAAAGGAGCGGTTGCTGCCCCCACCGCAGGTCTGCATTTTGATGATGTCCTGCTAGCAAAACTTAAAGATAAAGGCGTACAGCAAGCGTTTGTTACCTTGCATGTAGGCGCGGGTACTTTTCAGCCTGTGCGTGTGGATAATATATTCGAGCATCATATGCATTCAGAAGTGATGCATGTAAGCCAAGAGGTGTGCGACCTTATAAAAGCCACTAAAGCGGCTGGCAAGCGCGTTATTGCTGTGGGCACCACCAGCGTGCGCTGCTTAGAAACCGCCGCGCAAAACGGTGTGGTAGAGCCTTATCAGGGTGATACAGATATTTTTATTTACCCGGGTTACCAATATAAGGTGGTGGACGCATTGGTAACCAACTTCCATTTACCTGAATCTACCTTGCTTATGCTCGTTTCTGCTTTTGCAGGGTATAAGCACACAATGAACGCCTATCAGCAGGCGGTGGCGCAGTGCTATCGCTTTTTTAGTTATGGCGATGCCATGTTTATTACGCACAACGCCGAAGCCTGTAAAGAAGAAATAAAATGAAATTTGAATTAACCACAACCGATGGCGATGCACGTCGCGGTCAGCTCACTTTTTCTCGCGGAACTGTTCAAACACCTGCTTTTATGCCGGTGGGCACTTACGGTACGGTTAAAGGCATGTTGCCCCGAGATATTGTTGATAGTGGAGCTGAAATAATTTTAGGTAATACTTTTCACCTTATGCTGCGGCCGGGCACAGAGGTTGTAAAGGCGCACGGTGATTTGCACGATTTTATTCAGTGGCAGGGGCCAATTCTTACGGACTCTGGCGGCTTTCAGGTGTTTAGCCTCGGGGATATGCGCAAAATTAGCGAAGAGGGCGTGAAGTTTCGCTCGCCAATTGACGGCAGTGAAGTATTCCTAGACCCAGAAAAGGCTATGCAAGTGCAGCGCGATTTGGGCTCAGATATTGTAATGATATTCGATGAGTGCACGCCGTACCCAGCAACCGTGCACGAGGCGCGAGTGTCTATGGAGCTCTCTTTACGCTGGGCTAAGCGCAGTAAAGATGCCCACGGCGATAACCCATCGGCTTTATTTGGTATTGTGCAGGGCGGTATGCATGAGAGCTTGCGTTCCGAATCCCTCAAAGGGTTAACCGAAATTGGCTTTGATGGCTATGCCATTGGTGGGCTTTCAGTGGGCGAGCCCAAAGAAGATATGTTGCGCATTTTGAATCACTTAAAAACCGAGATGCCAGCCGATAAGCCGCGCTACCTAATGGGTGTGGGTAAGCCAGAAGATTTAGTTGAAGGTGTTTGCCGCGGTATAGATATGTTCGATTGTGTGATGCCTACACGCAATGCGCGCAATGGTCACTTGTTTACTCAGGCTGGTGTGGTAAAAATACGCAACGCGAAGCACAGGCACGATACCGGCCCGCTGGACCCAACCTGCGATTGCTACACCTGCCAAAACTTTAGCCGCGCGTACTTACATCATTTAGATAAATGTGGCGAAATTTTAGGTGCCCAGCTGAATACAATCCACAATTTACGCCATTATCAAACCGTAATGAGTGAGTTGCGTGCAGCTATAGGGAAGGGCGAGTTGGCGCAATATGTAAGCCATTTTTATGCTCGTCAAGGTAAAGAGCGGCCTGCAATTGCGACGCAAAGCTAAGGCTAAGCCTTGAATTGGGCGGCAGGCACCCTTATTAAGCTGTATAATCCCGCCGCTTTATACTTTTAGCCGGCTCGGAAGAAGCCGCTAACATTCACGTTATTTTTATAAGAACTGAAGGCCATTTGGCCGCATTAGGACCAGTCATGAATCGCTACCCGCTTTGGAAATATTTGCTCATCCTAGCTGTCGTGGTTATTGGGTTTCTCTATTCGTTGCCTAATATTTACGTTCCCGACCCCGCTATACAAATTTCCGGTATCCGCTCTGGTGTAGAGGTAGATGCTAACGCACTCAATACTGCTACCAAAGCGCTTGAAGAAAACGGCATTCAGTATTTTGGCGCCGAAGCCGGCGAAAAATCTGCACTTATTCGCTTTGCTACGCAAGATGATCAGCTTCGCGCGCGTACCATTGTGCAGCGTGCTTTAAGCCAAGAAAACTACGTAGTGGCCTTTAACCTAGCGCCAACCACACCGCAATGGCTGGTTGACTTGGGCGCAGGCCCAATGAGTTTGGGCTTGGATTTGGCGGGCGGTGTGCATTTCTTGTTAGAGGTGGATACAGAATCTGTATTAGCTAAAGAAATGGAAGGCTTCGAAGATGACATTAGCGGCTTAATACGCAAAGAAAAATTGTACGGTGTAAGTACTCGTTTAACCGATGGTGAGATTGTAATTACTGCCGATTCAGATGATTTACGTACAGATGTACTCTTGCTGCTGAAAAAAGAATTAAGTGAATTAGAAACGAAAAGAACAGAAAGGGGCGGCAAGTATATTGTTACTGCTGTTCCGAGTGACGCTTACATTCGCGAAAAAGAAAAGCACGCAGTGCAGCAAAACTTAACCACGTTGCGTAACCGTGTGAACGAAATTGGTGTTTCTGAGCCGCTGGTGCAAACGCAAGGTCGCAACCGTATTGTGGTGCAGTTGCCAGGTATTCAAGATACCGCACGCGCTAAAAAGATCTTAGGCAAAACCGCTAACCTAGAATTTCGCTTAGAGGCACCTAAAGATGGTTTAGCTTCGCAAAAAGAGCATTTTGAGTTTCGCGATGAGATAAAACAAGCGCGATATGGTGGTGCTTGGTTAGAAAAGCGCCCGTTTGTAACTGGGCAAAACGTAACTGGCGCAACCCCAGGGTTTGATGATCAATCAAACTCGCCCATGGTGAGCATATCGCTAGACAGCAAGGGTGCAGGATTAATGCACCGTAAAACCCGTAAGCACGTAAATGAGAGTATGGCGATTGTATTAATTGAATACGATACCAAAGTACGAGAAGAAGTTAACGAAGCGGGTGAAACTGTAATTGTTACAGAGCAAGTACCCAACCCTAAAATGGTTAGCTTGGCGAATATTAACGAAGCGCTGAGCAAGCGATTCCAAATTACCGGTTTAGATTCACCAGAAGAAGCATCGGAATTGGCGTTGTATATTCGCGCTGGTGCGTTGGCTGCCCCTATGTCATTCGTAGAAGAGCGCACCATTGGCGCTTCGTTGGGGCAAGAGAATATCGACCTGGGTGTTAAATCGGTACAGCTAGGTTTGGTGCTAGTGCTTATCTTTATGATGGTGTTCTACAAAGTGTTTGGCTTTTTTGCCAACTTGGCGCTTGCGGTTAACTTAATGGTGCTTGTGGCCGTTATGTCTATGTTTGGCGCTACGCTTACCTTGCCTGGTATTGCCGGTATTGTGCTTACTGTAGGTATGGCGGTGGATGCAAACGTGCTTATTTTCTCGCGAATAAAAGAGGAGCTTAAAGCAGGTTCTTCGTCGCAAACGGCCATTAACAGCGGTTACGATTCTGCATTTTCAACCATTTTGGATGCGAACTTAACAACATTCATTGTTGCCATTATTTTGTACGCCATTGGTTCTGGGCCGGTTAAAGGTTTCGCGGTTACTTTAGCTATAGGTATTATCACTTCCATGTTTACTGCCATTGTGGGCACGCGCGCGCTAGTTAATTTAGCGTTTGGCGGTCGCAATGTTAAAAAACTCTGGATATAAAATTCTTACTTCGTATAAAACGAGTAATACAAGGCGTTGAAATAATGACTCCAGAAAAAATTCTTAACTTTATGGGGCAGCGTAAATTAGCTGCGGTGTTCTCTATATTATTGTTGGTTGGCTCCATTGTTTCTTTAACAGTGCAGGGGCTTAACTTTGGCTTGGATTTCACTGGTGGTACACAGCTGGAATATAAGTACGAAACAGCCGCCGACTTGAACGCAATTCGAGCAACTTTAGAAGAGGCCGGTTATACCGGTGCTGTAGTGGTGAACTACGGGTCTGACACGAATGTGTTAATGAGCCTGCAGCAATCTGTACCTCCCAGTGCAGATCCGTCTAAGCCACAAGAAATTGTTTCTATTGGCGAAGTGGTGCTGGAATTACTTGAAAGTAAATCTAGCGAAGAAATAGAGCTGCTGCGCACAGATGTTGTGGGTGCACAGGTAGGCGAAGAGTTGGCAAATAGCGGCGGCATGGGTATGTTGTTGGCGCTAGCGGTAGTAATGGCGTACGTTGCGGTGCGCTTCCAATTTAAATTTTCTGTTGGTGCTGTGGCAGCGTTAATCCACGATGTGATAATTGTGCTGGGTGTGTTTTCGTTTTTTCAGCTTACTTTCGATCTTACCGTGCTGGCGGCGGTGCTTGCGGTAATAGGTTACTCGCTTAACGATACCATTGTTGTGGCAGACCGAATTCGCGAAAACTTCCGTTTAATTCGTAAGGGCGATTCAGAGGAGGTGATTAACATCTCTTTAACGCAAACCCTTGGCCGCACAATGATTACCTCGTTAACCACTTTGCTAGTGTTATTGGCGCTGTTCTTTGTGGGTGGCGAGATGATCCACAATTTCGCCTTAGCATTAATTGTGGGTGTTGTGATTGGTACTTATTCGTCTATTTATGTTTCTGCCAATATTCTAATGGCGATGCATATAGACCGCGAAGATTTAATCCCTGTTGTGAAAGAGGGTGAAGAGCTCGACGAGCTGCCCTAACAGGGGTGTTTTAAATTACGCTTGTGTTGGCGGCTTTGTTTGCCGTCGGCATGGGTTTTAATATAGGCGCCATCTAACTGGTGGTTGCCACTAAATTTGTGGCAGCGTTCGGT
Source organism: Saccharophagus degradans 2-40 (assembly GCF_000013665.1). Taxonomy (NCBI): domain Bacteria; kingdom Pseudomonadati; phylum Pseudomonadota; class Gammaproteobacteria; order Cellvibrionales; family Cellvibrionaceae; genus Saccharophagus; species Saccharophagus degradans. The sequence continues at coordinate 1,826,219 of NC_007912.1, forward strand.
TAAATACATATCGCCAATAAGGGTGAATGTATCTCTAATGGATTGGGTTGTGGATGCTATAAAGTTCATGCCGATCTCCTACCTCTTGCGGCTTTGCTGCTTCTATTGAGTTTGCGGATACGCCATGTAGCCGCCGCTAGCATTGTCACAGCTCTTCCCTTCAGTATAGACTTGGTTCTCCTTTTCCCTAGGTAATATCCTTTAATAGTCTAAATAGTTATTTTTTATAGCTTTTAAGCGAATTGATGCATACGGTAATTTATGGGTTGGCTCAGCGAAGTAATAACAAGCCGCAAGCGGCAGCAGCGATCGTCACTTGGGGCGCGTTTACGGGCTATGCAAGAGGTTCGGCAAAGGTACGAACGGATATTTCGCGGTAGTCACGGCTATGGTTTTGTGGACTGGGACTTTAAAAACCGCAAAATGGATTGGAACGGTGGATTTTGGGCCTATCTGGGGTATGGCGAAACCGATATGGAGCACATCTCTAGCCCGGGTCAGTTTATGGAGTATGTGCACACAGATGATCGCGCGAAGGTTAACAATTTTGTTCTGGGAGAGTTAAAGGGCGTCGGGTCGGGCGAATTGGTGTTCCGTATCCGCAAAAAGAAAGGTGGATATATTTGGGCTGAGGTGCGCGTAGATAATGTGCGCGATTCTCAGGGCCGAGTATCGTTTATGTCTGGCGTGGTATTTGATGTCACCAAGCAAAAGCAGACTGAGCAGGCGTTGCTTATTAGTGAAGCGCGCCATGCGCGAATTATTCAGTCATCGAATGACGGCATTTGGGAGTGGTCGGCAGACCACGGGGGCTTCCAGTTCTCCAACCGCTGCTGGGAGCTGCTAGGGTACGATCAGCACGATGACGAGCTCAACCAAGGAGTGGATAAAGTGCAGGCGTGGCGCGACCGCATGCACCCTGAAGATGGTGAGTTATTCGATAGAACCTTAGAAAAGCATATCAAGGGCGAAGGCCCGTTTGATGTTGAGTATCGCATAAAAGGCAAAAACGGCAATTGGCGTTGGATACGTGGTCGCGGTCAGTTGGCCTTTGATGCGGCTGGCCAGCCTTTACGTATGTCTGGCACCAATATGGATATTACTCAGCTTAAGCAGGCTGAAGAGAAAGTGGTAAAGGCTAAGGAACTAGCTGAGAAAGCCAATAAAGCTAAGTCTGAATTTCTTTCCAGCATGAGTCACGAATTGCGCACTCCTCTCAACGCAATTTTAGGGTTTGCACAGCTGTTTGAGTTGGACAAAAACCTTAACCCAGCGCAGCGAGAAAATATTGGCGAAATAGAAAAGGCCGGCAAGCATTTGTTGGAGTTAATTGGCGACGTGTTGGATCTCGCCAAAATTGAAGCCGGTAAAATGGATTTCGAGCTCGAGCAGTTAAACCCCATGCGATTAGTGGATGAATGTATTCCTCTTATGCGGCCACTGGCGGTTAAAAATCGCGTAGAAATAAACGTCCATAATTTCGAGCTAGGCAATGCCAGCGTGCGTGCCGACTCGGTACGTTTAAAGCAAGTATTTATTAACTTAATTTCGAATGCTATTAAATACAACCGCAAGGATGGCCGAGTAGATATCGTTTTTTCGGAGACCGAAGAAGGGCATTTGCGGGTCAGCGTACAAGACACAGGCTTTGGTATTCCGCTAAAGCAACAAAAATATATGTTCCAGCCCTTCAATAGATTGGGGGCCGAGCGGGGCGAAATTGAAGGTAGCGGTGTGGGCTTGGTAATTACACGCCAGCTTGTGGAGCAAATGGGCGGCGAGCTCGGGTTTTCTAGCGATGAAGGCAAGGGCAGCAAGTTTTGGGTGCAGCTGCCGCTATACTCTGAGTCTGCAATTGGCGAATACCTAGGCGAAGCGGCCGACGTGGCAACGGCAGTACAAGCCGAGCAGGGTGAGCTACCTACACTACGCGTTGCTGAGCGCAAAAATATTCTTTATATCGAAGATAACCCGCCCAACCAGCGCTTGATGCGTCAGGTTCTATCACGTTTTCCTGTTCTGCATTTAGAGGTAGTCGAGGAGGCCTTGCGCGGTATTTTTATGGCGCGTACCCAGCATCCCGATTTAATTATTCTGGATATAAACATGCCGGGTATAAATGGGTACGAGGCACTAAATGTATTGCGCAAAGATCCTGCCACCCAAAAAATTCCTGTTATTGCGCTATCTGCCAATGCTATGAGTCACGATATAGAAAAGGGTATGGCTTCTGGGTTTGATGTGTATTTAACTAAGCCGCTAAACTTGGCGTTGCTAATAGATGCTATAAACGAGCTGATAGCGGACGAAGCTTTCTAGGTAGGGTTTTAATAGCGTTTTAGGTGGCTGGTGGCTTTTAGTTACAATGTTAATGGCCAATAAAAAGGCTTGTCGTACTAGCGACAAGCCTTTTTAGTTTTTACTGCTGGCGCTTAAGTACTACTTCACATTACCCATATGCTTGCCAACTACTTGTAGCAAGCCTTTAAATACTTTGGGTGTACCGCACACTACATGGCCGCTTTCTAAAAAGGTGTTGCCGCCTTTAAAGTCAGAAATTAATCCGCCGGTTTCTTTTACTAAAAGTACACCTGCAGCAATATCCCACTGGTTTAAATTCATTTCCCAGAAGCCGTCAAAGCGGCCGGCGGCCACATAGGCCAAATCTAATGCTGCGGAACCTTGGCGACGAATGCCAGCTGTTTGGCCTGCAATCTCTTTTACGCAAGCAAGGTAAGAGTCGATATTTTCAAGCGAATAGCCGTTGAACGGAATGCCGGTGCCAATAAGTGCGCCATCCATGTTGCGACGGTTGGTTACACGCAAGCGGCGGCCATTTAGCATGGCGCCTTTACCGCGGCTGGCAGTAAATTCTTCGCGACGCATTGGGTCTACAATTACTGCGTGTTCTATTTGGCCGCGGTATTTGCAGGCAATAGATACAGAGAAGTGCGGTACACCGTGTAAAAAGTTAGTGGTGCCATCTAGTGGGTCGATAATCCACTCGTATTCGCTTTCTTTGGCACCAGATTGGCCGGATTCTTCACCGAGAAACTTGTGGTCGGGGTAGGATTTGCTAAGAAGATAGATGATTTCCCGCTCGGCTTGACGATCTACATCGCTGACGAAATCGTTGCGACCTTTTTCTTCTATATTCACTAGGTCAACGCGCTCGAAAGAGCGTTCAATTAGTTCGGCGGCTTTACGCGCTGCTTTAAGCGCAATTGTTAACATGGGTTCCATGGTATGTCTCACTGGCCAAGGGCTAAGGTCGCATCAATATTGGCGGCCACGGTGGGCAGCAAAGGATGCGGTAGCGGGATTCAAATTGGTATAGAACAAGCGATGAGCACTGCCATCGCAAAACAGGGCGCGCATTATAGCAACATCTGCCTAGCTTTAATAGCAATTGGCGTAGGCGTTTGCAGTCAGTGTCTGTTAAACTGCGCGCCTTTTGAGCAGCGCGGCCAACAGTTTTGGCCAGCAAGGACCCGCAGGCGTTGTAGGCCGTAAACACAGAATTGAGTAACACGCATGGCAGAGCACGACAATTTCAATCGCATTCGAATCGTAATGGTAAACACTACACACCCCGGTAATATTGGCGGCGCCGCGCGAGCTATGAAAAACATGGGGCTGGGTAAACTGTATTTGGTAGACCCTAAGCAATACCCCGCGGAAAAGGCAGTATGGCGCGCTGCGAGTGCAACGGATGTGCTAGATGATGCAGTGGTGGTGGGTAGCCTAGATGAAGCGATAGCTGATTGCACCTTGGTTGTTGGCACCAGCGCGCGTGAGCGCAGAATTCCTTGGCCATTGCTTACCCCGCGGGAGTGTGGCGATAAAGCTTGGGCAGAGGCCGGTAAGGGCGAAGTGGCAATTGTGTTTGGTCGCGAAGACCGCGGGTTAACAAACGAAGAGCTGCAAAAGTGCCATTATCACGTGCATATTCCGTCAAACCCAGATTACAGCTCGCTAAACATTGCGGCTGCTATTCAGGTGTTGTGCTACGAGATTCGCATGACGCATTTGGCCGAAAAAGAGGGTAAGCCCATTCATTTTGACGATTGGGATGTGCCGCCTGCCAAGCAGCAAGATATGGAGTACTACTACGCGCACTTGGAGGAAACGTTGGCAAAGCTGGATTTCTTAGATCTATCCAACCCACGCCAAACCGTTACCCGCATTCGACGTATGTTTAACCGTATACGTATGGATGAAATGGAAATTAGCATTCTGCGCGGTATGCTCACATCTATTCAGAACCAGATTTACCATTCAGGTAACAAAATAGAGGCCCTAAATGAAGAGATTGCCAAATTAAAGGGTGAGAAGTAATACCAGAAGGGGCCATAAGGCTAAAACCTACTAAAACAGTAGGTTATATACTTGATTGAAATGCTAGGTTATTCGATAATGCACACAAAGTTTAACCTTCGGTAGCTTATGCGACTAACAACGAAAGGCCGATACGCCGTAACGGCGATGCTAGATTTAGCGCTGCATGCCCAGTCTGGCCCTGTCAGCTTGGCAGATATATCTCGTCGCCAGCAAATATCGCTGTCTTATTTAGAGCAGCTGTTCGCCAAATTGCGACAAAGTACACTGGTAACCTCTGTGCGAGGGCCTGGTGGCGGCTATAAGCTTAATCGCTCGGCTGCAGACGTGCACGTAGCGCAAATTATCGATGCCGTGAATGAAAGCGTCGATGCCACTAACTGTGGTGGGCAGGGCAATTGTCAGCAAGGGGAAGTGTGTTTAACCCATTACCTTTGGAGCGACCTGAGCGATCAAATTCACACTTTTTTAAGTGGTATTAGCTTGGCCGACCTATTGGCGCGGCAAGATGTTAAATCGGTGGCGAATCGCCAAAACATGCGTGAAAAAGCCGGCTTAGATGCCAAGCCCGATGACGTTATTACCACTGCGAATATAGATTAAACCACCTGCAAGACGAAGACTAAGTAAAACAGCCCATGATGCAAAAACCCATGTATTTCGATTACGCCGCCACCACACCTGTGGATGAGCGAGTCGCCGAAGCAATGATTGGCTGCCTAACCCGCGATGGTAATTTTGGTAACCCCGCATCGCGCTCGCACTTAATTGGTTGGCAGGCAGAAGAGGCCGTAGAAATTGCGCGTGGCGATGTTGCCAAACTTATTGGTTGCGACACGCGCGAAATTGTTTGGACAAGTGGCGCCACAGAATCAAACAACTTGGCTATAAAAGGCGCGTTAGAAGCGTTACTGCAAAATGAAGAGCAAGCATCTTCGACTGTGACGCATCATGTAGTGCCACATCATACTGTGCCGCATATAGTTACTAGCGCCATCGAGCACAAAGCAGTATTGGATACCTGCGCAGAACTGCAGCGTAGAGGCTGTGAAGTGACTTATTTAACACCACCCGCAGATGGTGTAATTCGCGCAGCACAAGTGGCAGAAGCCATGCGCCCGCAAACGCGCCTTGTTTCCATTATGCATGTAAACAACGAAATTGGCGTAATAAACGAAATTGCCGGTATTGGTAAAAACTGTCGCGACAGCGGTGTTTTATTTCATGTGGATGCAGCACAAAGTGCAGGCAAAGTAGAAATAGATGTGGCCAGTATGTGTATCGATTTACTGTCGATTTCTGCCCACAAAATGTATGGCCCTAAAGGTATCGGCGCGCTTTACGTTAGGCGTTCACCAGATGTAAATATAGCGGCACAAATTCACGGTGGTGGCCACGAGCGTGGTATGCGATCTGGTACGCTACCTACGCACCAAATTGTTGGCTTAGGCAAAGCTGCCGCCATTGCCAAGCAAGAAATGGTTGCAGAGAGCAAGCAGCTTTTAGCATTGCGCGATTTATTTTTAAGCCAACTGCAGCAGCTTACATGTTGGCAATTAAATGGCTCTAAAGAGCAGCGCGTACCTGGCAATTTAAATATTAGTTTTGCCGATGTAGAAGGCGAGACGCTACTTATGTCTCTGCGCGATATAGCGCTTTCTACCGGTTCGGCGTGCACCTCCGCCAGCTTGGAGCCATCCTATGTGCTTAGCGCTATAGGTGTACCAAGCGAGTTAGCCCACAGCTCTTTACGCATTAGCTTGGGTAGGTACACCACCGAAACAGAAGTGAAAATGGCTGCAGATAAAATTACTGCAGCAGTTACCAGCCTACGTAAATCACCACCGGTGAGATACGCCTAAATAGCTTTACAAAAGCCGTTTAGAAATTACACGTAATTACGGGTTTCTTATATGTCTCAGGAACAACTCGACCATTTAATCAGAAAAGATTATGCCGCAGGGTTTATCACCGATGTTGAATCGGATACCTTGCCACCAGGGTTAAATGAAGAAGTCATTGCATTTATCTCCAACAAAAAGAACGAGCCAGAGTGGCTGTTGGAGTGGCGATTAAAAGCCTACCGTGCTTGGCGTGAAATGGACGAGCCAGATTGGGCGCACGTAAGCTACCCGAAAATTGATTTCGACGAAATCTCTTACTATTCCGCGCCTAAAAGCATGGCCGACAAGCCAAAAAGCTTAGACGAAGTAGACCCAGAGCTTTTGCGCACTTACGAGAAATTAGGCATTCCACTGCACGAGCAAGAAATGCTTGCGGGTGTAGCGGTAGACGCCGTATTCGACTCTGTATCTGTGGGCACAACCTTCCGCAAAAAACTGTTTGAGGCCGGTGTTATTTTTTGCCCAATTTCTGAGGCTGTACACGAATACCCAGAGCTGGTTAAAAAGTACCTTGGCAGTGTTGTACCGCAAAAAGATAACTACTACGCAGCATTAAACTGTGCAGTGTTTAGTGATGGTTCGTTTGTGTACATTCCAAAAGGCGTACGCTGCCCAATGGAGCTGTCTACTTACTTCCGTATTAACGAATCTAAAACCGGTCAGTTCGAGCGCACACTTATTATTGCCGATGAAGGCAGCCACGTAAGCTATTTGGAAGGCTGTACTGCGCCAATGCGCGACGAAAACCAATTGCACGCAGCGGTTGTTGAGTTGGTTGCGTTAGATAACGCCAAAATCAAATATTCCACGGTACAAAACTGGTACCCAGGTGATGCCGAAGGCAAAGGCGGCATATACAACTTTGTAACCAAGCGCGGCATTGCTCACACCAACGCTCATATTTCTTGGACACAAGTAGAAACCGGTTCTGCCGTAACGTGGAAGTACCCAAGCTGTGTATTAAAAGGCGATAACAGCGTAGGTGAGTTTTACTCTGTAGCACTTACCAACAATCATCAGCAGGCCGATACCGGCACAAAGATGATCCACTTGGGTAAAAATACGCGCTCAACCATTATCTCTAAGGGTATTTCTGCAGGTAAAAGCTCTAATGCTTATCGCGGTTTGGTGCGCATGAACCCAGGCGCTACCGGTGCCAGAAACTACACCCAGTGCGACTCATTGCTTATTGGCGATAAATGCGCAGCGCACACCTTTCCTTATATCGAAAGTAAAAACCCAAGCGCTGTGGTAGAGCATGAAGCCACCACCTCTAAGGTGAGTGAAGATCAACTTTATCTTTGCCAGCAGCGCGGCATCGATGCAGAAAAAGCTGTGTCTATGATTGTTAACGGTTTCTGTAAAGAAGTTTTTAAAGAGTTACCCATGGAGTTTGCGGTAGAAGCCGGCAAGCTATTAGAAGTGAGTTTAGAAGGTTCGGTAGGTTAATTTACCCGCGCGATATTCATTTTTACACTTCCCCTTAAATCTCGTCGCCCTTGCCATTGGCGCAAGGGCCATATTAGTACCGGAGAGTCACACATGCTGTCTATCAAAAACTTACATGCTCGCGTAGAGGAAAAAGACATCCTTAAAGGGTTGAACCTAGAAATTAAACCTGGCGAAGTTCACGCGATTATGGGCCCTAACGGTGCAGGTAAAAGTACATTAGGCAATGTACTGTCTGGCCGTGAAGGTTACGAAGTAACTGACGGCGAAGTATTGTTCGACGGTAAAAACCTACTCGATTGGGAAACCGAAGAGCGCGCTCGCGAAGGTTTATTTTTAGCCTTTCAATACCCAGTGGAAATTCCTGGTGTAAGTAATATGGAATTCCTTAAGGCATCTGTAGATGCTGTTCGCGCGCACCAAGGTTTGCCTGCCTACGATTCGGTTTCTTTCTTAAAAGAAGCGCGTGCGCGCTGTCAAGAAGTTGACTTAAAGCAAGAGTTTTTAAAGCGCGGCGTTAACGAGGGCTTTTCTGGTGGTGAGAAAAAGCGCAACGAATTAATGCAAATGATGTTGTTGCAGCCCAAGCTATGCATTCTTGATGAAACAGACTCAGGCTTAGATATCGACGCCCTACAAGTTGTAGCTAAAGGTGTAAACGCACTGCGCAGCCCCGACCGCTCTTTTATTGTTGTAACCCACTACCAACGTTTGCTCGACTACATTGAGCCAGATTTCGTACACGTATTGGCCGACGGCAAAATTGTTAAGTCTGGCGATAAATCACTGGCCCTAGAGTTAGAAGAGAAGGGTTACGGCTGGTTAGAAAACGAGGTTGCTTAATGTCAGATTTTATAGCAAACGCTGCGGCCATAGCTGCTTCACCGCTTACATGGTTGCAAGATAAAACACAGCAAGGTAAACAAGCTTGGCTTGGTCACCGTTTTCCTACCCGTAAAACGGAAAACTGGAAGTACACCAATTTGCGTGCGCTAGAGCAGGGCGATTACTTGCGCGCAGCCAATATTGGGGCGGCGCCAGAAGCGTTGCCGCAGCATTTAACCATTGCCGGTTTAGAGGCTGTTAAACTTGTTTTCGTGAATGGCCAATTTGTTGCCAGTTTATCCGACGATTTAGCGCGCGCCAATGTTGCGGGTTTAGAGTTAACGCTATTTTCCAATGCTAGCGATGCGCAGAAAAAAGCCATTAACGAACAGCTTGGGCAGCTAGTTAATAGTACTAAATATGAATTTTCTGGTTTGAACACGGCGCAACTTAACGACGGCGTGTATATCAATGTGGCTAAAAACCAACAAGTGGCTAAGCCTATCCACATTGTTTGGATGACCACTGCGCAAGACTCTGCCTTTACTGTGCCGCACCGCTTATTGGTAAACCTAGAAACAGGTGCAAGCGCCTGCGTTATCGAGCAGTTTGTAAGTGGCGACGAAGCCCAAAATAGCTTTACCCATAGTGTTTCTGAATTTAACGTAGGCGAAAATGCGCGCTTACAGCACTACCGTTTGCAGCAAGAGCAAGAAGATGCCATTCATATTGGTGGCGTGTTTGTGCGCTTAGATCGCTCTGCAGACTTAGACAGTTTTCATATGGCGTTTGGCAGCAAAATTAAACGCGTAGATATTGAAGTGCAGCATCAAGGTGAAGGCTCTACCTCTAAAATTAATGGGGTGTATTTGCCAAAAAACAATCAGCATATTGATTATCACACCTGCATAGAACACGCCGTGCCTCACTGTACTTCACAAGAAACTTTTCGCGGAATTATTGCCGATAGCGCGCACGCGGTATTTAACGGGCGCATTCATATTCATCCAGATGCGCAAAAAACGCTGGCTGAATTAAGCAATAAAAACTTGTTAACCAGTGATAAAGCACAAATAGATACCAAGCCCGAGCTTGAGATTTATGCCGACGATGTGCGCTGTGCACACGGTGCCACCATTGCGCAGCTGGATGAGAAATCTCTTAATTATTTGCGCACGCGTGGCATTTCGCTCGACGAAGCACAAGTAATGCTTAGCTATGGTTTTATTAACGAATTAATTAACGATGTTGCGTTAGAGCCAATTGGTACTTATTTGCGTCCCATTTTGGCCAATCGTTTCGCCAAAGAACCGTCGTTAGTGAGGCACATTGCATGATGCAGGCTGGCAACGCTGTGAAAGGGTTTGATGTAGAAAAAATTCGCGAAGACTTTCCTATTTTGCATCAAGAGGTGAATGGTCACCCGTTGGTGTATTTGGATAACGCCGCCACTACACAAAAGCCTAATGCGGTTATAGATGCTATTAGCGATTATTATCGCGGCTACAACTCCAATGTACACCGCGGTGCCCACGCATTAAGTGATAAAGCCACAGCTGGCTTTGAAGGTGCACGCGATACTTTGGCGGCGTTTATTAACAGCCCAAGTCGCGAGCAGGTATTGTGGACTCGCGGTACTACAGAGGCTATTAACTTGGTGGCCTTTACTTGGGGTAAACAAAACCTTGAAGCCGGCGACCGAGTGTTGGTGTCTAATTTAGAGCATCACTCCAACATTGTGCCGTGGCAAATGGTAGCGCAAGAAAAAGGCGCAAGTGTTGTAGCTATTCCAGTTTCAGATAGCGGCGCAATCGATTTAGATGCTTTTAAAGCCTTGTTAGTAAGTAATGAAGGCCCTGTTAAGTTTGTATCGGTAGGGCATGTGTCTAATGCGCTCGGTACGGTAAACCCAGTGGAAGAGATTGTGGCACTAAGCCACGAAGTTGGTGCCAAAGTACTTATAGATGGCGCTCAGTCGGTTGGTCATTGGGCTGTAGATGTACAGGCGCTAGACTGCGACTTTTTCGCTTTTTCTGGCCACAAAATGTTTGGCCCAACAGGTATTGGCGTATTGTGGGGTAAGCGCGACTTGCTCGAAGCAATGCCGCCGTATCAGGGCGGTGGTGAAATGATCGAGACAGTAAGTTTCGAAGGCACCACCTACAATGCATTGCCTTACAAATACGAAGCGGGCACGCCAGATATTGCCGGTGCTATTGGGTTGGCAGCCGCGGTAGATTATTTAAATAGTTTTGATCGCGAAGCGGCAGTCGCTCACGAAAATGATTTGTTACAGTATGCATGGCAAAAAGCTGAAGGCTTTGCGGGGTTAACTCGTGTAGGCACAGCGCCAAAAGTTGCCGGCGTGTTTAGCTTTTTGTTAAATGGTGCGCACCCTTCAGATGTAGGCATGCTAATCGATCAGCAGGGGGTGGCTGTGCGCACAGGTCACCATTGTGCTCAGCCTTTAATGGCACGCTTAGGTATACCGGGCACTGTGCGAGCATCGTTTTCTTTTTACAACAATCGCAATGATGTAGATCGATTGTTTGAAGCGCTAGAAAAAGCAAAAACATTTCTTGTGTAATGTATAGCGTTTAGCAAGCCAAGTAGTTCCACCAATTTGTAATATAGGTAGCCAAAATGAGTGTTGAAACGTTTAGTGTATCGGACGCTATTCAAGTTACGCCCGCTGCTGCCGAGCATTTTGCTAAGCAGCTAAAGCAGAGCGGTAAGGCCGCTGTGCGTTTAAGTTTAAAAGAAAGTGGCTGTACTGGGTTTATGTACGTAATTGACGAAATTGACTCGCCAGTAGACGGCGATATAACCATTACATTGCCCAATGACGTAACCGTATTTGTTGACCCAGCCAAATTGGATGCGATTAAAGGTACGGTGGTGGATTACCGCCTAGAAGGCATTAATCGCAACTTAATAATGGACAACCCAAACGTCAAAGCAGCTTGTGGCTGTGGCGAAAGTTTTAACGTATAAGGTTTAAGGTACAAAAGGTATGGCTGAACAGCGCATGGCGACAACTCGTCGGGATTGCCCCGCGAGACTTGTACCGGTTGGCGACCCAATAACAATTCCAGCGAATAATTTTGTTACTATTACCCAATCGCTTGGTGGTAATTACACCGTGGTGTACCAAGGTAATATGCTGCGTGTAGATGGCACAGATGCAGATGCGTTGGGTTTGCCTAAATATGAATTAAATTTTGCAGATGCCGGCGATGGAAAAATTAATGAAGAGCAAGTGTGGGAAGCGTTGGAATCTGTTTACGACCCCGAGATTCCTGTAAACCTACGCGCGCTGGGTTTGATTTACCAAATGAAAGCCGACCAGCAAAGAGGCACGGTGCACATTGAAATGACCTTAACAGCACCAGGCTGCGGTATGGGGCCAGTGTTAGTGGGCGATGTAAAACATCGCGTGGCGCTTGTGCCAAATGTTAAAAAAGTTGAGGTGGAACTTGTGTTCGACCCACCATGGCACCGCGATATGATGTCGGAAGAAGCCCAGCTAGAAACGGGTATGTTTTACTAAGAGTTGTAAATATAGTTATGAGTGAAACGATTCAAACCAATCCTTTTGGTACAACAATTACCCCAGAAGAAATAATTGATACGCTGAGTTTTTTCGACGGCTGGGAAGAACGCTACAAATACATTATCGATTTGGGTAAAGAGTTACCCCCAATGGATGATGAGCTAAAAGACGACGATCATATTGTACGTGGCTGTCAAAGCCAGGTATGGATAGATGGTGTAGCTATTGATGGCAAACTTTGGTTTCAAGTAGATAGCGATGCCTTTATTGTAAAAGGGTTGCTGGGTGTAGTACTTGCAGCATACAACGGCAAGAGCCCCGCAGACATTTTAGCTTTTGATATAGAAGCTTATTTGGATGAAATAGGTTTGATTAAGCACTTAAGCCCAACACGCGGCAATGGCTTGCGATCTATGGTGCAGAAGATTAAAGCACTTGCTAATAGCTAACAGCAGAAATAAAAATGGCCCTTTGAAAGGGCCATTTTTTTAGCGGTTAAGTACAAACAGTTGAGGTTTAGATGCCTACGCGCGAAGGTAGGCGTGTTTCGCAATCCTTATTCGACGTAGGTACAATCTCTGTTGTGGTTAATCCGTCTACGCTGTACCAATTTTTAATTTCACCATCAAAATCAAAACGAATTCGTTCATATTCGGTGTTGGCGATTGTTGCGGTTCCATTGGGTTTAAGAATGGCTTGATATGTAGCGCCTAAGAACTCGATGGTAAGCAGTACGGAAAATGAAGAACGGTTGTCAGAACTGGCTCCGAGCATACTCCAGTAACCGTTCACTAACTCACCGCGGCTATTGCCTTCGCCTAGTGTGCCATCGGTACTCGCACCGTCTATGAATTTTACGCAGGATGTAAACTGACCAGAAATGGCATCTGTGTCACCCGTAAAGTAAAATTCAACTTCCGCATCTTTTAGGTCGTTGGGAGCGCTGCCTAAATCTAAATCTGATACTTTTAAGGTGCTACCAGCTAATAGCGATAGGGGTTGAGCGCTATCATCTAATCGCGATGCTTGATTTATCTCCTCTTCGCTATCGAAATCACTTCCGCTAAAATCGTTGTTTAAAAGCGCTGAAAGATCCCCTCGTTCACCCGATAAAGCAGATGTTAACGCATCAACTAATGTGGTATTAGCTTCATTCGTGAAAAAATTAACCGCGTTGTCGATAGACGAGTCGTCGTTGCGCCCTTCGTTTACGCTTTTAATCACAAACGTTTCTAATGCTCTTGCGCGGCCCTGAGCGCCGCCAGTATCGATCGTGCTAATAGGGTCTATTAGTCTGTTTACAATATTGGGTATGTTGCTTGTAATGTTCACCACTCGAGTAAACTGATCGGGCGATTCGGAGGACCCGAGATCTGCAGGTAAATCCAATTCCTTTTGTTCGTACAAGTCCCGTAGTACGCTCTCAGAGTTATCCATAATGCGTGTTAAAGCTTGTGTATCTCGCAGAATATTGTCTAACCCTGTGTCGGAATTGGCAGTAAGCTCTTGTGCTAAGCTGCGGTAAACCTCAGAGCTTGGGTCGTTCATTGTGCCTACTTCATTATTCAACTCTTCGTAATTGTCATTCAATCGGTCAGATAAAACTGTAACTGTTTTATGCACCTTAAGCGCCGTGTTTAGCAAGCTAGAATTTACACTGCCCGTACCATCGGAGTCTAAATAATTAACATCTAAATCATTTTCGCTAATCCTCAGTGCATTTAATACGTTACTTCTATCATCGTTACTCTCAACATTTGTCATCAACGTTGTAAGCGGGGAGACAACACTATCCACAGAGCTTGTTGATTCTTCTAGCTCTATTCTGCGGCTCATCTGCCCCAAAAAGGGCTCGCCGGTAAGTAGGTCGTAGCCACCGTCGACGCGGACAACCACGTTGGAGAATGATCGAGACGATTTGAGGCAGTATATTTTTTCGCTAGCAGGCGCAGAGCTAGCACAGTAATCTGTATTTGTTTTAGGGTTGTAAGAGTAGTAGCCATCATTATCGGTAAAAGCATAGTCCTCCCACGGGTCGCGCGTGGCATTGTTGTTGGAGTCTAAATATACCGTCGCTCGGGCAAGCGCGCCGTCGATAGCAACCCCAGAAAACTGCGTAGACGAAGTAGAAGGCGTTTGGTCGTCTTGCCCAGTTCCTCCACAGCCTATTAAAGCAAGTGTTGTAGCAGAAGCCATTAATACGCTTAAGGCGCGTTTGGGGAATTTTGTGTCTAAGTTTTTCATGCGTAATATCTCTCTAATGGCTTAAAAATGTTCGGTTAAGCTTAGGGCAAATCCTAGCCGTCTTGGGCCTGTGGAGCCGTCCACTTCCACGCTTTCTAAACCGTACTCAATATCAAAGTTCAGCATTTTGAAAAATGTTGCGCCCACATTTAGGCTGCTTGTTTCGCTACCGGTTAAATTTACTTGATAGCCAGAGCGTAAAGAGGGCAGCCAGAAGCCGCCGGTTTCGTAGCTGGCGGCTAGGTGAAACCATTGGTTTTCAAAGCCTACGGGGTCGTCGTATGCGGCCAAGTCTAGTGCAGAGGTGAGCCACCATTTATTGCCTATATGCAGTGCGCCATCAACAGTCGCGCGCGCATGCTTAGTATGAGTTTCGTAGGCTTTTAGGTCCCCTTTTACTTCAATAAAATATTCGGTTGCGTAACATGCCGATTGCTCTGTGGAGCCTGGTTCGCGTTCGTCACAATTCACACCTACTGCGCCGTAATCGAAACTAGGTGAATTGATGTCTGCCAAGGTTAGGCCAAGGCGATAAAAGTCGGCATCCCACACAACACCAATATCGACAGACATGGCAGTGGTAGACACTAAGTTCTTATCGTATTCGTCCGTCATTACGTCGCTTATATCTCTGCCGTCTAGCATTTGAAGCGGCATAACTTGTTTACTTAGCTCCATGTTGGAAATATCTAAGCGAGCACCACCGTATAGTTTTCCCATGTCGTTGTAGGACCATAACTCGCGGCCGTAACCAAATGACAGACGCTTTTCGATACCACTTTTTAAATAAATAGCGGTGTTGGTGAGGTAGTCTTTATCTTGGTCGTATTTCAATTCGTCATCGAGTACGCGCGCACCTATTGTGGCGTCCAAACTGAAATCGACTGAGAAGGTGCCGCCAAACCGGTCTGATTTGTAAAATAGTGGCAGCACAGGGGCTCTAACATTAATGGTATTTTTTATATAACCGTGTTCCCCCATATTTTCTAAAACACTGTTAAAGCGTTCTAACACATCTGAGGGAGATTCGTCGGTGCTGTCTGGGTCGTCAATAATATCGATAAGGTCATCAAGATCATCTGCGAAGTTACCTACGTCGCCAAGCTCTATGCCATAGCTAAATGCTGGGCCGAAGTTAAACCGATAGGTTTCTTCTTCGTGCACCATAAAGTTATTCATTGCAGGGTTGTGGTCTGCAGAGAAAAGGGCTGTGTGGTTGCCGCTAGGGCCGGAAGTGAAGTTAGTGCCGCTGGCTGAGCTGCCAGTGCCTGCATAAAGTGGGGTGGCGGCGAGTCCTAAAACTACAAATAGTGGGTATTTCACAGTTACTCCTTAGGGGAAAACAAACTATTCCACTAAGGTTAGTTGATAGCTGGCGGGGAACTAGGCTAATTAATTCTAGATTGCGGGTAAAAAATAGCTTTTTTATATAACGAGATTAAATACAACCGCTTTGTTTTGAGTGATTTTTGATCGTTTCGTTATAAGGAGCTGGCTCTACAGGCGCTTTGAAGCATAGAGGCGCAATGCGCCCCAGTTTATTGATAAACCCCTCTATTATTTCTGCGAAGAGCTTGATCATTCTAAATCCGCAAATTCTTAGAGTGAAAGTTCAAAAAACGTATGAATATGTCCCTATAACTTGCTCAATTCGTCCATGAATTGAGCATTTTTGATCTTTCACCCTAAGAATTTACTCGCTGTGTTACCTAAGTCAGGTTTGTCATCAGTCTGAAGCGCAATGCGCCCCTAGTCTTAAATTATACAAGTACCTCTTGGCCTCTATAGAAGCGCTTCTTTTCGCGCGGCACAGGGGGCGGGGTTGTGGGCGGTTTTTCTAGTAGTTGAGTTTGGCCGCGGTAGGTGTGGGTAATATATTTGCCCTTGGCTGCGGTGTTTGTGGCCAGTCTGGTTTCCCATTCTTTGCCTGCCATTATCATTAGTTCACGTGTGAGGGCTTTCATCACATTGTCTGTAGATTTTTGATACAAAATAACCAACTCGCTTAATAGGTCGGGGTTGGCTAGTTTTATACTGGGTTTGTCTTCACTGGGTACTCTACGTCGAATTTCCTGCACAAGATCTATCATGGGTTTGTTGTAGTTCACGGATTAACCACCTTTGTATTTGCACCAGGTATTGTATACGCGCAGTGGTATGTTTTAGGTCCTTTAATGAGGCAGAAAGACGTCCGTGCACCAAAAATACACACTGTGTTAACTAAATTGCGCGCGATTATGTTTTTTGTAAGCTAGATGCAATATATGTGCTTGTTTTAATTTTGTAGAAAATATTTTATAAAGTTTCTCGCCAACCAATTTTTAGCGGCTCTAATGCGTGTAAATACTCGTTTAGTGTGATTAACCCCATGCAGGCTTTGGCTCCACGATCTGTGGTTGCGCCACTTAGTAGTTTTTGGGTGAGTAAAATAGAAGGTATGCAAGGAATATAAAGGCCATCACCGTGTTTTGCCGAAATTTCAAACAAAACAGTTTTTGGTTGCGCATTGCATGTGCCGGATAACGCCATATAAAAGCCGCTGTTATCGTGGCCTAAAAAATCAAATAGTCGCGAAATACCAAGAAGCGTTTTTGCCCACGACTGGATGTTCGGCAACAATTTCAATTTCACCGCGCCAGAAAAAATAGCAAGGCAGCGGTGGAGTAACTTCACCTCTAGGCTTGCCTGAAAGCGAATATTTTTTATAGATGGGTAGCGCTGCGGGAAGAGGGCTAAATCGGGGATATCGCAATTACCAAGTAACCTAGCCCCTAGCTGCCAAAACTCGCGCCGACGAGTGTCTAACCAGCCAAACACAGTATGCGGTTTACCTGCTTTTAATTGCGAAAAGGGTTTGCCTGCATAGCTTAGAACGGCAGCGGTGGTCGCTAGCCCTTGGTTGGTAAGTTGCGCTGTAGCTATGGCGTAATCCACGCTTTCAAGCTGGTCAAACATCGGTAAATAGTTATCTATAATTGCGCTGGTTAATGCCGGTACTGAGCTTGCACCCGCACATACTAGTACGTTCTTTGCTTTTGCGGCTTTATCTAAATCTGCTATGTCTGCAACAAATTGCCTGGCATCTGCTAGGTCAATGTAGTGAGCGCCTACTTGAATGCATGCTTCGGCTACATGGTAGGTTTGGTTTTGGAATGGCCCTGAGGTATGTATAACCACAGTTGGTTTTAGCGTGGCTAAGCGCTCCGCCAAATTGTGGTAAATATTTAGTTCGCAAGCCTCTATCTGCGCGCAGGTTTTTGGCGAGGTTTTTAATTGTTGAATAAGCGCCTGTGCTTTGCTTACATTTCTACCTGCAATAACGAGTTTTATACCACTGGTTTTGGCCAGTTCAGTAGAAATAAACCTACCAAAGTTTCCGTAGCCGCCAATTATTAGTACAGTGTTATTCATCGTTAATCCTTTTACTTTGGTTGCTTTAACGCTTTTAAAAGTAGGGCTTGGAGACCATCAAATAAAAAATACCTATAAACGATAAAAATGCGGGCCAACCAAGCCAAAACCACCAGCGTATTAGCGTGGTATACCGTAAAGGTGGCGGTAGGTTTTGTTGCTGGCAATGTAGTAGTTGGTTGCGTATCGAAATTTGGATTAACACAACGGGTAGCCAGCATGCGCCAGCAACAATGTAAAGCACATAGGATAAGCTTAGCCAAGGCGAGAAAACCGGTAACCCCGAAAGGTAGAGCAGGTAGGCTCCAGTAAGAGGCTGGGCGATTGCAGCAGGGAAGGTAAAGTACGTATCGGCCGTAACGGTTAACTTTGCTGCAAATGCTCTTACGTTTATATCTTTGTGGCGCTGGGCCATAAACATAAAGAAAGCAATGCCTAGGCCAGTGCCAAATAGTACTGTGGCGCTAAGAATATGCAGTGTTTTGATTACGCTATACATAAGGTGCCCAATTCAACTCTGTTCCGCTTAGTGTACCTAAGAATTAGCTAAACACGCAGTTTTTTGATTCGGGTCAAAACCGTATTGGCGCCAGCGAGATATGCTATGACATATAGAGTGCTGTTAAATCAGCCCGCAAGGTAATTTCAGGAGGCCGGTATGGTAATTGATTGGGTAATTGTGGCGAGTGTTATAACTGTATTGTTGTTGCTGTGGCTTATGGCCTATGCTGGCGTATACGCCTTTAAGCATGTTGCGTTAGATAGTGGTAAGCAACAAACTAAAGGCGATACGAACCCTAAAGTAAATTAGGCGTATTGCTGCACAATTTTGCGCAGGTGTTATTTGTTTTTCTCTGCATCCAGCACCGCTGCATACAGCTTTGTTATGCCGTCCATGTTGTAGAGCATGGTGTCGGTTGTGCCAATAGTTACGTCTACAAGTCGTTTGCCTTGAATACGCATTTCACCGTCAAAACCCTTCGATGCGTATTCAAAATGCCCCATCGTTTTTTCTAGCTTTTGGCTAATTTCACCGGTGTTGTATGGGCTTGCCATTAGGTATTCAAGCTTGTTCTGAAATTCTTCTAGGTCTGCGAATAAATTCGACAGACTGCCTTCTTTGTTTATTTCCCAATAGTAGGCTAGGTAATTTTTAGCAATGCGCTGGGAAAGCATTCTTTGCCTGCCGGAAATATTCACCAGCTCGGCGCTAGAGTGATTGGCAAGTGTTTGTAGCTGTTGTACATAGGTATGAGCTTCGGTGAGCACTTGATTACTTAACATGAGTAGCTTTTCGGCCGATTCTTTACTGACAGGTGCTTGCGCTAATACTTTGTAATCTTGCCACAGGTTAGCCACTAATCTTAATTGTGGCTGTAAGCTTTGTGCTTCTTCAAATGCTTGGAGCGTAGTTAAATTGCGCTGGAATTCGTTTACTGCTCTATCTAAGCGTTTTTGGTGGTGGGCGACGTCTGGTTGTATCGCTTTTAGCAGGTAGGTTTGAGCAATACGCTGCGAAAGCATGCGTTGTCTGCCCGAAATGTTTATCGCATCTCCCATGGTGAAAGCCAAGCAATCCGTTGCGACCAAAGAAAGAATAAGTAATAAAGCCAGTCGCATGTGCGCTCCTAAAGTAAATTGGGCCTCGGAAAATTCTGAGGCCAAAGTATCGTTAGGCAGTACAATACAAAAATCGTACCGAGCTTAAAGAGTTTTTTGTAAAAGGTGCGCGTTACCGCTAATAAATAGCTTTACGCGCATAATGAATACTTTGTGATCGCTATTAGAGCGCTTTTTGCACTTTTTTCTCTAGGTCTGATGCAAGAGGGGTCACATCACTATTAAACTTTTCGATGTTTTGCCCGTTTTTAGTGATTAGATATTTGTTGAAGTTCCATGATGGTGCGGAGGTGTTAGCGTTCAGGTGGCTGAACACGGCATTCGCTTTTTCACCGGTTACGGTAGTTGGGGCCAGCATGGTAAAAGTAACACCGTAGTTTTTATAGCAAATAGTGGCTGCTTCCATTTCAGATTTAGCCGCTTGCTTAAAATCATCCGATGCAAAGCCGATAACTTGCAGGCCTTGGTCTTTGTAGGATTGGTAAAGTTTTTCTAGGCCACCAAATTGTTTGGTGTAACCGCAATGGCTGGCGGTATTTACTATTAACAGTGGCTTGCCAGTGTATAACTCGCACAAGTTAACGGTTTGCGTGCTGTGTAGCTTTTTAAAGCTGTGATCTAGGTAGCTAGGGCATTGCGCCGACTCTTCTGCTGCATGAGTACTTGCTGTGAAGGTACATGCGAGCAAAAAGCTAGGAGCGAGAAGCTGCTTTATTGTGTTTGTTTTCCGTTTCATTTTCCGTTACCTAATAGTTGCTTGAGTTTATCTTCGAGTTCTTTAGCTTTTTTATCTTTTTTAAGGTCTTCGAGAGCATCTTTAATTTTATCGTCGGCCTGTTCTTTAAGTTTGGCTTTCTCTTTTTCTAGCTTTTCATCCAGCTCGGCTTTTGCCTTTTCTTTCGCTTCATTTACTTTGGCGTTTACCTTTGCCTCAATAATTTTGTTTATTCGTTTGGTATCTGGCAGGCATGTTTTGGCATTTATACTGTCGAGTTTGCCTTTGCAAATAAGTGGCAGGGATAGCTCACGCCATTTTTTATCAATATTGCTGCAGCTATCTGGCGCGCTAGAAAAGTTGGCCAGCGAGAGGTCGATAGGAAACGAAAACGCGCCCGTCGCAAAGTTGAGCGTGCCTTTAGCTGCCGCTTGAATTTTTTCGATGTCTGCACTTAATGTGCTTACATTTACTTCTGTGCCACGTAAGTTGGCTGCCAGTTTTACGGGCTCTAGCTGCGTGTAGGCCTGCCATTGCTTAGCTGCGATGTTTTGGTCAGCGTTGGTTTTACCTTGTTTTTCTTCTATCCAAGCTAGCGCTTCGCAATATTGTTTTTCTAGGTTGAAAGGCGAAAAAATAAGCTTTGGAATGGTCGCTTCTGTATCGGCGCTTAGGTTGTCTGTGAGCTGTTTGTCGGTAGTACCGCTGGTGCTAAATTGTACGGTACTATTGGCATTGCCTTCTATGTTTTTAAAGTCGGCAAAGTGGATAAGCGTTTTTTGTAAATCTAGTTGTTTAACCTTCGTTTCACCGCTAATAGCTAGGGAATCGTTATTGGTGCGGGCGACGGCGTTAGTGTTTATCTCGCCATCAAATAATTTAGCGTTAAGCTTTTTAATATTTATGTTACCCGCATGGGCTTCTATTTCGGTTGCGATTTTGCTGATTGCAATTTTTTTAACCGTGGCAGATTCAATGCTAACACTTGCTTGGGTTGTGAGTTGATTTATTAGCTCAATAGGCAGCGGCGTGGGGGCACTGTCAGTTGGCGCGGTTTCTACATCTACAGGTGTGGGCAAATAGTCGTCCACATTAATTTCGCCAATGGCGAGGTTAACGGCAGTAGGTGGTAGACCGGTGTTTTGGGCAAGGTTTACTTTGATGTTGCCTGTCGCGCGTGTTTTGTCTAACGAGAGCTTAATGTTATCTAACGCTAATTGCTGTTGCTTTAGGGTTATATCGCTGTTGATTTCAAGCCCGTTTAATACCTGCGGGTTGTGGGTATCTATTTCTATATTTAGTGCTTTTAGCAGGTCGCGTACATTCGGCGAGCTAATAGCTAGCGTGGTTGTAAGGTCTAAATCTTGTGCCCAATTAAGCGTAGTGTTTGCAGTTGTTACCGTTAGCTGAGCATTTTTGCTTTGTGCGGCCTGTGCTGCGCCAAACTCTATAGTTGCCTCTAGCTCGGACGAGGTGAGGGAGCTGGTGCTTGGCGAAATCGCGATGCGACCGGCGGCAAATGTGCGTATTACGGGCTGTTGTGGAAGCGCAATGATTGTTTTTAATTCAAGCGGAAAGCTTTGGCCCTCCAAGTTAATATCGTAGGCTGTAAATTGCTCAATGGTGAAGTCGCTTGTGGTGTTATCTTCGCCCGTTACATGGGCTGTTACGTTGTTTGCAGCCACTTTTAATATGGCTAAATTTATTTGTTGCGAGGCTGACTCGCTCTCGTTGCTCGGGTTGTCACTATTATTCGTTGCGAGTGCAGTTGTGGTGTTTCCGCTAAGTAATTCAAGCGTATTGGGTGCGTACCATATTTCGCTGTTGGTAAGCGAAAGCTCATTTACTTCAATGTTGCGTTGTAATAGCGGCATCAATTTAACAGAAAAAACCGCCCCGCCTATTTGAGCTAAATTTTGGTTGTTTTGTGCGTGTTTAAGCGCAATGTCATTCGCTTTAATGGCAAGAGAGGGGTAGAGAGTCCAGCTTAGGTCGCCAGTAAATGTGGCGCTAATGTCTTGTTTCTCTAGCTGAGTTTGAATAATGGGCTTTAGCCGGTTTATATCTAAGGTGAGTATGAGAGCAGCTAGGCCAATTATTGCAAATACAGCGAGTAACAGCAGGGTAAACAGCAAGCGAATAGCCCATTTCATAATGCTTAGATCCTTTTAACCAGAAGGTTGTAACTTAGCGTTTAAGGGTGGCAATGCGGGAGCAGTTTACGGCTACCAGAGCCCGACTTCGAGTCCCGCCGCTATAATTTGACCGTATTCATGCGCTTTATGTTCAAAATCTGGGTGGTATTCCCCTTTTAATACAAGTGGTGGTTGTATTTGGCGCCAATTGAGCCCCTTGGTGATCGATTCTACAGATCTCACGGTGCCTGTGCCGTCTTTGCCTGCACGAACACATAAGGCATAGGGCAGGCCTTGGGTTTTCTCCAATATGTTATAGAAGCTTCTGTCAAATAGGTCTTTAAGCGCACCGCTCATATAGCCAAAATTCTCGGGTGTGAACAGAACAATAGCGTCTGCCGTTAGCAGTTGCTCGGGCTTGGTTTCTAGTGGGCTAGAGGTGACTATTTCCACCGTTTTAAGGGCTTTATCGCTCGCTCCAGCCACAATGGCATCGCGCAGTTTTACTGTATTTTCAGAGGGGGTGTGGGCGATTATATTTAGTCTCTTCATTGGTTTATGGAACCCTTTGATTTTGTTGACTTTGCATACTAATTTACACGCAATACACGTATAATCTGCCACTTTTGTTCGATGGCTAGAAATGTAACCACTTTTTGGCCGAAATTGGACCTAATTTAAGACAAATATGCCCGGAGGCAATATTTAATGGCTATTGAGCGCACGCTATCGATTGTAAAACCTGATGCTGTAGAAAAAAATATTATCGGCAAAGTGATCAGCCGCTTTGAAAAAGCAGGTTTAAAAATTGTAGCCGCTAAAATGATGCACCTAACAGAAGAAAAGGCTCGTGGGTTTTACGCCGAGCATGAAGGTCGCCCGTTCTTTGCCGGTTTAGTTGAATTTATGACATCTGGCCCAGTAGTGGTACAGGTGCTTGAAGGCGAAAATGCAATTGCCTTAAACCGTGAACTTATGGGCGCCACTAACCCTGCCGAAGCTGCCGAAGGCACTTTGCGCAAGGATTTCGCCGATTCAGTGGGTCGCAACGCCGTTTACGGCTCAGATTCGCCTGCTTCTGCCGAGCGCGAAATTAACTACTTTTTCGACGCTAGTGAAATCTGTCCACGCTAATTACGCCCAATAGGGCAACCTGAGGTACCGCACACCGTGACTGTAGAATCTACTGCTGCTCCAGCCAAAGTAAATTTAATGGGGCTAAGCCAAGCCAAGCTAGAGGCGTTTTTTGACTCTTTGGGTGAAAAACGCTTCCGTGCAACCCAAGTGCTGAAGTGGATTCACCAAATGGGTGTTACCGATTTTGAGCAAATGACCAATATCAGCAAGCCTTTGCGAGACAAGCTTTCGCAGGTGGCCGAGGCGGTTGCGCCAGAAGTGGTTAATCAGTGGGACTCCAGTGACGGCACGCGCAAGTTCTTAATTCGCGTAGGTGGCGGCAACGCGGTCGAGACCGTATACATTCCAGATGGCGATCGCGGCACGTTGTGCGTGTCGTCTCAAGTAGGGTGCTCGTTAGATTGCAGCTTCTGCGCAACGGGTAAGCAGGGTTTCAACCGCGACCTGACTGCAGCAGAGATTATCGGTCAGGTTTGGCAGGCGGCGAAGTCGTTCAATCAATTTGGGGTTGGGGCGCAGCGCAAAATTACCAATGTAGTAATGATGGGTATGGGCGAGCCGCTATTAAACTTCGACAATGTTGTCGATTCTATGAACCTTATGATGCACGATAACTGCTATGGCTTGTCTAAGCGTCGTGTAACGCTGAGTACCTCGGGTGTGGTACCCGCTTTAGATAAGCTGGGCGAGTATACCGATGCGTGTTTAGCCATATCGTTGCATGCGCCGAATAATGCCTTGCGCAATGAGCTGGTACCTATTAACAAAAAATACCCAATCGAAATGCTATTGGCATCGGCAAAGCGTTATATTGATGGCTTGCCAGATGTGCGTCGTAAAATGACCATCGAATACACGTTAATCGATCAGGTAAACGACCGGCCAGAGCACGCTCACGAGTTGGCAGAATTGCTTAAAGATATACCGGTTAAAATTAATTTAATTCCGTTTAACCCGTTTAATTTATCCAATTACAAGCGTGTAAGTAACAATGCATTGCGTCGCTTTCAGCAGATACTTATTGACGCGGGTTACACCACCACTGTTCGCACCACGCGCGGCGACGATATAGACGCGGCGTGCGGCCAATTGGCAGGGCAGGTAAACGACCGCACTAAGCGAAGTCAGCGCTATAAAATTGATAAAAATGCATTGGATGCTTCTAATGCCGATATTATTCCCGTGAAGCTTGTCGACGAGGCAGACGTTTCAATTACGTTTAACGGTTAGGCAATAACAAAAAATAATAATCAGTTAACGATGGAGCTAAGCATGATTAAACATATTAAGGTTGCTGTAATTGCAGGTTTGTTACTAGTGCTAGGCGCGTGTGTAACAACCACCAACGAGCCCAAAAGCAAAATTAATGTTCAAGATGCATTAGAAGCCAATGTTAAATTGGGCATGACCTACCTACAAAAAGGCGATAGAGAAAACGCCTTGCGCGCATTTAGTAAAGCGCTGGAAACAGACAAAAAATCTGCCGAGGCTAACCAAGGTTTGGCTTTGGTACACCAGCTTAATGGTGAAGTGGAAGCTGCAGAGAAAAGCTTTCAAAAAGCGCTAAAAGGCCGGGCGGATTTTTCTATGGCAGGGGTAGAGCTTAGCTATGGCCGTTTTCTGTTTGAGCAGGAGCGCTACAAAGAAGCTAAAGAACACTTCGAAATGGCCAGCCAAGATTTAACCTTTCAAAGCCGTGCTAATGCTTTGTATTTTGTGGGGTTAACGTCACAAAAAATAGGTGATGAAGTGCGTGCTTTGGCCGCTTTTCAGCACGCGTTAAACCTCAATCCACGCTTGGCACCAGCGGCTATTGAGTTGGCTGAGTACTCGTTTGCCGAACGAGATTACGCGAGCGCTAAAAAATATTTAGATCAATTTGTGCGTTCTAATAATCGCCAAACTCCGCGTAGCTTATGGTTGGGCATTCGTATTGAACGAATTTTTGGAAACAAAGATAAAGAAGCCAGTTACGCGCTTGCTTTAAAAAATATGCACCCGTATTCCAAAGAGTATTTAGAGTACAAAAATTTGATAGAGGAGAATCAATAATATTGAACTGCGCGCTTGATTGATCAAGCCGGTTAGTCTCGGAACTGCCTAAAGGGGTGTTATCGTTTTAAGCGAATAACCCATGAATGCCACAGATAAAGTTAAGCTTATGTCAGAATCACAAGAATTAACTGCATCGCCAAACGATGGCGTTGGTGCAAAGCTAAAAGCTATACGCTTAGAGAAAAAATTAAATATAGAAGACTTTACCAAGCTTAGTGCTATTACTGTAAGCAAGGTGCAGGCGCTAGAAGAAGAGCAGTACCGCAAAGTAGGTACAGAAACATTTGTGATTGGTTATATTCGCAAATACGCCACTTGGTTGGGTGTGGATGCAGATGCATTAGTAAATGAATATAAATCGCAAATAGGCGAATCGGCGTTGCCAAACGTATTGGTTACAACCGAGCAGCCTTTGCCTGATACAGCTCCAAAACCAAAAAGTGAAAAAGTACTAAAGCCAGTGCCCGCCCATGTTGATGTGCCACAGGGCCAGTTAATTAATAAATTAAAGGCTATTCCAGCGTGGTGGATACTCGCGCTATTAGTGGGCCTGTGGCTGATAGGCACTTTGGTATTTGTGCCAAGTGTAGACCGGGAACAAGAAGAGCAGGAGCTACCAGCGCAAGTAGAAGCTAAACGCGAAACGCCAGCGCCAGAAGTTATCGAGGAGCCGGCACAGGTAGAAACAGAGCAACAAGTCGATATTGTTGAGCAAAGCATTGAAGATACCAGCATTATAGAAGCTGCTGAAGTGCAAACACAACAGGTGCAAGCCCCTGAGGCTGTTGAGAGGGTTAATAGTGCGCCGGCAAACGCTGTGGGGCAGCCTGCAGCGCTCGATGAGCTTGTGCTTACTTTTACCGACGATTGCTGGGTGGAAATTAAAAACGCGAGCGGAAAAATTATTTTCGCCGCAGTGCAAACGCCAGCAGATACGTTAACGCTAGCAGACCAAGCCCCGTTTGAAATTATGCTGGGTAATGCAAGGGCGGTAGCTGTAAAAATGAACGATCGCGAAATAGAAGTACAACCGCGACCTGGGCGCAAAACCTTGCGTTTTACAGTCGCTAATTAGTCACTCTGTAGCCAATAATTTTACGTGTTAAATTAGGTGTTGTAGTTATGCAATTTGAATCGCCAATTAAACGAAGAAAGTCTCGCCAAATAATGGTGGGAGATGTTGCTGTGGGTGGCGACGCCCCCATAACTATTCAGAGTATGACCAACACCGAGACCACCGATGTGGAGGCCACAGTTGCGCAAATCGAGCGTATACAAATGGCCGGTGCCGACATAGTGCGTGTTTCTGTACCTAGTATGGATGCGGCCGAAGCCTTTGGTGCAATTCGTAAGCGTGTAAGCATTCCGTTGGTAGCAGATATTCATTTCGATTACCGCATTGCCTTGCGCGTAGCCGATTTAGGTGTGGATTGCTTGCGTATTAACCCAGGTAATATTGGCCGAGAAAAACGTATTCTCGCCGTTGTTGATAAGGCGCGCGATTTAAATATACCTATTCGTATAGGTGTAAATGCCGGTTCCCTAGAAAAAGATTTGCAAACCAAGTATGGCGAACCCACGCCAGATGCGTTGGTTGAATCAGCATTGCGCCATGTAGAAATTTTAGATAAGTACGATTTTCAAAACTTCAAAGTTAGTGTTAAAGCCTCAGATGTTTTTATGGCGGTGGCGGCTTATCGCAAACTGGCAACGCAAATAGAGCAACCACTGCACTTAGGTATTACCGAGGCAGGTGGCCTGCGTGGCGGTACGGTTAAGTCTTCAGTGGGTTTAGGTATGCTGTTAATGGACGGCATTGGTGACACTATTCGCGTATCGCTTGCAGCCGATCCTGTAGAAGAAGTAAAAGTAGGGTGGGACATATTAAAAAGTTTAAAGCTGCGCTCTAAGGGCATTAATTTTATTGCCTGCCCAAGTTGTTCGCGTCAAAACTTTGATGTGATAAAAACCATGAACGAACTAGAAATGCGCCTTGAAGATATCACTACGCCGTTAGATGTGGCAGTAATAGGTTGCGTGGTAAATGGCCCAGGCGAAGCTAAAGAGGTGGATGTGGGCTTGGCCGGTGGTACGCCTAAAAACTTAGTTTATGTTAATGGTGTGCCCAGTCAGAAGTTTGAACAAGAGAACTTAGTTGATAGCCTAGAGCAACTTATTCGTAAGCAGGCAGCTGAAAAAGAAGCCAAAGAAAAAGATATTATCGCCAAGGTGTAGCGTATAAAACGCTACCGGCCAATAGAAATTAAGGTTTAAAAAGTTTGAAAAAGATACAAGCATTGCGCGGTATGAACGACCTTCTACCGCAGGATAGCCCCGTTTGGCAGTATTTAGAATCTACAGTAACCACACTGTTTAAACGGTATGGCTACCAAGAAATTCGCTTTCCAATATTAGAGCAAACCGAGCTGTTTAAGCGCTCAATTGGCGAAGTAACCGACATTGTTGAGAAGGAAATGTACACCTTCAAAGATCGCAATGACGAAAGCTTAACGCTGCGCCCAGAAGGTACCGCCAGTTGTGTGCGCGCCTGCGAGCAAAACCAATTGCTGTTTAATCGCGGTACGCTTACGCAAAAGCTTTGGTATCAAGGGCCAATGTTTCGCTACGAGAAGCCTCAAAAGGGCCGTTTGCGTCAATTCCACCAGTTTGGTGTAGAGGCTTTTGGCTTAAATGGCCCAGATATAGACGCAGAGCTGCTTATTATGTCGGCGCGTTTATGGAAAGAGTTGGGCATAAGCTCGGCAGTAGAGTTGCAGTTAAATAGCTTGGGGTCGAGTGACGCACGTGCCAAATTCAAAGCCGATCTTGTCGCTTTTTTAGAGCAGCATAAAGAAAGGCTAGACGAAGATAGCCAGCGTCGTTTAGGCTCTAACCCGCTGCGAATTTTGGATAGTAAAGAGGCTAAAACACAGGCTTTATTAGATGAAGCTCCAAGCCTGCTAGATTACCTTGATGATGAATCGTTGGCGCACTTTGAGCAGCTAAAGGCTTTGCTGGATGCAGCCGGTGTGGCTTATACCATTAACCCGCGGCTTGTGCGCGGTTTAGATTACTATGGCAAAACCGTATTTGAGTGGGTTACTACCCAGCTTGGCTCACAGGGCACCGTTTGCGCTGGCGGCCGCTACGACGGTTTGGTGAACCAACTTGGCGGTCAACCCACGCCTGCTGTGGGCTTTGGTATGGGAATAGAGCGCCTCGTGTTACTGCTTCAGGAAATGAATGTACTGCCTGAGGAAATATTTCAAACACTTGATGTCTACATCATGGCAGTTGGCGATGTTGCCCCAGCAGCTTTCAGCTTAGCTGAACAAATTAGAGATCGCTTCCCTGCAATGCGGGTGCAAACCCACTGCGGGGGCGGCAGCTTTAAAAACCAGATGAAGAAAGCAGATCGCAGTGGTGCGGATGTGGCGCTTATTCTGGGTGAAAACGAAGTGGCAGCACAGGAGGTGACGCTGAAGTATCTGCGTAAGGACCAACCGCAAACCACAATAAAACAAACAGATTTACTAGATCTATTGGCTTAGGAGAACACCGTGTCAGACCACATTACAGAAGAAGAACAAATCGAAGCAATCAAGCGCTGGTGGAGTGAAAACTGGGCCTCTATTGTATTGCCCGTAGTGATCTTAATTGTTGGCTATGCAGGTTGGTCATATTGGGGCGATTATAAAGAAGCTCGAGCTCAAGAAGGCTCTGCAGCTTTTCAGGTTTTACTAGAAAAGGTAGAGGCCCAACCAGGCCAAAAGTTATCTGCCGATGCTATTACTGATGCACAGTTAGAAGCGCAATCTATTGCTAGTGAGTTTAGCGGTAGTTTGTATGCTGATATGTCTAACTTATTGCTTGCTCGCCTTGCTGTAGAGAGCGGTAAGTTAGATGAAGCGGAAGCTGCTTTGAATGCGGTAATTGCAAGCCCTGCAAACGAATCTGTTGTGGGCTTAGCAAAAGCGCGTTTGGCCAAGGTTTATGCAGCGCAAGGTAAATACGCTGAAGCATCTACCCTTGTGGGCAGTACCGAGCAAGAAGCCTATAAAGCACTTTACGCCGAAATTCGCGGAGATATTGCTTTGGCGCAAGGTGATTTACCTACCGCGCACACTGCCTATAACGAAGCGCTTAACGGCTTAACTAGCGCACAATACAGTCGTCGCGGTTTATTAGATTTAAAAATACAAGCAAGTAAAACGGAAGATGTTGCAGCCGCAGAAGCGGAAGCTGCCGAAGCAGTTGTTAGCCCGGAGGGGGTTTAATGAAGTTTAAATTATGGGCATTAGCTACCGCCTGCGTACTTGCGTTGGGTGGTTGCTCGTCCAATAAAGAAAGCGAAAACTTAAAGCCGTTAGAGTTAGTTAAATTTAAATCTACGGTGAAAGTGGAGCGCGTTTGGTCTGCCAAAGTGGGCAAAGGCCAAGATCGCCGCTACACAGTATTCGTACCTGCAGTATTAGATGATGCTGTTTTTGCATCTGATACCGAAGGGAATATATTCGCTTTCAACGTGGAAACTGGCAAGCGCCTGTGGAAACACGAGTTAGACGAGCCGGTTTCTGGTGCTGTGGGCGCCGGTGGCGGCTTAGTACTGGTAGGTACTTATGAAGGTGAAGTTGTTGCGTTAGATGCAAAAACTGGCGATTTGAAATGGCGCTCTAAAGCTAGCAGCGAAGTATTAGCGCCACCGCAATCAGACGGTAGCATTGCTGTAGCAAGTACTATTGATGCCCGCCTTTTTGCTTATGATGCGATAACCGGTAAACCGCTTTGGTCGCACGATCATATAGCCCCAGTACTTACGCTGCGCACAACGGCTGCGCCAGTAATAAGTGGTACGCAGGTATTGAGTGCTTTTGATAATGGCCAGATGCTAGCGTTTTCTGCCAGCGATGGTTCTGTAAGCTGGGAAGTGCGTGTAGCTCAGCCGAAGGGACGCCACGATTTAGAAAAAATGGTGGATATAGACGGCACCCCTGTGGTCGATTCCGCTTTTGTTTACACCACCTCGTACCAAGGTGCTGTAATGGCGATTGCTCGCGGTACCGGACGAGTGTTGTGGAAACGCGATGCCTCCAGTTATGTGCGCCCAGCTGTTGCGCATAATGCCGTATACGTGGCAACAGAAGACGACCGTCTAGTAGCATACAACGCGAGCAATGGCGGTACTGTGTGGGAAAACGCAGAAATGCTTCGCCGCGATTTAAGTGCACCAGGTGTAATGGGTGATTACATTACAGCGATAGACAAAAAAGGCTACATGCATGTGGTTGATAGGGAAAACGGCCAATTTGTAGCGCGTATTAAGCCTTCTGGCGACGGTTTCCGTTCGGTACCTGTTAGCTATAAAGATGGTTTAATCTTACTTTCTGATGATGGTGTGCTAAGTTTTTATAAAGCTAAGCCTGCTAAATAGTCATCTAGCAAAGGGCCGCTTTCTGCGGCCTTATTGCGTTTATACCTTTTTGAGAAGTAACTAATGATCCCAACCTTGGCCTTAGTTGGCCGCCCCAATGTGGGCAAATCAACCCTTTTTAACCGTCTAACACGTTCGCGCGATGCGATTGTGGCTAACTTTTCCGGTCTTACACGCGATCGCCAATACGGTGAAGCAACCCATGGCGACAAACGTTTTATCGTTGTCGATACCGGCGGTATTAGTGGTGAAGAGGAGGGGATAGATTCCTATATGGCTGGCCAGTCGCTGCAAGCCATCGAAGAAGCCGACATGGTGGCATTTATAGTGGATGCCCGCGTAGGCTTAACCGCGGCCGATATGCAAATCGCTCAACACCTGCGTACCTGCAATAAGCCTATTTTCTTGCTAGCCAACAAAGTTGATGGTGTTAACGAATCCATTGTGTGCGCGCCATTTTTTGAGCTGGGTTTAGGCGATGTAATTGGTATTGCTGCGGCCCATGGGCGCAACATAAACACCATGCTCGACACGGTATTAGAAAACGTCGAGCCAGAAGCCGAGGCTTCAGAAGAGGATAAAGCCAAGGGTATTAAGCTTGCAATTGTTGGTCGCCCCAATGTGGGTAAATCCACCTTGGTGAATCGCATGCTCGGCGAAGATCGTGTAGTGGTTTACGATATGCCCGGCACTACGCGAGATAGTATTTACATCGAATATGAGCGCGATGGAAAAGCTTATACCATCATCGACACGGCGGGTGTTCGACGCAGAAAAAACATTAAGTTAAGTGT
Source organism: Saccharophagus degradans 2-40 (assembly GCF_000013665.1). Classification (NCBI taxonomy): domain Bacteria; kingdom Pseudomonadati; phylum Pseudomonadota; class Gammaproteobacteria; order Cellvibrionales; family Cellvibrionaceae; genus Saccharophagus; species Saccharophagus degradans. Next base: position 1,857,830 of record NC_007912.1, read on the forward strand.
AGAGAAATTCTCCATTGTAAAAACGCTACAAGCGATTGACGACGCCAACGTTGTTATTTTAGTGATGGATGCGCAAGAGGGGATTGTAGATCAAGACCTTCACCTAATGGGGCACGTTATCGATTCTGGCCGCGCGCTAGTGGTTGCGCTTAATAAATGGGATAACCTCGATAACGACCACAAAAGTTATGTGAAAACTGAGCTTAGTCGTCGTTTGCAGTTTGTAGACTTCGCGGATTTACATTTTATTTCTGCGTTGCACGGTACTGGAGTAGGTGACCTGTACAAGTCTGTTCACAAGGCTTATTCATCAGCTACCGAAAAACTAAATACAAATTTCTTAACTAAAATTTTGGAATTTGCTGTTAGCCAACATCAACCGCCGTTGGTTAATGGGCGTCGTATTAAGTTGCGTTATGCCCATGCCGGTGGTCAAAACCCGCCCATTATTGTTATTCACGGTAATCAAACGGCAGCTGTGCCTAAAAACTATGTGCGTTACTTAGAAAAGATATTCCGTAAAGAGTTAGAGCTACACGGCACGCCAATTCGATTTGAATTTAAATCTAGCGAAAACCCATTTGCCGGGCGCAAGAATGCAATGTCTAAAAAGCCAGAGCACCCTAGCCGCCGAGCAAATAGCGGTGGCAAGAGTATTAATCGCAGGCCCAGACCTAAAAGCTAGTAACGTGTATTAAGTTGTTACTTAAAAGCCAGTGAACTTAGTGTCCACTGGCTTTTTTATTGACGCAACGAATAACTGTGTTGTTAAAGAGGTAGCAGTGGGGATTAGTTCGCAGCGGCGTTTAATGTCGTTACGTCTAACCAAAGCCTTGGGTCATCAACCGGTGCGGTGTCCAGTAGCAGTGGGTTATCTAAATAAAATATGGTGCGTTTTTTTGCATTGAGCTTTTGTAGGGCTTCTTTAAAGAAGGGGTCGTTAATTAATACTTTATCAAAACTGCCATCCTCTAGCGCCTGCCATAGCCCGTTTTCTATTATTGCTGCTACGTCGGGTTTTTTGGGGGTGACAAACAAGTATGCAGGCATGCGGTATATAAACATTAAGTTTTGTTCAACCGCGAGGGGTAACTGTGGGTGTTGATTTACTTCATCCCAAGGCTCCATTACACCTCTTAAAAATAAATCAAAGCGGTTTGCTAGTAGCATGCGGTAAAGGTTTTCCACATCTGCGCTTTCGGTAACGTCAAACCCGTTGGCCTTTAAAATTCGTGCATCTGTCCAGTCCAGCCCTTGGCCAATAGTAAGCTTCTTTACTTGCTCCATTGTGGTTACATTCGCGTATTTACCTTGGTGTTCCCTTGGGATAATGGCTATTCGGTGGCCCAACAGGCCTCGAAAAATGGGGATTCGAATTGCAATTAAAGTAGCTTCAAATTCTTTGGTTGTTGCAGCCCAGAAAATGTCCGACCTACCTTCTTCTAGTAGCTTTTTCTCGCGGGCGTGGCTGCACCTATTGCCGAGGGTTTCGATGCTTACCGTTGCAGGGTGGTAAGAGAATGCGAGTTCAATAAGCTTATCTATATATTGGTTTCCCATATTGTCGGATTCGCCGCAATAGTGGGTAAGGTTGTAGTGTGCAGGTGGGTTGGTTTTCTGTGCGGGATTAGGCGATTGGGTATCGGCTGCAATTGCGATATTACACGTTAGCGCGAACACTATTATTGCAGGCCAAGTTGTTAAGCAAGGGTGGGGGCATCTGCGCAAAATAGTATTAAGTATTGTGTTAGCCGCTTGCAGGTTTGTCATCAATGCAAAGCCTCTATTTAAGGTTTACCCATAACGCTTTATTACTTAACGGTGTTTCTTTTGTTAGTGTAGAGTTTTCTAAATAGAAAATCTTTCGCTGCTTAATATTCGCAAGCCTAAGCGCCTGTTGAACGTTTGGGTCTGCCATTACAAGTTTGTCGAAGCTGCCATCTTGGATTGCTAACTCTAGGCCTGTAAGTATTAACTTGGCGAGTTCGGGGCGCTTAGGGGACACAAAAATATATGCCGGTAACGGGTAAACAATAAGTATGTGTTCTTCTACAGCAAAGTTCATTGTGGGCAGTTGTTTTACTTCTTCCCAGGGCTCCATTAAACCCCGAGGAAACAAGTCGAAACGGCCCGCACGCAGCATGTTAAACAAGTTATGCACATCAGAGCTTTCGGTCACCTTTAGCCCTGCTTCCTTTAAAATGGCTGTGTCTGCCCAGCCTTCACCTTGCCCAAACCGCAGCGTTTGCAGTTGTTCTAGGGTGGTTATATGCGCGAATTTACCTTTATCTTCAGCTCTAATAAGCGCAATTCTGTAGCCCAACAAACCCTTATATATTGGTATGCGAATAGGAATAAGCTGTTGTTCGTAGTCTGCTGTAGTGGTTGCCCACAGAATATCGCTTTTACCTTCCTGTAAAAATTTTACTTCCCTTGAGTGGCTACAGTATTGGTTAACATTATTGAATGTAGGCTGGATGTTGAGTTTTGAAAAAGCTAAATATATAAGTTTTTCAATGTGCGCATTACCTGGGGTAATAGACTGCCCACAGTATCGGGTAATGACTATTTTGGTAGCTGGGCTTATTTGCTCGGTGGCCGATGCCTTTGCGGGCAGTGCCCAAGCCACATATGCCATTAATATTAACCTTATTGCTCTTATCCTAAGTAGGCCTATCATGCTGTTCCTGTTTGTGTGTGGTTAGGTGGCGCAAGCTAACTGCCTATAGGGCGGTGTATTAACATACCTTTTTATTATAGTTGCCCTGCGGTTTATTGGTGGGGTATTTGGTTTGTTTATTTGTGTTACAAATAGAGTTTGCCAACAACTAATACACGTCAAATTGTGCATATTTAATCTAGCCGTTGCCTTATAACTATTAAGCGCGGCTCATTTTCTAGTAGTATGCCTGTTCTGTTCGAATAATCACTTTGCTCTTACAAAAACAATGAAAATAATTCGCTTCTTTCTTATCGTCTGCATGGTTCATACCTGCCTGCCACCGGCTGCGCTAGCAAGTACAAATATAATGGGGGCGAATTCGCAGCGTTACTTCGACTTGCCCGGCCAACCTTTGCAAACGGGTTTAATTGAGTTTGCGTTGCAAGCAAATGTAACTGTAATTGCAGAGCAGGGCCTAATAGCGCAGTACCGTTCTGGCCCTGTGGTAGGGCCTAGCACTATAGATAACGCGTTGCGGCTATTACTAGCAGAAGCGCCACTCCAATTTGAATATATAGAAAGTGCAGCTGCTTACGTTATTCGGCCTGTTGCGGTGCAGCAAAGTGTTAGCGCAGAACCGACAGAAATAGTCATTCCAAGTATTGATGAAATACTGGTTGTAGGCTCCCAATATCCGTTTAGGTATAACACCATTACCAATACCCAATTGCATGGTGCCGTGCCGTATTTCGATTCTTCTCGTTTTTTGAATGTAATACCGCAATCGCTTATTCGCGATCAGCAACCGCAATCCCTAGAAGACGTATTGAAATTTGCTAGTGCCATTACCCCCGGTGACGGTATTAGCGATAGTAATGACGATGTTTATTTACGGGGTTTTCAGCGCCACGCAATGTATTTAGATGGCTTTAGGCTCGGCGACAGCAGTGGCGTTCGACTACTACCGGCAGGCATAGAGCGGGTAGAGATTTTAAAAGGCCCGTCCACCATTCATTACGGCCAAGCAGAGCCGGGTGGCATTGTGAATGTTATTCGCAAAAAGCCCAAAGCAGAAACGTTCAGTCAGGCGCAATTGATCGCTGGGGATATGGGGCGGCTAGGGGTAAGTGTTGATGTAAATAGGCCCTTGCTCAATACCAATAAGGCGAATTACCGGGTCATTTTTGTAGATGATCAGCAGCAGGAGTCGGGTGATATTCTTAATATTCACCGCCAGTTGCTGTCTAGCTCAATCGCTTGGCAGCCAAGTGCAAATACCACTGTTGATGTGGGTTTCGAATATCAAAAGGCCAGCCAAGAGTGGGATAGAAGCTTTGAAGTATTTACTGAGTTCGGCAATATTTTCCCCCATCGATCGATGGCAGATGTAGCCAAACAAGCGCGCCCAGGTTTTACGGCTCACTTCAATTTATTCAGCGCTGAGGTAAATCACTACTTTAACCCCAACTGGCAGTTACAGCTAAAAGCAAATTTGTTACAGGAATATCGCTACGGTGTTCGCACAACAACAGATAGCTATTTAGATGATCGTGTGCTTTTAAACACCGAAGGTCTAGGGCCAGATTTTGCATTGTTTATTCTGGGTAGCCAAACGGTTTTGCCGCTTATTGTGGAGCAACACGATGGGCTTTGGCACTATGGTTTAGGGCCCATTCGAAGTATTTACGATCAAGATGACGTAGAATTGGATAGCGGTTTTAGTGCGAAATTAGAGGGTAGTTTTGATACCGCTAACTTAGAGCATAACCTTTCGCTAGGAGTAGATTGGCACACGCAAAATATTACAAAGCGCTATATTGTAGAGCGCAGAGATATTGCACTTGGACAGCGTTGGGATGCATTTGAATTTGAAGCCGCCTTTGCAGAACTTGCGCAAACATTATTTATTGAAGACCGGCCACTGGGCGAGCTTGAAGAATATGCGAAAGAGTTAGATTACTCAGACTTTGGCGCATTTGTACAAGATAGCGTTGCACTTACCGATGAGTGGTTAGTGTCTGCAGGTGCGCGTTACATTGTTACCCAAGCAGATGTAAACGATATAACCCTGAATACAGCGACGCAGCTAAAAACCTTTAAGCACTTATCCACCCAAGCTGGCGTAGTGTACAAACCCAACCACGATCACTCTGTTTTTGCCAATTACAGTGAAGCGCTGCGTGCGAATTATATTTTGGATGATATAGGGTCCCAAATCACCGAGCCGGAATTATCGAACCAATATGAAGTAGGGCTAAAGTCTTATTGGTTGGGTGGTGATGTGCAAACGAGTGTCGCTGCGTATCATATTAATAAATGGAATGTTGTTGATGTGCAAGTTGTAGAGGGGTACCGCACAGCGTTAAGCGGCGCTACTTACGAGGTGCAAGGCATAGATTTCGATTTAAGTGCGCAGGTTAGCCCAAAGCTAAATGTACTTTTGGCGGCATCTGTAATCGACCCAAGTATAACGGATGGGAGCAACACCGGAAATTTACCCAAAATGGCTGCAGAGCAAACTTCCAGTGTGTTTACGCACTACCAGCTTAATAGTAAGCTAGATTTTGTTGCCGGCTATAAATTCGTAAGTGAACGTTATGCCGATGATGCCAATACCTTTAGACTAGAAGCCTACGGCACATTCGATGCCGGTGTTAGTTATACCTTTCAGTTAAATGGCTTGCATGCCAAGTGTAACTTGTCTGTTAAAAATTTATCTGATGTGCCGTACATCACTGCCGTCGATAGAGGGGCTCGCGTGAACGAGTCGGCAGGTAGAACTATTTCCGCCAGTTTTCAGGTAACGATGTAAATGTCTGCTACCGATAAATTAATTTCGCTTTACGAAAAATACCGGTCTGACCTAGGTGGTTTAATCGCAACGAAGTTTAAAAAGAATCAGCACGATGCGGAAGACATTGTTCAAGATGCTTTCTACAATGTATTGCGCGCAAAAAATATAGATACGATCGATAACCCAAAGGCGTACTTGTATCAAGCCGCTTCAAATTTAGCGTTAAACCGCATTCGTAAAAATAATTATCATCGCGATTACATTGCTAGTATGGATGACACTGCAGTAGATATGCTTACCCCAGAGCGCAATGTACTGGCGCAGCACGACCTTAAAATGTTGGAGACGGCAATGGATAAGCTACCGAAAAAATATCAAACCACGTTTTTAATGAGTCGTATGCATTCCAAAAGCTATAAAGAAATTGCCGCAGATCTAAACATTGCCGAAAGCACAGTGGAAAAACACATTATAAAAACCCTAAAGCACCTGCGCAGCCATTTGGATGAGGAGGTTGGGGTATGAGTAATATTCAGCGCAATAGTCATATAGAAAATGTGGCGATCGAATGGCTGGTTAAATTAAATAGAGATACCGTGCCCTCTGAGTTGGAAGCGGAATTTATGGCGTGGCTGCAAAGCTCGCCCGCCCATCAAGCCGCTTACATTCGTGCTGAGCAATTGTGGCAGCGCGGCGAAGCATTGCAAAAGCTTGCGCAAACCACTGCACAGCAGCCAGTAAAGGCAAACTTCTACTTCGGCTGGCAAGGCTTAAGTGCTTGTGCAGCTATTTTAATTGTTTGTTTATGTGTTTGGCTGTTGCCAAGCGCGCAACAGGAAATACTGCATTTTCAAACTGCAAAAGGGCAGCAGTTGCACATAGATTTGAACGATGGCAGTAAGGTGTTGCTCAATACTAGTAGTGCGCTAGATGTAGCGTATACCTCTTCACAGCGCACTGTTAGCCTGTTGCAGGGCGAGGCGTTTTTCGATGTAGCCAAAGATACCAAGCGACCGTTTGATGTAGAAACGCATCAAGGTACTGTTCGCGTTGTGGGTACGCGTTTTGCCGTACAGCATACCGAGCTAGACACTGTTATTACAGTGTTAGAAGGTAAAGTAGCACTGGGCGATAAAAGCGACTCATCAATATTCGAGCAAGCCGTATTACTTACGCCTAACCAGCAAACCACTTTTGCCGAAACCAAGCTCGGGCTAAAGCCCAAGGTAATAGATGCGGAAAAAAACTTAAGCTGGCGTAAACAGCACCTTGTTTTTCGTGGCCAACCCCTACGCGATGTGGTTGAAGAGTTAAACCGCTATTCCAGCACCGTAATTGTGCTGGGCGACGCAAGCCTCGCAAATAAGAATGTTACGGCTGTTATTCAGCTTGGCGAAAAGGGCGTAACCGCGGAAACACTGGGTTCTGCCCTGCAATTAAATGTAACTAAAGATAACAGCGGCAGGGTAGTCTTGTCGCGCTAGTCGATAGGCTCTTGTTAGTAATTTATATTCTATAAAAGAGGCCGGTTAGGCCTCTTTATCACCGTTCTACCTGCTAATCTCACCGTTTACCCGCTCCACCGCATAGTGCTTGGCGATAGTTTTTTGTTGTGTGAAAGTAGGCTTGTTACTGATTAGGCTTGCTAAAAATATAACGAAGACAAACTTGCCCTCCGTCAGTTTCTTATTACACGCATTGCCCACGGCAAAACATCACCATAACGATAAACGCAAAGGAATAATAACCTTCTGTTGTTACATTCGTTACAAACTCTCAATAGCTTGGCGTTTACTATCTGCGAGTTATTTCTATGCAACCGTCTGCGTACGGTTTGTATTGTGCTGCGTGTTATTCACAAAAATCAAAGTGTGAGTTTATCATGATTAAAAATAACCTAATTAAATATGCCGTTAGATGTGCAGCCTTAGGCGCACTCTCTACAAGTGCAGTACATGTTAGTGCTACAGATTACAACGACCCATATTGGACAAACCCCGAAGTGAATTCTGACTTTGTGGATAATTTCAACCAAACCCAAATTGACCGAAGTAAGTGGTTGGTTGAAACAAATATTTTTGTAAATGGCGAAGATATCGATTATCAAGATGTGGAGTACCCACAAGCCGATTGGACAATTGGCGTAGGGCAGGACGACCCCGCCGCAATAGACGGCAAGGCGCTTATATTAAAAGCGCGCTACATGGATGGAGAAGTGCAAGATTACTACGGCGGTGACCCGGCAAACCCAGGCAAGCCATTGTTTATTCGTTCGGGGCGTATTGAGTCGCAAATAACCGACGATACAACTTTTACCTATGGGAAATTCGAAGCCCGATTAAAAATGCCGCCTGCACGCAACGGCGAATTCCCCGCGTGGTGGCTATTAGGTAACTTTCCTGATGTGGGTTGGACCGCTTGCCAAGAGTTAGACATTATGGAATTTACCGGCAACAACGGTATGAATATTCCACAAACCTATTGGACCGCCCCCTATGCTGTACACGGTGGTACAACAGTCGGTTTAGCAGGCCTTGGTATTACTAATCCGCAAGAGCAGTATGTTACTTACGGTATTATTAAAACGCCGTCAAAAGTAGAGTGGTATATCAACGGTGTGCTCACCAATACTTTTTCTCGCGACAACCAAGGTGACGATCAACCTTGGCCGTACGTCACCCCCATGCGCATGATTTTAAACCACGCAATTACTCATGTGGAATGGCCGGATGTAGGTAACTACAACGCTTATTCCCCAGATGCCAACAGGCCCAGCGCCACAGGTTGGAGCTATGTGGATAACAATGGCGTAACCCAATACGAATATATTGATGTAGATGCAATGAACGCAAATATCGGTCGGGCGGGTACCGATTTTGTTGTGGATTATGTTGCCCATTGGCCGCTACCTACTAGCGATGCCGAACACAAATATGTAGACGATAGTAAATCCAGCTTTTTCCGCGAATCGGGTAACACTAAAGGCTTTTACAATTTAAAAGGCTGGTTAGCGCCAGTGTCAGTGACTGCTGATGGATTTGATCAACCAGGTTGGGATACCGATGTGCGCGACAATGGCGCCGATAATGCAGCTGATGGCTATGTAGGCTCTAAGTGGGCAACACCCAACGACGACGGTATTCATTGGGTTGAAGTGGATTACGGCCAAGACAAGCAAATTAATTACTTGTGGTTAGAGTGGGCGTGGAACCTACCTGCCGATTACGATATATACGGTAAAAGCAGTACTGGTGCTTGGGAATTTATCACCTCGTCACAACAAGAAGTGGCCACGTGGGCTACGCACGTTTTTGATGTAAATCGCACTTACCGTTACCTAAAGCTCGTAACAAAAGGCCGCATAGATAAATCTAGCCCTATTTGGTTGTTAGAGCTTATGGCATTTGAAGATGTGCCAAATATGTACCCTAAACCTGCGGGTACCACAATGCCTAACCGATCCGTTAACGTGCTAAATAATGGCAATTTTTCGCAAGGGTTAGATAGCTGGGGAACCGAGGCCTTTGATGGCGCAAACCCAACTTACAACGTGCAAAATGGTGCGGCAGTCATTGCGCTTACAAACGATGGTGGCTTATCGGGCTCTGTGCAATTGCACACTTCAGGTTTTGGTTTAAAGCGTGATTATCGCTATCACATAAGTTTCGATGCTCGCGCCGATGTTGCACGAAATTTAATGGTGCGCTTAGCAGAAAACAACCTTAACCCAAGCGCAGCTGGCACCTACCATGTAGAAACCGTTGCTGTGGGGACAAGCTTTAACACCTATAGTTTTACTTACGATTACACGGGGCAAGGTGAACCTGCTCGACTCGCATTTTTACTGGGCGGAATGGGTACTGCGACCACCTATATCGATAATGTGGTTATTCGTGAAGGTGACTTTATTGGCAGTGGTGAACCGCTTGTAGCGGCTATTAGCTCTACCAACTTTGTTAGCGCCAGTAATGGCTGGGAAACCGAATGGTGGGGTGCGCCTGCTCGTGCGGTAGATGGAAACTTAGGTAATAAAGCGAGCGGTAACGATGGTGAAGCCGAAGGCATGGATCTTGATATTACCGTGCGTATTGACGAGCATTACGACGTTAGAGCGGTATTGGTTGCGGGCGACAATTCACCTGAGCGAAGTTTGGATCAGTTCCGCGTTGAGTTTGGCAATGGCACACCTTTAATGGGCTGGACCGACAGCACAACAGAGGGTGTATACGAAGAGTTCGCAAACTTTAATAACACGCCTGCTGCTGGCGAGCGCGATTTTAAATTCTTCTTCCGCCCACCTGCAGGGCAACTGGTAGAAGTGGCCGATGTGCAATTGCTAGCGGTAGATTTAATGCCCCATAGAATTTCAGCCATAGCGTTAGACGAGGGCGGCACTATTTCGCCAGCAGGCACTACGCGCTACAGCAGAAACAACACCGATGATGCAACCTACACGTTTACCGCCCCACAAGGGCAATCGGTAAGTAATGTGATTGTGGATGGCGTGTCGATGGGACCGTTAAATAGTTATACTTTTACCGATATCAATGCTGATCACACCTTAGCGGTAAGCTTTGGTGGTGAAGTTGAGCAACCAGAAACTGGCGATGCTATCAACTATGCGCCCGAGGCTTACGCAACTGCGAGTTCCGAGTTACAAACGGCGGCGTTAGCCAACGACGGCGATGCAGGTTCGCGCTGGGAGAGTGAGCACGGTGCAGGCCCTTCGTGGTTAGCGCTAGAGTTAAATGACACAGTGCGCGTATCCAAAGTGGTTATTGATTGGGAAGCGGCAAACGCTGGCACCTATGAAATTCAAGGCTCGCTAAACGGTATAGATTGGAACACCTTAGAAGTCGTTAGTGGTGGAGCCTTTGGTAATCGTACGGATACGGTTTTACTAGATGGCTCTGCTAGTAATTCTGTCAACCATATTCGTATATACGGTGTAGAACGCAGTGCTGGCAACAACTGGGGGTATTCAATCTTTAACGTTGAAGTATGGGGCGAAGCAGGTGATACCTCGATGGAGGAGGAAGTAGAAATTGAGCCTGTATCCGCAGCAGCTAGCAGTGATTTTCAAGCGGCAGCGAATGCAATAGATGCCGATGCTGGTAGTCGCTGGGAAAGCGCGCACGCAGATGCTACCGCACACTTAACATTGGATTTAGCATCAACCTATAAACTCGTGTCAGTCGCTATAGATTGGGAAGCTGCCAATGCTGGAGCTTACACCCTAGAAGGTTCTAGCGATGGTGTAAATTGGACAACCATTGCAAGCTTCACCGGCGGTGCTTTCGGCAATAGAACCGATACTTTAACGGTGAGTGGCAGCCATAGATTTGTACGCATTAACTGTACAGAAAAAAGTGCAGGCAACAATTGGGGCTATTCCATTTATGACGTACGTCTAACTGCATTATTACCTACGCCTTAAGCGGGGCAATCGGTAATTATAAGCTGCTGATTTAAAAGCGAGCCTAATATCATATCGCTAGCCCTCGGGCTAGCGTTTTTTTGCTTATCTATTAATGGTTATCTATTAAAAGCTAGTCGCTATCGATTAGCTACAGCGTCCTATTTGTCGCGCTATTAGTCCTAGCAACCTTTTTTAACTATCTATTCCTTGTCAAAGCAGCGAGATTAAAGCTTGTCGCTTTACATGTTGCGCGTGCTCTATGCATAGGATTACCCCTCTCATACAACAATTAGAACGCAACAGTAGAAAATACAGCGATACACATTTTAGGTAGGTAATTTATCAAACCTATTTGTAGACATAATAATGAGATAAGCAGAGACCATTATGCAGTTAATTCAGCTACTAAAGACGATGGGTATTAGTCGGCTATGTATTTTTTTATTTGGTGCCGTACTCGCTAGCACAATGCTAGCTGGTTGCGGTGGTTCTTCAAGTTCAGAAAAGTCCTCAGGCCAAGTGGTGACTGAGCCCGAATCTGAACCAGAGTCAGAACCAGAGTCAGAACCAGAGTCGGAGCCAGAATCTGAACCAGAGTCGGAGCCAGAATCCGAGCCGGACCCAGCGCCCGACACAGCGCAAGATATGCGCAGCGAAAAACGCGGCTTAGCCTATGGCTACCACAGTGAAAACGACCTCAAAGCTATGCAGGGTAAAGTGAAGTGGTGGTACAACTGGGATACCCAAGCGGACGCGAACGTAAAAGAGAATTACGCCAGTTATGGCTACGATTTTGTTCCTATGGCGTGGGACGAAAACTTTAACGAAGAAGCGCTGCGCAGCTTTTTAGATAATCACCCCGATGTGAAATACCTGCTGGGCTGGAATGAACCAAACTTCATGGAACAGGCCAACCTCACACCAGCGGAAGCCGCAGCCCATTGGCCCGTGCTAGAGGCCATCGCGCAGGATTACAACCTAAAATTAGTCGCCCCTGCGGTGAACTACAGCCCCGGTAATGTTGATATTCCAGGTACCGATGATGATTACGACCCTTGGCTATACCTCGATGCCTTCTTTGAAGCGTGTGAAGGTTGCCAAGTAGATTACATTGCCGTGCATTGCTATATGAAATACGAAAGCGCTTTCAGTTGGTATGTGGGTGAATTTGAGCGCTACAACAAACCTATTTGGGTAACCGAGTGGGCAGGGTGGGACGATGGCGGCCCAGCGAATATGGGTGAGCAAATGAACTTCTTGTCCGATACTGTGCGCTGGATGGAGAGCAACGATAATATATATCGCTATTCTTGGTTTTTGGGGCGCAGTAGTGAAGGCTACGATCAGTTCCCATACCTAGATGTTTTACTGGCCGATGGCGAACTAACACCGTTGGGTAGTGTGTATACCTCTATTCCGTCCAACGATTTTCGCTACAAAATACCCGCGCGTATTGAGGCCGAAGGCGCCCATAGCTTAACGGGCTTCAAACACTTAGCCACAACCGATACTACAGGTTTAGCTAAGTTAATAGCCGCGTCTAACGAAGTAGCAGAGTACAAATTAAACGTGGAAGAGGGGGGCGATTACACCTTAGCTTTACGTTTGGCTTCATCTGCAAACAGTGATATTGCCATCCGTGTGGATGGCTTATTGGTGTACACCTTCGAAGATATTAATACCGGCGGTGTTGAGGCGTGGATGACCTTTAGCTCAACCCCTATTAGTTTAACCGCGGGTGATCACATATTACGTGTAGAGTCTAAATCGTCGCGTTTTGGCTTTAATTGGTTAGAGCTTACTAATTAGTACTTACCAATTAGTGATTATCCTATAGCACATTTACTCCCTACTGTTGTACGTTATTGCTCACTATGTAAGTGAGCAACTCTCCTCTCTAGGGCTGCCGTACTGGCGGCCTTTTTTATGCCCTTTTTTGTGTCTCTTGTTATTAATCACAAAAAAAACACCTTACCTTGATATAGTTGGTTTTTGCGTTTCTTATTCGGCGGCCACCCCGCTAGAATGATGCGCTGCGCACAATGCGCCTCGAATAAAAAATAACAATATCTACAAGGTGAAAATAGTGAAACTAAGCACAGTACGGAAAAGCTGGGATCAATCCAAAATAGTGGCCAATTGGTGTGTGGGAGCGTTATTTATGACTGCACTAGCAGGTTGTGGTGAAAAAAGTGAAGCCCCCAAGCCAGTAGCAGAAGAGCAAGGTACAGCAAAGCCTGCAGTGGTGGAAAGTCGATTTGCCATTGGTGGCTATACCGATGGGCCTGGGCAAGGTGTAAATGGTTTAAGCCTAAACCACGCCACCGGAGAGCTAACCAGCTTGGGCTTATTGGCAGAAACTGTGAACCCTTCTTACGTGGTGTTTAACGAAGACGCTACCGTAATGTACACCGTAAACGAGAAAGAGCACGGTGGCATAAGTGCGTTTACCTTAAATACCACCAACAAAACATTTACTCTTACTGCAGCGACACAAGGCGTGGCTTATGCGCCGTGTCATATTAGCTTAAGCCCCAACGGCAAGTTTATTGCTGTGGCGAATTATATGTCGGGCGATGTGCAATTATTTTCCCGTGCGGCCGATGCAAATTTAGCCTTAGTAAGCGCCCAGCAGCACACGGGTAAAGGCCCCAACGAAAGCAGGCAAGAAGCGCCGCACCCCCACTGGATCAACTGGAGCCCAGATGGCAAGTTTGTATACAGTGTCGATTTGGGTATAGATCAAATCATTAAATACACGGTTACCGAGCAGGGCTTTAGCGCTGGCGAGCCGGCTATTACCTTGCAAGGTGGCGATGGCCCACGCCATATGGTGTTCCATGCCAATAAAGATATTGCCTATGTAGTGAACGAGCTTTCCAACACTGTAGCAGTATTAAGCTATAACCCAGAAACAGGTGCGCTTACAGAAATGCAGCGCATAGGCACCTTAGACCCGGCCTTTAGTGAGCACAGCCAAACGGCGGCAATTAAAGTATCATCCGATCAGCGCTTTGTTTACGCATCAAACCGTGGCGCCAATACCATAGCGGTGTTTGCCGTAGCTGCCGACGGTCGCCTAACCTACGTGCACGAGCACGCTACCGAAGGCAAGTGGCCGCGCGATTTTACCCTCACCAGTGATGGCAAGTACGTGTTAGTGGCTAACGAGCATTCCAGTACTATTACACTGCTAGCCCGCGATAGCGAAACCGGCAAACTCAGCTCTACCGGTAAATCCATTGCTACGCATCGCCCAACGGCAGTGGTTGAATTTTAATCGCCTTGCTGATTGCCCACCGGCGCTCAGTGCGCCGGTTGTTATCCCCCCTTATGCATCCTTCCTAGGGTATAATCGCCCGCACTTTTTGTATTCACCCCATTTAGCTCAAAGAAGGTTTTTCCATGGCGCTTACCCGCATCATTGCTCATCGTATAGAACGCACCGTACCTACCGAGCAAGCACGCATTCAAACTAGGCAAACCTGTTGGTCACAAGATGGGCGTATTGAAGAGTGTTTTCGCGAAATGAAGCAAGCCGCGCTTAAGCGTTCGGGTAAAGATTATGGTCGTTTTTCCGACGACCGGGCCAACCATCCATTGGCGAGTTGGTTAGAAGAGTACCACGCAGAAAAAATGAGCTTTGAAAGCTTTACGGCTAAAGCCATGGCACACATTAAGCTAGAGCTAGATAAAACAGAGGTGGTAACCGGCGCGTTTTTTGTTTTTGCCCACGAAAAATTAGAAGAGGCAGATTTCTTACATATTTACTTTGTGCAGCACAACAGTGGCCAATATATTGATGCTGAATTGGAAATGGCCGAATCGTTTTATTTAGATACCGACGGTGTGCGTTTAGCAGCAAAAATAAACTTAGATGACTGGCTAGGCGAAGATGTGCATCGCAAAAACAATGCAGTTACCTTATTGCGCTGGCGCGGAGAAAAAGAGCTTTCTGAAGTGTTTGAAGCAAGTATTGGCTTCGCAGAAAAAATAGATTTAACCGCAGAGACCGAAGCGTTTTTAGAAGTGGTGAACGAATACACCAAAGAGTTACCCGATGTAGTTAAAGAGTACACCAAGGCCCAAGTTGTGGATTACTGCATGGAGCAAGATAAAGTGGGCAAGCCAGTTGTGATAAAAGAACTTTCTACTCAGTTAATAGAAGCCCCGAAATTACCTACAGAAGAATCCTACACGCCGCCACCGCCGTTTTCAGAGTTTATAAAACAAAATAAACCTTTGGCCAAGCCGGAGCTTATTCCAGATAAAGCCAAGTTACGCCAATATGTGCGCATAAGTGGCCGCAACGACTTTTTAAGCATGAGTTTTGCGTCTAGCTGTTTAGGTGATACCGTTGTTTACGACGCAGAGTCCGATAGCCTCACCATTAAAAATATTCCACCAAGTTTAAAATCGCGTTTATTAAAGCATGTACGCGAAAGTGATTAATTGTTAGTGGTGAGCATTAGCCGCGAGGGTTAGCGGCTAGGGCTATTGCTAGGGCTTGGAGCCAGTGTCGTAGGCATTTAGCCACAGCGCGGGGTTGTTAAGTGGTGTGGCGGCAGGCAGGTCTGGGTTGGTAAGGTAGATTTTTTTGCGCTCACTAAGTTTGGTATTGGCTATGCCGGTTTTAACCCGTACATCACTATGGAATAGCTTATCAAAACTGCCGTCGGCGATTGCTTTTTCTAGCCCGCTTTCAATTGCTGCGGCTAAATCTTTTTTTAGCGGCGATACAAATATATAAGCGGGCATTGGGTAAATAATTACCAGCTCTTGCTCTATGGCTAAGTCTATATCCGACCACGCTACTAGCTCCTGCCAAGGCTCCATCATTCCCCGTGGGTAAGCATCAAAACGTTTTGAATTTAGCATGTAAGCCAAGTTTTTGGGGTCGCTACTGGTAATAACCTTAAAACCTGCGTGCTTTAATATAGGGGTATCAGACCAAGTTTCGCCCTGACCAAGGCTAAATGCCCGCAGATCCTCCAGCGAGTTTACAGCGCTAAAGCGCGCCTGATCACCCGCGCGAATCAATAGCAGCCTATAGCCCAGCATGCCTTTGTATATTGGCACGCGAATAGGTATTAATCGCTTTTCTAAATCGTTCGTAGTGCCAGCCCAAAAGAAATCGGTTTTACCTTGCTCTAGTAGCGTAACTTCTCTGGGGTGGCTGCATCCCGCGCCATGTTTTTCGATTGTATAGTTTGCATGGGCGTAGGAAAGGGCGAGCGCTACGATATTGTCGACATACACATTTGCTTCGGCATCTACCGACCCGCAATGCCGCACAATATTGATTGTAGGTTTGGGTGGCTCGGCAGCAAAGCTAATTGGCGAATAAAGCGCGCACAAAAGAAGCCACCACCAGCATTTAAATGGCAGTGTATGCGTGTTGTTAATATGGCTTTGGGGGTGTATTTCCATCCGCATCCACCTTTGCCCTATATCGGGGGCGCTTTAGTTACTAGTATAGCGGAGAATTTGGCGTAATAATCGTTGTGCGATTAGAACTTGGAAGTTAGGTAGCGCTGTGTTTAGGTCTATCGAGTTATATCGTAGGTTTTAACTGGGTGCCTACGAGTGTAAGCACCTAGCGAGAGACTAATGTGCGAGCTAGGTTAGCTACGGTTTAGGGATTCGTGCAGCTCCAACCCCACGAGGTAAGCTTCTGAGAAAAAGCCTCTGCTCGTTCTTCGCAGTAGCCTTCTACATTGCTAGCATGCCACAAGGTATTCACTTCACCTGGTTGCTCGGTGTCTTTGTAATAATTTACCGAACACGGTACGCTAGCGCCCGCATTGGCGTATTCAATTTCTATGCGGCGAGTCATTTCGTGAAGAGTGCATTGGTAAGTAACTGCTGCTGTTTCGGCAACAGCGGTGGTGGTTGAAGGCGGCTCTTGGATGCCTTCTTCTTGCGCCATTGCACCGTAAGAAAAACTTAACGATACCGCTGCGGCAATTACCCAAGTGTTGGTAATTTGTTTAATCATGATTACTCCCAAGTATAATTATTTAGATGCGTAACACGTTCTTAAGTTGTTGCGTGTTTAATGTGCCGCGTAAGTGTCGGCAGTAGTAAATTGCCGTTTGAGTATAACGGCTAATGATGAGTTTCGCATGCCTCCTGAAATACTATTTCAAATTCTTGTGTTGCTGTTCGCAGGCTTGGTTGCTGGTTTTTTAGCCGGTTTGTTTGGCGTTGGGGGGGGGATAGTGATTGTGCCCGCCCTGTACGCACTATTTCGTTGGATGGAGGTAAGCGCTAACAGTGCTATAAGCATTGCGGTTGGTACATCGTTAGTCACACTTTTACCTACGGCATGTTCTTCTTTACGAGCCCATTACAAATTGGGAAACGTAAATAAAAATATTCTACTTTGGATTGCGCCCTTCATTTTAATGGGGGCCATTATTGCTAGCTCGTTGGTTGTGGCGCAATTTGGACGATTATTGTTGTTTGTGTTTTCTGGCGTGCTGTTGCTGGTTGCATGTATAACCATAGTGCGAACTTACCGTATTACACCCGCTGTTGAGCACTACACAATAAACGCGGAGCCCACGCTTAAAGGTGTGCTTATTAGAGTTATGGCTTCTATTGCGGGTTTTCTAATAGGGCTTTCTTCTTCGCTCGCGGGTGTGGGTGGTGGGGCCACTGGCGTGCCAGTGTTGTTAGGGTTGGGGTTACGCACCCACGCCGCTATTGGCACGGCTTCTAGCTTTGGGGTGTTAGTTGCACTGCCGTCAATTATTGCTTTGTTACTTTTTTCTTACTCGCCAGCAGATGCCCCCTGGGGGTGTTGGAAGCAAGTCTATATACCCGGTTTAGTGGTACTAAGTTTTTGCACTGTGCTTGTTGCGCCCTATGGTGCTAGGCTTGGCAAAAAAATATCGGAAAAACGTTTAAAAGTGTTTTTTGCGAGTTTGCTGTTTGTTGTTGGTGCAAGGCTGCTGGTGAGTAGTTTTATGTTTCCCGTTTAATCGACTGGCTAATAATTACAATGGAGCAGAATTAGGAACTGCAGAATAATAGCCGGCGCGCTCAGAAGCATGGATGGGTACGTCGTAAAGCTCGGATAAAGCTGCATCGGTTAGCAGGTCTTCTTTGGCACCTTGCCGGGTTATCTCCCCATTTTTTAAAAAAATTACCTTGCCTATTTCGGGCACAATTTCTTGTATGTGGTGGGTCACCAAAATTAGGGTTGTGCCTTTGCTGCAGAGGCTGCGTATATCTGCCAGTAATTGAAAGGCAGATTTTAAGTCTAAACCGCTGGTGGGTTCGTCAAGAACAAGTACTTTGGGGTTGTGTACCATTGCTCTAGCAAGCAGCAGCCTGCGTTGCTGACCGGTAGAAAGCAATAGGTATTGGCGATCTGCTAAGTGAGCGATACCAAGCTCTTGCATTATTTTTATTGCTGCGGCTTTGTGTTGAGGTAAAACTTGGTGGTGACTGTGAATACCAACCGAGCCAAAAAATGCCGAAACAACCACTTCTAAACCATTGGCTAGGGTATCGTGTTTTATTTGTGACTCGAATGAAACTGTGCCCATTTTTTTGCGCAGGATGTCCACCTTAATGCGCTCTTCACCAAAAAGTTTTAGATGGCTGTCTGGTTGTACTACGGGGTATATTTCGCGGTTAATTAATTTTAGCAGGGTGGTTTTGCCCGCGCCGTTAGGGCCAATAATCGCAACAGATTCGCCTTGCTCTAGGGTGAGGTTTAAGTTGTTAAAAACTTGGGTGTTGCGGCGATAAACTTGCGCGTTGCGCACTTCCAAAATAGGTGGTGTTACGCTCATTTTCGTTTATCCATTTCTATGTCTGCACGGCTGCGTAAGGTTTCTTTTTTTCTAATATCGGCGAATGGGTCTGGGCTGTTTTCTGTTTGGTTTTCTGCTTTATTGTTTTTGGCTGAGTTCGCCTGTTGCTTGCTGCTTTTGGTTAAGGGCTCTTTTGCGTTTTTGATGCGGTTGTGAATATTAATGTAATAGTAGAGCGCGGTTATTGCGCCAAGCGCTAACCATTTAAGTATATAGCTAAACAGTAATTGTTGACCGCTGCCAGATAGTTTTTGGTATTCCAAAAAGTCGTGGTGGATGGCGTTAATTAAGAAGTAGCCTAGAAATAGGGCAGCAGTGGAAATAATAATTTTTTTATAACGCTTCCATACGTAAGTGGCAGCAACCGATTTGGCAAAGAAATTAATCACGGTTTAACTCCAAAAAGACAAGCCAAGTGCGGCCAGTAGCATAATGATGCTTTTGTCTTTCAGCTCGCTTTTTAGTTTGTCTTCCTCTTCCTTTACTATAACTTCGAGCAAGTCTGCATCGTATTCTTCTGGCCTTTTGCCATGCAGATAAATACGTGTGGTTGCGCGCGCTATCGCTTTTTCGCGAATGCGCGTGTCTATTTTGCGTTTAAGCCCGCCTAGCTTGCGTTTAATTAGGCTTTGTTTGGGTTTGCTCTCGTTAGGCGAGAGCGGAGTATTGTCGGTCATGGGCGCCATCAGTATAGGTGTGTGTGCCCCACTGTTTAACCGCGATTACAAGGTTGGTGCCAAAAGGGCTGGCCTACGGTTGGCGTGCTGGCGCTGGCTGTTTGGCGTTTAACCATAAGGCCTGCCTTATATGCTTGGCGGCCTGCTTCAATTGCCAGAGCAAATGCTTTTGCCATTCCCGCGGGGTTACTTGCTTTCGCGACAGCGGTATTCAGTAAAACGCCATCATAGCCCATTTCCATGGCTTGCGCCGCCTGTGATGGTGCCCCTAGGCCTGCATCTATTATGAGCGGAATACGCGGCAAGCGTTCGCGCAGTGTTTTAAGCTGGTAGGGGTTAAGTAGGCCTTGGCCGGTGCCTATAGGGGCGCCCCAAGGCATAAGCACTTTGCAGCCTACATCTACCAATTTGTGGCAAACCATAAGGTCATCGGTGCAGTAGGGTAAAACATTAAAACCCTGGGATATAAGCTCGTTTGCCGCTTCTACTAGCGCGAAAGGGTCGGGCTGGAGAGTGTAGTCATCGCCAATGACTTCGAGTTTTATCCAGGGGGTGTCGAATATCTCGCGCGACATATTCGCTAAGGTAATGGCTTCTTTAGCCGATTTACAGCCAGCCGTATTAGGCAGTAGGTGGCAGCCGGTTTGCTGAATCGCCTCCCAAATGGCTTGGCCGTCACGGTTGCTGGGGTTTTGTCTGCGCAGCCCCAGTGTAACGATATTACAGCCCGAGCTAGCAATGGCATCTAGCATGGATTGCGGCGATGGGTACAGGGCCGTGCCCAACAGAAAACGGCTGCTAAAAGCGGTGTCGTATAAGTTCAAAGGGTCTTGAATATCATGCATGACTAGCCGCCTCCCACGGGGCTAACTATATCGATGGTGTCACCAGCGGTTAGCTGAGTAGCTGTATACTGGCTGCGGGGTACAAATTCATCATTCACGGCTACCGCTACAGGTAGGCCATCTGGGTTATGTATTTGTACCAGTGACGCCAGTGTCGCTTGAGAGGCAAGCTGGGTAATAGTACCGTTTACGCTCACTTGAATATTGTCGTTGTGGGTCGAATCAGTCATACAGTGCGAGTGCCTTCGGTGTTTGAATAGCTGTAGGGCTTGTTGTATATGCGTCTAAAGTGCGGCGATTAAAGTGGCTGGCAAATGGTGATTTAGCTCTGCCTAGGCCCGCTAGTTGTAAAGCGTATTCCACCGCACTTGGCGCTAATAAATAACCGTGCCTGTACAAGCCATTGGCTTGAATGACTGGCGTACGATTACTTGAGTTAGCTTGTGCCAAGGTAATACAGGGCATATTATCGATTAGCGCGGGGCGTAAATTTGTGTCCATTTCTACTATGCGCGCCTCGGCGAATGCGGGGTTGAGCGTGTACAGGGCGCTGCATAACTCCAGCGCAGATTGCACAGACATGGGCGAGTTATCATTACTTTCTATTTCGGTGGCGCCAACAATAAATTGATTGTTAGGCTTAGGCACAATATAGAGTTTGTAGCGGGGGTGCATAAGCCGAATAGGGCGGTGCAGTTTTACTTCGTCGGTTTCTACCCAAATAACTTCACCCCGCACCCCGCGCACTTGCCTTTCTTTACCTGCGCCAACGCCACGGCAGTCAAACCATAAATCAAATTGGCTTGCATCTATGTTGTCTATTTGTGCTTCGGGCGCAAAGCGCACAGGGGTGTTAGCGTGTATTTGTACATTATGGTCAATAAGCCATTCGAGTAACTTATCGAGAAACACGCGGTTATTTAACGCCGCTTCGTTGGGGAGGTATAAACCGTGGCTAAAATGTAAGTCAGGCTCGAGTTGGGCTAATTCGTGCGGGGCAAGCCACTGGCTTTGATTGTTCGCGCCCAAGTGGTGCTGCAAATCTTGGTGAAACTGAAGTAATTCCGACTCATCTTGTGGGTGGGCCACAACAACGCTACCGCGCTTGCTATACAGGTGCTTAAATAGTGCTGGTAGCTCTGCCAGCCAGCTTTCCCACAGTGTCATGGAGTGCAGCCCCATGTCATAAATTGCCCGCTCAGATACAACCACTTCGCTCATGGGCGATAGCATGGCTGCTGCAGTGTATGCTGCATTGTGAGGGGTAGAAAGCGAGCCCGCGTCGAATAAAGATACGCGATGGCCCAAAGCAGTAAGGCGCCACGCAAGTAATCGGCCCATTAGGCCGCCACCGGCAATGGCTGCGTGCACGGGCGATTCGGCCCGTTTATGTAAGGAGGTATTCATATGCTGTTGCCTACGCAGGTTCTAGCCTGATCAGGTCGTACGGGTTTAATCTCAGCCCCAAGAGAAGTATGGGGCACCCCGACAAAGTGAGCGAAGTCTACTGCTTGCTATGGTTTGTCGCAAGCGGGGTTTTGATTGCCAATGGCTTTGGCCTCGTGCAGCAAGCGTGAGTAAGCTTCTGAACGTTCAATTTCTACACAGGCTGTAGCCTCTTCGCGACTCATACCCGATGCTTGAAGTGTGTGTGCACATAGCTGCAAGCTGGCTTCTAGTGTTTCTGGCACAACTTGATTGGCGCCTGCGTGTAGTAGTGCTGTTGAATGTTGTTCGTCTTTGGAGCGCACCACAATTTTTAATTCTGGATGATGCTGGCGTGCGCCATGGGTTGTGCGAATGGATGCGTGGGAGTCATCCATGGTAACAAGCAGCACGCTGGCGTTATCTACACTGGCCATATGCAGCACTTCCTGCTTGCTGGCGTCGCCTAAAAATATATGTGCGCCTTGTTTTTGTAAGCGCCGTACTTCATCTGCGTTAGTGTCGAGCGCAATGTAGGGGATGGATTGTTGCGTAAGAATATGTGCTACTGCCTGCCCAACGCGGCCGAACCCCGCGATTATTATGTGGTCGTGCAGTGCATCGGGCGCAGCGTTAGGGGTTTGTGACAGGTTGTATTTATCGGCCAGCCACTTGCCAAACATGGCAAGAAATGGGGTGAAAATCATCGATAAGCCGGCAACTACCACCATAAATTGGCCAATATTAGGTTCAATAAGTTGGTAGCTTAAGGTTGCCTGCCCAATTACCACAAATGCAAATTCACCGGCTTCAGAAACAATTAAGCCTGTGCGCAGCGCATCTTGCCAGCTTAACCCAAATAAGCGTGCAAATAGTGTGGCAATGGTTGCTTTTAAGGCTAGTAAACCCACAACCGATAATACAACCCATACGCCGTACTCGAAGGCCATAACCAGGTCTAAATTCATGCCCACGCCCATAAAAAACAGGCCTAAAAATAAGCCTTTAAACGGGGCGATTTCGCTTTCTATTTGATGGCGAAACTCGGTTTCTGCGAGCAATAAGCCGGCGAGGAATGCACCCAGTGCCATAGATAAGCCCGCAAGGCCGGTAATCACAGAGGTGGCGAGAATAACCAGCAGCATAAGGGCGGTAAACACATCAATATTGCGCAAGCGGGCGACGTGGCGGAATAAAAAACTCAACAAAAAGCGGCCCACAAAAATAATAAAGCCAATAGTGATGGCTGCCTTTAAAAGGGCGCTGCCCACCGTTAGCCATAGGCTGCTATCGCCACTGGATGTATCGCCGAGTATGGTGAGCAAAATTAAAATAGGGACAACGGCTAAATCTTGAAAGAGCAGAATGGCAAAGCTTGCTCGACCATAGGTGGTGGCACTTTCGCTGCGCTCGTGCAAAATCTGCATCACCATGGCAGTGGAAGAAAGCGCCAAACACAAGCCGATAATAACGGCCGCTTCGATGGTATTGCCCCACCAAAATGCTAAGCCGCTAATTATGCTTGCGCTTACTAATACTTGCGCCGCTCCCAAGCCAAAAATAAGCTTGGAGAAACTTTTTAAGCGCGCAAATGAAAGCTCTAAACCGATGGTAAACAGTAAAATTATCACGCCGAGTTCGGCGAAGTGTTGTACGGCGTTAGCATCGTGAATAACAGCTGCGCCGTAAGGGCCAATAATAGCTCCTACGGCTAAATAGCCCAGAATAGGGCTCATTTTTATACGTTTAAATAGGGGTACAACTATAACAACGGTAAGTAAAAAGGCGATGGTCTCGTACAGGTAGGGAATGGTCATCGATGTGTGTTCTGCTTCCATCATATACGCCTATGTTGTGTTCCTGTATCAACGTGTTAGTTGTTTGTGGTTAGCTTAGTATTTAACTAGTTAATTTTTGCGGATAGTTCACCCTCGGCAAGCTTAATATGAATGGTTTCGCCTTTTGGGGTGTCGGCCGGCGTGCGTATAACCGTGCCGTCAGCCTTAGTCGTTATGGAGTAGCCGCGCTTAAGGGTTGCCAGGGGGCTAGCAATATCAAGCAGTGCAACGGCTCTTTGCAGTCTGTCTGTTTTTTTATCTAGCAAACGGCTAATGGCTTGGTTTAATTGTAAGCGAAGTTTTGCGAGATCTTTTTGATGCTGCGCAAGCAACTTTTGAGGGTGCTGCTGGGTTAAGCGCTGCTCGCGGTTTCTAAGTGTGGTGCCGTCTTTTTGTAAGCGCAACTGTATGGCGCGGGTAAGACGAATTTCTAATTGATCCAATTGTTGCGCTCGCGCATTTAGGCGCTCGCCAGGGTGCTTTAGCCTTGTGCGCAGGTGATTTACTGCCTGAGCGTATTGGCTTAAACGCTGGTGTAGGCGCTGTTTAAGCTGCTTGGCAAAATGTTGTAGCAATTGGTCGATATCTGTTTTGTTTGGGCACAGCAGTTCAGCCGCAGCCGAAGGGGTGGGGGCGCGTAAATCTGCAACAAAGTCGGCAATGGTAAAATCTACCTCGTGACCCACTGCGCTCACAATGGGTATATCGCATTCGTAAATGCGGCGCGCCAGCGCTTCATTGTTAAAGGCCCATAAGTCTTCTATCGAGCCGCCGCCGCGGCACAGCAAAAGCACATCAAAAAGGCCTGAATTCTCGGCAATGTCTATTGCCTGTATGAGTTTTGCGGGCGCGTCATCCCCTTGCACAGGGGCAGGGATCACCGTTACCGGAATACTGGGGAAGCGGCGCTGTAATACCGATAGTACATCCCGCACGGCAGCCCCTGTGGGCGATGTGATAATGCCTATATGGTTTGGCAGTGTGGGAATCGGTTGTTTATCTGCCTCGTTAAACAGGCCTTCATTTAGTAACTGTGCTTTTAGGGCTTCGTAACGCTGTTGTAATAGGCCAAACCCAGACTCTTCCATGTGCTCGGCAATAAGCTGAAAATCGCCGCGACCCTCATACAGGCTTACGCGGGCGCGCAGCAGCACTTTATCGCCCGCTTTTGGGCGAAATTTTACCTGCTGGTTGCGGCCCTTAAACATGGCACAGCGCACCTGTGCGCGCTCGTCTTTTAGGGTGAAGTACCAGTGGCCAGAGGCAGGGGCGCTAAAGTTAGAAATTTCACCTTCTACCCAAATAAGGGGCAGGTGTACTTCAAGCAGGTCTTTTACTCTGCGGTTAAGCTCTTCCACAGAAAAAGTTTTGCGCTCGCCGCCACGCTTGGCTGTAATTTGGTTGGTTTGGCTAAAAATATCGTTTTGCATGCGGGCATTCTAGGCGGTTTTGGATTGCTTTGGCATGCCTAGAATGAAATTTCCGGCACATTTACTGGTTGCGCTTGCACTTTCGCGCGTGTTTGTTCATTTAGGGCGACTTTTCGTGTTTACCAAAGATGGTGCAAACGCGTATAATTGCTCGTTTATCTCGCAGGCACTGGCTTACCTTAAAACGCCATTGCAGGCTCTACTCATGACTCTTGAGGTAGTTACTCCTATGTTAAGGATTGCTCAGGAAGCGCTCACGTTTGACGACGTACTGCTGGTTCCCGGTTATTCTAATGTCACAGCAAAAGATGTGGATTTGAAAACCCGGCTAACCCGAGAAATCACGCTTAATATCCCCTTGTTATCCGCTGCTATGGATACCGTTACCGAGGCCCGTTTAGCTATTGCATTAGCGCAAGAGGGCGGTATTGGTATTATTCATAAAAGCATGACCATCGAAAAACAAGCGGAACAAGTGCGTGCCGTTAAGAAATTTGAAGCTGGTGTGGTTAAAAACCCCATCACTATCGATTCTAGCTGCTCGATTAAAGACCTTATTGCCCTTACCCGTCAGCACAATATTTCTGGTGTGCCGGTTTTAGATAACGGCGATTTGGTGGGTATTGTTACCGGTCGAGATGTGCGTTTCGAAACCAACTTAGATGCAACTGTAGCCAGCATAATGACACCGAAAGAAAAATTGGTGACTGTGCTAGAAGGCACCGCAGCAGATGAAGTGCGCGCGCTGTTACATAAGCACCGCATAGAAAAAGTGCTGGTTGTTAACGATAAGTTTAAATTGTGCGGCCTAATTACCGTTAAAGACATAAATAAAGCCGAAACCTACCCAAATGCCTGTAAAGATGCTGATGGCAGTTTGCGAGTAGGTGCGTCTGTGGGCACAAGCCCAGACACAGATGATCGCGTAGCAGCATTGGTTGCGGCGGGTGTAGATGTGCTAGTGGTAGATACCGCTCACGGTCACTCACAAAACGTATTAAATCGCGTAACCAAAATTAAGAAAGATCACCCGCAAGTTCAGGTGATTGGTGGCAATATTGCTACAGCTGACGCGGCAAAAGCGCTTGTGGAAGCCGGTGCCGATGGCGTTAAAGTAGGTATTGGTCCTGGCTCTATATGTACCACCCGTATTGTAACGGGTGTAGGGGTGCCGCAAATTTCTGCAATTGCAAATGTTGTAGACGCATTAAAAGACACTGGCGTACCGGTGATTGCCGACGGCGGTGTGCGCTTCTCTGGTGATGTGGCCAAAGCCATTGTCGCCGGTGCAGACTGCGTAATGATGGGGTCTATGTTTGCGGGTACCGAAGAAGCGCCAGGCGAAGTGGAGTTGTATCAAGGCCGTACTTACAAAAGCTACCGCGGAATGGGGTCTTTGGGCGCCATGGCTAAAACCCAAGGTTCGTCGGATCGCTACTTCCAAGATTCCAGCCAAGGCATGGAAAAATTAGTGCCAGAGGGTATCGAAGGTCGCGTACCTTACAAAGGCCCGTTGAACGCTATTGTGCACCAATTAATGGGTGGCTTGCGTGCAGCAATGGGTTACACCGGTTCTGTCACCATGGAAGAAATGCGCACCAAACCTCAGTTTGTGCGTGTCACTTCAGCGGGTATGGGTGAGAGCCACGTACACGATGTAAGTATTACTAAAGAAGCGCCAAACTATCCTGTTTCTGGCCGTTAAATAAAAAGCCGGGCTATATGCCCGGTTTTTGCTTTCCCCCTATTTTTTTGCAATCAGAGAACACAATGCCCAATACCGATATTCATTCTCAGCGTATCCTTATTCTTGATTTTGGCTCCCAGTACACTCAGCTTATTGCGCGTCGCGTGCGCGAGGTGGGGGTGTATTCTGAAATCCGAGCCTGGGACGTTTCGGACGAAGAAATAAAAGAGTTCGCCCCTAAGGGCATTATCTTGGCTGGTGGCCCAGAGTCGGTAACTGCAGGCTTTTCACCCCGAGCACCGCAGTTAGTGTTTGAGTTGGGTATCCCTGTTTTGGGTATTTGTTACGGCATGCAAACTATGGCCGAGCAGTTGGGCGGTAAAGTTGAGTCGTCTAACGTGCAAGAATTTGGTTACGCGCAAGTTAAAATTGAAAACGAATGCGCGCTTATAAAAGATATTAAAGATCATGTAGATGATGGCGGCGCTGCGCTTTTAGACGTGTGGATGAGCCACGGCGATAAAGTGGTTGCTATGCCCGAGCAGTTCACGCTTATGGCATCTACGCCTTCTTGCCCAATTGCCGGTATGGCGTGGGAAGAGAAAAAGTTTTATGGCGTTCAGTTTCACCCTGAAGTTACCCATACATTGCAGGGTAAGCGCATTTTTGAACATTTTGCATTAGAGCTATGTGGTTGCGAAGCCTTGTGGACAGCGGCAAATATCGTTGAAGATGCAATCGGGCGTGTGCGCGCTCAGGTTGGTGACGACAAAGTATTGCTGGGTTTGTCTGGCGGGGTGGATTCTTCTGTAGTGGCCGCGCTATTGCACAAGGCTATTGGCGATAAGTTAACCTGTGTATTTGTTGATAACGGCCTATTGCGTAAAAACGAAGGCGATCAAGTGATGGACATGTTTGCAAAAAACATGGGCGTTAAAGTGATTCGCGCCGATGCTGCAGACCTGTTCCTTGGCAACCTTGCTGGCGAAAGTGACCCAGAGAAAAAACGCAAAATTATCGGTAATACGTTTATCGATATTTTCGACCAAGAAGCGAGTAAGCTAAAAGATGTTAAATGGTTGGCGCAAGGTACTATCTACCCAGATGTAATCGAGTCTGCCGCTTCTAAAACAGGCAAGGCGCACGTTATTAAGTCCCACCACAACGTAGGTGGCTTACCAGAGGATATGCAGTTTGAGCTTGTAGAGCCGTTGCGTGAATTATTTAAAGACGAAGTGCGCAAAATAGGCTTAGAATTAGGGTTGCCGTACGATATGGTTTACCGTCATCCTTTCCCGGGTCCGGGTTTGGGTGTACGTATTTTAGGCGAAGTGAAAAAAGAGTATGCTGAAATACTGCGTGAAGCGGATGCTATCTTTTTAGAAGAGCTGCACGCGGCGGGTTGGTACCATAAAACCAGCCAGGCTTTTGCTGTGTTTGTGCCGGTTAAGTCTGTAGGTGTGGTTGGTGATGCGCGTCGTTATGCGTGGGTTATTGCGTTGCGTGCCGTTGAGACTATCGACTTTATGACAGCCCGCTGGGCCCACTTACCTTATGAGCTGTTAGAAAAGGTATCAAACAGAATTATTAACGAGATTTCAGGCGTGTCTCGGGTTACTTACGATGTATCAAGTAAACCACCTGCTACGATTGAGTGGGAGTAAGCGGGCCTGATTTACCGATAAAACTTGGTTAGCACCCTAAAACACGGATGTTGAGTGTTCCGCACAATGGAGTTTGAAGATGGATTTCGATGCTTGGAAAGTAGACCTTAAATCAAAGTCGGCGTTTCATGAGACGGGTTGTAGAATTACCGTAGAGGGCAACCCGCGACAGCCGATGGGGTTAATTCCCACAAATTTTCCAACCGGTTTAACGGCAGTGGAGGAGGCGCGGTTGTTGCGCTGTGGCATGAAGGCTATTGTGAGCAAGGCTAGGGAAGAGCATATGAAAAACGTGGGCAGCCTGTAGTTGATGCTGGTGCTTTTGCCGTTTCGTTACCCATAAAAAAACCGCCATCTAGGGCGGTTTTTTATGGGTGTTAATAAAGCAGCAGCGCCAAATTATGAGCTCGTGCTTAGCTTTACTTGCCAAAACACTACCTTACAACATACTTGCCTTTTAAGTGCATTAAGGTTTTGTGATTATCTACTGTTTTAAACAGAGTTTGGTATTTTTCTAATAAAATGGTGCCTGAATCTTGGCCGCTTTCTGCTGAGTAAGTAATACCTGCGAGTAGATCATCAAATTCTTTGGTTAGCTTATCTATAGCTGCATAGATTTGCTTGGTGGTTTTTTCGGTTTCGAAAATGTGGCCTTTACCTGTCATTTGTAGGTATTGGTCGCACTCTTGTAGCCATTCTTTGCGCTCGGCTAAAAAGTTGCGGGTGTTTCTTAGCCCGCCTTTGTAGCGCATATCAAAGTTGTTTTCTACATAGTTGCCCACGCTACCTAGGGTAGTGGTCATAAATTCCATGCGAATATCATCGCAATAGCTCCATGTTACGTAGCCTGGGAATTTAACGTTGTTCGCTTGTTCTGCCTTTTCCTTCTGGCACTTCTCATCGCATCCGTACGCGTTCGAGATAATAAATGATGCAACTAAAGTTAATAGTGCAGCCAGATTTTTCATAGAAGGGGTCCGCCAGTAACTATTTGTTATAAGAATGAATGTACAGCCGTTAAATCCATTAAAAGCGTCACCAACTAAAATGTCAAGTAAAACGTGACATAGTTCCTTGTGTCTAGACGAGTTTTAAAGGTCTTTTACTTTTTAAATAGTGAAAAGTTATATAAGAATGTATAACGGGGCTGCATTCTTGCCGAGAGGAATTAAAACGGCTTACTGGTGGCCAATATAATAATTGCGCAAGCAGTTAAGAGGGCACTAATTCCAAAAATTGCGCGCAGGTGTTTATGGGGGATTTTGAAGGCAGTGATACCTAAGCCAATATAGGTAATAACCAAAAGTAATTTGATTGAAAACCAAGAATAGTCAAATGGCGAGTAGCGAAGCATTACCGCAAGGGTTACACCGGTAACAAGTAAAAGGGTATCAATAACATGTGGTGCAATTTTTACTGCACGCAATTGAAGTTTGGAAGAGTTTCCCATTAGCCAAAGAAATCTAACGGCAAACCCGCCAATACTTAATAGCACGAGCCATACGTGAATGTGTTTAATTACTGCAAACATGGAATATTATTCGCTAAGCGCTTTCTTGATAAGTGTGGCCAAATGATCTGGGAGAGTTGCTGCAAGGGCGGCTTGATGACCTGCATCAGACATTTTTGCCCATGTTTTTTGAATAATATCGATCAGTTTTGCTTCATCGTGCTTACGAGCAAAATCATCTAAATAATAAAGTACGAATACGAGGCATATAACGTCTTCCAGAGTTTGAGTTTCTGGGTCTCTGCGCAGGCCTCGCTTCTGCACAAGATATTTAACGCGACTGATATCTTCTTCATTGTAGCCGGCTTCCAGCATAAGCTCGCCAGTGCGCTTTGCATGAAAAAGCCCAAGCTCTGCGCGCCATTGTTTGTAACCTGTGCGACCTTCGGGGTAATCGCTACGCGGTGATTTCCAGCGCTCTATATGTTGTGCGCGAGCGGCAATTTGTAGGTGCTCGGACGCTTGCGGGGCAAAGCTATTAAGTACTTCTGTCATTCTTTGAGAGTACAAAAGTTCTTTGGCAATAGGCTCGCCATTTGCAGTTTCTTGATTGGGGTCTTGTGCATTTGCCGCGTCAATTTTATTGATAACGGCTAAATATTTATCATTCATTCGCAATAGAACTCAAAAATTGGGTGAAGTTTTGCGCGAAAAATTAATCTGCCGTTGAGGCGATAGCGCGCAGCTTATCCATTTGATTGATAACCACGTGTTTTTTATCAAGAGCTATTACTTCTTGTTTGTGAAGTCTGCTCATTACACGGCTTACGGTTTCTATGGTTAAGCCTAAGTAGTTGCCCATATCTGAGCGTGACATGGGTAAATAAAACTCGGTGCTTGATAAGCCCCGATGGTGGTTTCTTGTAGATATACTAACTAATAAGGACGCAATGCGCTCGTCGGCATTTTTTTTACTTAGCAGGGTAATGAGCTGCTGCTCGTGGCTAATTTCTTTACTCATAAGTTGAAAGAAGCGACGCTGCAAATTGGGAAGCTTCATGCTCAGGTCTTCGAGTTGCGAAAAGGGTATTTCACAAATCGCTGAGGTTTCTAATGCCATTGCGGTATTGGAATGTACATTCGTTGCTAGGCCATCTAACCCCAAAATTTCGCCCGGCAAGTAGAAGCCAGTAATTTGCTCCTCGCCATCCCTACTGATAGTAGAGGTTTTTACTGCGCCAGATCTTAATGCGTAAACAGCTTTAAAGTCTTCGCCTGCTTCGTAAAGTGGTTGGCCTTTTTGCAAAGGGCGGCCGCGCTGAACTATGTCGTCTAATTTAGCAATGTCATCCAACGCGAGGCTTATGGGTAAGCATATAGCCGATAAACGGCAGTCACCACAGTTCACCTGAGGGGCGTGGTGACATGATGTAGGTTCGGATTGGGACATAATTCGGTCCAGAGTACGGCAGGTATTTGATTGCTAGATTGCGAGCAAGGATATGGATACTAATGGCTAATGTCAAAGGCTTCTTTGCCTAGTTAATTGGCCTCGGCGGTAGAGTGATTGGTGTACTAATTGGTAGCTTATGGTTAAGCAAGGCTTGAGTATAAAGTGAGATATTGTGGAGCTTGTATCTGTGCTCGGAATAGACGAATGCGTCTACTCCCGGGCCCACGTTAATGGAAATGTGCGAGTCTTCGTCGGGTTCTAACTCGAAGTTGGTGTCGAGCGCATTGTGTGATGTGTGACCCAAAAAAATGTGCAGCTGATTAAAGGTTTTAAGTAGTGGGGTAATCGCGGTTTTTAGATCTGGCAATGCCGGTGCAGGGTATACAACTAACCCCAGTTGAGCAAAACCGAATTCTTTAATTTTTGCCAGCTTTTGCATCACAATTGGAGTGTTTTCTAAGTCTGAAAGCGCTATCTCAACTAAGCAGCGGTTGAAGCCTAAACCTTTGAACAGCCCCAGCCAGTTGCAATTAAGGTCCGTTAAATCGCAGTTAACAGTGTGTAGCCGCTTTTCGATAGGCTGTATATTGTATAGCTTTGCTAATGTGCGTAT
Source organism: Saccharophagus degradans 2-40 (assembly GCF_000013665.1). Taxonomy (NCBI): domain Bacteria; kingdom Pseudomonadati; phylum Pseudomonadota; class Gammaproteobacteria; order Cellvibrionales; family Cellvibrionaceae; genus Saccharophagus; species Saccharophagus degradans. The sequence continues at coordinate 1,889,613 of NC_007912.1, forward strand.
GAGTGCGGTAACTTCGTGTGCCCGCAAAAAGCGCGTAGGGTTGTGTAGCGTGAACTCGGTGAGTGTTGGGTGGTTGAGCGCTGTGGCCCAAACTTCAAGCTCGCGTTGCAAAAGAAACGCGGTGTCGCAAGATTGCTCGTAAAGGGGCCGAATATGATTGGAGTCTATAACAATAGTTACCGCACAGCGTTCAGCTGCGCGCGCGCGGCTAATTTCCACGGTGGAAGAGCCATTGTTAGGTGGGGGCGAGTTTTTTTCCATGTGGCTACTTTATCGTAAGCCCATGCAAGCGGTATTGATTCGAATCAAACGTAAGCGTTGAAGGTTAAGCCTACTTGAGAAGCTTTTAGGTGGCTTCTACACTTTAGTTAGAGCAGAGGGGGAATATGAGTTATCAGTGCGGTGAGTGCGGTCATAAATTCAAAAAGGCGTCTACGCATGGGGCTTGCCCTGCGTGTGCTTCTCGACAAGTTCGCAACCTAAAAGCGGCAGAACCTGTAGCTAAAGAAAAGCCAACCAAAACCAAAATAGAACTATTTACCATGACCGTATTATGGGCGTTACTTATTTACGGCGTATACGATAAGTATATTGCCAGCTAGCGCTATGCGCGGCCTGAAAAAGTACTACGAGCAGGCAAAAAACAGCGGCACCAATTCACTTGCCGGCCCCTGTAGGCTTGTGTCAAACGCTCGGCTATTTGCACTGGCATCCAAATTTAATTCTACCGTGGTTGCGCCGTAGCTGGCAGCTAGCTCTACAAACCCTGCTGCTGGGTAAACATTGCCAGACGTACCAATAGATACAAATAGGTCACATTCACACAGGGCCTGTTCGATAGTATCCATGGCTAACGGCATTTCACCAAACCATACTATATGCGGTCGCAATAAATTTGGCGGTGTGCAGCACTCGCACAGGGATTGATCGGTTAGGTCTTTGGTGCAATCGCTTACCTTTTCGCTCACAGGGCAGCGCGCTTTTAGCAGCTCACCGTGCATATGAATTAAATTTTTACTGCCACCTAGCTCATGCAGGTTATCTACGTTTTGGGTAACCAGTAAAAATTCGCCACTGAAGTGTTGTTCGAATTCCCCCAATGCTGTGTGTGCTTTGTTGGGTTGTGCGGCTGTAAGTAATTGAGAGCGTCTAGCATTGTAAAACTTTTGCACAAGCTCTGGGTTGCGGGCATAGGCCTCGGGGGTGGCTACATCTTCCACTCTGTGGTTTTCCCACAGGCCGTTATTGTCGCGAAATGTTTTAAGCCCGGATTCGGCCGATACCCCAGCGCCGGTAAGTACAACAATGCGTTTGTAATCCTTAGCTTGCTTCATTGCTTGCTTCCTGTGTTGTTTGGCTGCGGTAAGCGAGTAAAACGGGTTTGGCGCGAATTAGCATCCACCCTAAGCCAGCAGCTAGCCCTTGTAAGTGTGCGGGTGTATAGCTTGGCCAGGTTAAATCTGCACTTAGTAGCGATGTGTCCTGAGTAAATTCCCACGCGAGCCTACCAAAATAAAGAAGGGCGATAGCAATAGGAATAATACTTTTTGATCTTGCCCATACTAGCCAGATGGCAGGGGGTACCAAAGCGTTAATGGCCCCGCTTAATCCTGCATAGCGATCTAGCTGGCTAAACGGCAGGCAGGCGCCAACCACAACGAGCCCTATGGTGAGCATTACTATTGCATCTATACGATGTTCTTCTTCAACAATAAGCCCCAAAACAAGCATGGCACCGCAGTTATAAAGTAGGTGCTGGTTATCGAGGTGAACTAATTGAGAGGTGAGAAGTCGCCAAACTTCGCCATCATTTACTAGGTTTCTCTCGAAATAGAAAAGGTCGAATATAGGAGGGTAAAAATAGCAAACAACTAAAAGCATGCAGCACGCGATGGTGAACCAAGGCGTGGATTGGCCCAACATAGTTGTTAATACTGCTGGGCGCTTATTATCCATACTGTGAGTATTGCCTGCTTTGCGGTTGATTAGTCTAATGCTGTAACGGCTATTGTTTGGCCAAATTCCATGCTGCTATTGGCGGCAACCTCTATATCAGAGGTGCTTGCTGCTTCTAGGCACAAATAGCTTTTTTCGCCGTCTGTATGAATGTCGTCAATGTCTGCCGCCAAGGTGCCAGGGTTCCACAAAACCCAGTTAGCACTGCCGTGTTTAGTAACAGATATGCGGCGTTGCATAATGCTATCGGTAATGCTGGCTGGGCCATCGCACTGATAAACGCGATCAATGGGGCCGTTGTAATCCGGCTCTGTAGTATCGCACTGATTTTCTAGATCGTTTATTTTGCAGTAGTAAGGTTGGCCGGTAAGTTCAGGCACGGATAGGTGATTTAAGCTGCCTATTTGAAAGTAGTTATGCAGGGCGTAGGCGAAATTTACCGGTGCATTAAATGGATTAACCACTTTGCAGGTTTGAGTTAAGCGGCTGCCGAAAATAAGTGTTTGCTCTATTATTTGCGGGTGGCTCCAAGCTAGGGCTTTGTCTTTACCTATGTCACAGCTTAGTTTGAGTACGGTGAGGTCCGATTCTTCCTTCGCGTCTTCTAGCGTCCAATTCATTGTGCGTACAAGGCCGTGGCGGCCCTTGTTCTCTACAGGCCCAAACCAAGGCCAGCACACGGGTATGCCACCGCGAATCGCGGCGCTGCCATCCAGTGCCGATGTTTCGCTCATCCAAAGTACAGGTGCGTGGCCCTCTGGCTGCCATTCGGTAATATGCCCGCCAAATAGGCAAACCTCGGCTTTGCAGTTGTCATTCTGGATGGAAATAAACTGAATGCCGTTTTTCTCTGTGACAGTAAAATCTTGGTGCATAAATACTCAAATATTGTTTGCTTTCGATTCGTGTCATTCTAGCGGAATGCGCTTGTCGCTTCTATCCGCATAGAGATAATGATGTATAACTTTAGGTATTTATTGTGTGACGGGTGTGGAAATTTTTATTAAGTAGCGTTTGGGCCAATATTTGCCTGTTACCCAGTAGGCATTGTGTTCGGGGTCGTAGGCAATACCGTTTAATACGGCTTGCTTAGGGTTGCCACCGTTTTGCTTTTGTAACGAAGTGAGGTCTAAAATTCCGGTCACTTCACCTGTGTGATAGTTAACACGCAATATTTGATTAGTTTGCCACACATTAAGCCATAAATGCCCTTGTGCATACTCTAGTTCGTTTAAAAATCGGTAGATTTTATTTTGGTCGTGTACTTTTACTTTTTTAAGTACGCGAAAGTCCTTCTGGCTGCGCAGGTATAAATGCTCACTGCCGTCGGTCATTAAAAATAAGTTGTCTGTATGGGTGAGGCCCCAGCCTTCGCCTTCGTAACTAAGTGGGGTTAAAGCTTCACGGGTCGTTGCATTGAAGCGCAGTAGTTTATTTTCTTTCCATGTTAACAAGTACAGCGTGTCGTTTATACGTGTTAAGCCTTCTGCAAATACCCGTTTGGGTAGGGGGATTTTGTAGGTTTGTTCGCCCGTTTCTTTGTTGTAGCTGGCAATAAATGATTTGCCGTAAAGGCCGCTACTTTCGATTAGTTGGTCGCCAGCTACCAGTAAGCCCTGTGTAAAAGTGGTGGAGTTATGAGGCAGGGTTTTGAGCACCTCAAATGCAAGCTGTTTAGCGGCGTTAGCATAGGGGGTAATACATAAACTTAGGGCCAAGCTAACGGCTGCAATTATGCTTGTGGTGGTGTGTTTAGTATTAGGTTTTTGGGTTGGCATGGGCGTTTTTTGTATGGGTAATGTGTAGCCTAAGTTAGGCCTTTTACTCATTAAAAAGCAATTGCTTGTAGCATGCCAGTTTTATTGCTATTGCGCCATCGTCTGGTGGTGTGCAGGCGTATTGGCAAAGGCCTATTGGCTAAGACCTGTAGGCAAAGCCAATAGGCCTTGTGCGAAATTTCTATTCACCTTCTTCTTGTTCGCGTAGTTTTTCCCGTTCCTCTACGTAGCTCACCGCGTCGTTTACAGCGTGGGCTACTTTTATAAGCATTTCTTCCATTTCTGTTGGCGATAAAAAGAACGTCATATCCACGTCGTGGCGCACATAGCGCGGGGGCAGCCTGTTTAGTGCCACGCAGGCTGCGTCGGCCATAAATTCGGGGTCGGCGGCCGCGCGATCAGAGGAGCGCACAAGCTGCTCGAACACCATGGCTTCATAGTAGTTGTGGATGGATTCGCGGGTAGAGTTCAGGTGCCCGCTTTGCGGGGTATTAAGTAGCATAGGTGCCTCGCTTTTATGAATGTCGCTAACGTCACTAATATTGTCGCTTGCTGTGCGTATAAACCGTTGGTTACGGGGTTTGCTATCAACAAGTGTAGACATTAAATGCGGTTGCGTGTCAGATCCCTAAAAAGAAAGCGGGCGGGGTGCAGGTGCAGCAGGGTTTCGGTAGCAATGGGCTGTAGCTCGCCAAATATGCTGTGGCAAAGGGATTCTGTAGCTAAGGGCGTGTAGGCTAAACCGCGAGAGCCGTATCCCACACTCACGTAAAGGCCGCGATAATAAGGGCCTGTTTGAGGAATAGGTGTCGCGGCACGCTTGCGATAACCCGCAAAGCGTTCGCAAAACTCATCACGTATTGGTACTGGCCCAACAATAGGGAAGTAGTCTGGCGTGGTGGCTCGAAACCCTACTTTACCATCGAGGGTGGTAAGTGGCGGGTTGAACGTGAGCGATTTACTCATCGAGGCTAGGTTATCAATATTAAATTGATGATCTTCTTCGCGTAAGTCGAGGGTGTTTTCGTGCAAATTAAAAGAGGCGCCAGCGCAGTGGATGCCACTTTGCGCTGGGGCAATATAACCTGCACCACAAACAGATGCGTGCAAACGTTGCGACAACCCATGACTACTAAGGTGGGACACTTGGCCGCGTATGTTGCGCATAGGTAAGTATGCTGTTTGCGCAAGGTGTTTCGCGTCGCGAGCAGTACAAATTACGGTAATGTCTGCGCTGGCAAGCTTGTGGCCGTCGTTTGTTAGGGCGAACCATTGGCCGTGAGCATCTTGTTGCAGTTGGGCAGCATCGCTATTAAAGAGCTTGGTTATACGCGGGTGGTTGGTTAGTGCATGGCACAGCTGCACGGGGTTTAGCCAGCCAGAGTTACGTATAAATAACCCGCCAGTAGATGTGCTTACGCCTACCGCTTGTTCTGTGTCTTGTTGTTCTACCCAGTTAAATATGGGGTTGGGATCGGTGCTTGCGTGTTGCTCGCCAATGTTTCTTAATTGTTTTTCTATGGCGTTACTTGTTGCTAGGTGAAGCACGCCGGAGGCTTCACCACAGGTGGTGTAGAAGTTATGGCTGTGATAAAAGCGGTCTGCATACAGTTGGGCTGCCATGTTGAAGCGGCTTAACGGGTTTCCGCTAAGCGACAGGCGAGTGTATACCAACCCTTGCAGGTTGCTGGAAGCGCCATTGGCAAGATTAGGTGCGCGCTCCAGTAAGGTTACATTAACGCCCCTAAGCGCAAGAGCGTGCGCCGCGTGCGCCCCAGCTAGTCCGCCGCCAATAACGATTGCTGTTTTGGGGGGCTGGTGCTCACTGTTTGCAGTTTGAAGATGCCAGCTATGTTGTACGCCATTGCGTTTGCGGTAACTTCTGTGTGCTGTAGTGGGCGCTTTGTTGGGGTCGACTTGAGCAAAAGGGTGTTGCTCAAATGTGCCAAAAAGCATCTCGCGTTTTAAGCCAAAGCCCGGCACTTTTTGCCACTTAAAACCCGCGTTTTCTATTGCGTCTCTTACCGAGCGAGCGCTGGTAAAAGTGGCGAAGGTAGTTGTGCTTTTGCTTAGTTCTGCCGCAAGGGTAAAGATACATGGCTGCCAAATGGACGGGTTTTTGGCTGGAGTAAAACCATCGAAATACCACGCATCGACCAACTGTTGTTTATCGCCAATGCAGCTGCTGCGGTTTTCTATTTTGTTTATTGCGCCGTGGGCCAAAACCAATTGCTCTAACCCAGTTTTTGCGTCGCCAAAATACAAGGTTAGCTGCACTTGCCCTTCATCAAGTGTTATATGGTGAAACCCTGGCGCGCTAGAGGGTGGGTATAGCGCGCACAGCTGTTCACTTAGCGCTGCAAATTGGGGCCAGCGGTTTAGTGCTTTTGCTATTTGAGCGCTGTTAAGGGGGTGTTTTTCAAACGAGATAAAATGCATTCGCCCAGAGGGGCGTGTGCTGCGCCACAACTGCCAAGTGGCTAAAAAGTTTAACCCTGCGCCAAAGCCTGTCTCGCAAACCGTAAAGGTTTGTTGGTGAGTTAAGTGTGGCCAGCGAGCGGCTAAATTGTTTTTATCTAAAAATACAAAGCGAGTTTCGGCCAGCGCATCTGTTGTGGAGTAATACACATCGTCGTATTCGGTAGAGTAGGGCTGGCCTTGTTCATCCCACGTAAGCGCTGGGCGCTCTGTGTGTGCAATATATTCGTGCTCGAGTTTTTTAGTCATTGAGCGTTAAATGCCAAATTCTTGGGTGATTTGTTCGCACCAAGCGGCAATTCGGGCTTCTGTTTTATCAAACTCATTTTCTTCGTCTAGGGCTAGACCAACAAATTGGCTCTCGTCGGGGGTAAGTGCTTTAGAGCCCTCAAATTCAAACCCTTCGGTGCTTACATAGCCCACCATCGTGGCCCCGCGAGAGGCTAGTTTGTCGTGCAGGTAGCCCATGGCATCGAGAAACCACTCTGGGTAGCCTATTTGATCGCCCAAGCCAAAAAGCGCTACTTTTTTGCCTGTAAGGTCTAGGTCGTCGAGCTCAGGCCAAATTTCTTCCCAGTCTTCTTGTAGCTCGCCGTAATCCCACGTGGGGATGCCCATAATAATAAAATCATAGAATTGGGCGTTTACAATGGGGGTGTCGGCAATGTTAAAGCGGTCTATTAGTGACTCGCCTAACTGGGTGGCAATTTTTTCGCTGGCCATTTCTGTGTAACAGGTGGAGCTGCCATAAAAAAGGCCAATAAGTGCGCGGTTTGAATCAGACATAATTAAATAACTTTAAAGGAGTTGTGCCCACTTTTTAGCCCAATCACAGGCTTCTTCTTCGGGTTCGTCTACGTAAATTGCATCGAGTACACAGGGTGTGCCAACTCGCGTGGCGCCAATGTCGGCCATGGCTTCATCTAGCGTGGTGCCGGCTTGGGCAAAATTAGGGTAAGAGCTGTCGCCTAGGTTAATAAGCCCGTAGTGCCGCCCTGCAATATTTGGGGGTGTTTGAGTAAGCAGTGCGTACAGCGGCAATATGTTTTCGGGTAAATCGCCCATACCGGTATTGGATGTGCAAATAAGCAATACTTCATCTTCTGTTTGGTACAGGTTGTTGCCATCAAAGGCAGGGCTTATACGCACGTTATGTCCCAGTGTTTCGAGTACTTTGGCAACTTCTGTGGCTACATTTAACGCAGTACCCATTACGCTACCTACCACTATATGAACTGGTCGAGACATTGCTTTTTATTCCCTCTGTTTTAGATTGGTTGCCATTATACCCTAGCTGCCGCCAATATCGGGTATAGTGTGCGTTTTTATCACAGTGTTAAATTGAAAGCGGCTAGCAAAAATGAACGACAAAATCACCTTAGGTAAATACCGGCATTATAAAGGCAACGAATACTACGTAGAGGATGTGGCGCGGCACAGCGAAGACTTGTCTTATTTGGTTGTATACCGCTGTTTGTACGGTGAGTTTGGCTTGTGGGTGCGTCCGCTAGAAATGTTTTTAGAAGACGTAACCATTGATGGTGTGGTACAGCCAAGATTCGCCTATCAAGGCCCACTTACCTCAGCGGATATCGATGCAATGCCAGAAGCGGTAAGAGCCAAGGTGTTAGCGAATCAATGAGTTTTATTTGCCCGAATTGCAGCTTGCCGTTAACCCAAGAGCCTAATAGCAAAAACCTGCGGTGCGAGAATAATCACAGTTTCGATTGTGCGCGGCAGGGGTATTACAATTTACTTTTAGCAAATCAAAAAGCGAGTAAAGAGCCGGGCGATACTAGCGAAATGCTGCAAGCAAGAAACCGGTTTTTAGAAACAGGTAAATACAGCTTTTTAGTGCGCGCTATTGGCGATGTAATAAGCAAATATTTGGCGCGTGCCGAGCTAGAAAATACAGCGTTTACTTTATTCGATTGCGGTTGTGGCGAAGGTTATTACACGCGCGAATTGCAAAAGCGTTATTGTTCACTGCCTAGCGAATACTACTGCATAGATATCGCAAAAAACGGTGTAAAGATGGCAGCTTCGCAGACAAAGCTCGCTAAACAAAATATAGAAATACATACCGATGCTAATACCGCGTTGTTGAGTGCAAACTTTGCAGTGGCAAGTAGTGCGAACTTGCCGGTGGCTGGTAATATTTTTGATGTGTTTTTATCTATATTCGCGCCATTTAACGAAACGGAAGTAGCGCGTATTTTAAAACCCGGTGGTATTTTTATTCGGGTTGCGCCTGGGCCCAATCACTTGTTTGAACTTAAGCAGCAGCTATATACAACGCCGCAAAAACATACTGCACCAGATGTGCCCGTCGGTTTTAAAATGTTGAACGAACAATGCATAACCAATCAAGTTAAGTTCGACAATGAAGCGCAATTTAGCGATTTGCTTTATATGACACCGTTCGCATATAAAGGTATGCGCGAAGCGAAGCAGACGTTGTACTTACCTAACAATAATCAAATTACCGCTGAATTTTTTGTGCAGGTGCTAGCTTGTGAATGACGTTATACACGGCGATGAGCATTGGATGCGCGAAGCGCTAAAACTTGCCGAGCTGGCAGCGGCAGAACACGAAGTACCCGTTGGCGCGGTAGTGGTGCGCGATAATAAAATATTGGGCAGTGGCTTTAATACGCCTATTTCTGGGTGCGACCCAACCGCACATGCCGAAATAACTGCGCTTAGGCAAGCGGCTAAAAACGAACACAATTACAGGCTGCCAGATGCAACGCTTTATGTAACTATCGAGCCGTGCACTATGTGCTTAGGTGCAATTATGCATGCGCGAGTAGCGCGTGTGGTATACGGGGCAACCGAGCCGAAAGCGGGTGTTATTTACAGTAACCCGGTGTGGCAGCAGGGTGGTTTTTTTAATCATCAAGTTGAGTGGTGTGGCGGTGTACTTGCCAATGAAGCAACGGCGTTAATTCAACAATTTTTTAAGCAGCGTAGAGAAGCTAAAAAGCAGCTAAAGCGCTTGGCAAACGGTGATGAGAAAAACGTTAGTGAATTGCATAAAGAATAGTGCTTAATTTAGTCAATAAAAAAGCGCTTAATTTAAGCGCTTTTTTATTGTTTGGTAGGTGTACATTTATAGCGAAGATGTACCGCTTATGCTTTTTACCGCTTCGGTAACAGTGGGGCTAAATTGGGCGTAATCGCTTACGTGATTTTCGTTTTGAGCCAGTTGCTGTAAACGCTGATTTTCAATTTCGTTCCACGCAATAATAGTGTGGAAGTTGCGAATATTTTGTACGTAATCGACTGCTTCCCAGCCGCGGGCATAGCCGTGTTTAGTAAACTTGTAATATTTTCTTTTTGCTAATAATGGCAATTGCTGTTTTACATCGGCCCATTTATCGGGGTTGCCGCCAAAGTGCTCTGTGAGAATACGCGCATCTTCTAAATGACCAAGGCCAATATTGTAGGCCGCTAGCGCAAGCCAAGTGCGATCTGGTTCTTTAATTCTTTCTGGAAGACGGCCGTGTAAAGATTTGAAATAACGCGCACCGCCATAAATACTTTGCTCGGCGTTTAATCTATTTTTTACACCCACTTCTTTAGCGGTATTCAATGTGAGCATCATAAAACCGCGCACACCAGTAGGGGATTTAGCTTTAGGGTTCCAGTGCGACTCTTGATAGCTAAGTGCGGCGAGCAATTGCCAGTCTAAATCATTTTTTTCGGCAGCGGCTTTTAAGTGCGTTTCCCATTTGGGTAAGCGCGATTGTAAACGGTGAGCAAATAATATTGCGCCACTGTAATCAATTTCGCCAAGGTGACCGTAAAAGGTTTCCATTGCATCATCAATGGCACCGGTTTGCTTAATATCTTTAAAGAATTTCTGCGCTTCGTTATATAGGCTTGCATCTTTTTGTTGCGGGAAGGCCCATGCTAAGTCTTGCGGTTCAGAAATATCAAAAGCCACGGTGGCTTTGGGGTAAACAGGGCGATTAATTTGGTAAGCATTCGAATCGACAATGGTGTAATCAATTTTGCCGTTGTGTACCATTTCTAACAGGTCGAGCATATCTACATCGTGCTGCTCTTCCCATGCTAGGTCGCGGTATTCGCGCTGTAATTCTTTTAATCGTTCCGAATGCGAGCTGTTTGAAATTACCATCACTCGCTTGCCGTATAAATCTTCGATAGTTTCGGGCTTGCTTTCACCTGAGCGATAAATAAGTTGCTGAGTAACTTGCAAGTAAGGCTCGGCAAAAAGCACTTTGCGGGCGCGTTTTTCTGTTACGGTTAAGCCCGAAGCGGCTAAGTGTCCTGCTTTAGTGCCCACTTTATCGAGCATTTCACCTAAATCTTCAATTTCTCGCACTTCTAGGTCTACGCCCAAGTGCTTGGCAAACGCTTTTGCCATTACATATTCAAAGCCGGTGTGGCCTGCTGGGCCTTCGTAATAGGTGGTGGGGCCGTTGCGTGAAATAACGATGAGCTTACCGCTGCTTTTAACTTCTTCTAATGTGGTGGGAATGCGACTACTAACTAGCGTTGCGGCTGCTACGGCAAACACAAGCCCCAATAGGCTCAACTTCCACAGGCGGGTTAGCACCGTTGAAGCCGTATTTAGCAAAATTTTAGTCATAGTTTACATCTCCGATCAGTCCGTTGAGCAAAGCTTCCGTTTAAATGTATTGCTTCAAGCAGTGTGTTCTTAAAGGCGTACAGCAGTTTCAGGTATAAAGAAATGTGTTTTGAGTAAGAATTGGTCAATTTTACCTTCTTAACCTGTGAGTGACTAGCTTGTTTTCTGATCGCTTTTGCTGTAGTGAAAGTCGCCTCTTACCTCTAAGCCTAGTGTTTCTTGTGATTTGCGCAACTTTAGGCGCCAAAAAACTTTCTAAAATATTTCTATTAGAAGGGTGAATCTAAACTGATTTAGCTATATTTAGTGCTTGTTATGCTTAACAGGGCCTTAATATGGGGTGTTGGCGATAAAAAAGGCAGACAGATTTGGACTTAACAGGCCTATCCCAAGTACAATGCAGCCCTTTTCCTAAGAGCACACCTAGAGGCCAATACCCACCATGCTGATCCTGCCTGGCGCTCCCGCCCTGTCTGATTTTCGACTTCAAAAACTTTTACAGCGTTGCACCGATTTAGGTATAGCCGTTACCGGCTTAAGCGCAGACTACGTGCACCTTATCGATGTGGAGAGCGAACTTAGCCAAGATGAGCACGAAACATTGGTTAAATTGCTTACTTACGGGCCTAAAATTGAGGCCGCAAGCGTAGAAGGGGTAGAGCTAGTTGCTGTACCGCGCCCAGGCACAATATCTCCGTGGTCCTCTAAGGCAACAGATATCGCTAAAAATGCAGGTCTTACCAAGGTACGTCGCATTGAGCGCGGTATTCATTACCGTATTGCCGCAGGTGCCAGCCAAGCCGCACTAGAGCAAATTAAGCCACTGCTATTTGACCGCATGGTGGAATCGTTATTAAACAGCCCCGAAGAGGGCGCTGCTTTATTCCGCGCAGAGTCTCCTAAGCCTTTAAGCTACGTAGATATTCTTGGTGCTGGCCGCCAAGCGTTGGTAGAAGCTAACGGTACTTTAGGTTTGGCGCTTGCCGAAGATGAAATAGATTACCTTGTTGAATCGTTCGAAGGCTTGGGCCGCAACCCTACCGATGTAGAGCTGATGATGTTTGCTCAAGCGAACTCCGAGCATTGCCGCCACAAAATATTCAATGCGAGCTGGACTATCGATGGCAAAGAAATGCCGCGCTCACTGTTTAAAATGATCAAAAACACCTACGAACTCGGTGGCGAAAACGTATTGTCTGCCTATGCAGATAACGCCTCTGTAGTAACCGGTAGTGTAGCGGGGCGATTTTTCCCCAACCCAGAAACTAAAACGTTTGCTTATACCGAAGAGCCAATTCATCTGTTGATGAAAGTGGAAACGCATAACCACCCAACTGCCATTGCGCCTTTCCCTGGTGCGGGTACTGGTTCGGGGGGCGAGATTCGCGACGAGGGTGCAGTTGGTAAAGGCTCTAAGCCAAAGGCGGGCTTGAGCGGCTATACCGTATCGAACTTACAAATTCCAGATTACACCTTGCCTTGGGAAACCCCCTACGGCAAACCCGATCGCATTGTGAACGCGCTAGATATTATGATTGAAGGCCCAATAGGCGGCGCTGCGTTTAACAATGAGTTTGGTCGCCCGAATATCTGTGGTTACTTCCGTACCTTTGAAGAAGACTTCGACGGCGAGCGTCGTGGTTACCACAAGCCCATCATGTTGGCCGGTGGTTACGGCAATATTCGCGAAGAACATATTGCGCAAACCGAATACGATGCGGGCAGTAAGCTGGTTGTATTGGGCGGCCCAGCTATGTTGATTGGCTTAGGCGGTGGTGCTGCATCTTCTATGGCATCTGGTAGCTCTAGCGAAGATCTCGATTTTGCGTCGGTACAGCGCCAAAACCCAGAAATTGAACGTCGTTGCCAAGAAGTGATCGACCAATGCTGGCAGCTAGGTGAAAATAACCCAATCGCCTTTATTCACGATGTGGGTGCAGGTGGTTTATCTAACGCCTTCCCAGAGCTTGCTAAAGATGGTGGCTGCGGTGCAATTTTTGATATCCGTAAAGTGCCTAACGACGAGCCAGGTATGTCGCCATTAGAAATATGGTGTAACGAATCGCAAGAGCGTTACGTAATGGCTATACCGCCAGAGCGTTTAGCCCAATTCGAGGCGATTTGTGAGCGTGAGCGTTGCCCTTACGCCGTTGTGGGCGAAGCAATAAGCGAGCAAACACTGCAGGTAAAAGACACCCTATTGAATGCAAACCCAGTCGACCTGCCTATGAGTGTGTTGTTTGGCAAAGCGCCTAAAATGCACCGCACAGCAGAAACACGCACCTATAACACGCCAGAATTTGATATTACTGGTTTAAGTGTACAAGACGCTGCCGAGCGCGTTATTCAGCACCCAGCAGTGGCAAGTAAGCAGTTCCTTATTACAATTGGTGACCGCTCCGTAACCGGTCAGGTTGTGCGCGATCAAATGGTAGGCCCGTGGCAAGTGCCCGTGGCAGACTGCGCGGTAACTACAGTAAGTTACGATAGCTTCGCTGGTGAAGCTATGAGCATGGGCGAGCGTACGCCGCTGGCGCTTATTGATGCTCCCGCTTCTGGTCGCATGGCGGTGGGCGAAGCCATTACAAACATTGCCGCCACCCGTATTGGCGACATAAAAGATATTAAACTTTCAGCCAACTGGATGTGTGCTGCAGGCCACCCAGGTGAAGATGCCAAGCTATACGAGACCGTAGAAGCTGTAGGTATGGATATTTGCCCAGCGTTGGGCTTAACCATTCCTGTGGGTAAAGACTCCATGTCTATGCGTACCGCATGGCAGGAAAACGGCGAAGATAAATCGGTAACCTCACCGCTATCTGTAGTCATTTCTGCTTTTGCGCCCGTTGTCGATGTGCGCAAAACACTTACTCCCGAATTAAAAACCGTAGCCAACAAAATACTACTTGTAGACCTCGCTGCAGGTGAGCAGCGTTTAGGCGGTTCTATACTGGCGCAGGTGTACAATCAAATAGGCACCGGCGCGCCCGATGTCGATAACGCCGCTAGCTTAAAAGCGTTTTTTAACGCAATGCAGGCGTGTTTAGAGCAAGACTTGCTACTTGCCTATCACGATCGCAGCGATGGTGGCTTATATGCAGCCTTAGCTGAAATGTGTTTTGCTGGCCGCTGCGGCGCCACAGTAGATATTGCCGCTCAAGTAGCGAACGGCTCTGAATTAGGTGCCTTGTTTAACGAAGAGTTGGGCGCGTTGCTGCAAGTTGCTAGCGATAAACTGGCTACAGTAGAAGCTATATTCGAGCAGCACGGCTTGGGTACATCGCTTAGCGTATTAGGTGAAGCTACCGCCAATGAAAATATTATTTTCAATAATGGTGATGCAACGGTACTTAATCAAACGCGTGCAGCACTGCAAAAACTGTGGAGCCTGACGAGTTACAACGTGCAAAAGCTGCGCGATAACCCAGAGTGTGCCGAGCAAGAATTTGCCGCAATAGAAGCTAAGAATACAGGCTTAATAAACAAACTAAGCTTCGACCCGCAACAAGATATTGCTGCACCTTATATTGCCAAAGGCGTTAAGCCTAGCGTTGCAATTTTACGTGAGCAGGGTGTAAACAGCCAAAACGAAATGGCTGCAGCATTTGACCGCGCAGGCTTTAGCGCCGTAGACGTTCATATGAGCGATATCCTAAGTGGTCGTGTTAGCTTAGAGCAATTTAAAGGCCTAGCCGCTTGCGGTGGTTTCTCTTACGGTGACGTACTGGGTGCCGGCGAAGGTTGGGCAAAAACCATTTTGTTTAATGCCCAAGCGCGCGATCAATTCCAAGCGTTTTTTAACCGCGAAGATACCTTCAGTTTAGGTGTGTGTAACGGTTGCCAAATGCTCTCTAACTTGAAGAGCTTAATTCCTGGTACCGAGCTGTGGCCACATTTCGTGCGCAACGTATCGGAGCAGTTCGAAGCGCGCTTTAGCTTAGTTAAAGTAGAGCAGTCTGCTTCTGTATTGCTAGGTGATATGGCAGGCTCTTATTTGCCTGTTGCTGTATCTCACGGTGAGGGTCGTGCCGAGTTTGCCAATAGCGCTGCTGTAAGCGCCTTAGAAAGCTCTGGCACCGTTGGTATGCGCTTTGTTACTTCCGACCTTGCAACCGCAACCACTTACCCGGCCAACCCCAATGGTTCGCCTAACGGCATTACAGGGTTGTGTTCGGCAGAAGGTCGCACCACTATTATGATGCCGCACCCAGAGCGTGTTTTCCGCAAAGTTACAAACTCGTGGAATGATGGCGAAGCAGGCGAGTACAGCGGTTGGATGCGATTATTCCGCAACGCGAGAGTATTTGTAGATTAAAAGTAAAACCCCATAAAAGGTTTTGCGTATAACGGCTGGCACTTAGGTGTCGGCCGTTTTCATTTTTAATACCTTGCTCTTACCTATTGTTAAGTAGACTACAAGCCAAAAAATTGGAGGCCCCATATGAACAAACGCAAACTCGGTAAAACACATTTAATGGTAAGTGAAGTAGGGTTGGGGTGCTGGCAGCTAGGTGGTGATTTTGGCCCAGTAGCCGATAGTCAAGCCGATGAAATTCTTAACGCTGCAATAGAAAATAAAATTAATTTTTTCGATACCGCCGATGTGTATGGAGCAGGGCAGAGCGAGCGCTATATTGGCGCTGCTGTACCGGCTGC
The DNA here is from genome assembly GCF_000013665.1 of Saccharophagus degradans 2-40. Classification (NCBI taxonomy): domain Bacteria; kingdom Pseudomonadati; phylum Pseudomonadota; class Gammaproteobacteria; order Cellvibrionales; family Cellvibrionaceae; genus Saccharophagus; species Saccharophagus degradans. Next base: position 1,905,099 of record NC_007912.1, read on the forward strand.
GAACAGCGAGTTAATAGTAGCGACAAAATACGGTAGGGAGGCTGTTACTTACCCCGATAAATACTCGCTTACCAATATGCGCGACGCATTAAAGCGAGCGCAGGATAGACTGCAGCGGGACACCATTGATTTAATCCAGTTGCACTGTATTCCTACGCAGGTAATGGCTTACGGTGAGATATTTGATTGGTTGCGCACCGTTCAGCAAGATGGCTTAGTAAAATATTTCGGCGCCAGTGTAGAAACAGTCGCCGAGGCGCAATTGTGCGCACAACAAGACGATTTAGCCACGCTGCAAATTATCTTTAATTTACTTCGTCAGCGACCTGTTAAAGAGCTTTTTGATATAACCAAAGAGCGCGAGATTGGCGTGATTGTCCGCTTGCCATTAGCTAGTGGCTTATTAAGTGGTAAATACTCGGCCAGCACCCAGTTTGCCGCAACAGATCATCGCAACTACAACAAAGACGGTGCCGCCTTTAGTGTAGGTGAGACCTTTTCGGGTATACCTTTTGAAAAAGGGCTAGAGCTAACAGAGCAACTGGCTAAGTTTAAGCCTAGCGATATAACAATGGCGCAGTTTGCAATGCGTTGGATTCTCGATCACGATGCGGTTTCTACTGTTATTGCTGGGGCGAGCTCGCCCAAGCAGGTGGCACAAAACGTTTCTGTGGCTAACGTGGCCCCGCTCAGCGAAGATATTCACGCAGACTTATACGACTTTTATTTAAACGCTGTAGAACAGCATATTCGTGGCGTTTTCTAGCTGCCGTTTGGCGTTAGTATTCCAAGCGAATAGGGCGTGGTGGCGCTATTCGCTTATAAGTAATTATTTACAATCTATACCCGCGAATCGGGGTAATTCCTGTTTTGGCTTGTTTGGGTGTGCAGTTGTAAAAATAGCTCGTAAACCTCTTGCTAAATCGTTCGCTAGTTAACTATGCTCTAAGCTTCTAATGCAAATTTGGCTTACACTTGAATTATGAGTGAAAACTGCATTCTCTCGATTGATATTGGCACCCATTCAACTCGCGTAGCAATAATTAACACGCGCGGCCAAATACTTTGGTTAAAAAAATTTTCTTACACTTTACATTATATAAACGAAGCTTTTATAGAACAGGATGCATGGCCCATAGTCGAACACCTTAAAGGTTTGATCGACGAAGCCACGCAAACAGAGTTTTCTATCTGCGCTGCAGGTATTGCTTGTCAGCGTTCAACTGTATTGGCATGGGATAGTGAGACCGGCAAGCCCCTGCATGCAGCGTTAAGCTGGATGGATACCCGCGCGAAGGGTGAAGTAACAGCTTTAGCAAGGCAGCAGAAGGCAATTAAGCAAAAAACTGGGCTGGTATTGTCGCCACATTACGGTGCTACAAAACTCGCTTGGTTACAGCGCCATTTAACCGAAAATGGCGAGCGTGTTTTCCAAATGGGGCCGCTCATAAGTTTTGTTTTGTTCCATCTTGTGGCTGGCCGCCCTTTTATTTGCGATGAAAGTAATGCTGCCAGAACGCAACTTTACGATATCTATACCCGCAACTGGAGCTTGTCGCTAAAGCAGTTGTTTGGGGTAGGCACTGGGCTTTTGCCGCAAGTATTACCCTGTTGTGCAAATTACGGCAATATAATGAACGCACGTGGTAAATCTATCCCTCTTGTTGCCGTAAGTGGAGACCAGAATGCCGCTTACTTTGCACTGCACAGCTTAGAGGTTTTTCGCAAGGGTGGCGCGGTTGTGGCTAACTTAGGTACAGGTGCATTTTTACTTGTAGAAACCCATCTAGAGCACTCGCCATCGAACTTGCTTCATACGTTGCTCTATAGTTCTGAGGGCAGTGTACAGTACGCATTGGAGGCCACAATCAATGGCGCCGGTAGTGCAGTAGAATGGCTGTGCGAGCAATGGATAAGAGCGGGTGTTAGAGAAGGGGCGAGCACCGAGCGCGACCGTGATCAATTCTTTAAAGAGCTGGCTTTATGGTTTGAGCGGTATCAAACAGCAGACGTTAAAATACCCGTATTTATTAATACTCTAGGGGGCGTGGCCGCACCCTATTGGCGGCAGGATATACCTCATAATTTTATAGGTGTTAGCGACTCGTCTAGTTGGTACGCTAAAGCTATGGCGGTGTTCGAAAGTATTGCGTTTTGGGTGCGGCGTAACGTAGAAGAAATAGAGGCGTCACGTCCAGTTAAATTGCTTGTAGTCAGCGGCGGGCTATTGGTGAATAATGGTTTCAGGCAAATGCTTGCTAGCGCAGTGGGTAAAAAAGTGGTGGTAAATACCCAGCTAGAATCCACATTAGTGGGCGTAGCTGGTTTAGCTTTCGCGCAGTTGGGGCAGTCTATTACCGTTGATGACTCACAAACCTCGACTGTTTACTCGCCAATATTTTGCGATGAGCTGGAAGAGCGCTATCAAACCTTCAAACACTATTTAGATAATTACTAGTTATGCAAACAGAACCGTCTTTTGTTGTAGTTGGCCATAGAGGCAACCCTGAGTACTTCCCAGAGAACTCTTTAGTGGGGTTAACGCAAACTGTAGCTGCAGGTGTAACTGCCGTTGAATTCGACGTGCAATGCACGCAAGATGGCGAGCTTATACTGTTACACGATGAAGACTTTATGCGTGTGGCGGGCGTTAGCGCGCATGCTCACAGCGTCTCGTTTGCTCAGGCATGCAGTATTGATGTGGCCGAAGAGCAGCGTTTTGGTAGTAAATTTAGAGGCGAAAAAACACCGTCATTAACACAGGTGTGCCATGCGCTACAAAACGGCCCCGAGTATGTATTTGTAGAAATAAAAAGCGAAGCTGTTGGCTACTTGGGTTTCGATGGCGCCATGCAAAAACTTTTAGAAGCTACAGCAGCAATTGCTGAGCAGCGTATTTTTATTAGCTACCACTACGAATTTTTAAGTTTTTTAAAGCAAGAAACCGGGCAAAAAATTGGCTGGGTTATGACCTGTTACGACGACGCGTCGTTAGCGCAAGCCGATAAACTTCAGCCCGAGTATCTTATTTGCAATAAAAATAAATTACCCAAAACGGGTAAGTTGCCCACCAATACTTGGGCTTGGTTTGTGTATGATGTAGTGGAGTTACAAGAAGCCATTGCTCTGCAAAAACGCGGTGTAAAGTTCATAGAGAGTTGGAACCCTCAAGCGTTACTACAGCCTGTTCCCGCTGAATAGTTACATATAAATTCACTTCTATACTTAAGCAAGATACTGCTATGCCCGCACAACAAGAAACACCAACTCAAACATCCAATTCAAATAACCTTCCTTATTACGATGTGATTGTAATCGGCGCTGGTATCCAAGGTGCAGGTGTGGCGCAAGCGGCTGCATTGCAAGGTTGGAGTGTGCTAGTAATCGAGCAGTTTGATGGCCCAGCGCAAGGTACATCCAGTAAAAGCTCTAAGCTTATTCACGGTGGGCTAAGGTATTTGGAAACGGCGCAATTTAGTTTGGTAAAGGAATGCTTACAAGAGAAAGCAATACTACAAAAAATTGCCCCTAAGCTTGTTAAGCCGGCTACTTTTGTTATTCCAGTATACAAAAAAAATAAACGCTCGCCATTTTGGGTAGGCTTAGGTTTATGGTTGTACAGCTTGCTAGGGGGCAGCGCACCTAGAAAAATTGCCAGCGTGTTGTGGAAAAACTTCCCGCATTTAAACACTCAAAACCTGCGCGCCATGTACAGCTACGAAGATGCGCAAACAGATGATGCAGCCTTAACCCGTGCGGTGTTGGCCGCTGCACAAGAAGATGATGCGGAAATTTTATACTCCACCGAAGTTAGCGCAATAAACAAAACGGGTGAGGGTTATAAGGTAAATTCTAATCGAGGTAGTTTTACTTGCTCTACCGTGGTGAATGCAGCAGGTCCTTGGGTTAATACTATTGCTGGCCGCTGCACTTTTGGTGCGCCAATGATCGATGTAGATTTAGTGCAAGGTGCACACATAGTGTTAGATACACCCGCATTTGAGCAGTGCTTTTATTTCGAATCGCCCGATGATGGCAGAGCAGTGTTTACCTTGCCGTGGAAAGGTAAAACTATGGTGGGTACCACAGAAACGCACTTTACCGGCGACCCTAAAACCTGTACGCCAACAGCAGACGAAGAGGCTTACTTAAAACGCGCCTTCGATTTTTATTTTCCTGCATTAGCCAATGTAAAAATACTAGAAAGCTTTGCCGGGCTGCGTGTGCTACCTATGGCCGAGGGCAGCGCCACCAAAAGAGCGCGCGATACGCGTATTGTGTTTGATAATAACGTCGACACGATGAAGGGCTATTACGCAATATATGGCGGCAAATTAACCGGCTATAGGGCAACCGCAGAAAAAGTGGTGCAGTGTATGGCGCCGGTGCTGGGGCATAGTGCAACACTTGTTAGCACTAAAAATGTCCACCTAAATTAGTAAATGTATACTGATTAAAATTGTTAAAGCTCTAGCGATAGCGTGTCTAAAGTATCAAACATATTTTCAGGTAGGTCTAGCCCTGCTAGCACGCTAGCGGCGAGCTTTTTATTATTAGCGTAAGACGTGGTGTAAACCTCGGTTACCATATTGGCTTTGTATAATATATGTGCGTAAGGTGATACCTTGCTGCCCGCCGAAATGTTTACTTGCTCTGCAAGGGCTTTACATAATTCTGTAGGCAGCTCCCAATCTTTAGCAACCCAATAGCTTACTGCAGGTGAAAGTACTTTCATGAGCGGTACAAAAGCGTTGTAACCAGGCGATATTTCTTCGCCGTTCTTTTTAAATTGCTTACACAGTTCGCTAAAAATTGTGATTTTGCCAATGTCGTGCACCAGCCCTAGTAAATACACTTTGAAGGGCTCTGGTGTTTTAGTGTTTTTTGCAATTATTTCGCACGCAACGGCTGTGTTTAGTGAATGCTGCCACATGCGTTGCCCACACTGCGAAAAGTATGCACTTTCGCGCTGAATAATTGGTTGCATAACCGCAGCAGAAAGCACCGCCCTCAAGCCTTCAATTCCCAGTTTTACTACTGCGCGCTCAATGTTATCTATACGTTTACCTATTGGGTTAAAGTAAACGCTATTGCCCAGTTTAAGCACGGCTGCACTCATAACTGGGTCTTTATTAATAATTTCTACGTAGTCTTTTACCGAGCTGTCGGGGTCGCGCAGGCTGCGCATTAAACGCGGAATTACATGGGGTAAATGCGGTACGGCTTTTTGTCTGGTAGGCTTTTTTTGCAAAGCTTCTTGCACAACATTTATAACGAGTTTTTGCGGCAGGCTTAAGGGCTGTTCGGTATTTTGCGGGAATAAATAGCGGTAATACGCTTCTTGAGCGTTTTTGATGCTGTAAATTTTGGGTTCTGTTACCTCAACCAGTTTAGGCTTGGTTACAGAAGAAAATACCTTAGATAGCCCTAATGCCATATTGCCAACGCCCGCCAGAATAAATAGTGTCCAGCTTTTAGTGTAGACAGGTTTCTGGCGTTGCTCTAATTTTTAGCGTGCTATTGGCCTTGCTGGGGGCTAGTTGTCGGGACGGGCTTCAATTTTGGCGCGTATAAAGTCTGCGTGGGACACGTGAATCAAATCTGACACCTTGCGAATAACGTACTCTTCGTACTTGTCTAAATCGCCATCGGCATAGGCAATAGTCCACATCCCTTTTATTAGGCTGAATTTGTCTTCTGCGGTGCAGTGGTTATTCACTAATTGTGTGAATTGGTAGGTAGAGGTTGCGGCTTCGCACTCTTGCTGGGCAAGGGTGGTGAGGGTTTTGCACTGGTCCTCAGTAACGCCAAAGTCAGACTCTAAAATAGCCTGTAGGGCGTTAAACTCCTCTTGATCGAACTCGTTATCCACAATTGCCACTTCAATTAGTAGCGCTGCGCAGGCGAGCTGGCGCTTATCTTCACTAAGGGTTATTTGGTCAGACTCATCTTGACCGTCGAGAATATTAAAAAACTCGGTTTGAAAGAAAGATTTGATGTGTGAAATCACAGGGGAGCAGCCTCATTATTGTTGCTCTGACGGGTACCCGTAAGATACCCGTCAGAAGCGCTGAGGTCTAGGCTTTGCTTTTTAGAAGATTAATAAGGTTGATCTGATCTTTAGCAAAGTTGCGAATACCTTCGGCCAACTTGTGGGTAGCCATAGCATCTTCGTTATTCGAGAAGCGGTATTGCGACTCGTTTTCGATAAGCTTAGCAATAGGCTCGCCGCTGTTTTCTGGCGACAATTTACGCTCTAGTTTACCTGTATCTTGCGCAAGTGCTTCTAGTAGGTCTGGGCTAATTGTTAAGCGGTCACAGCCTGCTAGCTCTTCAAGCTCACCGGTGTTGCGGAAGCTTGCGCCCATAACAACGGTTTTGTAGTCGTGCTGCTTGTAGTAGTTGTAAATGCGGCTTACCGAAATTACGCCTGGGTCTTCGTGTGGTAAGTATTCTTTTTTATCGGTATTGGCTTTGTACCAATCCAAAATACGGCCCACAAATGGCGAAATTAAGAAAACACCGGCGTCGGCACAAGCGGCGGCTTGGCTGAAGCTAAATAACAACGTTAGGTTACAGTCGATGCCTTCTTTTTGAAGTTGCTCGGCCGCACGAATGCCTTCCCAGGTTGAAGCCAGCTTAATAAGTACGCGCTCTTTGCCTATGCCGTTTGCTTCGTACATATCAATTAAGCGGTGGGCTTTATCAATAGACGCGTTTTTATCGAAAGACAAACGCGCATCTACTTCGGTTGAAACGCGGCCAGGAACGATTTTTAGAATTTCGCAGCCAATCGCTACAGCTAGACGGTCACAGGCGTCATCAATAGAGCTAGATTCTGCCAATGCCTTTTCTAGAAGAGGGGCGTACTGTGGCAATTGCGCGGCTTTAAATAGCAACGATGGGTTGGTGGTTGCATCTAAAGGCTGGTAGCGCTTAATGGCTTCGATATCGCCCGTGTCGGCTACTACGCTGGAAAACTGCTTAAGTTGTTCTAACTTGTTGGTCATACGACTCCCCATGAGTTTTGGTGTCAAAGATCTTATCAAATTATTGTCAATATTGTTGCGACATTATCCCGCTAGGGGTATTGCAACACAATAGCTAAAGCCTTATTGTAACATCTACCATAAGGCGCAACTATGACTGTTTTTGTGTTGCATATGCCAATTTGTATTTTATGTGTACAACTTGGCTTGGTTTAGCTTAGATCACCTAAAATCAGCTTAGTGCCGTTATTTAGCCTATATCTACCAATTGTTTGGCTTCTCGCAGCACCACAGCGCTCGCTTCGCGGTTAGCTGCGTGAATAGTGATATGACGGCGAAACGCCCTAGCGCCTTTTTGGCCTAAATATAAGCCCAAAATGTGACGCGACATATGGTGTAAGCGCGTACCGGCGGCGTTTTGCTGTTCGGCGTAGTGAATAAATTTATCTAACACTTCGTGGCGATTGGCGCTGGGGTTAGGGGTACCAAATAGCTTTTGGTCTACATCCGCCAAAAAGAAGGGGTTGTGGTACGCCTCGCGGCCAATCATTACGCCATCGAGGTCGTTTAAAAGGGTTTTGGCTTGCTCTAAACAGTTAATGCCGCCGTTTATAACAATGTTTAAGTGTGGGAAAGCCTTTTTAAGTTGCACTACTAAATCGTAGCGCAGCGGGGGAATCTCGCGGTTCTCTTTGGGGCTTAACCCTTTTAGCCACGCTTTGCGGGCATGCACTATAAAGGTGTTACAGCCCGTTTGGGCAACGGTTGTTACAAAGTTGCTAAGCGCTTCGTAATCTTCCATATCGTCAATACCAATGCGGTGTTTGACGGTTACTGGAATATCACAGGCCTTTTGCATGGCGTCTATGCACTCGGCAACGAGTTCGGGTTTAGACATCAAAATGGCGCCAATCATGCCATTTTGTACGCGGTCGCTAGGGCAGCCGCAATTAAGGTTAATTTCGTCGTAGCCCCAATCCTGCGCTATACGCGCGCATTGGGCCAATGCGGCGGGGTCGCTGCCACCCACTTGCAGTGCAATGGGGTGCTCGGCGTTATTGAATTGTAAAAAACGTTCGCGGTCGCCGTGAATAATGGCGCCAGTAACAACCATCTCGGTATAAAGGCGCGATTTTTTAGTTAATTGGCGCCAAAAGTAGCGGCAGTGTTTGTCTGACCAGTCCATCATCGGAGCAAGGCAAAAGCGGTGGCTGTCGAACGTTGTAGGTGTTTTGTCAGAATTCATTACTAGGTAAACAACTATTTAGTAAATGTATAAACGAGCTGTAAAAAAGGTGACCTATTAATAGCCAGCAGGAAGCTAGCCCTTAAAGAGTCTACCGCGCAGCCGGTAAATGGAAGTAAAGCAGTCTAAGCTCACTATAAAGTGGGCGAATGATAACCATAAAAAACAGGTGACACTATGAATAAACACTTTTTAGTAGGTGTAATTACGTTAGGGGTAATTCTGCAGGGGCTAACTGCATGTAGCAAAAGCGCTGCACCTAATGCCAATCAACCGCAAGATACCGCAGCTAGTACGGCTACCTACCCGTTTAGGGATGCAAGCTTAAGTGTAGATGCCCGCGTAGACGACTTGGTATCGCGTTTAACCACAACCGAAAAAATTGCCCAAATGTTTAACGATACGCCCGCAATCGAGCGATTGGGTATTCCCGCCTACAATTGGTGGAACGAATCGTTGCACGGTGTGGCCCGTGCGGGTAAAGCAACGGTATACCCGCAGGCAATAGGCTTAGCGTCTACATTTGATGAAGACTTAATGTTGCGCGTGGCTACTTCTATTTCTGATGAGGGGCGCGCTAAGTATCACGACTTCCTATCGAAAGACGTGCGCACCATATACGGCGGGCTTACCTTTTGGTCGCCAAATATTAATATCTTCCGCGACCCGCGTTGGGGCAGGGGGCAAGAAACCTACGGTGAAGACCCGTTCTTAACGGGGCGTATGGCCATTAATTTTGTTAAGGGTATTCAAGGCGAAAACGACAACAGCGATTACCTAAAAGCCGTAGCGACAATTAAGCACTATGCCGTACACAGCGGCCCCGAAAAAACGCGTCATTCGGATGACTACCATCCAACCCGTAAAGATTTATTCGAAACCTATTTGCCTGCATTTCGCATGGCAATAGCAGAGACTAACGTGCAATCGTTAATGTGTGCCTACAACCGTGTAGATGGGGCACCTGCCTGTGGCAATAATGAATTAATGCAAGAAATTTTGCGTGGCGATATGGGCTTTAACGGTTATGTCGTGTCTGACTGTGGCGCCATTGCCGATTTTTACGAGAGTAGATCGCACCACGTGGTTGACTCACCTGCAGAGGCTGCAGCGTGGGCCGTTAAATCGGGTACCGATTTAAACTGTGGCGATTCACATGGCAATACCTACACCAACCTGCATTACGCGTTACAGCAAGGTTTAATTACAGAAGATTATATTGATATAGCGGTAAAGCGTTTGTTTAAAGCGCGTATTAAGCTTGGCATGTTTGACGAGCAAGACCGCGTGCCTTACAGCGAAATTGGTATGGATGTTGTAGGTTCACCTAAGCACCTAGCGCTAACCCAAGAAGCGGCAGAAAAATCTATTGTGCTGCTAAAAAACAATGGTGTATTGCCATTAAAAGCAGGGGTAAAGGTAGCCGTAATAGGGCCAAATGCAGTTGATGAAGATGTATTGGTAGGCAACTACCACGGCGTACCAGTGAAACCTGTGTTGCCGCTAGAGGGGATTGTTAATCGTGTTGGCGAGGCCAACGTATTTTATGCCCCAGGCAGTGCACAAATAGCCGATATATACAGCCACTACGAACCGATAAGTGCAGAAAATTTTTATCATAAAGATGCAAATGGTAATTTAGCTGCAGGCTTAAAAGCAGAGTATTACGCCGATTATTACAACGCAGCTGAAATTAACGACGATACCTTTAGCGCAACCCCAGCGTTAAATAGAATTGATGCAGATATTAATTTCTCTTGGCCTGTATCGCCTATTGATAATTCGTTAGATGATGAATTTAGTGCAGTATGGACAGGCATACTTAAACCGAAAAAGTCGGGTAGCTACCGTTTCTCGGGCACGGTTGCATTAGCCATTAACGGCAAACCTGTTAATGGGGCTGTTAACCTAAAGGCAGGTGAAAGCTATAACATAAAAGCTATTTTTGGCGTGCAAAAATGGTGGCCCGTTAATGCAATACACCCGTACGGAAAACTTACTTGGCTAGATGAGTCGCGCGATTTAGAAGAAGAGGCATTAGCTGCTGCCCGAAAAGCCGATGTGATTATTTTTATGGGCGGTATAGATGCGCACCTTGAAGGCGAAGAAATGCCGCTAGAGCTAGATGGCTTTACTCACGGTGATCGTACGCACATTAATTTACCTAAAGTACAAACCAATTTGCTTAAACAATTAAAAGCAACGGGTAAACCTGTTGTAATGGTTAACTTTAGTGGTAGTGCCATGGCTTTAAATTGGGAAAGCGAAAAGCTAGACGCAATACTGCAAGCGTTTTACCCAGGTGAAGCAACCGGTACAGCGTTAGCTAATATTTTGTGGGGCGATGTAAGCCCGAGTGGCCGCTTACCTGTAACCTTTTACAAAGGCGTAGACGATCTACCAGCATTTAATGATTACCACATGGAAAACCGCACCTATAAATTTTACCGCGGTGAGCCTTTGTATGCATTTGGCCACGGTTTAGGTTACGTTGATTTTGCTTATAACAATTTAGTCGTAGCAAATACTGCAGAAGCGGGCAAAGCGCTACCTATAGCTGTAAGCGTAACCAATACCGGTAAAATGCAAGCAGAAGACGTTGCCCAAGTTTATATAAGTTTGCTAGATGCCCCCGCAAACACGCCCATCCGCGATTTAAAAGCGTTTAAACGTACCAAGCTTGCGGCAGGCGAAAGCACCGAGCTTGAATTTAACTTGCCGGCGAGAGTGCTTACCTATATAGACGATAATGGTAAAACCCAAACCTATACTGGCAGGGTAGAAGTTACTGTTGGCTCTGGGCAAAAGGGATACGTAAAAGAAAATGCGATAGCTGTAGCGACTATTAACGTTCAGTAGCTAGATTTTTGATATCTTGCTTAGGCCCGCTTTTATGGCGGGCTTTTTTTTGCTCATTATAAAAGCAGCATTGAATATAGTGCCTTTTATTCGTATTATCGAGCTTATACATTCAATTGGCGTTTTAGTCGGTAGATTATATTTCGTACAAATAAAGCAATGTTTGGCGGTTTACAACTTATTACTTAAACGAAACTCTTGTACGCAGCTGTTATACGGATCGCTTATTCGACGGTTTGGCTCGAAGGTCTGGTAATAGGCCGCGCCTAGTTTGTTAGGCAGTTGCGAAGGAATGAATGGACATAACAAAATTAAAAATGGATACAAGGAAATACAATGCCAAGCGAAGCCTTATTTGATGTTGTGTGTACTGGGTTGTACAAAAACGAGCGCGCACCAGAAGAGGTTATTGCTGCGTTTGCCCAGTTGGCTAAAATAGATGTTAAAAAAGCAAAGGCTATTATTGAAGGCAAGCGCGCGGTTAAAAAATCTATCGCGCATGCCAAAGCCTATCAACTAAAAACTAAGTTAGAGCAAATAGGCTTGGATGTTGCTCTGCAGCGCGTAAAAAAAGATCCCGCTGCAATGGGCTTATCGCTAGAGCCCATAGAAGAACCGCAAGTATCGAGTGCTACCCCGCAAAGTGATAGCTCTGCACCTTCTTTAGCTACTTTATCATTGGCACCTTTAGAATCCGATCCCGCCGATGTAGAACCCGTCGAAACGCCATTACCATCTACAGAAATGCGCTGCCCAAAATGCAACTTGCAGCAGCCTAAGGCGCAGGCGTGTAGTGGCTGCGGTGTAATTGTTGCCAAAGTGGCAGCATTTGCAGAACCAAACGAGAGCGCTCAACCGCAAGGGCGTGTGCTGGGTGTGAACACGCAAAAGGAAGAAGACGAAACAGAAGTACCGGTATCCACCACCAAAGTTTTATTGGCTGCGAGTGTGGCTGCGTTGGTTGGCGCGCTTGCTTGGCAGTTTGTGGCGGTTACATTTAACTACGAACTCGGCTTTTTGGCTTGGGGCATAGGTGGGCTAATTGGTGCGGCAGCCGTTTATTATGGGGCCGAAGGAGATAACGCAGGTTACCTTTGTGGTGCACTGGCCTTGGTGGCTATTCTGGGTGGCAAATATTTAGTTGCTTCGTCGTTTACTGCACAATATTTTGAAGAGTTGCAGCAAATAAGTAGCGAAGTGGATTTGACTGAAATGGCAGACCAAATGCGGGCTGAAGCACAAAAATTGCAAAGCGCCTTAGCGTCTGACCATGCTTTGCGTGAATACCTAGTTGAATATGAGTATGTCTATGAAGACGATCCCTCAGCAATAAGTCAGGCGGTGGTGGATGAACATCGCGAAGACCTTGAACTAGCGTATGAAGACTTTGAACCCATGACAGATATTTATTCTGGTGAGGATATAGAGCGGGCACTAGGAGGATTTGCAACGTCAGAAGTGTTTAAGGCAAGCTTCGGTTGGATAGACATTATATTTTTGCTGCTTGGCGTATCCACTGCCTACCGAATGGCGAGTGAGGGCAGTATACCGCTACTGCGCAGGCAATAAGCCTGCGCCTAATTTAAAAACTAGTCTTGCGCGTATTCATATTCGCGTAACACTTCTAAAAACTCGCCGCCGTACTGTTCAAGTTTTCTGTCGCCAATACCAGAAATACACAAGAGCTCTGAATCGTTCATGGGGCGCTTTTCTATCATTTCTTTTAGCGTGGCATCGTGAAAAATTACGTAGGGGGGCACGCCGTGTTCATCGGCTAATTCTTTGCGTACCCGTCGCAAGGCATTCCATAATCCCATGTCGGCTTCATCAATATCTAATAAACGTTTACGCACAGAGGGGGCTTTTAAGGTGGCTTTATCTTTGCGTAATTCTATTGGTTCTTCGCCGCGTAATATTGGTCGGCAACTTTCTGTAAGAATCAAACTACCGTACCCATTAGGGTCGACGGTTAGGTAACCGCGTGCAACCAGCTGCCTAAAAATAGATCGCCATTCGGTAATGGCTAGCCCTTTACCTATGCCGTAAGTTGATAATTTATCGTGGCCGAATTTACGTATTTTCTCGTTGTCGGAGCCACGCAAAATATCTATAACGTGCGATGCACCAAAGCGCTGCTCGCTGCGGTAAACACAGCTTAAAGCCATGCGTACGGGTTCACTGGCGTCCCAGGTGTCGGCGGGTTGCAAGCAGTTGTCGCAATTACCGCAAGGGTGGGGCAGCTCGTCGCCAAAATAGCGCAGTAGGGTTGCGCGGCGGCAGGTGGTTATCTCGCACAAGCCCAGCATGACACTTAGGCGCTGTTGTTCGTGGCGTTTGAACTCTTCGCTGCCCTCCGATGTGGCCATCATTTGCTGCAGTTTAACCACGTCTTCTAAGCCGTATAAAAGCAAAGCGGTTGCGGCGTCGCCATCGCGCCCTGCGCGGCCTGTTTCTTGATAGTAGGCCTCTACACTTTTGGGCATATCTAAGTGCACAACAAAACGCACGTCGGGTTTATCTATACCCATACCAAAGGCAATGGTTGCAACAATTATTACATTGTCGTCGCGCAAAAAACGCATTTGATTTTGTTGCCGAGTAGCCGCGGGTAACCCCGCATGGTAGGGCAGCGCATCGTAGCCTTGGGTAACTAACCACGCAGCGGTTTCTTCTACTTTTTTACGTGACAGGCAGTAAACAATACCGGCATTGCCCGCTTGCTCTAACTGTAAAAAATTAAGTAATTGGTTGCGAGGCTTATCTTTTTGTTGAATGCGGTATTGAATATTGGGTCGGTCGAACCCGCTTATAAATTGTTGTGCATTGTTTAAGCTTAAGCGCTCGACAATTTCTGCTTGCGTGCGTTGGTCGGCGGTGGCGGTAAGTGCAATGCGCGGCACATTGGGGAACCGCTCATGCAATATATTTAAACTTAAGTAGTCGGCGCGAAAATCGTGCCCCCATTGCGCCACGCAGTGCGCTTCATCTATAGCAAATAAGGCGAGTGGCGCCTGTGCCAAAAGGGCGAGGGTGCGCGGTTGCACTAGCCGTTCTGGGGCAATGTAAAGTAAATCTAGTTCGCCACTTATTAGGTCTTGTTCTACCTGTTGCGCAGTTCGTAAATCGAGTGCGGAGTTTAAGTAGCCGGCGTTTACGCCTAATTCCTTAAGGGCATTTACTTGGTCTTCCATTAATGCGATAAGGGGCGACACCACAATACCTACGCCGCTTCGTGCTAGCGAGGGAATTTGGTAACAAAGGGATTTACCGCCCCCTGTGGGCATTATGACAAGGGCATCGCCGCCTTGGCATACGCAATCTATAATATCTTGCTGTGGTTGGCGGAAAGCCTCGTAGCCAAAGGTGTGTTGCAGTATGTTTAGCGGAGTATTGGCGGTCATAGGGTGTGTAGTGTTTACCTGTAAATAGGCGGCAAGGGTACCATTGCTAGGGCCAACAGCCAAACTGCAGGCTTAAATGTTTTGTATGTAGGGGGTAAGTGATGAATCAGCTAGTAGAAGAGCGTATTTATTGCCCATTTTGTGGCGAACCAATAAGTGTGCTTATAGATTGCTCCGTGCCAGAGCAAGAATATATAGAAGATTGCCAAGTGTGCTGCAAGCCGATTGATTTTATGGTTACCGTTGATGAAAGTGGTAACCCGAATGTAGTGGTTAGCGGCGAAAATGATAGCTACTAACCCATTGGTGATATTTACACATTAAAAAACTAAAAGGTAACAGTACAAATGAGTGAAGATAGAGTTGAGTATGTAACGCAAGCGAGTGCCGAATTACCGCAAAACCCCAAGAGCTACAATAAGCTCTCTATTGGCTTGCATTGGTTAATGGTGCTTTTATTTATTGCGGTGTATGCAACCATAGAGTGCCGAACATTTTTTGAGCGCGGCACAGACATGCGCAATTTATTAAAAGAGTGGCATTTTATTTTAGGGTTAACCATTTTTACATTGGTATGGTTAAGGTTGGCTGTACGCGTGCTAAAACCTGCACCGCCCATTCTACCCACGCCACCAAAATGGCAAACCCTGCTCGCGCGGTTAGTTCATGCGGTGCTGTATGCACTTATGATTGGTATGCCCATTGCCGGCTGGTTAATTTTAAGCGGCGAGGGCAAACCTATTCCATTTTGGGGTTTAGAGCTGCCCGCACTTATGGGGCCAAATAAAGACCTCGCCCACGAAATAGAAGAGTTGCACGAATTGTTTGGTAAAGTGGGGTATTTTCTAATTGCGTTCCATGCCATTGCGGCGTTAGTGCATCACTACTTTTTTAAAGATAATACTTTGGTAAGAATGTTGAAGTAACAGTACTGCTAGCTTTCAATTTGTTTGTTGTAACTTTTGTAAAGGGTATCAACTGTAGAATATATGTACTTAAAACAACGTCTTGACGTTGTTCTCATTGTGCTGGAAATAAATCTGTATTGCTATATTTATACCATTGAAAGTGCTTGTGCAGCATATGGTTGTTCAAGTCTCTTTCAATAAATTAGTAACGCAAAAGGATTTAATGATGAAAATTAGTTCAATTTTTAAAGCTGGCGCAGTGTGCTTATTTATATTTTGTGGTTTTTCTCAAGCAAATGCTTCACCGGTTAATATTACTATTTCAACCTATGGGAACAGTAATTCGAATGGCACTCTAGAGGCTTGGTGCCCAAATTCTGGTACCGCTTGTAAAGTTATTGGCAATAGAGACTCCCACCCGGGGCCACGTTCTTGCACTATGGTTTGTGAAACAGGAGATACTGTTGTTACTACCTGTAAAGGTAATAGCAGTTCTCGCTGGATAGATGATTTTAATGTGCCTACAAATGCTGTTTCTATATATTTTGATTACGGAGATGAAAGCACCTATGGTTGGAGAGCAACAGGCTCAACCAATGTCTCGTGCGGGTTTACCGACTAGTCTATCTCTTTAAAAATCGTTCCCTCCCACTGTTCGTAAGTGAGCGGTGGGACTTTCCTCTCAATTAATTCAATTTGTAGTAACTCTGCCTTCCTATTCTGCTAGGATCAATAACCCTATAGTTTGTTTGTACCAAAAGTACAGCAAAATAGTATTCTGGTAAGTTAACTAAAATTAAGTGCGTATGCTTCGCTTAACGTAAAGAGGGGTAGTCGACACATGACTGTAGAGTTTTAAGTTCTAGTTTGAATTACTGGGAGGGTTAATATTTGTTAAGCTATTTCGGAATGGATATTTATAGAGAGAAAATATTATAGAAATACCCCGCTAGTACTAGCGGGGTATTTTTTTAGCTTAATAACTATATTTCAAACTCAAACTAAACGTTTGGCCGCGTTCCTCGCGAATAATATCCACATCGGAAGCATTGCCGTCAGTATCTGTTGTAGTTCTTTGAATAACGAAATCTTCGTTCAACAAGTTTTTCGCTCGGAATTTAACTGTTAAGCTTTCTGTAGGGTAGAAAGAATAAGTAAAGTTAAGCGAATTGAAAGGCTGCTCGAAGCTGTCTGGTGAACCGTTACGACCAGCAAAGTACAAGCGCTCGCCAAATACGTTGTAAGCGAGTGTGGCACTGTGCTTAGAGTCGTAAGAATCGAAGCCAATTAAAACGTTAGCTGCGTATTCCGAGGCGCCATTTAAGCCACGAATGTCATTAGTTGGGGAGTCTGCATTGTTGCCCGTAACCAATTCGTGATCCATTACAGTGAAGTTACCTTGCGTGTAGAAGGGGTCTAATACACGGGTTAAGTCACCTAGGCCTTTTAAGTATTCAACTTCAATACCAGAAACTGTAGCGCTATCGGCATTGTGAATTTTGGCTGCAATATTGTCGTCAGCTGCTGCGGCTTCAAACAACTCGATTGGGTTTTTAATATCCTTATAAAACGCCGATACAGTGAAGTTGTCACCATTAGAGAAAAACCACTCAGCACGTAAGTCGTAGTTTTTCAGCGTGGAGGGCACAACATCTGGGTTACCGTTTACCGATACATCTGTAATAGGGTCTAGGTAGCTGCTGCTGGCAATTTCACGCAAGTCTGGGCGTACGGTTGAATCCGCATAGCTGGCACGTAGCTGGAAATCCTGTGCCCAAAAATCTTGTACCATCCAGGTTAGTGCGGCGGAGTAGAATAATTCTGAGTCTGAGTAGGTCGCATCTTCAAAAAATTGCGAAACAGGGTTGCCGTTGCTGTAATCGGCTTGCGCTTCTAATTGATTGAAAGCTTGTGTTAAACCTACAATCGGGCTGCCGTCAAACTCATTAGGGTTCCAGCCAAGGTTAACCTGTTGGTAATCTTCGCCTCGCACACCAGCAACAAAGCGTATTGTGTGGTCCCAAGTTAGGTCTAGTTTACCGTAGCCAGCACTAACACGGTTAGCAGCAAAATAACTGCTTGTTGCATCTTGCACGCTAATGGCGTAGCCGAAGTCGGGGTCTAGTACATTTTCATCGGAATATAGTACGCCTAACGGGCCGCTAAATTCTGCGCGCTCTTCAGTTTTAGCACCTAGGTTAAAACGCAATTGTTCGAAGTAGCGCACTTTTTCCCAATTCTCTGCACCACCAATTAGCTTTATTTCGAATTTATCTAGTTCGAAAGGGAATGTGGCTTCCCAGCCGTAACTTTCTACATCGTCACGTAAATCCGAAAAGCGATATTGAGCAGCGTTGCGGTCTTGCGAGCCTACAGTTGTAGTGATGGTGTCACCTGTCACTGGGTCGGCCGTGGTAAACGCATTTATACGGAGGTCGAGAGGAATGTCGGTAGTGGCTTCACTGTCAGAGTAATACCAGTTAACAGTCAAACCTTCTAAGAACTTGATCATATCCAGCTCAAGTGCTTCGATAGTTTCGAAACCAAGTTCATGCTCACCGTGAATTTGGTTGATAGTTACTTCACGCTGCTGGTATTCAAATTCGGTATAGCGTTGACCCTTACCAGATGATAACTCGTCGTTGGCATTAAAAAAGTTATTAATAGATACGGTATCATCAGTGTTGCGAATAAAAATACTGGTCGTATTAATTTGGTTTTCTTCGTTAAATCGAAGACCAAACCCTAAAGTACCTGTTAAATCTACAGTGAAAGTGCTATCACTTATAAATTTAACTTGCTCTTCTGGGGCGCTAAAGCTGCGCTGAACGGTATCAGCATTGCGCCATTGGCGATCATACGAGCCGCCGGCAACTACGCCAAGCTCAATACCTTTCCACAGGTCAAAAACACTACCCGCATTTAATTCTACGCCAAGGTCTTTTTGCCCGCTTTCATTGTTAATTGTAATATCGCGGAAAAGCTCTGTGGCTAAATCTCGGTTTACCGCTTCGGCCTCTGTCGTAGTAATGCCTGGCTGAGCTTCCTGAATACTGAATGGGCTAAAGTTGCCACGATAGGTACTTAAAGCGTTACGTAAAACAGGAGAGAGTGCACGTGTGCCGTCATCTTCACCCTTGTTGTCGTCACCACCACCATTGTACGACATAAAGTCGCCACCGGAGCCGGAATGCATACCTGTGCTTAATTCAATGTTAAACATGGTTGCAGCAGGAATGCCAGTAGTGCGAATGTCTACATGGCCACCACCAAAGGCTGCGGGCATATCGGCAGATGCAACTTTTTGCACTGAAAGCGATTCCACAATCGATGTAGGGAATATATCTAGCGGAATTACATTGCGCGTTAAATCTGGTGATGGCACTACTGCACCGTTTAGTGTGGTGCTTAGGTAACGTTCACCCAAACCGCGCACGTACACATATTTGTCGTCGACTAAGGTTACGCCCGGTAAACGGCGCAGTGCAGCCGCAACGGTGGAATCGCCAGTGCGGCTAAATGTTTCTGAAGTAATAATATCAATAGCAACAGATTGATCCATACGCTCACCAATTACATCGGTGGCGGAATCTTGCAGGCGGCCAAGAATTAATACTTCTTCAATTGGGCTTTTAATGCCCAAATCTACTTTGGGTTTGCTTTCTGCGGTTTCTTCTTGAGCGTAAGCGCTGCCAATTGCAACACTTAGTACGCTAAGCGGAAACGCCGCTAAAGCACCAGTTAAATTGCGTTTAAATTTGTTCATTTGAGCGGACCTATATAATAGAAGCAGCTAAGGTTTGGTAGCCAGTAATAGAAAGGGCGCCGTAGGGCGCCCTTTATTTACGGCTGTGCATTAATTGCTAGAAATACTTGTTAGCTTTCTAGAATTACTCAGCAACAAACCAAAGCGCTTGGCCGCGGTTACCTTCGTGCAAGCCGTAAGCCCAGTTTGCAGTCCAGTCGTCATCCATAGACACAGCACCTAGTAGGTCGTTATCTGGAGTAGCTGTTACAGCGCCGCCGTTAATTACCATGTCGGCAACAGGTAGTGAGTAGAAGCCGTTGGTGAACAAAGCAATGTTTACATCGGTTGCATCGTCAGCAGGGTTTTCTCCGCCAGTAAGCGTTGCCATGGTATCGTTTTCTAGGTTTAACCAATCCAAAGTAGAAGAGCCGTTAAGGTCGCCTTTGGTTAATACAGTACATGCGAATACAGAATCTTCAATTGTTAAAATATCATCCAGTGCAGCCTGACCGCTTTCATGTTCGATACGTAGACAGAAGTGATCTTCAGTGCCTGGGTTCGTTTCCGCACCGTATGCGGTGGTCATAATGGTGTTTTTGATTTCTGGCATATGTGCTTCACGAATGCGGATGCCAGCACCTTCACCGCGAGTACCTTGGTTAGATGGAGAAATAATACAAGTTAGGTTATTGATTTTTGCTTGGCTATGTAAACCACGAGTAATAAAGTCTGTAATAGTTGCTTGATCTTTTTTATCGTGACTGCCAATACCGTCAGACTCTACACACTGGTTGCCGTAGTTTTCGGATTGAATAACCAGCGCGTGGCTGATTGTGCCGCGGTAGCCTTCATCGATATCGATTGAGTCATCGCGAACATACATGCCTATGTAGTGAGAGATATTTACTGCACCACCAAACATTTCGATACCATCATCAAGAGTCGAGTAGGCTTGCAAGTAATCTACTAAAGTGCCAGAACCAACAGCATCAAATGAAATACCGTTTAATTCGTTCCCCGCTGCTACCTGTGCACCAGTGTGCTTAACGATAAAGTAGTTTAAAACACCGGAGTTATCATCGTTGTTGTCGCCGCCGTAATGAGTTTGACCCGCGCCAGCTTTACCTTCTGCTTCTACGTTACACTCTTCGCCTGGCGCAATGGCAATAGTGCCATCGTCAACAGAACCGGTGTATTCACACTTGTTAGTTACGCCAAAACCATTAATGATCATGCCGCCCCATTCGCCGTCTGCTTCTGGGTCTACAGTGCCGTCTACCGCATCGCTTACAGAAGTAACCGTGATAGGTGCGCCAGCTTCACCTTCGGCAAAAACTTGTGAACCGCGGTTAATTACAAAGTAATCGTCAGCAGAGCGGAATGCCAATGTAGCGCCGGCTTCAATACGTAAAACAGAACCGTCACCACCTTGCATAATGCCTGCAGCAATACGGTCAGCATCGTTATCGTAGTTTTGACCAATTACTAAACTGCCGTTAAAAATATGTACGCCGTCATTTGGAAGGTCGGCCAAGAAAAGCTCACCTTCGCCAACGTAAGGCTTGTTTAAAGAAACAAAGTTAGTGCGGTAAGTACAGTCGCCCGTTGCAGCGCTATAGTCACCTTGAATAACGCCACTTGCGTCTGTGTAAGATGCACAAGGGTTAGTGGTAGGAGTAGTTGGTGTTTCTCCACCGTTATCAACGTTGTTGCTGTTGTCGCCAACAGAGTTATCTACCGGTGAGTTGTTCTGTGCATCGATAACAACATCGCCACCGCCACATGCAGCTAGTGCAGCACTTAATGCGGTAATGCTTAACAAAGTTTGAATCTTCATGAGTAAAAACTCTCCTAATGGGTTCGAAACGAAAATGTAATAATTAGATTCATGCCGGCTTAAAAGGCCAACACAAATAAATTCAAAATTAATTTTTTGCCGTAAAAGTAAGTTGCGAATGCCTCTAAAAGGCCCCCAATCGCAAAGCTCCACAGCGCTTATGTGGCGCATATATTTGATGAACTAGATGACACTAAAGAGGCAGAAATATGAATGTTGTGTTACAGCTGGGCGTCGTAATTATTAAGTTGGCAGCGTATCTAAACTGAGGGGTTAGCGCAAACTAACATAAGTTTTAAAAATAGATCTTTCGAATACAAAAAATTACAAACATGTATTTTTTGTGTCAGAAATATTGCAGCGTTTTGTGCGGTTTTTGATCGTTTACAAAGGCAAATGAAGAAGTGGAAAGAGGAAATGAAAAGGAGAGATGGAAAGAAGAAATAAAAAAGGGAAATAAAAAATGAATTGAAATTAGAGGAAAGCAGGAAGGGTAAGTGAAGGTGAAATATTTATTTCGAGAAAACCTTACATAAAAGAAGCGTGAACAAACACGCTTCTGTCACCTGTTACTCAAAATAACTCACCCTGTCTTCCAGCGCAGGTCGTTCTCGCTCACTAGGCGCTTGTGCGGCAGAGCCAACATAAATATACCCAGCAACACGCTCGTTTGCTTGCAGGCCGAGTAGGGCATCCACATCGGCATCATACGCGTACCACTCGGTTAGCCACTGGGCAACAAACCCTTGTGCATGGGCAGCGTGTAGCATATTCATGCACGCCGCACCGGCAGAAAGTACCTGCTCCCACTCGGGTACTTTATGTTCAATAGGGGCTGCTATAACAGCTACTACGCAAGGGGCACGGTTAAAGCGATCGGCTTCAAAAGCGAGTAACTTTTCACTGGCGTCTGTGTTTTTGCTAGCAAAAATTTTTGCTAGCGCGTCGCCAAAACGCGCGCGCGCATCGCCTTCAAACACCACAAAACGCCAAGGGCCTATTTTGCCGTGGTCTGGCACGCGGTGACCGGCTTTCAAAATTACATCTAATTGGTCGCGATTTGGCCCAGGGGCAATCATGTCTTTAGCGGTAACCGAGCGACGGGTTAATAAAGCATCAATAACAGGGTGCATAAAATTTGGTCTCTTTTGTCGGTTAATGAAAGAATTGCAGCGCAGTTTACCCAGCTAAGCGCAAAGGCTCCAGTTAATGTGGAATTAGCGTATAATCGCGCCCTAGATTTCACATATGCAAGAGGCAATACAATGACTGTACGCACCCGAGTCGCGCCATCGCCCACCGGCGACCCCCACGTAGGCACAGCCTACATCGCGCTGTTTAACCTGTGCTTTGCCCGTAAACACGGCGGCCAATTTATATTGCGTATAGAAGACACCGATCAAAGCCGGTCTACGCCTGAATCTGAACAGGCCATTTTAGATTCTTTACGTTGGTTAGGTTTAGAGTGGGACGAAGGCCCAGACGTTGGCGGAGCTGCAGGCCCATATCGTCAAAGTGAGCGCAAAGAAATATACGCCCAATACGTGCAGCAGCTGCTGGATGCAGGCCATGCCTTTAAATGCTACCGCACCACCGAAGAGCTAGATATGTTGCGTGCCGCACGTAAAGAAGCGGGCATACACTCAGCGCTTAAGCAAAGCGATCTAATGCTAACCGAGCAAGAGCAAGCCGAGCGCGAAGCCGCCGGTATTCCCTATGTGGTACGCATGAAAGTGCCAGAAGAAGAGGGCGCCTGCCAAGTAACCGATTTGTTGCGCGGTAATATCGATTTAGATTGGAGCATGGTTGATGCTCAAATTCTAATGAAATCCGACGGCATGCCAACCTACCACTTGGCCAACGTGGTAGACGATCACTTAATGAAAATTACCCACGTTATTCGCGGTGAAGAGTGGATTAACTCGGCCCCCAAACACATATTGCTATACCAATACTTTGGCTGGGATGTGCCCGTATTTTGCCACTTGCCGCTACTGCGCAACCCAGATAAAACCAAGCTAAGTAAGCGTAAAAACCCAACCAGTATTCTGTATTACAAGCAAGCAGGTTACTTGCCAGAGGCCTTAACCAACTATTTGGGGCGTATGGGCTGGTCTATGCCGGATGAGAGCGAGAAGTTCTCTATTCAAGAAATGCTCAACCACTTCGATATCGCCCGTGTATCGCTAGGTGGCCCAGTATTCGATATAGAAAAGCTTAACTGGCTAAACGGCTTATGGATTCGTGAAGACCTAGACGACGCAGCATTGGCGCAGCGCCTAGTAGATTGGAAATTCAACCAAGATAACTTGCTAGCGGTTATTCCCCACGTTAAACAACGTATGGAGACCCTAGGCGACTTTTTACCCATGGTAAGCTTCTTAGCGGCAAATACCCTAGGCATTACCGAAGAGAGCTTTAAGGGTAATAAGCTAGACCTAGAAGACCAGAAAAAGGTGCTGCAGTTTGCCCTGTGGCAGCTAGATACCATGCGCACATGGGAGCGAGACGACATATTCGCAACCCTAAAAGGCTTAGCCGATGGTATGGGTATAAAGCTAAAAGACTTCTTGGCACCGTTATTTGTGGCTATTTCTGGCTCTACCGCGAGCTTTTCGGTAATGGATGCCATGGTGCTACTGGGCAGCGACCTAAGCCGAGCACGTTTACGCGTAGCCGTAGAAGTATTAGGCGGAGCCGGTAAAAAGGTGCTTAAGCGCTACGAGAAAGAATTTGCGGCATTATCGCAATTAAACGAAGAAAGCGACGCGGAATAGTTGACAGCCCAAGAGGCACTGCATACAATGCGCGCCTCTTGTGTGGCAATGCCCGCAAGCCCAAATTTGGGGCCTTAGCTCAGCTGGGAGAGCGCAACACTGGCAGTGTTGAGGTCAGCGGTTCGATCCCGCTAGGCTCCACCAAATAAAAAACCTCGCTCGCAAGAGCGGGGTTTTTTTAATGTGGGGTACTGTAAGCGACAGTCCGAGGAGGGATTGAGCCTAGCTCATCAATCTGCGTGGTGTTTACCCCGCAACCCACTTTCTAGCATTTCCTTTATATTTGAGCTTAATCTTCAACCATGTCTAAAAGGTGCCGATTCGGCTATTTATACTGCCAAGCCTCTCTACTAGCAATGTCATTGCGTCGATAAGCCGACAGATCTTATATTCACTTCTGTGTATGCTGGATGGCAAATATCCACTTTCGTTTGATTAGATAAGTGGGGGGGAGTTGTATTGCCTTTAGTGTGGGTGGAGGCAGGAGATTAAACTAAAGTTCGCAAAATTGTTAAAGTGATATTTTCTGAATCTTTATGGTGGGCATTGCCCACCAGTATATAGAGTGCCTGAGATTGTTTTAAATTCACGCTTTTAGTTGGCGCGAAAACTATCTATGGTAATGCGTAAACACGAAAAGCGGTGGTTTTAGTTCAGCATATGTGATTATTTACCAAGGCATATCTTCTAATGGTCGATCTATTGCCGACGGATAGTGTCGAATATTAGTTCAGAATAAAAAGCTGAAATGGCTTTTCCATTATAGGTTGCTGGAATAAATTTTTGGTTTTTAAAAGATTCTTCTAGGTATTTGGTACACTTATCTCCAGCGTTGTCGCCTTCTACTGCGACACTGCTTACAGTTCCTAATTCCGAGATGACAGCATTCACAGTTATATGCTTGTTATAGCTGCATCCGGCACCAAATATTCCTCCTGGAACACTATATCTTTGAGGGGAGGTATAATCTACTCCGTATTTATCTACTTCTAAACCGGAGTTTCCGATGACTTCGATCGAGGTGGCCGAGCCTTTTTTAATGAAAAGAACATAATACTGAAAGTATACTGGTCTAGCGGTTCCATTAACTCTAGCTGGATTGAAAACGGATTTACTGGCTGCTCGATTAATCATGCTTACGAATGGGAAGTGTACGCCGCCTTCTTCGTAGCAGAAATTATGGTCCACTTTCCCGTTTCGCTTAATAACTGCGTCACATCTAATTACAACCGCTATATCTTCCTTTGATTTTTCATGTTTTCTAGGGAATTTAATTAATTTTTCAATCGACATTCTCGAATCTTTTATGCTGGCGGGAACAAATTCCTCTAATGTATTATCATCGTTGGGGAATGTTGGTAAGGAAAAAACTAGAAAAGCTAATGGGATTATGTGCTTTAGCATGATTGTACCAGCTTGAATGGTTGGAAAGTTACTTGTGGTTGTGAAGAAAAGTTTGGCGTTTAAATTGTTGTTGGTGAAAATATATCACAGAATTCTAAAATAGAATTGTCATGAACGCTAGTTTTGTGATGATTATGAGATATGTACTTCCTATGCTGTCGGAAAAATAGGTGTTATAAAAGTTTATGTTAAATAATGGAGCTAAGCGGTTGTTTAGCGCCTTGCACCCTCAAGTACTAAAGAATTATTTCGAGCTGTGACTATCGCTTCGCTCGCAAGACGTTGAAAAGAAGGTTGCAGAACTTTTGAGGTAGCCAGATACTGAAGGGTATTGATTCAAAAATATTTTTTGAGCTGAATTGTAAGTAGGAAACCTTATTTTCACTTTGTGCTGATAGGTCTTGGTATGTGCAAATTACTACTTCTCGAGCACTGTACTATTTCTAGCTATTACCATTTAGGCTCACGCCGCTACTTGTCTAACTCACGCCAAATTTTTTGATTGTTCAAAGTCAAAATTGCCGCGTAGCTACCCCTTCTAATGCACAATTCTTGCACATTTCTAACATTGTTCTTACTTTATTGTTACTCACAATGGCTTAACATTATGGCTGCTTAAGCTTGCAATAGTGTTTTGGGTAACCTTACCTGAATATGGAATTTTCCAAGTGGTGCTTTGCCTGCACTAGTTAATAAGGAATAAAAAGAGAAATATCATGAATATACGGTCCATTGCCACCATCACCCTTTCTGTTGCTTTCTTCGTATTAGTTGTGAGCGGTATTTTGTTGTACGCAACACCTTACAATTTTTGGACTGGCTCTCTGCATGTGTGGGGCGCTATTTTATTTTTGGTGTGTATTGTTTGGCATATTAAGCACAATGCAAAAACGTACAAAAACCATATGAGTAAAAAGCCGGGTAGGTGGGCAATGGGGGCGGCGGTTTTTGGTGTTGTGCCTATTGCAATTGCTTTGGGTTTGAATTTGCCGCCGGTTTATAGCGTTGTACAGTTTGGTTACGATTTAAAAACATCCGCAGAGCCACCTAAGCGGGAATATACCATTGTGGATTTAACCAAAGACAATAGCGCCCCTAAACTTAGCGTATTTTTTAAAGCGGGCTCTTCGTACGAGTCTGAACCGCAGCCGATATTTTTGAATATTTCCTATACCAGCGTGCCTCAAATTGTAGTGTGGATGGAAACCTTAGATGGTGAGTATGTGGATACATTGTATGTTACGGGTAAAACGTCTAACTCTAGCTATCGCACGAGCGATGAAGAGCCCGACGTAGTGAGAAGGCCAGAAGCGTTACCCTACTGGAGCCATAAGCGCGGAGTTGTGGCGAGTGACGGGTTGTATATGCCAGAGCACAATAATACAGATTTCGATGGTATTACCGCTGCTACACCTAAGGTAGATTATCAGGTAGATATGCCTTTGCCCAGTACGGGGCAATATAAGTTGATGGTTGAAGTGAACCGCTCTTACGATTTTAATGAGTACTACAGTAAAACCCGTTTCCCTGATGATACTGTGTATAGCGGGCCTGGGTCCTCTGGACAGCCATCGTTAGTGTATGAAGCGATTGTAAACTCTGCTAAAGCAAAGCAATTTATATTTAATTTAGTTGGACACGGACATCATTCAGGTAAAGATGGTGTGCTTTACCGCGGCCTAGAAAATATTACTACGGCCAAAAATATATTGGATTTTATTGTCGCTACATTAGATTAATGTATGCGATAGAAACCTGAATTAAAGACTGAAAAAAGTGTATCTGCAAGTTTATGTATCTCTGCTAAGGCCCTCGTTGTTGATAGTTAACTAGGTGTTTGTGAAGCCTAGAGGTGCTATTAGGTGTCAATTTGGCCGGAGATACGATTTAAGCTGCTTGTTTCTGATAGTTCTATTGGTTATGTTAGGTAGCTATATTAATCTAGATTAAAGGAGCTGTTGCATGCAGACTCATTTGTTGCCTAAATTACTTAAGGGCGGCATCTCTGCAACTGGAGAGGCGCGGGTCATGTTCTCGATGAAGCCCAATCGAAAAGCTATTGTGTTTATCCATGGATTTAATGGGAATGCAATTAAGACTTGGGCAGATTTTCATGAGCTCTTACCCAATTCGCCCAAAAGTGAAGGTCGTGATATTTATTTTTATGGCTACGATGGTTTAAGGTCAGAATTAATAGCTAGCGCGGCTATATTTGGCAATTTTCTAAACCAATTGTTTAATAATATTACCCCAATACTAAAAGACAATTTATCGCAACCTGCGCAACGCTCTTCAAGCTTTGCTTATGATGAAATTCTTATTGTGGCGCATTCGTTGGGGGCTGTTATTTCTCGACGAGCATTATTAGATGCGCCCAAAAGGGGATTTGATTGGGGTAATAAAACAAAACTTGTTTTATATGCTCCAGCACATATGGGGGCAAGGGTAGTAGCTTTAGCCATTGAGACTTCAAGTGCAATTCCAATACTAAAGTACTTTTGTTCATTGGTACGTTTTTCATCCCCATTGGTAGAACAGCTTCAGCCTGGTTCTGCTGTGTTGCAAGCTCTAAAGGCCGATACATTGTCTGCAATTGTTAATAGTAAAAATAAACATTTGGTGGCAAAGAAAGTCATTATCGCCGAATACGAAAAGATTGTTAGCAATGATACTTTTGCCGGTGATCCTCCGCCTGTTGCAATTCCTGGAGTGAATCATATTGGTGTATGCAAACCTACAAAAAGTTTTAACTCGCCACTGCTTCATCTGGAGGATTGTTTATGAATATTAAACAGGCCAATTATGAAGAGTTAATTGCTACCTATTACGAAGAGTCAGATGCGAAATCTGTAGTGGTTGAGCTTGCGAAATTAATTGATGAAGGTGATGAAAACAAAATTAATTGGTTGCTTCGGGATTATCATGTCGCTGCGGTTGTTGATAAGTCTGAAATATTGTTTCGAAGAAGGGCCGATAAGTTCATGAAATGTTGCTCTGTTATAGAGGTGGCGGCTCTAGCGGACTTTATCCCAGATGTGGCTACAAGCGAATTTGCTGGAGAAATTAAAGATGTTCTATTGCATCAGTCTGTGAAGCCATACTACACGGAATTTTATCCAGAGTATTTGCCTCAAGAGCTGTCGAAGAGGATGGAAGGCGTATATAACATAACGGAAGATATCTCCGATTCTGAGGCATATAGAATTATGCTTTCTTTTTTGGAGTTGGATCAGCATTTCGAAGAGAATTTAGCCAATGGATATTTACTAAGGTTGTTGGACTCGTTCACTATAACAAAAAAGAGGCGTAGTATAGGAGTTAAAGAAACAGTTAGATTTAAAGACTTGGTTGCTTTAATGCATTCTCCACAAAAATTTATTGATAGCTTGTTTATGGATGTAAGGAAGCAGGGCGTGTTGGAAAAGGCGGTAAATGAATTTTCTTTGTTTATCCAGTTTTGTTTCGACTTAACCGATCTATTAAAGCTTTGCGATAATTACCCCCTAATACAGCGTGCAATTTGGAGTTGCTATAGTTATTGGTTTGGTGTTCTGGGCGAAAAGCTTGAGGCCAAACTAGGTAAAGCTTTAGATGG
The DNA here is from genome assembly GCF_000013665.1 of Saccharophagus degradans 2-40. Lineage (NCBI taxonomy): Bacteria > Pseudomonadati > Pseudomonadota > Gammaproteobacteria > Cellvibrionales > Cellvibrionaceae > Saccharophagus > Saccharophagus degradans. The sequence continues at coordinate 1,933,863 of NC_007912.1, forward strand.
ATTTTTATCGTGGGTACCCCCAGGTGATTTAGAGATAAATGCGGATGAAGCTATTGCTGATATACAAAAATATGTGGGAGAGGCGCGTTCCGTTTTGGTGGGTTTGGTTTCTTATCGAAATAGATATGACTCAATAGCGCTAAACAGTATTTAATAATTCTATACTTTTTTCTGCTGGTACGCTCGAGCTGTTCTTCTTAAATAGTATGGCTAGGCGAGTTGAGGTGGTCTGCTTCAAATCCTTGGGTGAGTATTTTTGATGATTGTTTTGAGCTGGCTGGCAATACCTACTATACGAGATCGGTTGGTTGTTATGTCTAAAATATTTATTTTAAGCCTACCTAGAACCGGCACCACAAGCACGTGTATTTATCTGCTTGAGAGCGGTTATAAAGTTGCTCACACCGCGTTTAATGAAGCTGCATTTGAGTTGGCAGAAGTGGTTGCCGACACGCCTGTATTTATCGACTACGCAAGCTTGTATTCGCGATACCCAAATTCCAAATTTATTTACTTGCAACGCCCTGAGGGAGACTGGTTGGAGTCTATTCGAAGGTTGTTGCTTAGTATGCGCAAGCGATGGCTAGCCGATAGCAATTTTTTTGAAAGTGATATTAAGCGCTGCTTTTTGGCGGCGTTTCCAGAGTTCTGTTCAAAAAAAGAATTTAGTAATGAGTATTTACTTTCTTGCTATCGTAAGCATCAAATAGCTGTGGATAGGTTCTTTAACGATAAGCCCGAGCAGCTATTAAGGGTAGATATAACCCAGCTCGGTGCAGGTGAAAAAATCCTGAAGTTTTGCGGTAAAGCTCTCGGTGGTTCATCGAATGAGTTACCGCATGTAAATAAAGGGCGGCGTATTACTTACTGGGAAACTATTGAGCACCCAAATAAAGTATTCTCTAAATAAAAGGGGTTCTAGCTATTTTTTCTGGCTACGCCCCGGGGTTTTTAGGCATTCGCGTGCTCCTCGGATTTGAATCCACGTAGGTTTGGAGTGTTGGCCCTATAGAAATACCTCTAGGGCCAGCACGTGTTAAAAGTTGTATGCCAAAGAGGTGAAGTAAGAGTGATCTACATGCTCTAACTCGCCTACTGGTTTGCTATCGTATTGCGTTTCTAGGGTAACTTTTAATGCGAGTTTTTCACTAATTTTTACGGTAAACGCAAGGTTGTTATACGCGTAGCTATCGGCAATGTCGCCTAAGCGAGGCTGCCAGTAAAGTGTGTTGCTGAACGATGTGCTTTGGGTAAGCTGTTTGGCGTAATTTATATAGCTGTTGGCGCGGGCATATTGTTCTTCGCGCTCTTCGTCGGTTGCGGTTTCTGGCAGGTTGTATACTTCTTGGGTGTAATATGCGCCTAATCCAAAATTAAATAAGTAATCGTCGTCTTTTTGCGATACTTTAAATCTGGCGCCTGCACCAATAAGTGCTCTGGAATCCAAAAGCTTAAATGTATCCTCTTGGTACTGCACAAATCCTTCAATGGCTAGCTTGTTGGAGTTGTGGTGAATGTAACGCTGATGGATAAATTTATTATCTGTATCTTTAACTTTATTACTTTCACCGTATTCTGCACTTGCTGATGTTAGCCATTGGTGTGCACCTGCTCGGTAGCTAAGTTGGCCAGCTATGCTGTGGGTTTGCCTGTTACTGTTACCCGATTTGCCTTTTAAAGATAATTCAATATTCCCGTGTAACCCATCTTGTTCACCTTGTTTGTGAAGATACTCCATATTTGTAATGGCTGCTGCTGTAGCGCTGTGTAATGCCGCGGCTGCAATAATTGCTTTGATAAAAGTTCGCATAATTTACTGGGAATTCCTGATTGTAATTTGTTTGAAAATATTAAGCGTGTAAGCGGGAGAGGCGTTGATTGTTGCCTGCCATTGGCAGGTGGCTGGTATGTGTCGCCCTTGTGGGGCTGGCATCATAAAGAAAGCGGTATTGTGCTGCAAGGATCATTTAGGCGCCTAAGTGGAGATGCAGGAGACAGTGCTTTTTATTACCGGCTGACCGATATACAAATTGGAAGACAATGTAATTAAATATTAGTGTAACCAAACGTATCGGCGTGTTACATTTCTCTACGATGTTACCGGATAGGTAACACGCTAATTAAAATTACATAGCGGAGATTTGTTGTGAAAATCATACGGTTGCTTGTTTTGTGTTTGGGGGTAGTAAGTTCTGTGGTTGCGGTAGCTAGTAGCTCAGAGCCACATGATGAAGGTAATGCATTAGAGAGTGCATTGTGGGATACGTTAACTATTCCTGTGTGCTGGGAGAATCCAGAGGCTTTTCCTGTAGAAGAGCAAGCTTGGGTAAGAAAAGCGGTTGAGCGTACTTGGGAGCAGGAGTCATTAGTCCGCTTCACCGGTTGGGGCGAGTGTGGGGCGAACGATGATGGGATACGTATTTTAGTGGATGATGTTGGGCCGCATGTTAAGCAGCTAGGCTCGCGTTTGGATGGCTATGTTAATGGCATGGTACTAAACCATACATTCCAAAATTGGGGCACCAGCTGCAGTTACCGTCGTCAATATTGTGCAGAAGTGATTGCAGTTCATGAGTTTGGTCATGCTCTAGGCTTTGCCCATGAACAAAACAGAGATGACACCGATGATATGTGCGCGGCCGAGGCGCAGGGTACTGACGGCGACATTTATGTCGGCGCCTGGGACTTGGATTCGGTTTTAAACTATTGCAACCCTGAGTGGAATGGCGCGGGCAATCTAAGCGATACCGATATAGAGATGGTTCAGCTGTTTTACGGTCAGCCCATTGAAACGTCTGGTAACGAGCCTGTAGCTATTTGTAGTGTTAGCGCCAGTTCAAGCGATGGCAATATTGCAGAAAATACGCTAGACGGCGATTACGCTACGCGTTGGTCTGCAAACGGCGACGGCGAGTGGATACAATTTAATTTGTGTGAAAGCCAAGTCGCGGATCGTGTCGAGTTAGCTTGGTATAAGGGAGATACTCGCTCAAGTACCTTCTCTATTGAGTATATAACTACCGATGGTTACGTTTGGTATACCACGCCTGTTCGTCGATATTCTTCCGGTGCTTCGCTAGGCTTGGAATCTGCGTCATTTACTGCAGCTGAAATTCAGTCCTTGCGTATTACTGGCTACGGCAACTCGTCTAACACTTGGAATAGTATTACCGAAGCGGTAATTTATACTCCAAGCGCTGGGCTAGATTACCCTAACTTAGTTGCACCTACAGATGTGGCGGCTACGGTAACAGGGCAATCGCAAATTACTATTTCATGGGCAGATACTAATAGCGAAGAAGAAAGCTATTTTGTTGAGGCGCGTATTGGTGGCAACGATTTTTTCGCTATAGGTCTTACTGAGGCGAACGCAACATCTTATACGCATACCGACCTTATTGCTGAAGGCCTTTACGAGTATCGTGTTACTGCCGTAAGCGGCATTATTCGCTCAAACTTTGCAGCTGCAAGTGTATATTTTCAACCTGCAGGCGGCTCGCAGGCTAATCTTGTGCGCCCAGAAAACTTCACTGTAACAGCTAATGCGCAAGGGCAAATAGCACTAAGTTGGGTGGATGTAAGTGAAGGCGAAGAGGGTTATACCTTAGAGTATAAGCTTAGTAGTGAAGCTGAATTTACTGTAATTGAGCTAGCTGCGAATGCCGATTCTGCAATTGTTAGCGATTTGGCTGCGGGTAGTTACTATTTTCGTGTAAGCAGTTATTTCGGCAACAATGCTTCTGAATACAGCGAGCTTTTGGTTACTGTGTTTGCATCAGAAGCGACTATTGTGCCGGTTGATGTTTATGCATCTAGTGATGATGGCAATGTGGCAAGCAATGTTTTTGATAATGATTACTCTACGCGATGGTCGGCTTTTGGTGTAGGTGAGAATTTAACCATTGCGCTGGGGGATAATTATCTCGTTACCGATATGCGCATAGCGTGGTACAAAGGTGATCAACGTCAAACCCGCTTTCAGGTAGAGGTGAGTGATGATAACCAAACCTGGGTGCAAGTGTTTGATGGGATTAACTCGGGTGAGTCGTTAAGTTTAGAGACGACGTTTGGCGGTGATTATCGCGCAAGCTATATTCGAATTATCGGTTTGGGTAATGAGTTTAATAACTGGAACAGTATTACTGAGGTAAGCATTAAAGGGCACCTCTAGATTAGTTATTAATTAGTTATTGATTGGGTATAAGTTACGCAGAAAGGGCGGCCTTACAGGGGCGCTCTTTTTTGTGATTACTTCTCTATAAATACGATAGGTCTAGCAGGGGGGTGAGCACATCTAGCCAAAGTGATTTATTATTTAGTGGTGTAGCTTCGGGTAAATAGGGGTTGGGTAGGCTAAATAATTTTCTGTTTTCTAGCTTCGCTTTGTTTAGCGCTTCTTTAACTAATTCATCGTTAAAAAAATAGTTGTCGAAGCTTCCATCGGCAATCGCTTGATTTAGCCCAGCTTCTATTATTGCCGCCAATTCGGGCTGGTGAGGCGAAACAAAAAGATAGGCTGGCATGGGGTAGGCAATAACCAAGCTTTGCTCTATGGCGAGCGTATCGCCATTTAATTCTCGTAACTCGCCCCAAGGTTCCATTACGCCACGCGGTAGCATATCGAACCGTTTTGCTTCAAGCATGTTATATAGCTTGTGAATATCGCTTGCGGTAATAACGGAAAAACCAGCGTCTTTTAGTATAAGAGTGTCAGACCAGTCAGAGCCCTGGCCAACGGTAAAGCGCTTTAAATCATCTAAGTTATTAACATGTAAAAAGTGGGGTTGATCCTGTTTGCGTATTACGGCTAGGCGAACGCCAAGCAACCCTTTGTATATAGGTATCCTAATGGGGATAAGGTTGACTTCTAATTCAGGCTTTGTGGCGGCCCATAGTAGTGATGATTTGTCCTGTTCTACCAACTGCGCTTCACGTTTTTGGCTGCAGGTTAGGTAATCTTTAGAAAGGCTGTAGGTGGCATCGCTATAGCTAAACGCGAGTTTTACTAAGCCTTCTGTATATTCGTTGCCCCTTACTTTTCCGCTACCGCAACTTTTGTGAATATTAAAGTGCAGGCAAGCTTGGGGCGCTGCGTGGGCGGCTGCGGGTTGTAAGCCGCAGGCTAGCGCCGTAATGGCAGTAATGACGAGTTTGGCCGCCTTGAATACGTTGGCGTTATGCGAACCAAGTCTATTCAGCAAGTGTTTATATTCCTACGTTAGGTATTTAATTTTTCTTGGTGTTGAATCGGTATTGTTTGTTACCGATTAAGCGACGGCTGGGTATTAGCGTTCCTTGTTAAGTGTAGCAGGCAAATAAGGGAGTATGCGCCTGTGCGGTGTATGTTAAATTACCTAATTGAATGCCAAACTCAATTATTATGAGAGCTATGAACCCATATGCAAAAACTTAAGTATGCTGCAAAGCTTGCTACTGCCGAAAATACGGCACTACCCTTTGCTGTTTATACGTCGCTCAAAGAGCAAACGATATTAAATGTGCCAATTGTTAAGCCCTTACTTGTTTTCGTGTTAGATGGTTGTAAAAAGCTGGGTGCTAACGGAGATGTGCGATGTGTAAATGGTCGTTTTGTTTTTTTATCTAACGGTACTAAAATTGATATGCGGAATATTGCTGAAAGTGATGAATATTTTGCGCTGCTAATAGAATTTGACTATACAGATTTCAATTGCCTTCATCAAAAGGCTGTAAATATTAATGCTGCGCCATACTTTTTGGGGGAGATAACCCCTCTTTTAGAGGGCACGCTACAGCAATTTATAGAGTGGGCAGCAATTGCACCAGCTGAACTTTGGCATATTCGCAGGCAGGAGCTTTTGCAAACGCTGTTTCATTTAGGGTATACGCAAGTGTGCTCTATTGCCGGGGCTCCAAGCCTTAGCGCTAAAGTTCACGCCATTATAAGTACAGATTTAACCTACGATTGGACAATGGATGTTATTACCCAAAAGCTCGCGATGAGCGAGTCCACTATTCGCCGCAAGCTTACTGCTGAAGGCACAAGTTTGCAGGCTGTTAAAGATAGTGCCCGGCTAAGTTTTGGGTTGCATCAGGTTCAGTCTACTTTTCAACCCATTAACCATATTGCAGAGCAGTGCGGTTACTTATCTCAATCTAGGTTTACCAATAAGTTTAAGCAGTTGTTTGGTGTTACACCTACGGCGTTAAGAAAAACACGCTTGAGCGATTAGGGCGAAAGTTTGAATGTTTTGCCTGTAAATAAAAGGGTAAACCTTAATTACAATAACCCCACTTTCTACAACAATAGTGAGGTTACTATGAAAAAATCATTCATTCGGGCTTTCGCCAATACCGCAATAACGGCTGTAGCTTTTAGCGTGAGCTGCGCGGTGTATGCTGGCTCACTTGTGCTTACTAGTAGTGATATAGGCGATGGTAAGCATATGGCCAAAACGCAGGAGTATACGGGGTTTGGTTGTGCTGGTGGCAACTTGTCCCCCCAGCTTAGCTGGCGTGGTGCGCCAGAGGGCACAAAAGCATTTGCATTACTGGTGCACGACCCCGATGCGCCTACAGGCAGTGGGTGGTGGCACTGGCAGGTGGTTAACATTCCCGCCGGTACCACGTCGCTACCCGCTGGCGCGGGGGCGGTGAATAGTAAGTTGTTGCCAAAAGGTGCTTCCCAAAACACTAACGATTATGGTGAGAAAGCCTTTGGCGGTGCTTGCCCACCGGTTGGCCACGGCGTGCATCGCTATAGATTTACTTTGCATGCTTTGTCCAAACCACTAGAGCTACCTGAAAATGCTTCAGCCGCTTTAACTGGGTATATGGTTAAAGCGCACACTATAGAGGAAGCAACAATAGAGGCCTTGTACAAACGCGACTAACTTTTTTACGTGACAGCTGTGTTGGAGTGGTTGTCACGTAATTCCCGCTTTTATCGTCCCTTTTTATTTCTTTCTTATCCATTCGCGACCACCTCAAACATGGGCAGCTTTTGAATTGGTTGTGCATACGGTGAAAATTGGTTAACAATTTAAATAAAATATTTTTTTGGTAATAACATAATGTTGTTTTCTGCGTCGTACTCCTTTACCAATTTGTATTTAATTTGGTATATGCATTTTTAAAATATTCCTATTCATTTTTAATCAGTAATCAATATAGGCTTGGATATTATAATTCTTAAATTATTTAATCGTTAAGCTACTATTCATCACAAGACCAACAAAAAATAAAAGGAGGTGATGATAGTAAGAGCGCTGGTTTACATTTGATAAAAATAATAACAACAACCAATAAATTTATATTGGAATTTTTTGTAGCCAAGTTAGATCAAGTCCTTTTCTAATTAGTAGAATATTTTACAAACATTTTTCTTCTTGTTTTAAGAGGGTGGGGTCTTATTGTCTGCAGATTTCTTAGAAATGGATTTATGTACTAACAAAAAACAATGCATCTAACCAGAAAAGATTTTAAGGAAATAATAATGAGAAACAAGAAAATACCCAGGTTACCCAGTGTATTTATGGCTGTTTTTACGCTGTTTTTTGCGTTTTCAGCTTATGCAATAGAACCGATTGCACTTAGTGCGAGCGGTGATGATGGCAACGGCCCAAATAATACGTTAGATAATAATTTAGGCACGCGTTGGTCGGCGAACGGCAATGGCGTATGGATTGAATATGACTTCGGAGCAGAAGTTACAATGGGAGCGGTTGAGATAGCCTTCTATAAGGGCGATCAACGCAGTGCCACATTTGAAGTGCAAAGCTCGCTAGATGGAGCAAGTTGGGATGTTAATTTAAACACATTCTCAAGCGGTTCAACTTTGGCTATGGAACCCTATACGCTAAATGTTCAGGCGAGATACTTCCGAATAGTTGGTTATGGAAATACAAGTAATACTTGGACGAGCATTACTGAAGTGAACTTCGTGGAAGGGGATGGCCCAATTCCACCCGAGCCCCCTGTAGAAGGGCAGCTAGATGTACATTCTGTGGTTGCAAGTAGTGATGACGGGAATGTAGCGAGTAACACTCTAGATGGCTCGCTAAGTACGCGCTGGTCGGCGAATGGGAATGGTCAAACCATTACTTACAATTTGGGCAGTATGCAATTGGTAAAAAGTGTGAGCATGGCTTTTTATAAAGGCGATCAGCGAAGCGCTACTTTCGATATTCAAGTAAGCCCAGATGGATCTAATTTTTCCACTGTGTTTAGCGGGGAAAGCTCGGGTAACACGCTTGCGTTGGAAGAGTTTGATATACCCAATATGCCTGCACAATTTGTACGTATTGTAGGGTACGGTAACAGCGCTAACTCTTGGAACAGCATTACAGAAGTAGAAATATATGGCGGTGGTGATATTAGCAATGTGCCTCCTGTTGCCAGCTTTGATATTGATGACGAAGTTTCGATTGATGTGGCGTTAGTTTTCGACGGTTCGAATTCCTTTGACCCCGATGGCGGCAGCTTAGCTTCATACAGTTGGGATTTTGGCGATGGCAGCGATGCAACCGGGGCAGTGGTTAACCACACATACAGCGCTGGCGGTAGCTATATTGTTAGCTTAACTGTAACTGACGATGAAGGGGATAGCGCAACGGCTACCCATGCCATTACTGTTGACGACAATAAAGAACCGCCTGTTGTGGTGATTGGCGCACCCGCAAGTACCGCGCCGAATGTTGTGCTAAATATTGATGGTAGTGCTTCGTTTGACCCTGATGGCGGTAACCTTGCAAGCTACTTATGGGATTTTGGCGATGGCACGTCCAGCTCGGACGTAGCGCCGCAAAAATCGTATAGCTCAGATGGTGTGTTTGAATTGTCTTTAACTGTAGTCGATGATGAAGGTGAATCTACAACGGCAACTCAAACTATTCGAGTGAGTTCGGTTAACCCAGACTTTGAATTGTGGCCACTAGTGAATGCGAGCTTTGAGCTTAGCACTTCAGAAGGTGGTTGGTTAGAGGTCGACCCTGCAAACGTTGTATCCATGAATGGTACTTCTAATCCACAGCCACCTGAAGGCGGTAGGTTATTAGTTATCGACGGCGATGGCGGTATTATCAAGCAGGCGATTTATAAGCCTATTGCCGGCCACGTATACGAAATTACAGCTTATGTGTATGGCCACGGTACCATCGGCATACAAGATTTAGGCTCCGATAACGTATACGAAACCAGTACGGCGCACGGCAACAGCTGGCAACAAATTTCTGTAACCTATGTGTCTACGGGGTCACCGGCAATGCTTTACGCCAAGTATGGCCCAGGCTCTGGCGATTCTTATTTTGATGTTTTCGACGCGAAAGATATTTCAACCGCCGAAGATTTGAGTAAGCAACCTCCTGCACCAATAATGCGTTATGCCTCACAAGTTATCGATCTTTCTTGGTGGAAAATTACATTGCCAATTAACAATGCAATGGAAATTTACACCCCAGAACTTTTAACTTACGAAATAGACCCTTGGTTTAAATTAGTTGAGGATGAGGACGGGTATGCAGTGCAATTCCGTGCGAATCATGGTGGCTCTACAACAGGTGGTTCATCCAACCCGCGCAGTGAATTGCGTGAATTAACCCAAAATTATCATTACCGTAATTCAAAAAGTGCAGCAGCTTGGAGTAATACAAGCGGTACGCATGAGATGTGGATTAAGCAAAAAGTTACCCACTTAACTTACGTAAAACCACATGTAGTTGTTGGGCAAATTCACGATAGTGGCGACGATGTTACCGTGTTCCGAGTAGAAGGGCACCTAGGGCAAGGCGGTGACTGGGATAACAATGGCACTGTTGGGGTAATGGATACCCACGCAAACATATGGATTACAAACGGCAACGATCGCCATGGTTACCTTGTGGATGATAATTACGAGCTAGGTACAGTGTTTACCGTTAAGTTTATAGCGCGAGATGGCAAGGTGGAATATGAGTACAACGGCCGTAAACTCGATTATGTGCACGAGGAAAGCTTCTCTGGCGCATACTTCAAGCTAGGCAACTACACGCAATCTCATAACGGTACAGCACCCGGCGAAACGGATGACGCCTATGCAGAAACCTATGTTTACGACTATTACATAAAGCACACCGAGTAATGCTTTAGGGGCGCTCTTCGGGGCGCTCCTCCTTTTTGTCCTGCTATGCAACCCCGCTTTCTTCCTACCTGTCTGCTCAGCTTGTGCTAGGCGTTAAATTACCGTGTTGGTAAAACGGTTTTTCTTTGCATGCTTTGCTTGTGTGGTTAATACCCGCTATTGGCGCTCCCTTACGGCACGGTAAAAGTGACTGAATAAAGTAAGTACTGATGGCGTTAGTTGGTCTAGCCGTTGGCTTTTCAAGCGCCGAGAAGCTATTTGGTGGCTCTTTCTAAATTTGGGCTGGCACTGCTTAGCTGGCGTTATTGCTTTATTTTCGAACCCTAGTGGGGGCGGGGCTACTTATTTGTTTTTTAACAAAAAAATTGCCACTACAAACCAGTGGTATTACAGATTGGTTGTTGTTAATTGGTTAACCAACACTGTTTCCATTTGGTCTTTTTAACTAGATGGGGGCATTTTAAGCTAGCTTGGCGCGTTAATTATTAATCGGGTGCCTCTGAGTGGTAATACCATTTGGTTGAATTTTATGTCATAAGGCTGGCGTAAATCATTTACTTAATGTGTGTGACCACTAGTGGCACAAACTAAAGGCTTGGCTAGTTATAAATATAATAAAGCTCGGTAAGCTCGATTTTTCTACGTTCTGAAAGGTATTTCTCGCCTCTTTTGGCGCTAAAAACATCCTAAGCATTTATTTAATCCCGTAATTTTCACAGGGTGTGTTTTTTGTGTGAAATAGGTTTAACCCGCTACGGCTGGGATGGGGCAGACATTTAGCAAACAAATAAGTTTCATTGGTAAAAATAATCGGTTGACAATTAGGTTTATATTCGTTGTACTTCTGCCCATAATAAAACTAACTCTTAATGAGGGGGATCTACATAATGACTAATAAATATACAATCGGTGCATTCGCACTTTCCGCTTTCACCCTGGCTTTTAATCAAGCCGTTTATGCTCAAGAAGATGCTGCTTTGGAAGAAGTGGTTGTAACTGGTATTCGTGCCAGCTTGGAAGCTGCAGTTGATGCTAAGCGCAACGACGGTCGAATTGTTGACTCTGTTGTAGCTGAAGACATTGGTAAATTACCCGATAACAATGTTGCAGAAGCATTACAGCGTGTTACTGGTGTTTCTATTAACCGCGATTTCGGCGTGGGCTCTGAGGTTTCTATTCGCGGCTTACCGCAGAACCGTGTTGAAATTAATGGTCGCTCAAGTGTGGGCGATGGTCGCTCTGGGGTTAGTTTTGATGATTTCCCAGCCAGCTTTTTGCAAGCGGTAGAGGTTGTTAAGTCTCCTACACCAGAAATGATTGAAGGTGCGTTGGGCGGTACTATCAGCCTTAAAACAGCTCGCCCATTAGATTTAAAAGAACGCGTAATTGCTGTTTCTTTAGACGCAGAATACGCAGATAAAGCCGATAACTGGGCTCCTATATTTAGTGGTTCTTTTGGCAACAACTGGGACTTTGGTGACGCAGGTAGCTTTGGTGTAATGGCTAGCGTTGCCTATCAAGATCGTTGGTTGCGTCAAGATACTGCTTCCGCAAGTCTTTTCCCTTCGGATAAGTGGAGCGCCGGTGTAATTGGGCTAGAAGATACTCCTGCTCAGAATACGCCTAGCGGCTTGTATATTGTGCCAGATGAGCACAAATTTGAGCCCTTCACTGAGCAACGCGAGCGTACTGCATTTAACGTTTCCATGCAGTGGGCCCCAGCATCAGAGCAAGGTTCATTCTATATAGATTTAAATAGTACTGAGCGGGATGGTGGTCAAGAAGCGTATTCTATTCTGTCGGTAATTGGTGCGCCCACAGCAACAGCAAATACGACTGAAGATGCAAACGGACAGTTAAATAACTACGTATTGGCGGGTTCACTACCTATCCCCAAAACTTGGAGTCAGTTCCGTTTTACAGAGAGTTTTTCTAACGCAATTGGTGGTGAGTGGAACTTCACTGACAGCTTAAAAGTATCCGGTGAGTACGCCGTAGCTGAATCCGATACTATGACGTTAGCTTCGGAAATGAATTTGCGTGCGGTAGACCCCGTTGCTGAGGCGGCAAACCCTGCAGATGCGAATCAGTGGTATACCGACGTAACCATCATTAACAGTCAAGACCAGATGCCAACAGTCGATTACTTGGCGGACGGTACCTACACTGACGCGAGTCACTTGGCGTTCCGTGAATATCGTCACCGTGAACTCCCAGTTCAAAACAAAGAATCAGCAATGCGCCTAGATGTAGAGTACTCTGAGCCATTCGGTTTGGAATGGTTTTCAGCGCTTAAAACGGGTGTGCGCTTCACCGATCGTGAGTATGAAAAAGGTGAGTCTCAGATACAGATCAAAGATATTTACAAAAACCTTACCCGTGATGGCAACCCAGATATTATTTGGTTGAACGATCTGGATAATGTAAAAACTTTTGACTTTGATGATGCGTTTGAGCACGCCGGAGTTCAAGGTGTTAACGATCTGACAAGCTTTACAGTGTATGACGCAGCAGCTTTACGTAACCCTGGCCAAACGTATGAAATGGTGCAGAACTTGTTAGCCGGCACCAATCTGGCGTTGACTGGAACTCTGCGAGAGAATTTAGATAACGGCGAGTTAAAGGGTTCTTATTCACTTATTGAAGAAGATACATCTGCGTTTTACGTTCAAGGTAACTTCGACTTTGATCACGCGCGCATCATTGTTGGTGGTCGATATGTGAAAAGTGAAATCACTTCTACTGCATACAACCAAGAAGGTGACGCTCTTGTAACTGATGGCAATACTTACAGCGATTTCTTGCCTAGCTTGAACGTAACTGTAGATTTAACAGAAGATACACTCCTTCGCTTTGGCGGTGCTAAAGTAATGAGCCGTCCGAACTTTGGAGAGCTGAGCCCAACGTTTGTATTTAACTCGGATAAAGTGACTGCAACTCGAGGTAACCCACAGTTAGACCCATATCGTGCAACGCAATTTGATATGGCGGTAGAGCACTATTTTGGTACCGGTAATATGGTATCGGCCACAGTGTTTTATAAGGATGTTGCATCTTTCCTAAGTGAAACAATTTACTGTGCGTACGATGCTGATGCTGTTGCTACACAGAACACTACTATCTTTGACAATATTTGTCTGCGAGATGACGCCACTAGCGATAAGCAACAATTAGTGTTTGCTGATAGTCAAGCGGTGTTTGATGCTGCTCTAGCTCAAGGTCGCAATGGTGTTCGTACTACTACCAACACAAATGGCGAAAGTGGCTATGTACGTGGTTACGAGTTAGGTTACCAGCAAGCCTTCGACTTTTTGCCTGGCATCTGGTCTGGTTTAGGTGTGAATGCAAACTACACGTATGCGGATAGTGAGCAGCCAGGTGGTACTCCGTTAGAGGATATCTCTGAAAACACCTACAATACTCAGGTGTACTGGGAATACGAAGACTTTGCAGTTCGTTTGGCTTATACCTACCGTGATAAGTTCTTGGACGGTATTGTTCACAAGCGTGTTGAACGTGTTGGTGCGCAGGTTTTACCCTCAGCAACTCGCTCTACCGATCCTACTTTGGGTAACGACTACCGAGATGGTCTGTCTCAGTTAGATTTATCTGCAAGCTGGGATGTTACTGATAGTATTACTCTTGTTGCGAACGTAAGTAACTTAACTGGTGAGCCAACTATTAACCAGGCGGTAACTGGTACCACGTTCCAATTACAAGAGTCTGATCGTCGCTTCTCTTTCGGCGTTCGCGCTAAGTTCTAATCGATATTCAGTTATCGACGCTTAGCTGAGGCTGGGTACAATTGCGGTGGAGGGGGTAACCCCGAGAGCTAATGATCGTACCCACCTTAAAGCTTAGCTAAAAGCCTGCTTGAGGCATGTAGTTTGTACTGCATGCGTCAAGCGGGCTTTTTTATTTGTGGTCTCTTAATTCCCTCCTTTAGTTTTCTGCTCGGTTGTTGGTTAGCCACTCTGCTATACTCGCGGCTTATTCGTGCCCTTATAGGGTGTTGTATTCATCTTCAGTGCGAACCAGCCAGCTTTTTGCCCCGAGACGCCAATGACATTTTCTACCCTTGGTCTATGTGACCCAATCCTGCAGGCCTTAAACGACGTGGGCTACGAAGCGCCTACTGCCATTCAAGAGCAGGCTATACCACCTATTTTGGCTGGGCGAGATGTGCTGGCGAAGGCGCAAACAGGTACAGGTAAAACGGCAAGCTTTGTGTTGCCAATACTGCAAACCTTTAAAGATAAAGCGAACCGCAGAGCCAAGCGCATAAAGGCGCTTATTTTGGTGCCTACGCGCGAGCTGGCCATTCAAGTAGAAGATAACATTAGGTTGTACGGTGCGCATTTAAGCCTCACATCTATGGCTATGGTAGGTGGGGTAGATATTGAGCCGCAAAAGGCAAAGCTTGTGGAGGGGGTGGATATTCTAGTCGCCACGCCGGGCCGACTTATAGATTTAATGCATCAGCGTGCCTTACATTTCGATGAGCTGGAATTTTTAGTATTAGATGAAGCCGATAGAATGCTCGATATGGGCTTTATAGGGGATATCAATAAAATTATTGAGCGCCTGCCGGAGCGCAGGCAAAGCTTGTTATTTTCTGCAACGCTTTCTGATAAGGTGCGTTTGCTAGCAAAAACCGCCATAGTTAATGCGGTAGAAATTTCCATTGCCGCGGATAAAAAATCTACCCCGCCGATTACTCAGTGGTTGGTAACTGTAGACAAACATAACAAGTCGGCACTGCTCACGCATTTAATTAATGAGAATGGTTGGAAGCAGGCGTTAATATTTATCCGCACCAAGCACGGTGCAGCCAAGCTGGTTACACAGCTAGAAAAGCGTGGTATTAAGGCCGAATCAATTCATAGCGGCCGAAGCCAAGCAGTACGCACCCAACTACTAGCAGATTTTAAGGCTGGAAAAATAGGCTTTTTAGTGGCCACAGGCATTGCCGCACGCGGTATCGATATAGATGATTTGGACCGTGTAGTTAACTATGACTTACCCGACGATGCACATGATTATGTGCATCGTATTGGCCGCACAGGCAGGGCAGGCGTAAGTGGCGAAGCCGTATCGTTAATTTCTATGGATGATTTTAAGCGCTTGTGTGCAATAGAAAGTAGGCTTGGCCATATTATTGATAGAAAAGAAGTGGCAGAATTTAAAGCAGTAAAAGAAGTGCCTATATCTATATTAAATTACGTTAAGAAAAGTGCAAAAAAGCCACAGAGAAGGTAACGCTTTGTGGCTTGATTTAATTATAACTTGATGGCGCTGGCACTATTGATTCCGTTCAGAAATCTTCATCGTCATGGATGACAGGAGTTTACACGTGTCATTAATTTGTACATAAGTACGCGAAAAGTAATACTCATAAACGCGTTGTTGTGTTCCGCTACTATCACTACTTGGCCTATGTTTGGTTACGCTTGAAATACCACTCACTACTACTGTATCCCCGCTGCGTTGAATGTTTTTAAACTCAGATTCTCTCAAAATTGGGCGATCATAATCTGTCTTGTTTATTCGTGTTAACAGCATGCTTTTTGATTCAATGTTCTTGGCTAGGGTGTGAATCCAGCTAAAGTTGTCTGTAAGTAGCTCGGTTAAAAATGCCTCGTTCGATGTTTGAATCGCATGTTCATACTGCTGGTCTAACAAGTGCATATTGGCATCGTTATCGCAGTTTGTAACAGGGTTTGCCGTTGCGTAAGCGCATGTTAAGAGGGTAAAGGCTGCTAATATTAATGGAATTGTCTTCATGGTAAACGCGGTGTCCCCTAAAGGCTTGATAGTTATTCGAGTATAGTTGCGGTTATTTGTGATTAGTATAATAGTAATTTGGGACAATCGCATTGTGGTAAGCTGGCCGCCCTCGCATTTGGCTAGCGTATTCGGTTAGCTGCATGTGCCATTCTGTATTATCGGGCTATTAAATTGGTTTTCGCTTCTTCTAAAAACAAGGTTTCTGGGCCCATTTCTGGATTTATTCTTACGCGTGCGCGTAGAGAAATTGCCGGTAAGTTATGTTTAGAGTGTTGGCTGAATACCCCTAATGGAGCCGTTCAGCTTATAACTGATACGCAAGATGATGTGTTTTTTATTGCGCAGCAGGACTTTACTGCTGCCAGCGAGTTGCTTGCTGGTCTGGATTTTCGATATCGCCCCCTTGAGTTAGCCACTTTTGAGCACTTGCCTGTAGGGGCTTTGTATTTTAGTAGTGGGGCTACCTCTTTTAAAGCTAAGCAAATATTAGAAGGGAGCGGTGTTACCCTTTACGAAGCGGATATTCGTTTAACAGATCGCTACCTCATGGAGCGCTTTATTTATGGTAGCGCGCAGTTTAATGGCGTGCATAACGCTACAACCTCCCAGAAGTTTCAAAGTTATTCTAACGCCCAGCTTAAGCCAGCCAATTACACGCCCAGCTTAAAAGTTTTAAGTATTGACATTGAGTGCAGCGAGGTAGGGGAGCTTTTTTCTATAGGTTTGGCTGCAGACGGATACAAATGTGTGCTTATGATAGGTGGGCGACAAGACGATGCCCCGAGCTGGATAGACTGGGTGGATGACGAGCGTGCGCTATTACAAACGTTTGTGCGCCGAGTAGGGCAGTTCGACCCCGATGTGTTCGTAGGTTGGAATGTAATTAATTTTGATTTTAGGTTGCTAATAAAGCGCGCAGAGCTACACCGAGTTCGATTAAACCTTGGCCGCGATGCAAAGCCACTACATTGGCGCGATGCCCCCGGTGAAGTTGATCAAGGTTATGTCTCTATGCCCGGGCGCGTAGTAATCGACGGTATAGATGCTTTGCGTACCGCAACCTATCATTTCGATAGCTTTAGCTTGGAATATGTATCGCAGGCGTTGCTTGGTAAGGGTAAGAAAACTGACAACGTAGAAAATAGGTTGGCAGAAATAGAGCACGATTTTTTACACAATAAGGTAAAGCTAGCAGAATACAACTTGCAAGATTGCGAGTTAGTGTTGGATATTTTTGAGCATACACAATTGCTGGAATTCCTTGTGCTGCGCAGTCAAATTACAGGGTTGGAGTTAGATAAATTAGGTGGCTCTGTCGCTGCATTTATAAATTTATATTTACCAAAGCTACACCGAGCTGGTTATGTGTCGCCCAACCGGCCGGAAGGTGGCGGTTTGGCAAGCCCTGGCGGTTACGTAATGGATTCGCTGCCCGGCCTTTATAAACATGTGCTGGTGCTCGATTTTAAGAGTCTTTATCCGTCAATTATTCGCACGTTTAAAATAGACCCCTTAGGTTTGATTGAGGGCTTAAAGCAACCAGAAAATGCAATTCCGGGCTATAAGGGGGCGTTGTTTTCAAGAGAGAAGCATTTTTTACCGCAAATTATTACCTCGCTTTGGCAGCAGCGTGACGAAGCGAAAAAGAATAAAGACAGTGCGCGTTCGCAGGCGATTAAAATATTAATGAATTCGTTTTACGGCGTGTTAGGTTCTGGTGGCTGCCCGTTTTACGATACGCGACTTGCCAGCTCGATTACCATGCGCGGCCACGACATAATGAAACAAACGGCAAAGTGGATAGAAGCCGAGGGCTACAAGGTTATTTATGGCGATACAGATTCCACCTTCGTGTGGCTTGATGGTGAGTATAGTAATGAGCAGGCTCAAGCAATTGGGCAAAGCTTACAGGTGCTAATAAACGAAAAGTGGCAACAACTTATTCGCGAGGAGTACCGGCTAGAGTGTAACCTAGAAATTGAGTTTGAAACGCACTTTTCGCGCTTTATTATGCCTACCATTCGTGGTTCTTCGCTTGGCAGTAAAAAGCGCTATGCGGGCGTTAAGCAAACTAAACAAGGTGGGGAGCTAGTTTTTAAAGGGTTAGAAACGGTGCGTTCAGATTGGACTGCACTTGCCAAAAAATTTCAAACCCAACTTTATAGTATGGTGTTTGAAGATAAAAACGTTAAACAGTATGTACAGAAGATAATTGCAGAAACTCGCGCAGGGTTACACGATAATGAACTAATTTACCGCAAGCGATTGCGCCGCAGGTTGGATCATTACGTAAAAAGTATACCGCCACATGTTAAAGCTGCGCGTATGGCAGATGCTGCGAATGCGCTTGCTGGCAAGCCTTTGCGCTATCAACATAAAGGGTGGATAAACTATGTATTAACACTAAATGGGCCAGAGGCCGTAGAGCATCAAACTAGCCCAATAGATTACGATCATTACATTGAAAAACAAATACGCCCAATTGCCGAGGCCATTCTGCCTTTTATCGGCGTTTCTTTCGAAGAAATTAGTGCTTCTCAGCTGGGGCTTTTTTAATACAATCGCACCGTGTTGTGTAGACCGGTAGGTAGTGTAGTATTGGGTGTTTAGGCGCTTAGGTAGCGAGCTAAGTAGGTAAACTCATCATTAAAAAACCGCAAAAAGCAGGGTTGTTTGGGCTAAGGCTTGGTGAAACATGTTTTTTCATTTCTAAAATATAGGCGCGATATTTCTCATAAAACTCCCAGCTTGGCGTGGGCTTGTAAGTAATACCTTCGAGTTCAAAGTAATTGACTATGCCTTTGACTGTGGTGGGTTTAACAAATATTTCTTCCTGTAAGCGGTAGTAAGCTGGCACTGCGCTAATGATTGACCACTTCGCTAGTTTATCTATTTTTAGTAATTCTAACTGTAGCTCAAACCCCTGTTGGTGCTTGCCGTGTAGGGCGAGTTTTAGCCCGTCGACAAGTGTCTTTTTCTCATCGCTATTACGCGTATTTATAAACGATTTAAATTTGGGCTTCTCGAACATAGATATCATGGAGGAGCGACTAATAACTTTAATCCAGTCTTCAAGTATTTGCTCTGTATGCTTAAATTTATTTTTTGCAAACGCTTCTTGGCAAAAATCAGACAGCTTATTTACATTGTGCTTTTTGCCGATGGCAACGATTTCGGGGTGGGCAAAGCCCCCAGGGTAAGCCGCTAAAAACTGCTCTTCGGCAAACTTGAGTCGCTTTGTGTGCATAAGTTTTAACCTCGCGTTGGTACTGGTAGTAGCCTGCAATGATGGTGGCGCCGCGTGTGTACTGCTAGTGGCTTTTAGTTACAAACTGCAGCCAAGATTGTAGTGCTTCTTTAAAGTCGGTTAAGCCGCACTCCGCGTTCGATTCTAATTCATAAAGCGAGATGTTTTTTTCGAATTCAATATCGTCGTCAATGGCGTGAGCCATAACTGACACCTCATCACCTGCGATATGTAACTCGAACTCAGACCCGTGAAGGGTTAGGCTCGCTTTATGGCCTAATTCTATCTGTTCTATATGGCTTAGCAGGCTCGTTATGCGCTGGGTGTTGCTTGCTAACTCATCGGTTAACCAGCGACCAATTGCTTCGTGCCCCATCGAAAAAGTAGCCACGGGGCTACCGCCTAGGTCTTTGTTGAATTCGTATTCCACGTTTTACTCAATACTGGGTGCATGTGCTTGGATAATAGCAATTGTCGACTTTGTTAGGGGAATTTAATACAGTGAGTAGCTAATTTGGGTGGGTTAGGGCGTGTTTGAAACGCTCTAAAACACCAGTGAGCTTATTGGCGAGTGTGCGTTGTTATGACGCACACTCCAAATTCCAGAGTAGAGAGTAATTATGACTTTAACACCAGCACAGCAGGCAGCCGCTAAACAAACAAGAACAGTCGTTCACGGGGCCGGTGAGCCTACCCATGCCGTTATTTGGTTACACGGTTTGGGAGCCTCATCGGATGATTATCCGCCTGTAATCCCATATTTGGGGTTGTCTAATTCTCGCACCATAAGATTTGTATTCCCTCAAGCCCCTGAGCGGCCCATTACAATTAACGGCGGCATGGTCATGCCTGGCTGGTACGACATAAAGGGAATGGATTTGGTCGATAAAGAAGATTTAGAGGGGATGAGCGAGTCCCGTGCGACTTTAGAGCGTTTAATTCAGGAGCAGGTGGACAAGGGGGTACCTACGAGCAACATTGTTATCGCTGGCTTCTCGCAGGGGGGAGCGGTTGCTTATTACACCGGTTTACGCTACTCGCAAAAACTGGCTGGGATTATGGCGCTATCTACCTATATGCCTTTCGCCGGTACTGCAGCGAGTGAGCACTCAGGTGTGAATGTGCAAACACCCATTATGGCAATGCATGGCCTGCACGATGGTGTGGTGCCGCTAAGCATCGGCAAGCAAAGCGCCGACGCAGTAAAAGCCTTAGGTTATACCGTAGAGTGGAAAGGGTATGCCATGGAGCACAATGTAATCCCTGAGCAGCTTACTGATATTGGTGTTTGGCTGAATAGGGTGTTTGAGGGGTAGTTGTCGCCAACTTCGTTGGCTTACTGTATATGCACAATAGGGCTTCTAGTTGGAAGTCTCTTTTACGTGTATTGCTTATTTGGTCTTAGCATCTCTCTTGACGGCTATTTTTCTAGGCGTCCATATCATTCGGTTTTAAGGTGCTTCTTATCCCCTCATAGGTTTCCAGCTCTCTAATGCGCCGGCATATTGTTGGCCTAGATATGCCCAGTATTTTAGCTGCTTCGGTTTGGTTTCCTTTGGTTAGCTGTAATGTTCTGCGTGTTTTTTCAAGGGCCATTATATCTTTGGCTCTTTCGAGTGAAATGTTGGGGTTGAATAATGCAGTAGTAAGGGTTTCCGTTGTGTGAAATGGGCGCGTTCCTGGAAGCGCTGCAAGTATTTGCGGAGTGTAATATTTATTTTCTGAGTATATTAGGCCCAACAGGAATATTGTAACGTTGAATGATGTAACTATTGTTGCGTTCACTTGTAAGCCTAGTTGCATAAGAAATGCAATTATTAACGAAGATATTACAAATGGCCCAGAGCAAAATAGGAGTACTTTGCTACGGTGTCTAATTACATCTTCTTTGTGTAGAAAAGCACCATAACTTAATAAAAGTAGCGTAAATATAACAGCACTAAACATCCCGCTTATATAAACAGAGTAAAAAGGGCCCGGTATGCGAGTTATTGAGTATGCTATTTTAGTTGTGCCTAGTATTGCTAAATTGGGCATAGCCACAAGTATGGAGAGGCCGAGCGCAATGAGTAATGGCAAATAAAAATTTGATAGCTTATCAACTGTTCTTAATGCTACACCCAGAATTGAGTATATGGAAAACGCATAGAACACGTGGTAGGCAACTACCAAGTTTAAGGTGGCCTTGGAGTTAAGCTGAAAGCAAAAAAGTGTTAGTTCGCAGATGTTTAGCCCAAGTAGGGCTAGGAACAATATTAAAAAGAGATTATCAGAAAGGAATCTTTGCGATTCCCCTCTCGAGTGTGAAAATGGTCGTTTCCAAAGGATTATTAGCTTAACAAATATTGCTAATATGCTAGGCAAAGCGTAAAGCAATCTAAACATCCTTTTAAATAGTTACCGCTTCAGGGTGTGCGGGGTCGTAAGCCTAGGGTATTAAAGCTTACGTGCTTTTGTATATTGGCTCTCAATTAGCTTGATTCTTCTGCAGATCGTGGGTCTAGAGACACCAAGAATTCGTGCAGCTTCGCTTTGATTTCCTCTTGTTAGTTCTAGCGTGTATCTAGTCTTTTCTATATCCATCAGTTCTTTTGCCTTTTCTAGAGGCATGTTTGGGTCGAACAAGGCTTGAGTCAGGATTCTGGCGCTGTCGTTATATTTGGTGCCTGGTAGTGAGGAAAGAAGCCCGTATATATGGTACTTGCCCTCTAGATACAATAAGCCAAAAAGTAAAATATTAATGGAGAACGATATAACAACAGTGGCGTTTATTTGAAAGCCAAATTGCATTAAGGCAACGATTATAAAAAGGCTTACAAATGATGGGGTTAGGCATATTAATAAAACCGAGCATTTATTTTTTATTTCTTTAGATTTGCTTCTAAGGGCGCCGTGTATTAGCAAGCCAATTGATGCACTAAATGGAACAAGTAGGGCAAGTTGGACTACGAAATAGTATGGGCCTTGAATCCTTGTATAGGAATATCCAATACTTTTTGTTCCTTCTATTGCGAGCCCTGGTATTGCGATAAAAATCGCCATTAAACAACCAAAGGTTGCAAGCGTGCGAATAGGAAAGACCTGTCGAGTAATCGACAGAGTAATCCCTAACACGGAAAGAATGGAAAAAAGGCCGAATATATAATGCGCCATAACAAGGATTGTTGCGCCACTCTCTTTAAGGTTGAGTGTAAACAACAACATCTCACTAATGTTCAGAGCCAGTAGTGAAATGAAAACGGCTAAAAAAGCTTGGTTCGTTATCAGCAGGCTTTGTCTGGCTCGCCATAATAGAACTAGTTTTATAGCAATAGCCGAGATACTTGGGATGGCGTATAGCAAAAAAGTAATCCTTCTAAAAGGTGTTAACTATTAAAATATTAATCCGCTTTGGCACACGGAGAGGCCGCTGCCAGTTCCCATAATCAAGATTTTTTCACCTCGTTGGGGGCGGTTTAAGAACATATTTACAGGTATTGAGGCGGAGGTCAAATTCCCGTAATTATCATAGGTAATAGGCGCCTTGTTGATGGGTTGGTGCGCCAAACTGGCCATTCCTTGGTGCGGTTTAGCTCCAGTTTGGTGACAAAATAGTTTGTCAATACTTTCTGGCTGCCAACCCAAAAGTTCATAGGTACTGTCTATGAACATTTTATGAAGCCGTAATATTTGTACTGTAATCTCGCGCATTAGCATCTGACCTTGCGTGCCACTATCCGTATGTTTGTAATAGCATAGGTTTGTATGGCTACCATCAGACATAAAGTTCATTTTTTGGAAACCCGAATGTTCATTACCACGCTGAATAATCATTGCCCCTCCAGCGTCACCTACTGTTAGCCCTCCAAGTCTTTTGCGGAACTCTTCTTTACTTGATAGCTTTTTAAGTTGATCAATTGCTTCGTAGGTTAGGTTACTTTGCTTCTCGCCGGTGCACACAAGTACGGTTTGGGCGCTGTGATTTGCAATAAATGCATCTGCTATAGAAATGCCATTTAAAAAACCATGACAAGCATTCGTAACATCCAGAACTATTGCTGATGTGGCCCCAAGCTCGGCCTGTATTCTATGGGCCGTTGCTGGCTCTTGCCAATCTCTTTCGATGCCACAATAAAGGATTAAGTCAATTTCGTGAGCTTGTACGTTTGCATCTCTTAGTGCTACTTCAGAGGCCATGATTGCCATGTCTGACGCGAGTGTTTTTTCATCTGCCATTCTGCGCTCTATGATGCCAATCTTGTTTGAGATATAATTCTCTGGTGTGCCAAAGCGCGTGCTTGCTATTTCCGCCATTAACTCATCTGACGTCACACGTTGCTTTGGTAAATAAGCGCCAATGCCAGCAATTTTAGATATGCAATTCATTTCCATTTTGTTTCTCCAGTTTTTTGTTTAAAAGTAAAAAATAATGTTGTTTTGGGGTGTGTCACGAATGAAACACCTGCTCACAAAGCCGTAAAACCATGTATCAAAAAAAAACAGTTGATTTCATGGGTGTCAGCAATAGGATCAGCTGAAAATAATTAACTCATTGAGAGAGGTTGTTATGGCTAATCAAACTGCAGTACAGGACATCAATATCAATCAACCAAGTTACCTGCAAGTGGCACCGTTAATTCGGTTGACTAAAAATGACATTTCTATCCTAGAACGGTTAGAACAGGACGGTGTATACGACCTTGCGGGTCACCCAGATAGAGCTTCTACAATCGAATCTATTATTTATGATCTGCTCGATGCAGTTCGTGGCACTGAAAGTAAATCTGCTTAGTAAAAATATTTGGCGCGTAAATATTTAAAAAGAATTTGGCGACAGATTTTTAATTTGATTTCAAAACGGGGTGCAATCGCACTCCGTTTCTCCCATTCCCTCCCAAAGCTTTATTTTTTATTCTCTTGTCTGCTTCTATAAGTCGGCATACCTATTGTTATTCTTTGGTTAAAAAGTAGTCGCTGCTCGATTGTGCTTCTATTTTAGGTGGTTGGCTTAGTACTAGGGGGAAGCGTTGTTGGGTTGTATACTGTTTCTTTTGTTTATGTGAATAGAGAGTGTTGAATGTACCGTATTGGTCGATCTTACCCCTTGGAAGTGGTTAAACGTGTTGAGTTTGGGGTTTACCTTGACGCTGGCAACTTAGGTGAAATTCTTCTGCCTAATAGGGTTGCGCCAGAAGGGCTGGAAATTGGAGATTCGGTGAAGGCCTTCCTCTATTTAGATTCAGAAGACCGCCCAATAGCGACAACCAAGCGCCCTCGGGTTCAGGTTGGCCAGTTTGCTTATTTGCAAGTGGTAGAAACTACGCATTTTGGCGCTTTTTTAGACTGGGGCCTAGATAAGCACCTATTGGTGCCCTTTGCCGAGCAGCACGTAAAGATGTTAGAAGGGAAGTCATACCTTGTATATGTATACCAAGATAGACGCGATGGCCGTATTGTGGCCTCATCAAAGGTAGATAAGTTTATCGACGATGATAAGCCTCACCGGTTTAAGCCTCGGCAAGAAGTGAGTTTGATAATAGCTAATTCCACTGAATTGGGCTTTAAAGCCATTGTTAATCACAGCCATTGGGGTGTGTTATATAAAAATGACGTGTTTCAGCGGTTAAGTTTTGGCCAAAGTGTAAAGGGGTATATCCAGCAAGTGCGAGCTGATGGGCGGATAGACCTCACTTTGAATGGGGGCTATAAAGCGCGAGACAAAAATTGCCAAACCATTCTCGATTACCTTAAAAAGCAGGGTGGTTATGCTGCGTTGCATGATAAATCCGACCCCGCGGAGATCTCGGCTCAGTTGGGTATGAGCAAAGCGGCCTTTAAAAAGGCTATTGGCGGTTTATATAAGCAGCAGGTAATTACTATAGAAGAGGCCGGTATTCGTTTGATTGCGGGCCAAAGCTAGTTATGCACGCCAATCACTCTGCACACATTCAATTACTGGCGGATTTGCCACCGGTTGTGGACGACGGATTCGGCAACCTCGCTTTTTGTAGCGCGGATGACGGTGTTTTATGGCTATGTTATGAAGTGCGCCGAGATTTTCTTTCTGCGCCTCGTCAATTTAATGTTTTACGTGTGGTATTAGCCGACGAGCCGTTTATTGCGACAGGTGGTCAGTACCTTAACGATTTGCAATGGGAGTCGCTGCGCAAGGCTGGATTTGGCATATACCGTGTTGAAGGCAGTGAGCTTGTTGAAGGCGAGGGGGAGTTGCACTTGGTGTGTTATACCCCCAAGCAGATAGTGGAGTGCTGTGCGCTACAGGTTACATCTGAGCAGCAATGTTTCCATGCCGCATCGCCATACCAAGCCCTTGTTAGTTTTTTGGCGAGCTGAAAAACATTACGCTAGTAGCGCTACCTAGTTAAAGAGAAACAATAATGCTGCTTAAGTTGTCTGGTGCACCAGCATCTAAGGCGCCAGTTAAAAAGCTTTGGTTTATTTTATCAATATTATTTGCATCCACGCGCAAGGCGAGCTGTTCGTCGCTATACACCTTTGTTAAGCCATCGGTGCATAGCAAAAAGCGATCTTCTTCATATATATAGTCACATATATAATCTACATATGGGCTTTCATCTACGCCAATTGCTTGGGTAAGGGTATTGGCGGCAGGTGTGTTTTTTATTTCTTCTAAGCTAAGTATGCCTTCTGCTAAAAGTTCTTCGGCCTCTGTATGGTCGCGGGTGATGAGCGTGAAGGTGTCATCCCTCAATAGGTAGCAGCGGCTATCACCACTCCAAAAGCAATGGTAGCGGTCGTTTTCTAATACAAGTACCACTACGGTACTTCCTATTACGCTTTCGGTACTAATGCTATTGGCATACCTATAAAGCTCTGTGTTTGCTGCTTGAATTACAGATGGTATGGCATCCACAAGAGCTTGCCCTTGGTAATTAGCAGCCGCTTGATATAAATGGCTTATTACGCACCGACTAGCGTAGTCGCCAGCGTCGTGGCCGCCCATGCCGTCTGCTACAGCCCATATCCCCGATTTGGGCAGTGCAATTAGAGCGTCTTCGTTTTTCTCTCTTACGCAGCCTGTGTGTGTCATGCTGCTGGTGGCTATACCCACATTTAAGTTTTGCATTAGTTGGCAATTATCCTTAATTTTTATTTTCTAATACAGATTCCAGGTTCCATCCCCACTGTTGCCAGTTGCCATCTAGCATGGCTGCAAATTGGCCTGCATCGGGTAGGCCACTGTTTACCAACAGTGTAGGTGCAATATGCTCTGAGCCCTGTGTCCACCATATGCCGTAGGCACCGTAAATTCGCTGGTAGGCTTTGTGTAATAGGTTTAAAGGCAGTTGTTGGTCGCTGTTACTAGGTGGTGTTTCGACTACAAAATTTTCTGCGTAGGAATGTTGAGCGTGCAGTGTTTCAAAATTGCTAAACTCAGGTAACTGTAGCGAAGGTAGCATTTCGAAGTTGCCGATAAAATTAGAGTAGCTAGTATGTTCTTCTAAAGCTAAAAGTGCAGCGCTCTCCAGTTGGCTAAACCACGCATCGCCATGTAAGTAAGCAGACCAAGGTGTGTGGTTATATATTTGTACTAAGGTAAGCGGGAAGTAGCGGCCGACTTCATCCACACTTGGGATCATTATGCCCGCCACGCTTTGCGGGTGTGTAATAGTGGGCATAAGTGAAAAGCGCCAAACAGGGCTGGTTAAATAAAAATCTAACCAGGTGTCGCCAAGCTGTTCTTTACTTACACCCAAACACCCTTGCAGCCAAGCATGCCAAACATCTGTAAATGCAGCAGGTAAAAAGTGCGAAATAAAATCACCTTGTTGCGGCAGTTTGCCAAACAGCCCGCAGGTATCTGTCTGCGGTGCTGGATTAGCTGTGCTGTTTGTTTGGAAATCACCAACAGCTTCCATTAATTGATCTCTCCAAGTATTTACAGCTGTGTGGGCAAGCTAAACTTTTGCACATCTTTATTATGGTAAGGGTTGTCGGTACTTGCGGGCTGAATGATATAAGCCGAAGCAATTCCATCCAGTTCAAAAGTAACCAATAATCCGTCGGATTCTTTCTTGCGTTCTATCTTGCTGTGTTCGTCTAGCAGTCTAAACCAGCTCCACTCGCCTTCGGTGCGAGCGCTAATTGGGGTGCCTTTACTGGACAGGCTAAAAACAATTTTAGATAGGTCTGTTTTTGCGCCAGGCCATAGTACATTTACATTGCGCACTGGGCCGTGATTGTAGGCGATAGTGGTACCTGCTGTTTCTAGTAAAAAGCCACTGGCAATATGGTCGAGTGTGTGCGGCTTCATCGAGAATGCAACTTCTGGTTCGCCGCTTTTATCCGAGAAGTAGGCATTTTTAATGTTTTGGGCTTGATAAAAAAGTTCTAGGCTGTTTGTGCTAAGGCCTATATTTTTCTTCCAGCGCCACGGGTGTTTAGATGTGTCTACAAAGGGTTCTATATATTCCACAAAGTAGGAATCTAATATGCCGGCGGGGCCAAAAAATTTTGTGAAGTCTGCTAGTTTAACATCACGCTTACTTTTTGGGTTTAAGGGGTATTTATCTTTAATCGCACGATTATAAAAACTCACAACCTCTGTTTGCCAAATATTATTCATATGGCTTTGGGTAGCTGCTGCGGTAACCTGCGCGGTATCTCTTGCAATAGATGAGAACCAAGTTTCAATTTGAGGTGGTGCATCGGATATAGCGCGCTGTACAAATACAACAGGGCTGCTGCCACCTTTCCATTCTTTACTAGCGTCAAATGCGGCTTGTTTGGTGTTTTCAGAATAAGCTAAGTTTTGAAAGTAGTCGTCTAAATTAATTAAAGCTTGCTGTAACTGCAGTAAAGGCAGGCCTTCTTCAGTATTTATATAGCTGTTTAGGTCTTCGAAATGCTCGGTTACGTCGAAGCCGGGGAGTTTTATATTACTAAGCCCCGCAGATTTTGGCACTAACCGTTCGAGTCTACCTTTTTGACTGCTGGAAAATTCTTCAGCTAATTGGTTAGCGGAATCTTTCATGTTGTCGCTAATAACAGGCGCTTCGCTTAGTGCGGTATGTTTGCGAATTTGAACAAGCAGTTTAACCAGCGGTTGGTCAGAGCTGGCAAGCATTTGCACCACAGATTGGCCTCGGTTAACGGTGCCAAACGATTGAATAGCTACATCGTTTAGGTATTCATCCCAGCGCGCAATATACTCGTTAAAGTAATATTGGTTTACTCTGCTGCTTATTTCTTTTATGCGCTCTTCAGTAAGCGCCTCTTCTTGTTTGTCGCCATAAATCCATTGTTCATCGGCTAGGCGTTGCGATAATTTAATGTTCTCTAAGTTAAACCCTCGATGAAACCCAGAATAGGTGAATAATTCTGGAATGCCATTTTCAAGAGCCTTTCCACTTTTTCTATAAAACATTGCATCTGCTTTTTTGCCTAATACGCTTTTGATCGAAAACTCTTCTGGATGAAGATCCATGTAATCATTTTTTAAGCGTCGGTATACGCGTAGATCAAGCGGGGTTTTTATAAGTATGTTACGGGCCATTTCGACTTTAGTGTCGTCGATAGGAAACGGGGATACTTTTTCGCTTAGCGCAGTTTTAAGGTGGCTATTTAACTCACTTAATAAAACTTGCTTGTTTTGATTAGGTAGTTGGCGCTCCCATAGAATGTTTACCCATAAGGTAAAACTGTCTGTATCCATTTTGCTGGAGTGGTAGGGCATTAAGTAGAACTTAAGGGCTTCGTACAGTCGCTCATCGTCATTTTTAGCAAGCTCAAGCTGTTCGCCTAGCATTTCTTCTAAGTGCTGCATAAAAAACGATTCGAGCGCTTTTTTATAGGTGGTTTCGGCTTGTTCACCTAACTTGTTACCTTGGTATAAACCAAAACCCTGTTTAAAGGTATATTGGCTATCTTTAAGCATATAGCCTGTGGGTAAGTCTCGCAGTAGGTTTAGTTTTAAGGCGAGGTTGTGCCAGTCTCGCACTGCAGTATTTTGTTTTTTATCAATTTTAGAATACTTTTCTAGCTGGTCTTCAATTTCGTGAATGTAATCCTTATTTAAGGTTTTACTGTGCGACCAGGCGATGGCCAAGCAAGAAAAAGCAGCAATAGCACAGCCTGTTAGGCCAGTGTATATCCAGCGGTAACGAGCGCGCATTTTGTCGTTTAGTGTTGCTAGGTTGGCCTCAGCAAAGATAACTTTTTTAAGTAAGTTATTAACGAAATAGGTTTTAGGTTGAATGCCAATTATGTCAATTGGGGGCGCGCATTGTTCTGGGGGTAAAATACCTGTTACCCAGCGCGAAGCCATATTGCTCTGCGTGCTACTAAGCAGGTATAAGCCGCGCCACATAATAGGGGTTTCAAATTGATTGGGGGTAAAAATAGGGGCTACAAACTTAAGAATCTCAGTTTTAAGTGCGCGCATCTGACGAGGGAACTCGTAGATTAATGCACGCTTTTGTGGGCTGTGCTCATTATTTAGCCGAGATAGCACACGGTCTTCAAGGCGTTGTAGTAGTAAATCAAATTCATTGTTAAACACTTCTTCAGTAGCAGAAATATCGCCCGCTTTGAACTGGCTGTAGGTAAACCCCCATGCTTGTTCTCTGTCTTGCGCTTCTAAATCAGAGAAAAAGCTGTTAAAGCCTGCAACCATGTCGAGTTTGCTTAATACCAAATACACCGGTATTTTCATGTTTAAATGATTGTTGAGCTCTTGTACGCGCTGCTTTATTGCCGTTGCTTGTAAAGCTTTTTGAGTGGGCGTCTTTTGCAGAATATCCTGTATGCTTACAGTAACAATTATGCCGTTTAAGGGTTGCTTGGGTCTCGCTTTTTTAAGGCGCGCTAAAAAGCCAAGCCACGCTTCACTGTCTTTAGTTTGTGGGTTGTCTTGCGTGGTGTACCTGCCGGCGGTGTCAATTAATATGGCTTCCTCGGTAAACCACCAGTCGCAGTAGCGTGTGCCGCCTTCGCCTTGAATGGGGGCGTCGCCAAGTTTATTTTGCAGCGGGAAGTTAAGGCCAGAATTCTTTAACGCTGTGGTTTTTCCTGAGCCTGGGGCGCCGATTACCATATACCATGGCAGCTTATACAGTTTATTGTCTTTGCCAAAGCCACTACCTTGTAGCAAGCCAAGGCTTTTTTGAAGGTTGGATTCTAAAATTTGTTCATCGGCCGATGGTACCTTCTTGGTTTTGCTAGCAGCTGGCTTGGCATCTTCCGCAATAGCATTTGCCAATTTATCTGTGGCTTGGTTTGTTCTGGTTCTCTTACGTAAATTATTTAAGCCCCAAAGTATAAGGGCAACAAATACCATGCTTAATCTTACCCACTCGGCGCTAAGTGGTTTGTACTCTGCAATTGCTATAAGTGGCCCTATGTACCAAATAATCAAGCACAGCAAAAGTACGCCCAAAAGAGAAAGAAACCAGGGCTGGGTAAATTGTTGGAAAAAACGTTTCAAGCTGGTGCTCCCTATTTAGCTTGCTGTTCGCTAGCTATTAATCCTTGATGGTAATAAACGTCGATAACAACACGGCGATTGTGGGCGCGCCCAGCGGCGGTGTCGTTACTCATAATGGGTTCGTTAGCCCCGCGTCCTTCAGGTAGTAGGCGTGATTTAAGGTCTGCACTTGCAGCTAAGTACTTAACCACTTCACTTGCGCGAGCAAGGGAGAGGTGCCAGTTAGAAGGGTAGCGCGGTGTGCGAATAGATTCGTTATCGGTATGGCCAGATACGATAATTCTGCCCGGTATGGCTTCCAGTGCCTTGGCTATTTTATCTAATATTGGCTCAAAAGAGGGTGTGATATTGATATTGCCAGAGGTGAAAAGCTCTTGGTTGTGCAGCACTATCGAGGTGTGAGTCGGGTAGTCCTGCACACTTAAAATACCTCTGTCTATTTCTGGGGTAAGTAAAGCGCGCAGCTCGATAAATTCAGGCCGAACCATACTGGGGTCGAGTACTTTTTTCTCGGGCGTGGGAATTAGGTTAGTCATTAGTACGCGC
This sequence comes from Saccharophagus degradans 2-40, assembly GCF_000013665.1. Classification (NCBI taxonomy): domain Bacteria; kingdom Pseudomonadati; phylum Pseudomonadota; class Gammaproteobacteria; order Cellvibrionales; family Cellvibrionaceae; genus Saccharophagus; species Saccharophagus degradans. The sequence continues at coordinate 1,964,985 of NC_007912.1, forward strand.
GTTGTGTCCGACTCTTTGTTTAAGCCGATAAGCCAATAGCTGTATAGGCCAAATGCGGCGAGCACAAGTGTGCCGATTAACAGCCAAGCAGGTAAAAATGAGTATAGGTGTTGCTTATTACTGATTTGCGGAGAAATATTAACCGATAGGGTGTTGTTGTATTTCTCTCTGGATCTATGTAGTACGTCGTAAAGACGACTACGGATTTTTTCAATTTTTATAGGGCCTTGAGGGTCTATTCTCAGCTTTCCCATAAAACCAAGTGACATTGCAACAAAAAGTATTTCTAGTAAATCTTTATGCTCGTAAGGGGATTCTAAGCTTGTATCTAATATGCGGTAGAATTTTTCTCCACCGTAGGTTTCTTTGTGAAAAATACTGAGTATAGGGTGTTGGCTCCAGCCAGACATCTCACCCCAAGTGGTATTTAGAATGGTCTCGTCAATAAGAGCGCACAGTATATAGTTGGCGTCTTGCCTTATTTGAATATCGCTTTCAAGTTTGGTTATTTTGCTATCAAACTGTTTAATGGACTCTTGCACATAATTTCGTAGGCGCTGGCCATCTACTTTACCTTGAATTTGCTTTAGTTGAGTCGCAAGCGCCAAAACGGGGGATGCCGCCTCGGCAATTGTTGTTGCGTGTGTGTTCTCTATGGCTGCGAATTTTAAGTCTACAGTTGCCGATTGGTTTGGGTGGCGAGGCTTTATAACAGTCGTATCGCCCATTGCCGCAGTGGGAGGTGTGCGCTTGCCGCCGGGGCGAGGGCGCGGCTTTATTATGGTCTGATCCGACGACGGAGTTACGCTTTGTTGGGGCGCGTTTGCTCGCTTTCCTGGTCGAGGCTTAATTACTGTTATATCCGAGTTGTCCATCTGTATCCCTTGCTGGTGTTACGCGCAAACTCAATTAGTTTCGAATAGCCCAAAATTCTACGGCTAGTTCCGGTAAATCGCCGGCAATATGAAAAGCGAAACCACCAGAGTTGTTGAGCGATTGCCATTGTTCGCCGTGAGCGTCCAGCTCAAAATACACAAACCCTGCGGTATAAGAAATCTCTCTAGGTGCCATGGCGAGATTTGTAAGGGTGATACCAGTTAGCTGGTTATTTACCAAGTCGCGAATGGTTTCTACGGAGCCAATTTTTACATGTTTTGGCAAGTGGGCACGCAGTTGATCAGTACTGATATTAGCCTTGGCGGCCAAAATAAATCGTGACTGAGATAGAAGCGAACGGTCGGTAATGCGCGATACATAAATACCGTACTGGCGCTTCTCCATCGGCAGAGAAATTGCGGTTTGCTCTAATACAACGCTAAGCTGCTTACTTAGGGTTTCGATTACAGGCAAATAACATTTGTATAGGTCGTTATGCTTGTAGGGTTCAAAGTCAACTGGGCGCTTAGACTTTGTTGTAAATGTCGCTAGTTCTCCAGATAGAGATACCAGTTTGGCATACAGGGTTTCTGGGTGTGTTTTCTTAATATTGTTCAAGTGGCGTAGAGCCGGTTCTGCGCCATTAATAAGTTGTAATAACATAAAGTCGGCTATAGCTGCAGAATTATTATCTTGAGTGCCTGAATTAAACCTATGTGAGAGTAAGTCACCGCGTTGGTGCAGCATCCCAATAATGTCACTTAGGTAACCCTGAAGCAGCGGGTTGGCTTTTACAGAAAGTACAGGTGGAATAAATTTCTTATCTAAAATTATGGCGCCTTCTTGCGTGACTTCCGCTATTCGCGCGATAGGTAAGCAGGTGAATCCACCTAGGTTTTCGTGCTCTAGTGCTAGCCTGAACTGTAATGTGGCGCTTTCTACTTGCTCAGCATTGTTGTTGTCTGAACAGTAATCAAATACTTCCAATTCTTGAAGCCGGTATCGTGCAACACCTTCCCCTGCATTACTGCTTTCAACATAGCGCGAACCCGCTTGGTATATTGGCAGTACAAGGTATACAAGCTCATTTTTTACCTGCTGATCCACTTGAATTGGAGCTGGCAGTGGTGCGTTATGAGGTAAATCGAAAGGGCAGCCATCAGTCATTATGCCGCTTGCACGTGTGAGGGCAATGCGCTGTTCGTTTAGTAGCGTACTGTCAAGCTCGAGCGCTTCAAAGCCCCATACAAATGGTCTAATCGCTTTCGCGCGGTGCTCTATGGTGGCTTCAATATAGCGTTCTTGTTGCTGGAAGTGGTGTGGGAATAAGTATTGGCTTTCCATCCACGCTATTTTGTTGTGCTTAACCATAATGTGCTTAGTCCGTATTATATTCTGGTAAAAAGTGAGTAGCGGGTACCCTGCTAAAAATGCCTAATTTGTTAGTCGCGTTCTCTGCGCCGTCGCTGTTGTTTCTTCTGAGATTTTGGAACGTCAACGAGCCCTTGCTGAGTGACCATTATTTTATGTGAGTAATAGCCGGTATCATTTATCTTATATAGGTGCTTCCAACGCGTAGAATCAATGTCTCTGTAGGCGGCGAGCACAGCAATATGGGTAACGCCGCTAACTAAGGCTATTTCGTGCTTGAGCTCTTCTTTGGGTTGAAGAATAAATTCTTTTTGCTCCAGAAGTTCGTCACTTAAGAAATCTTCCCCGCGATAAAATAATTTATCGAAATCTAAATTGTCGAGTGTTGTGCGAGATGTAAGTTGGTATACCTTAATTTGAATGGGGGAGGGTCTACCACTGCCATCTGGGTTAACGTCTTTATTGGCTATTACCGTTAACTTGTCGTACGGAGATACTATATAGTTTGTTGCTGCGCAGCCGGTGAAGCCAATAAGTACCGCCACAGCAATAGCTATGTTTGCCACTGTACTGCCGAAAAAGTAGTGATTATTTGGTTGCATTGTTTTTATCCCGCATACGTTTTGCGTGGGCTAGCAGCGTTTTAGTTTCAAAGTCTTTACCTATTTGAGCGCTAGCTTTCTCGCAAATTTTTGCCCAATTTGCGGTGTAGAAACTCCACTTTTTAGATTGCGACATAAATTTACTACTAAGGCTTTCTATCGCGCTATTTTTTTGAGCGTGTGCCTTGTGAGCTTTTTCTAGTGCCTTTTCGATTTCCACGGGGGCTAAACACTGTTGTGCTTTAGTTATTGCTGCTTGATAGCCCGCGTTGAGCTCGATTTGATCTTCCAAGTTGTATTTAAGTGTTGCACTTAGCAGTGACGGTATTTTTTTCTGATCCCGATGCCTTGTATCTAGTAGTGCTTCAATAATTGAATCCGCGTTTGGAAAGCTGCCCAAAGCGTCTGCTTCCATTTGGCGTTCAGTGGGTATTTCGTCTAGGCAAGCTTTGCTTTTAGCCTCTTGTAATACACGTCGCTGCGCGACAGCGCCCATCAGCGAAATGCGTAATGCCTTGCCTAACAACTGGGCCGTTTCGGGAGTTATTTGGTCTGCGGTGAATTTCGACTCGGGTGCTAGCCCGCTAAGTAGGCTTTCTATTAGTTTTGATTTTTTGTTAGAAAAATCTATAACTTGGGCTTTTTCCGGTTTTGCGGCAGGTAGTTCGGGGGATGCTAAATCTAGGTCCCAGTCCTTGGGTATAATAGTCGTGGGTGGTGTGAATTGATCGGTGGTCGAGCCAAAATCAATACGGGCATCGGCTATGTCCGATGTGGCGGGTTGGGTTGTAACTGCGTTATTGTCTAAAACAATATTAGCTTGATTTGTACTTGGTGCAAAAGCTGGTATATCGTCTTCTTCCACATCAAAATTGGCTTCTAATTCATAGTTTCCAATTTGAAATACATCGCCGTGTTTTATTGGGTGGCGCTTGCCCATACCTAAGGGCTCGTTAGATTTGTTGATATAAACGCCGTTAATGCTACGGTCTATTAATAAAAATGCGCAGTCTTCCAAGCGAATTTCTGCATGCACTCTCGATACGGATTTTTCCTCGCAAGGTAAATATAATTCGCACTCAGAGCTTCTTCCTAGCTTGCCGCCATCCATCCCAAACAAAGTAAATTTAGGTGCATTCGTATCCAATGCATCATGATTTTTTACATCTATTCGTAAGGCCATAGTTTTCTACTGGTGTGAGACTGTTAATGTGTTGATGTTTTTAATGCCTTTAATTAGTTTTTTAAACTAAAGTATGGGGTTCGGTGTGTAAGCTTTGGCACGTGGGTGCTTGGGGGAGGTGTTGTTGCGATAATAGTTTGTATCGCTTTGGGATGTGGTCGTTCTCATTCAAATTCCCTCCGTGGTTTTTTGAATAAAATTGGTTGGAGTAGCCTGCGATAAATATTAACAAGGTATATTGTTAAAAAAGTTTTATCTGGTAGCTGTTTCGATGTGCGCAAGTCTATCATGATAGAAAATAAATCAACTAGCCGACATGAAATGTATTTGCGACAGCATTCACATAATAAAAATGTTAAGCGTAATTGGCTTTCCTGTTCTGTAAAACGCATTTATATTGTTCGAAAATATTTTGAGCGCCATTCAAATATTTTTATTTTGCAAAAAATAAAACGCGCTTAACATAAGCTGTCGTCAAATTTGTTTTGTGTTCAAAAAGTGTTCTTGTTGTGGCGCTTATTATTGTTTTTGGCTGCTTTTGGTAGAGCAGCAGTCGGTGCTAATAGCTATGTATGTTTTCTAGTGCCTAGGTTTTTTCTTATAAAAAGGATTTTCAGCGCGATAGCTAACTTTGCACATGGATGAGTTCCTTTAGTTTAATAATTGATGTGCCTACGCTAACGGCGATTGGTTACATTCTTATCCTGTCTGCCTGGCTCTGTGAGCATCTAGCTCAATGCAGGCTATTTCGCTTTAATTTGAAGAATGGAATTGGATAAAAAACGCAAAATGGAAGCGGCAACTGATCTTAAAAATATAGACACCCAAAAAATTGAGCAATTACCTAGCGGCATCCAGTTAGCCGAGGGAACCATCTTGCTTGGTCGTTATATGCTCATGCGACAAATAGGGCAGGGCGGTACGAGTAGTGTTTACCGTGTGCGCGACATGCTTGCGGTATTGGGTGGTGACGAGAGCGAAAGTCACATTGCTGCAAAAATAGTCAAGGTTCCGCCTGCATCTGCTAGTAATCATGAGCAGCAAATGATGTTGCGTGAGGCGCTTACTACCCGCCATTTGGCCCACCCGAATATCTTAAAGGTTTACGACTATCATCAAGACGGAGATTTATACTTCGTGACGATGGAGCTAATAGAAGGGGAGTCGCTAGCCGACCTTGTAGCTCGCAAACCAAATAAAAAACTAGCCTATAAGCAAGTCAAAGCGATCATTAGCGCAGTTGCCGCTGGCCTAACCGAAGCACATCAAAATGGTGTTATTCATTCGGATGTAAAGCCTAGCAACATATTAATTAGTGAGTCTGGCGAAATAAAGGTCATAGATTTTGCAACGGCAAGATCATACATAGATGCCAGGGTTAAAGGTCAAAAAATAGACGATGGTGCAAACTATTACGGCTTTACGTTGGCGTATGCTAGCCCCCAAACCATTGCCGACGAGCCAGCATCCCCAAGCGATGATGTTTTTTCTTTAGCGTGTATTGTTTATGAACTGTTGAGCGGTAAACACCCATACGCACGCAAACCAACAAGCACAATTGCAAAAAAATACGTACCGCCGCGTCCTAAAGAGATAGGGCTATTTCAGTGGTTAGTGTTGCGAAAAGGCTTAAGTTTGGTTGCATCAAAACGCTACAGCTCGATAAATGAGTTTGTTTCACGCCTGTTTTTCGCTAAAAATTTATTACCGTACGCGACCGTTTTTACAGGGATAGCTGTGGGGTTAGTGCTAGGTGTTTCTAGCTTAATAAGCGCTGTAAACGCATATATTGATACGCGATCGGCGCATGAATCTGCATATCAACAGTTAAGTTATCAGCAGCAATTGGTTTCAAGTTTGCTGGCAAATCTACCCGAAAATAGCGCATCGTTAGTCCAGCGCTTGCAAGGCGTAGAAGGGGCAGAACGCCAAGTGGTGCTGGCTTCTATTAAGGGTGGAATTTTAGATAAGCTCAGTGCACAAGCTAAAAATGTGTTGGGGTACTCTGCTGCTAGTGTTCAAGCGTCTCACTTTGATAGCTTTCTAGCTCATGCTTCAGGCTATAAGGCAATTTTCCCAGATTCCAATAAATTGCTTGGCTTATTGGCTGATGTAGAAAGTGAGCGAAACGCCTACGCGCTAGGGTTGCAGCATCAATATTATAGTTTTTGGCAAACCACAAACTTTTCGCAGGCCGATGCTCGTCATTTGGATTTACTGCAAGAAAAAATACTATCTTTCGACCCGGTATTTGAAGTTGTACTTGGCGCAGATGTGACCAGTATGATTTTAAATAAGGTTGATGATGCAATAGCCAACAATAATATTTCACAGCTTGCGCAAATCAACGCGTTTATTAACGGTGTTGGAAAGCCGCATTTTGAGTTTTTACTACCCGAGCAGCTACGCGCACTTTCCAATGCTGTATTAGTCACTAACTATCTCGCAGGGTTAAAAATAGATACTGCTGATGCTGGTGAGTATCCAATAGAAGCAACGCTTTACTTTATAAAAGAAGACTTAAAAGCGTTAGAAAGTAGTATTGCAGACTTATGGTTTGATAAAGATATGGCTGCTGTAAGTGATAGTTTGTTAGCGCTGGTAACTGATTTTGCAATACCTGCGGATTCGCCCGTAATGACATCGATTCAGCAAAAGTTGCTTGAAAAGTTAGAGGGCAAGTTAAAGTTTCATAAGCGTAAAGGCAACAGTGAATCTATTGTCGTAATCCAAGGGCTTATTGATAAACATAAAGCGGTTAATTCCAGCCAAGCGGTACTGTAGAGGAGGCACAATGGAATTGTTTAACTCTAATGAAGAATTGTCTGCCATGCTTGAGCCTTTGCAAGAGGGGGAGCCTGTCGGGCAAGATTTACGCGAGAATATCTCACCAACATCTAGCTACCAAGTACTTCGCGATGCCCGCACGCTAGCAAGAAATAATGAGCGTGCTGCGTTAGCGAGTGGCGAAAGTATGTACTTTCATATGCCAGATTGGACGCTAATTCTCGAAAAAGTGCCTGAGGTTTTAAAGACAGAAAGTAAAGATATAGAACTAGTAGCTTGGTATATAGAAGGTTTAACTCGGTTTCACGGTTTTGCTGGGCTTGCTTCAGGTTTTAGTATTGCTAGGCAGCTTATAGCAAGCTTTGGCGAAGCATTGTACCCGCGGCCAGATGAGGATGGCATTGCTACACAGCTGGCACCACTTATAGGTTTGAACGGGTTCGGTTCGGAAGGCGCCTTGATTGCCCCGATTAAATCTATACCCATTACTCAGGGAGATTACCCTGGCCCACTAGCCACGTGGGAGTGTGAACAAGCCTTTGAGTTAGCTCGAATTACTGACCCTGACAAGCGTGAAGCTCGACTAAAGCAGGGCGGAGTATCTCGCGAGGCATTGGATCAGGTTGTTGCGCAAACCAGTACTGAATTTTTGCAGAAAATGCATGCAGATATAAGCGCAGCAATCTATGAGTTTGAGTTGTTTCAACAGCAGATAGATGCATACTGCCCGAATGATCCTCAGCCAACCGGTAAAATTAAAGAAGCATTAAAAGCCTGCTTGCAAACATTCCAATATATTGCTGGCGATAGAATTCAAAGTGAGGCCAGTGAAGTCGAGGCTATGCAAGAGCAGGAAGAAACCGGCGGGCAACCCGCTGCCGATTCGCAGGTTAACCTAAATGCAAAAATTGTCGATCGGCAGCATGCGTTGAAGTTATTGCGAGAGGTTGCAGACTTTTTTAGAAAAACCGAACCACATTCCCCTATATCTTACTCGGTTGAGCAAACGATACGTTGGAGCTCGTTACCGCTTACAGAGCTTATTAAAGAATTGATCCCAGAAGAGTCCGCAAGAAAAAAATATCAGAACCTTTCTGGAATGTCGATGAGTGGGCAAGATTAGTGTGTTGTCTTACTAAGTGAAACTGGCGTTTTATAGTTTTTAGCGCGTAATTTTAATCAGCAAAAGAAAGAGGATTTCCAACATGGAAAGCATACATAAAAAGTTAAGTCGAGTTAGAAAGCCTCGGGTTCACATTAGTTACGATGTGGAAACCGAAGGGGCTACAGTACAAAAGGAATTGCCATTTGTTGTAGGCGTAATGGGCGATTTTTCTGGCGACCCAACTGCACCGTTAAAAGCGTTAAAAGATCGCCGGTTTGTGCAGATAGACCGAGATAATTTTGATGAAGTGCTTAAAAGCATGACTCCAGGATTGTCAATTCAAGTAAATAACACCTTGAAAAACGACGGCAGCCAATTCGCGGTAGATTTGAAATTTGAATCTATGGATGACTTTGAACCAGGCGCCATTGTGAACCAGGTAGAGCCACTTAAAAAATTGTTGGATACGCGTAATAAATTACGCGACTTATCAACCAAAGCAGACCGTTCTGAAGAATTAGAAGGCATTTTAGAGCGTATATTGAATAACGAAGCTGATCTTGGCGAATTAGCCGAAGCGGTTGGCGCAGACAAGGAGTCCTAATCATGAGTGATGCAGTTGCAGAAGCCCAAGAAGGCGCAGTAGAAACCCAAACCTTAAGCCTGTTGGATCAAGCTATTCAAGCTACCAAACAAACAGACACAGAAGAAGCTCAAGCCCTGTTAAAAACCTTAACAGAGGAAGCGCTTAAGGGAACCGTTAGCTGGAATAAAAACTTGATGGTCACCTTTAACAAGGCCATTGAAGCAATCGACAAAGCAATTAGTGAGCAGTTGCGAGAAATTATGCACAACGAAAGTTTCCAGAAGTTAGAGGGAACTTGGCGTGGCATGCACTACTTGGTAAACAACAGTGAAACCAGCACTTCTTTAAAAATAAAATTACTAAATGCAAGTAAAAAGGAAGTGGCTAAAGATCTTTCTAAAGCTGTTGAATTCGACCAAAGCCAAGTATTTAAAAAGCTATACGAAAATGAATTTGGTACTCCCGGTGGTGAGCCATATGGCGCGTTGATCGGCGATTTCGAATTCACTAATCATCCCGATGATATTGAGCTGTTAAGCGGTATGTCTAACGTTGCGGCTGCTGCATTTTGTCCGTTCCTATCTGCCGCCGACCCGAAACTATTTGGCTTTGATAAGTGGAACGAACTTTCCAAACCACGCGATTTAAGCAAGATATTCGACTCTGCTGAATACACCAAATGGCGCTCTTTCCGCGATTCTGACGACTCGCGTTTTGTGAGTTTGGCCATGCCGCGTGTTCTTGCGCGTTTGCCCTATGGCGAAACCACAAAGCCTGTAGAGGCGTTTAGCTACGAAGAATTACCAGACGGTGAAAAGCCTCTTTTGAATCAATATTGTTGGTCTAACGCAGCATATGTACTCGGTGCGCGCTTAACTGACGCATTCGCACAATACGGCTGGTGTACAGCTATTCGTGGTGCAGAAGGCGGTGGTCGAGTAAATGATTTGCCTGTGCATTTGTCTACTACCGATGATGGCGATATCGATATGCAATGTCCTACCGAAATTGCTGTTACCGATCGTCGTGAGGCCGAGCTTAGCTCTTTAGGGTTTATGCCTTTGTCTCACTACAAAAATACTGACTACGCCGTTTTCTTTGGTGGGCAAACTACTCAGCGTCCTCGTGTATACGCTCAGCCAGAAGCAACCGCCAATGCAGCTATTTCTGCGCGTTTGCCTTACATAATGGCTACTTCTCGTATTGCTCATTACTTGAAAGTTATGGCTCGCGATAAAGTGGGTAGTTTTATGGAATCTGACGATATGCAGCATTGGCTAAACCGTTGGATTAACGGCTATGTAAACGCGAGCGAAGAAGGCGGGCAAGATATGCGTGCGCAATACCCGCTTCGCGAAGCTAAAATTGAAGTTAAGCCCGTACCAGGCAAGCCCGGTTCATATAATGCCGTTGCGTGGTTGCGCCCTTGGCTGCAAATGGAAGAGTTGAGCACTTCTTTACGAATGGTTGCTCGCATACCAGAGATTGGTGGCTAGGTAACTGCTCTAACTAGCTCAGCTTACTGTGATTGGTAGGCTGGGCTAGTTTCGCAGAAAAGTAACGTTGTATAAGAGCACAAATTAATAGTTTGAGTAGAGAAGTCAGTAACTGCAGACTCTACTTCTACCTCACAAAAGGAATTGGCTTTCAGCCGCTATAACAGTGACTAACTATTCGGAAAACATAGAGGCAGAATCGCTGGAGCAATCAGTGGACTATGCAATCGAGACGCCGGAAGTGGAAGAAGGGGGAATACCATCTTTACTGCTGCACTGTTTTAATAGCGCGTCGAACAATGTACAAGATTCGGATATTGACGATTGGGTTTATCGGTCGTTAGTGACCAAAAACATCACTTCTAAAGACGCTGCCATTTATCTTATTGAAAAGACTATTTTGGAAATAGATAAGATATTGTGCGCTCAAATAGATGAAATATTACATCACGAAAGATTTCGCGCACTTGAGGCGAGTTGGCGCGGAGTAATTCATTTAATTGATACCCAATCCGATTACGATGAAGAGCTTACAGTAAAAATTAAAGTATTAAATGTTGGTTGGAAAGAGGTTGGTAAAGATTTAGCTCGTGCAATTGAATTTGATCAAAGCCAGTTGTTTCAGCGAATATACAGTGATGAATTCGACACCCCAGGCGGTGAACCTTTTGGCGTGCTGCTTGGCGACTATTATGTTTCTCACAGGCATAGAGCCGGCTCGCTTTACAATGATTTAGACACACTTAAAGAGCTTGCAAATATTGCAACAGCGGCCCTGTGCCCGTTTATCACCGGCGCGCATGCATCTTTATTTGGCTTAGATAGCGCAAGAGAAATGGGTTACCCGATTGATTTACAGGCCGTTTTTAAACAAAAAGAGTATTTACGCTGGAAGTCATTACGCCAAACAGAGTCGACACGTTTTGTAGGGTTAACATTACCTGAAATGTTAATGCGTGAGCCCTACCGGGCCGACGGAACCCGAGCAGAAAACTTTAATTACAACGAGCGTACGCTGAATGCAGATAGCGATTATGTGTGGGGTAATGCCTGTTTTGCGTTCGGTAGTGTACTTATAAGAGCTTTCGCTAATACGGGGTGGTTTGCAGATATTCGTGGTGGCGTGCACGAGTTTGGAGAAGGCGGTGTAGTACGAGGCATGCGCTATTCGCGTTTCGAAACAGATATCTCCAATAATGCGGCGCAACCTACAACCAAACTACAAATAGATGATTATTTAGAGCGCGAGCTGAGCGATCTTGGGTTTATCCCCATGTGTAGTTACTTTGGTTCGGAAATTAGCGCTTTTTACAGCAATAGCTCGCTCCATGACCCAGCAGAATACACCACAGAAATTGCCAAAACTAATGCTCGTTTATCGGCAATGATCCAATACATGCTCTGCGTTTCTCGGTTTGGCCACTATTTAAAAGTCATTGGTCGAGACCGTATAGGTAGCATTATTAGTGCGCAAGATTGCCAACGTGTATTTCAAAACTGGTTGAATCAATACACAACTTCTAGTGAAGGGGCGTCGAATGTTTTAAAGGCGCGTTATCCACTGTCAGAGAGTCGTGTGGAAATTCATGAGCAACCAGGGCGTATTGGTTATTTTACCTGCGTTGTACATTTAAAACCCCATTTTCAGCTAGATCAACTTGTGTCTAGCATTAAATTAGTAACCGAACTGGCAGTGGGAACTGTTGGCTCTCAACATTAAAATAAGGATTGAACATGGCTACGGCAAGCGAAGAATATTCAGCAGGAAATATACAAGCAGCACTTGCTGCGATTGCAGAAGAGATAAAAGCGTCGCCATCGGATGCTAAAAAGCGTGCTTTTTTTATAGAGCTGCTATGTATTGCAGGTGAATACGAACGAGCAGATCAACAACTAAATACATTGGTCGTGCTAGACCCGCAATCAGCCATTACCGTGGGCACTTGGCGACAGCTAATTAGGGCTGCGCAGACGCGTATGGATGTTTACCAGAATAATGCTGTGCCTGATGTTATCGATCAGCCTACGCCTGTTATTGCCAAATCCTTAGAATTGTTAGTGGCGTTAAATGCTGACGATGCTACCCAAGCTGCAGCTGCATTGGAGCAGTTAGAAAAAGTAGTTAAACCACTTTGTTTGAACGTAAATGGGAAAGCTGTAGAGCATTGGCGTGACCTAGACGATGTAAACGCGTATGTGTTGGAGCTATTGGGCACCAACGGAAAATACTTTTGGATTGATTACGCGCAAATTGAATCTGTTGAATTTGACCAGCCTGCACGCCCATTAGATATGCTGTGGCGGAAAGTGACCATTACTCTAAAAAGCGGTAGCGTTGGCGAAGCATTTGTGCCAGCTGTATACCCCTATAAAACAGAAGATGATGCTGCGAAACTCGGTCGTTTAACCCAATGGCACGAGCAGTGTGGCTTGAGCCGAGGTGAGGGTTTGCGAACTTGGCTACTAGGGGATGAGGCATTAACAGTATTTGAAGTAAATAACATTACTGCTAGCAATAGTGACCAAAACTCAAATGAAACGTCTATAGCCTCTGAAGCTGTTAATTAATTTATGGCGAGAATACGAACAGATTTACCGGTGTTGCCTTCTCTATTGGATCGTTTAATTGACGATGATCCGGATAGAAGTTTGGAGGCGGTAAAACCCGCAGGAGTTGTGTTGGCAGATATAAAAGCAAACATTCGTCGGGACCTCGAAAATCTGTTGAATACTCGCATTTATCGCCAGCTAAGTATTGATGCTTACCCAGAGCTACAAAAGTCGCTTGTTAACTACGGAATAAAAGATTTTAGTCATGTTCAGTTTGATTCGGATGAAGAGCGAATACAGTTTGCTTGGTCTATTCGTCGAGCTATTGAAGACTACGAGCCGCGATTTCAATGGGTGCAAGTTGATATAGAGCCATTTGGTGAAGATTTTCAGCGAACCTTATATTTAAAAATATCTGCAACATTGTTAATAGAGCCAGACCCAGTGCCCCTAATATTTGATTCAAGAGTTCGTACAACCGATAGAGCCCTCAAGTTGAGGGAGGTAAATCATGGATGATACTTTACTTTCCTATTACAATAGGGAACTTAGTTACGTACGTAAATTGGGCGCTGAATTTTCAGAGCAACATCCCAAAATTGCAGGCAGGCTTAGATTAGATAGTGAAACGGTGGAAGATCCACATGTTTCTCGATTGATCGAATCATTTGCATTTTTAACTGCACGCATACGGCAAACAATTGACGACAGTTTCCCTGAGTTAACAGAAGCGTTAATGGGAGTGCTGTACCCAGAATTTCATGCCCCGTACCCCGCAATGAGTATTGCTCAGATTCGAGTAATAAGAAAAACTCCTTCTCCACAAACCATAGAATGTGGGCGCAAACTACATGTAAAAGGGGAGGGTTACGGGGATTGTGTTTTTTCTACTTGTAACGAACTAGAAGCACTTCCCGTTACGATCGAAAATACAAGGGTTGTAAATGCTCCAGCAAAGGCGCCAAATTTGGTTTTACCTGGCAAGGAGCGATTGCTGGTAAAGTCAGTACTTTCATTTGATGTTAAACCATTTGAAAGTGCAAAAGTTGCTGAGTTTAAAAACGACTCTTTAAGCTTGTATATCGATGGGCAGTCTCAACTAACGTTTAAGTTATTTGAGTATTTGATGCAAGGTACCCTAGGTATTACTATTGCAAAAAGTGCTATGGACCCCAACCCAATTTGTTTACCTGCAAATCGCTTAGTTGCGAGCGGGCTGCTACGCAATGGTGAGGTGTATGGTGATAGCTTCGACGGTAGAACTTGCGTAACCTATAAAAAAATAATGGATTTCTTTGCGTTTCCAAAGCGATTTCTTTTTATCGATTTGGTAGGCATGAGGGAAATATGGCCCTTGTTTGAATCGGGCTTCAGCGTGTATTTTTATTTCGATGAAACAGACCCTGAGCTGGTGCAAGGGGTAGATGAGACAACCCTTCAGCTGGGTTGCGTGCCTATCGTTAACCTTTATGAAGGTCGCATAGAGTACATCGGTGCAAAAGAAGTGAATCTGGAGTCGAAGCTGGAAGTGCATCGATCTCTCGCAGATTACGCAGATGTACATCATGTTAGCCGAGTGTACGCCAAAAATAATGAAGGTGAAACGAAAGAGCTTTTGCCTTTCTATGGTTCTCATCGTCAAGCACATTCAACAGATTCCCCTGTTTATTGGGGCTTGCGACGAGAAAATACTCGCTTTGACAATGGCCGGGTAAGTGCCGGTACCGATACCTACATTTCGTTTGTCGATACTAAATTCGAAGTGGTTAACCTGCAAAGCGACTGGCTTATTGGAGCAGATGTTATTTGTAATAATCGCGACGTAGCGGCAAAACTGCCGTTCGGCTCTGAATTGCCACATACCGATTTTATCGAAGGTGGGGCCGGAATGCGTGTAAAACTCACTATACCGGCTACATCGACTATATCGCCTAAACTTAAGTCGGCCACAAGGTGGCAACTTATTGCGCAGCTTACACTGCAGAGCTTCGCCGGCAAAGATGGGCTGGGTGTACTAAAAGAAAGTTTACGTTTATACGATTTAGTGGGTACTCGAGAATCTCAATCAATGATTGACGGCATTATCAATATGCATACCTCACCGAGTACCGCGCGCATTGTTCAGCAGGGCCGATCCGCGATATGCCAAGGTACCAAGATAGAGTTGGAGTTCGACGAGCAATTTTACAGTGGCAGTAGTGTTGTGCTGTTTGGTCATATTCTCGATGAGTTTTTTGCTCAGTTTTGTGCAATAAATAGCTTTACTCAGTTGTCTATTAAAATAAAACAAAAACCCGGAAGGTTAATAGAATGTCCGCCACGGATAGGTTTTCAGCAGCTTATATAAATGCTGATACCGTCGTTGACGGTATGGATAAAAATATAAGTTTTTTCTTTTTAGTTAGCTTGCTGGAGCGGGCGCATCAATGCGCGCAACAGCAGGCAAGCTCTGTTGTGGGGCAGTTGGGTAGTGACAGCCAACCACAGGATGAATCCCTTCGGTTTAAAACTAAATACGACCTTGCTTTTAGAGCTTCCTCCATTGCCAGTGTTAAGCCTGCAGCGGGTGAGGGCGGCGGTGTAATAAATAAGTATTTGGTGGTTGTTAATTTTATTGGGCTTGCCGGCGCTGCAGGAGTGTTGCCTTTACACTACACGCGTTTAATTATGGATCGTCTTAAACAACGCGATAAGGCAATGGCCGACTTTTTGGATATTTTTCATCATAGATTGGTATCGCTATTTTATCGAGCCTGGCAAAAATATAAGTTTACAGCGCAATACGAAGCTAGCTTGGTGCTAGGAAAGAAGGACGTATTTAGCACTGTTATAGAAAGCTTGGCTGGAGTTAGTGAGCAAGAGCGTTTTGAGTTACAGAGCTACTACGCTGGGCATTTTGCCAAAAAAGTTCGCACGGTTAGCTCCCTACGAGCTGTTCTGATGGATTATTTTGGGTTGCCAGTAGAGGTGAATAGTTTTAAAGGGCAGTGGCTGCAAATAGAAAAGCGCGATCAGTTTTGCCTTTCTTCTAAGGCTAAAAAGCAACGACTTGGTGCAGGCATATTACTAGGTAAAAGATGTTGGGATGTGCAAAGTAAAATTGAGATAGACGTAGGCCCTATGTCTCTCGAGCAATATCAACGAAAAGGGCCTGGTACAGAATTTTTTAAAAGTGCCCGTAAACTTATGAACCGGTTTTTGCCGGCGCACATTAATGCTGATATGCATTTCAAAGTGGAGAATAAGGCCGACTTTAGTCTGCCGCTTGGAAAAGGATTACGCCTGCAGCGCAACGGTTGGTTAAAAAGCACTAAAAAAGACCCACTTATCGCTACGGTATCAATTAATAGGAACGAGTGACGCTACTCGATAATTTAAAGGAAATGACAATGGAATTTGAAAAGTTAGTTAAAAACCTATCGAATGAAAGCAAAGAGCTATTCGAGAAATCTATTGCGTTGGCGTCTTCGCGCTCGCACTTTTATATTGATGTTGAGCACTGGCTTACCGAAGCTCTTGCAGAGGAACAGCGTGAAATAATAGCGATATTGAAACACTTTAACGTCGATGTGGATCGCGTGCATGCGGATTTGGATTTGGCGCTAGAGAACACAAAAACAGGGAATGATGGGTTTCCTAAAATATCGCCAGACATTGTGCGGCTATTGTTTGAAGCTTGGATGATCGCTTCCAGTCAGTATGCGTCTGTGCAGGTTTTACCCGTGCATATATTGTTGGCGCTAGTAGATAGTGCTGGTCTTAAAACAAAAATTGGTAAAATATCTAAACAATTCGAGGCTATTAGTGGTGAAGAAATTCGCACTCAGTGCGAAACCTTGTTGCGCGGTGAAGCGCTGCAAGACCAGGGTGAAGCTACTAACAAAAAATTAACTAAAACACCCAGCTTAGATCAGTTCACAACAAACCTTACTCAGCAAGCCAAGGATGGGAAAATAGACTCAATTCTTGGGCGTGATGACGAAATAAGACAGATCATCGATGTACTGTGCAGAAGAAAACAGAACAACCCCATTTTAACGGGGGAGGCTGGTGTTGGTAAAACAGCTGTTGTAGAAGGTTTGGCCGTTAAAATTGCGCAGGGGGATGTTCCCACTGCGATAGAAAATGTAGAAATTAGAAGTTTAGATTTAGGCTTACTACAAGCAGGGGCTGGAGTAAAGGGCGAGTTCGAAAACAGGCTTAAGAATGTAATTAAAGAGGTACAGCAGTCTGTACAGTCCATAATTTTGTTTATCGATGAGGCTCATACACTTATTGGTGCGGGCAATCAGGCCGGTAGCGGAGATGCTGCCAATCTATTAAAGCCTGCTTTGGCGCGCGGTGAGTTGCGCACAATAGCAGCAACTACCTGGGCCGAGTACAAAAAGTATTTTGAATCAGATGCCGCACTTACTCGGCGCTTTCAGGTTGTGAAAGTAGAGGAGCCGAGTGTAGATAAAGCCATTATTATGCTTCGCAATGCTGCTCCAACCTTAGAGCAACATCACAAGGTAGTAATACTTGACGCCGCGGTTAGCGCTTCGGTTAATTTATCCCACCGCTACATTCCTGGTCGTCAACTACCTGATAAGTGTGTAAGCCTACTCGATACCGCCTGCGCGCGTGTAAATCTTAGTCAAAACACCACGCCTGCTCGAATTGTTCAATATTCACAGGAAATAAAAAACATTGAGTTTGAAATTGAGCGGTTAAATCAAGAAGCTGAAAAAGGTTACGAGCACTCAGCGAGTATTGTTGAACTTGAAGTTAAAAAGGTAGGTATTACCGAGCGCTACCAAAGCCTATGCGCGAGATGGGAACAAGAAAAGCAGATAATTAATCAAATTAATAGTGCGCGTGAAAAGGCTGAGGAAAAAGTACAGGATTCTGATAATGAAGAAAGTGCGACTGATTTAACAAATACGTTAATAGCAGAGTTGCGCGTCAAATTAAAAAGTATTTCTGGTAGTCAGCCTCTAATTTATGAATGCGTAGATGAGCAGGTTGTAGCAGAGGTTGTAGCTGACTGGACAGGAATACCCGTTGGCCGTATGCAAAGTGACGAGATTCAAAATGTATTGTCGCTAGAGCAAACAATGGAAAAACGTGTGATTGGGCAGAGTCACGGCTTAAAGCTTATTTCTAAAGCTGTTCAAACTGCAAGAGCGAAACTAAGTGACCCTAAGCGGCCATTAGGCGTATTTATGTTGGTTGGCCCAAGTGGTGTGGGTAAAACAGAAACGGCACTAACCTTAGCTGAACAGTTATACGGATCAGAACAAAATATGACCGTCATTAACATGTCAGAATTTAAAGAGGAGCATAAGGTATCTATGCTTATGGGGTCGCCCCCCGGTTATGTTGGATATGGCGAGGGTGGCGTGCTTACCGAAGCCGTCAGACGCAAGCCCTATAGTGTTGTGCTATTAGACGAAATGGAAAAGGCGCATCCAGGCGTACAAGATATTTTTTATCAGGTTTTTGATAAGGGTATTTTGCGAGACGGCGAAGGTAGAGATATAGATTTTAAAAATACTGTAATAATAATGACAAGTAATACAGCCAGCGCTCAAATAGAACAACTGTGCATCGACCCCGAAACTAAGCCCGAGCCAAAAGCATTGCTTGAAGCAATAGAGGGTACCTTGCGTGAAACATATAAACCTGCCTTTTTGGGGCGTATCAATTTGATTCCATACTACCCGCTAGATGAGCAGTGTTTATCTGAAATTGCGGTAATGCAATTACATGCTATTCAGCAACGAGTGGAAACTAATTATAAAGTTGAGCTGAATTATTCAGATAAACTTGTTGAGCATGTTGTGTCATTGTGTGCGCAATCCGACACTGGAGCACGAAAAATATCTGCCTTGTTAAATAACACTTTGCTGCCAGTGTTGGCAGAGAAAATACTTACCGAGATAGCATTGGATAAGGCTTTGGAGTCTGTTGAGGTAGATGTAAGCGAAGAAGGGGAATTTGTTGTTAAAATAAATTCAAAAAAAGAAAATACAGACGACATGAAAATTAAAAAAACGGTAACTGGATAACAAAAAAGACAAAAAATTATTTTATTCATCCAGAATTAAAACCGAATAATATATAATTTTTTTGTCTTTAAAAATGACTTAAAGGCGTTTAAATTTAGCGAAACATTAAAGGATAAAGGAATAGGATATGTCTATTTTTGTAAATTATGAAGGAATCAAAGGTGAGTCTTCAGATAGCGGCCATAAAGGATGGATGGACGTTGAAGCCGTTTCGTGGGGAGTTGGTCGTAACATTACCTCTAACAGTTCTACACAGGGCGATAGAGAGTCTTCTAACGCTGTAA
Organism: Saccharophagus degradans 2-40; assembly: GCF_000013665.1. Lineage (NCBI taxonomy): Bacteria > Pseudomonadati > Pseudomonadota > Gammaproteobacteria > Cellvibrionales > Cellvibrionaceae > Saccharophagus > Saccharophagus degradans. The sequence goes on from NC_007912.1 coordinate 1,983,875, forward strand.
TCAGTGATTTGCACGTTACTCGCTACATGGATAGCTCTACTCCAAAGCTATTTATCGAGTCATGTTGTGGTACTGGTAAAGAAGTAAAAATTCACCTAAGCAAAACAGGTTCTGGCTCTGGTGCAGACGTGTATATGGAATACACTTTGAAAAATGCACTTATCAGCAGCTACTCTGTAAACGCTGTTAGTCAAGACAATCATCGTCCTACCGAAACTTTCACCATTACATTCGTTGATGTTGAAGTTAAGTACACTCCGTACGACGAAGATGGCAATGCTGAAGCTGCTATTGCAGTTGGCTTCGATACCGCATCTAACGTTAAGCGTTAATGTGTGTTTGCGGCGCGCATTGCGCGTCGCTATTTAGTTACTGTTCTATTTGTATTTCATTCCCAAATCTCTTCTTCTCATAACTCCTTTACAGCTAGCTTAAAAATAAGGATATTTAATGGCCAACGCTGAATCTACGCAAGATAAAAATCTAGTTAGAGTTAGTACTGTATTACCCGATAATGCACTAATTGCAACGCGTTTATCTATTTCTGAAACCCTGTCGGAAGGTTTTTCTATTGTTGTGACGGCCTTTTCTGAGAAGCGTCACGATTTAACTGCAGAAGATTTAGTTGGAACGCCCCTCACTGCAGTGTTAGTTCAGCAAGATAACTCTTTGCGCTATTTTAACGGCTATATTCAAGAAATTACTGCTACTGGCAGTGAACGAGCAGGGCAAAGAAGTACTTATAAGCTAACGGTTGTGTCTTGGTTGCAGTTGTTGTCGGGAAAGCGCAGGGATAATCGTATTTTCCAAGAGAAAAATGTTAAACAGATTATAGAAGAAGTGTTCAAGCCCTTAGGGTCTATCGCAGATTACAAATTCGATATTAGTGGCGAGCACCCAGAGTGGCGCTACTGTACACAATACGATGAAACAGATCTAAATTTCTTTAATCGGTTGTGTCAAAGAGAAGGGCTGGCCTACTATTTTTTACATGATAATGGCGCCCATAAACTGCATATCGTCGATGTGGCTAATATTCGTTCCCTTGCGGATAACAAGCCTAAAATAGTCGAGATTCAAGCTGGTACACCAGCTTTTGATCATTTCTCTCATTGGCAAAGTACTGGTAAGTTTGTTGCTGGCACGTATACACAGCGAACATATAATTATTTAAAGCCTACGCAGTTAATTGAAGGCTCGGAAAAAATTAAAGGCGATGCGCTTAAAATCCCAAAAGTTACGGATATAGAGTACTACTCCTATAGCGAGCAATTTCATACCTCGGAAGAGGGTAAGGGTAGCGTATCTACAAAAGGTCATGGTGCCAGTCAGGCTGTGATTTCGCAGGGAGCGGGCAACTGTAGGCATTTAAAAGTTGGCCATACTATACAAGTGGCTCTGCCTGGTGCGGCAAACTTCGCCGATAAAGGCAAAGAGTTTACTTTAACGAATGTTACTATTAATGCAGACGACACCTCTGGTGTAATGAATTGCTTTGTAGAAGCGTTACCTAAAGGAAATTTATTATTTCCGGCCAGCTCTACCCCAACCATTAATAGCTTACAAACGGCGGTGGTAACTGGGCCAAAAGGCGAAGAAATACATACCGATCAATTAGGTCGAATTAAAGCACAGTTTCACTGGGACCGAGCCGGTAAAAAGGATGAAAACTCAACCTGTTGGCTAAGGGTGATGCAGGGCTTTGCTGGGAACAATTATGGTGCCCACTTTACACCTCGAATCGGCCACGAAGTGGTTGTGGCGTTTGAAAACGGCAACCCAGATAGACCATTTGTTATAGGGTCATTGTTTCACCAAGAGCATAAGCCACCGTATTCTGAGCAGCTTGGCTCGCGTTCTGGAGTAAGAACCCGTTCTACCAAAGGTGGTGGCGAAACAAATTTTAACGAGTTGTACTTCGAGGACACCAAGGGTAAAGAAGAAGTCTATTTCCAAGCAGAAAAAGACTTAAACGCTGTTGTAAAAAACGATGAAACGCGTGAGGTTGGCAACGATCAAACATCCGCAATAAAACACGATCGTAAAATGGATGTTGGTAACGACCATACTGAAACAATTAAAAATAAGCAGACTATCACTGTTGGTAAAGATCAACAAAACAATATTAAGAATAATCAAATTACAGAAGTAGGCAAAAAAAGCGTACACAAGGTGGGTAAAGAGTTAGTCTTGGAAGCGGGCAGTAAAATTATTCTTAAGGTTGGTGGCAGCTCTATTGAAATTACCGGCAGTAAAATCGCGATTAATTCGTCTGGTCAAGTGGATGTTGATGGTGGAAAAGTAAAGTTGAACTAACGTTTGTTTCATACACTCAGCTTCATTCCCGCCCCTGTAGGGGCAGGCTTGTGCAGTTACTATTGCTTAGCGGCTAAGTTATACTGCCTCTTTTAGCTTGTGCAAGCCCATGAAAACCACCAAATACCTATCCGCATACCCCGCAGAGCTTCAGCAAAAAATTCAACGTTTGTTTGAACAAAATCGCGTAGCTGATTATTTGCGCAGTCAATACCCCTCTGTGCACAGCGTGGCGACGGATGGCGATTTGCGAGAATACGCGATGGAGCTAAAAAATCAATACATGAAAAAGACAGCCCCATTAAGTAAAGTGGTGTACGACAATAAAATTCATGTGGTGAACAATGCGCTAGGCCTGCATACCTATGTTTCTAGGGTACAAGGTGGCAAGTTAAAGGCTAAAAATGAGTTGCGAGTGAGCAGTGTATTTAAACGCACTCCCGAGCCGTTTCTTAATATGATTGTTGTGCACGAGTTGGCGCACTTAAAAGAAAAGGAGCATAACAAGGCGTTTTATCAGCTTTGTCGCCACATGCAGCCCAATTATCATCAGCTTGAGTTTGATGTGCGCGTGTACTTAACGCACTTAGAAGATGTAGGGCCCGTGTACGAGCCCTAAGCGGGTATATTTAGATTCGTTTAGCGCGGTATTTGCGCTTCTAAATAATGAATAATATCGGATGACTGGTAAAGCCAGCTCACGCTGCCATCGTTACCCTCAATTCTTAAGCAGGGTACTTTTAGCTTACCGCCACCCTCTAAAAGTTCTTTCTTTGTCGTCTCGCAGCGTTTTGCATCTCGAGTTTCTACCAAAAGGCTATTGCGTTTTAGTGCGCGGCGTACTTTTACGCAAAAGGGGCATGCAAGGTATTGGTATAAGGTATAGTTCGCCATCTTTAGGTCTAGCTGTGCTTGCAGCTCTGGGTCGCGTTTTACGCTTTTGGGGGTAAAAAGCCAATCCAATAGCAGGATTATGCGTCCAAGTATGTATCTAATAATTGCCATGAGTTAAATCTACCTATTAATGAGCCGGCGATTATACCTGTAAAATGCACCATTTGGCTGCCCTAGGGCTAGAGTATTAACCTCTGTTAAGCGTAAAGAATGACCAATTAGGAGTATGCATTGATAGTACGGTTGAATGAGTATGGTTATGGCCAAGGTGACGCCTCATATAAAGCCGCAGGTGAGATAGAAGGCATTACCCGTTTGGTGGATGCGTTTTACCATTTTATGGATACTCTGCCAGAGGCAGCTAAACTGCGCAGCATGCATGCTCAGAGCTTGGCAGAGTCGCGTAAAAAGCTGGCATATTTTCTATCTGGCTGGCTTGGAGGCCCTAGGCTGTATGCTCAACATTTTGGTTCTATTAATATTCCTGGTGCCCATAGGCACCTAGCTGCAACTCCTGAAGACGCAGATGCTTGGATGCTGTGTATGGCAAAAGCCGTAGACCTGCAACCCTACGAACCCAGCTTTAAGCAATATCTATTGCAGCAGTTGCGCGTACCGGCGGATCGAATTGTTGAGGCTGGTAGAAAACCCCTTTAGTTGGGTGACGGTTCGCGCCGCTAAAAACAGCTAGACAGCTGTATATAACAACAGTATTCTTTCGGCATGCGACTATTTATTGCCGAAAAACCCAGCCTAGGGCGCGCTATCGCCGACGTTTTACCAAAACCCCACTCGCGGGGTGATGGTTTTATTCGGTGCGGCAATGGCGACGTTGTTAGTTGGTGTATAGGGCATTTGTTAGAGCAAGCCGAGCCCGAAGCCTATAACCCAGTGTTCAAGCAGTGGCGTTTAGAGCATTTGCCTATCATTCCCGATCAATGGCAGCTAAAGCCAAAATCTAAAACCCGTAAGCAGCTAACGGCTTTGCGCAAATTGGTGAAGGAAGCCACCTGCATTGTGCACGCAGGCGACCCAGATCGTGAAGGGCAGTTATTAGTCGACCAAGTAATTGATTTTCTTGGGGTGAAAGGTGCAAAGCGCGAATCCGTTCAGCGCTGTTTAATTAACGATCTCAACCCCGCTGCCGTTAAACGCTCCCTCGATACATTGCGGTCAAATAAAGAATTTATTCCATTAGCCACGTCGGCGCTTGCTCGTTCGCGTGCAGATTGGTTATACGGTATTAACATGACTCGTGCCTATACCTTGCAAGGGCGTAAAGTGGGGTACGAAGGGCTGCTTTCTGTTGGGCGTGTGCAAACGCCCATACTGGGTATGGTTGTAGAGCGCGATAGGGCAATTGAAGAGTTTGTTTCAAAACCGTTTTACGAAGTATTAGCACATTTAACCACTTTAACTGGTGAGCCGACTGCATTTACCGCCAAATGGTTGCCAAGCGAGGCATGCGAGCCCTATATGGATGAAGATGGGCGTGTACTTAGCAAGAAGTTAGCCCAAAACGTTATTGCGCGCATAACGGGTGAAAATGGCGTTGTCGAAAAAGTAGATAAAAAAGCCAAAGCACAAGCCGCGCCGCTTCCTTATAATTTGTCGTCGTTACAAATAGATGCCGCAAAACGGTTTGGCTTTGCCGCACAAAAAGTGCTGGATATTTGCCAAAACCTATACGAAAAACACAAGCTTATTACTTACCCGCGTTCAGATAGCCGCTACTTGCCGGCGGATCATTGGCATCAAGCAAATGACGTTTTGCAAGCAATATCTGCCAATGTTGCCGAGCTAGTGCAGTCGGTGAGCGGTGCAAACAGCAAGTTAAAAAGTAAAGCATGGAATGATGCTAAAGTGGATGCGCACCATGCGATTATTCCAACTGCTAAGAAAGTATCGTTTTCATCGATAACCAGCGAAGAGCAAAAGGTATACAGCCTAATTGCTCGGCAATATGTTTGTCAGTTCTACCCCAAATGGGAATATTCTGACACGGTAATTCACCTAAAAATAGCTGGCGGACAATTTGTATCTAAAGCTCGTTTAACACATAAACAGGGTTGGAAGGTACTGTTTGAACGAAAGGGAGGTGAGCCTAACCCTAAAGATGACGACGAGTTTCCCTCACTTACGCTACCGGATTTACACGTGGGGCAGAGTGTTGCCTGCAGGCAGGGCGAGTTACTAGAAAAGCAAACCCAACCCCCCAAATATTTTACCGATGCCAGCCTGCTTGCCGCTATGACGGGCATCGCGCGTTACGTGACCGACCCCGATATTAAGAAAATACTTAAAGATACCGATGGTTTAGGTACCGAAGCGACACGCGCAGGCATTATCGAATTGCTATTTAAGCGCAATTTTCTTGTGCGAAAAGGCAAGCAAATACACTCCACCCCCGCAGCCAGGGGCTTGGTAGCGGCCTTGCCTAGCTCCGCCACAACACCAGATATGACCGCCCAGTGGGAATTGGTATTAAACGCAATTTCTATACGCGAAGCCCAATACACAACTTTTATGAAGCCATTGGTTGCTAGTTTGCAAACCCTTATTGCCGAGAGCCAGCGCAATTTGCCAATAGGCCTTAAAGGTGTTGCCGCTAAACCCAAGGCCTTTAAACGCAGGCGCAAGGTAAAAGCCAAGTCTGTTTAGGCGGGCTGTGGTTCCTCTAACTATATGATTAGTTGCCCCATGGGTGGTATATTGGCGCCCCTTAGGGGCGAATGGCCCCACCAGTTACTCGATTGTTCACTAGGCCTTACGCTTAACCTCTACAAGGGGCGTTTTGCGGCGGGTTGTTTTGGCCCTTGTTAACATGTTGGCCAGATTAGAGGTTTTTTATAATTTGTATGGCGAAAAAGAAAGCTGAAGTAAAATTAGATACTTGGGGAATATACACGCAGTGGGATAGTGAATCTAAAGACTTACCCCGGTTATTAAAAATGACTCGCGACATACCCTGTGAGAAAGACATCGAATTTGGCTATGTAGTAAATATAAAAAAAGCAAAAAACAGAAAGCTGCAATACTGTATTTATCACCCAGATATACCCGATGAAGATGGCGAGCCTATGGCTCCTTTCGCCGGCGAAGTGTATATCCGCCAAAACGATTGGAATTTTTTTATTGGTGATACTATTTGGTTGCCAATAGAAAATAAAGCTGGCCCGTGGCGTATTACGTTAGCTATTGATGGCGTTATTTATACCGATGAAACTTTTAACGTATTTTTATAGCTCGCCCTTAAAGTAAGAGCATTAATTGCGGTCATTAACTATTGGCGTAAGCTAGCGTCTTAAACTAATGTTTTAAATTAAGCCCCATAAATTATGGCCTTAAAAGATTAATAAAAGAGAAGAGAAAGCCGAATGATTACTAGAAATGAATTTGTGAAGCTTGCTACTGCAACAGGCGAAATGCAGGCCCAAGTATTTCGTCCAAATGTTGATGGAAGCTTCCCTTGTATTATTTTTTATTCGGAAATATTTCAAATTACAGCGCCCATAGCCCGCAGTGCGAATATATTAGCCGGGTTGGGGTTTGTTGTAATAGTGCCAGAAGTGTTTCATGAGTTAAACCCAATGGGCACTGTGCTTGGTTATGACGATGCAGGCAAAGACAAAGGCAATAACGATAAGTGGGCCAAACCACTAGAAAGCCACGATAGCGACACGCAAGCAATAATAGAATTTGTACAGGCGCAACCCTATTGCACCGGCAAAGTTGGCGCAATGGGCGTATGTATTGGTGGGCACCTTGCTTTTAGAGCGGCTTTAAACCCTAATATTTCCGGTGCGTTTTGTTTATACCCAACGGACATTCACAGCAACACTCTACCTTGCGAGCCAGCAAACGACAGCTTCACCCGCGCTAAAGACATAACCTGCGAAGTGGTATTAGTTTTTGGTAAGCAAGACCCGCACGTGCCTGTCGAGGGTCGGCAAATGATGTATATGCACTTTCAGGCAATAGGTTTAAATTATCAATGGCTTGAGGTTAACGCACAGCACGCGTTTATGCGCGACGAAGGCGAGCGTTATGACCCTGCGTTAGCGTTGGAGATGTATTCCAAAGCGCAGCAATTTTTTCAGCGTACCTTGGCGTAGCGAGAAACTTACATTAATTAACTGAGTTAACCCTATGGCCCTTAATGCCACAATATACAAATTTGCACTTTCTATTTCGGATTTAAATAGAGACTTCTATAACTCTATGCAGCTAACGGTTGCACAGCACCCGTCGGAAAACGCCGAGCGGATGATGGTGCGTGTGCTGGCTTATTGTTTAGAGGCCTGCGAGGGATTAGCGTTTACCAAAGGTTTATCAACACCTGAAACGCCAGATTTATGGGCCAAGAGCTTAGATGACCAAATAAACCTTTGGGTGGAAGTTGGGGAGCCTGCTGCAGAAAAAATTAAAAAAGCTACGCGTTTAGCCAAAAAAGTAAAGGTGTACACCTTTAATAGCAAATCTGATGTGTGGTGGAGCCAAGAGCAGAAGAAATTAGAGGCGTTAGATGTTTCTGTTGTGCAATTCCCGTGGGACCAAATTCAAAGCGTCACCAAGTTACTTGCTCGCACTATGACTATGTCGGTTACCATTACCGGCGATTCGATATTTGTAAACGCCGATAATGGTGATGCAGAAGTTCATTGGCAAAGGCTTCAAACTACAGAATAAAAGTATTTAGGTTTTTATATAAGCCCAAATTAAACGCTGCTAAATACTCAGAGGCTTAGACAATACTCTCTGTCCTCTGTCTTTCGTCTTCTATCTTCGCTACACATACAAAATAAGCAAAATACTCGCAAAAATACACATTATGCCCACCATTTCTTGCCACTTTATGCGTTCTTTAAAGTAGAAGTGGGTTATACCCAGTGTTATAAAAAATTCTACTTGGCCGAGTGTTTTTACTAGCGCCGGGTTTTGTAAACTCATTGCCGTAAACCAGCCCACAGAGCCTAATGCACTTGTAGCACCTACAAATAGCCCACGCTTTTGTAGGGCCATAAGTTTTTGCCATTGTTTCCTTTCTTTAAAAGTGATGTATATAGCGCAAATAGCCGTTTGAATAATTACCATATACATTAGTGTGAGTGCAGCGCTGTATACTAGCGGCAAGTCCAGCGATAGGCTGGCTTCGCGTAAGCTGAGGCTAGTCCAAGCGAACAGAGCGCCAGAAAGCGTACCGTAAAAAATAGTTGCTGAGCTAATGGATTGGGGTTTACCAATTTTCAAACCCGAAACAAACAATACGCCTACCACGCCAATGAATACCGAAACCCAGCCATATACGTTGAGGTGATCCTGAAAGAAAACAGAAGCAAATAGCGCAACTTGAATAGCTTCTGTTTTAGCAAAGCTGGTTGCTATTGCAAAGTTTTTAAGCGTAAACATTTTTACCATAAACGCTGTGGCAATTATTTGCACTATTGCCGCAACGGTTGCAAATACTAGAAACCGTGCATTATTAAGTTGCGCATAGTTAAAGCTATTTGCCCATTCGGTATTGGTTTGTAAAAGCACCACTAGGTATAGAGCAACAAAAGGAATGCCGTATAAATAACGGGTAAGCGTTGTCGCCATTGGGCTAAGCGCGCGTGACAGGTCTTTTTGTGCCGCGGTGCGCACAGCCTGCATGACTACCGCCATAAGGGTGAAGGCTATCCAAAGCGTCATGAGTTGCTCTTAAATTAATGTAGGTTTATGTAAGTGAATGTAAGCTAATGGAAGTTAAAAGAATACGCGGGTATGGTAGGGCGCAATAGGGTATTCGTCTAATGAATGATTTGTATTGCTCCTATCACTTAATGGAATGCTACTGGCCCGTTTGGTTATTCGGCTTTTGTCTGGCATTATCCGCCTGTTATGTATTTGGGAGTGGTTACAATGAGTGTGTGCCCGTGTACTAGTGGCAAAGCATTTAATACCTGCTGTGGCAGGTTTATATTTTCTTCGAAAGCAGATTTACAGCGTAAGCCCGCGGCCAAAACCCCAGAGCAATTAATGCGCTCTCGCTTTACTGCTTACGCATTAGGTAATTATGGCGATTACTTATTGGCAACATGGTGGCCTTTAACCAGTCAGCATTTAAGCTCGGTTGAGCTTTCGCAAAAAAGTTGCGAATGGGTGCGGTTAGATGTTTTAGAAAAAGGCCAAAAGGGTAACGATGGCTGGGTGAGCTTTTGCGCTTGGTATTTAGATGAAAATGGTAGTGAACAAGCAATGTGCGAACGCTCTACGTTTAAGCGCGAGAATGGGCGTTGGTATTATGTGGATGGCGATGTAAGTTGAGGTTGGCTAATACTCGCTTAGCCGTAATTAATACAACAATAATAGAAATGTACTAACAGTAAAAAGGGATAAACATATGTGGGTAATAATTAAACGCTGGTTGGGGTTGGCGCCGCCGGTGCTACCTGCGTGGCCCAGTGACTGGAGCGAAGTGCTCAATCAAAAGGTTACCTTCTATAGGGTGCTAAGTGCTGCAGATAAAAAAGTATTTGAGCAACGGGTGCAGTTGTTTTTGCATTACACCCAAGTGGAAGCGGGCAGCAGTGCAGTAACCGATGAAGACAGACTGCTTGTGGCCGCCAGTGCGATAATACCCGTATGGGGGTTTCCCCACTGGCATTACTTTAATTTAAAAACTGTGTACCTGCTGGATCAAGCATTTAACGAACAGTTGCAGTTTGGCCAGCCAGACTCCTGTATTACCGGCATGGTTGGTACAGGGCCATTGGCAGGTAAGCTTGTATTAAGTAAGCCGCACTTACATTTAGGGTTTAGCAACGCCAAAGATAAGCACAATGTTGGTATTCACGAATTTGTTCATTTAATAGACATGGCCGACGGCGAGTGCGATGGCTACCCAGAGCGACTTAAGGAGTTTGCATTCTCGGTGCCATGGTTTGAGCTGGTGCGCCGCAAAATAGAAGATATTGACAAGGGTAAGAGCAATATTCGCGATTACGGCGCTACGAATCGAGCCGAATTTTTTGCAGTAGCATCGGAATATTTCTTTGAGCGGCCGGCAATGCTTAAAGATAAGCACCCACAGCTATTTGAATCGCTAACCGCTATTTACAATCAAGATGTATTGCACATTGCGCAAGATATAAAAATCACTAAAAACGCTCAGTGCCCATGTGGCAGTGGTAAGAAGTATAAACGCTGTTGTATGCCTGCAAGCTAACGGTTTTTGTCATTCTCCATCTAAATACACAGTTACACCTCGCCTTTTGTGCACTATAGCGGCCAGCGCAGCAACACTGCGTTCCACAATAGATAGTTAAAGGGAGTGTGTAGTATGAAAAATAATAACTGGCTGGGCCTTACCCACGTTAGGCATGTATGGGCGGGCATTAGTGTTGTAGTCGCTAGCAGCATGTTTTTGGTTGGAAGTGGTAACGCGTACGCTAGCCATGAAAAAAGCATCGGCGAGCGGGCAACGCACCATATCCAAAAGTGGGGGCATAGCAATGCCACGCCATTTAGCTTGAACGGCAAAAGCATTGTATTAACTATCGAAAACGTGAATGCACAGGTGCCGCAAAGCTATCCATCTCAAGGGGTGGTAGTGCGTGACTATAGTCGCAGTCAGGTGGCGGTTAAAACCGTAGGGGATGCGCTTGCTCTGGAAGGTGCTGGCGAATATGTATATAGGGTGCACCGTTGGCACACTGCGGTAGAAAAAGGCACTTCAGCCATTTTTGGCAATCAAGCCTATCGTTTGGAATACAGGTTTGAATCTGCCGCTGGTGGCGAATGGCAGCAGGTTTTCGATAATGGCGATAGCTTAGGTGGGCACTTTACCGTAGCAAAGCATAGTGAGGTGGAGCCTTTCGCGCCTGAATCTACCGCGGGCAAAAGTGTGGCATTGGTTATCGACAGCGCTATCTCCTCGCTGCCTGCGGGTACTCACCCTGCTTCTGGGGTGGTAATACAGTCGTATAATGCCGATGGCACCTATACTGGTTTAGGTTTTGGCCCTGCAACGGTGGATCATTGGGGCACATACGCGTACACCAAAGTTTCAGCTAATACTGCGGTGGAACAAGTGGTTCAGAATACCGACTTTTTTACCCTTCCTTATACTATGGTTTATTCTTTTGACTCATCCACATCGGGTACTTGGTATCAAAACTTTGGTTTTGGCTTAATCATTTTCGGTGGTACTTTCACCTTGTTTGATACTGAATAATTCATTTTTTGGAGATGTATGCGCACGGATGCGATTAAAAATTCACGAGTAGGGCAGCAGCGTTTTGATGGATGAATGGCTAAAGTTTTTATTTATTTGCTCCCTTTGCTTGGGGGCGTGGACGAGCGTGAACCTTTGGGTGAATCACGCTGGCCCTAAAAAAGTACGCCAGTTTACGGGCGTATTTGTGCTTGTATTACTTGTTCCCCCTTTGGTTGGTTATTTGCAGCTGATTAGTGCAGAAATACCTGCATTTTTTTCGTTTGTGCGTTCCACGCTTACATGGTGGTATGGGCCGCTTATGTATTTTATTGCGCGTGAAATGTTGTTATTACCAAATACACCGCGTGGCATAGCGAACCATATGTGCGCAGTTTGTGGTTTGTTTGTGGTCACCCAATTATTAATAAGTAGTGCAATACCCTATGGTTATTTCGTTATAGTAACCGCTGTGGTGGCTGCCTATTGTACGCTTGCGGGCCATACCTTAGTAAAAAACGCATCGCGCTTACGCAGGCTTAATAGTAGCTATCGAAAATCTACTTTTTATTGGTTGCAATATTTATTGGCAGGCTTGTTATTGCTGTGTGCAATGGATATAGGTGTGCTAGTAGCTCTACACTCAAATGTGCATTTAGACTTTTTAGCGCTCAATAGCATTGCATGCGTATTTGCTATTTATGTAAACGGTATAGTGTTATTTACTCTAATTAAACCCGCGCTTTTTGAACTAGATGACGCACAAACAATTGAACACGTACAAACCAATACAGGCGAGCAGCATAAAATAAGCGAAGTCGCCGCAGACGAATCACCAGCAGCCAAGAATAATGTGCGTTACTTGGAGTTGAGTGATCAAGTTGCAACTACGCTAATTAATACCCTTGCAACAATAATGGAAACTGATAAGCCCCACTTAGAGCCAGACGAAAATTTAACAAGCATGGCTGGGCGGTTGGGAATAACCACGCACATGTTTTCTGAGCTTTTAAACGTACACTTACATACCAACTTTTACGATTGGATGAATAGCTATCGCTTTAACGCCGCGCTGTTATTACTGCAAGATCAAACCGTAAATTACTCCGTAACCGATATTGCTTTTCAGGCAGGGTTTAATAATAGGAATAGTTTTTACCGTGTGTTCAAATCGAACTTAGGCATTACACCCGCGCAGTATCGCAAACAGTATAAAGCCGAATTGCAAAAGCAGGCCTAGGTGGTAAACGTAAGTGGGGCTAGGTTTTAAACGTATTATGGAGCAATGGGTTTGGTGGTAGAGGATAGAGTCATAAAAAGAGAGAAGAGATAAGAGAGAAAAGAGAAAAGAGAAAAGAGAAGAAAAAAGAGCCAAGAGATAGGGCGCCTGCTTTGGCTAAGCGCCCTATAGTAGCGTTACGTTAACGCTTAGTATTCAGCGTTATGGTAAACGTTTTGCACATCGTCCAAGTCGTCTAGCATACTTAAGAATTTTTCGAATACTTCAATGTCGTCGCCGCTAATTGCGGTTTGGGTTTGTGGTACAAATTGAATTTCGTCCACTTCAAATTCGGCGCCGTTGGTCACTTCGGCCAAGGCGGTTTTCGCTTTGCCGTATTCAGTGTGGGGTGTAAATACCGTAATTTTACCGTCTTCACACTCTATATCGGTCACATCGACATCGGCCATCATTAACGCTTCTAAAATGGCTTCTTCGTCGTCACCGGCAAACACAAAAATCGCACAGTGGTCGAACATGTGCATTACCGTGCCTTGGCTGCCTATTTTGGCTTTAGCCTTGTTAAAGCAGGTGCGCACGTCGCCGTAGGTGCGGTTAGGGTTGTCGGTTAGGCAATCCACAATAACCATGCAGTTGCCTGGGCCAAAGCCCTCGTAGCGTGCGGTAGCAAAGTCTTCGCCGCCACCGCCTTTTGCTTTGTCTATGGCTTTTTGAATAACGTGGCTGGGTACTTGGTCTTTTTTGGCTCTGTCTAGCAGGCTGCGCAAGCTCAAGTTGCCATCTGGGTCTACGCCGCCAGATTTGGCACACGTGTATATTTCACGGCTGTATTTACTGTAAACCTTGGCGTTCTGATCCGAGGTTTTCGCCATGGATTCTTTACGGTTTTGGAAGGCTCTGCCCATCACGCGCTCTCTTATTCTGGTTTGGAAAGCCGTGGATTCTAACCGCTTTTACGCATAAATTTAAGCGTGTTTGATGGTTGAGTTGGCAGGAGGGGAAAGAAAAGTTGAAATTCGGCGATTACACAGGGGGTAATCGCCGGAATAGCACGCTTATAGTGCGGCTAAAGCTGCTTCGTAGTTAGGCTCATCTACGGTTTCTGCTACTTGCTCTACGTAAGCTACTTTGCCGCTTTCGTCGATAACAACAATGCTACGTGAGTACAAGCCAGCCAAAGGACCGTCTTGGAAGGCAACGCCGTAATCGGCACCAAAGCTAGAGCGGAAGCCAGATGCTGAATCTACTTTATCTATGCCTTCTGCACCGCAAAAACGGCCTAGGGCGAAAGGTAAGTCTAAAGATACACACAGTACAGCGGTGTTTTCTAAGCTTGCTGCTTTTTCGTTAAAAGTGCGTACGGATGTGGCACAGGTGCCGGTATCTACTGATGGAAAAATGTTCAAGATGAGCTTTTTGCCGGCAAAGTCTGCAAGCGATACTTCGCTCAAATCGGTTTTAACAAGTTTGAAGTCTGGGGCGGCGCTGCCTGCTGAAGGTAGGTTGCCAACGGTATTAAATGCATTGCCTTTTAGGGTAACTGTAGCCATGTGTAACTCCATTTGGTGAGGCGCACCTTTGTAAGGGCGCTTAAGTTGAAAGGGGCTGGGTTAAAGAGCCCCTAAATATAAATATTGATTGTGAACACTTATATTGTGACGCGAATTTATTTTTAAAGGGGCTAGCTCTCTAGCCATACATCGCGCACCCACTGCCATACATCTTCTGCAACGGATTCCATGTCGTCGTCGCCTTCCCACAAAAACACTTCGCCATCTTCTGCTACGCAATAAACATTATCGCCGTCTACACATAGGGGGATCATTTCACGCGGCATACCGCGAGACCAAGCTTCGGCGGCTACTTCTGGCAGGTAGGTGTGGCTGTTGCGATCGGCTACCGTAACAGGCTCTAAACGCCCATATATGCAGTTGCTAGAGTGCAGCAGGTAATCTCTAAAATCGGCGGGCACAGATATTAGCATGGCTTCGTGTGCTTCAACTATGTCGTCCATTGTGGGCAGCTCTAACGGGTAGGCCGTTTTTAAAGAGCGGGCGGCAAGCATTTCGGCAATTTCATTAATCACAGGGTATCCTCAATAACATGGTGTTAACGGATGAAGGACGCTGCCCGTGTGGCTAGGCGGGTTTGCGTGTATTATAGCGGCCTTAACGGCAAGCTTGGCTTATGTATGCGCTTTTTTGCGCTATTTCAAGCTTGGCGGTTAACCCTATTTTCTTTCGGCGCGATTATATCGGTCTATTGAAGAATAAGCAGGTTTTATTAAGGTAGCGTATGTTAATTAATTGGTATCCGGGCCATATGAATAAGGCGCGGAACAAAGTAAAAGAAATTATGCCCGCGGTGGATGTAGTTATTGAAGTGCTGGATGCGCGACTGCCAGCTTCGAGCACCAACCCCATGATAGAAACCCTGCGTGGCGACAAACCCTACCTAAAGGTGCTGAGTAAATCGGACCTCGCTGACCCTACTATTACTAAGGCTTGGCAGGCGTTTTTTCGCGAGCAGCGCAATATGGATTCCTTGGCGATTACTACCGATAAGGTATCCATAGCCAAAACTATCCCCGATCGTATTCGCAAGCTATTACCTAATAGGGGCACGTCTTTAAAGCCCATTCGCGCATTAATTATGGGTATTCCCAATGTGGGTAAATCCACCCTTATTAATACGCTGGCGGGCAAAAAAATTGCACCGGTTGGCAACGAGCCTGCGGTAACCAAAGCGCAACAAAAAATACGTATTTCCGATAACTTCTTTTTAATAGACACCCCAGGAATGACCTGGCCTGGCTCTAAAAACGAAATGATCAATTACCGGTTGGCGGCTAGTGGTGCCATACGCGATACCGCATTGGAGTACGATGATTTAGCGGTATTCGCTATGGATTACATGCTGCAACGCTACCCAGAGGCAATACGCAAACGCTACCAGTTTGATGAGCTTTGTGAATCGGCCACGGCAATGCTAGAAGAGTTAGCCATGAAGCGGGGCTGTAAGAAAAACGGTTTGCCCGACTTAACCCGTATTGGCGAATTGTTTGTACGCGAGCTGCGCGCAGGTAAATTGGGGCGGTTCAGCCTAGAAGAACCTTTGGTAAGCTATAGAAAAAGAGAGTAATTGCTTGATAGGTTTGTAAAGCTGTAGTTCGCAAAGTAGTAACGTATTTAAGCAAATAAAAAAGGGGAGGCGCCTAAACGCTTCCCCTTTTTTTGTGTTCGCGAACTTACCGTTCACGTAGAATTGCTTAGGCAACAATTTCCAACAATTCAACGTCGAACACAAGTGCTGCGAAAGGCTTAATTGCGCCGCCAGCACCGCGCTCGCCGTAGGCTAGCTGGTAAGGGATAGATAAGCGCCATTTAGAGCCTACTGGCATCAATTGTAGGGCTTCGGTCCAGCCTGCGATTACACCGTTAACGGGGAATTCTGCTGGTTGGCCGCGCTCTACAGAGCTGTCAAACACAGTGCCGTCAATTAAGGTGCCGTGGTAGTGAGTTTTAACGGTTGAAGTGGCTTTTGGTTTTTCGCCAGTGCCTTCGGTTAAAATTTCGTACTGCAAGCCAGATTCGGTAACAGTTACGCCTTCTTTTTTGGCGTTCTCAGCTAAAAAGGCTTCGCCTTCAGCGCCCATTGTTTTTGCGCGCTCTTTTTCTTCGGCTTCAAGTTTTTCGCGGATAACGCGGAAAGCTTCGTTTAAATCTTCTGGGCTTACTGGGCTTTCTTTGCCCTCAAGCGCGTCTATTACACCCTGTGCAACGGCAGATGGTTCAACGCCTTCGAAAGGGTTGCTGGCAAGTTGGTCGCCCATTTGACGGCCGATGCCGTAGCTTACACGTTGTTCAACGGTGGTGTATTGGTTATCCGACATGAAAAAACCTCGTTTACGGATGAAAAGAAAAGCTTTCGCAAAATTAAAGGCGCGCAGTCTACCACGGCTTGCAAAGGCTTGCTGTGCAGATGCCAAAATGGGCGCAAAATCGCACATATTTGGCAATAAATAAGTGGTTAATACCCAGTTTTAGGTACAACGCAGCGGGAAATAACCGTTCGAGGGGTGTATCATCTGCGCCAAAATTAGAGGGCAAAAGATGGAAGATTCAACGCAAGCAGTAGTAAATAGCGTAAAGCAATGGCTAGCCAATGTGGTTATTGGGTTAAACCTTTGCCCCTTTGCGGGTAAGCCTACTGCAGAGGGTAAGGTGCGGTTTAGCGTCAGCAGCGCTGTGGATGAAGAGCAGCTAATAAACGAGCTAAAAGCAGAGCTAGAGTTGTTGGACACTAAGCCAGAAGTAGAAACTACCTTGCTAATACTGCCCAGCTACCTTGATGATTTTTATGAGTACAACAACTTTTTAGATTGGGTAGATGGCCTGCTGCAAAAATATAAATGGGAAGGCGTGTACCAAGTGGCGAGTTTCCACCCCAAATATTGTTTTGCTGGGGCGCATCCAGACGACGCGGAAAACCTGACTAACCGTTCGCCATACCCCTTATTGCATCTTATTCGCGAGGCCAGCCTAGAGGCTGTACTGGCGCATTACCCCAACCCAGACGAAATACCCGAGCGCAATATTGACACGGTAGAAGGCCTAAGCGCCGAGCAAACTCGCGCGCTGTTTCCCTATTTGTTTAGCCGATAATGGCTAGCTTTTATTCGCCAAACAGCTTGTGTTTAAGCGCTTGGTAAGCGGCTAAAGCCTGCTGGTTGAATGCCGTAGGCGAATATTGGCTCAACGCGCCGTAGTGCTTAATAAGCTTATCAATATAGATGCGTTTGTCCTGTGTGGCAGGTAGCCATAGCGCATCGCCCACCTCGCTAGGCGGCGTGGGCGCGGCGGGTTGATAACGTAAAAACATATGCTCGTGGTGGCGGCCTTTATCTGACACAAACTCTTCTTCAATAAGTGTAAAAGGCATTGCCTGTAATGCGCGGCGCAGCGAAAAAACATGCTTGTTGGGGCTTATAAGCATATCTATTTGTTGATGTGGGCTAGGGGGCAGCGCCTGGATGGCAGGTAATATGCTTTGAATGATAGAGGCTACGGTTTCACCGCCAACACCTGCAATAATAAAAAGCTGCTTTGCCTGCTTGGCCAGCCGGATGTGCTCGGCAGGGGTGAGGCAAATACTTAAGTTGCCATCTTGCCTATGTGCATATTGGGTTTGTAATTTATCTACAATAGGTTCAACCTGATCAACTAAGTGCACATGTGTGCCGTAAGCTGTAGTGGCTTGATGCAGGTGTAAGCCAAGCAAGCCGTGATCGCAGCATAGGTCCCAAATTACATTGTAATCTGGTGTGCGTTGCGCCCAGTTGTAAAGGTGCACCAGCCTAGGCCTAAGTTGCCTTAAGGGCTGAATGTCGGTGCTGTTGGCAAAAGTGTCTAGCATAAATAAAAGTAGAATAAGCGAATGGAATTGGCGCAGTATAACGCCTTTGACCACTTTTTGACGGTTCCCTAACTGTGAGGACTAAGGTATAACGGGCGAATGAAAACACCAAAACGCATACAACCCCTAATTGAAGACGGCATTGTCGACGAAGTATTAAGCTCGCTAATGAGCGGTAAAGAAGCTTCCGTTTACATTGTGCGGTGCGGCGATGAAATTCGTTGCGCAAAAGTATACAAAGATGCCGCCCAGCGCAGTTTTAAAAAAGCCTCTCAATACCAAGAAGGGCGCAAGGTACGTAACAGTCGCCGCGCAAGAGCAATAGAAAAGGGCTCTAAATTTGGTAAAGGCCAGCAAGAAGAAGAGTGGCAAAACGCAGAGGTAGATGCACTGTATCGCTTGGCGCGAGCGGGTGTACGTGTGCCCACCCCCTACGGCTGTTTCGACGGCGTGCTGGTGATGGAGCTAGTCACCAACGATGATGGCGAAGTTGCCCCACGCCTAAACGACGTAGCCATGTCTCCCGAGCAGGCAATAGAAGATCATACGGTAATGATGCATTACATTAAGCTAATGCTTTGCGAAGGCTTAGTGCACGGGGATTTATCTGAATTTAATGTTCTGGTAGACGATTACGGCCCAGTGATTATCGATTTACCCCAGGCTGTTGATGCCTCGGCAAATAACCATGCTGAGTGGATGCTAGAGCGCGATATTAATAAAATTACCCAGTACTACGCCCAGTTTGCCCCCGAGCTATTAGACACCCGCTACGCCAAAGAAATGTGGGCTATTTATGAAGATGGCGAACTCACACCCGATACCGAGCTAACCGGTGAATTTGAAGACGATAGCGAAGCGGCCGATGTGGATGCTGTGCTTAGCGAAATTAAAGCCGTACTGGCCGAAGAGCGCGAGCGCCAAGAGAGGCTGAACGCCGAAGAGGAAGACGGCTTTTAGGCGCATTTGCCTGATTTTCCACTTGGTTTTACACTTTTCCCCTCCTTTAGCCGCACATTCACCCCGGTGCGGCATAACTTGTCTACAAGTGTTTACTGTTTAATACAGGTTCTGTTTGGCGTCTAAATGCCGACAAAATGAGCGCAGCTGTCGACTTGGCGAGCTCAACTCCTTATAGTACGCACCTCCGAGCGCAGCTCGCCTAATACACTTCTTTATTCTCAGGGTATCCCGTTGATTTCTACCGCAAATATCACCATGCAGTTTGGTGCCAAGCCCCTATTCGAAAATATTTCCGTAAAGTTTGGCGATGGTAATCGCTATGGCCTAATAGGTGCCAATGGCTGCGGTAAATCCACCTTTATGAAAATATTGGATGGCTCACTTACCCCTTCGGCTGGCAACGTTTCTATTTCCCCCAACGAGCGCGTGGGTAAGTTAAGCCAAGACCAGTTCGCCTTCGAAAAATACTCTGTAATCGACACCGTTATTATGGGCCACTCGGAATTGTGGCGAGTTAAGCAAGAGCGCGACCGCATATACGGCTTGCCAGAAATGAGCGAAGAAGATGGCATGGCCGTGGCCGAGCTAGAAGTGCAATTTGCCGAAATGGACGGCTACAGTGCAGAAAGCCGCGCTGGCGAAATATTACTGGGTGCCGGTATCGAGCTAGACCTACACTTCGGCCCAATGAGTGAAGTGGCCCCAGGTTTGAAACTACGTGTATTGTTGGCGCAGGCGCTATTTTCTGACCCCGATATATTGCTGCTCGACGAACCGACCAACAACTTGGATATTAATACCATTCGCTGGTTAGAAGGCGTATTGAACCAGCGCGAAAGCACCATGATTATTATTTCGCACGACCGTCACTTTCTGAACTCTGTGTGTACCCATATGGCAGACATCGACTACGGCGAGTTGCGTGTATACCCAGGCACCTACGACGACTACATGATGGCTGCCGAGCAAGCGCGCGAGCGATTACATTCCGAAAACGCCAAGAAAAAAGCCCAAATTGCCGACCTGCAGCAGTTTGTGAGCCGCTTCTCTGCCAACGCTTCCAAAGCTAAGCAGGCCACTTCGCGCGCTAAACGCTTAGAAAAAATCAAGCTGGATGAAGTAAAAGCCTCGAGCCGTGTAAGCCCATTTATTCGCTTTAAGCAAGATAAAAAACTGCACAGACAAGCCGTTGTTATTGAAAACCTTGCGCACGGGTTTGAAGATAACCCGCTATTTGCCAAAGGTAACTTAATTTTAGAGGCCGGTTCACGCTTGGCGGTAATTGGCGAAAACGGTGCGGGTAAAACCACCTTTTTGCGTTGCTTAATGAACGAGCTAACCCCGCAAAGCGGTAAAATCCAGTGGGCAGAAAGTGCAACCTTGGGGTACTGCCCGCAAGATAGCTCCGCGGATTTTGATACCGATTTAAACCTGTTTGATTGGATGAGCCAGTGGCGTAAGCCCAGCCACGACGATCAAATTGTGCGCGCAACGCTAGGGCGGCTGTTGTTTTCTGCTGATGATTTCGCAAAAAAAGTACAGGTGTGTTCCGGTGGTGAGAAAAACCGACTATTGTTTGGTAAATTAATGATGCAAGACACCAACGTACTGGTAATGGATGAGCCAACAAACCACTTAGATATGGAATCTATTGAGGCGCTTAACCTTGCACTAGAGCATTACGACGGCACCTTGATTTTCGTGAGTCACGATAGGGAATTTGTATCGTCGCTGGCTACTCGCGTAATAGAAATAAAAGATCAGCAGCTGGTGGATTTCCAAGGTACCTACGAAGAGTACCTAGCAAGCCAAGAAGCACTGGCGTAAGCGTTACCTATTACTAGGCCAGTGGCATAAACAGTGGCATAAAGGTCAACTCAATGTTTAAATTGGGTTGACCTCCTATTTTCGTCAATTACTTTTCGCCTGTGATCTGCAACTTGAAACTGTTAGCTATTATTTACCCTCTATAAAAAACATAGCGAGCCTTTTATGCCTTCTCCCTTTACGGATAAAACCAAACCCCTGTATTTAGAGCGTATGAATACTGCGTTAGAGGTGCACGGAGACTTTCTTCAGGGGATGGCATTTACCGATATAGAGCTGCACGGCAATACACTCATATTTACCGTTAAACCAACCGGTATTTGCAATCAGCCACAGCAATTAAAAGCGTTTACGGATATTGCCAATATTCTTACCCTTAGCGGCGATACGCTAAAATTTGAAATTGTAGAAGCTATGGGGTAGTACGGGGGTAGTGCGTTAATCATTTTTAGGTGCAGTATTGCGCTTAATAGTGCGCGCCAGTGCCAGTAAGTCCGAGTCTAAAAATAATCCATTCGAAAGCGCATTGTTAATATTTACATCAAACTCAAGCCTGTCTTTGGTGCGCAGAATATTAATAATTCCGCCGTTATCGGTAAAACCTTCCCGTTCGCCCACGCTAAGCACATATACATATTGGATCTGACTCCACAAGGTGGGTAAATCTATGCGCTTATCATCGCCTACATACAAAATATGGCAGCCAGAATAAATGTCGTTAATGGTGTTGCCAATAATAAACGTAAGCTCACGCTGGCCCACAATACTGCCAGAAAACGAAAGCAAATAGGCCGCAAATGGCACGTCGCCATATAAACAGAGCTTTATTGAAGAGTTAGGGCCTTCAAACGCATCGCTGGGCCACTCTACGTAATTTACAAAGTTATAAATAAACTGCGCTTTTACCTGCTGCTGTGCTTCCGCATTGGCGGCGTGAGAGGGTAAGGCACCTAATAGTAGGGCTAGCGGGCCGAGTAGGTGCAATCTTATAACCATGCGAAGTGCTTTGGTTAATATATTTATGCGATGCGTTATAAGGCGAGTGGATAAAAGACTGTGTGTAGAACGTTGCAAACAAAATGGCATGGGTGCTCTCGGCTAATAGCTAGGCGTGGTTTAAGTATAGGCGAGCTTCACAAATAGTCGATATAAGCCATATGGCTTAGGCCGTTTTAGTGCCATTAGGCCAATTACGCTGCTGCGGCAAGGTCCGTAAACTACTCCCATATTCACGAAATTTGGAGTTAAGTCTCATGCCAGTGTTAAAAATGTCTCAGCCAGTTAGCGAAGTGGGGATTCCATTGCTTACCACTGCGGTGAGCAACGACGACATTCGCAAGCAGGCTTCTAAATTGGGTTACGAAAACGACCGGTTAAAGCGAGTGTTAGATACTCAAATAACCAGTGTTGAATCGTTAATGCACAGCAACACACATTTGCGTGCAGAAAGAGAGCGCTTTACCAAAGAATTAACGAAATACAAGCATGAGATTAGTATGCTTGAGCAAGAATACGAGAAAGTACTGGTTAAGCACGACACACTTACAGAGAGCTACCGTGCAAAATTGAACCTAATGGAAGTTAGCTTACAAGAAGCTAATGGCCAAACTTATGCTGCCAAGGTAATTATAGATCGCCAAAACACCAAGATGCTCGAAAAAGATATTTATATTCGCGAGTTAGTCGAGCAACAGCGAGTATTAAAAAAGCAGTTGAGCGCGCAGCAAAAGAAAGCACCAGTTAAACAGGCCGACGTGGCCAGTAAAACCGTCGCCAACACCGCAACAGGTGACGTTAACGGCGTGGTAAAGGCTTTTGTAAACACGCTCTCGCAATTAACCATGCGCGATTATTCCTTGCCGAAATTGAAATTGTCTATGCCGGTATTTAGCAACGAAGAAAAGCAACTTGTGCAAATAGAAGCTAAAAAACTCGTTTCACTGGGGGTGCCAGGTGAAATGTTAAAAAATAAATTTGATAGTTTGGCAAGCGAACTTAAAGCGCGCGCCGATAAGCGTAAAATTGAAGCACTTAAAAAACGTCGTTCTAAGTTGTGGAACAATAATCAGGCCGCAGGCGTAGTAAGCGCGTGGAAAAAAATTGATGTTGTTGATTTTACCAATGTAGCAGAAAACTAATTTATTACCCTTTCCAATAGTAATGTTTACCCAGCGCACGCTGGGTTTTTTTTTCCAAAATTCTGCAAACTTGGTTGGCACTAAGTAGGCCCGATAGAGCGCAGATGCCATCAGGCTTTTGGGGTTGGTTATCGGTAAATGTTTTCACTACAAACCACCCCAGAACGCATGCGCTTTAATTATCGTTCTTTGATATAAATATTTGTTTAATCGACTAGATCGCCTGATGGCAGCTTTGCTTTATCAGGCCTACTGGGTGTTGTAAGTAAGGCTTTGAGTAAGTGGGGAACTTGTATTTATAGGTTTATATCAAAGCGGTTGGATGGTATTGGTAGGCCCGATAAAGCGTAGCTGCCATCGGGCGTTTTGGGTTTGGTTTCTGGTAAATTTTTTTATTACAAGCCACTCCAGAACGCATGTGTCTTAATCATTTCTCTTTGATATAAATGTTTGTTGAATCGTTTAGATTGCCTGATGGCAGCTGTGCTTTATCAGGCCTACGGGGTGGTTGTGTAAAGTTTTGAAAAAGTAATAGATTGGTTTTTATGCATTTATATTTGGTGATGAAAAAATAAATGGGCCCGAAAACTTAGTGTGTTTATCGGGCCTTTGGGGTAGGGTGGGAATACTTAGCTAGCTAAAACTGCTTCGCCGGTGTAGTCGCGTAAATATAATTGGTGATGCAAACCTGTCTCGGCTAGGTAATCCAGTGCGAATTGGGGGCCTTTAAGGAGTGCGGTGGTGGTTATGGTGCCGGCCATTACGCAGTGTGGCGCTATTACACTCACACCTGCAACACCTTGAGCACATTGGCCGTTTAATGGGTTGATAATATGGCAGTAGCGCTTACCATCTTGTTCAAAATAGCGTTCGTAATCGCCGCTAGACGCAACGCAGCCACGGCCAATTTCAACCACTACGTCTATATCTTTATGGTCTGGGTGCTGTAGTGCAATCTTCCAAGGGGAGCCATCTAAATGTGGGCCTATTACGCTAATATCGCCCCCCAGCTCTACTAGGCCATGCTCAACGCCCATGCTTTCTGCTAAAGTGCGCGCGGCATCGGTTGCGTATTCTTTTACAATGCCGCCAAAATCTATTTGCATACCGGCGGGCATTTGTAATGTTTCGCCATCCCATTTAACTTTTTCCCAGCCCACAAGCGCTAGCACATTTTTAATCTGCTTAGATGTAGGCACGGTACCGTTTTTAAAATCCCATACAGTTCGGAATGCCCCCGACGTAATATCGAATAACCCCCCACTAATTTTCCATGCAACAGTTGCAAAATTTAGAAGTTTTGCGGTTTCTTCGTCTACTTTAATCGCTTCGCCATTAGCATTGTTTATTTTGCTTACAATGCTGAAGGGCAGGTAGCGAGAATACCGTTTTTCGAATAAGCGAGTTTTCTCTTCTACCGCTAGGAATATTTTTTGCGCTGCAACAATATCGTTACAGTAGAATTTAAGGGTGCAAGGCGAAGCCATGGCTTTAAATGTGTGGGTATATAACTGCATGATAGGTTCCAACGTTTTTTTTATATTGCAATTTAATGCATTTTTTACCATGTATAGCGCAAGCCCAGTGAAGTGGCGGTGAACGATACCAGGCCAGGGTTTTCTATTAGTACTGTTTGCGGTGAAAAATCGGCATCCGATTGGTAATAAATAAACGAGATGTCGTACGAAAAGTTTCGCCAAAACTGCTCCAGCTTTACACCGAAAGAGAGCGCGCCATAGGGCGAAAGGCGGTAGTCACTAGAGATAAATTCCATTTTGTTGGTAGAAACTTCGTATGGTTCGTAAAAGGAAGCTTCCGTTTGAAAGTAGTAGCGTGCAGTAGGTGTTAGTTGCGTATGATCGCCAATGTTTTGCACCCAGCTTGCTTCCATCGTGTGGGATTGGGTTTGCCAAGAGTCTGTATAGTAGCGGTAATCTATATGCATGGCCGCATTCGCAGTTTCTATAAATTGACGTAAAGCTATATTGGCCGTGGCCGACGATTTACTACTTGGGCGGCGATCATTCAGTTTGTAGGGGTCGCTCAGAAACCCTTGGTTAATGGTGTAGCTAGCGCCAATTTGCACTACGGTTTTTGCTGTGAGGTTTTGAGAAAAGCCTAGAAAACCAGAAACAGTCTGCTTATTTTCGGATACCACGCGCTGATACTCTTCCGCATCCGACGGGTGTAGGGCATCTAAAGAAAAAGATGCACCCATGGCAATCGCGGTATTCTTTTTGTTGAAAGTCCACTCGTGGCCTGTGCCCATATACATGGATGAGTAGTCGTTTTCCTGCGAAGACCCCAAGTTAACACTCCAACTGTGATTGGATAAAAAGCGTGAAATTGTAACGTTAAAATCACTGCGCTCTTCCACAATGCTCGCACCACTCATTACTAGTGCCGCGTTGTTATCTGTGCCTTGGCTGGTGCCCCATGGCGAAGCGCCAGATAAAGATTCGGTAACAGAATTTATTTCAATGCTGGTTTCATCGTTTAAAGGCGCAACAAATCTAACTTGGTGCACATCTATGGAGTACCGGCTTTTGTCGCCAAGCAACAGTTCGACATCTTTGGCTATGTCATCTTCGCTATAGCTGGTGTATTTGTAGTCTATTACCCTATCTGTTGGTGCAGTAGCTGCATGGGCCAAGGCTGGTAACGACATTGCACTTGCTAAGAGTAGTTGAGTGGCTGTATTCATAATGGGTAAGTAATGTTATTAATTAAACAAGTGGTGTTAATTACAGCCACATCCGCCGCCGGCGCTACCTGTGCTACCGGCGCTGCCTTCTTTACTGTGATAAATATGGTCTTTTAAACGCGCTTGTAACGGGTCTGGGTACCATGTCATTTCTTGTTTGGCTAAATGATTTTTTTCCCAGGGCTGCACTGTGGTGCACGCGCTTATACTAAAAGAGCAGAATAAAATGCCAATTGTTACTAATGGATTTTTGCGTTTAACTTTTGAAACTTGTTTGTTCATGTTACTCATCCAACAGAAAGGTAATTTGTGTTTCTATTTTGCTTAGGTCCTTTTCTTTAAAACCTTTATGTATAGCGCGAATGGTGCCTTTTTTATCGATAAGGTAGGCGCTTGGCATGGCTTCTAGTTGATACTTGCCTGGTACAGATTTAGTTTTGTCAAACACTATTGGGTAGTCGAGCGGCTGGTTTTCTAGAAATTTAAGCCCAAGCTCTCGATTTTCATCCAGATTAATTGCTATCACCATAAAGCCTTTGTCTTCGAGTCGTTTGTACACTTCGTTCATAAGCGGTAGGCTTTTTCTGCAGGGGCCGCACCAACTCGCCCAAAAATCTAAATAAATAACTTTGCCTTGGTAGTCCGCAAGGGAGAGCGACTCCATAGAATGAATTTCTGGCAGGGTGAAAGCCGGTGCAGGGGTGGCTCTTGCACTGGTAGAAAGCTGTAATCCCGCTAGCAAAATAAATGCTATTACAATTAATGCGTTTCTTTTTTTCATGGCAAAGGTATCTGTATGCATGGTGTTTACTCTTTTAAGCTGCAAATTTTAAAAATTTATCGGCAACAGTCGCGACAATATCTTTGCGCTGTAGCTCGGAAAGTAGGTTTAGTTTTTTTATGCTTATGCGGTGCAGGTGCATAAGTGGCAAATGTGTGCTTGAGCTTTTTTTCAAGTCTGAGTTAAGTAGTACTGGTAGGAAGGGGTCATCTTTGCCGTACTTTTCACGAAATAGATCTATACCTTTGGCTAGGCTTGTACCTTTCCAGCCATTACCCTCGCCGTTTTTGTAGCACAGTAACCAGTTCTCGCTGCCGCTTATTTCACCAGGGCAAATAACCATACCTGTATGCAGTATGGCCTCTTCTGGAATATTGAAAAACGTATCGTGGTAAGCATGTGGGTTAGGTAATGCCACAACGGAATTACCTTCGCCGAAAGTTTGTTGTAGTTCGTAGTTGCTATAAAGTTGGCGAACAGATTTAGAAAAAATACAAAATGAACCTTCAAATCGCTTCAAAAACGCAACAGCTTTTTCTGGGTAGCTAAAGCCAGAAAGATGCCAAACTAAATCTTGGTTTGCATTGGCTGTTTGATAATGCTTGTACATTTTGGTTTATCTCAACGTTAAATAGCTTTTAAAAAGGGCGCTAATGTTGTTTAGCTGTTGATGATAAATATACGGCAACCACCCCCTGGGCTTACAAGAAATACAATGGCCTAGTCCATTGGGCTTAGTAACTGGCGGCTAAGCTGTAGCCCAGTAATTTAGCAGTGTACGAGTAAATGAAGGGGAGTGGTGTGTGAGATTAAAGTGAGTTTTACTGAGGTCGTTTACACAGAGCAAGTTGGAATATGTAGCGGTGTATTGGCAGTGCAGCCAATTTAAATAGAATGTTTAGGTAGTATTTTATTGTGCTGTGTCAAAAAATTGAATTTCGGGAATAATAGTTTCGCTGGCAATCCCGCACTGCCAAGTAAATGGCAGCGCGGGATGCTTGCAGCGTGTTATTAACGGCTAACAATGTAGCGTTTGTATATTTAAACGTTGGTAAATAATCCGCTTAGTGGTGAAATATCACCCGAGTAGGGCACGCTGGTACCTGCGGCCTGCGCAATGGTACTCCATACTCTTTGCACGTCGGTACATTGGCCCAATCGCCAATGGCTGCGATCACCTTGATTACTCAGATTCAAAAAGCGGCCTTTACCCGTGCCATTATTTAATAATCCACTTGCACCACCTAGTAGCGTAATTGGAATATCTTGCATATGTTCAGGTGCGCCATCTGCCATTTCACTGGTGAGTACAACAAGGGTGTGGTCTAGTAGGCTGTCTCCGGCTACGTCTGGGTCTGGGAAGGCTGCGAGCCGGTCTAATAAGTATTTAACTTGCTTGATATACCACACGCGGGAATCTAACCACTCGTTTACGCTGCCATACCTGTGTGCGCAGTCATGTGGGTTGCGTGTGCTTGAAACCGATTTAATAACAACTTGATCGGCAGAACGACCAATTTGCAATGTGGCCACGCGGCTAACACCACAACTTAAACTTGAGGCTACAACGTTGGCGTGTGCTTGGGTGACGGGTTCGCGATAATCTGCCGAGTTAATACTCAAACCTGCAATGGGCTCGCCATTGGTTGGGCTGCAGGCTTCGCCAATTGGTTGCGAGTTGCGCATATCTGTTACCACTTGTTCAATAGCGCCTAAATGGGTATCGAGTTTTTCTTTTTGCTGCTGCCCAAGGGCAGAGCGCAGCTGTGCTATATCTTCTTTTACTGGGTCAAATAAAACGGAGTTATCTGTGCTAGTTGTTTGCGTACTGGAGCCGGTGTAATTGCCATATACGCGATCAAATAACTGGTAGGGGTCGTCTTCGGGCAACAGCATGGTGTTGTCTTGGTATGAGATATTCCAGCTTGCGCCCACCATAGCATGGGGGCCGGCATAGACGCGTTTTAATGAATGATCTGTGCCGGGTAGGGCTGCGCCCAAAATATTATCAATAGAGGTTTGGCTGCTATTGGAATCCCGCAGAATGGTTTTCCATGCATTGTGCCCACCAGTGCCACTACCTAGCACTAAACCGCGTAAAAATAGCGCTTGATTAGCATAGCTTCCTAAGTGTTGAGATAATTCATTAAGCTCGAAGTTAGTGCTTTCTACTGCATTGGTTTTAGGAAACCAAATTCCATCGTTGTACCCCGCGTAGCTATCTACCCCAAAGCCATCTGGAATAACAGCGAACACCACTTTTAGTTTACTACCTGTATTGGCCTGTGCTAATTGCGGCAGCATATTTAATGCAGCGGCGCCACTACCGGTAGCCATAAGTTTTTTTAGAAAACTGCGGCGGCCGCTATTGTGTTGGGGCTTTTGGTTAGAAGCGTTAAATAATTTCATGGGGTTAATCTCTATCAGATCGGTACAGGGCGGCAGGGCTACTTGCGAGCTCTATAAATAGTGTTTTTATATCGCCGTCAATAATAAAATCTTGTTGCAGTGCGTTAATTGCATTTTCGCTTTGTGCATCCGTTTGTTGGCCGGTGGTAAACCGGTAGGCGTTATCAACAAAACAGCTTAGTGCCTGCTCTGAAACTGCAAGGTATTCGCTAAGTGCTCGTGCATCTGCGTATTGGGTTAGCGTATTAAAGCCTGAGTTATCGCGCAGAATACCGCTAGCATCTATGGTTAGTGCAACCCTGCTGTCATTCGCTGCGGATTCTTCTGTGCGGTAGCGGCCAGCGTGATCGTAATTTTCTAGCGCGCTACCCGGCTCGTTCATTAATTGGTGGCACTGCCAGCATTGGCCGTCACTTGCATTGGGGCCGGTTATTACATCCCAGCGTTCGCGAGTTGTTATTGGGTGCTCTGGTAGCGTGATGGTGTCTGGGTCTACGCCCGAGGGGGTGCCCATCATATGGCAGAGCATGTTTTCGCGAATAAACTTGCCGCGTTTAACCAGTGAGGTTGCACTAAAATCTGAATTGCTAACCTGGAATATACCTTGATGCATAAGGCCGCCGCGCAGAGAATTAACGTTATATTTTTGCATACTGCTACCAGCGTTTTGCGCAGTAGACGTTAAACCGTAATGGTTGGCGAGTGTGCTGTTTAAGTAGGTGTAGCTTGGGTTGAGTAGCTCGTAAAATGAAGCAGAACCTGCGTTAATTAAATAGTGTATCGCCTCTGTTTGCTCCTGTTGCATAGCGGCTATTACATCGGTCGATAAACCTGGTTTTTCGTCCACAACACTATAGGTGTTGGCGTAGTAGCGTATAAATTCGCTTACGTGTGCAGCGAACCTTGCGTCATTCACCATTGTTTGCGCTTGGTTTTTTACACCCTCATCACTACTGAACGTGCCTGTGGCTGCAAGATTTAGCAGTGTGCTGTTGGGTGGCATACCCCAAAGGCTAAATGATAGATGCGTAGCAATTTCGTAGTTACTTAAACGGTAGCTTTCGGTTTGCGCGTCCCACTTGCCTAACTCTGTTAGGTACAAAAAGTAGGGGGACATAAGCATACTGGTAATCACAGATTCAAAACCATTGGTTTCAAATAATGTACTGTAGCTTGCCGTTTGTGCAGCGGTAAGTGGCTTGCGAAAAAGTGTTAACCCCAACTTGTTTACCGCATTTTGTCTGCAGCTTGCTGTGCTGCAGGTGTGCTTGGTTATGGTGGTTTTACTTGCAATATCTTGCGCGAGTTGTTGGTAGGCTGCGGCTTCATCGGTAAGCACTAGGCCCTGCGACGATTGGCTTGGGTATTTAAAGTGGCTATCGAAGCGCGCGCTTGGTAGGTCTTCGCTGTTAACGGTAACGTTTAGCGTCGCTTTTATTGTGTTGGCATATTCGTATGGCGTAAGTAAGCGCACCCCGCGTACGCCAGAGCTGGTAATTTTCTCTTCAATAATATCTACCACGCGGTTCCATTTATCTTGCCAAATAAAATCGGCAACCACTTTTTGGCAGTTGGCGTCGCATTGCTGCGCAGGCATGGTCGAAATTTTTGTTTCTAACTGGCTTAATGTTTTATTCAGCCATGCAGTTTGTGTTTGGCTTGAAAATAAATCACCGCCAATCCCAGACGCGCTATGGCAGGCCGCACAATGCTGGTTAAATAGCGTTTGCCCAGCTGCAATAGGGGTAACAGATACATGCACTGTATTGCTGGCTTGCGATTCCCCCGCAGTATTTATGGCAACTAGCCGGTAACCATAGGTGGTGTTGGTTGTGATATTGGTATCGTTATATTGGGTGGTGTTAGCGGCTACGGTAGTAAGCTGCTGCCATTGAATATCGTCTAGCGTGCGATAAATAGCGATGGTGTCTGCAGTTGCGTCTGCTTGGCTCCAGCTTAAAAATATTTGATTGTTATTTAATGTAGCGTTTAGGTTGGTGATTGCATTAGGTGCCGTAACGGGTGTTACTAGCGATACTTGATTGCTTTCTACCGCAGCGCTCGAGCCTACGGCATTAAACGCGATAATGTCGTATTGATATTGGTTATCTAGCTTTACATTTGCATCTGTATAGCTTGTAGAGTTGGCAGGGGCGTTGTGTATTTGAACTACAGCGCCGTTATTGGTTCTGCGACGAATTGCAAAACCTGTTTCGTTGTTTGCGTTGTCTGTCCAGCTTAGGCCTATGCGATCTTGATTGGCTGAAGCGACGGCTATCACTGTGCTTACTGCTTTAGGGGCAGAGGCGTTTTCGTTGGGTTCCGTTTCAGTCTCAGTCTCGTTTTCAGTTCCAGTTTCAGCACCGTTATTTTCTGTTTGCTCTTCGCCATCGGTATTGGGTGTGGTTGGCTCACCAGAGGTGTTGCCGTTACTGGTGCTTTCGCTGCAAAGTGCGACTTTCTCCCAGGCTTCCTCCCAATACAGGCCGCTGTTGGGCTCGTAGGCCCAGCTGGCCGTGCTTGCGCACCAGCCAGCTATCACACAACGGAACGCGGCTTCGCGGTTAACAACGAGGGTGTTTACAGCATATTCAGTGCCGCTAACCCACTGCGGATTAGCGCATTGTGCGGGTAAAGCTGGTGTAACAGGTTGACTGGGGTCACCGCTGTTGTTTTCATTCTCGGTCTCGGTCTCGGTCTCGGTCTCGGTCTCGGTCTCGGTCTCGGTCTCGGTCTCGGTCTCGGTCTCGGTCTCGGTCTCGGTCTCGGTAGAATTATCTGGTGGCTCTACGGCTGGTGTTTCGGGAAGGCTAATGCTAATTAGGCTAACCAAATAGGCTGCAACGTTGGTAGCGCACTCTCCCTCACAGGCACTTGCGTCGCCAAACGGCATGGTGCGATGGGTCACATCTTCTATTGCTTCAAACTCAACGGCGTTTATAAATAATGGGAAAGCCCCGTTACCCGCTTCGCCGTGGCACATGGCACATTGGCCCGTATAGGTAGTTTTACCCAAAATAATATCACCCGGCGGTCGTTGAGGCGGGTCGACTTCTTCTTGTGTGTTGGTCTCGGTGGCTGGCTCACCAGTACTCTCACCAGTACTCGGCTGGTTGTTTTCCGGTGTTTCGGTTGTTACTAATGGGGCGTTATCTACCCCGCCAACAGGCTCACCGCCACAGGCTGTTAGCCATAGCGGCAGGCAAAGCAAAATACTTAATAACGAAATAGGGCGAATGGCGTGTGTCATATCCAAGTCCAATAGTATGTTCTTGGCATATGGTAGGTAGTTAGCCGTGCAATCTATATTGGCCATGTGGCCATAAAACGGGTTAGGCCGTGGCATGTGAGCTATATTTAGGTAATCTTACGCTATCTTTAGGAGCCTCTGATTAGCCCCAATTACTTTTTGCAGTTGGGGTTAATCAGAGGTTCCTTTATTCCAATTCGATTTTAATTTAATTGAATAGTGCGGGGGGGGGGGCGGCGCTCCCCCCTTGTTTTTGCTTACGATAAACCCGGCTTAACGCAATATATGTTTCGATTTCAAAACTTGTCTATTCGTACAAAACTGGTAAGCATTATTTTGCTGGGTATGGCCAGTGCTATGACGGTTGCC
Source organism: Saccharophagus degradans 2-40 (assembly GCF_000013665.1). NCBI lineage: Bacteria > Pseudomonadati > Pseudomonadota > Gammaproteobacteria > Cellvibrionales > Cellvibrionaceae > Saccharophagus > Saccharophagus degradans. The sequence goes on from NC_007912.1 coordinate 2,016,375, forward strand.
TTGGCGAATTTTATATTCTTCGAGCTGTACTCCGCCAAGCGAAATTTAACCGATGAGCTCACGGTGTTATCCCGCATTACTGCTGCGCGAAGTGGAGCGGCGCTAACCTTTGGCGACATTAAAAAAGCGCAAGAGAACCTTTCGCAATTGGGCATTTTAGATAGTGTGCAAGCCGCTTGTATCTACGATGCTGATGACAACCTATTTGCCGCTTATACAAGGCATAAACCAAGTAACTTTCTGTGCACAAGCACGCCAGCGTATATAGAAACAGCACAGTTTGATGACCGTATAGTGGCGGTGGCCGATATTACTCACCGCAATGTGTCGTTAGGCAAAATTATTGTACTAAGCGATTTAAGCCGTATAGAGCGCAAAGCTAAAAATTGGGTCAAGTTAGCGGGGTTAATGTTTTTAATTGCCACCATTGTAGTGGTGGTGATGGCTATGCGAATGCAATCTGCTGTTGTGTCACCGCTCAAACATTTAATGGAAGTTATGGCGCGAGTGCGCGATGAAAACGATTTGGGTATTCGTGCAGTGCCGGCTGGCAACGATGAGCTGGGTAAGTTAGTCGACTCGTTTAACGATATGCTGGCGATGGTGGAATCCAGCCGAATGGATTTAGAAATTGTGTATAACGAGCTGGTTTTTCGCAGTACAAAAGCCGAAACCACGGCGGTAGAGTTAGAGGCGCGCAACGAACAAATTAAAGAGCTATTGAGTGGCGCCGCGCACGATTTACGCCAGCCGTTACAGGCGATGGCTATTTTTGTCGATATGCTGCAGTTTCAATTGGAAGACGAAAAATACCTAAACCTAACCGAAAAATTAAAAGCTGCCATGCACAACTTGCAGGCTATGTTTACCGATATTTTAGATTTTTCGCGGCTCGATCATAAAGCCGGTACTGCAGAGTTACAGGATATACATTTAGAAAAACTATTCGGCAAATTACAGTTGGAGTTTGAGGTACTTACCTTACGTAAGGGAATCCAGTTTCGCACCCATGTTAATGCAATAAGTGTTCGCGGTATTTCTGGTGTAATAGAACGTATTGTACGCAACTTGGTGAGTAACGCCGTTAATTACACCGACACCGGTGGAGTACTTTTAGCAGCACGTAAAAAGCGCGATTGTGTGGTGATAGAGGTGTGGGATACCGGCATAGGAATCCCTGAAAATCGCATAGATTCTGTATTTAAAAAGTTTGAGCAGGTAGACAATAAAGGGGTTTCATCCCACAAGGGTTACGGTTTGGGGTTGGCCATCGTAAAGCAATTTGCCGATATGATGGGCTATAAATTAGAAGTGGTTTCGCGAGAAGGGAAAGGCAGTTGTTTCCGCATGGTCATACCTAATGTAGCGAAAGAAAACGCGCAAAGCCGTTCGACGGTTGCGTTTTCTAGCGATGAAATTTTTGCCGACAATTACCGCCAAACCGTATTGTATGATTCCGACCAACTCGCCAATACCATGTTAAAAACCCATGTTATTTTAGTGGATGATGAACCGGCTATTCGCTCTATTCTTGCATTACTTTTAAAGTCGTGGGATATGGAAGTAACCGAGTTTGCTGGCATGCAGGGCGTAGAAGATTACTTTGGCTCAAGCGACTTTCTCGACCCCGATATCATTATTAGCGATTATCAGCTTGGCCCTAATTTAACAGGCGATGCCGTAATAGAAGAAATAAGAATGGCCGTGGGCATAGACGTGCCCGCACTCATTGTTACGGGGAACGCGTCGCCGGCTATTCACGAAGAAATTAGAGCAAAGGGGTTTGATTTACTGCTAAAACCGGTGGGAGCTGCACAATTGCGAACAGTTTTACATCGTATGCTGGAATAGTAAAAATTGTAAATTATTGCGTAATAATATTTTTTTGGCGTGCATGTGCAACAGCCTGAGTGCGATTTTTAACATTAAATTCGCGCAATATTGCCGCTACGTGCACTTTTACTGTGCTGGGTGACATGTTTAGCTCGCGCGCAATTTCTTTATTAGACAAACCCTTAAGCATTTCGTGTAGCACATGCAATTGCCTTTCGGTTAATTGATGATCACCAGTTGCAGGGGGTGCGGTTTGAGGTGCGGGTGACGCTGCGTGAGTGATACCGTCGCTGCTGTGCGCCGTAAAAGGCATATTTAGTGCGCTTATCATTTCTTGCGGAATGTAAACTCCACCAGAAAGTACAAGCTTAATTGCACTTATCATTACATCAGAAGGCGAGGTTTTGGTAATAAACCCGCGGGCGCCCGCAGCCAGTACTTGTTGAATAAGCTCGGCTTTGTTTTCTGCCGATAGCATAACAATAGGGGTAGTGGGGAGATGAGCTTGAATTTGAGCTAGGCAATTAAGCCCTGTGGTATCGGGTAAATTGTAATCTAGCAATACCAGCGAGAAGTCCGCGTGTTGTTGAGCTAGAGCAAAGGCATCGGCTCCTGTGCCGCAGGGCGTTATTTCTGTATTTGGATCGAGCCTTTCTAAAATAAGGCTAACACCATCCCTGAACAACAAATGATCTTCTACCAACAATACTTTCATAGTTACCTATAGTTCCCCTAAAAATTATTGTAACTATAGCGCGAATTGCAGACTTTTGCGTGATTGAGTGGCGTAAAAAAGGGGGAGGGGTACGCGCGCTGAGTGGGCAGCGCGCGTGGATAGTTAGCGTTTTTTAGCTTCTAGCATAACCTGTTTAAAAAACGCGCCTTGCTCGCTGGGGGTAAAATCCCAGTCGTTAATCATTGTTGGGCTCCAGTCGGGGTCGAATACCCATACCGTGTAAGAAACGCCTTTTTTCTGCATATACTTCACTATGCGGGGGCCGTAACTGCCGTCGTCTTTAACGGGTATGTGGGCACCATAACCATCGGGTTGTACCCAGCCTAGCTCTGTTGCTATTACAGGGTAGGTGTCTGCAGCAAAGCCCCACTTTTCGTCCCACAGTTTGAAGAAGTTTTTATCGTTCTTAACCTCTGGTTTCGCCTTTTGCGGGTAGGGGTGTGCGGCGTAAGCAATGCCTTCACGCTCGATAGGTGCCTTTTTGATTGGCGATAAATCATAGGCCCAGTTGAAGCCTGCAACCAGCGGAATGACGGTTTTGTCACTGGCATATATCATATCAATTAGGCTTTCATTTAAGGTTTTCCACTCGGCCCAGTTGCGTTCGCCTAGGGTGTTACCCATGGTGGTTGGCTCATTAAATAATTCGTATACCGCTACGGTGGGCACGTTTTTGTAGCGGAACGTAATTCTGCGCCAAAAGTCGCGGGTTTCTTTAATGGTGGTGTCGTACATGGGGTGTTGGTATTGCTCGGTGGGCAAATAGCCAATGGAGTGCCAATCAAGAATAAGGTAAATACCTAAATCATTCGCCCAGCGTACCGCCTCATCGATGTGGCCTAAATAAACGTCTGGCCCAAGTTTACGCCAACTTACAGGGTGAATAGGCAGGCGAATAGTATTTACCCCCCAGTTATTAGCCAGCTCTTCAAACAGCGATTTTTGCCATTGATTTTGGCTAAGTAGCTTACCTGTATCGGCAATGTTTACCCCTCTAAAAGTGAAGGTTTTGCCCTTATCATCAATGAACTTGTTACCTTTTACCGATATAAAACTTTGCGTTTTAAGGCTTTTTACATCGAATTGGCTCGGGTAGGGTATATCCCACCAGTCGTTTGATGGGGCGCTGTTATTTGCACTCAGTGCACTGGCTGAGGCCAGCAAGCAGAGTGCAAGCGCAAGAAATTTGGTTGTGCGCATTGGGAGGTTCCTTTTTGTGTTGTTCGCTTTATATTTTTTGTGGAGCTTTTTATGAGCGGAACGTTACACAAACCTGTGTCAATGCAGAGTGAGGAACGCTGTAGATGGCGCAATAAAACGTTAGAATAGCGAATGAATACTTAATAGAAGCTCATCGCCTCATGGTTAATATTACTACCGTTATTACCAATCTTTCGCTGCCAATAAATGATGCTTTACCGGCAATTGAAGCAACTTTACTAGCCAGTAATGAACTAGTGTTGGAGGCGCCGCCTGGGGCAGGTAAAACCACGGTAGTACCCCTAGCTTTGTTGAATGCACCTTGGCGCAATGGCAAAAAAATTATTGTGCTTGAGCCGCGTAGGTTAGCCGCGCGCAATGCCGCCAGCAGAATGGCGTCGCTGCTAGGTGAGCGCTGCGCCGAAACTGTAGGCTACCGAGTGCGCATGGATAATTGCGTTGGTGCAAATACTGTAATCGAGGTGGTCACTGAGGGCGTTTTTACGCGCATGTTGCAAGCTGATCCCACATTAGACGATGTGGCTATTGTTATTTTTGACGAATTCCACGAGCGCAGCTTAGATGCCGACTTAGGGCTAGCGTTATTGCAGCAATCCAACGTGCTGTATGGCGATATGCGCGAGCAGCCTATTAAAACCTTGGTTATGTCTGCCACATTAAACGGTTCGCAATTAAGCGATTACCTTGGTGGCGCGCCAGTGGTTACTAGTGAAGGGCGAATGTTTCCTGTGGATGTAGCCTACAGCGACCCTTACACCCCACAGCAAGATTCAGCCGCTCGCGCAGCGCAAGCAGTAAATAAAGCAATTGCTGAATATAAAGGCAGCATTTTGGTGTTTCTGCCGGGCAGAAAAGAAATAGAAGCCTGCGCGCGCGCGCTGCGCAATTGGGTAGAGGCCGGTGAGCTGCCGAAGGCGTTGGCAATATGCCCGCTGTATGGCGATCTTTCTTTAGCGGATCAACAGCAGGCAATAGCACCCGCTGGCGCGGGGACAACCAAAGTTGTGCTAGCGACCAATATTGCCGAATCCAGCCTTACCATTGAAGGGGTGAGCATAGTGGTGGATAGCGGCTTGCAACGAGAGGCGCGCTACGACCCTAACACAGGCATGACCCGCTTGAACCTTTGCAGAATATCTAAAGCCAGCGCAGAGCAGCGAGCGGGCCGCGCAGGGCGGTTAGAGCCTGGTGTTTGTATACGCTTATGGTCTAAAAGCCAGCAAAGTGAGTTGGCGCAGTATGCTAGCCCAGAAATTCAACATGCCGACATGGTGCCTTTGGCTTTGCAGCTGCTGCAGTGGGGCGAAGCCGATTGTGCGCAAATTCCATGGTTGGATGCGCCTGCGCCCGCAAGATATACCCAAGCTATAGAGCTGTTAGAGCAGCTAGAGGCGTTAAAAGATAACGGCGGGGGCATTAGCCTTACCGCGCTTGGCGAGGCGATGGCTGGCCTGCCTGTACACCCTCGTTTAGCGCATATGTTGGTAGTGGCAAAGCAATTGGCGCTGCAGGATTTAGCCTGTACTTTGGCCGCACTTTTAAGCGAAAGGGATATTGGCACAGCCAACATGGGGGCAGATTTTTCTCGCCGTGTACATTGGTTGCTGCAGCCTCAAGGCGCCCCCAAGCAATTGCAAGGCGCGTTAAAGCGATTGAACGCGTTAAAAAAAATGTTAGCCCAGCAGTTAAACAGAGTGACAAGCCCATCGCTTGAGCGTGCGCTAGCGGTATCTGAGGTAATTGTTTTATCGCAGCAAGAGCAAATTGCGCTTTTGCTCGCGTGTGCTTTTCCAGACCGAATTGCGCGAGCGAGAAAAAATAACCCCACCCAATACCTGTTGGCAAATGGTCGACAGGCCAATTTATTTAACGACGATAGTCTCGTAGGTGAAGAATGGCTGGTGGTGGCAGAGGCTAGCAGTCAGCAAGGGCGCAGTAACGATATTATTCGGCTGGCGGCACCCATTAGCCTTGCACTCTTACAACAGGCTTTTAGCGCAAAGCTAGTAGAAAAAAATGTGTGCGAGTGGGATGAAAATGCAAACCGAATAGTGAGCGAACAGCGCGTAGCGCTAGGGGCAATTATTTTATCGGCAAAACAACTCACACAAGCGGACCCTGCTTTGCGTGTAGCGGCAGTGCGCGCGTTGATAAATAAAAAAGGGTTAGGTGTATTGGAGTGGACAGCAGATGCCATCAATTTGCGCGCTAGATTGCAGTTGTTGCACTCAGTGGACACAAACTGGCCAAGCTGGAGCGATGAGTTGTTATTGGGGGCGATTGATGATTGGCTTTCGCCTTACCTGCACAGCGTAAACACCGGTGCGGATTTACGAAAAGTAAAAATTGCCGAGGCTTTAACAGCGACATTGAGTTGGGAGCAGCAGGTAGAGCTAGATAAACTTGCGCCAGTCTCTTTTTGCGTGCCCTCCGGCAGAGATGTGCCCATCGACTATAGCCAAAACCCACCTGTTATAGCTGCCAAGTTACAGGAACTATTTGGCAGTGCCATTGCGCCTAGTATTGTAAATGGCAAGGTACCGCTACTTATTCACTTACTGTCACCTGCTGGTAAACCTTTACAGGTAACGCAAGATTTAATGAGTTTTTGGCGTGGGGCGTACACGGAAGTAAAAAAAGAAATGAAAGGGCGTTACCCTAAACACCCTTGGCCAGACGACCCTATAATGGCAATGCCCACTCGCAAAACTAAATCGCAGTTAAGTAGAACCTAAACACATAGTTTATAAACTATTAAACGACTAAAGCTCGCGAGTGAGGTTGCTATAGCGTGCCACTCTCCACCACATTGATGGTTGGCAGTGGGCCACTTAAATCGATTTTAGTTTTAAATGTGTAGTCCAATGTTTTGCTTTTGTTTAATGCTAAAAATAATTTGGGTGCAGAAAGTAAATTAGCCTCTACCTGTAGAGTAACCGTTTCGCTGCCATAGGCTGGAATAGTGGGTATTTGATTGCTGGTGCCAAATAACAGCTCCGCGCCATTAATGGCAAGCGAATAGCTCATCCCTTTAATAGGAAGCGCTACACCGTTGGGGTTAGCAATTTTCAAATCTATTTCGAAAAGGGTGCCCAGCGAAGAGCCAGAGGAGGCAGGTGCAAGCCGCGTTACCGATACTTTTGGTTGCTCTATATTTAGCGTTGCGCAGCCACTAATTAACAGTAGGGTTGCCGCAATTGCGAGCCAGCAGCTTTTTACTAACCAAAATCGTTTGTGTGTATTCATTTTTTCTCTTTTTCCTTTTGTTCTAGCTCAGCTTTGTATTTTTCGTAGTCTTCCCAATCATAAGGCGTTCCCGCCTTGGGAGGGGAAAGGTGCATAGCCCGCTCCAGTGCGTTCTCTTGCAGAGTATGCTCCTTAGGTTTTTCAGAATCTTTACCCTGAGCCTCTTCAAACTTTTTTAAATAATCTGATGCTTTCATTTAAAACCTCCAATTCGGCCATATTCAACACATACACTCGTATAGTGATGCGAGCAGTTTGAGGGTGTATATAGCTAATATGGGGCTGCTATGGGGATTATGCAATTGCTGCGCGCTGCAGCAGGCAGTAAATGTGAGCTTGTTACAAATTACTGGTGATGTGAACTTAGGGAGGAGATGAAATTTTTGAGGGCTAGAAACGAAAAAAGCCACTTATTGCTAAGTGGCTTTTTCGAATTTGGCTCCGCCTGCTGGGCTCGAACCAGCGACCCAATGATTAACAGTCATTTGCTCTACCAACTGAGCTAAGGCGGAATTTCTTTGGGCTAGTGCCCGAAAGAGCGCGTATATTATACGCCTCTTTTTACCCTGTCAACCTTTTAAAACAATTTGTAAGCTATTGATTTACTTGTTGTTTTATTGATCAACTGGTAGGACCACCCGGATTTGAACCGGGGACCTCTACCATGTCAAGGTAGCGCTCTAACCAACTGAGCTATGGTCCTATCTCACTTCGGTACCATACTCGGCATTGGTGAGAGGGCGCGTATTGTATAGTCGTAAATAATGTTCATCAAGCAGAAAAGTAAAATATTTCCGCTTGATGAAGGTTTTTTTAAAGCTTGGTAAGTGCGGTTATGCCCAACGCAGCTTGATACATAATAGTAGTAACGCTGCTCCACAGGGTGAGCGGGTCTACGCGATCGGTATCCATGGGTACAATAATGGTATCGCCGGGCTGAATATTGTGATCTTTTGACTTAAACCAGCCGGAGTTGGCTGGCAAATAAACCGAGCCGTTGGCTTTTACAATATAAATGCGTTTTTTATCGGCGTTTTCTTTGGTGCCGCCCGAGCGATCTATGTAGTCGAAGGGGTTAAGTTTTTTATCGAAAAAGTGCGAAGTGGGGTATTGCACTTCACCTACAACAGTCACCGAAGGTTTAAAGCGCGGTATTGTTAAAACATCGCCATTTTCTAATTTAAAATCATAGAGTTTTGGGTTGGCCAAAATTTGAGGAAGGTCTATTACCATACGCCCCATTGGCTTAATCGCATCCATATTGGCAATAATCTGCTCTGCTTGCGCTGAATCGACTTTTGATTTGTTTAATATGCCGTCGTTCAGTGCTTCTGCTGCCAAGTCTGCTTCAATTTCATTTTTCAATGCGGCCAAGCGCTCTTCCTCTAGTTTGCGCAGCTCTTCTCTCGAGAAAATAGCGCCTTCTGGGTAGGCGTGTGGGGTTAACCCTCCCGCACGGGAAAGTACATCCACTATAGATTCGCCGGGCAGAATTGGGTAGGTGCCTGGGTGCAGTACTTCGCCAAGCAACACTATCGATTCTTTATCGTTCCACAGAGGAATCTGCTTAACGCGTAAAGTGTCGCCCGGAGTTAACGGATAAGCTTGTGCATTCAAATCGATGTTGATGTGCATCACGAGCGTTTGGCGGTTTTCGTCAATGCTGTAGCGAGTGATTTCACCATCATTACCAAGTGCGCTCTCAGTAAGGCCGCCGGCGAGCATAATTAAATCGGTAGTAGTCATACCCTCAGAAATAGGGTACTGGCCGGGGAAGCGCACGCTGCCGTGAGCAATTACAATTTTTTCGCGCTCAGTAAAGCTCGATTGTGTACGCAACTGGGCTAGTACGTCTTCTAGTAGCATGCTGCGGTCGCTTTCATAATCAAATAGCAAGATTGTGTCGCGAGACTGCAGTTCGGGGTTGTGCTTCGAGTTTGGGTTGTCGAACGCTTTTGCAGGTGTAAATAAATGCACAGATATTTTGCGCGTGCTTTTTTCTTCGCGCAAAATTAAGCCTACATCGATATCTGGGTTGGCCAGCATATCGTCCACGCTAGGTACAACATCGGTAAAGCGAATGCCTTTGCGCCAAGCGAAGCCGCCGGGGCGTTTGACGTGGCCTTCCAGTTTTACAATGTCGCGCATGGTGTCTAGGGTGGTATGAATTTGAATAACGTCTGCATCTTTAATGCGGAACTCACGGCCACTGCGACTGGTTAGGTCTAGGTTTACTAAGGTTTTTTCGCCTGCGTCTGTAATGCGCTCTATGCGCGAGGCTGGCATATAGGCTGTGGGCAGTAGGCCACCGGCTAAGTTCAGGGCGCCTTGCACATCCGCTTCTTTGGTTATTTCGTAAATGGCGGGGCGTTTAACTTGCCCTGCAACGCCTACGGTTTTACCAATTGGTGGAATAAAAATAACGTCGCCAGGCAGCAGTCGAGAGTCGTTGCTGGTGTCGCCTTGTAACAGCAGGTCGTACAAATCTAGTGTGGTTACTACTTTGCCGCGGCGCTTAAGCTGAATATTGCGCAGTGAGCCTATTTTAGTAATGCCGCCACTGGCAAAAATAGCATTTGTCATGGTTGAAAGTGAACCCACAACGTAAGAGCCGGGCACGTTGGCTTCGCCCAATACAAATACTCTAATGGTGCGCAGGTTACCCATGCTGGTAGAGGCTTTTACGCCTATCATTTGCTCGCTAACAATAGTGTCTATACGAGTAGAGGCCTGGCTAAAGGTAAGGCCTGCGAGGTTCACGGGGCCAATGTTCGGGAATTGGATGCGACCTTCTCTATCTAAAGCGAGGTTTAGTGTTTGGTTGTCTTTGCCATATAGCTGTATAACGAGGTTGTCGCCTGGCCCAAGAATATAATCTGCGGGGATAGGGATGTCCGATGCTGGCGTGAAGGAATCTGCGCCGTAATTGAAAATATCGTAACCAAAAAGCTCTAATTTTTGCCTAGTCGACTCTTCGCTCTCGTCTTCTTTTAGGCTGGGTGCGTCTACGCCGGTCAGCGCTGTTTGTTCAATAATTTGCTCGCCGCTTTTTGCGCCCGTTTTTTTGCGCACGCCAGACACGGCTTCTGCATTTTGCGCACTGCTGGCGCTGTCGCCACCAATTAATGAAGAATAATCTTCTAAGTTAATGCCCATAGAGCTGGCAAGCGCTTTTTGTTGCTCTGGCGACATGCGTTTAAATTGCTCTATTTGCGCTGCTGACGGGGTAAACCCAGCGGCGAAGGAGGGCGCGGCAACTAAAAGTGCAAAAAGGCTAATAAAGGAAGCGACAAGGAGTTTGCGTGAGCTATTCATAAATCCGTTACGTTTGGTTAGGTAGTTATCAGCGTGGGAGCTTAACACGATTATGATTCAGGTCGTGGGTGGTTCTGTGCGGTAGAGGGTGATGCTAGTTATGTGTATCGCCCAAACCTGTAGGCGCATCTTAGGGAATTTTTAGGGGCAGTCAATGCTGCAGCAAAAAACAGCTGTTAAAAAGTGTGAATTTTAGAAATCCGCTGCCGAAAACACGTTATTTTTCATTTATTTGGCATCAAACAGGATGCTTGCTTGAGCTGCGCGCCTTGCAGCCTATATACTGCCGCCCCAATTACACATTCTCACGTAGCCTTTGGTAGGGGCTACCACTGACGCTAAGGATCTCCTATGCCTGTTATTACTCTTCCCGATGGTTCCAAACGCGAATACGATGCCCCCATTTCTGTTATGGGTGTGGCTGCAGATATTGGTCCAGGGTTAGCGAAAGCAACACTTGCCGGTGTTGTTGACGGAAAAGAAGTGGATGCCTCTTTCGAGATTACTCAAGACGTATCACTTTCCATTATTACAGCTAAGTCTGAAGAGGGCTTAGAGGTTATTCGCCATTCGACAGCTCACTTGTTGGCTCAGGCTGTTAAACAGCTGTTCCCAGAAGCGCAGGTGACTATTGGCCCTGTTATCGAAGATGGCTTCTATTACGACTTTGCCTACTCGCGCGCCTTTACGCCAGAAGATTTGGTAGTAATTGAAGAGAAAATGAAAGAGTTGGCAAAAGCGGACTTCGACGTTACGCGCCGTGTATTGCCACGCGACGAGGCATCGGCTTACTTCCGCGGTATAGGTGAAGAGTATAAAGCCCAAATTATCGACAGTATCCCAGCTAACGAAGAGCTTTCTTTATATAAGCAGGGTGACTTTGAAGATTTATGCCGTGGGCCTCATGTGCCTTCAACCGGCAAGCTAGAATACTTTAAGTTAATGAAAGTGGCGGGTGCCTACTGGCGCGGCGACTCCAATAACGAAATGCTTACGCGTGTATATGGCACGGCGTGGGCAAGCAAAAAAGATTTAAAAGCTTATGTTCACCGCTTAGAAGAAGCTGAAAAGCGTGATCATCGTAAGTTAGGTAAAAAATTCGATCTTTTCCATATTCAAGAAGAAGCGCCGGGCATGGTGTTTTGGCACCCCAATGGTTGGTCTATTTATACCGCTATTGAAGAGTATATGCGTGAAGTGCAGCGCTTGAATGGCTATGAAGAAATTAAGACGCCACAGGTTGTAGATCGCAGTTTGTGGGAGCGCTCTGGTCACTGGGATAAATTCCGCGACAATATGTTTACCGTGGAATCTGAATCGCGCGATTATGCCGTTAAGCCAATGAACTGCCCATGTCACGTGCAAGTGTTTAATCAGGGTTTAAAAAGCTACCGCGACTTACCTTTGCGCTTAGCTGAGTTTGGCTGCTGTCACCGCAACGAAGCGTCGGGCACTTTGCAGGGGTTAATGCGCGTGCGTGGTTTCGTGCAAGATGACGCCCATATCTTCTGTTCTGAGTCGATGATTCAGGACGAAGTATCAGTATTCACCGATTTGCTCTTTAAAGTGTACAAAGATTTTGGCTTCGAAGACGTGATTATTCGCCTTTCCACACGCCCAGAGCAGCGTGTAGGCAGTGATGAGGTGTGGGATAAAGCAGAAAAAGCGCTATCAGATGCCTTGGATGCAAAAGGGCTGCCTTGGCAATTACTGCCAGGCGAGGGCGCCTTTTATGGGCCTAAAATTGAATTCTCACTAAAAGATTGCCTTGGGCGTGTTTGGCAGTGCGGCACCATTCAGGTGGATTTCTCAATGCCGGGCCGTTTAGATGCTCAATTCGTAGCTGAAGATGGTTCGCGTCAGGTGCCTGTTATGTTGCACCGTGCAATCTTGGGTTCATTTGAGCGTTTTATCGGAATATTGATAGAAGAATACGAAGGGGCATTCCCAGCTTGGCTGGCTCCAACTCAAGCCGTTTTGCTGAATATTACCGATAATCAGGCCGAATATGTTAAAAAAGTAGAGAACTCTTTGAAAAACAAGGGCTTTCGTGTTAATTCCGACTTGAGAAATGAAAAGATCGGCTTTAAAATCCGCGAGCACACAATTCAGAAGGTTCCTTACTTACTTGTTGTTGGCGACCAAGAGGTTGAAAATAACTCGGTTGCCGTTCGCGGACGAGGTGGTGAAGACCTCGGCGTAATGACGGTAGACGCCTTTACTGCACTTCTTGAAGAGCAAATTTCCAGTAAAGCGAGATAATTTGGGCTAATTGGGCTTAGAGTGTGACAAAAAAGTTAATTCTAAGCCCAAAAATAACCTAAACTGTGTGATCTAGTAGCCTGCCTCGTTGTTTGTAGGTAAATAGGCCTAATTTAAGTAGGTTCTAAGGCTAGTTTTTTAAATAAAAGAGGAGAGTGTGACCATTAGCAATCGTGATAATGCCAAAGGGCGTTCAAAAAAAGCGACTATCAACGACCAAATTGAAGCGAAAGAAGTACGATTAATTGGCGCGGATGGCGAACAAGTTGGGATCGTACCCATCGCAGAAGCTCTAGCAACTGCGCAAGCTGCAACACTAGATTTGGTACTAATAGCCGCTGATGCAGACCCCGTGGTCTGTAAAATCATGGATTATGGTAAGCACCTTTTCGAAGCGAAAAAAGCAAAAGCTGCTGCTAAAAAGAAACAAAAGCAGCAACAAGTTAAGGAAATGAAGTTTCGCCCCGGCACTGAAGAGGGCGATTACAAGGTAAAGTTAAAAAACTTGCAGCGTTTCCTTGAGCAAGGCGACAAAGCAAAAGTTTCCCTGCGCTACCGCGGTCGAGAAATGGCTCACCAAGAGTTAGGCATGGAGATGATGAAGCGAATAGAAGTGGATCTTGCAGAAATAGGTACTGTTGAACAGTACCCAAAAATGGAAGGTCGCCAGCTAATAATGGTTATCGCTCCTAAGAAGAATCGCTAACCCTTATTTGCTGATCCCCGCTTACCCGCGCGTTCGCGCTAGTACACCGGAGGATTGCCAAAATTTGAAGGCGGCCTAATGGGCGCCTTCAAACATTGTCTGTAAAGGCAATAGTCAGCAAACAAGTGTTTTACTTGTTTGTTATTCAAGAGTGGCCGGGCTTTTAGCTGCCTAGGTCGCTTAAAGAAAAATCGATACCGTATTCGTACGGTTTCCGTTGTTGGAGAAGTAACAATGTCAAAAGCTAAAACGCATAGTGGAGCAGCCAAACGGTTCAAAAAGACCGCTTCTGGTTACAAACACAAGCACGCTTTTAAGAGCCACATCCTTACCAAAATGACGACCAAACGTAAGCGTCAATTGCGCGGTACTAGCTTGTTGAATGCCGCCGATAAACCTGCTGTTGATCGTATGTTACGCGCCAATTAATTGGTCGATTACACTTTTTGTTAAGAGGATTTAAAAAATGGCTCGTGTAAAACGTGGAGTCGTGGCGCGTCGTCGTCACAAGAAAGTATTAAAAGCTGCAAAAGGTTACTACGGCGCGCGTTCACGCGTATTTCGTGTAGCTAAACAAGCCGTCATTAAAGCGGGTCAATACGCTTATCGCGACCGTCGCGTTAAAAAGCGTAACTTCCGTGCATTGTGGATTACGCGTATCAACGCGCAATCTCGTGCTGAAGGCTTAAGTTATAGCCGTCTAATCGCTGGTTTGAAAAAGGCAAGCATTGCCCTTGATCGCCGCGTACTTGCAGATTTGGCCATTCACGATAAAACAGCATTTGCTGCTATCGTTGCCAAAGCTCAAGAGGCTCTAGCTGCTTAATCTGATTTGGTGTATTGCTGATTTATTTTAGTAATTACCGATTCAGTCAAGAAGGGAAGGGCTTCGGCGCTTCCCTTTTTTGTTTTATACGTCGTTATAAAACCGTCATACAAACGAAACACACTATTACATATTGCGGTGGCGCCTAGTGGCCATCGACTAAGCAAATAATACGAGACGTCAATGGAAAACCTCAAAGCGCTTACAGAGCAAGCTTTAGCAGAAGTAGCAAAAACTGAAGACCTTGCTGGTTTGGACGCTATTCGCGTTAATTATTTAGGCAAAAAAGGCGAAATTACTGCGCAGCTAAAAAACTTGGGTGGCCTATCCCCAGAAGAGCGCCCAGCCGCCGGAGCAAAAATTAACGAAGCGAAGCAACTTGTTCAAAACCACATTAGCGAAAGAAAAGCAGCGCTAGAGGCGCAAGCTATATCGGCTAAGTTAGCAGCTGAATCCATTGATGTAACCTTAGCGGGCAGGCAGCCAGAAGTAGGTGGTTTGCACCCAGTCACGCGTACTTTGCGCCGTATATCTGAAATATTTACCGCCGTTGGTTACGATGTAGCCGAAGGCCCCGAAATCGAAGACGATTTCCACAATTTTGAAGCCTTGAATATACCTGGGCATCACCCCGCACGTGCAATGCACGACACATTCTATATTTCGCCCAGCCATGTATTGCGTACCCATACTTCGCCGGTGCAAGTAAGAACAATGAAATCGCAAGAGCCGCCAATTAAAGTTATTTGCCCTGGCCGCGTTTACCGTTGCGATTCCGATTTAACCCATACGCCTATGTTCCATCAGGTAGAGGGCTTGGTAGTAGATAAAAACGTTAGCTTTGCCGATTTAAAGGGCACCGTGGATCAGTTTTTAAAATCCTTTTTCGAAGCCGATGTACCGGTTCGTTTCCGCCCGTCTTACTTCCCATTTACAGAGCCTTCTGCAGAAGTAGATATTCAGTGCACAAACTGTGGTGGCGAAGGTTGCAGAATTTGTAAGCAAACAGGCTGGTTAGAAATTATGGGTTGCGGCATGGTGCACCCCAAAGTTTTTGAAAGCTGTGGCGTAGATGCAGAAGAATACACCGGCCTTGCCTTTGGTATTGGCGTAGAGCGTTTAGCGATGTTGCGCTATGGCGTAAACGACTTACGTTTATTCTTTGAAAACGACCTCGACTTTTTAAATCAGTTTTAGCTGCGTTAAAAAGTAATAGCAAAATAAAAAGTATTTAAGCGCTGGTCTTGCCAGCACTCAATCACGACAACTCTATTAAAAGTAAAGACATGAAGTTTAGCGAATCCTGGTTAAGAGAGTGGGTTAATCCCAACGCAAGTACACAGCAAATTGTTGATCAGTTAACAATGGCTGGCTTAGAAGTTGATGCTGTAGAGCCCGTTGCAGGTACTTTTAATGGCGTTATCGTGGGCGAGATTATAGATGCCCAGCAGCACCCAGACGCCGATAAATTGCGCGTGTGTACAGTGGCCGGTTTGCCAGAAGGCGAAACCCAAGTTGTTTGCGGTGCGCCAAACGCACGTGTAGGGCTAAAAATTCCGTTTGCTACCGTAGGCGCGAGCTTACCGCCCGGGGAAGATGGCAAACCGTTTAAAATTAAAAAAGCTAAATTGCGCGGTGTAGAGTCGTTTGGCATGTTGTGCGGTCAAACCGAGCTACAAGCTGGTGACGATGACGAAGGTTTGTGGGAATTACCAGCAGATGCACCCGTAGGCCAAGATTTACGCGAGTACCTCTCGCTAAATGACAACTTAATTGAAGTGGATCTCACGCCAAACCGCAGCGATTGCTTATCTATTAAAGGCTTGGCGCGCGAGCTTGGCGTATTAAGTAAAATTGAAGTTAAAGCACCTGTCATTGCCGCAGTCGAGCCGCAAATTTCTGATGTGTTGTCTGTTGCTTTATCTGCTGGCAGTGCCTGTTCGCGCTATGTGGGCCGAGTAATTAAAGGCATTGATGTAGCCAAGCCAAGCCCCTTATGGCTGCAAGAAAAGTTGCGCCGCAGCGGTATTCGCTCAATTGATGCAGTCGTAGATGTAACAAACTATGTACTAATCGAGCTTGGCCAGCCCATGCACGCATTTGATTTGGCAAAAATTAACGGCGGCATTAATGTTCGATTGGCAAACGCGAAAGAAGAATTAACTCTGCTTAACGATCAAAAAGTTGAGCTAAAAGAAGATACATTGGTAATTGCCGACGAATCTGGCGCTCTAGCCATGGCAGGCATTATGGGTGGCGAAGCCAGTGCTGTTACCTCTGCAACGCAAGATATCTTCCTAGAAAGCGCATTTTTTGAGCCTATTGCCATTGCTGGCCGTGCGCGTTCGTATGGTTTGCATACAGACTCATCTCACCGTTTTGAGCGCGGCGTAGATTACAACGGAGCGCAAGCGGCAATTGAGCGTGCTACCGCCTTATTGTTGGAAATAGTAGGTGGTCAAGCTGGCCCAGTAATTGTTGCTGAATCCCAACAAGATCTTCCTTCTGTAAGTAACGTGAACTTATCTAAAGCGCGCATTGAGTCTGGCTTAGGTTTTGCCATACCCGATGTAGAAGTTGAAGATATTCTTACGCGTTTAGGCTTAAAGCTGGTAGAAAGGAACGAAAGCGGCTGGACCTTTGCCGTGCCTAGCTATCGCTTTGACGTAGCAATTGAGGCCGACTTGCTCGAAGAGCTGGCTCGTATATACGGCTACAACAACTTGCCGACTACCACCGTACGTATTCCTGCTCAGTTGCCATCTAAAACAGAAACGGTAACGAAGCTCGATCGCATTAAGGATCATCTGGCTAGCAGGGGTTACCGAGAGGTGATCACCTATAGCTTTGTCGACCCTGCGCTGCAGAACTTGATTAACGGCGAGCAGGCTAATGTCCCCATTATCAACCCAATTAGCAGTGATATGGGCATAATGCGAACCAGTTTGCTGCCTGGGCTGCTTAACACGCTATCCAAAAACGTAAAACGCCAAGTACAGCGCGTTCGTATCTTTGAAAGTGGGTTAACCTTTGTGGCTCCAGAGGGTATGGATTCTCAAACGCTCGAAGGCTTAACGCAGCCCTCTATGTTTGCAGGCTTAATTTACGGTGCGCGAGCGCCCGTGGGTTGGCATGCAGATAAAGACGATGTCGATTTTTACGATATTAAGGGCGATTTAGAGTCATTGCTGGCCTTTACTGGTCAAGCGGTAACGTTTGAATCGGCGGAGGTGAAAGCACTTCACCCTGGCCAAACGGCCAAGGTTAAACTCGCTGGCACAGAAATAGGGTATATTGGCGCACTTCACCCAGAAGTGGCCAAACAGCTTGATTTACCTAAAGCGGCATATGTGTTTGAAGTGAGTCTAGATGCTATTAAGCAAGCTAAGGTGCCAGCTTTCACAGCGTTGTCGAGATACCCAGAAGTTGCCCGTGATATAGCTATACTTGTTGATAAGGGCGTCAATGGTGCGGCGTTAGAGGCAGAAATTCGTTCAGTTGCGGGGGATTACCTCAAAAACTTAAAGATCTTTGACGTATATAGCGGCAAAGGTATTGATCCACAACGAAAAAGTATTGCTTTTAACTTGATTTTTCAGCACCCTTCACGCACTCTAACTGAAGATGAGATTAGTGCTCCAATGGCTGAAATAGTCAAAAAACTGGAGCAGTCGTTTAACGCACAACTTAGGTAGCGCAATGTCGACATCGCTGACTAAGGCGGATTTGGCCGAAAAATTATACGAAGAGTTGGGCTTTAATAAGCGCGAAGCGAAAGAACTCGTGGAGCACTTTTTTGAAGAAATACGCAACTCTTTGGAAGATAACGAACAGGTCAAACTCTCGGGCTTTGGTAACTTCGATTTAAGAGATAAAAAACAGCGTCCAGGGCGAAACCCCAAAACGGGCGAAGAAATCCCTATTACAGCCAGAAGGGTGGTAACATTCCGCCCTGGTCAAAAGTTGAAGGCTCGAGTAGAAGCATATGCTGGAACCAAGTCATAACGACGAACTTCCTGAAATACCCGGTAAGCGATACTTCACCATAGGTGAGGTTAGCGAACTGTGCGCGGTTAAGCCGCATGTACTCAGGTACTGGGAGCAGGAATTCCCACAGCTAAAGCCGGTCAAACGGCGTGGCAACCGACGTTACTACCAACGTCAAGATGTACTTACCATTCGTCAAATTCGTGCGCTGCTGTACGATCAGGGCTTTACCATTGGCGGTGCGCGTCTCCAAATGACCGACGAAGGTGGCAAAGCCGATGAGCAGCCAACCAACGAGTTAGTACAAGATATAATCAAAGAATTAGAAGAGGTTTTAGCCGTACTTAAAACCTAAATTCAATGCTTGCATTTCACGTCTCAATCCGTATGATTGGCGCCTCTTTCGCAGGCACACGTGCCCAAAGCAAAGAAATCGGAGTGTAGCGCAGCCTGGTAGCGCACCACACTGGGGGTGTGGTGGTCGTCGGTTCAAATCCGGCCACTCCGACCAATTTTCCCCTTTAAAATCATAAGCTTACGTGACTTTGGTGGGCCACACCAAAAAAGTATTTCCTATTTTTTCTGTATTTTCCGTAATGAGAGTACAATTCATCCTTCGCTTTTGTAGCTTTCTATAACTTTAAATATCTTCATGTTTCGCGAATAAGCATCTTCGTCGATGCTGCTGTTTGCGTCGGAAGGGCTTTTATCTAGGTTTAACTCGAGTTTAGACCTCCCGGAATTCACCTTCCATAAATAATTGTGATGCTTTTGGTTTATCGGGCCAGCGTACGCGAAGTTGGTTGTTGAGCTTGCCTATATCGATGTGAGCCACAATTTCGCCACCGTTATGCAGGCTCCATTGGCCGTCCTTGAATTCCATAAACTCTAGCATGCCTGCACCTTCTCTATATTGGATTGCAACAAAGTACATTCCATCTAGCTCGGGGGGCTGGTAATCCCAATCAAGTATTATTTCTGCTTTCATTATGGCTAAAACCTCGCTCTAACACGCTCTATAATTTCAGCTAGGCAGAGTAGATGATGGCGCTGATAAATCTGGTGTGCACTTTTCGAAAAACCATGGCCGTACAACAATTCCGGCTGCCAATCCAATTGGGTACATAACTCGCCGAGGCTTCGTTTTAGCGTGTTATTGATGTTTGTTAATACTAATTCGATGCTAGAAAATAGCATTTCGCAAGAGGTAGGAAAGTTTCCTTGCGAGGTCTAGCGTTAGCTAGACCTAAAAAGTTTGGCGGGAAAAGCTTGTTATTCCCTTGCCGTATTGTGTAGTTGCTTTTTCTTTTAGTGGTTTAAGCAGCAACCGGACTTCTATAAGATCATTTTCAACTTCAGCAATTTCATCTTCGTCTGTGGAGGTGTCTCAGACCTGTGCCATTCTAGCTTCCATTTCTGTGAGCGCTTCTAGCACAAATTTAAATTCCGATTCTGCGAGGTCTAGAGTGAATCGACTCATACTTTGATACCTTCTTTTTTAAACACTCTTGTTGCCTTAAGAGCCATCTCCTCTAGCAAGCCTTTATATTTAACCACCGGCATGTTTTGAGTTGGGCATATACAGTAATGCTGTGGTTTATCTAGCACAAGTTTTAGGCCGTTTGGCGGTCTAGTGTTTGGCGGAAAACGCTATACCCAGCCGGTCATGGGGGATTGGTTGATCCCTTGCCATTGGCAATAATGACAATTATGCCATTAATTTCAGTCACATTTATTTCCCTTGCGCGTACATGTGAAAGTTTTGGCGAGCTGGTGTTTCCTAGTCTGAAGAGCTCTTCTGGTGCTAAGTAAAAGTCGTTCGGATACATACCTGTTTCCTTGTTAAATGATATTTAGTTCTTGTAGCGTGCACTTATCTGTTAGCGAAGGCGAGGTTATAGTAATACGAGGGCGTTTAAGGGGGGGGCTCGCAGAACTTACTTATGCGCATGTGGTAAGCGATATTTTGTCGTTTAAGTTTGCTTAAGCGAGCTTGCAGGTGAATTAGTGGGCTACGAGGCTGGCGAAATTCGGAAATAGAGTTACGTATACCTAATGTTGGCACTGTATTAGGCATTGGGCCAATTTCTGTCGCTTCACCGCTACTTTTGTCATATTTACCCGCTATAAGGTGCCCATAAAAATTTTGTGAACAAGTTCTACTTGCACCTTGCGAGGTAGAGTTGCATCATTGTTACATTTTTGGGGCAGGGTCGGTTGTATTGAGCTTTATATGGGATATGGGCTTATGGGGCAATTGATACCATGGTAAGTAAAATAATTAAAACATTGGGGTAGGGAAATGATTATTCGCGCCATTAAGGGTTTGGCTAAATCTATAAAGAATAAAAAGCGAACAATAATTCGCAGTATTGTCGCGGTTTGGTTGGTGTTATTCATTGCTTTACTGGGCGGTAAGGCATATCAGCACTTAGATCAACACGAGTCTCGGGGCGCCATTGCCGTAGAAAATGGCCATTTTGGTGAAAGTTACCCCACACCTATTTATTTAGATCAAGGCTGGGATCGCTCAGATAGCCTTTGGTTTTACAATACCACGCAGGGCTCGGCGTTATTGCCATACGACTTCTTTTTAGAGTTAGAGTTACCAGCAGTGGAATCAACAGAAAAACTGCGCGATATAGCGACAATAGATAAGTATCGCTATTTACCTCAGGATGAATCTTTCTTTAACCCCGATGGTTTACCTCTAGGCTTTGTAAAAGACACCTACAAAGGTGACGATTACGTAGGCTACACCTGTGCTGCGTGCCACACAGGCCAAGTTAACTATACCGACGAGAAAACCAACAAGCGCTACGCGATTCGCATCGATGGCGGCCCAGCTATGGCCGATATGGTTGGTTTTTTAATGGAATTGGAAGCATCTATGGACGCAACGCTTAAGAATACAACTAAGCTCGACCGCTTCGTTGATAATGTACTTAAGCGCAACAATGGTTATTCCGACCGCGATGACGTAATTAAAGATTTAGAAAAGTGGACCTTAACCATGAAGCAGTACAACATGGTTAACGAGTCGGATGTAGAGTACGGCTACGCGCGACTGGATGCATTTGGGCGCATATTTAACCGTGTTTTACAGCATGTGTTAAACAAAGAGCAAGCGAAGCGAGCCTTGTTATTGGCGCATGATGAAAACGGCGATCGAATTTTAACCGAGGCTGAGGTTGAGCTGGTATTAAAAGATATTACCGACCCCACGGTAATTGGTAACGAGCAATTTGCATTGGTGTTGCGCAACTTAATGTCTACCGAGCCTGGCTACCCAGGGTTGACTAAAGATGAGCTTACTATTTTAAAAGATGTGTTCTTCAATATACCTAACGCACCTGTTAGCTACCCGTTTATGTGGGACATTACTCATTCCGATTATGTACAGTGGAATGGTTTAGCGAATAACGCATCGGTTGGGCCATTAGGTCGTAACGTGGGTGAAGTGATTGGTGTATTTGGTATTCTCGATTGGAAAGCCAAAGACCCGGGTTTTAGTATTTCGGCTAAGTTATCTGGCCAGAGCAAAAACAAACCTCAGATTGACTTTCAATCTTCTATTCGCCATACCAATTTGCGTCGTTTAGAAAATCAATTGAAAACGTTGAAGTCACCTGAGTGGCCGGTTGAAATTTTTGGCGAGTTGGATGAAAAAAAGGTTAAGCGTGGCGAATTAATTTACGCCGAGTATTGCCAGTCTTGTCACGAAATTATTGATAGAAATAATTGGGACCGTATTGTTATTGCCAATATGTCTAACCTCGATAGCGTAGGTACAGACCGTAAAATGGCCGAGAACAGTGTTAACTACACGGGTAAATCGGGTAACTTTAAGTACACTTATCAAGCTACCGATGCGGGTACCATAGTGCTTGGTGAAGAAGCGCCGGTAGCGGCGTTACTGACTGCAGCTACTAAAGGTGTAGTGGGTACACCAGAGGCCGACAAGTTATTTATTCGCCGTTGGTTAGATTGGTTGTATAACTTAGCTAGCTCATTTTTTGAAAATGAAATTAAAGCAAGCGTAAAAGCTGGAGACTACTTCCCAGATACAACCGGTAAGCCTTATGATTCATTGCTTGCATATAAGGCGCGCTCTTTGAATGGTATTTGGGCTACCGCACCCTACTTACATAATGGCTCGGTACCTAGCTTGTACGATTTGCTGTTGCCGGCAAAGTGCGACCCGGAAAATGGTGTTATGGAATGTAGACCAGCAACATTTGAAGTGGGCAGCCGAGAATTTGATAAAGTAAAAGTGGGTTTAAAATATGAAGGCTACGGCGGTACCGTATTTGATACCAGTGTTGAGGGTAACTTCAATACTGGCCACGAATATGCCGCGGGTAATACTGCACTGCCTAATGGCGAGGAGCTTAAGCCGTTGAATAAACAGCAGCGTTACGACTTGTTAGAATTTATGAAAACACTTTAATAGTTTTGAGTTAGTTGATTTGAAACGGGCGAGTAGCACTTAGTGGTACTTGCCCGTTTTCGTAAAGGGAAATGAATATGTCTAAGAAGCGTCAGGTAATTATTGGGCTTGCGGTAGTGGGAGCTTTGTATGTAGGTTATGCCATTCTTGGCAAGAATCCACAGCAAGAACAGTTTGATAAAGTTGGGCTAAGTAAAGATGTTGTACGGCTCGACCAAAATTGGAGCGAAGATATTCGTCAACAGTTTAACTTTACTACTTTCGGCTCGAGGCTGATGCCCTACGAGTGGTTTTTGAATATAGAAGTGGAAGGTAGTGAGCAAAAACTACGTAGCGATGAAGTGCTAGGGCATTTGGGGTTTATTTTGCAAGATACCGCTCGCAATAACCCAGAAGGTTTGCCTGTAGGTTTTGCGGTAGATGATCGCGAAGAGACTAAATGGGTAGGGCTTACTTGTGCTGCTTGTCACGCGGGTGAAATTACCTATCAAGACCAAAAAATATATATTGATGGCGGCCCAGGGTTAATGGATTTTACTGGGTTTGAGCAAACTGTGTACGGCGCTTTAAAGTCTACTTACGAAGATGCAGCGAAGTTTGATCGATTCGCTGCGGCGCTTAAGCAAAGCTCGCCAGAAGATAAAACCGAATTAAAAGAAACATTAAAATCGAGAGTTGATTTTTTTCGCTTAAGGTTAGAAGCAAATGCTACAGAGGTGCCTTATGGTTATGGGCGCGTAGATGCATTTGGTCAAATCTTTAATGCTATTGCGGTTGAAGCAATGGATATTCCTTCTAACCGCCATGTGCCAGATGGCCCTGTAAGTATTCCTGTGCTGTGGGACGCATCGCACTTAGACCTAGTGCAGTGGAATGCATCTGCAGCAAACAGCGAGCCAGGCCCATTAGGGCAAAATGCGACAACCGCACTGGCTGTGTATGGCCAAATAGATATGCCCGGCTCTAAGTGGTTTGGTTATTCTTCCACCATTGCATTTAGAAATTTGGGATACATTCAAACTAAATTGTATGAGCTCACATCACCAGTTTGGCCTGAGCAAATATTGGGTGAAATTGATAAAACCAAAGCAGCCGCAGGCAAAAAGTTGTATGAGCAAAACTGTGCTAGCTGCCATACCGTAATAGATAGAGCCGACCCAACTCGTAAGCTTAAGGCTGGTGCCATTCCGCTAGAGCAAATTGGTACTGACCCCAAAATGGTTGAGAATTTTGTGAACGCCAAGGCTAAAACGGGGCCACTGGAAGGGCGCAAATCCAAATATATTGTTGGGGAGCCATTCCCAGCAGAAGTGGCTACATTCGATATGGTATTGCAGGCCACTTTAGGTTCTATGATTCGCCATCCTCTGCAGGCTGTATCGGCGGTGTTAAACGAGAAGCGTGACGTGTATACCTCTGAACCATTTTTAAAAGAGAAGGTTTATAAGGCTAGGCCGTTGAACGGTATGTGGGCAGCGGCGCCGTATTTACATAACGGCTCTGTACCTACATTGTTCGATTTGCTGTTACCGGCTATAGAGCGCCCTGTAAGTTTTTATGTGGGGAACAAAGAGCTAGACCCCGTAAAAGTGGGTTTTGTTACCGAGCAGGGTGAGCATTCAAATTTGTTTGATACAACGCTACTTGGCAACAGTAATAGCGGTCATGAATTTGGCGCAGCCCTTACAGAGGAAGAGCGCTGGGCGTTGGTAGAATATTTAAAGACGCTGTAATGTTTAAGTTTTAATATTTAATTTTAAGCTAATCACCAAAGGCAAAAGCACTCGAATTCGAGTGCTTTTTTTTTGATTAAACACTGCGTTTTTTCCTACACAACAACAAAGCGATAAGAGCTATAAGAATATAGCCGGGTATATTGCCACCACCAGAGCTGTTGTTACTTGGTTCTGATGGTGTGCTGGGCGTGGTTGGGGTTGTTGGCGTTGTGGGTTGATTCTGTAGTTGTATCGAAACAGTGGCGTTAGCTAATTGAGTGTTTATCGCATTTTGCAGGTTTATTTCTAAGATAGATGCTGCACTTAGTTCGGTTAAAGCGCTGGCGGGTACGCTTACAACTTTATTGGCCGCTTCGCCATCTGCCCATTCAATAGTGCCATTTGCAACTGCAGTGCTTGCGCTATTGACTGTTAAGCTAACTTCGTAATTTACACTTACTGCACTGCTTATGCCGCCTAGTCGTTGAGCAACAAACATGAATGGCTGATCGTTTGCAGCAGGCGCAGATTGGTTGGCCATTAGCTGGATTGTATTGGTGCTACTGGGGTCGGCGACTTGAATATAGGCTAGTCCGCCATTTGTAAGTGTTGCGCCCCCTTGAGGGTTTTTAAGCCATAGTGCTGCGCTTTCTACCGATTCATCTGACCCATCAGCTGTAATAGTTAGTGTGACGCTTTTGCTTGCTGTTTCACCGTCGCTCCAGCTTAGGCTGGTGTTGTCGAGTGAAATATCCGAAGTAGTGGTAGTTAAGTGCTGTAATTCTAATTGCACTGTTGCTGCGCCAGTGCTGCCGTTTAGGCGTTCTATGTTAATTTCTACTGTGTTGCCTTCCTCGCCAGAATATTGCTGAGTGCTAAACGTAAACTCACCTGCAGTGCTGGCTAGTGTTTTATCCTGAAGAATATATAGGCCCGAATTAATATCGCTAATTGCAATTTTGCCACTTGGGTAGAATGGGTAGGCGCCCCAAGCACCGGAAAACTGAGTGGAGTCTGATGCGGGTACGGTATCGAAATAGCCTGTTCGAGTAATAGATTGCGGGTTGGTAATATCTAACACGGTTAACCCAGCGGTGTAGTTAGACATGTAGTAGCGATTGCCGCGCACAAAGCCGTTGTGGTCGATAGTTCTGTTACTACTTTGCCAATTACCTGCAGGAACAGGGGAGCGCAAGTTACTCATGTTAAAGGCGCGTACTTGGGTTTGAGCGCCTGTATAAAACTCGTCTAACTCATCGTGCACAAATAGAGTTTGTGCATCTTCGCTCCACCAGCCGGAGTGCACATATTCACTATTGCTATAGGTTATGGTAGATATGACTTCAGGGGCTGCAGGGTTGGTTAAATCGAGAATAACAATGGCATCTTCATTGAAATCTGCATATACAACGCAGTTATCTGCTTGGAGCGCGTTTATACAATCAGTGTTTTTTCTTGCGTCGTTAATTAATACCGAGCTGCCATCGTGCATGTAACCACTACCGGCTGTGCCCACTAGGTTGGGTGCGGTGGGAGTGGTGAGCGAGTAAACTCTGTTTACGCCACCGTTGGTGGCCCCCGCTATAGTTAAGCTAGCGGGCACGTTACTTTTTAGCGGGGCGCCAAAAGTGTAATCCACGCCGGCAATATAAACGTTGTGGGCAGATGTAATATCTGAAGCATAACTAACACTAGTAACGCTATTGGGTAGGCCTGTCATGTCAATAACTGCTAGGCCTTGGTTTGCTTCGGTAGTTACGTAGGCATAGGCCTGCCAGCGTGCGGTGTTAGTTTCGTAATGTTGATATATTTTTATATCGCGCCAATCGTTGCGCAAACCATCGTCAGAGCCGACAACAAAAGGGTTTTCGCCATCGGTAATATCGACGACGGCTACACCGGTATCTAACCCAATAATACTGTATTCCCGTTGAGTGTTTAAATCGACAAAGCCCCAAATGTCGCTGCCACCGCTAGCATTTAGCGGTAAATCGTTGAATCCAACATGTGACAGGAGGTTAATGTTTTCGCACGGGAAATTGTTGGCGCTGTTATTCACGCAGTCGGCTTTACTGTGAGACTGCATCGTAGCGCTAAGTGTTTTAGAAAGCGCCTGCGTATTTGCTCGCTCAGCAGGGCGCATATGTTTTAAGTCGCTTACAACTCTGAAGCCTCGCTCTGCAAATAATGTGCGTTGCTGGGCAGGAATGCCAATTAAAGTTGTGGTGCTCTCTTCTGGTGTGGAGGCATTGAACTGCGTAACACGCGAATAACCGCCATATAAGCGATAGCTATTGGCAACAATGGTAAAAACGTCGTCTGTACTGTTAATTTGATAATCGCCCGCAGCAACGTACACACGGTCGGTTTTGGTCGATTGAGAAATAGCATAAATAACGGATTGGCAGGGGCGGAAAAGATTGGTGCAATCGGACTCGTCTTGCCCATCGGCTGCCACATACCGCGCTATACCGCTGTCGGCAAAAGCGTTGGGTATGACGGTGACTGCCGCAACGCTAGCAACTAGCGCAAGCGGTTGTAAAAATGTTTGTAGGCGTAATCTTTCCATGGAGCATATTCCATTAGTTTGTAAGGCGTGCATTTGCACCCAGTAAGCGTGGTTTATTCATTTATTACGATAGCGTAATTAGCGTGTATAGGGAATTCAGATACACTGCAAAATGCCTTCACATATGTAAAAAAATGTAGCCTACTTCTCAAATAGGATGGAGCCATACGGCGCAGCAGTGTAATAATCGCTTATTGAGTTTGTGCCTAAGGGGTAAGTCGGCAAAATGTGTGTTCTCGATAAAAAGCAAGCTGCCTATGTAGGCGTATTGTTAATGGTGCTATTAATGGCTGCTTGTGGGCGTAAGCCTATGCTAGAAGTGGCTTTTGCATTACCGGAAGCGGCAGAGCACCAGCGTGTTGAATTTCTCGCTTTTTATATATCTAGCCCGTATTTTATTTTGAAAGATGGGCAAAAATTACCTGCCGTGTTGGATGATACTAAGCCGTGGCAATCTAATACCGTGGCGCTAATAAAATTGCATTGCCTTAGTGAAAATTGCGGTAGGCAATTAGTGTTAAAGCCGCCACGCACTAAAGCACACAACATTCAAGGGGTTGGGTTCGATATGGGGGTACCCTTCGAGCAAAATCACAGTAATCCGTTATTGGCGCCAGCACCTTTAAACGACGACGCAATGTTTTGGGTGTGGCAGCAGGGGCATAAATTTTTGCGTTTGGATTTATCTAGTACGGCGAGTCAAGGCGGCGTTGTTTTTCATATTGGTAGCGTGGGCTGCGCGGCAAGCTCTGTAATGCGAGCTCCTTCTTCTGCGTGTACTCAACCAAATATTTTAGCGCTGGAATTTCCTGTGTTCGATGTGAACGAAAATAAGTTGGAATTTCAATTGGCCTCTTTTGGTGCACCCGCGGGTAACGAAGTGTTGCATTGCACGGGGGATTACGCTGCTAAACTCGACTGTGCCGCGTTGTTTGGTCAACTGGGGATGAGTTTGAGCGAGGGGCGATGCGACCGCGTGTGTAATGCGGGCTATTTATTTTCGGTTGTGCAGCGTGGCATTAATGATTAATCGCCTTCCTCTACCTTTAGCTAAGTATTACGTGGTTTTTGGGCTGGGCATGCTCTTGGTATGTTTAGTTATTGCTTTTTCTTTTGCTTGCTTGCGCTCAGAGCCTACCCCCTACGTATGGCATTTACCTCCGGGGTTTCCTGAGCCTCCTGTCCCACCAGATAACCCCATGACGGTGGAAAAAGTAGAGCTGGGGCGTCACCTTTTTTACGAAAAGCAGCTATCAGGTAACGGTTTGCAATCCTGCGCGAGTTGCCATCAGCAGGAATTAGCCTTCACCGACGGTGTAGCTATGCCTGTAGGGTCTACTGGGCAAGTGGTTAACCGCAACAGTATGTCCTTAGTGAATGTGGCCTACAGCAGCCACTTTACGTGGGCGCACAACGGCTTGGCTAACCTCGAACAGCAGATTCTTATACCGTTATTTAACGAGCAGCCGGTGGAGATGGGGCTCACGGGCGCGCAGGAGCGTGTGTTGGCCGCTTTGGCATCTGATAAGCAATACCAAGCCCTATTCGCAAAGGCATTTCCAGAAGCAAAAAGCATAACAATGGATAACGTGGTTAAAGCGTTGGCCTGCTTTGTGCGCTCGATTGTATCTTTTCGGTCTGCTTTCGATCGCTATGCGTACTACGGTGACGATAGCGCGCTATCTGAGCAAGCGCTTGAGGGGTTGGCTCTGTTTATGTCAGAGCGGCTAGAGTGCCGCCACTGTCACTCTGGGTTTAACTTTGCAGATACTTCACAACACGCCAGTGAAAAGGGGGAGCCGGACGCTTTTCACGTGACGGGGTTGTATTATCCATTAGGTTCATCTTTACAGCCGCAATTGCAATCTGTTTTAGCTGGGATTGAAGTGGATAGGGGGCTATATCATGTGAGTGGTGTAGAGACCGATAAAGACCGCTTTAGAGCGCCTTCATTGCGTAATATAGCGGTTACAGCCCCTTATATGCACGACGGCAGTATTCAGAGTTTGGAAGAAGTTTTGGACTTTTACAGCAGTGCTGGTAGACCCGCAATTTATGACGGGTTTGGTGATGGCCGACTACACCCGCATAAGAGTTTGTTTATTAAGGGGTTTTCGTTAACTGAAGCCGAAAAAGCAGCATTGATGGCGTTTTTTTTATCCTTGACGGATAACGACGTGTTAAGCGAAGCTAGGTGGTCGCAGCCTAGAAACGACTAATTCGCCCAAACGGGTGCAAATAACTAACAAAATGGAATGGTACGGTAGGCGTAGTCAAACCTTTTCGTCTATTATGAATAATTATAGGTTGTTACCGTTAGCCTGCTACCCACGTAGCTCTAATCAACATGGATATAACCACGGCTCAATGAAACGTGATCAAGATTAAACCTGAGCTGCTTCAGTTCGGAACTGACCGCATCCGCGCCCTCAAATCGGGGTGGGGGAAAGGTGTCTTTTGTCTGTTAATCTTGGCGTTTTATAGCATTGCTTCTAGTGCGCAGGGGGTTCAGCGTAAGCTGGATGAATCGGTAGTGCGCGCATATGTTGTGGTGGCTATTCTCAAATACACCCAGTGGGGGCAGAATACACAGCCTCTAGATCAGCTCACCCTATGCAGTGTGGGCGAGCCGCTTTCGCAAAATTACCTCTCCAACGCTGTACGCTCTTTTGCCCACCCTAATGTTAAAGCATTTAACTACTACAACCTCGACGACAAAAACTCTTACCGTTTAGAAGACGGCACTCAGGTGGAAGCCAAGCATTGTGATGTGCTTGTTGTGGGGCCTGAATTTGATACAAGAAAAGCCTTAGGCGCTGATAAATCTGCTTTGTATATTTGCGATGGTCTTAAGCAAGGTGAGCAAGATTGCGCAGTAGAGCTAGGTTTAACGCGAGGCAAAGTATCTTTTGTGGTTGATTTAAATCACGCTCAATCTGCAGGTGCGGTATTTAGCTCCTCATTGCTAGAGTTGGCAGAAAGCATAGAGGGGCGTCGATAATGACTCCATCAACCCCTAAAAAGAGCTTTCGTACTCAAATAGGACGTGTGCTGTTAATTTCCCTCGGTTTGTCGTTGGGCGTGTTGTTTGTGAGTGTGTATTACTTGGGTGTTGCGCAGCAGCAAAAATGGATGGAGCGGGATATCGCGGTGTTGGCTGATATTCTTGGCAATAGGTCGGTTGCAGCTTTAGATTTTTACGATCAAGACGCGGCTAAACGTAACCTAGTATCCAGTAGCTTTCACCCAGCCATAGATTTCGCGTGTTTATATAACCGCAGCGGTGAATTGTTTGCATACTTTAGTCGCACCAATTCTGGTATTTCTGGTATTTGTAGTTTGCCGCAAATTACCGACCGACTGCAGCTAAACAGTTCACTAGGTTTAGGTAAATTAAAAGCCGGCACCAAAATTGTAGAAAACGCCAAAAACGATCAGATATACGTTTACTCCTCAGTTACGTCCGTGGGCGATGTGGTGGGTGAGCTGGTTATTGTTGCTAATACTAAGCTTCTTAAAACCGGTCAGCGCGAGTTGCTGCTTATCCTTCTAGTGTTATTTGTTGTTGTTATGATCTCTGCGCTGCTTGTTTCACGGCGAATGCTAAGTAGTGCGTTATCCCCGCTTACACATTTACACAACACCGCAAAAAACATTTCGGTTAACTCGCTATCACGAGAGCGGGTTAAAAAAATTAGCGATGACGAAGTTGGCGAGCTTGTGGATGTGTTTAACGCCATGCTTAACAATTTAGCTAAAGAGAACGAAGCGTTAGTGGTGTCCGAAAGCCGATTTAGAACGTTAGCGGAAAGCGCCCCTATTGGTATTTTTCTTCGCAATGAGAATTTTGAAACCCTGTATGTAAATGATCGTTGGTGTGCTATTACTGGCCAGCCGCATGGTTGCAGCAGGCAGGAATATCTAAAATCCATAAGCGACTACGACCTGCGTAACTACGAGGGCATGATAGAAGGACTGCGCAGTGGCAGCGTAGGGCAAACAATAGAGTATCGTTACCGCGCCCCGGGGCGTTTGAACGATCATATTTTAATGGAGTACGTAACGCCCCTTGAAGTTAAAGAAGGTGTTTCTGGCGAGCATCAAGTGCGTGGTTATGTAGGCTCGGTACTTGATGTTACCGAATTGAAAAACGCGCAGCACGAACTTGAAAAACTGGCGTACTATGACCCGTTAACGCATTTACCCAACCGCCGCTATTTTAAAGATTACCTCGTTAAACAATTGCAGCTGGCCAAGGAGGAAGACTCCATTATGGCTGTGCTGTTGGTTGACCTGGATAACTTCAAGCGTATAAACGATACGCTGGGTCACGACGCCGGCGACATTTTGCTTTCAGTATTGGCTGGTCGTATTAAGCAGCGTTTGCACTCGCAAGATTTGGTTGCAAGGATGGGCGGCGATGAATTTTATTTGGTGTTGCGCAACTTATCTTCACTGGCAGAAGTAGAAAAAATTACGAAGCGAGTAAGATCTGTACTAGCCAGTCCTATTCGTATTAAAAACCATTTTGTAGAAATTACGGCCTCAATTGGTGTGGCGAGTTACCCAGAAAATTGCGATACCCCCGAAGAGCTTATGCGTAATGCCGATATCGCACTCTATAAAGCGAAAGGCGACGGTCGAAATAGAGTGGCTTACTTTTCTGCTGAGTTAGATAGCCAATTGCGCGATAAAATGCGGTTAGAGTCGAAGTTGCGTCAAGCGGTTAGCTGCGAAGCCTTCGAAATTTATATTCAACCGCAATACGATTATAAAACGTCTAAATTTCGTTGGGCAGAAGTACTTATTCGTTGGGAAGACCCAGAAGAGGGTTTTATTCCACCGGATAAGTTTATAAAGCTTGCCGAAGAAACTGGCATTATTAACGACATTGACCAGTGGGTGTTGCGCGCTACCTGTAAGCTGTGGGCAGAGCATGGTGAAGCGTTGCGCGCTATTGGTATAGAAGGGGTATCTATGAACCTTTCTGCTCGCCAGTTTTATTCGAAAACTCTGTTCGCTTACGTCGAGGCGGTATTTGAAGAGTACGGCATTAACCCAAGTTGTATCTCGTTTGAAATTACTGAATCTATGGTAATTGAAAACATTGAAGGCGCCATTGAAACGATGGAGCGGTTGCGCAACATCGGCTCACGTATTTCTATAGATGATTTTGGTACGGGTTACTCGTCGCTTTCTTACTTGAAACGTTTGCCAATTGATAGCCTAAAAATAGACCGCTCCTTCATTATGGATATCCCCGGTGACACAAATGATGTTGCCATTACCTCTGCTATTATCGCAATGGCAGAAAAGCTTAACCTTTCGGTTATTGCTGAAGGTATAGAAACCAAAGAGCAGTGCGAATTCCTTGTCGAACAGGGCTGCTTCCATATGCAGGGTTATTACTTCGCCAAGCCTGCGCCTGTGCGCACCTTCCTAAAACCTCAGCTAAACGCTGCAGTAGAGTAACCTAAGTTCGGGCCTTGCAGCTTGAATTGTCATAATTATATTGTTAATCTCGCTTGGTAACCGGTTACATATCCGCTTAGTGCGGTGAAATCACAATAAAACAACGGTCATTCGAGAGATATTATGCAAAAAATTACACGTTTAGCGGCGTTAGTCGTCGCTGGCTTGTGCCTGCTAGGTACGCAGGCGCAGGCGAAAAAGTTTGAACACTTAGCCCAAACCCCGCCTATGGGGTGGAATAGCTGGAACAATTTTGGCTGTGATGTAGATGAAAAGCTCATCAAGGAAACGGCTGATTATATGGTTTCTTCCGGCATGAAAGACGCGGGATATGAGTATGTAAACATAGACGATTGCTGGCATGGTGAGCGCGATGCTAATGGTTTTATTCAGGCAGACCCCGAGCGGTTTCCTTCCGGTATTAAAGCGCTTGCCGACTATGTTCATTCGAAGGGGCTGAAGTTTGGTATTTATTCTGACGCGGGTTGGACCACCTGCGGCGGTAAACCGGGCAGTCGTGGGTACGAGTTTCAAGATGCACAAATGTATGCGAAATGGGGCGTGGATTATCTTAAATACGATTGGTGCGCTACAGATGGCTTAAAGGCCGAAGGCGCATATCAAACAATGCGTGAAGCCATTCATAAAGCCGGTAGACCAATGGTATTTAGCATTTGCGAGTGGGGCGACAACCAGCCTTGGGAGTGGGCCAAACCTATTGGGCATCTATGGCGTACCACGGGTGATATCTACAACTGTTTCGATTGCGAATATGACCACGGTACTTGGTCTTCCTGGGGTGTATTGCAAATTTTGGATATGCAAGACGACCTAAGGCAGTACGCTGGGCCAGGCCATTGGAACGACCCCGATATGATGGAGGTGGGCAATGGCATGACTGAAGCTGAAGACCGTTCGCATTTTTCAATGTGGGCTATGTTGGCAGCGCCCCTTATTGCTGGTAACGATATACGCAATATGTCGGAAGCTACCAGAAAAATTCTCACCAATAAGGCCGTGATAGCAGTCGATCAGGACGAGCTAGGCGTACAGGGCTTTAAATATTCCAGTAAAAATGGCGTAGAGGTTTGGTTTAAACCGTTGGCGAATGATGAGTGGGCAATGGCTGTACTCAACCGAAATAAAGGTGAAGTTAAATTCGAGTTTAAGTGGCGTAATGAAGTGGTTAAAGATGAGCTGACGCATCGCACTATTACGTTCAACGAGCAAAAATTTGACTGGCAAGATTTGTGGAATAAATCCAACAAGGGCCATACCAAAAAATTCCTAAAAACAAAAATAGCTGGGCACGATACGCTGATGTTTAGGCTAACGCCGGCTAAAAACTAGTAGGCTGATTGTAAAAAATAAACCCGCATTACAGCGGGTTTATTGGATCGCAAACCTAGCAAGAAACTAGCGTATGTATTTACAAAGGTAAGCAGTTTCTACCGGTACTTTTAAGTTAAAAGATTGGTTCGCCTCTACTTCAAAGGTTTGGCCATCAATAAATGTTTGCCATTCTTCTTGATTTGGCAGTTGTACAATTAATTCGCCACTGACAACGGTCATAATTTCTTTGCAGTCTGTACCAAAGGTGTATTCGCCTTTAGCCATAACGCCAACGGTAGCGGGTAGAGTGGCAGTTTGAAAGGCGATAGATTTAACTGTACCGTCAAAGTAAGTATTGACTTCTAACATGGTGTCTCCAGATGGTGTTGGAATATAAAGGGGTTCTTTAGTTACTCGTCATCAAATAGCGCGCTTTTTTCGGCGCTACTAACGTGCGACGGATCTTTTTCTGAGGAAAAGGTGCGTGTTGCAACTCTATTTCGGCCAAGATGCTTCGCATCATAAAGGAGTTGGTCAACCCGCTCAATAAATTGCACTGCGGTTTCTTTACTTTGTGCTGTGTAGGTATCTACGCCAATGCTTGCTGTAATGGGGATGGTGCTGCCGCCGTGGTTTACTGTGCAATTTTCAATCGCTTGTCTTAGCCTCTCCGCGACTTGCGAGGCAACTAATTGATAGGTGCTAGGGAAGATGACGGCAATTTCTTCACCGCCATAGCGGCAGGCGATATCCAGTTTGCGAATAGTGTTGCCAATTGCTTTGGCGACAGCCTTAAGCACTTCATCACCCGCTATATGGCCGTGGGTGTCGTTAACTACTTTAAAGTGGTCTAGGTCTATAAGCGCTAATGATGTTGGCTGGCGGCTGCGCTGGGTGCGCTCTAACTCTTGCGCTATGCTTTCGTTGAAATGCTTGCGGTTGTAGAGGCCGGTTAAGGAATCGGTGTTTACCTGCTCGGTAAGCTCAGCAATGCGCGATTCAAGTTGTTGTATATGGTTGTATATAGGGCAGTCATGCTCGCCGAGAGGGCAACTCTCTGGCGAGGCGGAGGTATCTGTGGGTGAAAGATTGTTGGCTTGTGAGGAGTCGCCCATGACGAGTATTGTGTTTCCAAATTGCCCTAAGTGTTTATTAGTTTAGGACAAACGTTGTTTAAAATCCTCATAGCCGAAGTTTTTAATCACTTCCAGCTCGTCGGTGGTCGAATCCCACACACAAATAGATGGCAGGTTGATGCCGTTGAAGGTGGTGTTTTTTACCATGGTGTATATAGCCATGTCTTCAAAGGTCATTCGGTCGCCAATTTGCAGCGGGTTACTAAAGCTGTAGTCGCCAATTACATCGCCTGCTAAGCAGCTAGGGCCACCCAACCGGTAGGTGTGATTGCGCTCGCCGGGTTCACCTGCACCGGTAATGCGTGGGCGGTAGGGCATTTCAATCACATCGGGCATATGGCAAGTGGCAGAGGCATCCAAAATGGCTATGTCCATACCGTTATTAAGCGTGTCTAGTACTTCGCTTACAAATACACCCGCGTTAAGCGCAATAGCTTCGCCGGGCTCTAGGTACACTTGCACGTCGTATTTGGTTTGGAATGCATTTAGGCGCTCAATTAGAGCATCTACTTGGTAGTCTGCACGGGTAATATGATGGCCACCACCAAAATTCACCCATTTTAGTGAGGGTAATATATCGCCAAACTTTTCTTCCACGGCGTCGAGTGTGCGTGCCAAAGGCGCGAAATCTTGCTCGCACAAGGTGTGGAAGTGCAAGCCACTTATGCCGTGAAGATCTTTGTTGGCGAATTGTTTGATAGGTATACCCATACGTGAACAAGGCGCGCACGGGTCATACATGGGGGTTTCACCTTCGGAATGTTCTGGGTTTATGCGCAGGCCAAACTCTAGGTGAGGGCGATCTTGCTGTGCGGCTAGGCAGCGCGCTTTGTATGTTTCCCATTGGTTAAATGAGTTAAATACAAGGTGGTCGCTTACCGCCAAAATTTCTTCAAATTCCTGCGGGCGAAATGCTGCGGAGTATGTATGCACTTCTTTGCCAAATTCTTCGCGGCCGAGTTTTGCTTCGTTTAAGCCGCTGGCGCACACACCATTTAAATATTTCATTACTAACGGGGCGAGCGAAAACATAGAAAATGCTTTTAAAGCGAGCAGCACTTTGGCGCCGCTTTGCTGCTGCACGTAATCGAGAATGCGCAGGTTTTGCTCTAACTTGGCTTTATCAACAACGTAGCACGGGCTGGGTACCCGTGTTACGTCTAAAGTGAATTTTGCTTGTGTCATTAAGAGATAAGACCTGTGCTGTCTAGCTCAACAACTTGCCAAGGCAAGCCATATTGGTTCAAATCATCCATAAATGGGTCTGGGTCGAACTGCTCCATATTCCAAACGCCTGGGCGCTTCCATTTGTTTTCAAGAATCATTTTGGCCCCAATCATTGCTGGTACACCAGTGGTGTAAGAGATGGCTTGTGATTGAACCTCTGCGTAGCATTCTTCGTGATCGCAAATGTTGTATATGTAGTAAATTTTTTCTTGGCCGTCTTTTATGCCTTTGGCTACACAACCAATGCAGGTTTTGCCTTTAGTTAATGGGCCCAAGCTGCCTGGGTCGGGCAGTACGGATTTTAAAAACTGCAATGGAATAACTTCTGTGCCGTTGTAGTCCACAGGGTCGATGCGGGTCATGCCCACGTTTTGCAGTACTTCTAAGTGCTTCAGGTAGTTATCGGAGAAGGTCATCCAAAAACGAGCACGTTTAATTTCTGGGAAGTGTTTGGTGATTGATTCCAACTCTTCGTGGTACATCAAATAAATATTTTTGGGGCCAATACCAGCAGGGAAGTCGTAGCTTTGATTTACCGTTAGCGGGGGCGTTTCACACCACTCGCCGTTTTTCCAGTAGCGACCTTTCGCAGTAACTTCACGAATATTGATTTCTGGGTTGAAGTTAGTGGCAAACGGTTGACCGTGATCACCTGCGTTGCAGTCGATAATATCCAGCTCGTGAATTTCGTCGAGGTAGTGCTTGCGTAAATAGGCGGTGTATACGTTAGTTACACCAGGGTCAAAGCCGCTGCCTAATAACGCTGTTAAGCCTGCCTTTTCAAATTTCTCTTGGTATGCCCACTGCCAGCTGTATTCAAATTTGGCTTCTTCTGGCGGCTCGTAGTTAGCTGTATCCAAGTAATCTATGCCAGCGTTTAAGCATGCATCCATAATGTGTAGGTCTTGGTAGGGCAGGGCTACGTTAACTACTAGGTCTGGCTTTTCTGCTTTTAAAAGTGCAGTTAATTCTTCTACGTTATCGGCATCAACTTGGGCTGTTTTAATCGGGCGCGAAAGTTGCGCGGCAATAGCCTTACATTTTGATTCGGTACGGCTAGCTAAAACAATTTCGTCAAATACTTCTGCTAGCTGGGCACATTTGTGCACAACCACACCACCTACGCCACCGGCGCCAATAATTAATACTTTACTCATAATTGGACTCCAAAAAATAATTTCCCTAACGGGGATGCATTCGTTTAAGAGAAAGACTTAGTCTTTTTCGTAGTAGGTGTAACCCATCATGCTATCTGAAAAAGTTTTCATTATGGATTGGCGTTCGGCGCCTGTAATGAAGCCTTGGCGAACAGAGCGCTCTGCAATTTTGCGGAACCGCTCGCGTAAGTTTTGCGGTTGGTACTCAACGTAGGTGAGTACGTCGGCAATGCTATCGCCTTCAATTTCGTCGGAAAAATCGTAGCTGCCATCTTTTTGAACGCGCACGCTAACCACGTTGGTATCGCCAAACAAATTGTGTAAGTCGCCCAGCGTTTCTTGATAGGCGCCTACTAAAAACACGCCTATATAATATTCTTCGTTTGCTTTTAAATCGTGCAGCGGCAAAGTTTTGCGGGTTTCGTGCATATTGCTAAAGCGGTCTATCTTGCCGTCGCAGTCGCAGGTTATATCGGCAATCATCGCGTTGCGATCGGGGAACTCGTTTAAGCGATGAATAGGGCTGATTGGGAAAATTTGATCAATAGCCCAAATATCTGGCAGCGACTGGAACAAACTGAAGTTGCAGTAGTAAATATCAGATAGCTGCTCTTTTAACTTTTCTATTTCATGCATGGTGCGCGGGGCATCATCGGCAAGTGCCACCAAGCGGTGCATGGTTTGTAGAAATAGGTTTTCTGCAAGTGAGCGAGAGCGCAAAGATATTTGACCGCGTTTAAATAGCTCTCTTATCTCGTCGCGATAGTAAACGGTATCGTTATAGCACTCTTGAATATTACGCAGCGATACAGAATCTAGCGACTCTTTTAAGTTGTGTATAAGCTCGTGCTCGTCTTCTTGTACTTCATCTACAGGTGAGGCCGGCTCAAACTTAGCGACATCCAATACGTTGAATACAAGTACAGATGAATAGGCGATAGTTGCCCGGCCAGATTCGGTAATAATTGTAGGGTGCTCTACACCTTGCGGGTCTAGGGTAGAAATAATGACATCCACTATATCTGTGCAGTATTCATCTAGGGTGTAGTTTTTAGAGTGAATATAGTTAGATTTGGAGCCGTCGTAATCCACCGCTAAGCCACCACCTAAATCTAGGTAGCCCATAGCCGCGCCTTCTTTAACTAGCTCGTTGTAAACGTGACAGGCTTCAAGCACGCCAGAGCGAATGTCGCGAATATTTGGAATTTGCGAGCCCAGGTGGTAGTGCAGCAGCTTAAGGCAGTCGAGCATGCCTTCGGCTTTGAGGGTATCTACCATTTCAATAAGTTGGGCAATAGATAGGCCAAAAATAGACCGATCACCACTGGTGGCGTTCCAGTGTCCACCAACCATAGAGGCTAATTTAACGCGCACGCCAATCATAGGCTTAATGCCCAGCTTGCGGCTGCGTTCAATAATAATAGGTAGCTCAGACGGCGTTTCGATTACAAAGAAGCACTTATAGCCCATTTTGCAGGCCTGTAGGCCTAAATCGATGAACTCGGCATCTTTATAGCCATTGCACACAATACAAGCGTCTTGGCTTTCTAGGTGGGCTAGCGCAATGATGAGCTCGGGTTTAGAGCCCGCCTCAAGGCCGTGACCATATTTAGCGCCCACTTCGGCGATTTCTTCAATAACGTGGCACTGCTGATTCACCTTAATAGGGAACACGCCACGGTATTGGCCTTGGTAGTTGCTGGCTTTGATTGCGGTAGTAAAAGCGTTGTTTAAGCGGCCTATTTGTTCTTCTAGTAAATCTTCAAAGCGTATTAAAACGGGCACATCCATGCCCCGATCCTTAATGTCGGAAACCACGTTTAACAATGGAAGTTCGATGGTTTTGCCGTCAATATTGGGGGTTACAATCACTTTGCCGTCTTCAGACACAGAAAAGTAGCCTACACCCCAGTCATTCACGCCATACAACTCAGTTGAATCGGCGATAGACCAACCTTTTTTAAACGGTATTTTCAATGCTTTGAATCTCACAAATAGGCGGCAGCGCTAGGCTAGCCTTAGGTTTACGAAAAGGCGGCACTATCGCAGATTTAAGGGGGTATTTCTATCCCTTTAGGGGGAATAAGGGTAAGAAAATCGAGCGGATTGGTAATGTAAAGCAGGGGGAGAGCGAAGCTGGGAGAAACCCAGCCTCGCTTAAACTTAATGTCTTGTTGGGCGGCGTTTGCTGTTGTCTTCTTTGATTTTTCGTTCAGCAGCGGCAAAAGCGTCTCTTACGGCAATATGCACGTTAGGGGCATCTTGGCTCACAGTGAGCGGATGGCCTTTCAAGCCAATTTCAATAGAGGCTCGGTAGAGTTTGCCTTTGTGCTTCTGGTTGTGGGGGCTGTCTAACACAACCTTGCTGTGAATTATGGAGTCTGAATAGCGGTGCAGCTTCTCCATTTTCTTATAGATAACATCATTCAGTGCAGGTGAGGTGTCTAAATCGCGGTAAACCACGTCTGCATTTGGCTTCATAAGTGAACCTCCGTTCAAATGATATTCAATACAAGCTTTGTCCGTGGGCTAGCTGTGAAGGGGAGCGGAGAGGCTGTAATGCGGTAGACGCTGCTAAAACGAGGCGAGCGTGTAGCCAAACCTTAATTGCTTTGCAGTACAGGCAATAAATGCCGGATCAAAGCAACTCCTCCTACAATGCGCATAGCGTTGTAGAGCAAAGATAAAGGTGGGCCCACCACTACATATTGAACGTTACAGCAGATAATTCAAGAACTTTTTAAGTATAAAAGCAGCTTTCTATATGCTTCAAAATGCTAACGGTTCTAGTGGATTATTTAGTGGGGGCGTTTATGAGTGTGCATTCTTAACGGATAGCTAGCGGTTAGTTAATGTGTTTATTAAAAATAAAAAATATTTAATTAAAGGCTTGAAAATAAAAATTGCATCCCGACATTAAGTTGTAAGCCAGCTCGATAATGAGTGGCTTAATTTAACCCCGGCTTGATCGTACAGATAAGCCAAAACAAACATATTGCTCGGTTGAGAATATAGAGGATTTAATTATGAGAGATTTCGATTTAACCCCATTGTACCGTTCTGCTATTGGCTTTGATCGCATGGCCGGCCTGCTAGATAATTTAACGCGCGCCGATCAAGCTCAGCCATCTTATCCGCCT
The DNA here is from genome assembly GCF_000013665.1 of Saccharophagus degradans 2-40. Taxonomy (NCBI): domain Bacteria; kingdom Pseudomonadati; phylum Pseudomonadota; class Gammaproteobacteria; order Cellvibrionales; family Cellvibrionaceae; genus Saccharophagus; species Saccharophagus degradans. The sequence continues at coordinate 2,056,705 of NC_007912.1, forward strand.
TATAACATAGAGTTAACTGGCGAAGATCAATATCGAATTTCTATGGCTGTTGCTGGCTTTGAAGATACAGAACTTTCTATTGAAGTTAAGCAAGGCTATTTAACGGTAATGGGTAAAAAAGCTGAAGAGAAAGCAAGCCGAACCTTCTTACATCAAGGAATTGCTGCGAGAAATTTCGAGCGCCGCTTCCAATTAGCTGACTATGTGCGAGTAGTAGGTGCCAATATGGATAACGGGTTGCTACATGTAGAGCTTGTGCGAGAAATACCAGAGGCAATGAAGCCGCGCACAATTCAAATTACTTCTACAAAACGTAATAATGTTAGATCTGTCGATGGTTCACTAGGTGATAGCGTGCGCGAAGCGCGGCCACTTGATGCTACTGGCACCAACTAATCCTTTAATCTACTTTTTCTAAGGGCCGTTTTAACGGCCCTTTTTCATTTCTAAAAGAATCTACTGTTGAATAACTTTACTTGCCCTTTGTGCCAAACCACTCAAGCTACTCTGTTTTACACGGATAAACGCAGGTCGTATTACCAGTGCGGGTGCTGCCAATTAGTGTTTGTTCCCAGCCAGTATTGGTTGAGCGCTAAAAGTGAAAAACAAGAATACGATAAACATATAAATACCCCAGAAGATACTGGTTATAGAACGTTTTTAAACCGTATTTTTACGCCTGTTTTAGCTCGTTTACCAGCTAAAGCCAAGGGGTTAGATTTCGGCTGCGGCCCAGGGCCAACCCTATCGGTTATGTTTGAAGAGCAGGGCGCGCAGGTAAGCTTGTTTGATAAATTTTATTACCCAGATGATGCCGTGCTAGCAAAGCAGTATGACTTTGTAACTGCAACCGAGGTGTGGGAGCATCTGTCTGATCCGCGCTTAGATTTGGAATTGCTATGGCAATGCGTAAAGCCGGGTGGCGTGCTGGGCGTAATGACTAAACTTGTGCGCGATGCCGAAGCTTTTAAAGGTTGGCATTATAAAAATGATCCAACCCACATAATCTTTTTTTCTCTCGCTACTTTGCGCTATTTGGAGAAAAAGTGGGGGGCGATATTAGAAGTAGTAGCTGCAGATTCCTTTATATTTACTAAGCCTAGTAATTAGCTTGTTAAACGCTAAATAATTTTGCTCTTACGGTTGTTCTGTATTGGCTGGGTGTAACACCTAACGATTTTTTAAATAAATTGGTGAAGTGTGTAGGGTCGTGATAACCCACGCGAAACATTATTTCGGATACGCTTAAATTACTGGTTTGCAATAAGTCTTTGGCTACGTCTATGCGAATATTTTGCAGGTAATGTAGTGGCGTGCGACCGGTTGCGCTTTTAAAGCGACGGGTAAACGTTCTTGGGCTCATGCTAAATAGCTGGGCAACATCATTCAATTTAATCTCTTTTGCGAAATTATCGCGCAGCCAAATTTGTGTTTGAATAATCTCCTCATCTGGGTGAGAGTTTTCTTGCTCTAGTAAGCTTGTGCCGCTTTGGTAGGCTTGCCTAATTTCGTGAAAAAAATGTCTTTCTACATGGCTGGCTACGTGCTTTGAATAATAGCGCTGTATAAACAGTACGGTTAAATCCGCAAGGGCGTTCACACTGCCTGTGCAATAAAGGTTGCCCGCTTGGGTAATAAAATATTGTCGTTTTAGTTGCACGAGCGGGTAGCGGTGCTGAAAGGCATCGAAAAAATGCCAATGAGTGGTAGCGGGTTTGTTGTCGAGCAGGCCTGCTTCTGCCATAAAGCAGCAGCCCGTGCCTACACCTGCAATTGTGCATCCATTTTCATATAAGTTGTTTAGCCATGCGGTAGTGGTTGGCGAGCCAGATACTGTGGGAAACGGGTTGCGCCACAACGCCGGCAAATAAACAATATCGGCATCATCACAGCCCTGCACCGCGCAATCGGCATTTAAGGTTAACCCTGTATGGGTTTTCACTGGTTGGCCGTTCACAGAAGCAAGTTGTATATCCAGCGCTTTTACATTTTTATTTTTAAGGTCGCGCGCGGAATTGTTTAGTGCCTCGGCTGCGCGTAGTAGTTCCAGCGGTAAGGTTACGCTGGTGGCAAGCATATTGGGGCAGAGTAAGAAGACTACTTTCATTCAACGTTAGCCGCAGTGTGTTTACGAAGCGTTAGTTTAACGTTGGGTGGCGCATATGGCTATTACAATTGGCTAAAATGCCCTAATTATGTGGTTGGCTTTGTCTTACACTAGCGCCTTTCTCGCTACCCCACTTGCGGGAGCATAATGATTGATTGCTGCGCAAAGCTTGCCCTTTGCAGTGCATAAGCGCAGCGAATTTAGATACACAAAGGCATCTTCATGACGAATCATTCTAGTGTGTTACCTCTTATTGTTGGTTTCGGTGGCTTTAATGCTGCCGGTCGCAGTTCTGGTCATCAGGCATACTCGCGCATGGTGCTGGAGTCACTCGGCGTAAATGAGCGAAATCAAACTATTGCTGGGTTATCTGCATTAATGGGTTTGAAGGGGGCTGATGAAGAGGCTGTGTTAAGCGGCACATTAGTAAGACGCCTAGAAACTAGGTTTTTTGACCCGGAAGCGGCCCCGGGCGTTAAAAAATTGGCACCAATGGATGCAGTGAAAGGCGTAAATCAATATTTGGTGTCTGGTAAAGAATTACCTAAGCCTTTACCCGCTGGTTGGACTGCAGAGCCATTGGACGAAGGCGGCAAACAGTTTCGCGTAACATTGCCTCAAGAGCAGGCAGTGTTTGTTGAGCATAATACGCCAATGGCAGTGCAGGCAGCGGGCCAATTGCCAACAGGTTTTGAGCCTGGCGATCACTACCGTTCACAGCACCACCCTCGCGGTTTGCAAATGTCTATTTTGGGCGCGTCAGATGCCGTTAAATCCATGGGTTTGGCGTGGTCTGAAATCGTTCAGCTCGTTACACCAGATCAAATTGCTGTATACAGCAGCAGTGTGATGAGCCAGCTAGATGCCACCGGTTTTGGCGGAATGATGCAAGCGCGTCAGCGCGGTGTGCGACCCACATCCAAGCAGTTGGCCATGGGTTTGAACACCATGCCAGCAGATTTTATTAATGCCTATGTGTTAGGTAGCTTGGGGGCAACGGCGGGGATTGCTGGAGCTTGTGCAACATTCTTATACAACTTGCGACAGGGAGTAGAAGATATTCGCTCGGGGCGTCGCAAAGTTGTTATTGTGGGTAGTGCCGAAGCGCCGATTGTGCCTGAAGTAATGGATGGCTATGCCGCTATGAGTGCATTGGCCACCGATACCAACCTTATGAAATTAGATGGCGTAGCAACGCCGGATTACCGCAGAGCCAGTCGTCCATTTGGTGATAACTGCGGTTTCACTTTGGCTGAGTCCTCTCAGTATGTTGTGTTAATGGCAGACGATTTGGCACTCGAACTTGGTGCCCAAGTGTTTGGTGCTGTGCCTGGTGTATATGTAAATGCCGATGGCTATAAAAAATCTATTTCTGCACCTGGGGCGGGTAACTATATAACCATGGCTAAAGCTGTTGGTTTGGCGCAAACCCTTGTGGGGGAGCAGGTAGTCAAGCATCAGTCGTTCGTGCAGGCACACGGCTCTAGTACGCCGCAAAACCGAGTAACCGAGTCGCGAATATTTGACCGCGTAGCGGAAGCTTTTGGTATAGAGAGCTGGCCGGTTGCTGCGGTTAAATCCTATGTTGGTCACTCATTGGGGCCGGCGAGTGGTGACCAGTTAGCTACAAGCTTAGGTATTTTCGCTAAAGGTATAGTGCCTGGTGTAAAAACTATAGCGAAAGTGGCTGACGATGTATTCGCGCAGCGCTTGTCTATTGGTTTAAACGACCAAAATGTGGGTGTAGAGAATTGCAGCGTGGCTTTCTTAAACTCTAAAGGTTTTGGTGGTAACAACGCCACGGCAACGGTATTTTCGCCAAGTATCGCGAATGGTTATTTGCTTAAAAAGTACGGCACAGAGCGCTTTGCTACATACTCATCTGCGCAAGAGAAAACAACCGCTGCGGCCCAATCTTATCTTGACGAAGCAGACAAAGGCGCGCTTAATCCTATCTATGAATTTGGCAACAATATTGTAGATGAGGAGAAAATTCAGATTCAGCGCGATTCAATTCGCATTCCTGGGTTTGAGTTTGAAATTCCTCTGCTAAACGATGAGGGATACGGCGAGTTTTAGCCGATTGCTTGTCCAATAAGGAGTGCGGGGCTTGGCAGATATCAATAGCGAAAATACAGGTGAGGCAAAAGATACTGGGGCGCAATTGTCTGAGCGCCAGCAGTTACTCACCAGTGGCGCTGTTGCCGAGTCCTTGGGGCGCAAGCTTATGCGCTTGCGTCAAGATAGAGGGCTCTCGCAGCGCGAGCTTGCCCGCCGCGCAGAAATGACCAACAGTACCTTATCTATGATAGAGCAGGGTAAGGTGAGCCCTTCGGTAGCATCGCTAGAGCGTATACTCAGTGCAATTCCTATATCACTAGAAGCATTCTTTTCGAATAGCACTGCGCAGGTAGGGGTCTACAAAGAGCAAGAGCTTGCTCGGGTAGATTTACCCGGCTCCACCATTCTTATGCTTGGGCTTTCCGAAACCACCTTGGCGGGGTGCTACTTGGCTAAACAAGTCATACAGCCAGGTGCTTCGGTCACCATTAATTGGCTGCGCCGCTCTGGCGTGATAGCCGCTATGGTGGCTAAGGGTGAGGTTAAAGTCACCATTGATGCCGATGTGCACCTCCTTCGCGAAGGGGATTGCCTGCACTTCAATCTGCGCCGCAGTCACTCAATTTTAAACCCCGGTACCATGCCTGCTGAGCTTATTTGCTCATCACTGCCCGAGTAATTTCTTTTCTTAGTGGCGCTGATTGAGCTCTTGCTGCTCAACCCCCGATTTCTGGCGCCTAAATCCTGTCGCGAACCTAATATTTACTCCATACTGATAACCGCGCCTGTTGGTTTTGCTGCTGGGAGGCTGCCGCGGTTATCTGTGGGCATCTTCTAATTGTTGCTATGCAAAATAAACTGTGCATAATAGCATTCAAACAAGCGTTTGAATTTGGGTTTGATCTATACCCAAACACACTCAATCTTGACAATTACCGAATAACAGAAAGGAAGAGGTCACGATGAAATTTGAAGGTCAGGCAATACGGCTTACACCGCTAGATAATGGCTGTGTAGAGCTCAACTTTGACTTGCAGGGTGAGTCGGTTAATAAGTTTGGTCAAACTGTGTTTAAAGATCTTGCCGAGGTGCTCGATCTCCTTGAATCCGCTAAAGATGTAAAAGGGGTGTTGGTTACTAGCGCCAAGAGTGTGTTTTTTGTGGGCGCAGACATAAACGAATTTGGCCCCATCTTCGCCAAGGGTGAAGAGGCCATTATCGAAGGGGTAAGCAGTGTTAATAAGCTGTTTAGCCGGTTCGAAGACTTGCCATTCCCTTCGGTAGTGGCAATTAATGGCTATGCCTTAGGCGGTGGTTTAGAGTTTTGTTTGGCGTGCGATTACCGTGTAATGAGCACTGCCGCTAAAATAGGCTTGCCCGAAACCAAGTTGGGTATTATTCCTGGTTGGGGTGGTACTGTGCGCTTGTCTCGTGTTGCGGGTGTCGACGTGGCAGTGGAATGGATTGCCGGCGGCACCGAAAACAGACCAGATGCTGCATTAAAAGCAGGCGTAGTAGATGGTATTGTAGAACCTGAAAACCTGCGCGACGCCGCTTTAAAAGTGCTTGCCGATGCTGTTGCTGGTGATCTAGAAATTACTCAGCGCAGAGCTAAGAAAAAAGGCCCCTTAAAACATAACGATATTGAAAGCCTCCTCGCTTTTGAATCTTCCAAGGCCTTTGTTAAAGCAAAAGCTGGTCGCAACTACCCAGCCCCAATCGCCGCAATTGAATCTATGCAACATGGTGCCAAGCTAGGGCGCGATGAGGCTATTCCTGTAGAGACTAAGCTGTTTGCGAAAATGGCGCTTACTAGTGTGGCAGAATCGTTAATAGGTTTATTCCAAAGCGATCAGCTATTAGGTAAAAAAGCTAAAAATTGGGAAAAGCAATCAGACAAAAAAGTAGAGCATGCAGCCGTATTGGGCGCGGGCATTATGGGTGGTGGTATAGCTTATCAGTCTGCCTACCGTGGCGTGCCCATTAAAATGAAAGACATTGCCGCAGCGGGTGTGGAGCTGGGCTTAAAAGAAGCCACCAAGCTTCTTGCGAAGCGCGTCGATAGGGGGCGCATGACCAACCTAGAAATGGGGCAAGTACTAAGCCGCATTGATGGAACTTTAAGCTACGACAATTTTGACGATGTAGATGTAGTGGTGGAAGCTGTTGTTGAAAACCCAAAGGTGAAGCGCGCAGTTTTGGCTGAAGTGGAAGACAAAATAAGCACCGATGCTATTTTGTGTTCAAACACTTCTACTATTTCTATCTCTTATTTAGGTGAAGCATTAAAGCGGCCAGAAAATTTCTGCGGAATGCACTTTTTTAACCCAGTGCACGCCATGCCGTTAGTTGAAGTTATTCGCGGTGCTAAAACCTCTGATAGAGCAATAGCAAGAACAGTGGCCTATGCCAATGCATTAGGTAAAAAAGCAATTGTTGTTAACGATTGCCCTGGCTTTTTAGTCAACCGAGTATTGTTCCCTTATTTTGCTGGATTCGCGATGTTGCTGCGCGATGGAGCAGATTTTCAGCAAGTAGATAAAGTCATGGAGCGCTGGGGGTGGCCAATGGGCCCGGCTTACCTTATGGATGTTGTGGGTATTGATACTGGTGTACATGCCGAATCCGTAATGGCTGAGGGGTTTCCAGATCGTATGGCAAAAACCTTTAAAGCTGCGTCTGATATTTTGTTTGAATCTGGCCGCTTAGGGCAGAAGAGCGACTTAGGTTTTTACGCGTATAAAGAAGATAAAAAAGGTAAGCCGCAAAAAGTAATGGCGGAAGACACTTACGAGTTGCTTAAACCTCACTGCGCAGAACGCAAAGAGTTTAGCGACGAGGAAATTATTGCGCGCATGATGGTGCCAATGGCAACTGAACTTGCGCGCTGCTTGGAAGAGGGGGTTGTGAGCAGTGCCGCTGAAGCTGATATGGCGCTTATTTACGGCTTAGGTTTCCCTCCATTCCGTGGTGGTGTATTCCGTTGGATAGACAGCATTGGTATTCAAGCGTTTATCGATATGGCTGCGCCGCTGGCCGATTTAGGGTTGGTTTACGTTCCAACTGATGGAATGAAAGCCCTAGCCGCAAAAAATGCAAAATATTACAACCAGACCCAAGGAGCCTAATAATGAGCTTGCAACCTAGAGATGTGGTGATTGTCGATTACGCTCGCACTCCCATGGGCCGTTCTAAAAATGGCTGTTACAGAAATGTTCGCGCAGATGATTTAAGTGCAGATCTTATTACTGGTTTGCTCGCTCGCAATGCGGCGCTCGACCCAGCTCAAATTGACGATATGATTTGGGGCTGTGTAATGCAGCGCGGCGAGCAAGGGTTTAACGTTGCTCGCAATATTTTACTGCGTGCAGGTTTGCCCCACACTGTACCGGCGCAAACCGTAAACCGCCTTTGCGGTTCTTCTATGTCTGCATTGCACACAGCGGCTGCCAATATTATGGCTGGGCTGGGCGATGTGTACTTGGTGGGCGGTGTTGAGCACATGGGGCATATCGATATGAACCAGCATGTCGATCCCAACCCCGCACTCGGTCATTCAGTAGCGCAAGCAGCTGGCTCTATGGGGTTAACGGCAGAGTATCTTTCGTTGCTGCACGGTATTACCCGTGAAGCGATGGATGAGTTTGGGGCGCGATCACACAGAAAAGCGGCTGAAGCCACTGAGCAGGGTAAGTTCGCCAGAGAGATTATCGCGCGCATCGGCCACGACGAAACCGGTGCCCCTACGTTAATCAAGCACGACGAGACAATTCGGCCAGATACTACCGTTGAGGCTTTATCTAAGCTCAAGCCTGCTTTTAACCCCAAGGGCGGAACGGTTACGGCCGGTACGTCATCGCAAATAACTGATGGCGCCTCATCCATGCTGGTTATGTCTGCGGCTAAGGCGGCTGAGTTGGGTTTAACGCCTATAGCTAAAATTCGCAGCATGGCGCTGGCGGGGGTTGATCCTTCAATTATGGGGTACGGCCCAGTGCCTGCCACGCAAAAGGCACTGGCAAACGCTGGCTTATCTATTGAGGATATAGATGTGGTAGAGCTTAACGAAGCCTTTGCTGCGCAGGCGTTACCCGTACTTAAAGACCTTAACTTGCTGGATGCTATGGAAGACAAGGTGAACTTATATGGTGGTGCAATTGCGCTGGGGCATCCATTTGGTTGCTCGGGTACCCGTATTACCGGTACGCTGCTTTCAGTTATGCAAGATAAAGACGCCACGCTAGGGGTGTCTACTATGTGTATAGGTTTAGGGCAGGGTATAACCACCATTGTTGAGCGTGTTTAAAAAGCATTCAAGCTGATTGAAAGTTAGTAGGTAAGCCTCGAATAGCCCATGAATAAAGGCTTTCGAGGCTTTTTTATGGTTATTAAAAGTACAATTTAAAGAAAATTACAAATTATTTAAAATCCCTTGTTGAACCCTCCGAAACCTTGTGGCACAATTGCCACCCTTCTTAGCCAGACAAGATATAAAAATAGCTAAATAGCTATATAAATCAACAAGTTATATCGCAAGTGTCTGGGTTTGATGTCTGTAAAGTGCGCGGTCGTGGCGAAATTGGTAGACGCGCTGGATTTAGGTTCCAGTGCCGCAAGGCGTGAGAGTTCAAGTCTCTCCGACCGCACCATTTAACAGGCAACATCAAATAATTACGTATTTACCTCCCTATATATATCACGAGGATCGAGATGCAGGTTTCCCTAGAAACTACTACCGGTTTGGAGCGCAAGCTAACTGTTGGCATTCCAGCAAGTGTTGTTGATCAAGAAGTCGCTAAACGACTCAAGGAAGCCGCTAAAACGGTTCGTATCAACGGTTTCCGTAAAGGCAAAGTGCCAATGAGCGTTGTTCAGCAGCGTTACGGAGCAGGCGTTCGTCAAGAAGTGCTTGGCGATGCTATTAATCGTTCATTTTACGATGCAGTACGCAAAGAATCTTTGCGTCCTGCAGGTCAGCCGGCTATTGAGCCAAAGCAGCTTGAGCCAGGCAAAGACATTGAGTTTGTAGCTACTTTCGAAGTGTACCCAGAAATCGAAGTTTCTGGCTTAGAGTCAATCGAAGTTACTCGCTACAACGCAGAAGTTACCGATGCAGACGTAGATACCATGATCGAGACTCTGCAAAAGAGTCAGGCTGATTGGGCGCCAGTTAAGCGCAAATCTAAAAAAGGCGATCGCGTAGTTATCGACTTTAAAGGCACCAAAGATGGCGAAGCCTTCGAAGGTGGCACTGCTGAAGGTCAAACCCTTGTATTGGGTTCAAACTCTATGATTCCTGGGTTTGAAAAAGGCATTATTGGCATGAAAGCTGGCGAAACAGAAACCATCAAGGTGACTTTCCCAGATGATTACCAAGAAGAATCTCTACGCGGCGCAGAAGCCGAGTTTGAGGTTACTGTGCAAAAAGTTGAAGGTCAGAAGCTTCCTAAGCTTGATGACGAGTTCTTTGCTAAGTTTGGCGTAACTGAAGGCGGCGAAGAAAAATTCCGTGCAGATGTTCGTGAGAACATGGAGCGCGAAAAGCAAAAGGCACTTAAAGGTAAGCTAAAAGAGCAAGTGATGAATGGCTTGGTTGCAGCAAATACCGTAGACATTCCAAAGTCGCTTGTTTCTGGTGAGATCGATGCGTTGCGCAATCAAATGGGCAACCAAATGATGCAGCAATACGGTTCTCAGGCTGAAGGTATCGACTTTAAGTCAATCTTGCCAGACGATATGTTTAAAGAGCAGGCAGAGCGTCGCGTTGCTTTGGGTTTGATTGTTTCTGAGATTGTTAAAAATGAAAAAATCTCAGTAGATAAAGAACTTGTTAAATCGTTGATTGAAGATGTTGCATCTACTTACGAGCACCCTGAAGAAGTTGTAAATTACTACTACGGTAATGAGCAGTTGTTGGGTGGTGTTGAGGCTGCAGCTTTAGAAGAGCAGGTTGTAAGCTTGGTGCTCTCTAAGGCAAAAGTAAGCGACGAAACAATTAGCTATGAAGAAGCTGTTAAGCCTGCTGCAAAACAAGCTGAAGAATAAGCAGACTTCTTTCTAAAAAATCAAAAAGCCCACCCTATCTTAGTGTGGGCTTTTTTTATGGTCGCTTAAAAAACGTTTTAAAGAATATTATGTTTTTAAGGTGTTTTTTGCGGGTTTTTTATTGGCGAAACCACTTCGCTCGAGTTAAGCTGGCTAGTGACGAAAGGTTGACGGTATTGGTTGTGTGATATATGTACAGCTAGTATTAAGCTTGAACAAAATGCAGAGTTTACAGGCCTTGAGAGGCAATTTGCTGCATTTGGGCTAACCTTTATATTATGCGATTGTGGCGCTAGAGGTATGTTGGCCAAAAGAATTGCACCAACTGAACCGCCCAGAGTGGTGGCGTCGAAAACAACTAATAGTTAACGGAAGAAACAATGTCGAATATAGATTTGTCTGCCAGTTCGAATTTGAATGTTGAAAATACTTTAGTGCCAATGGTTGTAGAGCAAACTGCACGTGGCGAACGCTCTTACGATATTTATTCCAGGTTGTTAAAAGAGCGTGTGATTTTTTTGGTCGGGCAGGTAGAAGATCATATGGCCAACTTGGTTGTAGCGCAGATGCTCTTCCTTGAGGCAGAAAACCCAGATAAAGATATCCATTTATATATCAATTCACCTGGTGGCTCAGTAACAGCAGGCTTGTCTATTTACGACACCATGCAGTTTATCAAGCCCGATGTGAGCACTATGTGTATTGGTCAAGCGTGCAGCATGGGGGCATTTTTGCTAACTGCTGGCGCTAAAGGTAAGCGATTCTGTTTGCCAAATGCTCGCACTATGATTCACCAGCCTTCAGGTGGTGCACAGGGGCAGGCGAGCGATATTCATATTCAAGCGCAAGAAATCTTAAAGCTAAGAGAGCGTTTGAACGAAATTATGGCTGGACATACTGGTCGTGGCGTAGAAGAGATAGCGCGCGACACAGAGCGCGACCGCTTTATGAGTGCGCACGAATCTGTAGAGTACGGCCTTATTGATAAGGTATTAGAGCGTCGAGTTGGTGGTGAGTAAGTTTAAGCAGTTTGTACATATTAGATATAAGCAAAAGCTCAGTAGGGCATTTGCTTTATCTTTTTAACTGCTAAAAACCCAAAAGAGTACAAATTTATTGCATTTTTCGCGTCTTTGACTTGAAAAGTGCGGGTAAACGACTCATCTTATAACTTGATAAATAAGAACGTGTTGGAGAGGATTAATGTCCGACCATACTGGTGACAACGAAGACAACGGCAAGCTACTTTATTGCTCATTTTGCGGCAAGAGTCAGCATGAGGTGCGCAAGCTTATTGCGGGGCCGTCTGTGTTCATATGTGATGAATGTGTTGATTTGTGTAACGACATCATTCGCGAAGAGATACAAGAGAGTACAACGGAGTCGACTGGCGATAAACTGCCAACTCCACAAGAGATTTCTGAAACTTTAGACGAATATGTGATTGGCCAGAAGCAGGCCAAAAAGGTATTGGCCGTAGCGGTATACAACCACTACAAGCGGCTGCGCGTTGGAGACAAGAAAAAGTCCAAAGACGATGTTGAGCTAGGAAAAAGTAATATTTTGCTAGTGGGGCCTACCGGTAGCGGTAAAACGCTATTAGCGGAAACTCTAGCTCGCCTATTGAATGTACCTTTCACTATCGCTGATGCAACCACATTAACCGAAGCGGGTTATGTGGGTGAAGATGTAGAAAACATCATTCAAAAACTGTTGCAGAAGTGCGATTACGATGTTGAAAAAGCGCAGCAGGGCATAGTCTATATCGATGAAATCGATAAGATTTCAAGAAAGTCCGACAACCCATCGATAACGCGCGACGTGTCGGGTGAGGGTGTTCAGCAGGCATTACTCAAGTTAATCGAGGGTACTGTAGCGTCTGTGCCTCCTCAGGGTGGGCGTAAGCATCCGCAGCAAGAGTTTTTACAGGTAGATACCGGTAACATCTTGTTTATCTGTGGTGGTGCATTTGCTGGCCTAGATAAGGTTATTCGCGATCGTTCCGAAAAAGGCGGTATTGGGTTTAGTGCCGAGGTTAAGAGCAAAGATTCAGGCAAAAATGTAGGTGAAACCCTGCGTGAGCTAGAGCCGGAAGATTTGGTTCGCTACGGGCTTATTCCAGAGTTTGTTGGCCGCTTGCCGGTTATCGCTACCTTGGACGAGCTAGATCAAGATGCCCTTGTACGCATTCTTAAAGAACCTAAAAACTCCCTTGTTAAGCAATATAGCAAGTTGTTTGAAATGGAAGGCTCTGAGGTAGATTTTAGGGATGACGCCCTAGAAGCCGTTGCCAACAAGGCTATGGAGCGTAAAACCGGTGCTCGTGGCTTGCGTTCAATTATGGAAAACGTACTGTTAGATACTATGTACAAGATTCCTTCCGAGGAAAACGTAGTAAAAGTTGTTGTTGATGAGTCCGTTATTAAAGGTGAATCTGCTCCATTATTGGTTTACGGCAATAACGATGCCGAAACCGCTAAGGCTGTACCTGAGGAATGATGCATCAGTTTGATTAACTTCTATACAAAAGGGGCTTTTCGGCCCCTTTTTTTGTAATCCTTCCTTGTTTTTTCGCTAATTTGCCCCCACCCTTAATGCTAAGAATAGTACTGCGAAAGCCCTAGCTAAGTGCTCGCAACTCCCTCAACGGTTGAGTTCTACAGGTGTTCAATGGATCAATTAGACACAAATAAACTAGATCATATCCTCCCTCTACTACCCCTAAGAGATGTGGTGGTTTACCCGCACATGGTTATTCCGCTTTTTGTTGGTAGAGAGAAATCCATTTCTGCGCTCGAGCATGCGATGTCTGACGACAAGCAAGTGCTTCTTGTGGCCCAGAAGCACGCATCTGTGGATGACCCGTCCAAGGATGACCTGTACGGGCATGGCACCATTGCCACCGTGCTACAGCTTCTTAAATTGCCCGATGGCACCGTTAAAGTGCTGGTAGAGGGCAAGCGCCGAGCCATTATTGATGAGATTCAAGAGTCCGAAAACTACTTCCAAGCGCAAATACGCCCATTGGTTGCGGATGAAGAGGAAGAGCGTGAAGCTGAAGCGCTCGCTCGTTCGCTGCTTACTCGATTTGAGCAGTATGTGAATATAAGCAAAAAGGTGCCTTCAGAGGTGCTTACATCGCTAAGCGGTATTGATGAGCCGGGTAGGCTTGCAGATACAGTGGCGGCGCATATGTCGCTAGATTTGGCTCAGAAGCAAGAAATTTTAGAAATCGCTAGCACGCAAGAAAGGTTAGAGCACTTAATAGGCTTGCTCGAAGCTGAAGCGGACTTATTCCAAGTTGAAAAGCGCATTCGTGGTCGCGTTAAAAAACAAATGGAAAAAAGTCAGCGCGAGTACTATTTGAATGAGCAAATGAAAGCCATTCAAAAAGAGCTTGGTGACATGGGCGAAGAGGGCAATGAGCTAGAAGAGCTCGAGAAGAAAATTGCCGATTCGGGCATGGGCAAAGATGCGATGGAGAAAACCCACGCAGAGCTGGCCAAACTAAAAATGATGTCTCCTATGTCAGCCGAAGCATCGGTGGTGCGTTCGTATATTGACTGGATGATTAACCTGCCTTGGAAAAAACGCAGCAAAGTTAGGCACGATTTAGAAATCGCTCAATCAATACTTGAATCCGACCACTACGGTTTGGAAGAAGTAAAAGAGCGAATTCTTGAGTACTTGGCGGTTCAAAAACGCGTTAAGAAAATTAAAGGGCCTATTTTGTGTTTGGTTGGCCCCCCTGGTGTAGGTAAAACGTCGTTGGGCGAATCTATCGCTCGCGCAACTAACCGTAAATTTGTGCGTATGGCTTTGGGCGGCGTGCGAGATGAAGCCGAAATTCGAGGGCATCGCCGAACTTACATAGGTTCTATGCCTGGCAAGCTTGTACAAAAAATGTCGAAAATTGGGGTGAAGAACCCGCTGTTTTTGCTAGATGAAATTGACAAAATGGGAATGGATCATCGCGGTGATCCAGCATCTGCATTGCTTGAGGTGCTAGACCCAGAGCAGAACAATAGCTTTAACGACCACTACTTAGAGGTGGATTACGATCTATCTGAAGTAATGTTTGTGTGTACGTCAAACACTATGAATATTCCTGGGCCTTTGTTAGACCGCATGGAAGTTATTCGTATTCCGGGCTATACCGAAGACGAAAAAATAAACATCGCTACGCGCTACCTTATTCCAAAGCAAATCAAAAATAATGGTTTGAAAGAAAATGAGATAGAAATTCAAGATGAAGCGATTCGCGATGTGGTTCGTTACTATACTCGCGAAGCGGGTGTGCGTGGCTTAGATCGTGAAGTTGCAAAACTCTGTCGAAAAGTTGTAACGCAAAATGTTAAAAATAAAACGCAAGACAAAATAGTTATTACTAGCGATAAGCTAGAAGATTATTTAGGCGTTAAAAAAGCGGATTACGGCAAAGCGGAAGACAAAAACCAAGTGGGGCAGGTTACTGGTTTAGCGTGGACCCAGGTTGGCGGTGAGCTATTAACCATCGAGTCTTCTGCTGTGAAAGGGCGCGGTAGGTTAGTTAAAACCGGCTCACTGGGCGATGTTATGCAAGAGTCTATTCAGGCTGCGATGACCGTTGTGCGTTCGCGCTCCAAGTTTTTAGGCATTGCACCAGATATTCACGAGAAGCGAGATTTGCATATTCACGTCCCAGAAGGTGCGACACCTAAAGATGGGCCTAGTGCGGGTATTGCAATGTGTACCGCATTGGTGTCTGTTTATACCGATATTCCGGTGCGAGCGGATGTGGCCATGACCGGTGAAATTACGCTACGTGGTGAGGTGTTAAAAATTGGTGGGCTAAAAGAAAAATTGTTAGCCGCACACCGAGGGGGCATTAAAACGGTCATTATTCCGCATGAGAATGAGGCCGATTTGAGAGAAATTCCCGATAATATAAAGGCAGACCTATCGATAAAGCCTGTACAATGGATAGATCAGGTCCTTGAAATTGCGTTGCAATACATGCCAAAACCCTTCAGTGATGAAGAATATGAGGCGCTCGAAACCAAAGCCCAGAAGGAAGGTGAAGAGCAGAGCAGGATAAGCACGCACTAAAAAATACGACCAAATTGGCCATATTTGTACGAATTCCGCACAGATATGGCCTTGTCAGTGAAATAAAGTATTTCATTCTTGACCGGCACAAAGCCTGTTGGTATAAATCGCAGTTCGTCGATATGTGTTCGCATCGTATCTGGTGATTTAAGCCGGTCTAGAACGAATACCTAGGTTAAGAATCGTTAGTAATTTTTATTACGAATAATAAAGAGGGGTCAATAAGTGAATAAGTCAGAATTGATTGAAGCGATTGCAGCTTCTGCGGATATTTCCAAAGCTGCTGCTGGTCGTGCATTAGACGCAGTAACTGAATCAATCGGTGAAGCGTTAAAGAACGGTGATCAGGTTGCTCTAGTTGGCTTTGGTACTTTCCTAGTTAAAGAGCGTGCTGCTCGTACTGGTCGCAACCCACAAACTGGTGCACCAATCGAAATCGCCGCTGCTAAAATACCTAGCTTTAAGCCAGGTAAAGCGTTAAAAGACGCCGTAAACTAATATCCACACTACCCAGCTTCTAACAAAAATAATAAAGCGAATTATTGTTTCTTACATGGTCAGGTAATCGAGTTCTTAATCTGGTTGTGAATGGTAAGCCATAAGTGAAACGAGATCGGTGTAATATTTGTTGTTCGGAACGTAGCGTTGTAGATAAAATTAGTAACACTTAAAAAGGCGCATTTTCTTTGCGCCTTTTTTGTTAGAAAAAATATTTAGTTAGGGGATCACCATGTTACAGAACGTGCGCGATAATCTTAAAAATAAGGTTGTCTTTGGCATTGTTGTACTTGTAATGCTAATTATGGTTGTAGGCGGTGTAGGTAGCGTCAACTTAAATAGCATTGGCGGCAACGATGTTGCATCGGTAGGCGGAGAGGGCGTTAGCGCCGTAGAGCTTGGTCGAGCGGTGGCAATGCGTAAAGATCAGTTGCTAGCTAATGGTGTTGATCCAACCTCAGACTTTGTCAAAGAGCAAAACCTTAGGCAGCAAATTTTACCTCAGCTAGTACGCCGTAAAGCGTTGCTGGTAACAGCAGAAGAGGCCGGAGTAGGGGCCGCAGTAGCTGAAGTAGAAAAAACAATTCTAGGTCAAGAAACATTTAAAGTGGGTGGCAAATTTGACCCGCAAACTTATCGTCGATTAATTGGTAATGCGGGCTACTTGCCGGCAACCTATAAAGTGGCAGTGGCTGAAGATATTATTCTATCGCATCAATCCTCTGGTTTGGCCGACTCTGCGTTTGTGTCAGACGAAGAGATAAATGCGCTAGTTGCGATTCTTAATCAGAAGCGCAGTTTCTTTGGAATCACTATACCCAAAGAAACAGTGGGTGATGAAGTTACTGTAACCCCAGAGCAAATTGAAGCTTACTACCAAGCAAACCAGCAAGAGTTTAGTGTGCCAGAAAAAGTCTCAGTTGATTATATTGAGATTTCTGTAGCTGAAATTGCTAAAACAATTGCAGTTGATGAAGCCGATATTAAAGCTCAGTACGAACAAGAAAAAGCAGATTTCGTTGAGTCTTCGGAATATGAAATTGCTCACATTCTAATTGCTGACGGTGATGAAAGCGCCAGCAAGATAGAAGAAGTTCAAACCCAATTAGCTGCTGGTGAGGCGTTTGAAACGCTTGCAGAAACTTACTCTGACGATTTTGGTAGTCGTGAAACTGGTGGTTCATTGGGTGTATTAACAACTGGAATCTTCCCAGAAGAGTTCGAGCAAGCTGTATATGCGCTTGAAGAGGGTGAGGTTTCTGAACCTGTTACAACAGACGCTGGTACGCACTTCATTAAAGTTACCAGCAA
Source organism: Saccharophagus degradans 2-40 (assembly GCF_000013665.1). Taxonomy (NCBI): domain Bacteria; kingdom Pseudomonadati; phylum Pseudomonadota; class Gammaproteobacteria; order Cellvibrionales; family Cellvibrionaceae; genus Saccharophagus; species Saccharophagus degradans. The sequence continues at coordinate 2,073,815 of NC_007912.1, forward strand.
AAAAGTTGAAGCACTTGCTAGTTACGAAGAGCGCAAGCCTGAAATAAAGAAAGCTATCCAAAACTTACGCGCAGAGAGCTTCTATGTCGATCAGTATGCCGAGCTGGAAGAGCTAACGTTTAACGCCGGTGATTTAACTGTCGCAGCAGATCAGCTGGGTTTAACTGTAAAGCAGTCCCCACTGTTTGAGCGCAATTTTGGCAACGGTGTAGCTAAAGAAGTTAAAGTGCGTAATGCAGCGTTTTCAGAAGATGTTCTATTAAGCGGTCGTAACAGCCCGGTTATAGAAATTTCTAACTCTAAAGCGATGGTGTTGAGAAAGCGTACTCACAACCCAGAGCACATTGCTGCACTAGAGTTAGTGTCTTCTCAGATTCAGCAAAAGTTACAAGCGCAAGCGGTGCAAGCCAAGCTTGCAGAATTGGCTAAAAATATTCAGTCAGAAATTGCAGCTGGTAAATCGCCAAAAGAAGTGGCCGAGAGCCTAGGTTACGATATTGCTGAGCACGAATTAGTGAAGCGTATGGATGTAACTGCCGATGCACAAATGTTGCGAGCAGTGTTCCAAATGGCTGCTGGTTCCGGAGCTACTGTTTTTGAAGATATTGAAGCTCAAGGCGGTAACCGAGTGTTATTAGGTTTAACTGCTGTGCAGCCTGGTAAGGTTGAGGATATGACCGAGCAAGAGCGAGCAGCATTGTCGACTCAGTTATTGCGCGAAAATGCCAATTTAGAGATAGCCGCTTATGAAGAAGCTGCAATTTCGAAGGTTAAAGTTAAGTACTAGAAACTAAGTACTAACTAATAGCTAAGCGCTATAATTAAAAGGCCTTAACAGGCCCATCAAAAAGCCCAAGCATTAATGCTTGGGCTTTTTTTTGTTTTGAATTTATCTGCGTTTGATTTGGATGTGTGCGGCTAAAAAATTATTGTATGCGTTTAGCGTGGTGGTGCAGGGCTTAGATAAATGTACCGAAATGCGCTGCGTTTGCTTTAAGGTGTTGGTTGCGCAAAGTAAGGAGTCGACTCTGCGAGCTATGGCATCGCCAGAGTCCAGTAGCGTGATGGAAGCGGGAAGCAGGGCTTGAATGGCTTCACGTAGCAGTGGGAAGTGGGTACAAGCCAATACTATTGTGTCTATATGTTCTGCGCCGGGTTTGGCGAAAAGTTCGCTCAGGGCGCCTTGTATGGCGGAATTGGGGCATTGGTTGTTTTGTATTAGCTGCTCTGCTGCGCTTACCAGTGGTTGAGCGCTGTGCAAAATAACGGTTTTATTAGGCGCAAACTCATTGATTAAGTCGCGCGTGTAATCGCGTGTAACTGTAGCGCTGGTCGCAAGAATGGCAATAGTGCCGGTTTGTGTGGCGGTAGCGGCCGGTTTAATTGCGGGTACAACACCTACAAACGGGATATCAAACGTTTCGCGAAGATCGGCAAGCAGTGCTGTGCTTGCAGTATTGCAGGCTATAACGGCAATACTGGGCGAGTATTGATCGATGAGCTCGCCCATAAATGTAATAACTCGCTGCCTTAACGCGCTGGTTGAAAGTTCCCCGTACGGAAAGTAAGCGTTATCCGCTGCGTAAACAATGGCGCAATCGTTGCGCAGCGCCATAATTTTGGTGCAGATACTTAGCCCTCCGGCGCCAGAATCAAATACAAGCACTGTAGGTGTGTTGGGGTCAGGCTGGCGGGGTGATTCGGTCATACGTTTTGCTAGCTTATGGGTAATTGCGCTGAATGAGCGCGTTGGTCGATGTAAATTGGTATCATTCTACATGTAATTGCTTAGGTCGCGTACTGGCTGGAGCAATTCTGTGTATATACAAAAATTGGAGTAATAACTATGCCTTTAACGGCGGTAGATTGGATGTTGCCAGCGCTGATTGTAAGTATTTTAGCGCTTGTAGCTTGTGTGGCTTTTTTGATTAGTGCGCGTAAGCGGCTATCCGAGGTGTTGGAGGCAAAGCGTACCGGTGAAGACCTTGCGAGCGCACAGTTGCGTGCAGAGCAAGATAAAGGCGCAGCAGCACTGCGTGAGCTAGAGCTTTCGCAAGCAAAACTGCAAGCCGATCTCAATGCTGCATTGCGCACAATAAGCGAGCTAAAAGTAGAAAACCAAGATTTGCATAAAACCCGAGAGGAATATTTACAGCTTCAGGTAAGGTATCAAGAGCAAAGCGAAAAACGGGTTACCGAACAAAAGTTATTGGAAGAAACGAAGCAGGCGTTATTTAAAGAGTTTGAGTTAGCCGCTGGCAAGCTGTTTGATGAGAAGAAAGAGCGTTTCGAGTCGAGCAACAAAGAGGGCTTGCAAGCACTACTGCAGCCGTTTAGAGAGCAAATAACGGCCTTTAATAAGCGTGTAGAAGATGTGTACGATAAAGAAAATACACAGCGCAACCAGCTTGTAGGCCAAATTATAGAGTTGCAAAAGCAAACTCAACAGATAAGTGCCGAGGCGAATAACTTGGCGGCTGCACTTAAAAATGACAACAAAATTCAGGGCAGCTGGGGTGAAATTGTTCTAGAGCGGTTGCTAGAGCAGTCAGGGCTGCAAAAAGGGCGTGAATACGATACTCAAAAAAGCTTCTCCTCTGCTGATGGTTCGCGCTTTAGGCCAGATGTTATTGTGCATTTGCCCGATGAAAAAGATATTGTCATAGACAGTAAGGTTTCATTGGTGGATTACGAGCGCTATTGTTCTGCAGAAAACCAAGCAGAGAAAGAGATTGCGCTTAAAGCACATGTCGATTCCGTTCGCGCCCATGTAAAGGGCTTGTCGCTTAAACAATATGAAAACTTAGAAGGAATTCGAACACTCGATTTTGTTTTTGTATTTGTGCCTGTGGAAGCGGCTTATATTGTTGCCATTCAATCTTCGCCGACGTTGTTCAAAGAAGCCTATGACCGCAATATCGTCATTGTTAGCCCTTCGAGTTTGATGGTTGCGTTGCGTACAGTAGAAACTATTTGGCGCTACGAAAAGCAGAATGCGAATGCCGAACAAATAGCGGCAAGTGCGGGCAAGCTGTACGATCAGTTTGCTTTATTTGTAGACTCGTTAGAGGAAGTGGGTAAAAACCTCGATAGAACACAGGATGCATTCGGCAAGGCCAAAAAACGGCTAACGGAAGGGCGTGGTAACCTTTTAAGAAAAATAGATGGCTTAAAAGAATTGGGGGCCAAAACAAGTCGCAGGTTACCCGAGGCGTACCGTGTAGACCAAGATGACGAAGACACAGAAAGTTCAGGCCAGAAAAAAGCAGTTAAAGGTCAAATTGGTTTGTTAGTTAAAGATACAGAAGCAAGTACAGAGGGTGAAGTCTAACGTGTGGTATTTACTTATAGGTTTAGGCACTGTGATTATTGTGGTGCTGGCAGCAATAGCTGTAAATTTACAGCTGAAGGTGCGCAAGCAAGCTAAAGAGCAGCAAGCTCAGTTAGAGCAGCAGCAAAAGCAAACTGCAGAACGGCGCGAGTATGCGCGTAAAAGTATAAAAATACTTGCTCAAGCGATGCTTAAAGATGAGCTAACACTCACGGAGGTAAGCATTCGTATCGCCGCGTTGGTTCAAATATTTCCTTTAAGTGAATCGCAGCTGGCGGACCATCGCTGTTTTGTTGAGCTGGCAAAAGCTACTTCTCATATCCCTATATTGGAAGAGTGGAAAAAACTGCCCAAGGCTAAAAAGAAAGAGTTGAATATTGAGCGAGAGCGCTTAGAAAGTGAGTATAAGGATTTTATTCTGGCTGCTTGCGGTGCCATTACTCGCAATGACAGCTATTTGCAGGAATATATTTAACGCAGCGCATGAGGCGTGATTTGAGGCGGCTTATGCCGCCCCAAATAATTCTAAGCTAGTGTGGCAGCGAATTATTTTTTGGTAAGTATTACACCGCATTCGCGATGATCGGTATAAGGGAATTGATCGAATAACGCAAAGCGTTCAACTTTGTGCGTTTTGCAGAGGTTGGCAAGATTGTTGGCGAGTGTGTCGGGGTTGCACGAAATATAAATAATATTGTCGAACCGGCTAATTAGCGCTTCAGTATCTTCATCTAGCCCCGCTCTAGGGGGGTCTACAAACACGGTGCTAAAATTATAGCTGTCTAATTCTATATCTTTTAATCGTCTAAATTCTCGCACGCCATTTAATGCTTCGGTAAATTCTTCACTCGACATTCTTGCAATGGTGATATTTTTACAGCCGTTTTTTTCTATATTGTATTCAGCGGCCTTTACAGAAGTTTTAGATACTTCTGTGGCAAGTACTTTGTCGAAGTTTTTACTTAGTGGTAGTGTGAAGTTGCCGTTACCACAGTACAGTTCTACTAGGTCGCCACCCAGGTTTGCGGTGGCATCTACTGCCCATTGCAGCATTTTTTGACATACGGCTGCGTTTGGCTGGGTAAACCCAGACTCAATCTGTTTGTACGTAAATGGCGTACCGCTAATGGTAAGGGTTTCTTCGACGTAATCTTGTGTCAAAACAATTTTTTGCTTTTTGCTGCGTCCAATAATATGTGTGTTTAGGCTGCTAGCAAGTGCGTTGGCTTCTGCTTGCCATTCTTCAGTTAATGGTTTGTGGTAAATAAGAGTAGTAACGCTTTCACCGGTTGTAGTGGTTAAAAATTCCACTTGAAACAGGCGCTTACGCAACAGCTCGGAGGCGTTTACAATTTCGAGTAACTTTGGCATTAGCTCGACAATTTTTTCTGCGCCTACGCTAAATTCCCACTCCAATGTGACAGGCTTTTTATACTCGCCAGGTTGATACATGGCGTAGAAGGCTTCGGCGCCTTGTTGCCACATTTTGAATTCTGCGCGCATTCGGTAGTGGCTGGGGGGGGAAGGGTGTACTTCTATGTCGCCTTGCCAAAAATCGCTGAATTGCTCTTTGGTCGCCTTTTCTTTGTCGTCCAGCTGCTGCTGATAATTCGCGGGGTTGGCTTGGCCTAGTTTAGTTGTCATGTTGGTCACTTAATTTGTGGTTCAAACAAATACGCTTACCGTTAAAAGTTGAGGGTGCGCGCTTGCGTGCTGAGCTTATTTGATGGTGGCAGTATTTGAACAGGTGTTGAAAGTGCTGTTTTTAAATAAGCTGCAATGGCTTCAAGTTCCGGTGTTGTTGGGCTGGCAATTATACAGATTTCGAAAGCGCCGTACTCGGTTAGTGCGGCAAGTTTGCTTGTAAACTCGCTAACTGTTGATTCGGTAGATGTTGGCTCGGAAAGGTGCTGGCTTTGTTGAAGGCGTATTTCCAGTTTTGGGGATAAGCCAAACGCTAATGCCACTGCCAGGGCATCTAAGCCGGTGTTTGCTGAGGCTGAGTCGTGGGGTTGGGTGAGTCTAATAGTAAGCGCCTGCTGATTTAGAGGGGCTTCTAGTGGGTGCGATTGGCCAGATAATATCTGGTTGCTACTTATTACTGTATCAGCCTCTAGCGCAGCCTCTAACAAAACGCCTAGCCCGCCTATTTTATAGCCTTCATTGCAGTCTGAGTCGTTGTGCAAGCCAAGGTTAAGCCCAGATTTAGAGCAGATTATCGCGTCCAGCTGATTGTTGATAATAAAATTAGACCATTGCTCGCAGGTGTTAGGTGGCAAAGCAAAGTTGGCGCCTTCTGCGAAAAAGAAGATCTGGTTAATGCTGTGTGTATTTTGAATAGCGTGTTGGCACCACGCGAGTATTTCATTGTTTGGGTCGTTGTTGGGGTGGGTGTTTACAGTAATGCACAAATTCATTTTATATTCGAACCCAAATAAAAAACCCCGCTCAAGGCGGGGCTAGTGTAAAAGCTTAAGCGCTATATTAGTCGTCGCTGCCGCCTAAAAAGCTTAGCAAAATGCTGAAGATGTTATACAGCGATACATATAGCGTAACGGTTGCAGAAATGTAGTTGCGCTCACCGCCATGAATAATTTCACTGGTTTGCCACATAATTAGCATGGACGACAAAAACAAGAATGCGCAGCTAATGGTTAGGCTAAGTGCAGAAATTTGTAAAAACCAGTTAGCAACCATGGCAACCAGAATTACTACTAAGCCAGTCATTAAAAAGCCAGTGTACTTGCTCATGTCTTTCTTGGTGGCAAGGGTGTAACCAGAAAGTACAAAGAAGGTTAGTGCTGTACCGCCCAAGGCCGTAAGAATGGGCTCTATACCGCTTACGCCAATGTAGTAGCTGATGATGGGGCCAATGCTAAAGCCCAGCCAGCCGGTAAGGGCAAACACAGAAACAATACCCATGGCGGAATTCTTGGTTTTCTCTACAAGAAAGAGTAAGCCGATATAGGGTAGTAGCATCCATAGGCCTAGGTAGGGTACGCCTAATGCCATAGATGTAACGGCCATTGCCGCAGAAAAGGCAATGGTCATTGCCAATAATGCATATGTGTTGCGTAATACTTTACTCACTTCCTGTGTGGAACTTTGTGTCCCAGCATGTGTGTAGAGTTCTTGCATGGTATTTCTCCAATCAGCTAGTTTTGTTAACCGTGTTGATGCTTATTCTACAAAGCTTAGTGGTAAAAGCAATGTATTACATGTCTGTTTAGACGCTAAATTCTCGTCTTGGTTTCCCTTTCACAGATAGATTTTGGGGCGGGAAGGGGGAATTACAAGTAGCGCAAGCTTGGTTGCTAATGGGTAGGCAAAAAAAAGCCCAAACAATTGTTTGGGCTTTTTAATATGGCGGTGGGGCAGGGATTCGAACCCTGGGACCTGTTACAGTCAACGGTTTTCAAGACCGCCGCTTTCGACCACTCAGCCACCCCACCGGAAGAGGACGAAATTATACATGGGATAACGCTATGTACAAGTCGTAAAAGCAAAATTTATTTAAAGTTTAGAAATAAATTTTAAACTTGTTTGTAATCTAATCAGATAGCCTCTTTTTTGTATCATTTAAGAGGCTACCTAATCTTTTCTTTTATGCGTCGCTCGCTACTTCTTCTATATTGCGTTTTAAGCGCGGATCGTTCGCAGGGCGACTTAAATCGCGCGGGTTGCGCAAAATGTTAGCCGGTTGGGTTGTGTCTAGTGGTCGCGACATACGTATTTGGGTAACCACATTAGATACAAGCGTATTGGCAACAGGTTTAGGCGTCGCTCTTGGGTCGTTAGTTGCGCGAGAGTATTGCTTGCGCACTGCTTGAGCAGGAGCGAGCTCTTCTTTTGCTTCAGAGGCCTCTTCAGTAGCTTCAGCCACTGCAACTTCTGCAACCTCAGCGGTTTCGGCTGCAGCTACTGGCTCTGCAGTTTCAGCTTCGCTAGCGGTTTCTGCGGCAGTTTCTACAGGTGCTTCCTTCGCTGGTGCAGCTTCGGCACTAGGTGCTTCTACTTTGGTTTCAGCTACGGTTTCAGTTGTATCGCTCGCTTCAGCGGCTTGCGGCGCTTGGCTTGCTTTAGCTTTTTCGCTTGGCTCTGGCTTGGCTTCTGCAGCGGTAGCCGTAGCTTCCGGTTGCTTAGCTTCGCTGGGCGTTTCTGCTGTTATAGCTGCTTCTTGTGGCGCTCGTTCCTGTTTAGCCTGCTCTTTAGCTTCGCTTTTAGCCTGCTCTTTAGCTTCGCTTTTAGCCTGCTCTTTAGCTTCGCTTTTAGCTTGCTTAAGTTCAGCAGGGCTATTGGTCGCGAATGCTTTTTCTGCAGTGTCTATTGCTGAAGTCACTTCGGCAGCTAGTGCGGAATCATCTTTTGTTACTGATTCTTCGGCGGCTTGTGGAACTGGCTCGCGCTTGCGCTCACGACCACCACGGCCTCTGCGTCCATTCGGGCGACGGTTAGGGCCTTGCTCTTTAGGGGCGTTATTCTGCTCCTGAGGCTGGTTGTTGTTTTGTTGCTCGTCGTTGTTAGACTCTGGTGAATCGTTGCGATCCTGGTCGTTGCGACGGTTGTTGTTGCGTCTGCGGTTACCGCGCTTGCGGTTGCCGCGATCTGGCCTGTTATCGTCCGAGCTGGGGCCCTGGCCCTGTTGGCTTTGGTCAGACTTGGTGCGTGAGCTTAGGTTGTCGGTAATTTCGTCATCGCGATTCTTATTGCGATTATCGTTGCCGCGCCCGTTGCGATTTCTATTTCTGTTTCTGTTGTTTTGGCTATTGTTGCCACGACGACGCTGTTGCCCACGCGAGTTTTTACTGGTGTTCTTGCGCTTTTTGTCGTCCGTTTTAAATAGCTCTTTTAACTTTTTAAGTATTTTAGTTAATAGGCTGTCTGGTTTTGGAGCCTCTGGCGCAGGTTGCGCAGGGGGAATAGCCTGTACCGCTGGGCGTGGCAATTTAGCCAGTGCTGCAGCATCATCTTGGATTTTTTCTTCGTCTTCGCCTTGCGGCACTTCAATTTTGTAGCTTATTTCTGAAGAAACTACATCGTCATCGCGCAGGCGCTGTACGTCGAAGTGTGGCGTTGTCATCTTCTCGCTAGGGATAATAACAATACGTGTTTTTTGGCGTTCTTCTATGCCAGAAATCACTTTGCGCTTTTCGTTCAGCAGGTAGGTTGCTACGGCAACCGGCACAACTGCGCGAATTTCTGCGCTGCGCTCTTTTTGAGCCTCTTCTTCTACTAAGCGCAAAATAGAGAGCGCGATAGATTTGGTGCCGCGAATGGTGCCTTGACCGCTACAGCGAGGGCACACTTTAGATGTGGTTTCACCAAGAGAAGGGCGCAGGCGTTGGCGAGACATTTCCAGTAACCCAAAGCGAGAAATGCGGCCAACTTGTACGCGGGCGCGGTCCATTTCTAGGGCGTCGCGCATGCGGTTTTCAACTTCGCGCTGGTTGCGAACAGGCTGCATATCGATAAAGTCGATAACTACTAGGCCGCCCATGTCGCGCAAGCGCAATTGACGGGCAATTTCATCTGCTGCTTCTAGGTTAGTTTGTAGGGCTGTTTCTTCGATATCGCCGCCTTTGGTGGCGCGTGAAGAGTTAATATCGATACTGATAAGCGCTTCGGTAACGTCAATAACAATAGAGCCGCCAGAAGGTAGTTTCACTTCGCGCTCAAAAGCAGTTTCAATTTGCGATTCGATTTGAAAGCGGTTGAATAGGGGGAGAGGCTCTTCGTAAAGCTTCACTTTGCTGCGGTAGTTGGGCATTACTTGCTCAACAAATGCGGTGGCAAGGTTGTACGCATCTTGGTTATCTACAATTACTTCGCCTATGTCTGGGCGCAAGTAATCGCGAATAGCACGAATAATGACGTTACTTTCTTGGAATAGGAATTCCGGTGCAGTTTTTTCTTCGGCAGCGGTTTTAATGGATGCCCAAAGCTGAGCGAGGTAGTTCATATCCCACTGCAACTCTTCGGCTCTGCGGCCTACGCCAGCGGTGCGAACAATAATGCCCATGCCTGCTGGTACATCAATTTGACTCAATGCATCTTTAAGCTCTGTGCGATCGTCTCCGTCAATGCGACGTGAAATACCGCCTGCGCGTGGGTTATTGGGCATAAGTACTAGGTAGCGCCCAGCCAAGCTAATGAAGGTAGTAAGTGCCGCGCCTTTGTTGCCGCGCTCTTCTTTATCTACTTGAACAATAACTTCCATGCCTTCTTTAACCACATCTTGGATGCGGATGCGGCCGTCAATGTCTTTAGGCTGCTTGGCAAAGTATTCGCGAGAAATTTCTTTAAGGGGTAAAAAGCCGTGACGTTCAGAGCCGTAATCGACAAATGCGGCTTCTAAGGAGGGTTCAACGCGGGTGATTCGGCCTTTGTAAATATTGGCCTTTTTTTGCTCTCTAAGGCGGTTTTCTATGTCTAAATCGTAAAGCCATTGGCCATCGACTAAAGCTACGCGCAACTCTTCGGGCTGAGTTGCATTAATGAGCATTCTTTTCATGTAGTTGTGTTCTCAAATAGAGCACAGCATGAGCGCGAAAAGGTATAGCTATTTGGGGCAAGCAAGAAAGTGTAGAAACTTCACAGTATTTGCCAAAGCGACACAGGGGTCGTATTTGGGGTGCTACTCGTTAAACGTAGTAGTTTTACTGTGGGTGAGCGCATTGTAGACCTGCCAACTGACTATTTGGTTTATAAAGCCCGTGTTATATCTGGGGCCATGGTTTCTACATGCAATCAGCCAATAATTTCTGATAACAGCCGTTAAATATGGGTTATTTCACTTAATATGCTGGCATATTGGCGGCAAAGGCAGAGAAGTGAGGGGGCATAGCCCGTGGGCAGATCGGTATCGAGTCGCAAGAATAGGGCGCTCGAATTTTTAATATCAGATTTTTTTCGGCTTGTAGTCGTAAAAAATATCTATTCACAGATTGGTCTCTCGTATGGCACCAATCAAAAGTGTTTGTTAACCGTCTTGCATCCTGTGTCGCAGCACTATTAATAATTAATAACATCGTTATGCGTGCATACCCTGTATAAAACAATCAGGTATTTGCTGTGCATGGGCCGTTTTTGTTGCGGCCAATCGCTGCGAGCGTGTATCTAAGTCACTTGTGGGCTAATCGATATAGTCATAATCGATTGGCGGTGGGCCCCAGCGTTTTCGCGGTTTTTTCCGCTACAGTATATGCGCTGTGGGTTTCTCGCTTAACCCGTTCTGCTGTTACCGGCAACATAGCCTAAACAGTTATATCTATTTAGCGCGCAATTTGCGCTTCATGTTTTTATTCACTCAAGCCGAGGCTTGAGCACCTTCAAAATACGTTGTTTCCACTAGGAGCCCTGGGCGGGTGTAATATCCAATGTGCCTGGTTCAACTAGGGCAGGTCTGTTGCGTTGTTGATTGGAGCCATACCCATGCGGCTATTGACAATCAAGAATCACAACTAGACTACAGCGCAATATAGCACTTAACTATCGGCCTTTCAATTTTGGTGCGAATTTGTTAGGTGCTTGTCGTGTAAACCCTGTGGTTTTGACTAATTGAGCGGCAAAAAGCGTATGTTTTGTGCCTTAACACGACGACACTGGTATTATGGCGCTCAATTTAAAAGGCGGTATATTACCGTTAGGAACACAATTTAAATGGCGCAGAATGTACAGTTTCTCACGGTAAGTGAGGATGAGGCCGGTCAGCGGTTAGATAACTATTTATTAGCTAGGTTAAAAGGGGTGCCTAAATCCCTTATATATAGAGTAATTAGAAAGGGCGAGGTGCGCGTAAATAAAGGCCGCGCCAAGCCAGAGCGCAAATTGGCCGGTGGCGATGTGGTGCGCGTTCCTCCTGTTCGCGTAGCCGAAAGCCCAGAGCCAGTGCCTATTAGCAAAACCTTAAAAGGTGTATTGGATAACGCCGTTATTGCCGATGAGCCTGGGTACCTAGTGGTAAATAAGCCGGCAGGTTTGGCGGTGCACGGTGGCAGTGGTGTTACTTTGGGGTTGATCGAGGCGTTGCGTCAGGCTTTTCCACAGTACTCTTATTTAGAGTTGGTGCACCGGCTAGATAGAGACACTTCCGGCTGCATCTTGGTGGCCAAAAAACGTTCAATGCTGCGTTATTTGCAAGAGTTGTTTCGCGGCGAAAAGCGCATCCATAAGCGCTATCTTGCGTTGGTGATTGGTCGCTGGCCCTCTAGGCGAAACTTGGTGGATGCACCTTTGCTTAGAAAAGAGCTGCAGAGCGGCGAGCGCATTGTGCGAGTAAGCTTGGATGGTAAACCCTCCAAAACCGAGTTTAACGTGGTGCAGCGTTTTGGCGAGTCCGCCACTTTGGTGGAGGCAAGGCCGATTACAGGTAGAACCCATCAAATTCGAGTGCACGCCCAGCACCAAGGGCACCCGCTAGTGGGCGACCCCAAATACGGTAACGAAGTGTTTGACCTTTCGGTGAAGAAGCTTGGTGTTAATCGATTGTTTTTGCATGCCGCGGGACTAAGCTTTAAAAACGCCGATGGTGAGCAGGTGAACATAGAAGTCCCACTGCCTGCCGAGTTGCAAAGTGTAGTTGCTGCTTTTGATGGTCATTTTAATCAAGCAGGCAGTGTTGAATAGAGCGTATAGATAGAAGGCATAGGGTAATTGAATTACCTTGGGGGAAGCGTGTTATACATTTTTGATTGGGACGGCACAATTAGTGATTCGACGGCGAAAATATGTAAGTGCATGCAATTGGCCGCACAGGAAGTGGGGTTGCCCGTTTTAAGTAACGAGCAAATAAAAAACATAATCGGCCTGGGTTTGCCCGAGGCGCTACGTGTTTTGTATCCGCACGAAAGCGACGCAAGTAGAGAGGCCATTAAGCTTGCTTACTCGCGCCACTTTGCCCAAGCGGATGTCACGCCTTCGGCGTTTTTCCCGCGTGTTATGGAAACTTTAGATGCACTGCACGAAAAGGGCAGTAAAATTGCTGTGGCAACGGGTAAAAGCCGCAAAGGCTTAAACCGCGTATTGTCGAACTTGGGGTTGGAAGATTATTTTCATGCAAGTCGCTGCGCAGATGAAACCTGTTCTAAGCCAAACCCACGCATGCTGCAGGAGCTGCTAGTAGAGTTCGATGTGCCCGTTGATAAAGCGGTCATGATTGGCGATACCGAATACGATATGTCGATGGCGTACCAAATAAACATGCCCAAAATAGCCGTAAGTTACGGGGCGCACAGCTTGGATAGAATGCTGAAATACGAGCCGCAGTTATGTGTGGATGAGTTTGAGCAAATTTTAAATTGGAATTTTGAGGGGAAGTAAATTAATGCTATTTAGAAACAGGCCCAGCACCACAGGCGTAGACCCAAATGATGAGCACCGCGATTTTAAGCTTTTAGAGGCGGTGGTTGTAGATGCGTTTGCAGAGCAAAAAAAGGCGCGTCGTTGGGGTATAGTATTTAAAACGCTTACATTCGCGTATTTGTTTGTTGTTTTAATGTTGTTTGTGGCAGGCGCACAGCAATCGGGGGTGGTGAATGTGACAGAAGATCACACGGCAGTAGTAATGGTGCGCGGTGCTATTGCGGGCGATAAAGAAGCGTCTGCCCCCAGAATAAATGCGGCGCTAAGAGCAGCGTTTGAAAATGAGCATGCAAAAGCTATTGTGCTAGCTGTAAATTCCCCTGGTGGTAGCCCTGTGCAGTCGGCGTATGTGTACGACGAAATTATGCGCCTTAAAAAAGAATACCCAGATAAAAAAGTGTATGCGGTAATAGAAGATATTGGCGCCTCGGGTGCGTACTATATTTCTGCTGCCGCGGATGAGATTTATGCCAACCGTTCTAGTTTGGTGGGGTCTATTGGTGTAATTGCCTCCGGCTTTGGCTTTACTGGCACCATGGAGAAGCTTGGCGTAGAGCGCAGGGTATATACCTCCGGCGAAAATAAAGCGTTTCTCGATCCGTTTTCCCCAGCCAATGAACAGCATGAAGAGTTTTGGGAAGGCGTGCTCGCAGAAGTGCATGTGCAGTTTATGGATGCGGTAAAAGCAGGGCGCGGCGACCGATTAAAAGATAATGATACCGTTTTTAGCGGCTTAATATGGAATGGCGAGCGCGCGTTAGAAATGGGGTTGATTGATGGCTTGGGCAGTGCTCGCGACGTGGCGCGAGATGTAATCAAACATGAAAAACTGGTTGATTACACCCGCCGTAAATCGCCATTGCAAGAATTAATGAATAGCTTTGGTGTGTCTGTCGGTGAGGGTATTGCCCGCTCCGTTGGTGTTGATAACTCTATTGCACCTCTGCGTTAAGTGCTTCTAGTTCATCACTTTTAATAAACCATTCTTCTTCTGTTTCGGCGAGCTGCGATCGCAGTTCGCCTTGCTGTTTTAACAGTGTTTTAAGTTTATCGCCGCCCGTTTGGTAGAGTTCTGGGTCGGCTAGCTCTTCTTCTAGCTTGGCGAGTTTTTCTTGTAGCGTTTCCATTTGCTTTTCAAGCTTCTTAATGGCGTTGGTGTAGGGTTTTAGTTTGTCCCTTAACGCAGCGGCATTTTGGCGCAATTGTTTTTTGTCGGCTTTATTGGGTTCGTTTTTATTGCTTGCCTCGGCTTCGGCCTCTTTGCTTTCTTTGTTTTCGTTGCTAAGCCAGTTGCGATAATCTTCTAGGTCGCCATCAAATTCGGCAACCTTGCCGTTATCCACTAATACAAATTCTTCTACGGTTGAGCGCAATAAATGCCTATCGTGCGATACGATAATCACAGCGCCTTCAAAAGCTTGTAACGCAACGGTAAGAGCGTGTCGCATTTCTAAGTCTAAGTGGTTTGTTGGCTCATCCAGCAGTAATAAATTGGGTTTTTGCCAAGCGATAATGGCTAGTGCGAGGCGAGCTTTTTCGCCGCCAGAAAAATTGCCTACTGTATCTAATGCTTTGTCGCCGTGAAAACCAAAGCTACCCAAAAAGTCTCGCATTTTTTGTTCGGTTTCTTTCGGAGTTAGCCGGCGAAGGTGCAGTAGTGGTGTGCCCTTGGTGTCGAGAGATTCGAGCTGGTGCTGGGCGAAATAGCCAATGCGCAAATGCTGGCCTTCGCTGCGTTGACCGCCAACAAGCGGAATCATATTTGAAAGGGTTTTAATTAGCGTGGTTTTACCCGCGCCATTGTGGCCAAGCAGGCCGATGCGTGAAGAGCCTAAAACGCCAAACTCAATTTTGTCGGCAATGGGGGCGTCTGCACTGTAGCCAATAGCGGCTTCACTCAAAGTAATAAGCACTTGTGGAAGCTTTTCTGGTTTGGGGAAGCGAAAGTCAAAGGGCGAATCCACATGCGCGGGCGCAATCTTTTCCATTCGGTCCAACTCTTTTAGTCGGCTCTGTGCTTGCCTTGCTTTGGTGGCTTTGGCGCGAAAGCGATTAACAAATTGTTCTATCTCTGCAATACGTTCTTGTTGTTTGCTAAAAGCAATAGCTTGTTGGGCAAGACGTTCGGCGCGTTGAATTTCGTAATCTGAATAGCCGCCCGTGTAACTGACAAGTTTGCAGTTTTCGAAGCTCACTATGTTGCCAATAACGTTATCTAAAAAGTCTCTATCGTGCGAAATAATAATGAGTGTGCCGGAATACTGCTTAAGCCAATTTTCTAGCCACAATGTTGCATCTAAATCTAAGTGGTTGGTTGGTTCGTCTAGCAGTAATAAATCTGATGGGCACATAAGTGCTTGAGCAAGGTTTAAGCGAATGCGCCAGCCACCCGAAAAGTCGCTAACGTCGCGCTTGCCATCAGCGGGTTTAAAGCCAAGGCCTGCCAATAATCGCTGCGCGCGCGCTTGCGCGGTGTAGCCGTCTACTTGTTCCAGCTCGGCAAACCCTTTAGCCAGTGCCTCGCCGTCATCTTTTGCTTGTGCGTTGGCAATATCGTTTTCTATGCGGCGCAAAATTTTATCGCCGTCTAATACGTAGTCTTCTGCGCAGCGCTTTACTGCAGAAACTTCTTGCGCCATATGTGCAATGCGCCAGTCCGACGGAATGCTCAGGCTGCCTGCATCTTCGGCGAGCTTGCCGGTAAGCATTTGGAATAGGGTGGATTTACCGCAGCCATTGCTGCCAATAATTCCCCACTTTTGGCCGGGGTGGATAGTGAGCGAGGCTTCCTCAAGTAAAAACTTGGTGCCGCGCTGTAAGCTTACGTTTTCTAGCTTGATCATAGATACTTATTGGCCGCTAATGGACTAAATTGGCTGAAAAGGTGTGTGTTGTAATGCTGTGCACAGCGCGATTAGCGGTAAACCGATAAGGGCACTGGGGTCGTCGCTTTGAATGGACTCAAACAGGCTAATGCCTAAGCCTTCGCATTTAAAGCTGCCGGCGCAGTCTAAAGGGCTTTCCCTTTGAATGTAACTGCGTATTTGCGATTCGTTTAGCTCGCGGAAGCTAACCTTGGTTTGGGTGCAGTGTTGTATTAATTGCTTATTTTCGGGCGAATACACACAAAGTGCAGAGTAAAAGGTTACAGTGCGGGCTTGGCATTGCATAAGTTGGTTGAATGCGTTTTCTTCTGTGCCCGGTTTGCCCAGTATTATGTCGTCTAGGCCCGCTGTTTGGTCGCAGCCTATGATGTAGTCATTGGCGTGTTCTTTGGCTATTTTCAAGGTTTTGGTTTTAGCTAAGCGAACGGCAGTTTGCTGGGCATTTTCGCCCGTTAATACTTCTTCATTTATATATGCAGCTGCAGTTGTAAATGGCAGCCCCAGTTGTCGCAATTGCGCTTGGCGGTAGGCCGATTGGGAGGCCAAAATGAGGTTTGCAGAGGTGCGTGACGGCATTTATAGGCTCAGTGCAAGAAAAAAACGCCATTTTGAGGCGAAAAGCCCTTTAAATTCAATGTTTTCTTTGACAGCTATGGCGGAACTCCCTATTATTGCGCGCTTATTTCGGAGGGTGCACCCCAAATGCGGCTACCGCAGTATATAGAACCTCGAAAGTTGGCTCAGAAGGGCGGTTCATTCGATGGCGACATGTTGCCAGAGGATATGCCTCGAGTAATGGAAGCCATAGCTTCGTGTGAAAGTGTTAACGCTAAGTTGCAGTTTGACATTGAAGATCAGCGACGCAGAACAATGCGCGGCTCTATACAAGGTGATCTGAAGCTAGTTTGCCAGCGCTGTTTACAGCCGGTGGATTACAAGCTTGATGTGGAAGTGAATCTCGCCATGGTGTGGGATGAAGATCAAGCCAAAAAGCTTCCAGGCTATATTGAGCCTTGGATAGTGGGTGAAGACCCCGAAGATTTACACGCAATATTGGAAGAGGAAGTGCTACTCGCTTTACCGGTAGTGGCATTTCACGATGAAGATTGCATCGACGCGAGTTTGTTAAGCGTTGGTGAGGAAGTTAAGCAGCCTGAGAAGAGTGAGAACCCTTTTCTGGTATTAGCAGCATTAAAAAGCAAGTCCGACTCGAACCAGGACTAATTCCTTGGTCGCTCGGTTTTACTCAGGAGTATACCCATGGCCGTTCAACAGAACAGAAAAACCCGCTCTAGACGTGGCATGCGTCGTTCACACGATGCTTTAACTGGCAAGACTTTGTCTGTCGATTCAACTACTGGTGAGAAGCACCTTCGCCACCACGTTACCCCTGACGGCTTTTACAAAGGTCGTAAAGTGGTTGACGTTGCTGACGACGAGTAGTCTTGTCAGAAGAGATTCATCTCTCAGTTGACGCAATGGGCGGGGATTTTGGTCCCCGTCTTTGCGTTGAAGCGGCCGCATCTTTTATCGCTAAGCATTCTAATGTTCGCATAACATTAGTTGGCGATAAGGCGGCCGTTTCTTCGTGTATCCCCCCGCAAGCAGATCTATCCCGGCTCCATGTACTTCACGCCGATCAAGTTGTTGATATGGCCGATAAGCCCAGCCATGCACTACGCCATAAAAAAAACTCCTCCATGTGGCGCGCACTGCAGCTAGTAGCAGATGGCGAAGCGCAAGCTTGCGTAAGCGGCGGCAACACAGGCGCACTAATGGCAATTGGTTGCCATTTATTAAAAACCATAGCGGGTATAGATCGCCCTGCAATTGCCAAGCAAATACCCACCGCCCGCGGTAGTAGCGTGTTGTTAGATTTGGGCGCGAATTTAGAGTGCTCGCCGCAACAGCTTTTTCAATTTGGCCTTATGGGGCAAGGGTTGGCGCGGGTTTACGGCAAGAGTGAGCCCACCGTAGCGCTGCTAAATGTGGGGTCTGAGCTTACCAAGGGTAATGACATCATTCAGGACACGGCCCAGTTGATGGGCGACTGCGCAGATATGCACTTTCGCGGGTTTGTAGAGGGCGATTCTCTCTACAGTGGCGAAGTAGATGTAGTTGTTTGCGACGGGTTTATCGGCAATGTAGCGCTAAAAGTAAGCGAAGGTGTAGCCAAATTTGTTTTTGGTGACTTGCGCAGCAGAATAGGTCGCGGTGTGCGCTCAAGGTTGCTTGCCTGGTTGGCAAAGCCCGTTTTAAAGCCGTGGGCAGAGCAGTTTCGACCCGCCAAATACAATGGCGCAGCGCTTTTAGGGCTGAAGGGGGTTGTCATCAAAAGCCACGGTGGGGCAGACGCCGAAGGGTTTGAGCAGGCATTATATGTCGCTTTGGAGCAGGCGAGCGCCGGTATTCCATTAAAAATTCAAGCCAGCTTAGCGGCAATGCTAGGTGCAGGGCTAGAAACTAAATAATTGGGTGTAGTTCCAATTACCTTAAAAAATACATTTAACTTAGAAAATTAGGCAAAGAACTATGAGCACTACGGCAAATCTTGCTTTCGTTTTTCCCGGTCAGGGGTCGCAAAAAGTGGGTATGCTTGCGGACTTTTATCAAGAAGGTTCGGTATTTAAGCAAACTTTTGACGAAGCGCAGGCAGCGCTGGGTTACGATCTTTGGGCGCTAATCCAAAGTGGAACTCAGGATGAGCTAAATATGACCGAAGTTACACAGCCAGCATTGTTGGCTTGCAGTGTAGCGCTATGGCGCAAGTGGCAGGCAGAAGGTGGTGCTCAGCCCGCTTATATGTCGGGTCACAGCTTAGGTGAATGGTCGGCATTGGTGTGTGCAGGTGTTGTTGCATTTGAAGATGCGCTGCGTTTAGTGCGCTCACGCGGCAAATACATGCAAGAGGCTGTGCCAGCGGGTGTTGGCGCTATGGCCGCCATTATTGGCTTAGACGATGCAGCAGTAGAAGCTGCATGCGCAACTGCAGCAGAGGGGGGCGATATTGTGTCCCCAGTAAACTACAACTCACCAGGTCAGTTGGTTATTGCCGGTATGAAAGCGGGCGTAGAGAAGGCTATGGAGTTGTGTAAAGAAGCCGGCGCCAAGCGTGCGCTGCCGCTGCCTGTAAGTGCGCCATTCCACACGGCACTTATGAAACCCGCCGCCGATAAGTTGGCAGCCGAAGTAGAGGCGGTTGAGTTTAATGCTCCGTTAATACCGGTTGTGCACAATGTAACCGCTAAAACAGAAGCCGATGCAAACACCATTAAGGCGCTGATGATTCAGCAAATTTCTGCCCCTGTGTTGTGGGTAGATTGCGTAAATGAATTGGTAGCACTTGGAGTAGAAAAAACCGTTGAGTGCGGCCCGGGCAAGGTGTTATCCGGCTTGAATAAGCGCATTCAAAAATCATTGGCGGTTTCCGCCACAGAAACGACAGATTTGTTTGCCGAAGCTTTGGCAAATGCATAATTACTAGGGGATTATTATGTCATTCGAAAATAAGGTAGCCATCGTAACGGGTGCAAGCCGCGGTATTGGTGAGGCTATTGCAACTGCATTGGCAGAAGCTGGTGCTACTGTTATTGGTACAGCTACATCTGATGCTGGCGCGGCTAAAATTACTGCGCGTATCGCTGAGGCGGGCCACAAGGGCGAGGGCATGACCCTTAACGTATCAGATGCTGATTCAGTAGCCGCTGTGATTAAAGCTGTTACAGACAAATATGGCGCTGCTCAAATTCTTGTTAACAATGCAGGTATCACTAAAGATAACCTATTAATGCGTATGAGCGATGAAGAGTGGTTTGACGTGGTTAACACCAACTTAAGCGCCATATTCCGCATGAGTAAGGGTTGTTTGCGCGGCATGATGAAAGCGCGCTGGGGCCGTATTGTTAATATCAGCTCGATTGTTGGTCAAATGGGTAATGCTGGTCAAACCAACTACTCTGCAACCAAAGCGGGCGTAATGGGTTTTGCTCGCTCTTTGGCCAAAGAAGTGGGTTCACGTAACATTACAGTAAACAGCGTTTCGCCAGGTTTTATCGATACGGATATGACCAAAGTACTGCCAGAAGAACAAAAACAAGCCATGCAAACAGCCATTGCTTTGGGGCGTTTGGGGCAGCCAGAAGAGATTGCCAAGGTTGTAAAATTCCTTTGCAGCGAGGATGCAAGCTACATTACCGGTGAAAATATTCACGTTAACGGTGGGATGTACATGTGCTAACTCTTTGAAAAACAAAGAGAAAGTGTAAAAAAACGAATAAATTTAGATTCGCGCGTTACAACTGCGAGAAAATCGCGTTAAAATGCGCGCACGTGTAAGCCGGTAGACTGTTTTCCAGCCGTTATCGGACAAGTTGAGAAACGGCTTATTCATACAGGTTGTCGCGTATGAGTTGTGGCATGGGGGCATTGTTTTCCTAACTTCGGTTTGGTAGCAATAGATTCTGCTAGAACTGATACGGCTACACTCATAGATTATCACTAGGAGTTAACTAAGATTATGAGCAGCATTGAAGAACGCGTTAAAAAGATTGTCGCAGAGCAACTAGGTGTTAAAGAAGAAGAAGTAAAAAACGAAGCGTCCTTCGTTGAAGACTTAGGTGCAGATTCTCTAGATACCGTTGAATTGGTTATGGCTTTAGAAGAGGAATTCGAAACTGAAATTCCTGATGAAGAAGCAGAGAAAATCACTACTGTTCAACTAGCTATCAACTACATCAACGAAAATTTGGCGTAATACCGCCAGTTTCGTTGCATTATTGATACACTCAAAAGCCGTTACTATGTTGCATAGTGCGGCTTTTGTTTTTGTGGCTTATTGGTTTTATTTATAAGTTCTAAGTTTTTAAGGCAGTTAAGTGCTGTTTGAATTACCGCACGTAGCCGGTAATTATTTTTTAATTGCTTTGTATTTTTTGGAGGGTAAGGTGAGTCGTAAAAGGGTAGTGGTAACCGGCATAGGCATGGTGAGCGCGCTTGGCAATAGCGTAGATGAAACCTGGTCACGCATACTAAATGGCGAAAGTGGTATTCGAGAAATTACCGCATTCGACGCTTCAGCTTTTGCAACCCGAATTAGTGGCTCTGTTCAAAACCTTGATATAACTCCTTACTTGCAAGAAAAAGAAGCCCGTAAATTAGACCCGTTTATTCAATATGGCATGGCTGCTGGTATTCAGGCAGTAGAAGACTCCGGCCTAGTAGTAACCGACGAAAATGCCGCGCGTATTGGCTGTATTGTGGGTTCGGGTATTGGTGGTTTAGGCAGCATTGAAGACACCGCCGTTTTAATTGAAGAAAAAGGCCCGCGCCGTATTTCGCCATTCTTTGTGCCTGGCGCAATTATCAATATGATTGCCGGCAACCTTTCTATTCGCTACGGCTTTAAAGGTATTAACTTAGCAGTAAGTACAGCGTGTACCTCGGGTACACACTCCATTGGCTTAGCTGCACGCGAAATTTTTTATGGTACTGCCGATGTAATGATTGCCGGTGGTGCTGAAATGGCTACAACTAAAGTAGGCATAGGTGGGTTTGCCGCTGCACGCGCGCTTTCCCGCAGAAACGACGAGCCAACCAAAGCAAGCCGCCCATGGGATAAAGACCGCGACGGTTTTGTGCTTGGCGATGGCGCAGGTATTTTAGTACTAGAAGAATATGAGCACGCAAAAGCGCGTGGTGCCAAAATATATGCCGAGCTAACGGGTGTTGGTACAAGCGCCGATGCGTACCACATTACTTCGCCTTCCGGTGACGGCGCTGAGCTTTCCATGCGCAATGCCATTGCCGACTCTGGTATGAGCTTAGAAGAAATTAACCATGTAAATGCTCACGGCACGTCTACACCTGCTGGCGATACCGCCGAGTGTAAAGCGCTTAAAAATGTATTTGGAAGCCACGCACCTAATCTTGCGGTTAGCTCAACCAAATCTATGATTGGTCACTTACTGGGTGCCGCCGGCGCCGTAGAAGCTATTTTTACTGTGCTAGCTATTCGCGATCAAGTGGCACCGCCAACCATTAATTTGGATAACCCAGACGAAGGTTGTGATTTAAACTTCGTTGCGCACAAGGCGCAAAAAATGGAAATTAACGGCGCCATGAGTAACTCTTTTGGTTTTGGTGGTACCAACGGTACGCTAGTTTTCAAAAAAGTATAATCTAAACGCTCGGCTTTGCGCCGAGCGCTTTGGTTGCTAATTAATTTTATTCGTTCAGTTAAATGTTAATCAGAGTTTCCTAAGCATAACTGTTAAATACGTAAGTAAAACGAAAGGCTTGGTTAGCAGCCTAATCCTCATTAGCGGATAACCCCATGCTCGAACCTGTTGTCTCACTTGTTAATGGTGTTAAAACCCAACAAATCGACATTCAAAATAGAGGAATGGCGTTTGGCGATGGGGTGTTCGAAACAATGCGCCTTACTCAAGGCCACATTCCTCTACTAGACCTTCATAAAGCAAGGCTGCACGTCGGTATTAAAACGCTCGGCTTAAACTACAGTGAAGCGGCTTTAAATAAACACCTCGCACAGCTGTTTAGTATTATTAACGACTCTAATATTGCATCCGGTCGCGTTAAGCTTATTGTAGCCAGGGGCCAAGGGGGCCAAGGGGGCCAAGGGGGCCAAGGGGGGCAGGGGGTTAACCCTTCGCCTGATGCAGGCGTAGATGTAAGTATTCTTTTGTACGCCAGCCAATTAGCCGCTTGGGTGCAGCCAGCGGTTGCGCTAAAAACCAGCAGAGTACAGTTACCCCATAATGTAAACCTAGCCGGTATAAAGCACCTTAACCGATTGGATTACGTACTAGCGGCACAAGCTGCAATGCCCGCCGAAAATGAGCAGGTATTATTGCTAGATGTTGCAAATAACTTAATAGAAACCGTACATCACAATGTGTTTTTTATTCGCGGTAGCGAAGTGATTACACCATCGCTTGCTCGTTGCGGTGTAAACGGCGTGTTTAAGCAGTGGTTAGTGAATTCGGTAATTCCAAAAGCGGGGCTGCAATTAGTCGAGCGCGAAATTAGCCGAGTAGATGCAGAAGCTTGCGACGCGTGCTTTATTACCAACGCTTACTCGGGGTTAACACCTGTAACAGCAATAAATGGGCACCTATTTAATAGCTGTGAAAAATTAAACGCTATAACTGGCGAAATTAACCAAATATTGGGTGATAAATAAAATGAGAAAGTTAATAGTAACTCTCTCTTTATTCTTGGCTTTTGTAGTGGTACTTAGCGGTGCCGTTGGGGCGTATTTTTGGCAGTGGCTGAATGCACCTATTGCTTACCAAGCGCAATACTTGCAAAGCGTTAATAACGTGTATCGCGTAGAGCGTGGTAGTAACTTAACGCAAATAGCCAATGTATTGGCGCGCGAGCAAATAATTGAATGGCCTAAAGTGTGGGTGCTTTATGCTCGTGCCTCTCAAAAAACAGCGGTAAAAGTAGGTGAATATAAACTACTGGCTGGTGACACACCGCTTGTACTATTAAACCGCTTAGTTTCTGGCGATGTAGTAAGTTACAGCGTTACTTTAATTGAAGGCAGCACCTTTAAAGACTTTTTAACTGCGCTACACGCGCAAGAAAAATTGCAAAAAACACTTGCGAGAAAAACCACAGAGCAAATTCTTGCCGATTTGAATTTAGATATTCAGCACCCAGAAGGGTGGTTCTTCCCTGATACGTACAATTATATTGCAGGGGATTCCGACGCAGATATTCTAAAACGCGCCCATAAAACTATGCGTAAAGTGTTAGACACTCAGTGGCAGGCACGCGCGCAAAACCTGCCTTACACACAACCTTACGAGGCCTTAATAATGGCCTCGATAGTTGAGAAAGAAACCGGCGTACCTTACGAGCGTGACGAAATAGCAGGGGTGTTTATTCGCCGCTTACAAAAAAGAATGCGTTTACAAACAGACCCAACAGTCATTTATGGGATGGGCGAAAACTACGCGGGCAATATTACCCGCAAAGATTTGAGAACACCTACACCGTACAATACTTATGTAATTAAAGGGTTGCCACCCACACCGATTGCCATGCCGGGTAAAGAGGCAATTTACGCTGCGCTGCACCCAGCCGATGGCGAGCACCTGTATTTTGTGGCCAAAGGCGATGGCTCGCATTATTTCTCGTCAACATTAGACGAGCACCTAGCTGCAGTAGCGAAATACCAAAAGCGTCGAACCTCTAATTACCGGTCTGCGCCGCCAGTAAATACACCTACCAAAAATAATTAGCTACTATGATTTCTACTGGAAAATTTATTACCGTTGAAGGCACAGAAGGTGTCGGTAAATCGACAAATATCGAGCTTATAAAAACACTGCTTCAGCAAGCGGGTATAGAGCTTGTAGTAACCCGCGAGCCTGGCGGAACACCACTGGCGGAAGAGTTGCGCAATGTACTGTTGGCTAATAGAGACGAAAACTTCGACCCCTTGGCCGAGTTGCTAGTGGTATTTGCCGCGCGAGCACAGCATATAAACCAAGTAATAAAACCTGCGTTAGCCGCCGGTAAATGGGTGTTAAGCGATAGATTTACCGATGCGACTTTTGCCTATCAAGGCAAGGGGCGTGGCTTACCTATACAGGCTATATTGCAGTTAGAGCAAATGGTACAGCAGGGCTTGCAGCCAGATGCGACTTTTTTGTTAGATATAGATGTGCAGGTTGGCCTTGAGCGCGCCCGTGAGCGCGGCGAGCTAGATCGATTTGAAAACGAGCATATAACTTTTTTCGAAAAAGTACGTGCCGGTTACCACGAGCGAGTTGCCGCTACGCCAGAAAGGTTTATGGTAATTAATGCCGGCCAATCATTAGAAGCTGTACAACAAGATGTAACGCTCGCGGTAGAAAAGCTTCTCGCCTAACCCCTTATAACTGTTGTATTAACCTGCAGAAAGTAGCCCCCAACATGAAAGACTTAGATTGTATTGTAATTGGTGGCGGCGCCGCTGGCTTAATGTGTGCGGCAACGGCAGGGCAGCGGGGTAAAAGCGTGGCAGTGTTAGATCACGCCAATAAAGTGGGTAAAAAAATACTTATGTCCGGTGGTGGCCGGTGTAACTTCACCAATTACTTTGTGGAGCCGGCAAATTATTTATCGCAAAATCCACACTTTTGTAAATCTGCTTTAAGTCGCTATACCCAATACGACTTTATCGAATTGGTATCGCGCTACAACCTTGAATACCACGAAAAAACGCTCGGTCAACTTTTCTGTGATCATAAAGCAAAAGATATCCTAAATATTTTACTTGCTGAATGTGAATTGGGCGGCGTGGAAATTACCACCCAATGCTCGATAGAAAAAGTAGAGCAGCTGACGGGCGATACCGACTACCGTTTTAAACTGCACACAACAATGGGTGCGTACCGATGTAAATCTTTAGTTGTTGCTAGTGGTGGTTTATCTATTCCTACAATGGGGGCAACGGGCTTTGGTTACGACCTTGCCAAGCAGTTTGGTTTGCGTATTACCGCCCGAGAGGCTTCGCTAGTGCCGTTTACGTTTAAAGGCGAGCTATTAACCCTTGCGCAATCTCTGGCAGGCGTAGCGTTACCCGTTGTTATTAGTTGTAATAATCAAAGTTTTAAAGAGGCAATGCTCTTTACCCACAAGGGGATAAGTGGCCCAGCAGTGCTGCAAATTTCTAACTACTGGTATAGCGGCAATAATATAGAAATTAATTTTTTACCCGATATAGATCTAGCCGAACAAATTGCACAGTGGCAAAGTGAAAAATCTAAATCGGAACTCACAACCTTGTTAAGTAGGCTTATGCCCAAGCGCTTTGTGGTTGCATGGCTGGCAGCCGAACACGCCAAAGCATGCGGTGCAAATAGCATTGCCAACAAAAATATCGCCGACCTTTCCCGATCCGATATAGAAATAATTGCAAAATTATTTCACGCATGGCAATGCATGCCAGCAGGTACCGAAGGCTACAAAACCGCAGAGGTTACCCGCGGCGGCGTAAATACCGATGACGTCTCATCCAAAACCTTCGAAGCCAAAAAAGTACCCGGCCTATACTTTATAGGCGAAGTGCTGGATGTCACTGGGTGGCTGGGCGGTTTTAATTTCCAATGGGCGTGGGCGAGTGGGTATTGTGCTGCGCAGCATGTTTAGTGGGGTGTGCTGACGCGTGTCTGCGAGCCATTGGTTGTAGTGGGACAATATTAAGTTTGTAATGGTATGTCAGTCCAGTTAATCCCTATTGATAAGCGGGTAGCACTTCCAGCTCCTTTTGCTGTTTGCCAACAAAATGAGATGCCAACAAATTCAACAAAATGAGACACCTTCTCGCTGAGGAAACGCAAATTCATAAGTTTGATCAGTCTGGTTAAATATTGGTATCCGGAATTTTAAGGCATGTCCAGAGCACTAAAACGACACTCCCGCCGAAAACTCAAATTCAAGGCGAGTGAAACCACTGAAGGCGAAAGTCTTAAGGAATTAAATAAAATAGCTAGGCAAAAGGCCTTTTGGGAGACTATTCTGGCTATCTGCAGGTAGACGGCTACGCGGGTTATAACGATCTTAACGCTGAACTGGCTGGCTGCATGGCACATGCACGCCGCAAATTTGTTGAGGCTCAGCGTGCGTAACTTAAAGGTAAAACAGGACGAGCCGACTGGGCGGTGTTACATATTCAAAAGCTGTACTGCATTGAATCAAAGATAAACTACATGACACCAGCAGAAAAGCTGGCGATACGCAAAGAAAAAACATTACCGTTGTTAAAAGAGTTTAAATATTTGTTGGATAAAATCGTCAACCGAGCTGCGCCGAAAACGGCGATTTGAAAAGCCGTGGCATATTCTTTGAGTCAGTGGGCTAAACTCGTTCGTTTCTGCGAAAGCGGTGAACTCGCGACTGCCAGTAATCGCGCGGAGCGCGCGATTAAACCGTTCGTCATCGGTCGCAAAAATTGGTTGTTCAATAATACATTCAGCGGCGCACATGTCAGCGCTGTTTTGTATTCATTAATAGGAACGGCCAAAGCGAATGGCCTAGACTGCTACGCCTATCTATCGCACTTACTGACTGAACTACCCAAAAAGGACTGCGATATTGAAGCACTAATGCCTTGGCATTTTAGCAAGGCTTAGTAATCAAGGGGGCGATAGCGGTTTTGGTTCGTTCGGCGACTGGGGTAACAGATTGGCCCCCATTTATTTCTCGCTTGTTTATTGCCGACTACCAAACGACCTATATTTATGGTATTAAATGTGCCCCAGCTATTTGTACTGTGCGTTTTTACGGAAGATTAAGTTAAAGCAATAATTAAGAGGAATAGTTATGTCAAGTGCCTACTATGGTGAGATAGACATAGAAAAGAAAGAAAGGATTGCTACTTTTGAGCAATGGGTGCTGAAATGTTTCGATGATTACGCAGAAGCGCAAGATTACTCACCAGGGCATCTAAGAAAGTTATCAGCGATTGCTCATAAGCAGAAGTTGGACGGCGCAATTGCTACCGAGCTGGATGGATTCTTTAATAATCCTTTTGGTGCGGAATTCGAGAAATATGTCGCTGACTTTTATTTCTACCCCTTAGCAGTACAGAGCATCCCCAACCCCAATCATAAGCGTAGCGTTGAATGGAATTTTAAATCTTCTATAGTATCCAGCGTGTGCAATATTGTATTAGCTCGTTTAGGTAAGGATTACGCATTCGAGCAAGCCTTGGCTAGATTGGAGTTTCAACTAAGCAACCCTGAAAGTGATGTTGAGTTGGCGGTTCCTAATTGGAAGCTGGCGGAAATAGAGCAAGAGCTAGATGGGTTGTCGACTGAGCAGACGCAACAAGAAATCAGTAGAAAGGAATATTTTAGCGACGACTACGATCGCCCTTTTTTGAAGCCCGAACCTGAAAAGACCGCTATCCTGGCTTTTTCGTTGGCGCAGAACAAAGAGCAAGCAGAAAAGGTGCTAGCACTATTATTTAGCCCAGTAAGCGTGCGTTATTCAATTTATACTCCTCACGTGAGTAGAGAGTTCCAATCCCGCTACCCAGAGAAATTGTCACCGGCTCAGTATTTGGGGGTTGATGCGTTGGCTGCATTGCATATATTTGAGCGCCTGAAGGAGTTCAATTTAGATTCCAGAGAGAATACAGTGCGGCTGTTGGAGCTTGAGTCTTTGGGCGGCGGCTTATTATTTAATACAATTTTGACCGATAGATACCCTGAATATCAAAAATTCAGATGTTTAGCGCTGGATTGGTTGTATGAAAAAACGCAATTGCCTGCGGAGGAGGCGTTATTGCGTCTCGCACGTTATGCAACTCAAAACTATCCAGACGTTCGTCTGACTGGCGGTCGATTTCTAGTTGCCGCTGGCCGATTAATGGAGGCTAATAAAGAATTTAACACCGTTAGTGAGGAAGATTTAAATAACACCTGTCGGTTTTTGTGCAGCATTTCAGATCTGGACCCCAACGAAACCCGCGCTGAGGTCATCAATAGTTTACAGGCTATTGATCCGGCGGCTGTAGGTCAGCTTTTAGATTATACTCAAAGATACTGCGACATAATATTAATGTCTCTCGGCCTGGAAGAGGCTATACCGTTTTATAATTGGATAGAAAAACATACGCGTTCCCCTGTTAACACCCCTATTGATGTCCATGATGCGAGAAAAGTCATTGCTCTCGCCGGTAAACCTGGCCAGGACCTCCTTAAGGTGCTAGCGGCAAGCGAAAGATACGAGCGGTCGGTGAAGCGTTTGGAAGCAGTGCAAGGTGTGACAGATAAAAATCTGAAAGCGCTGTTGTCGCGATTCTCACAAGAGCATATTCGGCTTTACGGTCTGCTCCCCATTGATAATGCTGAAGATCTAGCAGAACGCTATCGTTATTTCAAGAGGGCCGGAAAGGAAGCATCCAAGAAGTTTGGTCGAGAACGAACCGAAAATGTTCGCGAGGCCGCCAAAGCGGGGTTGCAAAACCTAGTACTCAATGCGGGTTTTCAAGATCTGGTAGAAATGGAGCTCGTCGTTGAGGCTCGCACTGGTGATCAACTGCAAATGGAGCTTGCTATCGAAAACTATGAATTTTCAATAGTCATCGAACAGCATCAGCCTGTTATGAATATCAGTAAAGGCGGTAAATCATTGAAAGGGATTCCGCGCTCTTTGAAGAAAAATGAAGCGTTACAATCCATGCTTGCCACATTTGATCAGTTAAAAGAGCAATCTAAACGTTATCGAACATCGATGGAAAACCTGATGATACGCGGCGGCAAGCTCAGCCCCCAACAATTACAGGCTGCAGTTGAACTGCCGGTTGCGAAAAGTATATTGGGTTCCTTGGTTTTTCGTACAAGTGGTGAGGTTGTTGGAATACCTGACGATGATTTTAAATCATTGCTGACACTGGACGGTCAGCTAATCGCTATTACCGAGCCAGTTCAGATTGCGCATCCTATTGAGCTTTTCGATGATGGAACTCTTTCTGATTGGCAAGATACAATTGTAGCGCGAGCAATATGCCAGCCCTTTAAGCAAGTGCTTCGCGAATATTATTTGATGACGCCAGAAGAGCATAAAGAGGTGGACCATTCTAATCGCTACCTCGGACGGAATGTTAACACACGGGCATTTGCGGCTGTGTTAACAACGCGAGATTGGCGCGTTGACGGTGAGCTCGGAGAGTGTGAGGCTATCAAGTCTGTCACGCCAGATATAGTGGGTACGTTAGCATTGCCTGATGTAGAGAATTATCTTACCGAAGACGAGTCCACTTGTTTAGGTACCATTAGCTTCGAGAAAAACTCAACGACACTTGATCTCGCTAAGGTTCCGCGTGTGGCGTTTTCCGAATTTATGCGAGATCTTAATTTAGTTATCACTGCGGGTTCAGGCGAGAACTAAGCACTCGATATAATGAGTTCTGGAAGATCGGGGTGGTTTCACAGGCTCGAGGCCTCAGTTGAATACTCCTTCACCTAACCTCTTTCGGCAGGCGCGCTAAAGGCATGAACACCTGTAAAAATAAAGAGGTTTGATCTTAACGCAAAACCTGACAGGCACTTTTATATGGCGATTTTGCCGCAGGTATAGCAAGGCGACTTAAATTAGCCGTGTGACGAGTTTACCTAAGGTGCGGTTTCCTGCTTAGGCCACGGGCATACGCAGCCGAGATATTCCTGTTGCAGCCAATAGACGTCGTCTCCTTTTTCTAATGAACCTAGTGTGGCCAAAACCATATCGTTACCCGTGCCACAGGTGCTGCCATCGGAGTAAGCACCAAAGTATCGAATACCTCCATCCTTATCCCATAGTGCCACCGCAGGGCTGGCTGGAAGCTTATCTAATATGCGCTGTATAACAGGCGAGTGGCTGCTGCGGGCTTGTCGGGTATTGATGTATACGTGTTTTACATGGGGCAGTTTTTTGGCTAGATCGGCTACGTGGGGTTTGCTGTAGATAGTGCAGAGGCAGGCATCATCGTAAAAATGGACGAGTGTTGGCTTGTCTATTGGGCTTAGCTGAAAGCGCTCTGGCTCACTTATGTCGTAGGTGGCTTGCGTAATAGGGTAGCTTACGTGATGAATAAACTTGTAGCGCACAATAGGGAAGACGCAAGTGAGTAACCCTAGTATGGCCAGAAACACCATTACCCAAAATACCTGATCTTTTTTCTTTTCGTCTGCCATTTAATAAACCGCTTATTGCTATGTACCCAGTCTAGCTTAGTTTGCTAGGGTGGGGTTTGGGTGCATTTTAGGTGTTTTATGGGGCAGTGAATACGGGGCTATATTGTTTGTGGGTTTGAGAATGGCTACAGGAGCGATATTGTCGCTTACTTTTTGCTCAGCTGCCGTTGTTCAGTTAACTATTAATGTAGTTAATTCTAAGCGGATAATTCTTAGCAGTTACTTTAATATGTGAATTATTCAATACTGGAACGCAAGGCTGCTATACATGACAAATGGCAACAATAAAGAAATATTTAAAATTTGCAGTGAGGGTGATGAGCTAGAAAAATTAGAACAGCTTATTGCTGCGGGCGCAGATATAGAGGCCAGAACGGAAGCTGGACGGACGCCATTGATGGTCGCCTGCTTAGCGGGTAACTTTAACTTTGTAAGGAAACTTATAAAGCACGGTGCCGATGTGTCGGCACAGGATAATAAGTCGTTTAGCGTCATACATTTTGCAGTAGAGGGCAGCAGTGGTTCCATTAAGCTGTTGGCGCAAGCTGGTGCAGATATCAATGCGCAGACTAAGCAAGGCTACACACCATTAATGATGGCATGTGAAATTGGCAAAATAACGGCCATGGAGAACCTATGTAGCTTAGGTGCTAATACTGCTCTTACTACAGCCAAAAATGCAGGCCCTATTGTGGTTGCCCTTAATTCTGTAAAAGCGTGGTCTGCTAGTAATGCCCAAAAGATGGTGCGCATATTATTGGCGGGCGGAGTATCGGTTGGTTACCAATGCACTAGCACCGGTAGCTCTGAAATTCACATAGCCGCCCAAAAGATTGAAGACGATAGATACAGAGACAAGCCCAGGTATGCCATATTTAATGCTATAGCCAAAGCAGGGGATAACCCTTGGCGTAAGAATAAGCTTGGTGCAATGGCCATTGATTATTTAGCAGAAACAGATTTAGTCCATGTAAAAAGCGGCTTAAAAGCCTATGCAAAAAATGCAGAACAAGAAGTGCTCTCTCAAATAACTAGTTTGAGGGGGTTACAGGCTTATAGGCTAATTTACCCAAAGAAGCCACTAGACAAAATATTGAAATCACTTACGTTAACCGATGTCGAGCGAGTGAAATTACAGGCTGGGTTGGATGCTCTTGGTTAGTGGCAAGCAGGACTATATTCGATATGGGCGCATGGCATTACTGTAGTGATAAATACTCACAGGCTTAACAGAATGCGACTATCGGCTTTTCAATATTCGGATAAGCTGGAAAATCAATGAGTAGTGTTTGGAACTGATTGTTTGGAATGCCAGATTGCTCTGCTTTGAGAGAGGTTTAAGCAGCAAAAACATAAAGGAATGATGTTGTATTGGGTATTTATTTATAAAACACTGGAAACCGCTTTGGATGGCCTTGTACGGATGTTTTGTTTGTCGCTATTATTCCTACTACACAGTCTTGGTTTAAGTGCAACGAGTAATCACTGTTAGACTAGATGGCCCAGAGGGTGAAGGAATCTCTGAATGACCCATCCGCTTAATTGTTCTTCTTGCTAAGACTAAGGCAATTAGCCGCGAAGAACGTCTAACGGCAGAACGTTTTGGCACTCGTAAAAAGCAATAGGGGGTATTCAGAGCTTCCTCAATATAATTCAAAGTTGACGTTTGCAAATTGTCTCTTACAAAAATTAAGGAAAATACATTCATGACGGATATTTATACCACTCCCAATAGTGAACTTATAGATAGCGAAACACCAGCCTTCGAAGCGCCATTATTTAAACTTGTAGGGATAGGCCTTGCCACAGCATTTGGTAGCGTAATAGCTGGTGGGTACTTAATGGCTCGAAATTATAAAAGCATGGGGGAGCACCGCAACGCGCGCTCGGCTATTATTTATTCCGCGGTCGGATTTGTTGCTATTATGCTACTGGCTGCTTTTATTCCTGAAAGCTGGAATGTTTCGAACACCGTATTCACGGTTACCCAAATAATTGTAATGGTCCAATTGGCCAAGCGATATCAAGGTGCCGCGCTAGATGCTGTTAAAACCTCCAATGGAAGTTTTCAGTCTAACTGGAAAGCGTTTGGTATCTCTTTGTTATTTTTACTTTTCATCGGGGTTGTTGTGTTCGGTGTTGTTTTTGCCGCGGCTTATTTTACTTCTTGGAGCATGTAATCAACGAATATGCCGAGTAAACAGCGCTAGTTTACTGTAGGCGGTTATTCTGATGACATCAAATTCCCCCTTTTTATCTCTATTCAAAAACGCGTTCGGCGTGTAGGTTTACACGCCCGCGTAAGCCTACCCCACCCACACCTGTTTAACATTCACAAATTCTTTTATTCCCTGAGGCCCCAGTTCGCGACCGTAACCGGAAAGGCCAATTCCGCCGCTGGGTAATCTTGGGTCTGTTTTTACTATACCGTTTACGGCGACTTGGCCGGCTTGCAGTTTGTTGGCGGCGAGTTCTGCTTTGGTTTTGTCTGCGGTCCATATACTAGCGCCTAAGCCGTATTCGGTTTTATTTGCCAGTTGTATAGCGTGTTCAAAATCGTTCGCTTTGATAATGGCCAGTACGGGCCCAAACGTTTCTTCGGTAAAGGCGCTCATCTCTGGTTGTACATCAATTAACAGCGTGGGCGGATAAAAGAAACCAGAGGTAGACGGTAAGTCGCCACCATGTATACAACGCGCGCCGCTTTGAATGGTTTGGTTAACTTGTTGATGCAGTTGTGTTTGTAAATCTTTGCGTGCAATGGGCCCCATTGCATAGGGCAGAGCTGTGCATTCTGAGGTGGACGATTGACTGGGATCGCCCATAGTAATGGTGCTGAAAATTTTGAATAAGCGATTGCAAACGTCGTCGTAAATTGATGCTTCCACAATCACTCGTTTGGCGGCAATACATGATTGGCCTGCGTTAATCATTCGCGACAGGGTGATTACATTGCAGGCTTTATCTAAATTTGCATCGGCTAATACAATACAGGGGTCGGAGCCACCTAGTTCTAATACCGCGGGCTTTATACCGCCAGCGGCCCGAGCAGCAACTTTTTTACCCGCTGCGCTACTGCCGGTAAACGATACGGCTTTAACGGCAGGGTGATCTATTGCTTCGCCAACAAGTTCTGTTTCTATGGGGAGGTTGGTCATTACATTTTTGGGTAGGCCCGCGCTGTTAAATGCTGCGGTAAGTGCCGCTGCAGTGGCAGGCACGTTGGGGTCGGCTTTCATTACGCAGGTATTGCCGGCCATAAGCGCGGGGGCTAAAAAACGGAGGGCCAGCCAGACTGGGGCATTCCATGGCAGTATTCCTAGTATTGTGCCCAATGGTTGGTAAGTGACGTAGCTATAAGCTGCGTCAGATTCGAGCGTCTCAGGTTTTAAAAAATCGGCGCTGTTATTGGTGTAGTACTCGGCACACGCGGCCGATTTTTCGACTTCGGCGATGCCTTCACAAAGGGGTTTGCCCATCTCCTGAGCCATTAGTTTGGCAAGTGTGTTTTTACTTTTACGTAATGAGGCGGCTATTCTCATTAGCGCAGAGGCTCTTTCGGTAATGGAGGTGTCTCTCCAAGCGGGGAAGGCTTCGTAGGTTTTATCTATAGCGCGGTTACATTCTGGCAAGGTGAGTGATGCCACTTGTGCAAGTGGCTGGCCTGTAGTGGGATTAACTGGCGCTAGCATTGTCAACCTCCTTAGCCGTTATTTTTTTTGCGGTTTTTTTGCTAGGTGTTGTGCTGTTTCGCGCTGTGGATAAATCTACGCAACTCGCTGTTTGGGGTGCTGCTATTGCTGCTATACCGTTTTCGCTGGGTTTAACGGTAAAGTCTCGCTCCATGCTAAAGAACGATTCGCAGCCTTCGTCGGTTATATGGATCGTATCGGAAATGCCGCAAGTTTTGTCACCGTCCACGCCCCACATCCAAGGAATTAAATGAAAGGTCATGCCTTCTTTAAGTACTGTGGATTCTCCTTGTTTTAAACTTACTATATAGCCTTCATCCCAGCTTGGAGGGAAGGCGATACCAATGGAGTAACCGGAGCGTGTAATAAGTCGTGCACCGACTGGGTTGTCGCTAATAATATTTCTTACGAGGTTGTCCACGTCGGACACTGTCATACCCGGTTGCACCATGGAATGCACAGCATCAAGCGCGCGTTTCATTGTTTCTTGGGCTATGTGCATAGAGTCGGTAAGGTCGCCAAGAATAACGGTGCGCATCATGGCGGTATGGTAGCGCCGGTAGCAGCCTCCCACTTCTAAAAATACGTGCTCGTTATCTTGTATTACTCGGCCTTCCCACGTGGCGTGACCAATCATCGTTCGTGGCCCTGAGGTTACGTAGGGCATAACAGCAGGCGTTTCTCCGCCCGCGTTAAACATGCCGGCACTGATCGCTGCACCAACTTCATTTTCTGTCGCGCCAGCGCGGCAAGCGGCAATGCCTGCAGCCATACCGGCTTCTGTTGCCAAGGCGGCTTTTTTCATTAACGCAATTTCGACAGCAGATTTACAAATGCGGCCTTCTTCAACAATGCCAAAACAGTCTAATAATTTACCGTCTTTGAGCGTGGTGTGAATTACATCTTGATGATAAGCGGGGAAGAAGTTGCTGTTGCGTTCGTAGCCAATGCGTTTGTTGGCTAAGCCAAACTCCTTTAATGCATCCACAAGCATTTGCATGGCGTCGCCAGTGTCTGGGTAGGGTCGGGTTAAATCCACCCAAGTACGTGCAATTACGTTGGACTCTTCTAGCGCGCGGGTAATCATAAACGGTTCTTTTTCTAACGGGACAACTAAGGCCTGAAAAAAAGAGTAACTCGTTGTTTGATAGTCTGTTAAGTACATGATATTTTCGGGGTCGGAAATGACTACGGCATCTAAGTGACGCTCTGCTATGCGAGCCCGTAATTCATTAATTCTGCGTTCGTACTCATCAGCGGGGAAGGTCATATCATCACGTTTAATCATGCGGCTTCCTCCATGGTGTTGCGAGTGGCTTGAATAAGAATGTTGAGCCCCTCTGTGAGGTGCGCATTTGCGATGGTGAGCGGCGGAATGAGCTTAATGACTTGTCCACCTACGCCACAACTAGCAACGATCAATCCGTTTTTAAAGCATTCCTGTACAATCGCAGCGGCGCGTTCGCTATTGCCAATATCTAACCCCATAATCATTCCCTTTCCGCGTAGCGTGAGGGTGCTGTCGCTATGAAGTAGCGGTTCTAACGCTTCCTGCATGAGTGTTGTTTTTAATTTTACGTCGCTCATTAATTGATTATTTGCGAAATATTCCAGCGCAACTTTACCTGCAATAAAACTCAGGTTTTGTCCACGGAATGTACCGGTGTGTTCTCCTGGTGACCACTGGTCGTCTAGCTCTGGCAACACCAAATTCATGGCCATGGGTGTGCCCATTCCACCCAGTCCTTTGGCAAGACAAATGATATCTGGGGCAATGTCTATATCGTCGAAGCTAAAGTAGCTTCCGGTTCGGCCGCAGCCCACTTGTATGTCGTCTACTATTAAAAGTGCGCCTAGCTTTTTAGCCAGTTTTGCTACTGCGAGTATCCATTCTTTATTGGCAACGTTGACTCCACCTTCCGCTTGGATAGTTTCTAACATGAATGCAGCTGGCGCGTTCGCGCTAGACGCGCAATACTTCGCCTCTAAAGCACTTATATCGCCGTTGGATGTATTAAATTCTGCGTGGGTAACGTGCTCTAAGGGGACGCCTGCTGCCCCTCTAAAGTAGGGGTTGGCCGTGGCGGCGAGTGCGCCTAATGTCATGCCGTGAAAGCCATTGTTAAAAGCCACAATGGTACTGCGACCGGTAACACGGCGCGCAAGTTTCATGGCGGCCTCAATAGCATTGGTACCGGTAGGGCCGGTAAATTGCATGCGGTGAGGCATGTTTCGCGGCTTTAAAATAAGGTCGGTAAAATGTTGCATAAAGGCGGCTTTGGCTTCGGTTTCCATATCCAAACTGTGCAATACACCATCTTTTTGCATGTATTCAATCATCGCCTTTTTCATTTTTGGGTTGTTGTGACCAAAATTTAATAAGCCTGCACCGGCAAAAAAGTCAATGTAGGTTTTACCTGTTGTGTCAGTTTGCAGGGCATTGATTGCGGTTTTAAAAACAACAGGGTATACGCGGCTGTAGGCGCGAATAGTAGATTCGCGCTGTTCGAAAATAGACATAATACATTCCTTAAAAAGTTTAATTTTTTGTTCAGCAATTTAGACGTACAAAAACTTAAAACTTTTTAGGAATCAGGGGGGGAGCCGCATACCTGTTAGTCTACAAAACCAGCGGCACACATCTTCGATGAGGTTATCGTTAAAATCGTAATGCGGGCTGTGACACGGGGCAGCGTTTTGGTTGCCTTCACGGCTACCAATTAACGCGAATGCGCCTTGGCATTCACGAAGGTAATAGCTGAAGTCTTCCGAGGCCATTACGGGGAGCAGTGTTCCTGGCACCAGCGACTTTTCACCATACAATGCCTGCCATTGGCGCCTGGCAAGATTGGCTTGTTTGGCGTGATTGATGGTAGCGCTGTAACGCATGCTGTGCTCTACCGTGCATTGCACGCCGTAGCTTGCACCTGTGAGGGTGGCAATCTCTGTAATTGCATGATTAATGATATGGCGTGTTTCTTCGTCGGGTACACGAATGCTTCCTTTTAACTCCGCATACTCTGGGATAACGGTAGGTGCGTCGCCGGCTTTAATTTCGGTTACGCTAATAACCGCTGCTTTTTGAGGTGCTATTCGATGGCTACATATTTGCTGTAGCGCCACCGTGATTGCACTGGCCGCGAGTACGGGGTCTACGCATAGTTCTGGTTGGCTGGCGTGACCGCCTTTGCCGGTAATTTTTATAGAGAAGGTGCCGTTACCGCACATAATAATGGCGTTTGGGCAGGCAATGGTTCGGTAGGGGAAAGCTGGCCAATTGTGCCAACCGTATATTTCGCTAACTCCTTCTAAGGCGCCATCGGCTATCATTTCGCGCGCACCATGGCCGCCTTCCTCGGCGGGTTGAAAAATAAGTACGACTTTTCGTTCTAGTTGATGCTCATGTTTTTTTAACCAGCGAGCGGTAGCGAGTAGGGTGGCGGTGTGGCCGTCGTGGCCACAAGCGTGCATACATCTTTCGGTTTTAGACTGCCAAGGTTTATTTGTTTCTTCGCGAATGGGCAGGGCATCGATATCCCCGCGCAATGCAATGGCGGGTTCTGTACCGGTAGGATTTATCCACGCGAGCGTGCAGGTTTGCGCGCACTCTCGCCATGCAATATGCATAGCATCGAGTTGTTCGCGAATCGCGTTAGCAGTGTTATGTTCCTGCCAGCTTAGCTCCGGTTTGGCGTGCAACGCTCTGCGGAACTCACGAGCATGCGCAATATTGTCCTGTCAGTTACTCGGCATAAAAACCCTCGAGTTTGGATTGGCTCACGGTTTTAACCGTAATTGTTGGGTGCTGTATATCTGCAATGGTTATTGTCAACGTACTGTTAGCCATTCGCAGACGTAGTAGCTGTAACGCACCCAAATGAATTTTTTCTTATGTGCAGCCCCGCTTTTTAATTTAAGGTGAAATTATTGAAGTTAATTTGGTGTTTAATCTTTAACTGGCAAAGACCACACCAATATTTTTGAATTAATGTTTTTATTTTTTTATGAGTGGTAAGTGGTATTAAAATCAGTATGTTACGTAGGTTTTTAGTGAAGTACTTAATGCGAGGTTGCTTAGGTGGTGGTGTAATGTATTTTCAAAATTGTTTTAATGGCTCTGATTTAGACCAATATGAGTCTTTTTGGTGCGAGCCTTTGGCTGTGGTGGTGAGTGCATTGGGAAGTACCGTATTATTACCGTACTCGAGCGGTTAAGTTAGATCATTGTGATCTTTTGCTGTTGAGCCGGCGGGGCAGCGTATCGAGTTTACTAGTAGTAAATAGGTTTTTGGCATGTGCAAAATTATATTGAAAGGGTTTATATATGTTCCCGTAGGGGAGCTAGATGCTGTTCGTAGCGCGTTGCCCGTTCATATAGAGTTAACGCGAAAGGAACCTGGGTGTGTAGCGTTTGACGTTGAGCTGGTCTTAAATTCTAAAAATAAATTCCGTGTTTACGAAGAGTTTGACAGTAAAGCGTCATTTGAATTGCACCAACAAAGGGTGAAGCATTCCGAGTGGGGGCGCATTACTAAGAATGTAAAGCGGGCTTATTTGATCGAGTCCGAATGAGCTTTTTGTCGTGCCTTTTATTACACTTTTATTCATTCTTTATGTTTTGGTATCTGTAGGGGCGTAATTTAGTTAAATAGCCCTTGCGCCGTGGCTCATTTTTATCGGCCACGGCGAGCCTTAATCTTACTCGCTTTCCCTTGCGGTTAATGTTTACCCATTATTTTGCGAACCTTATTGGAATGCAGCACGGCCGGTACAATAACGAGTACTATTATGGCGGCCATTATCCATAGGTAGCTTTGGTCCATTAGCGATAGGTTGGCGATATCGGCGGCTAGGGGGGTGTTTACTTCTTGCGCAATGGCGATGGGGCCAATTGCGGCGTCTATTGCGGTGGAGAAACCGTTGCTAAAAGCACTTTCCCAGCCTAGGGATGAGAATGAGGCATACGCTTTGTAGCCAATAGCGGAGGCGCCAAAGGCGATGGCGCCTACGGCAATGGTGCCTATGCCAAACAGTCCAAAACCTACGGCTCCAATACTGATTGCGCCTATCGAAATAATGCCTACGCTAATAGGGGCAATGGCCACGCCGCCCCATGCGAATAGTATTCCATACGCAAGGTCACCGCCGGCTATCCAGCCTACAATCGGTTTGTCTCCTATTTCTGGCATGCCGAAGCGGAAATGGATTAACGGTATACCCCCTAGGCGAAGACGACTTTTGTATTCACGTTGCTTGGAGTGCAATTGGTCTGCTTGTGCTTGAAATGCTTCTGGGTGAAACAATCGCTCTTGTGCTCGTAGTTTACGCATCCCTTTAAGCATTCTAATTACAAGTACCACATAGCTAGTAATAAATGCCAAAACCAGTAAGTGCGCAGCGGTGGAATAGCCAGCTGCCATTGTATGGTCGTTGACTGCGAAGTGTTTTAGGCCAAACATCCCTAGTATATAAATAATGACAATCCCGAAAAACAGCGAGACAAATAAAATGGTACGTTTGCGTTCTCGCTGGGTGCGCGACTGAGCTAGCCCAGCTCTTAGCCCGAAGTAAGAGCTTATAATACCCGCGAAAGACGCCATAAAAATTAGCAAGCTCGCCCACTTGAAAAGTAAGCCGCCTTTGACGGCACCGGTACCTAGTATGGAGGCTTTTACCGGCGGTGATATCCCTTGTATGGCAGCCATAACAGCAACAGTGAACGCTGTGCCTTGTTTGCTTTTTGTTAGGGTATCTTCTACGAAGGTGATCATTGCTTTTTGAAGTTGTTTACGGCCCCGAGACAGACGCTGTTTTACGGTGTCTTCGGTTAGGTCGAGTTGGCTAGCCACATACTCTACCGAACACTGTTCGCGGTAAAAGAGGATGAGTGGCTCGCGGTAGGTTTCTGGCATTTTTTCCAGTGCTTGCCACAGCAATGCTTGTTGCTGAGCGCTTATGGCTTGATCTTCTAGCTTACCTTCACTGGCTGGTGTTTCGTTTTTCTCATCCAGCTCTTCCAGTTCATCGGCACCTTTTATAGGCTGGTTGGCTTCTTTGCGTCTAAAGTGGCTCACTTTATATCGCAGTATCCCGCATAGCCACGATTTCAATTTTTCTGGGTCTCGCAAGCTGTCTAGTTTCTTCCACGCTTCAACGAAGGTCTCTTGAGTTACATCCTCGCTGTATTTTAAATCCCCTAGCGATGAGTAAGCCAGCGAGCATAGTAGGTTCTGATAGCGGGTTACTATCTCGCAGAAGGCGTCTCTATCGCCTCCGAGTGATGCGAGCACAAGGCCGGCGTCGTTTGTGTCTGCTATGCGGATACGTGCTTTAAAAAGGCTCATAGATCGGTATCTCTGGAGTTGAACAAATAGGTACCTAACGTAAGTGCCCAGTGTTCAGCCAAAGGTGACAAGTTTAGTGAATATAACGCGCAAATAAATGGGTATACCGTGAAATTGAAATATTTTTTAAAATATTTGTCACCTTCTCTCCCAAAGTGGGCTCTTACTTGTTGTGCTAGTCATGCTCGGTTGCCGACTGGCTGTATGAGAAACACTTATAGAGTGTAGCGTCTACAAAGGTCTGCTACATCGCAAACAATTAATAAGGAGAGACGATATGAAATACGGCAAAACACATTTATGCGCAGTAGGTAGATACTTTAGCATAGTGGCAATATTAACGATTTCTTGCATGGGTTATGGGGCGGCTTTGTTACCTGTTATAGATGACTTTAATCATGCTCAAACAAACAATCTTGGCCATGCAAGGCAGTTTATGACCGATGCCGTGGCAGGTGGTGGAACCACACTAGAGCACACTGTTGAGCAGGGCGTGGTAGCCGTTAAGGGGAATATCGCGCCGCCACGTGGGCAGCCTGGTTGGGCAAGCATGGTGTTGTTGTTAGATGCTGAAAATTTACCGAAAGATGCTAGTGAGTATGAAGGGATAAGTATCCGCGTAAAAATTCATACGGGTAGTTTATCCATTTCTGCGAACAGTGTTGAGGTGACTAACTTTGATTATCACGCCGCTCCAATAGTTGTGCCGCAAGATGGTAAGTTTCACGAACTAAAAATTCCGTTCCGTTCGCTCAAGCGCGCTTGGTCTGAGCAGACGCAATTAAATACCAAAACTATTAGCAGTGTAAGTATTGT
Source organism: Saccharophagus degradans 2-40 (assembly GCF_000013665.1). NCBI lineage: Bacteria > Pseudomonadati > Pseudomonadota > Gammaproteobacteria > Cellvibrionales > Cellvibrionaceae > Saccharophagus > Saccharophagus degradans. The sequence goes on from NC_007912.1 coordinate 2,114,939, forward strand.
CGCTTTTGGTATGCAGCAAGGGGTATTTGGTTTTGAGGTAGATGAAGTGAGTTTTTATAAATAATTAGGGCCAATTAATCTCATTTACTGATGCTAAGGCTTCGTTGCTGAAGCCTTTCACGATTATTTACGAGTGGCGCATAAGCTTGGGCTCATAATTAAATTGTCTGAGTAAGCAGCTTTTAATCTACTTTAATTAAGCGAATCCTATTATGAATATGCTAATACATAATTCGGGGCGACTCGATTACCTTGATGCTGCACGAGCTTTCGCACTGATACTTGGCGTGGTATTTCATGCAAGCCTTTCTTTTATGCCCATGTATATTGGCTGGGCCGTTATGGATGTGTCTACTAGCTCGTTAGTGTCCTTTTTTGTGTTGGTTAGTCATTCATTTCGAATGCCGCTTTTTTTTCTTATTGCTGGATATTTTAGCCATGCGGTATTGCATCGCGATGGAGCAGGGCGCTTTCTTCACTCTCGTTTTATAAGAATTGTTGTACCGTTTATTGTGGCTTGGTTTGTATTGCGACCTCTGTTGGTATCCGGTTGGATAATGGGTGCAGAAAGTATGCGCGGTGAAGCGAATGTACCAAATGCTTTGTTGGGCGGTTTTGCTTCTTTATCTTCGCTGCCGACAGGTATTTTTACAGGTACACATTTGTGGTTTCTCTATGCGCTTATTTGGATAACGCTTTGCGTATTGCTATTGCGATGTATCGTGAGCTGGCATAAGGGTATATATACTCGCGTTGCAGCGGTTTGCACGACAGGAATGCGCTGGGCGAGCCAGTCGCAAATGGCGCTGTGTGTGTTGGCTATTCCTACTTCTGGTTGTTTATGGTTTATGAGCCATTGGGGAATGGAAACGCCAGATAAAACATTGGTGCCCCACGCCCCAACTTTTTTCATCTATGGTGGCTTTTATTTATTCGGTTGGTTGCTGAATAAAGATCGCTCGCTGCTTGACGGTTTTGCCACGCTAACGGTAACGAAATGGCTATTGTGTGTTGTCGCTGTGGGTGTAGCTTGTTTCTTATCTAAATTCGAAGCGCAAAAGGCCCATAGCCTGTATGTGTTGTTCAAAGTTGGCTTTGGCTTGGCTTACGCGCTTATGATGTGGTCGCTGGTGTCTATTACTCTTGGTGTTTTCCGGCGGTTTTTTAATAAAACGAGCGCTTATGTACGCTACCTTGCGGATGCCTCTTACTGGCTTTACTTAATTCATCTTCCTATTGTTATTTGGCTGCAAATTGCTTTTGCAGAGTTGCCTTTGCATTGGTTGGTTAAGCTAGGTGCTATTTCGGGTATTACTGTGGCTATTTCACTTTTACTCTATGAGCTATTTGTGCGCTCTACGTTTATTGGTGCGGTGTTGAGCGGTAAGCGCAAGCCCCGCGCTTGGAGCGCTATTATGCCCGTACAGCAACCGCGCTAAATATGACAAACCTATTGTGTTTGATACGTTATGCAACAGAGGGTAACGAAGGTTAGGAAAACTCGATTAACTTTCAACATGTCCGTCTTAGTGTAACTATTAGTGAAACTAGAAAATTGTGCGAGCTAGGTGGGCAATGCCCACCTAGCAGGTTGATTAATTACGAAAGTTACTGGGCACTGCATAGCGGGTTGCTTACCGCCGTTGCCGATGTTCCTTGCATTCCAAAGCTAGCACTTTGCCCCGGGTTTAGGTGGCTGTTGTAGCCTACGCTTGTTGCTACAACGGTTGTGCCTGTTGTTTCTACGTTTACACCCCATGCGTTGGTTATGTTTACGGGCTGGTCGAATTGAAGTGTCACTTGCCAGTTATTGGTGGCTTGCTGGCCTTCGTTTTCTACTTGGAAGCCGTTTAACACAAACCCCGTTCCCCATGTATCTGTACTGCCGTTGGCGCAAGCTAGGCCTGCTGTTGTACCGCCGGATGAGCTGCTGCTCGAGCTACTACTGGAACTGCTACTAGAGCTTGAAGAGCTGCTGGAAGAACTAGAGGAGCTACTGGAGGACGAGCTGCTGCTAGATGTTTGGCCGCACGCTGCCGCCGTAAGACCATCGGCTAGGTAGATGGCATCGAGGTTGGGCAAACCTGCCGCTTGGTTTGCTTCAAGCCGAATGCTGTTGTAGCCGGCGTTTAGGTGGGCGTCTACATATTCTTCTTGCCAGTTTGTCCATGTGCTTGTTGGTGCAAATGCCATGGGGTAGCTATTACCGGTTGTTTCTACGTTTAGCACAGCACCTCGTGCCGTACTGCCATTCGCGTAACGCATGCTTAGGCGGTATGTACCGGCGGTGGACGCATGTAGGTTCCAGTTAATGCCTGCACCTGTTGCGTTGGTAGTGTTAGTAAAGCCCGCGCCTGTATAGCCAGAGTGGTTGCTATCTATAGTGCCTTCGTAGCCGCAAAAGCCGGTGGCGTTTTCTTGTATTGCGTCGCCTGTAGGGGCTGGAGGCTGCACTGTGCCTTCGCCAACTATGGTTATGTGTGGTTGGTTGGGGGTAGTCATACCCGCACCCAAAAAGTAAGAGGGGTGAGGTGGTTGGTTGTAGCCCACGTTTTGCCAAGCTATGGCTGTGCGGTATTGCGGGTCGTGCATTAGGGTTCTTAAGCGGTATTCACTTTCGTGTGGGGTGGTAAACACCATAAGTTCTTGGTTGTTGCTGTTGCGCCATACCACTTCTTCGCGCCAGTCACCAAGAATATCGGCCGAAAGCCCTGGTGTAGCCTTGGTGCCGTTGTTCGATGCTGCACCGTAGTTACCTGCGCTTAGCAAGCGCGTGGTAGAGCTGGCGGTGTAGTTCCATTTGTTTATGTAATTGTTATCGAGTATTTCGCGCAGTAAGTCGCCATCCCACCAAGCGGCAAAGTTTATTTGCGACGGGCGCGTGCTCGATATTGTTTCGCCTTTTGCACTGTATAAACCACCGCGCGAAGCCCAAGCTTCGTAGCCGGCATAACGTGGGTCTATATCCATGGCTACACCTCGGCCTATGTCTATGTAGTCGCCTGGGTGGCTCCATAGTATTTGGCCGGTGGCGGCATCGTGCATTTCTATTCCGTGCTCGCCATAGCAAGAGGGGCATTCGTGCACCATAAACACTTCTAAGCCTGGGTTGCTTGGGTCCATGTCGGATAGGTGCAGTGCATCGCCGTGACCTAGGCGGGTATTGTTCAAGCCGGTGCCGTTGTCATCTATGGTCATGGCGCCAAATACAATTTCTTGTTTTCCGTCTGCATCTACATCGCCAATGGTAAGGCTGTGCGCGCCTTGGCCTGCATAGCTGCTGTTGCCACTGGTGTTGGAATCAAATACCCAGCGTTGGCTAAGCTGCCCATTGCGCCAGTCCCATGCTGCTACCACGGTGCGGGTGTAGTACCCGCGCGACATAATCAAACTTGGGTTTTGGCCATCTAAGTAGGCTACGCCACCTAAAAATCTATCAACACGGTTGCCGTAGTTGTCGCCCCAGCTAGAAACACTGCCGCGCGCGGGTACGTAGTTAACGGTATTTAGCGCTCTACCGGTTTGGCCTTCAAACATGGTGAGGTATTCGGGGCCAGATAAAACATAGCCTGCACTGTTGCGGTAATCGGCATTGCTGTCTCCTATTACTACTCCTTGGCTGTCTTTGGTGGCGTCTGCGGTTTTAACTGCAACTTCTGCTTTGCCATCGCTATCAAAATCGAATGCTAAAAATTGCGTGTAGTGGGCGCCTGCTCGAATATTGCGGCCTAGGTCTATGCGCCACATAAACTCGCCAGATATTTCGTAAGCGTCGAGATACACATTGCCGGTGTAGCCACTTTGCGAGTTGTCTTTTGCGTTGGAGGGGTCCCATTTTACGATTAGCTCGTAACCGCCATCGCCGTCTAAATCGGCTGCGCTTATATCGTTGGGGCTATAGGTGTATGCCACTCCGTCGGGGGTGGTGCCACCTGGTGGTCTTTGCAGCGGAATAGTGCGGTATATATCGCTCCATACATGTGTGGTGGCTAGTGATTGGCTCGCGCCGTTTACTATGGCTTCTACCGCGTAATTAGCGTTTGGGTTGCCGCTGGTATCTACAAAGTTTGTTTTATTGGTAAGGGGGGAGCTGGTTAATAGTGTGCCGTTTCTATATACGTTGAAGCTGGTGTTATCTGGCTCTTGCCCCAACCAGCGCCAGCTTACTAATACGCTGCCGTCTTTGCGATCTATGGCCACCAACCCGCGGTCGAGGTTTTCCATGTTGTATTGGCTGTGAGCGGCAAGTGGGAAAGCAGCAGCACCTAAAAATATAACGGGGGTTAACGCATGCTTTATAGCGTGGAACAGTTTGGTGTGTGCACCAAATTTGGGACGAGTGAGTGCCGACATGGGTTATGTCTCCTTATTATTGGAATGTGTCTTCGCAAACGTGATGTGTTGTGATTGCTCTTTTTTATTTGGTAAAGCTTAACGAGCGGGTGCTGCTAACAACTGTGTAAGTGTTGCAGTTTATTTGTATGACAACTGTGAGGAAGTAATCAAAATATCATGCTTATTTTAATTCTAAAGCAATGATTGGTATTTAAAATGGTGCGGGGCAGTCAAAGTGAATATTTGCGCCACTGGTAGGGTGGCTAAGATTGAGTGTTTGGGCATGCAGCAACAAACGTGAATTACACGAGTCGGCATCTTGTGGGGCGTAAAAGTAGTCGCCAATGATGGGGTGGCCAATCTGCTGCATGTGTACACGCAATTGGTGGGATCGACCCGTATGGGGGAATAGGTGTACCCGCGTAGCTTGCATGGCTGTGTTGCGGTCTACAACGCTATATTGGGTAAGTGCTGGCTTGCCATGTAGCCAGTCTACTTTCTGTTTGGGGCGGTTCTCCCAATCACAGATAAGTGGCGAGCTTATCTCACCAGATTGCTGCTCAACTAACCCATGCACCACTGCAACATACATTTTTTTTATGGTACGGCGCTCGAATTGTTTACCTAAGTGCGATTGCGCGGGTTTATTTAGGGCAAAAATCATTAAGCCCGAGGTGGCCATATCTAAACGGTGCACCACTAACGCTGTAGGAAACTGCGCTTTTACCCTATCAAATAGGTTCTGTGGCGATGCAAGCCCAGGCACAGAGAGCAGGTCGGTAGGCTTATTCACTACAACTATATCTTCGTCGCAATGCAGTAATTCGAATTGAGCCGGTGCTAGGTTGGTTTGCATAGTTTTGTTAAGTGGGCGATATGTATTGGGCAATGAGGTATAAAGGCGCCACTATACCCGATATAATCGCGCAGCACTTTATGCACGTGCGTTTTATCCCCCGATTCCACCAATTGGTAATAGGCCAATTTAAGAGGTTTTAATGAGCTTAGTGCCCATGCCGCCGTACCCTTGGCTCGAGTCCGTATGGGACGAGTTTGCAGAAAAGTTAGCCCAAAAGCGGGTTCCCCACGCGCTGTTAATTACAGGGCAAGAAGGTTTGGGGTCGGATACCCTAGCTAAAGCCATGGGGCAGTTGCTGCTGTGCTTATCGCCATTAGAGGGGATAGCCTGCGGTAAGTGCAGAGCCTGCCAATTGCTGCAAGCAGGCAGCCACCCAGATTTACTTTGGATTGCGCCAGAAGAGGCGGGCAAGCAAATTAAAATAGACCAAATTCGCAGGGTTACCGAGTTTGTATCTAAAACGGCTCAGCAGGGCGGTAAAAAGGTCGTGGTGGTTACGCCCACCGAAGCGATGAATAATAATTCATCCAATGCCTTGCTAAAAAGCTTGGAAGAGCCTGCTGGGGATACCGTACTTATTTTAATTACTTTCCAAGAAAGCCAAATACTACCCACCATTCGCAGCCGCTGTGCACGTATTGTGCTTACCACACCCTCTTACGATGTGGCGCAAAGTTGGCTGCAAGAAAATGGCCACCAAGCTGCAATACCTTTGCTAGGGGAAGCGGGCGGTGCGCCACTTAAAGGCGTAGAGTGGCTTAAAACGGAATACGTAGAGCAACGCCAAAAAGCCATGGCGTGTTTAGAGCAGCTAGCAAGCCAAACACGTGGCCCCGTAAGCGCGGTTGCTCAGCTGGGCGGCATAAGCGCCCCAGTGCTTGTAGAGTTAATGCTTAACCTCGTGGATAGCCTTATTACAACTAAGCTGGCACCTAGTAGCGTAAGGGCCGAACAGCGGCAGGAATCGATTCAGCCGTTAGCCCAATATATGGCACGTGTTTCTGGTCAGATGCTATTTCGGTTTAGAGAACGGCTGTGTGAGCAAAAGCTTAAATTAATCCGCAATGCCAACCTTAATCAAACGTTATTTATTGAAGAATTGCTGATGGATTGGCAGTTGGTAGCAAAAAGCTAACAATTCGCTGCTAGACTCAAAAAAGGTTGCACATTTGTTACGAGCGGGCGGTATTTTGTGGTGTATTATCCCCTTCGTATAGCTATAGACACATTCGCGTTAATTGACTAAGGTAACGGCGAAAACAGAGGAGTAAGCGATGAAAGGTATAGGTGGCGGTGCTCGTAACGGGATATTGTCCCTCACCATTCGAGACAAAGCGGTGCTGTATGCGGCCTATATGCCATTTGTAGAGCATGGCGGGCTGTTTATCCCAACGAATAAATCGTATGTGTTGGGCGATGAAGTGTTTATGTTGCTTAGTTTAATGGACGAGCCAGAGAAAATTCCTGTAGCTGGCCGCGTAATATGGATCACCCCAAAAGGGGCACAGGGCAACCGAGCAGCGGGCATTGGCGTACAATTTAGCGGTGAAGATGATATTGCCGCAAACAAAATAGAAAACTACTTAGCAGGTTCACTAGAATCAGATAGACCTACCCACACCATGTAGCGTGTTATTTATAGTTGTATCTTCTTTTGTGTACCAAGTTGGCAAACCTTGCTTGGTACAACCCTCTAGTTAAACCCCACATTTAATTATTACTTTTTTGGAGCACATTAATGCTTGTTGATTCCCATTGTCACCTCGACCGATTAGACCTTAGTCGCTACGAAGACGGTTTAGATGGCGCAATTGCTGCCGCAAAAGAGCAGGGTGTAAAAACCATGTTATGCGTGTGCATTAGCGAAGAGAATAAACAGCAAGTAGTAGATATAGCCAGTAAATACGAAGGCTTATTTTGCTCTGTGGGCACGCATCCATCCGATGTAACCAGCGAAGTTGTGAGTGTAGAAACGTTAGTGGAATGGGCCAAAGCGCCAAAAGTTGTTGCGCTAGGTGAGTCGGGCTTAGATTACTACTACAGTAAAGACTACGCAGACATTCAAAAGCAAAGTTTTGCTAACCACTTAATTGCAGGCGCCCAATTAGATTTGCCCGTTATTGTGCATACGCGCGATGCAAGGCAAGACACTTTAGATTTAATAAAAGAATACGGCAGCACTGAGTCTGCAGGTGTGCTGCATTGCTTTACCGAAAATTGGGAAATGGCCAAGGCGGCGATGGATTTAAATTATTATATTTCTATCTCTGGAATCGTGACTTTTCGCAATGCCGAGTCGCTGCGCGATGTAGTTAAAAAAATGCCATTAGATCGGTTGCTAGTAGAAACCGACTCACCTTACTTAGCGCCTGTACCATTTCGCGGTAAACCGAACGAGCCGCGTTATGTAAGAGAGGTCGCGCAATTTGTTGCCGATTTAAAAGGCATTAGTTTGGAGTCGTTAGCAGAAATCACCACAAATAATTTTCATACCTTATTTAAAAGAACAAAATAACAGCGAAGCGCTAATAGCTAACTCATAATAGCTAATCACTAGTAATCAGCTACTAGCGATTAGCTATTGTTTATGTGTTTTAGTGCGCGGTATATGCAAATATACCTAGCGTGGCACCTACAAACCCGCCTGCACTTTGCGTGCTTAATATAGTTCCATCTTGTGTTTCGCCTACCGATTGCCACTTGGTGTTATTTGTGGAATAGCTGAAATCATATTTGTCGTTATTAAATTCTATTTTCAAATATAAGCCATTGCGAAGCGTTTTTTCTTGTAGTGGATATTGCGCAACAATTTCTTTGTTCTTGCCAAGTTGTTTTTCTAGTTGTATGGCAAGGCCGCTATTATTTTTTGTAACGGTAAGCGCATAAAAATACTCATCGTTTTGAAAGGCAGCAATACCCGCTTTGTCGCCCACGTGTGGGGGTGTGTAAACCAGTTTGGTTGTTGCGCTGCCTGTTAGGTGCTGCTGTGCGCGCGCAATAAATGCTGGTGATCCAAAGTCGCTTAAATCTGTATTGTTTGCAGTTAAAACAAGCTTGCCTTTTTGAGAGGTTAAATCTGTAAAGTTGTTTGTGGGGGTGCGAACCTTGCGCCAATAAAGTTTAAGTGCTGAGTCAAATTCATCGCGCTCAATAAAGTTACCGCTAAGGGCAATGGCTGGTTGTTGGGATGCTCCCAATTGGGGGCGTTGGTGATGATAGGGCACCTCGGCATCGCCGCGAAGAATGACGGGGTATTCGCCAGACCAATCTACCGGTAATAAAAATGTTTCGCGGCCGGTATTGTAGTAGTTATCTTTATAGGGCCTGCAGCCTAAAAATACCGCCCACCAGTCGCCATGTTGAGTTTGTACTAAATCGACATGGCCAACGGATGTGACGGGGTTGGCGCGATCAGCCGGTAAATGGCGCTGTGTTAAAATTGGATTGTTTTCCCAAGGAATATACGGCCCCCAAGGGCTTTGCGCTTTAAATACAACTTGGCTGTGATTCACGCTGGTGCCACCTTCTGCATTAATTAAATAGTAAGCGCCTTTATTTTTGAAAAGGTGTGGGCCTTCTATCCAAACGGGTTTGGTAGTTATATCTACACCGCCGTTTACTATTAACTTGGCGTCGCCAACGGTTTTTAATGTGGCTAAGTCGAATTCGCGAATCCAAATGGCTCGGTGGCCATCGTAAAGCGGCTCGCCAATGGGGGCGTCGTTGTTAAGTATGTAGGCTTTGCCGTTGTCATCAAAAAATAAATCTGGGTCTATACCGCCCACTTCAGGTAACCATACTGGGTCCGACCAAGGGCCTGCGGGGTTTTTTGCAGTAACAATAAAATTGCCGCCACCGTCTACCATTGTAGTAATCATGTAAAAAATACCGTTGTGGTGGCGCAGTGTTGGGGCGAATATACCTCGCGACACACCCATGCCGCTGGGTATTTGTAATTGTGATGGGCGCTCGAGAATATTACCTATTTGAACCCAATTCACTAAATCTGTGCTATGAAATATCGGCACGCCAGGGAAGTAGCCAAATGAAGAGTTCACGAGGTAGTAATCTGCTCCCACTCTTACAATGCTTGGATCTGGATAAAACCCTTTTATTACTGGGTTGGTATAGGCATTTTTACTTGGCGCAACCGTGTTGTATAAAGCATCGCTTCCCGCGTATTCAAACCAATCAAATACAGGCGAGGTTTGGCTATTTTGTTGCCCGTTTATGGCGCTTGTGCAGCTTGAGAGCAGTGGAAGTAAGCTAACGAGTAAGATAGGTAAAAGTCGCATAAATTGATTCGCCAAGTTATTTAAATTATATATGGTTATAATGACTACTAGACTAGTGTACAACAGCTTGGGTGAATACGAAACGGTAGGGTGGCGAAAGGGAGAAAAGGGAAAAAGGGAGGGGTGGCGATTGCAGGGCAATCGCCGAAGCAGAAGTTTAAGCGAGGGATGGCTGGGGCAAGGTGCTGCCGAAATGGGTTATTTCTGGTGCGTGGACTTGCTTCCACAGAGAGTCGACGAGTTCTGCTTTAGAGGAGGGAGTATTCCATTTGCCGCTGTTTACCCATTGAGCAATAGCTTTTGCTACATTGGGGTACTTTACTTGGCTGCCTTTAGCGTGTTTTAGCCAAGTGTCTAACACTTGTGGGTCCAAGCTATTCATCGCCATACCTAGGCCAAGTTCGGTTAATGCTTTGGCGTTAGAAAGCTGTTCCATTTGGCCCTGCAATGGCTTAACCAACAGTTTTTTGCCTAGTTGAATTGCTTCGCTGCTTAACTCAAAACCCGCGTTACAAATTACGCCTGCGGCTGTAGCAAGGTCTTCTTGAAAGCCATCCCTAGATAACGGTTTAAGCTGAATGTGCCCCATGCTTTCGTATTGCGCAAACGGGCCATATACCGTGAATAAGTGATCGGTAAAAGGCTCAAGCAGCGATACCACTTCGTCTGGGTCTTCAAACCCTAAATAAACAACAACCTTGTTAGGCTCTACGGCTTTGTTGGTAACATGTGTTTCGGCAATGGGGGGCAAAATAGGGTAGCCAAAGTGGTGCCAGTGCAAACCTAAATCGATACTCGCGGGGGCAAAGTTACGCATAATCATACGGGGAATAAGGCTGTCACCCGTTTTAGGCACGGCGTGATTGAAAGCGTATTGGTGGCCCATACCAATACACGGTTTGCCCGCACGTTTTGCTGCCCAAGCAGAAATAGGCTCGAAATCGGTAATGATTAGGTCGTAGCCTGAAACATCTAATGCTCGAATATCTTTAAACAACGTTTTAAGGCTGTTTTGTTTAATGGTATCTATAAGCTTGGTTTTGCCAGCTTCGTGTACAAACGTTAGGCCTTGGTAACACTGCCAGTCACCAAATTCAGCCATATCAAAAAATTTATCTTTGTCGCGCCCAGAAAACAAAAAATCTACATCAAGGCCGCAGGCTTTTAGCTCTTTACCCAAAGCGCGTGCGCGGGTGATATGGCCGTTACCTGTTGCTTGTACACCGTATAAAATCTTCATTAAAGCATATAACCTATTAATACAATTGCGATGGTGTGGCCCATTAAGGCGCCCGCTATTACGTCGGTTGGAAAGTGAACACCAAGCGTAACCCGCGCTACGCCAATACATGTCGCCCACGGGTACATAAACCAACCTAATCCTGGCACTACGCTAGAAAGCACTGCAGCCATTAAAAATGCCGCAGATGTGTGCCCAGATGGAAAACTGAATTTATCTGACGGGGTAATAGCACTTACAAAACCTGGAATCGCTTGAGGCGGGCGATTGCGTTTGAAAAGCGATTTGAATACAAAATAAAAACAACGTTCAACAATAAAAACAGCGGCGAGTAATTTAACTATTTGCCATTCCTGCAAAAACATAAACAGCAATGCCGTAGCAATATAGAGTGGGCCATCTGCGGTAAAGGAAGCAATTCTCGCTGCTGCAACAGCCTGCTTGCGGTTTTTACGGCTTAGAAACCAACTAAAAGTTTGAACATCATATTGGTGAATACTTTGGAGTAATCGCATTTCTTTGCCTCTAAATAATTAAAGCCCCATTTGTGCAAAATTTAGCCCTTGAGTGTGACCGCCTTGTGATAGAAATATTGCAGTTCGTTGACAGTGGCGAAGTAGGCCGGGTGGGTTTAAGCGGTGAGCTAAAAGGGTAGCTGTGGTAATATCGCCGTTTTTGAAATTGCGGGTTAAAACCATGAATAGCCAAATTAAAACCATGCTTGAAATGCAGGATGCCATGAATTCTAAGGTGACAAAGGATTGGCGTGGCCAAAACTATGCGTGGTACCGCGCTATATGGATAGAATGCGGCGAGTTGTTAGACCATTACGGGTGGAAGTGGTGGAAGAAGCAAGAGCCAGACATGGAGCAGGTTGTTCTAGAATTGATCGATATTTGGCATTTTGGGCTAAGTATTTTGCTTGTATCTGCCAAAAATAGCGACGAGCTGGCCGCACAAATAGAGGCCGATCTAGTTATTGATGCTTCCGGCGCAGATTTTCGTGAGGCTGTAGAAGTTTTTGCAGAGAAAACCCTCGCCACCAAGAGCTTTAGCGTAGCCAGTTTCGGTGTGTTAATGGGGGCAGCAGGCTTAACGTTTGAGCAGCTATATGCCAGCTATGTCGGCAAAAACGTACTTAACTTTTTTAGGCAAGACAAAGGCTATAAAGAAGGTAATTACATTAAAAACTGGGATGACGGCAGGGAAGATAACGAGCATTTAGCCGAAATAGTACAGCAACTAGACACCAGCAGGGCCGATTTTCGAGATGCCGTCTATAATGCCCTAGATAGCCGATACCCCAAATAAGCTGTAATTTTGCCCTAAACCAATGCTAAAAACTGGGTGTGCACGCAAGTAGTGCGGCCAGAATAGCTAAATTGTGTGAGAAAACGTCATTTTCACGTAAGAATAATGACTTTTCCTACCATTTCTCTATAATTGCGCCCGCTTTAGGGTGCAATGTAAACCCTGAAACCAAATTCAACAGATGGAGAAATCTTGTGAAAGCACCCGTTCGTGTTGCCGTTACCGGCGCCGCTGGTCAAATCAGCTACTCTTTGTTGTTCCGCATCGCCGCTGGCGAAATGTTGGGCAAAGATCAACCCGTAATTCTACAAATGTTAGAAATTACCCCAGCTTTAGAAGCGCTTAAAGGCGTAGCGATGGAGTTGGATGACTGTGCTTTCCCGCTTTTGGCTGGAATGGTATGTTCGGACGACCCAAATGTTGCTTTTAAAGATGCCGATTACGCATTGCTTGTTGGTGCGCGTCCTCGTGGACCAGGCATGGAGCGTAAAGACCTTCTAGAAGCTAACGCTGCTATTTTCTCTGTGCAAGGTAAAGCGATTAACGATCACGCTTCACGCGACATTAAAGTATTGGTTGTAGGTAACCCTGCAAACACCAACGCTTTGATTGCTCAGCGTAACGCTCCAGACATTAACCCACGTCAATTCACCGCTATGATGCGTTTGGATCACAACCGTGGTTTGTCTCAGCTAGCTGCTAAGCTAGACGTAACCTTAGAAGACATCACTAAGATGACTATTTGGGGTAACCACTCTGCTACTCAGTACCCAGATCTTTTCCACACTTTGGTTAAAGGCGACGTTGCCGTTGAGCAAGTAGAGAAAGATTGGTACGAAAACGACTTTATTCCTACTGTTCAGCAACGCGGTGCAGCTATCATTAAAGCTCGTGGAGCGTCTTCTGCTGCGTCTGCTGCTAACGCTGCAATTTTCCATATGCGCGATTGGGCTTTGGGTACGCCAGAGAACGATTGGGTTTCTATGGGCGTATACAGCGATGGTAGCTACGGTATAGAAGAAGGTTTAATCTACTCTTTCCCATGTGTTTGCAAAAACGGCGACTGGGAAATTGTTCAAGGTTTAACTATCGATGAGTTTTCTCGCGCTAAAATGACCGCGACTGAAAATGAATTAAAAGAAGAGCGCGACGCTGTAAAATCTTTGTTGCCTGCTTAATTTTTAATTAGTTTTCTGTTTTAAAAACGCGCGACTTACATCGCGCGTTTTTTTTTGCTTTAATTTCACCAAGTTTTCACCTGCAACCCTATAGATGCTAGATAACTACTATAAAAATAGTTGTTTTAAATTTGGTTTGATAAAAAATATAAAAGTTTTACGTTTAGTTTTAAATACACATTAATTTTAATTAAGGATTTATTATGGCTTTACCTAAAGTAGGCGCAAAAGCACCGGCATTTACGTTACGTAATCAAGCTGGCGAAAAAGTGCGGTTAAGTAGTTTTGCTGGTGAGAAAAATGTAGTTGTATATTTTTATCCAAAAGCGATGACGCCGGGTTGCACAGTTCAGGCGTGCGGTTTGCGTGATAGCAAAAAAGAATTAGAAGATGTTGATGCGGTTGTTTTTGGAATAAGCCCAGACCCAGTTTCAAGGTTGGAAAAATTTATAGAGAAGCAAGAACTAAATTTTGATTTGCTCTCAGATGAAGATCACGCAATTGCAGAAAAATATGGTGTGTGGGGGTTAAAGAAATTTATGGGGCGTGAGTTTATGGGAATTCTTCGCACAACGTTTATTGTGGGAAAGGATGGCAAGATAAAACATGTGTTCGATAAGGTAAAAACCAAGACCCACCACGACGATGTGCTGGCTGTTTTGAAGGATCTTGCCGACTAATGTGTGCATAAATGAACTTGGCGCCATACTGGGAATATGGCGTCAAAATGATTGATAACATGCTATCTAATGTGTACTGTATAGTTAAAATTAATTAATGACGTATAAAGCTTCATTGTGGCGCCTTTGAGACTAGTCGGGGGAGCTTCAAAGAAATACGTTACACCTGTAAGCTGCATTCAGCTTTATATCGCCTTTTAAAACATTTAATTATAAGTGCCTGTAGATCAGGGCACATACGGTGACCGTTTTGAAGCTTGTCCAAAGTAGTAGTCTCCCGGAGGCAGAAGAAGTTTATTTGCCGAGTCAAGACAGTTACGATATGAAGAGCCCGTTGGAGGCAATGGTCTATTCATATCGTATTCTAGCCCACAGTTATAAATACGATTCCTTCAACCAAGCGATAACCAGCCTGCTTGATGCCGGTATTAAAAAGCTCGGCATGGAAACAGCATTGCTTACGCGCCCAGTTTCGGCCCAAATTTTTGAGGTTGTAGCCTGTGGTGGTAAGTGTGAAGGTTTCTATGTTGGTCAGCATTTAAGCCTGCAAGAAACACCTTGTTTGACTGTATTTCAGAAAAATGAGACGTGTGCATACACCAATGTTGAGCGGATGTGTGGCAAAGTGCCAGCTATGGCATATAATCAAACACAAGTAGGTGCGTATCTCGGAACCTACGTGCAGCCCCACTTCGCTGAGCCGGGTGTAATGTGTTTTACGGCGCCAGAAGCGAGGCTAACGGAGTTTAGTGCCGAGGACGTGGTATTTATCGAACTATTGGCTGAAGGAGTGGCCTTTATGACTGATCAACTAAGAGCGCAAGCTCAACGTAAGTTAACTGACCAGGCGATGTTTGCCCTGGGTTCTGTGAAAACATTGGATGAGTATCTCGAACAGGCAAGGTTGCCTGAGGTGTTTGGGGTGCCCGCAAGAGTAGTGGAGGTGCTTCAGCGCCGAATTGGTCATGCTCCCCTAAGTATTGGCCACGTTGCGGAAGAGTTAAATCTTTCAAAACGTACTCTTCAGCGTCGCTTACAGCAGCAAGATGTAAACTTTGCTGAACTGCGTGACCAAGTCCGGTTTCACTATTCCATCGATTACCTTATTAAGCAGCATCAAAGCATCGACAGTATCTCTGCAT
The DNA here is from genome assembly GCF_000013665.1 of Saccharophagus degradans 2-40. Classification (NCBI taxonomy): domain Bacteria; kingdom Pseudomonadati; phylum Pseudomonadota; class Gammaproteobacteria; order Cellvibrionales; family Cellvibrionaceae; genus Saccharophagus; species Saccharophagus degradans. Next base: position 2,129,979 of record NC_007912.1, read on the forward strand.
CGTTAGATTTTTCTGATCGAACTAGCTTTACCAACGCCTTTAAACGTTGGACAGGTCTTTCTCCCAGTACTTTTAGAAAGCTTTTCCGCGATTACGTTTAGCGTTTGACAACCTCTTACCCGATTTGGCTTCTGGCCTTATCGGGTGGTGTCTTTGCGCTTGTCGAAGCACGCCAACTCCGGTAGAGTTACCCGCCTTAAAACCAGTAAGAAAAACCATTAGCTAGAAACATAATGAGGTAAACCCATGGGGTTCTTTATCCAAGACGCTGTTGCGCAAACAGAAACTGCAGGTCAGCCAGGCGGTTGGTTCCAATTCGTACTTCTCGGCGGCTTGTTTTTGTTCATGTATTTCGTGATCATTCGTCCACAACGCAAGCGTCAAAAAGAGCATCAAGAGCTCACCAGTGGCCTTAGCAAGGGCGACGAGGTAGTTACTACGAGTGGCATGCTAGGCAAAATAGTAGAAGTTGATGATAATTACATCACTCTAGAAGTATCGGACAACGTAAAGCTTAAATTCCAAAAGCTAGCGGTGCACGCGGTATTGCCAAAGGGCACTATTAAGTCAATCTAAGTTGTAACAGTCGCACTTGCGTGTAACAACCTAGTTAAAAGGCCGCTTAGCGGCCTTTTTTGTGCCCGATAGCTTTACCTCTTAAAGCAATAAAAGTAATTTATGCCTATGACAACTTATCGACCTGCCAAAACTTCACTTGCTAACCTTCCTACAGCGCTCCAGCCATTAGATCGTGTTTCTCAAATTTTGGGCGGCCCGCGTATTTGGCTTAAAAGAGATGATCTAACGGGCTCTACGTTAAGCGGCAACAAGGTGCGTAAATTAGAGTACGTGGTGGCTGAGGCGCTCTCAAACGGCGCAGATACGCTAATCACTTGCGGCGGGCTGCAATCTAACCATTGTAGAGCTACGGCGCTGGTGGCGGCTCAACTCGGTTTAAAGGCCCACCTTATATTGCGCGGCCAACAAAAGGGCAGTGCTGCCGATGGCAACCTACTGCTAGATGACCTTGCAGGTGCTCAGATATCTCAATATTCAGTTGCAGACTATTCCAAAAATCTAACATCGTTATTCTCCCATTGGCAGAACCATTACGCGCAGCAGGGGCGCAAGGCGTGGTGTATTCCTACTGGGGCAAGCGATGAAATAGGTATTTGGGGGTATATTGATGCGTTTGCTGAGCTAGAAGCTCAGTTGGCAGAGCGAGATATTAACCCTGATTTGGTGGTATGCGCCACAGGTTCGGGCGGGACACAGGCTGGATTAAGTTTAGGGGCCCACATATTGGGGAGTAAAGCAAAGGTTGTGGGTATGGCTGTGTGCGACTCAGAGGCTTACTTTGAGCGCAAAGCTAAACAAGATATAACCCTGTGGCAGCAAAAGTACGGGCAGGCAGCTGGAATATCTGCTCAGCAAGCTACTCAGGTACAAATAAATACTATCGATAAATATATTGGCCCAGGATATGCAAAAGCCTACCCTGAGTTGCTGGAGCGTATTCGCTGGTTGGCAGCCACCGAAGGGGTGGTGCTAGACCCCGTTTACACAGGCAAAGCATTTTATGGGTTGGTGCAAGAAATTAAATCGGGGCGCTGGGCAAATATGAAAGACATTGTATTTGTACACACTGGGGGGATTTTTGGCCTTTTCCCCTATAGAGATGAATTTTAGCTACACCAGAAAAGTGTGAATTTGTATAAATAAAAATAAGCCGGATAAAAATTTAGGGTGGGTAAATGGAACTGTTATTGTCTGTGTTGAACACAGTAAGTGGCTGGGTATGGGGCGTACCCACCTTAGCGCTGATTTTGCTGGTGGGTATATGGCTTACCGTCATTATTCGCGGGGTGTCTATTACCCGCATACCATTTGCGTTTGTGCAGCTAATAAGGGGGCGGTCGGCGAATGGAGAGGGTACGGTAGCGCCTTTTTCCGCGCTGATGATGTCGCTTTCGGCAACTATTGGTACCGGTAATATTGCTGGGGTGGCTACTGCCATTGGTCTAGGCGGCCCTGGGGCGTTGTTTTGGATGTGGTGCAGCGCGCTGTTTGGCATGGCAACAAAATATGCCGAGGCCGTGTGTGCGGTGCACTATCGCGAAAAAAACGCTGAGGGTAAGCACGTTGGCGGCCCGATGTATTACATCAAAAATGGTTTAGGCAAGCGCTGGTTGTGGCTGGCTGCCTGCTTTGCATTTTTTGGCTCGATTGCAGGCTTTGGTATCGGCAACATGGTGCAGGCTAACTCGGTGGCAGATTCGCTCGCCGACGCATTTGGTGTGAACCGTGTAATTACTGCATTCGTGCTTATGATTTTAGTCGGGGCGGTTATCTGGGGCGGCGTAACTCGTATTGCAACGGTTGCTAAAAAGCTGGTGCCGTTAATGGCGCTTTCTTATTTGGTGGCAGGGGTAATTGTACTGGGTGCTAACTTCGCTGAAATTCCCGCTGCAATTGCTTTAGTGTTTAAAAGTGCTTTTAGCCCAGTGGCGGCGCAAGGTGGTTTTGCAGGTGCCGCTGTTGCGCTGGCTATTGAAAAAGGTATTGCGCGCGGTGTGTTTTCTAACGAAGCCGGCTTAGGTAGTGCACCTATTGCACACGCGGCAGCGGCAACTGATAGCCCGGTGCGTCAAGGCACAATTGCTATGTTAGGTACTTTTATCGATACGTTGATTGTGTGCTCAATTACAGGGCTGGCGATAATTGTTAGCGGTGTATGGGCAGGCACAGAGCAGGGGGCGGCAATGTCACAGGCTGCGTTTAACAGTGTATTGCCATACGGCGACAAAATTGTCTCTGTGGCGTTGGTATTGTTTGCTTTCACCACAATAATAGGGTGGAGCTACTACGGCGAGCGCTGCGTAGAATATTTGTTTGGGCGGGGCGCCATACGTGTTTTCCGTTACGCTTGGGTTATGGCTATTCCGGTTGGGGTTATGCTTAAGCTTGAAGTGGTTTGGATCATTGCGGATATTCTAAACGGGTTAATGGCACTGCCAAACTTAGTCGCCCTGTTGTTGCTTTCTGGGGTGGTAGCAAAACTCACGCGTGAATTTTACGCGTCTAATAAAGTTGAAAAGGCTGCGGATAAATAAATATGGCTAATAATGTTGGCAATAAGCTCGTTATCGCGATCTCGTCGCGAGCGCTGTTCAATTTAGATGAGAGCCATCAAGTTTTTATTAACGAGGGGTTAGAGGCCTACTCAAAGTATCAAATTGAACACGAAGATACGCCTTTAGAGCCTGGTGACGCATTTCCTATGGTGCAAAAGCTATTGGCCATTAACGAGATGCTCGATGGGGAGCCGCGTGTAGATGTGATTTTGCTCTCGCGTAACAGTGCCGATACTGGCTTGCGAGTGTTTAACTCAATAAATCACTATAAATTAAAAATTGCGCGCGCGGCATTTACTGGTGGGGAAAGCCCTTACCGTTATATTGCTCCGTTTAGCAGCCATTTGTTTTTATCGACCGATGCCGATGATGTGCGCAACGCACTAGATAACGGCGTTGCGGCGGCCACCTTGTTAACTGCAAAGCGCGACCCATCCCAGCAGGACCAATTGCGTTTTGCGTTTGACGGCGATGCCGTTATTTTTTCTGATGAAGCCGAGCAGGTGTATAAGCAAGATGGTTTGGATGCGTTTACCAAAAGCGAGATAGCTTCTGCGCGCACCCCGTTGAGTGGCGGGCCTTTTAAATCGTTCTTGGCGGCGCTACAGGGCTTGCAGCAGGAGTTTAAAGGTGGAGAGTGCCCCATACGCACGGCACTGGTTACCGCCCGCTCAGCGCCTGCACACGAGCGCGTTATTCGAACCCTGCGCGCGTGGGATATCCGCATCGACGAGTCGCTATTTTTGGGCGGTTTAGATAAGGGGCAATTTTTGAAGGCCTACGGCGCAGATGTGTTTTTTGATGATCAGCAAAGTCACTGCCAATCGGCAAAAGATCACGTTGCTACAGGCCATGTACCCCATGGTGTAGCGAATAAGTTACTACTTGATAAATAATGGGTTAAAAAAGCAGTAAAGCCAAAAGCTAAAAAATAAAAACTAGTGGCCAGCACCGGCAAAGAAGGCGAATTTAATTCCAATAATAATAAGTAGCGAGGCCAAAATTGGCTGCAAAATGGAATTAGGTACTTTGGCTGCGGCTTTTGAGCCGAGGTGTACGGCGGGGAGCGAGCCAATAAGCAAGCCGCCGAGTAATTTGAAATCAATATTGTCGTTAAAAAAGTGCCCAATGCCGGCTATTAAGGTAAGGGGAACTGCGTGGGCGATATCTGTTCCAACTACGTGTAAAGCAGGCAGGCGCGGGTAGAGGGTGAGTAACAAGGCGGCACAAAAGGCGCCGGCGCCTACCGACGATAGAGTTACAAATACGCCAAGTGCTATACCGGCAAAAAATGTAATACTTTTGGAGTGTTTGTGCACCCAGCCAACGCTGAGTTCGGTTGCGGAGGTTTCACCCTGTAGGCGCTGCTTTAAAAATACTACAACGCCCGTAAGAATTAGCATGACGCCAAGAATATTAGACAGCCTTGGGCCGTAGTCGAAATCCCAAGTATTTAGAATATAACTTGTTATTAGGGAGGCGGGCAGGCTGCCAGCTGCTAGCATTAATACTATCTGCCAGCGAATTGTGCCTTGCCGGTGATGCGCGTGCATTGCGCCGGTTTTGGTTGCCGCGGCATAGAGAAGATCGGTGCCAATGGCTATTTTTTCAGGCACGCCAGAAAGTATAAGCAGAGGAGTCATTAATGAGCCGCCACCTACACCGGTCAGACCAACGGCTAAACCGACACCAGCGCCTGCAAAAATATAAAAAAGGATGTCCATATAATGGGAAATTGTGTGATCCGCTGCTAAATTACAATTAGAGTTGGCAAATATAGCTATTTATAACTATTCTTCAAAAGAATATTTTCATATATTTTTATAATCAAATGTGTGGTTGTACATAAATTAGACAATAGGCGTGCAAAATCACACACCCGATAATAATGGTGTGATCGCCAAGCGGAGGGCATATGAAACTGCAGCAGTTACGTTACATTTGGGAAGTCGCTCATCACGAGCTAAACGTATCGGCTACGGCACAGAGCTTGTACACATCGCAACCTGGAATTAGTAAGCAGATCCGGTTGCTAGAAGATGAGCTAGGTGTAGAAATTTTTTCGCGCAGCGGCAAGCATTTAACGCGCATTACTCCTGCCGGGGAGGCAATACTTCGTACTGCGGGCGAGATACTGCGTAAAGTAGAGAGCATTAAGCAGGTTGCGCAGGAATTCAGCAACGAGCGTAAAGGCAGCCTATCTATTGCTACTACGCATACCCAGGCGCGCTACGCTTTACCGCCTGTAATAGGTAAGTTTATTCAAAACTACCCTGATGTTTCGCTGCATATGAATCAGGGTACGCCGATGCAAATTTCTGAAATGGCTGCAGACGGCACCGTAGATTTTGCTATCGCCACTGAGGCAATGGAGCTATTTAGCGATTTAATTATGTTGCCTTGCTACAAGTGGAACCGCTGTATTCTTGTTCCTAAGGGGCACCCACTAACGCAGTTATCGATGCTTAGCTTGGAAGATGTAGCTAAACACCCGCTGGTAACCTATGTATTTGGGTTCACCGGCCGCTCGCGCCTAGATGAAGCATTTTTGGAGCATGGTTTAGCGCCTAAGGTAGTCTTTACCGCGGCAGATGCCGATGTAATTAAAACCTATGTACGCTTGGGCTTGGGCATAGGTATTGTGGCTAAAATGGCCTACAACGAGCAGGAAGACAGTGATTTGGTGGCGCTGGATGCTAGTCACTTGTTCCGTGCTAGCACTACCAAAATAGGTTTCCGCAGGGGCACATTCTTACGCGGCTTTATGTATGAGTTTATAGAGGCGTTTGCGCCGCACCTTACTAAAGAGGTGGTAAACGAGGCATTTAACCGTCATTCCAAGCTTGAATTGGATGAGCTGTTCTCTAATATCGAATTGCCTGAATATTAGGGCGAGAAAAATTAAAAAGGCCAGTAAGAGGTAACTCTTGCTGGCCTTTTTGCGTTTTGGGTAGCGGCGATTACTTGAAACCGCGTATTAATATAGAGGCTGCTACAAAAAAAATACTATAGAAAATCTAGGTCTTGGTTATCGGCCATAATTTCTTTTAGCTCGTCTGTTTCCTCGGTTTTTTGATCGAGAACTTCTTTCACGAACTTCATGTATACGGTGTAGATTACTGGCTCTTGGCCTTCATTTTCGACAATGAAAAATGGGGCGCGATCCACCGAGTATTGCTTAGCTAACACCATGCCTTCACTTGTTTCGTCGCGCTCATCGGCAACTAATACTTGATCGATGCGCACCATTTGGCCGCTTTGCTCAAGTTTATTTAATACATCGCCACATTTTTTACAGGGCGACCCATCTGCAAGTATCTTTTTTACTAAAGTAATTTTCATCGCTGTCGCTCCTATTTTTTAACGTTAGTGGCGTGTAAACCGCATTCTTTCTTGGTGGCTTCTTCCCACCACCAGCGGCCTTCACGCTCATGCTGGCCAGGGCCCGTTGGGCGTGTGCAGGGTTCGCAGCCTATAGAGACAAAGCCTCGATCGTGCAGGCTGTTGTATGGTACGCCTTCAGAGCGAATGTAATCCCAAACCTGTTGTGATGTCCAATTAACCAAGGGGTTAAATTTGGTTAGGGTGTCTCCTGGGCGTGCAAAAACACGATCGTTTTGGATTACCGGAATAGAGGCGCGTGTGCCAGGGCTCTGATCTTTGCGCTGGCCCGTAACCCAAGCGTCTACTTCCAATAGTTTTTTGCGCAGAGGGCCTACTTTGCGTATGCCACAGCATTCTTGGTGATTGTCTTCGAAAAAGCTAAAAAGGCCTTTTTCCGCCACAAGCTTCTGTACTGCGGCAGAATCTGGAAACAACACGTCGAGCTTAATATCGTAGTGTTTGCGTACTTGCTCAATAAATTGGTAGGTCTCTGCATGTAATCTGCCAGTATCTAAACAAAACACCTGAACGCCGGGTTTTATTTTAGAAGCCATATCAACTAGTACAACATCTTCTGCACCGCTAAACGATATTGCGAGGTTGTCGTTTTCGGCAAGCGCGTAAGCGAGTATTTCTTGCGGTGAAGCTTGTTGCAGCTTCGCATCAATATCGGTGAAGTCGATGGTGTTGCTCATTTGTTGATCAGCCTTTGTGGGACAGTTTTGAAAGGTTGGCAAGAATACCAGACGCAAGGGCGGTTTAAAAATAGTGGAAGGTTATACTTATATACCTAAATGCTAGATTGCGCTAAAAAAGGGCAATTACGCCTGCGTATTGGCTATTTTGTTGGCTAAATTGTCGATCATGTTTGCATCGAATGGGGGAAAGCGTTAGATTGGCGGCCCATAAATCCCGCTATTGGGAACAGATATTAACTTAGCTGTGAGGAACAGAAAGTGGAACTAGCATGTTTGGATCTTGAAGGTGTATTGATTCCCGAAATTTGGATTAAATTCGCCGAAAAAACGGGGATTGAAGCCTTAAAAGCCACTACGCGAGACATTTCTTGCTACGACGAGCTGATGACTATGCGTCTTAACGAGCTAGACAAGGCAGGTTTAGGCTTAAACGAGATTCAAGAGGTTATTGCCACGCTTTCACCTTTAGAGGGCGCGCAAGAGTTCATCAACTGGCTGCGCGAGCGCTTTCAGGTAGTTATTTTATCTGACACCTTCTATGAATTTGCCGCTCCGCTAATGGCTCAACTTGGCTACCCAACGCTGTTGTGTCACAAGCTTACCGTAAGCGAAACTGGCAAGATTGTTGGTTATAACATTCGTCAGGCGAACCCTAAGCGTCAGTCTATTGTGGCCTTTAAGTCTTTGTACTATCGCACAATTGCTGCTGGTGACTCATACAACGATACCACCATGCTTGCCGAAGCCGACGCAGGTATATTGTTCCACGCTCCAGATAACGTTATTGCTGAGTTCCCACAATTCCCAGCGGTACACACTTTTGAAGATTTAAAGAAAGAGTTCATTAAAGCGAGTAACAGAGATTTAACGCTTTAATTTTTTAGACTGTGAGTACAAGGCGCCCTAGGCTAAGTCTACGGCGCCTTTTTTATTTGAGAATGGCTAAAAACTTATCTATTTTTTGAATGCTTTCGTCAAATTCGGCGCTAGCGTCCGAGTCCGCGACTATCCCGCCACCGCCACAACAGTAAATTGTGTTGTTATCCAAAAGTGCAGTTCGAATAGCTATATTTGAGTCTAAATCGCCGTGCGCGCTGAGGTAGAAAATACTGCCGCAATAGATATGTCGCGCATGGGGTTCGAGTTGATTAATAATTTCCATCGAGCGTTTTTTTGGGGCGCCGGTAATTGACCCGCCAGGGAAGCAATCACTTAAAAAATTTAATGCAGATACCCCAGTTTTTACTTTGCCTGTAACGGTGCTTACCAGATGGTGCACATTGGCATAACTTTCTAAGTCGAACAGTTTAGTGGTTTTAACCGAATGTGGTTCGCAGTTTTTACTGAAGTCATTGCGTAGTAAATCTACAATCATTAAGTTTTCTGCACGGTTTTTTTCGCTTAGTAATAACTCATTAGCGAGTTGTTCATCTGCTTGTGGTGTATCGCCACGTGCAGCAGTGCCTTTTATGGGTTGAGTTATTGCTGCGTTGTTTTTTACCGATACAAATTTTTCTGGTGAAACACTCAGAATATTTACAGTTGGAAACATCAAGCAGGCGGAGTAGGGGCTGGGTACCGCCTGACGCATTTTGATGTAAGCATTCAGTGGGTGGCCGGTGTAATTGGCAGAAAATTGCTGCGAGTAATTCACCTGATAGGCGTCACCGGCTGAAATGTAATCTTGTATGGTTGCAATGGCCGTTAAATAATCTTGCGCTTTAGTGGTAGCGTTCCACTTATCAATAACAAAAGGCGGGCGCTGTTTGGCTTGTTCAGCCTGTGCACAAGCACTTAGGCGAGCGTGCAAGTGCTGTACTTTTTGCAGGGGCCAGTTTGGGTGGGTAATCAAATAACTCTGTTTTAAGTGGTGATCTTGCACAACCGCCCAATCGTAGATACCCACCTCGGCAACGGGGTTGTTATGTGTGCAAGGCAGTTTGTATTGGTCGTGTTGGAACTCGTAATTCAAATACCCTATGGCACCACCAATAAAGGGAATATCCAACCCCTGTGGCGCACTTACCGTTGTGAAGTGGTGCGCGAGAGATTCTTCTACTTCTTTTAAGAACTGAGCAGAAGGGCTTGAATGCGTGGCCGATAGAACTGCTACTGGGTTGGCCGAAATAATGTCGTACCGGCCGTAATTAGATAATGGTTTGCCGCTATCTAACCAAACAGGCACACGCTCGTCTGCGAGCTCACTGAAAAATGGCAGGCTAGAGGGTAGGTAGGGTAAGGCTGACAATTGTACTTCTGGCATTCACGTTATCTGAACTGAATTGAAGCGCCATTTTACGGACTTTACCTTCTAATTGCTACGCGCCTGATAGCTGGGTTTCGCTTGGGAGGCTTAACTGCGCGGCTTTCGGTATACCTCCATTCCGGTATAGTATTGTGGATTTTATTCAAAGTGAGGGGTTCATTTTGTTGGAATCTTTTTAAAGAACTTACTGTTGGATGCCCTGATTTGGCGTGCTTTAACCCTTGTGGTTACTAGCTTATTATTGCCGAGGATTTAGTTGGGTAAGAGCAAGTTTGTCTAATTTGGGTTTGCAACCTGTGAAAACGAGTTGCTGTATGCAATTTACGTCACGCTACAATAGTTATATGGAAGAGGTGGTTGTTGCCTTTTTCTTTCAGCTGAAACGTAGCAACAGGATATTGGCGTTCTGAAGTCAAATAGAGAGAAACTATTTTTGCCTGCTGTATTGGGGGCTACGATGCTGATAGTTGACGTGTGCTGTCGAGACGCTGGTTTAAAAATAAGCATGAACTGAAGTTCCAATTCCATTGCTTGCGGTTGGGCAATCTATTCAGCTGGCTGAAAAAAGCCACGCCTGATCAAATACACTCTATTCAAGCATTAAAATATAGTGTGTACGCTTGATTCAATGAGCAAAAGACTGTAAACATGGAGTTTAGCTGGCAGGATTAACGTGTGTTTTATAAATTGGTTTTGCAAATTAGTATTTAGTTTGTCAATTCTGCAAAATTGGAGGTGGATGTGGCATTTGTAGCGTTAGAAAAACTCAGTGTTTTACAAGAAGGCTATAAAAAAGCATTTAAAGTAAATGGGGTAGACCTGCTGCTTATTCACCATGATGATCAAACAGTATTGATTGAAAATCGCTGCCCGCATATGGATGTGCCCTTGGTAACGGGCACGCTAATATACCCCTCTGCAATTCGTTGTCGTGCGCATGGTATCGAGTTCAATCTTAAAACGGGGGAAGCTGGTGGGCCATTGGCGGGCACGCTCGACTGCCTTAAAAAATACCCTTTAGCTTATGAGGGAAATCAGGTGGGGGTTGATCTTTAGCGCTACGGCTGTTTTGCCAATTAAAGACTAAGCCGCTGTAGGTTTGGGTCTGTTTCACTTTGTTTTTGCCAAATGTAGTCAAACTCTTCTATACGGTTTTTAACTTCTAGTTGGTCGTTTAGGTTTAAAAAGCCCTTTAATGCATCTTCGTTGTTAAAAAAGATTATTTGTTTTCTATCTGCCGTAATGCAAGCTGTTTCTGTTGGGTCCACGGTTCTTGCGGTAATACGCACTTGAATTTTAGACGGTAGCCTTTGTGCTAGCTCTATAAGTGGGTGGCGCTTACTATGGAGTGGGCGGCTATTTTGCAACAATACTTTTATTTCGCTGTTGCGGTTGTGGCGAGCTATTTGCGAAAGCTTCTCAATAAATTGGCTGTCGCTATATAAGCTGTGATCTAACTTACTGCTATAAATACGCACCTCTTTGCGGGCGTTTGCAATGCACAGTAACAGCGCGTTTAGCGCATTTTCTCTATCTTCAAATCGTAAAACCGAGTTATCAAATAGTTTTAGAGCATTATTCTGTGTGGCGGCACCTTCGGTGAATAGCGAAAACCGCATGCTCTTATGTTCTATACCTGCATCGAGAAATACATCGCCATATTCACAAAACCCCAATTTTTGATAAAAGCCTAATGCAGAGAGCTGTGCGTGAAGGAATAGGGTGTTGATCCGGTTCGTTTCCCACGCGTGCTTTGCAATGTGACGAAGTAATTGTTGGCCGAACCCTTGGTTGCGGTATTCTGTTAATATTGCAAATCGCCCAATTTGGCCAGATGCGAGCAGGCGGGCGCAGCCTATTGGTTTATTGTTTAGGTAAACAATAAAGTGTTGTGCGTGCTCATCTTCGGTGTCCCACTCTTCGTGCTCTGCAACGCCTTGTTCTTCTATAAATACGGTTCGGCGAATCGAACTCAAAATACTGCTGGCTTCTTGCCAATTAACAGTTTGTACTTTTAGGGTTTGATGGTTGTTAAGCATAGAAAGTGTCCTGTTCCTTTCTTGTCTTTATTGGCTGCTTTTTATCTGTCTTATTTCTTTTGTTTGCCTGAATTTACGAAAGCGCGGAATTTAGTTTAGGTTAAGCTAACAAGTAAATATTGTTGGGCGAGGGTATCTAATATTAATTTGTCGGTTTCGCTGCAGCTTAGCCAATCTATTGGCAGGTAGTTGCTTAGGGCGTTTGCCAGCTCTAGCGAGCCAGAATACACTTCGCCATTAATAAATATGTACGCTTCGCTGTTAGAGTCTGCTCGGTAAAACGTTGCTCGCGCAAATGGTGAAAGCGTAAATGGCGTATTCGCCATTTCTTCTGGTTCGATGGTGTTTTCCGCTTCGTCTACCATGCCTGGATTAAGTTGGGTCATACTTTTGCCTAGCCATTGGGCCAAGGCTTGCTCGTCTTGCATGTAAGTTTGCAGTATGTGTTTTAACTGCTCGATAGCATCGCCTGTTATTTCGCCGGCATTTTTATTCGCCGTTAAAAATTGGTCTTGGTAGCGGTTATCTTCCTCAATTTTAGAAGCCACTTCTTGTGAAAAATCTAAAACTATATCTTGGTGGCTTGGGGCGCGAAAGCCTACCGAGTAAGTAATAGATTCGCCTACCGCTGTGCCCCAGTGAGCCAAACCTGGCGGCACGTACAAAATATCACCTGGGTTTAAAACCCAGTCTTCTTGTACATCAAACTCTGTTAGTACTTTCATGGGCGCATTGGCAAGCATTGGGCTTTTGCTGGTGCACTGTTGCCCCAATCGCCAACGCCGCTGGCCGTGACCTTGCAATAAAAATACGTCGTAATAGTCGAAATGAGGGCCTACACCGCCTTTGTCTGGAGCATAGCTAATCATTACGTCGTCTAGGCGCCAATTGGGAATAAAGCGAAATAGGTTTAGTAGCTGGTTCACTTCGGGAGATAATTGATCGACGTGTTGTACCAGTAAAGACCAATAATTCTCGGGAAGTGTTTCGAAAATATCTTCTGGTAATGGCCCGTGGGTTACGTTCCATTCGCTGTTAAACGGTGAGCTTTGTGGTGTTTCGGTAATTAAGCGAGAAATTACATCGTCTTCTAAGCAAAGCCCTGCCAGCTCATCTGCACTTAATGGGCTTTCAAAGTTGGGTAGGGCTTGGCGAATAAGTAGTGGCTTTTTTTGCCAGTAGTCCCGCAAAAACGTTTCTATTGGCATGTCACCAAGGTGGGTAAATGGCCGGAGAGTTTGGGTCATTGTCGCCACCTTAGTGTTAGCGCTATTTAAAATATGTAAAAACTTATTTTGTGAGGGGTAAGTCTAGGCCATGCGATCTTTAATGGCATTTGCTTGCGCCACCGCGTTACCAATATAGGTAGCGGGTGTTAAAGCCATAAGTTCTTGTTTGGCTTGTTCTGGTATTTCTAACGTTTGCACAAAACCTTGGATAACTTCTTGGTTAATGCTTTGGCCGCGGGTAAGTTCTTTTAACTTCTCGTAGGGCTTTTCGATGCCGTAGCGACGCATAACGGTTTGGATTGGCTCTGCCAATACTTCCCACGCGTTGTTTAAGTCGTTTGCCAATGCGGTTTCGTTAATTTCTAACTTACCAATCCCTTTTAGGTTAGAGGCGTAAGCAATAAAGCTATAACCAAAACCCACACCCATATTGCGCAATACGGTTGAGTCCGTTAAGTCGCGCTGCCAGCGAGAAATAGGTAGCTTAGCTGCTAGGTGATTAAATATTGCGTTGGCAATGCCCAAGTTACCTTCCGAGTTTTCAAAGTCGATAGGGTTAACTTTGTGTGGCATGGTAGATGAACCCACTTCGCCAGCGATGGTTTTTTGTTTGAAAAAGCCCAGAGAAATATAGCCCCACACATCGCGGTTAAAGTCGATGAGTATGGTGTTGAAACGAGCAAATGCGTCAAACAATTCGGCAATATAGTCGTGTGGTTCAATTTGCGTGGTGTAAGGGTTCCAGCTTAAGCCAAGGCTTTCTACAAATGTTTTTGCGTTAGCTTCCCAATCTACATCTGGGTAGGCAGATAGGTGGGCGTTGTAGTTGCCTACTGCACCGTTAATTTTGCCTAGTAATTCTACTGCTTTAATTTGCTTAATTTGACGCGCCAAGCGAGCTGCCACGTTAGCCATTTCTTTACCAACAGTACTCGGCGATGCCGTTTGCCCGTGGGTGCGTGAAAGCATAGGCACTGCAGCATAGGCTTGCGCCATATTGGCAATAGCGTCTGTAATTTCTTGCAACACGGGTAGGGCGGCGTCGCGGCCGGCTTTAAGCATTAAACCGTGTGACAGGTTGTTAATGTCTTCTGATGTACAGGCAAAGTGCACAAACTCGTTAATTGCTTGCAGCTCTTGGTTGCTACCGAATTTGTCTTTAATAAAGTATTCCACGGCTTTTACGTCGTGGTTGGTGGTGCGTTCGATGTTTTTAACTGCTAGAGCGTCTTCTTCACTGAAGTTATCTACAATACCGTTAAGCAGGTTGTTTGCTTCTTCGCTAAGCGCTGGCACTTCGGTAATTGCTGGGTGTGCCGCCAATTGTTGTAGCCAGCGAATTTCCACTTCAACGCGGCAACGGATAAGGCCAAATTCGCTAAAAATAGGACGCAAAGCATCGGTTTTACTGCCGTATCGGCCGTCTATTGGGGTAACTGCGGTAAGTGAAGATAAATCCATAGCGTAAAGAGGTCTCGTAGGCTGGAATGAATAGGGCGCTAGGCCCCAAAAGGCGCGGATTTTACCTGAATTTTGCTCAGATTGCAGGTGGGTTTGCCGCTTTATTGATCTAAATTAGCGTTAAACGCCACCTGTAAGGGGTTAGCGTTTAAATTCTAAGTACAGCTCGTGCGTGTGCTTAGCCATTTGGTTGCGATACAGCAAAAGCTGCCATCTGCTGCCGCCTAATTGGCGCCACAGGGTGGCCGAGCGTATGGCGGCCAACAACAACACGCGAATTTGCGAGGCAACACGCGTTTGCTGCAAGTAGGTGGCTTCACCTGTAACCTGAATGCGGTAGGGGAATTTACTGAGTGTGTCGGTATATATCTCTGCAATGTTGCTTATTACATTGTCGTGGGTAATGCCAAAATGCTGCGCTTGGGTCTCGGCTTTTTCTAAGCGATTACCTATTACGTAGAGCATTTCTTTGCGTTTTATAAGCTTTTTCTGCAGGTGCAGTACGCCCAGAACATAGCGCAGTAAGTCTGCATTTCTTGGGTCGCGATGGTTGTTAAGCAGTTTTTCAAGCTCTTCGAAGGCCTCGGCAAGGTTGTGGCCGCTGCCGTAGGTTGCTTCGGTACTTGCTGGGTTGCGCTCGAACAGGCTGCGAACGCTGGTTTCAAATTCGTCGGTTTTTAAGTAGCCAGTCTTCGCGAGTTGAGCGACTTGTTTGGTGGCTAATACGATACCCGCAAAGGCAATGGTTAGCTCGCGCCAAGATTTACTCAAAATGGTTCCTTATTTAGCTATCTAACGATAAGAGTTGTTGGTGTTTACGCCTAATGTTTGCGCGTTGTTTCTATTACGGCCCCACCAAGGCAGATGTCGCCTTGGTAAAATACAGCGGACTGCCCAGGGGTTACGGCGCGCTGAGGCTCATCGAATACTGCGATAACACCGTCGCCGTTAGCCGTTAGCGTACACCACTGTTCCGGTTGTCGGTAGCGTGTTTTTGCAGTGCAGCGAAATGGTTCGCTAAGTGTTGGTGCCAAGCGTGGGTTTATCCAATGCATAGCGCCTGTTGTAAGTTCGTTGCTGAACAGCAAAGGATGGTTGCTACCTTGAACCACTACTAGCTGATTGGTTTGCAAGCGCTTTTCTGCCACATACCAAGGCGCTTCCGGGCGACCTGGTACGCCGCCAATGCCCAAGCCTTGGCGCTGGCCAATGGTGTGATACATCAAGCCTTGGTGTTTACCAATTTCAACACCGTTTTCATCGACGATAACGCCGGGCTGCGCGGGCAGGTAGGTTTCTAGAAAGTCTTTAAAGCGACGCTCGCCAATAAAGCATATGCCGGTGCTGTCTTTTTTGTTATGGGTGACAAGCCCGCGCTCTTCTGCAATTGCGCGCACTTGTGGCTTTTCAATGTCACCAATAGGGAAGAGGGTTTGTGCAAATTCCTGTTCGCCTACCGCGTGTAGAAAGTAGCTTTGGTCTTTATTGGGGTCTAAACCTTTGCGCAGTTGAGTGCAGCCTTCGTGTTGGCTGGTGCGGGTGTAGTGGCCCGTGGCGATGTAATCTGCACCCAATTTCTTGGCGTACTCTAGGAATACTTTAAATTTAATTTCTCTATTACATAGAATATCAGGGTTGGGCGTGCGGCAGGCCTTGTACTCCTCTAGGAAGTATTCGAATACGTTATCCCAGTACTGGCGGGCGAAATTGGCTGTATGCAGGTGAATATCGAGTTTTTGGCATACGGCTGCGGCATCCATCAGGTCGGTCATGGCGGTGCAGTATTCTGTGCCGTCGTCCTCGTCCCAGTTTTTCATAAACAAACCTTCCACCTTGTAGCCCTGCTGCTTAAGCAAAAGCGCCGAAACGGAGGAGTCCACGCCGCCAGACATGCCAACAATGACGGTAATCTCATTGGCTGGTCGCGGGTCGTTGGGCGTAAAAGGGGCTATTTCTATGGCCATAGGGCAGGTATTGTCTAGTTGTGTGGATGAATGCGGCGGCTATTGTAAAGGCGAGCGGAAGAAGGTGCCAGTATTGGCGCGTAAAGTGTTAAACTCATTAACTTGCCAGCCTCGAATGCATAATAATAAACCAATGGGGGACCTATGAGCCGAGATATTCGTGTTATTACTACTACTTTAGTCGTAAAAATAGTGCATGTTTGTTTGGCTGCTCTACTAGTGTACTGCGCAGTAATCCAGCTTAACGACCCCGACCCTTATTTTTGGGCGCTTATGTACGCCGTTTGTGCGGCTGTGCCTTTAATGAATTTATTTGCACGTAATTATTTGGCGGTTTGCTGGCTGGCAATGTTGTTGTGTTCGGTTGGTATTGGGGTTTCCAGTGGTGGCATGATCGAATACTTGCAAAATGCGGGCGAAGAGCCACTTATGCAGCCAATGAGCGATGAAAAATATTACATAGAAGAAGCGCGCGAAATGCTTGGTGCGTTAGTATCATTACTCATAGTGTTGGGATATTTTGTTATTAAGCGCTCGCGTAGAACTGCTACACAAAACTAATTTAGTTTTCATTTATACATATAACAGAAACATAGAACAGATTATTTATATGACAGACAAAGACCCATTTGCCCATTTAACGCCACCAAATGCTGATGATGAAGATATTCATGTGACGCTTATGAAGCAAACTGCAATAATTTCTTGGCGCGAACTACAACGCTTTTTTGCTGCAGGTAAAGTTATCGAGGTAGCGCGTGGAGTGGACCTTGTAAACGTTGGGCTAGCGCTAGTGGAAGATAACGCTGCGGCTATTAAAGAGTGGATGGATAAAGAGCAAGTGCAGATTATTCCCGATACTACCGCGGCACAGTTTGTGGAAACCGACGCGAGTGTGTGGGCATTGGCTGTGGCGCCTTGGGTGTTAGTGCAGCAGGTGGAACCAGCCCCCAAGCACTAATGGCTCAACGCTATTTACTAAAGTCCAACGCTAATGGCTAAATTGAGGGGAGAGTTGTAGGAAATAGGTAATTGCCAATTTAAACCAAGTCTTACTTGGACTTGATTGGATGATCCCTAGTACAATTGCATCCTCTAAATATAAGTTGCATTAGTAGAGTAGCATATGACTGATTTTGTACAGGGCCAGCGTTGGGTTGTAGATTCCGAGCCTGAGCTAGGTTTGGGTATGGTAGTGGGAATGGATGAGCGCACTGTCACGATTCTTTTCCCTGAAGTAGATACAGAAAGACGATATAACGCACAGCAAGCTCCGCTTACACGAATTCAGTTTGAAGTGGGTGATGAAATTCAGCCACGCGAAGGTGAGCCTCAAATAGTGGCCACCGTGCACGAACAAAATGGTGTGCTCGTATACGAAACACAAAACGGTCAGCTAGTTGTTGAAACAATGCTCGCCGGTAGCATTCGCCTTAATCAGCCTTATATGCGTTTGATTACAGGTCAACTCGATAAGCCAAACTGGTTTCACTTCCGTCGTAAATTCGACAACGCCATGACCAAAGCTTGGTGCTCTGGTTTAAAAGGTTATCTCGGTGTTCGCGCCAACTTAATTCCACATCAACTATATGTAGCCACCTCGGCTTGTAACCGCGAACGCGTGCGTGTGTTGTTGGCGGATGAAGTGGGTTTGGGTAAAACCCTTGAAGCAGGCCTAATTTTAAGTCGCCTATTAAAGCTTGAGCGCGTATCGCGCGCGTTAATCATTGTGCCAGATACATTACAAGTGCAATGGTTGGTAGAGCTGGTGCGCAAGTTTAGTTTGTATCCTTCTTTATACGATGGGGAAGGCTACGATTTTGGCAATGCGGGTGTACACATTGTGCCGCACTCAGTGCTTATTACCGAGCAAGAAAATTTGCTAAGCCACGATTTTGATATTGCCATTGTGGATGAGGCGCACCACATAAGCATGGAAAGCGAAGGCTTTGCTGTGCTTAAAATGCTTTCCACTTTGTTGAACCACCTTATTTTGCTTACGGCAACGCCCGAGCAGTTGGGAGCAGAAAGTCATTTCGCGCGCTTGCAGTTGCTGGATGCCGCTAAGTTTACCGATTTTGATTCGTTTATTTCGCAAGAAAATACTTACGCAGAGCTAAGTAAACGTATTCAAGATTTACCTGCTGGCAAAGATCAGTTGGTTGCCGATTTAGGCTTAGAGCCGGGCGATGATGAATTTGTTATCAAACAGCTGTTAGATCAGCACGGTGTTGGCCGTGTCATGTTCCGCAATGCACGCAAAGCGGTTGCTGGGTTTCCTGCACGTATTTGCTTGCCTCATCAGTTGGAAGAGGATGGCTGGGATAGCAAGTTCGAATGGCTTGCGCAGTGGTTAAAGGCTAACCCCAAGCAGAAAGCGCTCGTTATTTGCCATACAGCGGATACCGTTAAAGAGTGTGAGCTGTATTTATGGGAAAAGCACGGCATTGATGTTGCCGTATTTTATGAAGAGCAAACGCTCATAGAGCGAGATAAATCTGCAGCTTACTTTGCCGACGAAGAGCGCGGGGCACGCATCCTTTTGTGTTCAGAAATTGGTAGTGAGGGCCGTAACTTTCAGTTTAGTAGCCATCTAATATGTTTGGATTTGCCCGATCACCCAGAGTTGTTAGAGCAGCGCATTGGTCGCTTGGATCGTATAGGCCAGAAGAACGATGTGTCTGTGCATGTTCCATGTCACCCAGAAAGTGACACGGCAAAGCAATTGTTTTGGTATAACGATATTTTAAACTGTGTGGAGCAACAAAACCCAGCTTCTACAGCCATTCACGATAAGTACTGGCAGCAAGATTCTCTAAGCTGGGGGAGTGCCGACTTAGCAGAAATTAGAGAAGAGTTAGCACAATTGCAGCTTAAAATTGTAGAGGGTCGCGACGCTTTACTAGAGCTAAATAGTTGCCGACAACCCTTTGCCGATCAGTTAGCCCAGTCTATTGCCGATTTTGAACAAGCTACACCCGAAGAATTGGTGAGCGAGGCAAGTGAGTTACTTCAATTTCACTACGAGCAAACTTTCGACGGCATTTTTAGCTTAATACCTTCCGATAAAATGCTAATTCCTGCTTTACCTGGGTTGCCCGCAGAAGGTGTAGAGTTAACTTACGATCGCGACATTGCCAATAGTCGCGAAGACCTGCACTTTTTAACGTGGGATTCACCGTTTATTGAAGGGTTGTGGGAGCTGTTGCATCACTCGGAGTTAGGTTCTGCTTCTGTCGCTATGTTGCCAAGTCGACAATTGCCAGCGGGGCACTGTTTGTTAGAGGTGTGCTTCGACTTTATGATTCAGTCGCCAGCTGCAAAAGAGTGTTTGCCGTTTATACAAGAAAGCAGTGTGCGCAGTTTAGTGTTAGATGTTGGTGAAAATGATTTGTCTGGTATTTTGCCTGAGTCTGCTCTTGAGGCGAACTTGCAGGGTGTGAAAAAACACTTGGCGAGAGAGGTTATAAAGTCGCGTAAAGAGGCTATACCTCAGTGGTTTAAAAAGGCCGAAGATATTTCTGTAGCCAAAAAGTCTGCAGTGCAAGCGGCTGCTACCGAAAGAGCGCAAAGCTTTTTTGAAGGCGAAATAAAGCGTTTAAAAACGCTAAAGGCGAAGAACCCGCTAATTGACGATGCCGAAATAGCGCTGTTAGAGGTAAAAAGCCAAGCGGTGCAGCATGCAATTAACCACGCTGCTCACCTTCAGTTGTCGGCCATTCGTTTAATAGTGATTACTCCTGCGGAGTAATCACTAAAAGCTAAACAACGACTACAGAGTTTTCGATTGCGCCCAGTCCGCTGGGTGCGTATTTATCTGCAGTGTAGTCGTTTTCCCAGCGCTCCCCGTCTAGCACAAATTTATATTGATATTCATTGCCCGTTTCTAAATCGAGAGTTGTCGCGTAAGCGCCATTTTTTTGCTTGCGAAGTTTTGCGTCTTCAAACTTCCAGCCGTTAAACTCACCGGCTAAATAGGCTTGCTTGCTCTGCTCGGCCAGCTCCTCTGGCAGCACAAATTTAACCTTGCACACGGGTTTAGATTTAAGGTATTTTTTTTCTACACTCATAACAGCATCTCCATGATGGTGTGAATAACGGAAGTGGGGCACGGATTGTAAGGGCTTAATATTATGCTCGATTGTTAGTTGCACGCTAATTGAATAGCAAGCGCTGTGCCGAACTCTGCGAATTGTAGGCTTCTTTATTGGTTGGCGTGTTGTGTTTGATGTCAATATTATTTGCTGGGCTGGTAGCAGTTCACGTAATTTAAGGGTAGCTTTGGTTGGGTGAGGTTAAACTCTATATCTGATAGTACTAATGGGCTGCGCAGTTTGTTGCCAAGCTGCTTAATTTCTTCGAGCGAAAACCAATTTGCCTCGATAATACCAGCATCTAATTTTGCATCTGCATTGTGTGCAAGCGGGCGAGCGCTAAATGTAACGCGTAAATAGGTGACGCCATTACTAGGGGCTGTGTATTGATTGATGCGAACTAAGCCTGTGAGCTCTACATCCCAACCTGTTTCTTCTTTTGTTTCTCTTAAGGCAGCCTCAAATAGTGTTTCATTTGGTTCTAGGTGGCCGGCCGGCTGGTTGTATTTTTCGCCGTTGTCGGTTTTTTCGTGTACTAGTAAAAACTTGCCGTTATTCTCTATCACCGTTGCTACGGTGACATGTGCGTACCATTCGTTCATTAATTTATCGCTTGTTAGGTTTGTTAGTTGGCTTAGTGGTTCTTTTTTTGTAATTCCCCGTGCTGGTGCGAGGTTTTTGCTTAGGAGGGGCGAGGTGAACAGTTTCTTCTTTGTAGCTGCCTGGTGCTAGGTTGTCTAATTGCCACGGGCCTATTGCTGCTCGAATCAAGCGCAAAGTTGGGTAGTTTACAGCAGCTGTCATTCTGCGTACTTGACGGTTTTTTCCTTCGCTAATAGTTAGGCGTAGCCAGCTTGTGGGAATGTTTTTTCGTTCGCGCACAGGTGGGTTGCGCTCCCACAAGTTTTGCGGTGGTGCAATTTTTTTTGCTTTAGCTGGTTTGGTTTTGCCGTCTTTAAGTTCTACGCCCGCTTCTAATTGCGCTATTGCTTCTTGGGTAATGTCACCTTCAACCTGCACCCAATAGGTTTTTTCGAGTTTTTGGCTGGGGTGGCTAATCCTGTGTTGGAGGCTGCCATTGTTAGTAAGAATGAGTAAACCTTCTGAATCTAGATCTAACCTGCCTGCGGGGTAGTAATCTTTATACTTTCCATCTGGTAGCAAGTTGGCAAGGGTGTTGCGGCCTTCTCCATCGGTAAATTGGCAGAGGGTATTGTAAGGTTTATTGATAAGAAGCAGTGATGCCATTGGTAGCCGTTAAGTCTAAATGTTTAATTATGGGGCGTTTTTGCTATTTTAAGTGCAGTTTGCACCAGTTTGAGTCGAAAACGCGTAAGTTCGTGCTGTATGGCCGAACTTACGTTTACTACTAAAGCCTGATATAATCGCGCCCGCTTTTTGGAGCCAGTATCGCACACAAACCCTTATGCGCGTACTTGCCTCCGGGTAACCCCTACAAGGGGCCGCCTTTGCTCAGCCCATCAACTAGGAACTGACATGACCAACGAAACCCCAAAAATTATCTACACCGAAACAGATGAAGCGCCAGCATTGGCTACTTATTCGTTGTTTCCTATCGTAAAAAAATACGCTGCAGCAGCAGGTGTTGAGCTAGAAATGCGCGACATCTCATTGGCTGGCCGTATTTTAGCTGTATTCCCTGAATTCCTTGCTGAAGATCAGCGTCAATCTGATGCGCTTGCAGAGTTGGGTGAGCTAGCTAAACAGCCAAGCGCGAACATTATTAAGTTGCCGAATATTAGCGCTTCTATTCCACAGTTGGTAGCGGCTATTAAAGAGCTTCAAGCTAAAGGCTATGCCTTACCCGATTACCCCGAAGAGCCTAAAGATGAGAAAGAAGCGAGCATCAAAGCACGCTACGACAGCGTTAAAGGTAGTGCGGTAAACCCAGTGTTGCGTGAAGGTAACTCCGATCGTCGTGCGCCTGCTTCTGTTAAAGCTTACGCTCAGAAAAACCCACACAGCATGGGTGAGTGGAAGTCTGATTCCAAATCTCACGTAGCTTCTATGGAAAGCGGCGACTTTTTCGGTTCTGAAAAATCAGTAACTGTAGATGCCGCAACAGCCGTGCGCATTGAGCTTGTTGGCGCGGATGGTTCTGTAAAAGTATTAAAGGCTTCTACGCCGCTTTTGGCTGGTGAAGTAATTGATGCGTCTGTTTTGAGTAAGGCGGCTTTGCGCAACTTTATTGCTAAAGAAATCGCCGATGCTAAAGCGCAGGACGTTTTGTTTTCTGTGCATTTAAAAGCCACCATGATGAAAGTATCTGACCCAATTATTTTTGGTCATGTGGTGTCTGTATTCTTCGAAAGCGTTTACACCAAGTACGCCAGCGTATTCGCCGATTTGGGTATTTCGCCAAACAATGGTTTGGGTGACCTGTTTGCCAAAATTAAAGCGTTACCTGAAGATCTGCAAGCTGAGATCAAAGCTGCTGTTCAAGCGTGTTACGACAACGGCCCACGCTTAGCTATGGTGAACTCCGATAAGGGTATTACCAACCTGCACGTGCCTAGCGATGTAATTATCGATGCTTCTATGCCAGCTGCAATTCGCACCTCAGGCATGATGTGGGGGCCAGATGGTAAAGCGGCCGATACTAAAGCGGTTATCCCAGATCGCAGCTACGCGGGTGTTTACCAAGAAACTATCGACTTCTGTAAGGCAAATGGTGCTTTCGACCCTCGCACCATGGGCAGCGTATCAAACGTTGGTTTGATGGCGCAAAAAGCAGAAGAGTACGGTTCACACGATAAAACTTTTGAAATTCCAGCTGCCGGTACCGTTAAGGTTATCGATGAGGCGGGTAACGTGCTTATTGAGCACGCTGTAGAGCAGGGTGACATTTGGCGTATGTGCCAAGTAAAAGATGCACCTATCCAAGATTGGGTGAAGTTGGCTGTTAACCGCGCTCGCGCGACTGGCAACCCCGCTATATTCTGGTTAGATGCAAACCGTGCTCACGATGCTCAGTTGATTGCGAAGGTAAATGCTTATTTGCCTCAGCACGATACTTCTGGTTTGGATATTCAAATTCTTGCCCCTAAAGAAGCAACGCGCTTTTCTTTAGAGCGCATGAAAGAGAGTAAAGACACCATCTCTGTTACAGGTAACGTTTTGCGCGATTACTTGACTGACTTGTTCCCTATTTTAGAATTGGGTACCAGTGCTAAGATGCTGTCTATTGTTCCATTAATGAACGGTGGCGGTTTATTTGAAACTGGCGCTGGTGGTTCTGCTCCTAAGCATGTTGAGCAGTTGGTTGATGAAAACCATTTGCGTTGGGATTCTTTAGGTGAATTCCTGGCTTTAGCTGCTTCTTTGGAGCACTTAAGTGAAGTAGCAAACTTGCCAAAGGCTAAAGTACTTGCCGATACCTTGGATGCGGCTACAGCTAAGTTCTTGGATACCAATAAGTCTCCTTCACGTAAAGTGGGTGAGTTGGATAACCGTGGCAGCCATTTCTATTTGGCTATGTACTGGGCAGAGGCGCTTGCGGCGCAGTCTGACGACGCTGAGCTTCAAGCGAAATTCGCTGGTTTAGCATCTACCCTTACTGGTAGTGAAGCGGCAATCGTTGAAGAGTTGAACGCGGTGCAGGGTTCTGCTGTTGATGTAGGCGGTTACTACAAGTTGGATGCTGAATTGGCATCTAAGGTTATGCGTCCAAGTGCTACCTTTAATGCAGCAATCGATGCGCTGTAATTAAAAAATTACTGAATGAGTGTGTAAAGGGCTGGTAATCCAGCCCTTTTTTTTGCTTCTAGAAATTGAAATGCCAACATTGGGTCCACGGCAAAGCCTCCCAATATTGAGCGGGATTTCTAGATTTTAAGCGAAAAGGTGGGCTGCTTAACCGGGTTCGGTTTCTGCTATAGATTGCTCTACAGTAGGTTGCTGCTCACTGGTTTCGGGTAAGTCTGTGCATTGAATGTTTTTAGCGTGCAAACCTTTATCACCTTTTTCGATCTCAAAGGTAACGGGTTGGCCAGCTTTTAGCGTACGATAACCTTCCATTTCGATGGAAGAGTAGTGTGCGAAGAGGTCTTCTCCGCCGGCGTCAGGTAGAATAAACCCAAAGCCCTTAGCATTGTTAAACCATTTGACGGTTCCGGTAGGCATAGCTCGGTCCCTTTAATATTGATGCATTAACCCTTATTTAAGTAATCCATTGGGCACTTATTGTTATTACTGCAATCACGGTCCTCGCAATTGCACACTTTGTAACCAACTGTAACCTTATTGTCAAGTGCTGATGGTTATTAGTACAGATTTTTTAGATCGAAGTGCTTCAAATTTGTGAATTTTGTGGCGTATAGTTAATCTGGAAGTATGAATTTTCCGTAGGTTTGGATATCAAATGGGTAAACTTGAAAAACTTCTACTAACATTAAGTAAAGAGAGTGATGAAGACACCACTTTTGACGGTGGAGTCGCCGTACAGGCGGAAAAGCCTCGCTTAAAGCGGCCCCCAATGTACAAAGTAGTTATGTTGAATGATGACTACACGCCAATGGAATTTGTGGTTGAGGTGTTGGAACTCTTTTTTAGTATGAATCGTGAATCGGCAACAAGAATTATGCTTCGCGTTCATACAGAGGGAAAGGCTGTTTGCGGTGTGTTTTCGCGTGATGTAGCAGAAACAAAAGCGGCCCAAGTAAACCAATACGCAAAACAAAATGAACATCCGTTGCTTTGCGAGATCGAAGCGTCATCCGATGACGATTCGGACTAGTCTAACCAGCTCGAAGGTGCAGTAGCCCATGTTGAGTAAAGAATTAGAGTCCACATTAAATGCGGCATTCCGTGGAGCGAGAACCAAGCGTCATGAGTTTATGACGGTGGAGCACTTGCTCTTGGCATTATTAGACAACGAGTCAGCTTCTAGCGTGCTTAGGGCGTGCGGTGCTGACTTGGCGTTTTTGCGTCAAGAACTCTCTGAATTTGTGGATTCCACAACGCCACTTATTCCAGAAGATGACGACGAGCGCGAAACGCAGCCTACGCTGGGGTTCCAGCGTGTATTGCAGCGTGCTGTTTTTCACGTGCAATCGTCCGGTAAAAATGAGGTGACGGGTGCCAATGTACTGGTTGCCATTTTTAGTGAGCAAGAAAGCCAAGCTGTTTTTTACCTAAAACAGCAAAGCGTTGCTCGGATCGATGTGGTGAATTTTATCACCCACGGCATTTCCAAGGTTTCAGGTTCGGCCAGCCACGGTGTAGAGGGTGGCCACCAAGAGCAGCATGACGACGAAGCGTCGGGTGCCAGCGTTGGCGATGGTCAGCAGCAGCCGCTGGAATCATTCGCAACCAATTTAAATGAGCAGGCGCTGCTAGGGCGTATAGACCCGTTAGTAGGGCGTGACTCTGAGGTGGAGCGAGTAGTGCAAATTCTTGCTCGTCGCCGTAAAAACAACCCCCTATTGGTTGGGGAAAGCGGTGTAGGTAAAACCGCTATAGCCGAAGGCTTAGCCAAAAAGATTGTAGACGAAGAAGTGCCAGAGATATTGGCAAACAGTGTTGTGTACTCCTTGGATATGGGGTCGCTGTTGGCGGGCACTAAATATCGCGGCGATTTTGAGAAACGTTTTAAAGGGCTGTTGGCAGACCTTAAAAAACGCGAAGGCGCTATTTTGTTTATCGATGAAATACACACCATCATTGGTGCGGGTGCCGCATCCGGTGGGGTGATGGATGCATCGAATCTGCTTAAGCCCCTGTTAACCAGTGGTGATTTACGCTGCATAGGTTCAACCACCTTCCAAGAATATCGAGGTATCTTTGATAAAGATCGCGCGCTCTCTCGTCGTTTCCAAAAGATAGACGTTAACGAGCCAAGCGTAGACGATACCTACAAGATTCTTAAGGGCCTTAAAACGCGTTTCGAGAAGCACCACAACCTCAAATACACCGATACAGCCCTTAAGGCGGCTGCGGAACTCGCTGGCAAGTACATCAGCGACCGCTTTATGCCCGATAAGGCCATTGATGTTATTGACGAGGCGGGTGCCTTCCAGCAGCTGCAGCCTGAATCTAAGCGCAAAAAACAAATTGGTGTGCGCGATATTGAAGAAATTGTAGCCAAAATAGCGCGTATACCGGCCAAGAGTGTGTCGTCTTCTGATAAGTCGCTACTTGTTAAGCTTGAAGATACCTTGCGCATGACAGTATTTGGTCAGCATGAGGCTATTAGTACTATTACTTCGGCTATCAAGCTCTCGCGAGCAGGTTTAACCAATCACGATAAGCCAATTGGTTCGTTCTTGTTTGCTGGCCCCACGGGCGTTGGTAAAACTGAGTTGTGTAAGCAGTTGGCAACGGCAATGGGTGTAGAGCTGATTCGCTTCGATATGTCTGAGTATATGGAGCGCCACACGGTGTCGCGCCTAATTGGTGCGCCTCCAGGCTACGTAGGCTTCGATCAGGGCGGTTTACTCACCGATGCAGTAACAAAACACCCGCATTGCGTAGTGTTGCTTGACGAGCTTGAGAAGGCCCATCCAGACGTGTTTAACCTTTTGCTGCAAGTAATGGATCACGGTTCGCTTACCGACAATAACGGTAGAGCAGCGGATTTCCGCAATGTTGTGCTTATTATGACAACTAACGCAGGTGCGGAGGTGATGAGCAGGGCGAGTATGGGCTTTACCCATCAGGATCACTCAACCGATGGTATGGAGGCAATTAAAAAGGCCTTTACACCAGAATTCCGCAACCGAATGGATGCCATTATTCAGTTTGGGCCGCTTTCACTCGAAGTTATTCGCACTGTAGTGGATAAGTTCTTGATGGAGCTGCAGTCGCAGTTGGATGATAAGAAGATTACGCTTGAAGTTACTGATGAGGCGCGTGACTGGTTGGCCATTAACGGCTATGACGAGAAGATGGGGGCACGCCCAATGGCTCGTATTATCCAAGAGCACGTGAAGAAACCTTTGGCTGAAATGGTGCTGTTTGGTGCGCTTTCGGAGAAGGGCGGTACAGTGCAAATAGCGGTTGTCGACGATAAGATCGTTATTGAGGCAGAAGAGGTGTTGGTGGCGAGTTAGCCGCGCCTTTAAATTTTAGGCACAAAAAAGCCCGCTAATGGTTAACCAGTAGCGGGTTTTTTATGGAGTTTCGTTCGCTGTGTCTAAATTAGCGGGCGCGGTATGTAATACGGCCTTTAGATAGGTCGTATGGAGTCATTTCTACTTTGACTTTATCGCCAGTAAGAATGCGAATGTAGTTCTTACGCATTTTGCCAGAGATATGCGCAGTAACAACGTGGCCATTTTCTAATTTGACTCGAAATGTGGTGTTTGGAAGCGTGTCGATGACTTCGCCTTCCAGTTCAAAATTGTCTTCTTTTGCCATCCGGCACTAACCTCTACCTTTGCGGGGTGTGATTTTGGAGGCGGCATTTTGCCTGAAAAGGGCGAATAAGCCAAGCAGCATTCGGCTTTGAAAGGAAATGAGCCATAAAATAAACCTTTATGGCTCATTTGAGAGAGGTTATTGCGCGGGTTGTTGTGCTTGTGTTTTAGCTTTGGTCATGTCACCCGCTTTGATGTAGAGCATATTGTCGGGGTCAAAGTACCTTTGCATGGTTTTTTGAACCTGCTCAGGGGTTAGCGCAAGCAATGCCTGCTCAAACTTTTTATCTTCTAGAACTGAGCGTTTGTAAAATACTTGATCTGTTAACATTTGTACCAAGTTTTTATCTTCTGAGCGCGCTACGTGGTTGCGCTGCACAATGCCCGATTTTGCGTTCTTAATTTCTTCCTCGGTAAAGCCTTCTTCAAGTAAGCGCGCTAGTTCCTCTTTAAAGCCTTGCTCAATGTTATCGAGGTTTTGCGGTGCGCCAATGGCGTAACCCCAAAAAGCAGCGCGTGGGCTAAGTTTGGAGGGCGAAAGTGACGCGCCGGCGCCGTAACTCCAGCCTTCTTTTTGTCTTAGACGAGTGGCCAAGCGGCTATTAATAAAACCGCCGCCAAATACGTAGTTGCCTAGCGTTAATGCGGGTACATCCTCGTGATCGGCTTGTATTTCGTAGAGGTTTACAGCTAAGAAAATACCGTTTTCTTTGTCGGGGGTATCGAATACGGCTGGCGTGGTGTCGATGGCGTTGTAATCTTCAACGATATGTACATACGGCGTATCATTTTTCCAGTCGGCAAATTGTGCTTCTAATTCTTTTAATATCACTTCGGGTTCAACATCGCCAACAACGGATACAATCATATTGTTTGCGCTAAAAAACCGGTTGTAATATTCGATAAGTTCGTCGCGACTGTATGAGTTTAAGCTATCGATACTCTCTTGCAGTGTTGGGCTGTAGTGCGGGTGCCCCTTATCTACTGGCAGTAGGCGGCGAGAAGCTTCTGTTTGCGCAATGGTATTAGGGTCTTGCAGTGAGTATTCAAGCGAAACTTTGGTGGCGGATTTAATTACATCGAGCTCCGACTGAGGGAAGGTTGGGTTTTTCAAACCTTCAGCCAGCAATTGCAATGCGGGGATGAGGTTTTCTTTATCGGTTTCCATCCAAGCCCATGCGCTACCAGGGTTGCTGCCGTAGCCCGCGTAGGTTTTTAATTTGTCGAACTGATCCTTCATTTCTTCGCGGGTGTAGTTTTTTGTACCCTTGTCGAGCATTTGGCCCACAATGCCGGCATAAGCTTGGGTGTCGGTTAAGCTTTCTAGAGTGCCGTAATTAATTTGAATATTGAGGCGCACCGTTTCGCCACGAGTCTTTTTGGGAATCATGGCAACTTGTATGGTATCTGCCACGGTAAAGGTTTGCGTGCGCTCGGCAATATTGTCATAGGATGGGTCAAACGCTTCGCCCATGCTTACATTTTGTTTGCCAACGTAACCTTCTAGTAGGCTGGCAACACTCTCTGGTTGCGGCAGGGTAACGCGCTGCGGTGTTTCGGTAGGAATAAAACGCCCTACAACGCGGTTGTTCTGAGTAAAGTAGGCCTTGGCTACGCGCTGAACGTCTTCGAGGGTGACTTCTGCAATTCTGTCGCGCTGTAAAAAGCGCAGACGCCAATCGCCTGTGGTTACCCAGTCGCTTAAGCCGATGGCTACAGATTCTGTGTTGTTCATCGCTTTTTCAAAATCTTTAGCGATACTGCGCTTGGCTCTTTCCAGCTCTGCCTCAGTAACGGGGGTGGCGGTTAGGGTTTCCATTTGTTCTATAAGTACTGCCTCAGCGGCAGCGAGGTCTTTTTGCTTATCTACAATTGCGCCAGCTCTAAAAGAGCCAGCGTCGCTTAAGGATTGGTCCCACGCAAATACTTGCGAAGCGATACCAGTTTCTACTGCGTTTTTATAAAGCCGTCCGGTTGGGTTATCACCAATAATATTGGCGAGTACAGCAATTGCTGCGCTGTCTGGATGGACAGCCGAAGGCGTGTGGTAGGAAGCCATAACAAGTTGTATGTCGCCCACTCGGCGTACGGTAACAGTGCGCTCTCCATCGCTGGGGGTTTCTTGGGTGTAGAGCGTTGGGAGAGTGCGCTTGGGCTTTTTAATTTTGCCAAAATATTTCTTGATGAGTTTTAGCGTTGCCTCTTCATCAATTTTACCCGCGACAATAAGTGTTGCGTTGTCTGGCTGGTAATAGGTCTCGTAAAAATTGCGCAGACGCTCGATAGATACGTTTTCTAAATCGGATGGAGCACCAATAGTACTTTTGCCGTAGTTATGCCACATATATGACGCAGCTTGCATTTTTTGCATTAGCACACGGAAAGGGCTGTTTTCACCGCGTTCTAGCTCATTGCGTACAACGGTCATTTCGCTGTCGAGGTGCTCTTTTTTAATGAACGAATTCACCATTCTGTCGGCTTCGAGCTCTAGTGCCCAGCGTAGGTTTTCTTCGGTAGCGTTAAATGTTTCGTAATAGTTGGTTCTATCTAGCCAAGTGGTGCCATTTGCTTTGGCACCATGCTTGGTGAGTTCGTCGGGTATATCTTTATGCTTGGGGGTACCCTTAAAAAGCAAGTGCTCCAACAGGTGCGCCATACCCGTTTCGCCGTAATTTTCGTGTTTGGAGCCAACGTGATAGGTAATGTTTACCGTAACGGTTTCTTTGGTTGGGTCTGGAAATAGCAGCACCTGCAAGCCGTTTTTAAGGCGGTATTCGGTAATCCCTTCGGTTTGCACCACTTTTTCTACGCCTTTCAATGCAAAAGCGTTTGGCGTGCATACTGCTAGCACTAGCAGGCAAAAGGTTATGCTGCGAAGTAAACGTTGGTATCCAATCATGTATTGCTCCGTTTGGTGCGATTTTTATTGTGTTCTGTTAATACTACTTACTTAAGTTTTATACGGTGGGAATTTATTACTAGCGGTGTTATTTGCTGTATGGGGGTTGATGTTAGCTGTTATACGGCATGTGTTAAATAAATGTTAGCCATTGATTGTTAATAAATAATTCAAACGGTTTGTAGAGTGTTTTATAGCTCATTTTTTGGCACTCTTTAATCCAGTATCCCAAATAAACATAGCGGTTACTTTGCTTTTGGGCCCACTCTATTTGGGCGAGTACCGCATAAACCCCTAGGCTGCGCTTTTGCTCGTTTGGGTCGAAAAAAGTGTACACGGCAGATATGCCGTTTTTTAGTTGGTCGGCGACAGCCACCCCAATTAAACTATTCTCGCTATTTCTAAATTCGAGGTACTTGGTTACCCCCCATTGCGCCGAAAGAAAACTGCGATATTCATCCCGTTTAGGAGGGTACATATCGCCGTCAGAGTGGCGCCGCTCTATATATTTTGCGTACAGCGTGTAGTGCTCATCCGTGTCGATAGTGCTTACCACTGTTACGGTTAAATCTTTGTTTTTGCGCAAACATCTTTGTTGACTGCGGTTGGGTGTAAAAGTTTCAACGTCTACTCGAATGGGGATGCACGCTTGGCAGGTTTTGCAGGCTGGGCGGTATATGTGTTTACCGCTGCGCCGAAACCCGTAGTTGGTAAGTTGGCTGTATAGGTTTTGGTCAACGCTTACTTCGGGGTCGATAAAAACGGTGGTAGCGTCTCGGTCGTCGAGGTAGCTGCACGGGTGTGGGGTGGTAGCAAATAATTTAAGTTCGTTTAAATCTGTCACTTATAGAGCGCCAACTGGCAAATAGCTAAAAGAGTTGGCCATAGTCTGGCATATTCCAACTATTTTGCCACCCCTCTATTTGGCACTTGGGGGGCTGACTTTGCAGTGATTGTTGTAATATTTGCTCAAATTCTACACGAGGCATTTCTGCTGCCCCAAACGAGGCGAGGTATTCGGTGGCAACTTGGCAATCGATGGCATAAAAGCCCCAGCTCGCCAGTTGAGTTGCAAGGTTGGCGAACGCTATTTTGGATGCGCCAGACACTTTGCTAAACATAGATTCGCCATAAAAAACGCGATTGATGGCGATACCGTACAGGCCTCCGACGAGCTCACCATCTTGCCACGCTTCTATACTGTGGGCGTAGCCGAGCTTGTGTAGCTCTAGATACGCGTTTTCCATATCTGTGGTTATCCAAGTGCCATCTTGATCGGCACGCGGCTGGGCGCAGCCCTGCATCACATCGCTAAAATGCGTGTCTATGGTAATTTTGAATGCTTGTTTTTTGGCGAGTTTTTTAAGTGTTTTACCAAGGTGTAAATTTTGCGGTAGCAACACCATGCGCGGGTCTGGGCTCCACCACAGAATAGGTTGGGAGTCGTCGAACCATGGGAAGATGCCTTTTTTATAGGCAGCTATTAGCCGGGCGGGGGAGAGATCTCCTCCCACTGCAAGTAGACCATTTGGGTCTTCTAATGCGCTAGTGGTGGGAGGGAAGACGGTATCGTGCGGGTTGAGCCAAACTAATTCAGGCATATGCTTCCAAATTGAGAAGTCGCATTGAAATAGCTAAGTAGCCCGCAGCGACAGGCAAATAAAGCTAAGCTAAATTTGCCTGCAGTTTACTAGATAAGTGTTTGCTAGATAATAGTAACTGGTTGCCTAAATTAGCTATCTAGAAACTTTTCAGCGTCTAGTGCAGCCATACAGCCAAAGCCAGCAGAGGTGATAGCTTGACGGTAAATATGGTCGGCAACGTCACCTGCAGCAAACACGCCTGGCACGCTTGTGGAAGTTGCTTCGCCATTTAGGCCGCTTTTGATCACAATGTAGCCATCTTTCATTTCCAGTTGGCCTTGGAAAATGTCGGTATTGGGCTTGTGGCCAATGGCGATAAATACGCCTGATGCGTCGATTTCTTGGGTTGAGCCGTCGATGCTAGATTTTAAGCGCGCGCCGGTTACACCGCTATCATCGCCTAGAACTTCGTCTAGATTTTGGTTCCACATAATTTTAACGTTGCCGTTTTTCTCTTTAGCGAAAAGACGCTCTTGCAAGATTTTCTCAGAGCGCAAGCTATCGCGACGGTGTACAAGAGTTACTTCGCTAGCAATGTTAGATAGGTATAGCGCTTCTTCAACAGCGGTATTACCACCACCTACAACAATCACTTTTTTATCGCGATAGAAAAAGCCGTCACAGGTTGCACACGCAGATACGCCTTTACCCATGAATGCTTCTTCAGAAGGCAAGCCGAGGTACTGTGCGGATGCGCCAGTTGAAATAATAAGCGCGTCACAAGTGTAAGTGTTGTTGCCTTTAAGGGTGAAAGGGCGCTTGCTGAGATCGCATTCGTGGATGTGGTCAAAAATAATGTCGGTATCAAAACGCTCTGCGTGTTGTTGCATTTGCACCATCAAGTCTGGGCCTTGTAGGTCTGCAACGCCGCCAGGCCAGTTTTCTACTTCAGTCGTGGTTGTTAGCTGCCCACCTTGTTGCATACCGGTGATAACAACGGGCTTTAAGTTGGCGCGTGCCGCATAGATGGCCGCAGTGTAACCTGCAGGGCCAGATCCAAGGACAATCACTTGATGGTGCTGTACGTCAGTCATGATTTTGGTTCCAATAGTATGTTTTGGGCTGCATCATAAGTGATTTCACCTATGCCAGCCATTTATTGTGATTTATGTATCTGATAGTCAAACGCTATCTTTTGTTTTGTGCGAAAAGCAAACAGCTTAACGCGTTGTATTTATAGCAATAGTTCCCTGAACGTAGGGTCAAAAAAGGGGTACAATGCGCGTCAAATTAACAGGGTAACCGTTTTGAGTAAAAAAGAATCTATCCAAACCGCAGAGCAGGGAGTACATTCCAGCCGATTACTGCTAATTGTGCGCGAAGGTTTATTGTTGGCGCTAATTGCTGCCTGTGCTTACCTTGCGCTCGCCTTGTTCACCTATAGCCCTAACGACCCAGGTTGGTCTATTACGGGTACTGGCGCCCCGATAGAAAATGCCGGCGGCCCAGCAGGGGCAATGCTAGCAGATATTTTCTTATCCTTGTTTGGCCGTTTAGCCTACTTGTTCCCAATTTTGCTAGCTTATCAGGTGTGGTTGCAGTTGCGAGACCGCAGCGGGCTGCCTTTTGACCCAATTATCCTACTGTTGCGCTTTGTTGGCCTGTGCTTGGTTATGGTTGCAGGCACCGGCATTGCTGTAATGCAGTACGGCATTGCTAGCGAAGCACTTCCTTTTTCATCTGGCGGTTACCTTGGCCTCACTGTCGCCACCGCGATTGACGGCACGTTTGGCTACATTGGCGGTACATTGTTGCTGCTTTCTACCTTCTTGTTTGGTCTCACAATATTTGTCGACATCTCATGGCTTGCGGTAATGGATTGGATTGGTGCAAAGGTTGTGCAGTTTTCTGGCTATCTTCAGCATCGGTTCATTGTATGGCGCGCAAACTCTAAGGAAAGAAAACAAGTAAAAGAAGCCGTGCAGAAACGTAAAGAAGCCGTAAAAATACAGGTAAAGAAGGAGGAGAAGCGCATACCCCCTACCATTACGCCGCCTAAAAAGCGCGAGGAGCCAAGCGTACGGGTTCAAAAAGAGAAGCAGCAAAAACTTAAATTTGATGACAACGAAGTTGTTGGTGAACTGCCTCCAATCGATTTGCTAGATGCCGGCGAAAAGCGCTCAGATAAAGGTTTCTCGGAAGAGTCGCTAGAGGCTATGAGTAGGCTTCTAGAAATAAAGCTAAAAGATTTTGGTGTAATTGCCGAAGTGACGGCAGTGTTGCCGGGGCCGGTTGTTACTCGCTTTGAAATTCAGCCAGCAGCAGGTGTAAAGGTAAGCAAAATTACCAACCTTGCAAAAGATTTGGCGCGCTCGCTGGCGGTTAGCAGTGTACGTGTGGTTGAGGTGATTCAGGGCAAGTCGGTTGTTGGGGTGGAAATTCCTAACGAGCACCGCGAAATGGTGCGCTTAAGTGAAGTTATTGCTTCTGAAGTGTACGAAAAGTCCAAGTCGCCGCTAACACTGGCCCTAGGTCACGATATTTCGGGCGAACCAATTGTTGCCGATCTTGCCAAAATGCCGCATTTGTTGGTTGCGGGTACCACGGGTTCTGGTAAGTCGGTGGGGGTTAACTCTATGTTGGTCAGTATGCTTTATAAAGCTACTCCCGAAGAGTTACGCCTTGTATTGGTCGACCCGAAAATGTTGGAGCTTTCGGTTTACGACGGTATTCCACATTTGCTCACACCGGTAATTACCGATATGAAAGAAGCCGCAACTGGCTTGCGCTGGTGTGTGGGGGAAATGGAACGTCGCTATAAGTTAATGTCTAAGCTAGGCGTACGCAATATTGCCGGCTACAACAAAAAAGTTCGCGATGCCAAAAAAGCTGGCGAGCCTATTTTAGACCCACTGTGGTCGCCTGAAGACGATGGCGTGGTAGAAATAGAAGGCGCTACCGCCCCAGAGTTAGATACCTTGCCCTTTATTGTGGTGGTTATCGACGAATTTGCCGACATGATTATGATTGTAGGCAAAAAAGTAGAGCAGTTAATTGCGCGTATTGCACAAAAAGCACGTGCCGCGGGTATTCATTTAGTGCTTGCTACGCAGCGGCCGTCGGTGGATGTAATTACTGGTTTAATTAAGGCGAACGTGCCTACGCGCATGGCGTTTCAGGTTTCATCCAAAATTGATTCGCGCACAATTTTAGATCAAGGTGGGGCGGAGCAATTACTTGGTCACGGTGACATGTTGTTCTTGCCGCCGGGTACTGCACACACAGTGCGTGTGCATGGCGCGTTTATTGACGATCACGAAGTGCACAACGTGGTTAACGATTGGAAAAAACGCGGCGAGCCAAATTATTTAGATGAAATATTTAGCGAATCGGTAGATAGCATCCCCGTGCCTGGGTTTAGCAATGAGGGCGACGAGGGCGGTGGTGACCCCGAATCAGACGCATTGTACGACCAAGCGGTGGCAATTGTTACTGAGTCGCGCAAAGCAAGTATTTCTTCGGTACAGCGTAAATTAAGAATTGGTTATAACCGCGCCGCGCGTTTAATTGAGCAAATGGAAGCGGCAGGGGTAGTAACCGAAATGGGCAACAATGGCAGCCGCGAAGTTTTGGCGCCACCACCGCCTAAACGGTAAAAACAGTTATTAATAGCTCGCAAAGCTAAGGTTATGTGTATGCGTTTAACGAAAGTTTGTTTGGTGGCTGTAACTATGTTGGTAGCCACAGTTGTACGAGCTGATGATATTGATGCGTTGATAGGTAAGCTTGATCAATTTAATACGGTCAGCGGTAAGGCAATGCAGGTAATCACCTCGGCAGACGGGGAAGAAATACAAAAAACGGAGAGCGAATTTAAAATTTTACGCCCCGGGTATTTTTACTGGCGAACACTGCCTCCGTACGAGCAAATAATTGTTTCTAACCCAGACACCATCTCGGTGTACGACCCAGATTTAGAGCAAGTAAGTATTTATCAATCTGAAAAAATGCGTAATAGCCCCGCAAGTATTCTTTCGGGCAACCGAAGTGCGATAGAAAAGCAGTTTAAAGTAACCAAAAGCGGTGCGAGTAACGATAAAAAAAGCACCAGCTTTGAGTTAAGTTATTTAGATACTGCAAATGCCGATTTTAAGAAGTTGACTGTTACTTTCAAGAAAGACCAGCTTGCGTCAATTGTTATGCACGATATGCTCGATCAAGTTACATCTATTACTTTCGGTAAAGTCAATACTAAAGCTGCGCTTACCCCCGCACAGTTTGAATTTACGCCGCCCGCTGGTGTAGATGTAATTATCGAATAGAGTTATGTCTAGCCAAAACCTCTTCGATACTGCGCCGCTGCATCAGCCATTGGCTGCCCGTATGCGGCCGCGTACGCTAAAAGAATATATGGGGCAAACCCATCTGCTAGGCAAGGGTAAACCTTTGCGATTGGCTTTAGAGCGCGGCCAAATTCACTCTATGATTTTATGGGGCCCACCAGGGGTGGGTAAAACCTCGCTCGCACGTTTATTGGCCAATGAAATACAAGGCCACTTTATAGCCATATCGGCGGTGTTGTCTGGGGTAAAAGAAATTCGCGCAGCGGTTGCCGAAGCCGAGCAACAGCGCAATATGTACGGTCGCACCACGGTGTTGTTTGTGGATGAGGTGCACCGCTTTAATAAATCCCAGCAAGATGCTTTCTTACCTTACGTTGAAGATGGCACCGTTGTATTTGTTGGCGCAACAACAGAAAACCCCTCGTTTGAGGTTAATAATGCATTGCTTTCCCGCTGCAGGGTTTATGTGCTTAAGGGATTTACCCAACAAGATTTAACCGAGCTTTTGCAAAGTGCACTCGCCGATACCAAGCGCGGTTTGGGTGCGCGCGAGTTGAATGTGGCTGAAGATGGGGCGAATTTACTTATTCAGGCCGCTGATGGCGACGCTCGGCGCTTGCTCAACCTATTGGAAATAGCCTCCGATTTAGTCGAAGATGGCGAGTGTATCGACCTAGATATACTTACTCAGGTGGTAACTGGTGATTTTCGCCGCTTTGATAAGGGCGGCGATATCTTTTACGAGCAGATATCCGCATTGCATAAGTCTGTGCGCGGGTCCGACCCTCATGCAGCCCTGTATTGGTTTGCCCGAATGCTCGATGGCGGCTGCGACCCGCTATACATTGCCCGCAGGGTAGTGCGTATGGCGAGCGAAGATATAGGCAATGCCGACCCGCGTGGCCTGGCAATTGCAACCTCAGCGTGGGATGTGTTCACGCGATTGGGTAGCCCAGAGGGAGAACTGGCTATAGCGCATGCAATTGTTTACCTAGCTGCAGCACCTAAAAGTAATGCTGTGTATAATGCGTTCAACGCTGTAATGGCAGATGTTAAAAGCTCGCCTAGCCACCCAGTGCCCAATCACTTGCGCAATGCACCAACTGGCATGATGAAAGATTTGGGGTTCGGCGAAGGCTACAGGTACGCGCATAGCGAAGAGGGCGGTTTTGCAGCTGGGGAAAACTACTTTCCAGATGAGTTAGAGCCCCGAGCGTATTACCAGCCAGTTGAGCGCGGCTTAGAAATTAAAATTGCCGAAAAACTACGTAATTTGCGCAGTTTAAATGAGCAAGCCCGGCACGATAAATCAGATTAACTTAATCGCTGTTGCGTAGCATGCGGTTAACTAAAATGTAAGGCTGACTATTTTGACTTCTGCTGTACCTGCAACATCGCTTATTTTATGGCTCGCAGTTGCGCTAGGCGGGGCGCTTGGCGCACTGGCACGCTACAGTGTTTCTATTGCGTGGATGCCGGCGCAACTTAAGTTTCCTGTTGCGACATTAACAGTAAACGTATTGGGCTCTTTTTTAATGGGCGTGTTCTACGTTGTTATTGTAGAAAAAGCCATGCTGGCACCAGTGTGGCGCCATGTAATAATGATTGGATTTTTAGGTGCGTTTACCACCTTTTCTACCTTTTCAATCGAATCGCTACACCTGTGGCAAAGTGGCCATTGGCAAATAGCAATTAGCTATGTTGTAGCGAATGTAGTATTAAGCATCTCGGCGGTCGTTGTGGCCATCGTATTAACCGAAAAACTAGTATAAGTGTTTAAATCATGTTGGACCCGAAATTACTTCGCAATCAATTAAACGATGTAGCCGAAAATTTAAAAAAGCGTGGCTATGAATTAGATACCCAAGCGTTTACAGCGTTAGAAGAGCGCCGTCGCACATTGCAAACTGCGTGCGAATCGTTGCAGCAAGAGCGTAATACCCGCTCTAAAAATATTGGTAAAGCAAAAGCCGCGGGTGAAGATATTGGCCCATTGCTGCAAGAAGTTGATAACTTGAAATCGGCATTGGCTGAAGCCGAGCAAAACCTGCAAGCATTGCAAGGTGAGTTGGAAGCGTTGGTTTCTGCTATTCCAAATATGGTGCACGATGATGTGCCTGCCGGTAAAAGTGAAGACGACAACGTAGAGATTAGTAAGTGGGGCGAGCCAAAAACCTTCGACTTTGAAGTGCAAGACCACGTAGATGTGGGTGCAGCCATTGGCGGTTTAGATTTTGAAACGGCTACTAAAATTACTGGCGCGCGTTTTTCGTTAATGCGTGGCGATATTGCAAGCATGCACCGTGCGCTTACTCAGTTAATGCTCAATACACACATTGATGAGCACAAATACGAAGAAGTATATGTGCCTTATATTGTGAATAAAGATTCACTCTATGGTACCGGCCAATTGCCAAAGTTTGAAGAAGATCTGTTCAAACTTACCGACGATCGCGAGTTCTATTTAATTCCCACCGCAGAAGTACCTGTTACCAATATTGCGCGCGGTGAAATTTTTGATGAGAGCCAATTACCTGTGCGATTTGTTGCGCACACACCATGTTTTCGTTCTGAAGCAGGTAGCTACGGTCGCGATACGCGCGGCATGATTCGTCAGCACCAGTTTGAAAAAGTAGAGCTTGTGCAGTTGGTTAAGCCAGAAGACTCGCTCAACGCGTTAGAAGAGCTCACACAGCACGCCGAAGCTATATTGCAAAAACTGGGCTTACCTTATCGTAAAGTAGTGCTGTGCGGCGGCGACATAGGCTTTAGTGCGACGAAAACCTACGACCTAGAAGTGTGGATTCCTTCGCAGGGTAAGTACCGCGAAATTTCTTCGTGCAGTTGTTTTGGTGATTTCCAAGCGCGCAGAATGATGGCCAGATACCGCAATAGCGAAACCAATAAGCCAGAATTACTGCACACCATTAACGGTTCTGGTTTGGCTGTGGGCCGTACATTGGTAGCTGTTTTAGAAAACTATCAGCGCGAAGATGGCAGTGTAGAAATCCCTGCTGCTTTGCAACCGTATATGAATGGTAAAACGGTTATTGCTAAGGCTTAGTTGGTAACCAACTAACGGTTTAGCTAATTGTTTAGTTAGCTGTTTAGCTTACTCCTGTTACGCAATCGCCCCGTTAAAATGGGGCGATTTTGTTTTTACTCTCTTCCGTTTTAATAAGCTATATTTTTACAATAACTCAGCCTTTGCAGGCTAGGCGCATACTGTGTTGTGTGAAAGTTGCTAACAATATTGGCTTGTATTAATACCCTTAGGTTACAGCTATGGATTATCTACCCCTCTTTTTCGATTTAAAAGCTAAGCCATGCTTAATAGTAGGTGGCGGAACAATAGCCACGCGTAAAGCGCGCTTATTACATAAAGCGGGCGCTAAGCTACATGTTGTTGCGCCAAAGGTTTCGGAAGAGCTAGAGAAGCTTGTTGCTGCGTCTAATGGCAAGGTGTTTAAGCAAGAGTACGATCAAACGTTTCTAGACGATGTGATTTTGGTTATCTCTGCAACCGATATCGATGCGGTAAATAGCGTTGTGGCGGCAGATTGTCACGCAATTAAATTACCGGTGAATGTGGTCGATAGCCCCGCATTGTGCAGCGTGATAATGCCGGCCATTATTGATCGTTCGCCCCTAATTATTGGGGTAACCAGCGGCGGCGAAGCGCCTGTGTTGGCGCGCCGTGTGCGCAGTATGCTGGAAAGCTCCATTCCCGCTGCGTATGGCCAATTGGCACAGCTGGCCAGTAAATTTCGTCAGCGCGCAAAGGACGTATTCGAAAATGGCGATTTGCGTAGACGCTTTTGGGAAAATATTTTAAATGGCCCCATTGCCGAAAAAGTACTGGGCGGTAACTTGGCAGCTGCAGAGCAGTTAATTGAGGCGCAGTTAGATAGTGCATCGGTAGAAAAAACGGGTGAAGTCTATTTAGTGGGGGCAGGCCCAGGCGACCCAGATTTGCTTACCTTTAAGGCGCTGCGATTAATGCAGCAAGCAGAAGTGGTGCTTTACGATAGGCTGGTATCGGAACCTATTTTAGAAATGACTCGCCGCGATGCCGAGCGTATTTATGTAGGTAAAAAGCGCGCCGAGCACGCGGTACCGCAGCAAAAAATCAACCAAATGCTGCTAGAGCTGGCACAGCAGGGCAAGCGCGTATTGCGCTTAAAAGGCGGCGACCCGTTTATTTTTGGCCGTGGCGGCGAAGAAATAGACCTGCTCGCCGAGCACAAAATCCCATTCCAAGTGGTGCCTGGTATTACGGCCGCGTCTGGCTGCGCCAGCTATTCTGGTATTCCTCTTACGCATCGCGATTACTCGCAGTCTGTACGTTTTATTACTGGTCATTTACAAGAAGGTAAAGAGAATTTCCGCTGGTCTGAGTTTGTCGATAAACAGCAAACGTTGGTGTTTTACATGGGTTTAGCGGGGCTAGAAACTATCTGCAGTAAGTTAATTGAGTATGGCAAATCGCCAAGTACACCAGCGGCCTTAATTGAGCGCGGCACGCTGCCTGAGCAGCGCGTACATGTGTCTGATTTAGCTGGACTGGCGGCAAAAATAGAGGGTTTGGACGTTCATGCGCCAACTTTACTGATTATTGGTGATGTAGTTCGCTGTCACGAAAAATTAAATTGGTATAAATAATAACCGTAATCGGCCGATATAAGCTTATAGGGCATGTTATTTGCCTATAAGCTTAACAACTAGTTGGTGTATTGTTGGTGTAACAATGGTTAATTCAATCACTCCCACACACCCTACAATGGGTACAAAGACGCCTGCGCGTAAAGACCAAGCCGCTCCCTCGGATGGTATTAGCGGCGAGCGTCAGCCTGTGGGCAGCCCCAAAAAGCCATTTATCGAGCGTCGAAAAAACCAAGATAGACGCTCGCGGCAAGGCAGTAAGCGGCCAGTGTACGATATGCGCATTAGCAAGAAGGGCCGCAGAAAAACAGATCGCGGCGGCATACCCTCAATAGAAACAGAGGCTTAATCGTTACTCGACGATAAACCTCATCACGTCTTTCCAGCTAAGTACACCTATAAGCTGCTCGTTTTCATCTACAACGGGCAGTAGGCTTACTTTTTTCTCTAGCATAAGTTTGCCCGCTTCGCGCACGGGTCTATCTACCCGAATGGTTACCGGTTTTTTACTCATTATTTGCTTGGCTTGGCGCGAAAGGGTGAACGTGTCCTTTGCTTCTTCCGCTTTGGTGTTTACGAAAGGGCTAATATTTCTAAGCACATCTCTGTCAGATACAACGCCAATTAGCTTATCTGCTTCTACAACCAATACGTGGTGAATGGGCAGCGTGGCAAAAATTTTGCTCAACCGTCCAACAGTATCTGTCGGGGCAGCGGTTATTAAGCGCGTTGTCATCATTTTCTTTATAGACATACAGTACTCAACCCTTGGCTATGCCTTAAGTTTAGTAAAGTTAGCAAAACTGTCCACTAGGCCACACAAGTGGCGTGTGCGTAGGAATAAGGTGCAGTTTGGGGCTGATACACTAGGTGTAATAGCGGCGGCTTATGGGGGGAAAGAGGGCTATTTGTGAGGTTTGTTAAGGGCGCGTTTTTCGGCGCGTTCTTTCCAGCGTTTGCTTACATTCCAGCGCCACATCCAGTTAATGGTTACGTAGCCTAAACAGCTAAAGAAAAAGCTGGCAATAATGCAGCCCAATAGCAGCGGTTGCCAATAGTGCGCAAAATCGGTTTGCAGCCATTCCCACGTAAGCTCAAAATGAAATTTTTGCGGGGGGTGGTCTAATAGGCGCGCCCCAAGCTTATAGGCCGCGTAGAAAATAATGGGGAAGGTAAGCGGGTTACTTATCCAAACTAACGCAATGGTGATGGGCAAATTGCAGCGCAGTACGAGTGCTGCAAGCGCTGCCAGCGGTACCTGGCCAGGAATGGGTAAAAAAGTGATAAACAAGCCAGCGAAAAAAGCGACAGCTACAGAGTGGCGATTTAGATGGAAAAGGTAGGGGTCGTGCAACAATACACCAAGAAACTTGAGCGCAGGATTATTGCGAATCTTTACGGGGTCTGGAATCCAGCTCTTAAAGATTTTTCTAGGCATGTATAAGGCTTACCAAAACTCTAGGGATATTGTGAACCCTACATCAGAGGGTAAATTCGCTGGAATTTGCAACGTTATTGCTGAGCATTGTTTTAAACGGGCGCTATTATGCCGTGTAGTGCTACCTTGTGCCAGTGATCTTTGACCTAGGTTAAGTTTGGCAATACTATTCGTAACTGGCTGTGCGCAAGGATAGTGCATAAAAATCACGCTTTAAGGTGTATTACGAGTATCGGCTGCCTTCTACCCTAATACAGATGCC
This sequence comes from Saccharophagus degradans 2-40, assembly GCF_000013665.1. Classification (NCBI taxonomy): domain Bacteria; kingdom Pseudomonadati; phylum Pseudomonadota; class Gammaproteobacteria; order Cellvibrionales; family Cellvibrionaceae; genus Saccharophagus; species Saccharophagus degradans. The sequence goes on from NC_007912.1 coordinate 2,172,811, forward strand.
AGTATAGGTGCAAAGATAGGAGCAAATAGCTTAGATTGGAGGCAAGGAATGCCAAATAGCTTACTACTGTGTTTTTTAATCCCTCTAGGGGCTGTGGTTTGGCTGCCATCCGCGCCATGCTCTCTCTCAACAGCCGTTATTGTTATTCTCTCTTTAGTGGGGTTATACCTCTTTCTCCATTTTCTTCGATATTTACAAAGCGTACGCATTGTAATTGCTATGCTATTGGCTGCCTTACTTGGCGTGAGCATGGGGGTTGCACGTATTTCCCATGTAGTAAATGCGCAGTTACCCGTAGAGCTTGAGCTGCAAGATTTAAACGTACACTTTGAGGTTGCGTCTTTGCCGCAGGTAGGTGCGCTAAGCACGCGGTTTATTGCCAAGCCTGTGTCTATCGCATGTACAGAGACTGTGAGCCTTGCTCAGCCGTTAAAATGTAAAGCGCTTACGCCTTGGCGGGAATCTATTAGGCTGTCTTGGTATGGTGCACCCGCGTTAGAGGTTGGGCAGCAGTGGCAGGTAACCGTGCGGTTGCGTAAACCTCGGGGCCTTGTAAATACCGATGGCTTTGATTATCACGCGTGGTTGTTACAGCAGGGCATTATGGCAACCGGCTATGTGCGCACTAAAGATAAAGTTGTAAATGTTTCGCAACTTGCAAGTGGGCTTGCAACGTTTGAAGCGCGTCGCCAGTGGTTAGATAATGCGTTTACCAAAGCCGAAAACAAGCTGCGCCATCACGATTTAATGCGGGCCTTGGCGTATGGCGATAAATCGCATATTAATACTGCGCGCTGGGCAGTATTAAACAAGTCTGGCACCGTGCATTTAATGGCGATATCTGGCTTACATATCGGGTTAATTGCCACTTTAGGTTGGTGGTTTGGCTTTGGGCTATTAAAAGCCAGTGCTAGATTACATCGATCCTCTTATTTTGTACTTGCCTTGCCTTTTATTTTTTCAATTTTATTTTCATTTTTTTATGCGGGGTTAGCAGGCTTTGCGGTGCCTACTATGCGGGCGCTTATTATGGTGGTTGCAGTTAACTTTGCGCTAATAACAGGCAAATATTTTAGCGGTGTACGTATATTAATAATTGCTGCCATTGTTGTTGTGCTGGTAGACCCATTTGCGTTTTTATCTGCAGGGTTTTGGTTAAGCTTTGGTGCGGTTGCGTGTCTGTTTTTTAGTTTTACTGCAAAACCTGCTGCGTTTGCTACAAATGTTGAAACAACCAAGGCTTTTGCTAGCGCAAGTAAAATACTGCGCGGTGCTAAAGCGCTAATGCTCATGCAGTGGCAGTTATTTGTTGGGTTATTCGTGCTTTTAATTGTGCTTGGCCAGCAAATTAGCTGGGTAAGTCCGTTTGCTAATGTTGTGGCTGTACCGGTTGTATCTATTTTGGTCGTGCCTTTGGTTCTATTGGCTAGTGTACTGTTTTCTATTTGGGAATGGGGTGCGCTCGGTTGTTTGCAGGTTGCGGATACACTCTTAGCTATAGTGCTTTGGTGGTTGAATTGGGTGGTAGATATTCAAAATACACTGCCTGTATTTAATCTATCGCTTTCTACACCGGCTAAATGGCTGGCATTTTTTGCAACGGTTTTAATTTTATTGCCACGTGCACTGGCATGTAGAGCACTCGGAGTTGCCATTGCTGTATGTGTTTTCTTTGATCAATCATCCAAACCAGATAAGTTTGTTGTAACTGTGCTAGATGTGGGGCAGGGGTTGTCGGTATTAGTTGAATCGCCATCGGCTAATTTTTTATACGATGCCGGCGCAGCTTTTTCCGACGATTTTGATATGGGGTCGCGGGTTGTTTACCCAGTAATAAAAAGTAAAGGCATACCCCAGCTAGATGCTGTATTTGTAAGTCATTCAGATAACGATCACGCAGGTGGGGTGGGGCCGCTGTTAAATTTAATGCCCGCATCTAAGGTCATTGCATCGGCTTTAGGTTTAGAAAAAACAACGCACCTTATAAATCAAACCGCACTTTTAAATACGCCGTTAGCTACCTGTGCTGCCGGTGAGCATTGGCAGCTAGGGGAGCTTTCTGTTTCGCCTATATGGCCGCCTTCTATGCCCGCGTTAATACCGTCTTTTGTGAAGCAGGATATAAATAATCAATCCTGTGTGCTGTTGGTTACTTTCCAAAATAGAAAAATATTGCTGCCAGGCGATATAGATAAAACAGTCGAGCGCCATTTAATAGCGAGTGGGTTGCTACCAACAAAAGTGGATTTGCTTGTGGCTGCGCATCACGGTAGCAAAACATCCTCATCTAAAGAGTTTATAGATACCGTAAACGCCAGCTATGTGGTGTATAGCGCAGGCTATAAAAATAGGTATCACCACCCAAGTGCAGTGGTTGCTAAACGCTTTGATAAAGCGGGTGCAATTACATTTAATACTGCCTTAGATGGAGCTGTAGAATTTGTGTTTACTGCAGCAGCGAGTGAGATTGATGAGGTCCGTGAACGCGTCGTGTTAATGGAAGAAGAGAAGGGCGATCAAGTGAGAGTTAATACTGCGCGATCTAGCCGCAAGCGATTGTGGTTCTGATATAGCGCTATTTGACCTTTTTGAGTAAAAACGGCCCGCTCACAGCTTAGATTAATTTCTAATATGGTTTATATGTGAAGTGATGGTTTATATGTCTTTTCCCTCGTCATTCTAAGCAGTTAGACGCGTTAACTACAACTAAAGAATGGGTTGGTGTGACTTTAATGTGTATGTAAATGCTGTTACATCAGCGTTACAGCTACGTTACATCACTTGAGCTTATTGCTTATAACTAGTTGAAATATAAAGGGAAATTACAAAACGCATATAAAGTACTTTAATAGTATAAATTAGTGTGAGTGAGTAATATTTGTGTGCCGTTTCAGTGGCTATGTTGCAATTTCTAGCCTCATTGTTTGCGGAGGCTTCCCTTGTTTGTTGCACCTACGCAGCTCTAAGCAGGGGAATAAAATAATCATAAAAATGAGAGTACAAATATGAAAAAACTTATCCTTATGGTGGCGCTGTTGGCTTTTAGTGTTAGTTCTTTTGCTGCACTGTCTTCAGGCCGCTACATTATTGTTTCTAAACTTAATGGCAACGCGTTAGATGTAGATAGCTTTAGCACCGCAGATGGCGCCAATGTTATGCAGTGGTTTGCTTTGGGTGGTGTGAACCAGCAGTTTGACGTGGCAGTGCTTAGCGATGGCAGTTACTCCATACGACCAGTGCACAGCGGTAAGTCATTAGATGTATATGCGTGGAACGCAGACGATGGTGCGGAACTTCGTCAGTGGGCATACACAGGCGCAGATAACCAACGTTGGTATATCGATAATCAAAGTGGCGATTACTATTCAATTACGTCTAAATTTAGCGGGCGCGCATTGGATGTATGGGGTATGAGTATGTACACCGGCGCAGATGTCCGCCTTTATTCATATTGGGGCGGCGCGGGGCAGCTGTGGACCTTCCAAAAGGTAGGTAGCTCAAGTGAGTGTTACGCAGGTGCTACGTTAACAAACCGCTTTGTGGATTGTGGCGGCAAAACAATAGGCCTTAGTTGTGTAGGCGATAGTGAAACTCAAGGCGCGGTGCTAACCCTTAAAAACTCGTCCATTCGCAATGTTAAGTTGGCTGCAAACGGTGGTGCGGATGGCATTCACTGCACTAGTGGCAACTGCACATTAGCCGACGTTGTTTGGAACGATATTTGTGAAGATGCTGCCACGAATAAGTCTGAAGGTGGCACCCTGACTATTGTGGGTGGTTCGGCGTATAACTCTACTGGCGGGTATGGTGGTACACCGGATAAAATTTTTCAGCACAACTCGAAAAACAGCACAACAATTGTTGCCGGCGGCTTCACTGCATATGGTACCCACGGTAAGTTGTGGCGCTCGTGTGGTAACTGTACAAACAACGGCGGTCCGCGTAATTTACTGGTTTATAGCGTGAATATTGACGCAAGTATTGGCGCAATTGCTGGTGTTAACCGCAATTACGGCGATAGAGCGACCATTCGCGACCTAAAAATAAAGAATTATTCTTCTGGCAGCCCGCATGTGTGTGACGAATATCAAGGCGTACAGAAGGGCAATTCTTCTACAAAATATGGCGAGTACTGGAATACCGCAAGTTGTGATGTTTCGCGGTCAGATGTAAGTGGGCTTTAATTTACTTACATTTAATTAAAGTAATTATCTAAACATAGAAAGGGCACATGTGTGCCCTTTTTTTGATATCAAAAAACCAACATATTAGGTGCTAGCTTTATTGGTTAACTTGTTACGGTAAGCTGTGAACCTTATCGCCAATAGGGTTAGAGAAAATATAGCCATCGTGGGCATCCCAGTTTATCGACCACGTCATTACACCGTTAAATGACGGGTATATGCCGCCGGCGTCGATAGTGCCGCAATGTGTTCCTCGGGTAATACAATCCAATGCGTCCATGATTGCTTGGTTAGTTGCCAAGCCAGAGCCAGCAGAGCTTGGGCCAGAAGGTAAGCCTAGTGATACCTGATCTGGTCGCAAACCTTGGAAGTAACCGCCATCGCCCGTATTAAAGCCTTCTATAAGCATACGTGCAGAGGCAACCATCATATCTACTGAGCCTGCAGGGAACGTTTGCGGGTTATAAGGCGATAGGATGCCGCCATTGTTATACAGCTGCACATGCAGTAGATCCAACTGATCGCGCAGCGCATCAATAATTGGCAAATACGCACCCCAAATTCCTGAGTAAGCAATGTAGCCACCTTGTACATAAGGATGCTCTGGTGCCATGGTTAACACCATACCGCCTACATTGGCATCAATGGTGCGCAGCGACGTAATGAGGCGCGCTTGAATTTGCGAGCCGTGCAAAAGTTGCGAGCCGCTTTCTAAATCTATGTCTACACCATCGAATCCCCACTCGTTAATTAAGTTAGTTAAGCTGTTAACAAAATTAACTTCGTCGGCATCGGTGTTTAAGGTTATGGTGCCTTCTGCGCCACCAAGCGATAACACAAATACTTTACCTTGTGCCTGTAGCGCACGCATATCGGCTTTGAATTGTTCTGCATTCATTGCTGGGCAGTTGCCTGTACCGGGGAACAAATTAAAGTGTACGGTACCATTGCTTGCTGGGTCGTTATCGGCAAAGGCAATGTCAATTACGTCCCACTTATCCGACATTTCACTTAAGCGCATTGGGCAGCCTGCGCCGTTAACAAAATTGTGCCAGTAGCCTACAAGTGAGTGTGCAGGCACCTTTCCGCCACCCACACCGCCGGATGACGACGAGCTGCTAGAGCTTGATGAACTGGATGAGCTAGACGAGCTTGAGCTGCTAGAGGAGGTGGAAGACGAGCTAGATGAAGAGGATGACGTACCACAAGTACCTACGTGGTTCCAAGCATGCTCCCACGCCCAGCCTTGACCTGGCTCATAGGCGCCACCCAATTTACACCAACCGGGTACAACACAGCTGTATAAATTTTCTAAGTTGGTTACAACATCGCCGGTGTTATATGCGGTGTTTTCTGCAAAGACGGGGGCGTCTGTACAGCTGCCGCCAGAACTGGATGAGCTGGATGAACTTGAAGAGGTGCTACTGGAAGAGCTTGAAGATGAGCTGCTAGAGCTTGAACTACTGCTGGACGAGCTGGAACTGCTGCTAGAGCTACTTGAGCTAGACGATGAAGAGCACTGATCTATAAATTTCCACTCTTGCCATTGGCCTGAATGGCTTGTCGGGTCTGCACCCTGTGTCCACCACTGGGCGGTGTACTTACTGTTGGCGTGTTTTACCGAGGTGCCACCGGTATAGGCTGTGCTGCTATTCCAGTCGGTGAGGTCACTGCAATTGGTTGCTGCGAATGCATTGTTTGCTGCTAAAGCTAGCCCTGCAACGGCTAAAGTTTTTTTAAACATACGAACCCCTAAAAAGCGTTATTGCTAACGCAAATAAAGTGAATTCCAGTAGTGTTTACTCTGGAATTGAATGGTTTGAGGTACTGCTTTTTAGGTTTTTTCTGGTGCTAAGTTTTATTAATTTTATACGCTTTTAGCTGCTGTATGCGCTTAAAAGTCGTTATTGCGTCTATTCTCGGCTAGCGCAGAGGTAGTTTTACTGTATTTGCGACAACGTTGTCAATTATCTTTTGGCTATGGTGTTGGCTGGTTTTAAGTTTGGAATGTTATTTGTGATGGTTTTGGTGGTTTTAGTGAATGAATAGGCAGGTGAGTTGATACAGGTTAAAACGCACTTATCGTTTAGGGTATGTGAAAATTGTACGCCAACAGGGCAAAGGGTATGATGCAGAAAAGAATAACTCGGCAAATGGAAAGATACATGCTTCAAGTTTTTGCAAATAGGGCTGTTGCGCAATTTAATAAGGCGGCTAGCACAATAAATAGCCGTTACGAAGTTAAAGAAAATATTCGCTTTAGCTATTGGTGCAAATTTTATGGCGAAAACCCCGATGAGCAAGAAACAGATATACAGCTAATAGATGCCAGTGTTTACAATGCCTTAGAAAGTAAAAGCAGCGTTGCAAAGCAGTTAAAAAAACACGGTATTGAGGATGTGTTTCCAGCCACATTTACGTCGGTTGAAGACGCCTTAGCGCATAAAGACCCTGTGGATATTTGGTTTGTTAAGCCTAGCCATCTTTCTGGTGGTCGCGGTATTCAGGTTATAGCCCACCAGCAATTAAAAGACTTTGAGCTGCCAAAATTCAACATATTACAGGCGGGTATAGAAAACCTAGGGTTAATTGATGGCCGCAAAGCCGTTGGACGCGTGTATGTGCTTTTGTGGAATGGCGGTGTTTATTTATTTGATGAAGGCTTTATATTGTTGCACGGCCCTAAATATCAAAAGGGCAGTACAGATTATTCCGTACAGGTAGATCACAAAGGGTACGAAGATACCAATAGTGCAGTAACGCTTACGCTAGCCTCTGAATATAAAGAAACAAAAGGTTTGGCAGACAAAGCGAAAGCGCCGTTAAGAAAGATATTGCCAATATTGCAAGACACGTTAAAAGCCACCAGCCCTACACGTTATATTATGTTAGGTATAGATGTAATGCCGTTAGACAATGGCGAAGTAAAGTTTATAGAAATTAACGCTATTCCTAATTTTAATCACAACGCTAATGTTAATACCCATTTAAATACGCCATTTTTTACCGAAGCAATAAAGGGCATGATTGGCTTGGGAAGCGATAGATTAACTAAGATTACCGGTTCGGCGTTTGGGGATGGTGTGCGTAAGGTGTTTGGTAAAAAAGGCCTGTAAAAATAGCGGTATTAATGGCTTGAATGTTTTGAATAACAATTAGCGGTGTTTAAATTATATTCAAATATTTGAAATTAAAGCCAGTTGGTATAAAAAAGCCCCTGCAACACTGTGTTGTAGGGGCTTATTAGTTTTTGCCGAGCAAGTAATATTATTTAGGTGCAAATTTGCGCTTGTATATTAATAGGCCAGTGAATAGCACAATTAATACTATTGGGAAGAGCGATATATTGGCTAAAGTGGATTGGCCCGCTGCCAGTTCAGCCGCTTCACCTACTAAGCCATTGGCTAACGCATCTGCTCTGGCGGATTCTAACCAGCCGCCTATTACTGGGCTCCACATACTTACAGAAAACATACCCACACCACCAATAAGGGACATGCCAAGCGCGCCAGTTTTAGGGCAGTTTTCGCCAACAAACCCAATCATAGTTGGCCAAAAGTAAGTTACGCCAAGAGCAAAAATAATGGCAGCAGCATAAACCAATGGGCCAGATGCAATACTCATTAGGTAAATACCTAAAAATGCCATTATTGCAGAAAATAACAAAACACCAGCTGGGTTGAATGCGTGAATAATGGGGCCAGCAAAGTATCGACCCACTGCCATTAAGCCTGTCACCATAGCGAGAATCAACATGGGGTGGGCACCAGAGTTACCTAGTATGCGCTCAATCCATTGCTGTGTACCTAGCTCTGTGGTGGCGGTTAGGGTCATACAGATAAGCATAAAAATATAAAGTGGGGTAAATAAAGCGCGCAAATTAATGGCGGTATCTACTTCGGTATTTTCCATTTCTGGGAAGGTTTGGCCAAATATCATGTAGCCGTAAACGATTGTTGGCAGCAACATAATGGCAATTTTTATTTCCCATCCCATGCCTAACTGGCTCAAGCCCGCTGACATAAGTGCACCAATCACAATACCCCCAGGGAACCAAACGTGAAAGCGGTTGAGCATAGTGGTTTTGTTTTTGTGGTAAATGTCGGCGATGAGTGGGTTACACGCTGCCTCTACCGAACCATTCGCAAAACCAATACAGAAAGTACTAATTATAAGCGTCCAAAATCCGCTGGCAGTAATAGTAAGTATTAAACCTAGTAGGTGGCCTGCGAATGCTATGTACATTAACTTCTTTGGGCCAATAAAGTTATAGATTAAGCCGCCCACCATGGTGGCAACAGGGAAGCCTAAAAAGGCCATACCTGCAATCCAGCCGAGCTGTACATCAGTTAAATCAAATTTCATTGCGAGCTCGGTCATAATGCCGGCTCTCACACCAAGTGTCATAGCGGTTACAACAAGTGCAACGCAGCTGGCACTAAATATGCGCCCTCGATTAATGGTTGTCATAGTGTAGCGACCTTTATTTGTTATTGTGATTTACGTTGAATAAGAGTTGGTCCAAATTAGATTTTTTTTAAAACTACAGCCCCAAAATTTTATTATTTAACGCTTCGTCTGCCCCTGTTGCAGCAAAGTCATCAAAGGCTTTTTCTGCGCGACGAATAATGTGATCGCGTATAAAAGGTGCGCCTTCTGCTGCGCCATCTTCAGGGTGTTTTAAGCAGCACTCCCATTCCAATACAGCCCAGCCATCGTAGCCGTGTTGGGTGAGTTTGCTAAAAATACTTACAAAATCGGTTTGCCCATCGCCTAGGCTTCTGAAGCGACCAGGGCGATCTATCCAGCTTTGGTAACCACCGTAAACGCCACTTTTGGCAGAAGGGGTAAACTCGGCATCTTTAACGTGAAACGCTTTAATGCGCTCGTGATACACGTCGATAAAACCAAGGTAATCCATTTGCTGTAACACCATATGGCTGGGGTCGTACAAAATGTTGGCACGCGCGTGGTTGCCAGTGGCTTCTAAAAATCGTTCGAAAGTAATGCCATCGTGTAAGTCTTCGCCTGGGTGCAATTCGTAGCATGCGTTTACGCCGCACTCTTCGAATACATCTAGTATGGGTACCCAGCGTTTGGCAAGTTCGGTAAAACCTTGTTCTACTAAGCCTGCAGGTCGTTGTGGCCAAGGGTAGAAGGTGTGCCACAGCAAAGCGCCAGAAAAAGTTGCGTGTGCCGTTAGCCCTAAGCGTTGGCTGGCTTTAGCGGCATACTTTACTTGGTCTACCGCCCATTGGGTGCGGGCAGTAGGGTTGTTGCGAACTTGTTCGGGAGCAAAGCCATCAAACATTAAATCGTAAGCGGGGTTAACGGCTACTAGTTGCCCCTGAAGGTGAGTAGAAAGCTCGGTAATTGCTAAACCGTGCTCAGCGCATTTGCCTTTTAATTCATCGCAGTAGGTTTGGCTTTCGGCGGCGGTTTTTAAATCTATTACACGTGTATCCCATGTGGGTAATTGCACACCTTCGTAACCTAACGATGCGGCCCAAGCTAATATGGAATCCAGCGAATTGAACGGGGCTTGGTCACCTAAAAATTGCGCTAAAAATATAGCAGGCCCTTTAATTTGATTTGCCATTGCTTTGCTCCTCGTAATGGTTTTATTGCTGTGCGTTGGCGATAACTTTATTTATATCTAGCCACACATTGCCGTCTGCGCTGCTGGTTACAACCGCTTGTATAAACGCCATACCGTTAATGGCGTCTTCAATGCCTGGTACACCTTCTATTGGCGTAATCCCATTGCCTTTATTGGTTCGCGTTTGTTTAACCGCAACAGAAAAGTTGGTGTAAAGGTTGGCAAAGGCTTCTAGGTAGCCTTCAGGGTGGCCGGCGGGCGTTCGCGTATTGTGTTGAGCGGTGTTACCTAAATATCCCCAGCCTGCGCGTACGGTTTCTGCGGGCTTATCTGCCCACTTTAAGGTGAGGGTGTTCGGGTTCATTTGGTGCCATTCTAAGCCGCCTTTGGTGCCGTATACACGAATGGTTAAATTGTTTTCTTCCCCAACGCTTATTTGGCTGGCAACGAGTACACCACGGGCACCATTTTCAAATCGTAAAAGTACCGAGCCATCGTCGTCTAGTTGTCGGCCAGGTACTACCGCAGCTAGGTCTGCCAGCACGCGGGTTATATTAGAACCTGTAATGGTTTCGGCTAAATTGGCTGCGTGCACACCAATATCGCCCATGCAACAGCTGATGCCTGCTTGTTTGGGATCGATGCGCCACGAAGCTTGCTTGCTTGCTTCCGCTTCACTGTCGGCCAGCCAGCCTTGATTGTATTCGACTAATACCTTGGTAATTTTGCCTAAGTCGCCACGCGCTACACGCTCGCGTGCTTCGTGCACTATGGGGTAGCCGGTGTAGGTGTGAGTTACGCCAAAAAGTAAGCTTGTTTTTTCTATGGCAGCTTTAAGTAGCAAGCTTTCTTGTAAAGTAAATGTAGCGGGCTTTTCACACATAACGTGAAAACCTGCTTCTAGTGCTGCAATAGCAATGGGGTAGTGCAGGTGGTTTGGTGTAACAATGGCAACGAATTCCATGCGCTCTTCTGCGGGGAGTTTTGCCTCTGCTTCGAACATTTTTATATAGCTTTCATAAACTCGTGATGTGGGTAAATAAAGCGCGCGGCCTGCCTCTGTGGATTTTTCTGGCTGACTGCTAAATGCACCGCATACAAGCTCTATTTCGCCGTCTATTCGCGCGGCCATGCGATGTACGTCGCCTATAAATGCCCCAGGGCCGCCGCCCACTAACCCCATTCTTACTTTCGACATATTTCACTCCATTTAATGCGTTGTAGTGTGCAGCTTGTGTTTAACGCTGTTGCGCACTACAAATCTGGATAATTTTTATGTTAGCTATTGGTTTTTCTGTTTTATTAAAGTTTATTAAAGCGCAGCTTGCGCAGTGCCTCCCGCGAGGGGCAAGGGTAGAGTTTGAATCTAAGCCCGCCAAGCGTTTTGCGTTGAGCAAGCGATCAAACGCGGTTGGCGGGATAGATAAGTAAGTTTCAAACTACACTAGCTGTTACTGCACACATATTGACGCGATATGGCAATTATTATGAGTCTGCTTTTTGTATGTGTTCGAGTAGGGCTTTGGTTTTGAATATACCTTCTATTTCGCCCTCTTTGTCGCCTTCGTACTCAATGCCTACCCAACCCTTGTAGCCTGCGTCTTTTACTATTTTCATCATGCGATAAAAATCGGTTTGTACGGCATTGCCATTTTTATCGAATTCAAACGATTTAGCGCTTACGGCTTTTGCCCAAGGCATAAGCTCTGCAACACCTTTGTAGCGATCGTAGCTTTCGCCGGTTTCCCAGTTTGTTACAAAATTACCAAAATCGGGCAGGGTGCCAACGCGTGGGTGGTCGGCCAGTTTCATTACCCCAGCTAGCCATTGGCCATTTGAAGAGAGGCCGCCGTGATTTTCGACAAGTACATTTAAGTCAAGTTTGTCGCAGTAGTCGCCTAGTTGATGCAGGCCATCGGCGGCACTTTTCATTTGCTCATCGTAGCTGCCTACGCTGCGCGCATTGACGCGAATAGAGTGACAACCTAATGCTTTTGCCATATGTGCCCAGCGATGATGTTTTTCGACGGTGAGCTTGCGCTCTTTTTTATTACCTGCACCTAGGTCTCCTTCGCGATCCACCATTATCAGTAGGCTCTCAACACCTTCGCTATCGGCTTGGTTTTTGAGGTTTTTTATTAATGTGTCGCTATAGGTGTCGTAGTAAAACTGATTAACATATTCAATGCCGCGTATGTCGAATACCTGCTTGGCAATGTATGCAAAGTTCTCTGGCTTGGCGACGCCATTTTTAAATGCGCGATGCAGCGACCACTGGGCGAGAGAAATTTGGAAAAAGGGGTGTTTGTGATGGCCTGCAAGTGCAGGAACGACGCTGGTACTTGCCGCTAAAGCTGCTGCCCCTGAGGCGAGTTGGAACATGTGACGTCTAGATATGTGTGCCATAGTAACTGTCCATTTTGTTTATTATTTCGCAGGGTAGGCGAGGTAACTGCCGACTTGGCTCTAGCTATTTAACATAAAGCTTTAACAGTGCTCCAAGCGAATGTTTTACGTTACTGCTGCGCTTTACCTTAGCTGGTTGTGCGTAGTTTCGCCAGCCCTTTGCGCGGAGCCGAGTAAGCAGGTTTAACATTTCAGATAAGCATACTGATAAACAGGTAAATATAGAGTCGTTAATGCCTCGGTTGGCTAGAGTCCTGTGGCTTAGGGGTTTACAATGGCTGCCCCAAACTGTGGTAGTGGTTAGCCTTTTTGAATCATCCAGAAGTGAATGTAAAACAAGGCCATTTGCGGCGCTTTCTAATTGCCCATGGCTTGGCAGCTATTACGGTGGGTATCCACCTTGTGCTGCTGTCTTGGTTGTCGGTTGGGGTTTTACATTTATCATCGGCGTATGTCGGCTGGGTGCAGGCCGCTGCGCTCATTCCTAGTTTATTTTCTATTGTGTTAGCGGGTGTTTTAGCCGATAGGCACAACCCAGCTGTGCTCATGGTGGCGGTGCAGCTTACTTTGGCTATTACCTTTGCTGTGTTTGCGTTTTTGCTGCACGCCGACAAATTAACTTTCGCTTTTCTGTTGGTGTATGGCGCTTTAGTAGGCAGTTGTAACGGCTTGGTTCAGCCCGTACGAGAAAAGCTACTTATGCAGCTCGATACCGTTGTGTTGCAACGCAAAATATCCAGCGCTAGCGCCGTTCAGTTTAGTTGCCAAGGGGCTGGCGTGTTGTTGGTAACCCTAAGTGTGTATTTTGATATGGCCTTGCTACTGGGGTTGCAGGCGATGTTGTCTGTATTTGCGGCTATTTTTTACAGCTCTTTGGTGCGAGCGAAAGCCAAGCCCCGCCCACCTGAAAACTCCGTGTGGCGCGAGCCGCTAATTTTGCTTCGCCAAAACGTGGGTTTGCGGCAGTTGCTTTGTTTGGCTGCGTTTAATGGCTATATGCATTTGGGTGTGTTTGTAGTGGTGCTGCCAATACTTGCACGCGATGTGTATGCGCTTAATTCACAGGCGTATGCGTTTTTACAGTTTACTTTTGTAGTAGGCATGATTTTGGCCAACATTCGCCTGCTGTATACGGAAAAAGTTCGCTTTCCTGGCCAAGGTGCTTTGTTTAGTTTGCTGTATACGGGGGTTGTAGGTGTTGCGCTATCGCGACAGCCAACGTTAGTAGGCTTGTATTTGCTGGTAGGTGTGTGGGGATGGGTTGCCGGTAACTCTGCGGGCTTATCGCGTATTGTGTTGCAATCGCTTGTGACTTTTAGCATGAAAGGCCGAGTGATGGCGCTCTATCAATTTATTTTATTCGGCATGGCTCCGCTAGGCGCATTGGCTGCGGGTTATGCGCTGCACTGGTTTAGCCTGCCAACGGTTTTTATAGTAATGAGTGTTTCAAGCGCTTTACTATTTGTGTTGTTTTTATTTAGTAAAACGCTTTGGGCTGTTGAGCAGGCAGAGTAGAAGTGCCATAGAGAGACTGTAAATTAAGCTACAGCTATCTTACAGTGCGCCTTGAAACGCGATTAAGCTGGCCGTAACGGCAACATTTAACGATTCCACATTGTTTAACATCGGAATACTCACGTGTTTATTACAAATTGCGCGCACGTCACTCGAAAGCCCTTCTGTTTCGTTACCTAAAACAAATACCTTGGCACCGGTTAAAGGCTCTTCGCCTAAGGTGTGAGGCGCATTGGCGTCTAGCCCAATAATATCCGCGCCACTTTCGGCGAATGCTTTTAAGCAGCTTGCGAGTGTTTTGCAGCGCAAAATAGGGGCGCGAAACAGCGTGCCTGTGGATGCCTTTATCACCAGCGGGTCGAGTTTGGCGCAGCCTTTTTCTGGCAATATTATTGCGTTGATGGGCGAGGCGCAGGCCGAGCGAATAATCATGCCAACGTTTTGAGGGTTGGTAACACCATCGAGCGCTAAAATTCGGTAATGCTTTTTATTGCTGCTTAAAAAAGATTGGTGGCTTTGAAAGCCTTTGCCAATTACATCTGCCGCTACGCCTTGGTCCTGCTTGCTGTTTTTAGATATGCGCGAGAGTGCTTGTTTATCGTGATAGCACACTTCTATGCCGCGTTTTTTGGCGAGTTTTACCATGTCGTCCAATATGGCGGCGGGCTTGTTGCTATCTGCCAAGTGCAGTTTGTGTATTTCTAAACTGTTATCTTGCAGCACCTCTAACACGGGTTTACGGCCGTACACAGTAAGCATGCGGTTATAGAACTCTTTGCGTTGCAAGTATTCGGCAGAATCTTCAGTCATGCTTGGCCTGTGCTATTTGGTAATTGAAGTTTGGAGGCGCAAAATACCAGAAAAAGGGCGATAACCACAGGTTTTTTGAAGGTGCTGGGCAGGGGAAAGCAACACAGCTTAGTTAGCTGCGTTGCTCTGGATTAGTAGCGTAAAAATTAATCGTTAACGGTGAGCAGTGCTCTTAATACGTGTGCTCTAGAAATAAGCCCAACAAGCTTGCCATTATCAACAACAGGGTAATTCTTGGGGGGGCCGTTAGCCATGGCTTCTGCAATGGTGAGTATGGAGGTATCTGGCGTTACGCTCTTTAAATCTGTACGCATAATAGCGCCGATTGCTGCGGATTCATCATAGTAAAAGGCATCGTTTAATAGTTGCCGGATGCAGTCGTGCTCTGAAATAAACCCCACTAGTGTTTTAGAGTCGTCAATAACTGGTGCCCCAGTAATACCTTCGTTGACGAGTACTCCAATGGCTTCGCGCACACTCGCTAGCTGATTAATAGCGTGTGGATTGCGATCCATATAGTCACGAACCAAAATTGAATGCATAACACCCCCTGTTTGCCTTTTATTTAACCCGTAGGTTTCCGTTAAGGTTTTTAGCTTATTTTAAGCCTAAGCGAGCTTTTGGTGCGGTATATACTGCTAACGACTAAAAGCCCAATTAGGTTGGAGCTATGTGCAAAATACAATGCAAGTAGGGTGCCTAATTAGAGATTCGTTAGTATGGAGACTAGCGAATATCAAGATTTGGGTAACCCTACGCTTTTAGTTTAGTCGCAAATTGCGCGGTATGCTGCAACAGCTTCGCTATAACCCATTAAAAGTGCATCAACGGTTAAAGCGTGACCAATGGAGACTTCTTGTAGGCCTGGAAGTTGGCTGTAGAGGGGAAGATTTTGAAGGTTTAGATCGTGACCAGCGTTAATACCTAGCCCGCATAAAAGCGCTGCTTCAGCTGCGGCTTTATGTAATAAAAACTGTTGCTCGCCTTCTTCTTTATTGCGCCCAAATGCCCATGCGTAGGGGCCTGTGTACAGTTCTATGCGATCTGCACCAATTTGTTTGGCGAGGGCAATTTGCTCTGGGTCTGGGTCCATAAATAAGCTTACACGCGCGCCTAAACTGTGCAGCTTTTCTATTAATGGTATAAGCCTTTCGCCGTCTGTTTTTAGGTCGAAACCGTGATCTGAAGTTTTTTGTGCATCGTTATCTGGCACAAGCGTACATTGCTCGGGGTTGGTTTCGGCTACTAGTTCAATCAGGCCTGGGTAGGTGCCACGGGCTGGCGCAAAAGGGTTGCCTTCAATGTTAAATTCCGTGCGAGGGTACTCTGTTCTTAGTGCTGCTAAGTTACGTACATCATCTGGGGTGATGTGGCGTTGGTCTGGACGAGGGTGTACGGTTAAGCCAGCCGCGCCAGCATCTAAGCTGAGCCTGCCAAAGGCGGTTACATCTGGGTAGTTACCCTCGCGTGAGTTTCGTATAAGAGCAATTTTGTTGAGGTTAACGCTTAAATCTATTGCCATTAGTTTAAAGCCTTTTTGCTTTTAAAATGCGTACTGCAAAATTGGGGGCATCTTTGTGGTTCTTGTAAAGGCCTCTTGGTTCTTTCACAATTTTGTCTAATACCTCGAAACCCGATATAACTTTAGCGAACACCGCGTAACCTGGTCGTCCGCCTTGTGGGTCTAAGTGAGCGTTGTCGTTAATATTGATAAAAAATTGCGAGGTGGCGCTATCCGGGTTGGATGTACGAGCCATGGATAATGTACCTATGGTGTTTTTTAAGCCATTATCCGATTCGTTTTTAATCGGGCTGAGTGTGGGTTTGTTTTGAAAGTCATAGGTTAAGCCGCCCCCTTGAATAACAAAACCAGGGATTACTCTGTGAAATATGGTGCCATCGTAAAAACCTGAATCGACATACCCTAAAAAGTTTTCAACGGTGATAGGGGCTTTTTTAGGAAAAAGCTCTAATACAATCACACCGAGATCGGTGCGCAACTCGACAGTCGGGTTACCCTGTTTGGTGTCGGCTGCGTAGCAAAGCGTTGCACTACATAAAAGCAAAATTGCGATAAATCGAGTAATTAAAGGCATAGTTTTAGATTCAAGCAAAATTCAAAATATGTGTATGGTTGAGTATGGGTGATTAATCGACGAGCTAGCAATAGGGCGCTAATGTGCCCAATCGGAATACCCTTTTTTACGTTTAATCATGGGTAAAATAACCGCGAGCAGCATGCCCAAAATTAGCAGGCCAGCCCCATAAAACATAAAGTTAAGCTCTTGGCTGTTAATAAGTTGCTCGTTTTCCGCTTCTAGGGAATCTCTTTCTGTTTTTAGTAGCTGATGTTTTTCAAGCAAGTCTTGATAGCGCTTTTCGAGGTTAATTGCATCTTCGGAGAGGGTTTTAATTCTTTCTAACTCACTTTGGGCTGATGATTGTTCTTGCATTGCTGCGGACGCGGATGATTTTAAGCTAGCATTTTCTTGGCTTAGCTGCTTGGCTTCTTCCGCTAGGGAGGCATTTTGTTTTTTTAGCTTAGCGAGTTCGGTTTGCACTTTGGCAAGTCGGTCGCGAGCGGGTTCTTCGTCTACCAAGTATTGGCTTCTAATCCAGCCCTCAATGCTATTGCCTGTACGCACAAAGGCCCATTCGCCGTCTTCGCTGTCCTCTAAATGCGTTAACGCCGTGCCGCTTTTCATAGATGAATTAATGATGCGGTATTGGTTACCTGCGCCGCTGCGTAAAGGCACGTAGAGAATATCTGAGATATAAACAGTTTTTGCTGCAACTTGGCTGCTGGTTGCGAGCGAAGCAATTAAAGCGCTACAGATTAATAAGCACCTAAGTGTGCGAGTGTTAAGCTGCTTAGTTAGAGAAATAACTGCGCTATTTAATGTTGCTTTCACGTTTAGTTCCGCCTGTTCTCAAAGTGAGTATTTTTAATAATTGGTAAAAAGTGGCCTAGGGTAATACTTTTTTGAATGGCTTAACGGTAACTCGTTCATATACGCCAGCTTTAATGTAAGGGTCGCTATCTGCCCAGCTTTGTGCGTCTTGTAGGCTGGCGAATTCTGCAACTACCAAGCTACCGGTAAACCCAGCGTCGCCAGGGTCGTCTGACTCAATTGCAGGGTGGGGGCCAGCTAGTATCAAGCGGCCTTCATCGCGCAACTCTGTTAATCGCGCAATATGGTCGGCTCGTGCGGTTTTTCTTAGGGGTAAGCTGTTGGGTACGTCTTGGCTGATTATTGCAAATAGCATGTTGGATCCATTTCTTTCTTTATTAATTGACTTGAGTGCGTATTACTTTTTGTCTGTTTCTACGTCTTCCATTCCGTGCATAAGGTCTTCCCAGCGCAAGCCGGTGAGCTTTTTAATGCTGCGAAACAAATAAAATAAGGTGGCCATTAATACGGTCATTGCGGGAATGGTAATTACAGGGAAGCTAAGGGCTGTCATTCGGCCAAGTTCAATGACCGACTCTTCAGAACCTGCAGGGCTTACCAGTAAATATTTGGCCAAGCCGTAGTTAAGTACTGATGATAAGAAAAAAGAACAGGCAATCATTACCGATGCGCGGGTTAATGTTTGCTCGAACTCTTTAACTTTGTTGTTCTGCTCTAGCGCCTTGGCTACTTTATCAACCTGCAGTATTTTGTCGTTGTACAGGAATGTGCGCACTATTGGGTACTTGGTTTTGAGGGAAAGCAGTGTAGCCAAACCAAGTATTCCCGGAATTGCAGCTTCTTTTATTGCTATGTATTGGGTGTCTAGCTTTAACAACATAAAGCTACCGGTAAGGGCGATGCTGAACACCCCTAATGCAGAAAAAACGTTAATTTTGCGTGCGCGGAAAAAGTCAAAAATACCGTACAAAATAGGGAAAGACAGAGCAATAACAATGCCTGCCTGCGGGCCGAGATGGCTTTCGCCACTGTATTTCGTCAGAATGATGGTAGGAATGACGATGTTGAGCGCAATATTAAGAAGCAAATTCTCCTTTTTGGGCTCCTTGGTCTCTGAGGGGGCTATTGGGGCAGTTGCTGGTTTAGAATCGTTCATTTATTCACTAATTGTTAAATTAAGAGTGGTTATCCACTCGGAAAGACTATGACGCCTATCTACGATTTGCACTGCCACAGTTTTTACTCGGACGGTATTTTAAGCCCTAATGATCTGGTGTCGAGAGCTAAAGCACACAATGTATCTTATCTGGCGTTAACGGACCATGATACCACCCAAGGCATCGCAGTGGCGCAAAAGGCCGCAAAAGATGAAGGTATAGACCTAATTCCCGGTATAGAGTTCTCTACCCAATGGTATGGCCGCGGTATTCACATTGTGGGGTTGAACATCGATTTAGACGCCGAGTCTCTTATTAATGGCGTGGCCAAGCAAGAGAACTCTCGTGAGCAACGCGCACGTGCTATCGCCGAAAGGCTTGCCGCAAAAGGCTATGATGGCGCTTACGAAGGCGCTCAAAAATACTCCGGTAGCGAATTATTAGGCAGGCCCCACTTTGCCAAATATTTGGTAGAAATAGGCGCTGTGAAGAGCGTTGCTCAAGCTTTTAAACGCTACTTAGGTGCTGGAAAGGTAGGCGACGTGAAGCAAATGTGGCCCGATTTCGACGAAGTGATTGGCTGGATAAAAGGCGCAGGTGGCGTAGCGGTGCTTGCCCACCCAGATAAATACGATATGACGCGCACCAAATTACGGTTGCTTACCGCCGACTTTGCAGAAGCGGGTGGCGAGGCCATTGAGGTTATTAGCGGTAAACAAAAAGCTGGGTTGGCGGCTGATATGCAGCGCATTGCCGATATGTTTGGCCTTCACTCCTCCTGTGGTAGCGATTTTCACAGCCCCGGTCAACCGTGGCAGGAATTAGGCGCATTCGAAGCAATGCCAAAAAACGCAAGACCAGTGTGGGAATTTTGGAGCACTTAGTGCAAACTACGCGGCTAACATAATCTAGCTAAAAATTACTGGTCTAAGTACCAAGTAGGGCAGTTAAGCCAAATTTTTTCGTCGGTCATTCAAGTATGACAGCGGGCACTGGGGGCAATTGAAAAATTGAAAGCCTAGTGCAGCTGCTTTGAGTGGTGTAAAAACGGTCTGTTATTGCAAGGGCTATACAAGCCAAGCGGTATTACTATAAGAGGAATGGGAACGTGGCGCAGTTTTTCTCGATTCACCCAGAAAACCCTCAGGCGAGATTGATTTCGCAGTCGGTTGATATTGTTCGACGTGGAGGCCTTATCGCTTACCCAACGGATTCTGCCTACGCATTAGGCTGTCATATTGGCGATAAGCTTGCCCTAGATCGTATACGCGCTATTAGGCAGCTAGATAAAGATCATAACTTCACTTTAATGTGCCGAGACTTGTCTGAATTGGCTAACTACGCCAAAGTCGATAATGCTGTGTTTAGATTGATCAAAAGCCATACGCCAGGTGCTTACACTTTTATTTTACCGGCAACGTCTGAAGTGCCGCGCCGATTAATGCATCCCAAGCGTAAAACCCTTGGTTTGCGTGTGCCTAATAACCCTATCGCTTTGGCGTTAATGGATGCCTTGGGTGAGCCGTTAATGAGCAGTTCGCTTATTTTGCCAGGCGATACCGTGCCTCTAACCGACCCTTATGACATTCGCGAGTCGCTTGAGCACCAGCTAGAGCTAGTGATAGACGGTGGCTACTGTGGGATGGAGCCAACTACGGTGGTGGATTTGACGGGCGATGAGCCTGTGGTAACCCGCGTGGGCTGTGGCGATCCCTCGCCGTTTACTTTCTAGGCTTGCGGCTATAAATACTGGCGGCTGGCCTAGTGGTGTGGAGATTAGTGCATCCACACGTAGCCCCGCTGGCCACAGTACCGCTATAATGCGCGGTTATAAAATTCGCCCATGCTAGGGGCGGGAATAAATTGAACAATATTGTATGGCTCGTTCTATGTGATAGGTACGAGTAGATAAACCATCTGGAGTAATAGCTTGTCGGGTACAGAAGAAAATACAGCAGATACGGAAGAGCTCGTATTGACTCAAGAAGTGATGCCCGAAGCAGGTTCTCAAGAGGCTGTAGCGAGTGAAGCAGATTCCGAGGCGCAACCGCAAGCAGAAGGCGCAGCCGAGCCAGACGCAGAAGACCCCCATTCGCCAGAACAGTCTGAAATGCCCTTTGCGCTTGTATATGGCAAGGCGTTTACCAATTTACCTAAAGATCTATACATACCGCCAGATGCATTAGAAGTTATTTTAGAATCTTTTGCTGGCCCGCTCGATTTATTGTTGTACCTAATTCGCAAGCAAAATATCGATATTCTTGAAATTGATGTTTCCGCTATTACCCATCAATACGTGGCATACGTTGAAATGATGGAAGCAGTGCACTTTGAGTTGGCTGCTGAATACTTGGTAATGGCCGCAATGCTCGCTGAGATTAAATCGCGCATGCTGCTTCCGCGATCTTCCGATAGCGAAGAAGAGGAAGAAGACGATCCACGTGCTCAACTTATCCGACGCCTGCAAGAGTACGAGCGCTTTAAGCAAGCAGCGGAAGATATAGATGAATTGCCGCGCTTACACCGCGATACGCAAATAGGCAAAGCTAAACCACCTAGCAGAAGCTCTACGCGCCCAGACCCAGACGTGGATATGCGCGAGTTAATGCTGGCGCTTTCGGACGTACTGCGCCGAGCGGATATGTTTACCAGCCACCACGTCGAGCGCGAGAAATTATCTACCCGCGAGCGTATGGCGCAGGTGCTAGATCAGCTAAAAGGGCGCCAATTTGTGCCATTTGTTAGCTTATTTACCGTAAGTGAAGGTCGTTTAGGGGTTGTGGTAACCTTTTTGGCGATCATGGAGCTTATTAAAGAATCGTTATTGGAAATGGTGCAAACCGAAGCGTTTGGCCCCATTCATGTTAAAGCGCGCGGCGAAATTAGCGAATAATTGACCGAAAAGCGGAATTGTTGAGAGTCATGAGCGAAGAAAACATACAGCTACAAAATATTATCGAAGGGGCTATTTTGGCCGCTGGCGAAGCTCTTAGTATCGATAGAATACTGAGCCTGTTCGATGAAAACGAGCAGCCAGAAAAAGACGACATCAAACAAGCTTTGTTGGCAATACAAGAAAAGAACGCAGGTCGTGGCTTCGAGCTCGTAGAGGTTGCTAGCGGTTGGCGTTTTCAGGTGGTTGAAGATATCGCCATGTGGGTGAATAGATTGTGGGATGAAAAGCCGCAAAAATATTCACGTGCGCTACTAGAAACCCTTGCGTTGGTCGCATACAGGCAGCCAATTACCCGTGGTGACATTGAAGATGTGCGCGGTGTGGCTGTGAGCTCTCATATTATTAAAACCTTGGTAGAGCGGGAATGGGTGAAGGTAGTAGGACATCGCGACGTGCCTGGTCGACCTGCGTTGTACGCAACTACTAGGCAATTCTTAGACTACTTCAACTTAAAAAGTTTGGATGAACTACCCACGCTTGGCGAACTTAAAGATATTGACGGTTTAAATGAAGATTTAGCCTTCGAAGAGGCCGTTGAAGCGAGCAAGACTGAAGATTTAGCCGAAAGCGATGCACAGGAGCAAGCTGCCGACGAAGCGCAACAAGCCGCTGCTGGCGAAGCTCCAGTAGCTGAAAATCCCGAGACAACTGCTGAGAAAGGCGCAGCTGACGAAGCCGCAGTAGAGTCTGAGACCTTAAGTGACGATTCAATGGATGATGAATTGGCTGAGGCAGATACTGACGCTGGCATTGAAAACGAAAATGAAACTGACGGCTCTGAAACCAGTGAATTGGAGCAAGATCAGGAACAAGTAGCGTCGGCTGCTGCCGAAGAGCATGATGCAGCGGAAGAGACAGAACAGCTTGACGACGCAGATACAGACTCGGCAGCGTCGGATGATATTGACGAAGATGAAACGTTAGCAGAACAAGATTTAAACACTTCTGAGGAAGCCGACGCGCCAGCCAGTGAGCTTGACGAATCTCAAACGCTAGAAGAGACATCAGAAGAAAAACTCGACTAACCTTTCACTGTTAGTTACGCCGAATGGCAATCTTTTGGCCAAATGGTTTACTGCCATTTGGCCCATAACACTTAATAGGTAAATCTCCTTTTGAAAACAACAGACTCAAGTCCGCAGGACGAAAAATTACAGAAAGTATTGGCGCGCGCAGGCCAAGGCTCGCGCAGAGAAATGGAGCGCGCAATTACTGAAGGGAGAGTGAAGGTAAACGGTGTGGTTGCGACGCTTGGCGACCGCGTGACTGAGTCAGATAAGATTCAGGTTGACGACCAATATATACGAGTGAAAAAGGGCGAGGCCGACACAACACGGGTTATTTTATACAACAAACCAGAAGGCCAAATTTGTTCGCGCAACGACCCAGAGGGCAGGCCAACGGTATACGATAATTTACCCCGCTTAAAAAGTGGGCGCTGGATTTCGGTTGGTCGTCTAGATTTCAATACCAGTGGCTTGCTGCTGTTTACCAACGATGGCGAACTAGCTCATAAGCTGATGCACCCAAGCAGTAATATCGATAGAGAATACTTGGTGCGAGTGCAGGGCGAAGTGGATGGCGATATGCTGCAGCGTTTGCGCGATGGTGTATTGCTAGAAGATGGTCTGGCCAAATTTACCGATATTGTACCGGGTGCCCAAGAGGGTAGTAACCGCTGGTTCTATTGCGTTGTAATGGAAGGTAAAAACAGAGAAGTGCGCCGCCTGTGGGAGTCGCAGGAGTGCCGTGTAAGCCGCCTAAAGCGTGTGCGTTATGGCAACATATTTATTCCATCCAATGTGCGTGTAGGGCAATGGATTGAGCTAGAAGATAAAGAGCTAAAAGAGCTGTGCCAAACTGCAGATATTCCCGTGCCAGATCGCAAGTTTTCTGCGGGTTTACAAGATTTTAGAGATCGTCAGCGCCGCCGCTTGGAATCCCCAGGCTCTAAGCGCAGTAGTAGGCCAAACACTAAGGTGCCTGATGCTCGATCTAGGCCTTCTTCAGCCCATTTTGACCCTGAAGTAACAGTAGGCAAAGCTGCTACACCTAACGCACCTAAGGCAAGGATGAATACGCGAAGCGCGCCAAATTTTGATAATGGCAGTGATACGCGTCAGCCTAAGCCGCGCCAACAAGCTTCGAAAAAAACGAATTCTCGCAATAAAGATAGACGGGATGAATTTGATGTATTCACAGGTGAGCTAGGCACCAACCGCCGGTCTGATAAGGCAAAGCCAAGCGCTAATCGCGGTGATAAACCGGGTAAAGGGCCTGCAGGAGGAAGGGGCTCGAAGCCCCGTCGTTAGGCGTTTTAGCTTATTCAGTTGGTTCACGCAGTGCTAGATTGGCCTGCGTGAGCTTCGCTGTTGCGGTTGTGCTGCCGCATGTTGTTCGAAGATTCAACCACCACCTTATTTCGCCCTTCTTTTTTCGCTTGATATAACGCGCAGTCAGCGCGCTCAAAAAACGATTCCACGTTATCTGTATCAATTAAAGTGGTTACCCCTAGGCTAATCGTGGACGCTACATTTTCGCCGTCGATCTCCATTGGTGTAATGGCCGAATGAATGCGGATGCGCTCTGCGGTTAGGCGAGCGTTTTCGGCGTCGGTATTGTGCAGTAGCACCACAAACTCTTCTCCACCAAACCGGAATATTTGATCGGTTTCTCTCAGTGAGTTTTTGATGTTGGTGACAATATGCTTAAGCATTTTGTCACCGGCGCGGTGGCCATATGTATCGTTGAGTTTCTTGAAGAAATCCACATCGATAAGCATTAGGCTAAGCGGCGTTTGATGGCGCAGCGAAAGCTTAATTTCACGTGCAAAACAATTGTCCATTGCCTGCCGATTACCAATCCCTGTAAGGGGGTCGCGCATAGAGCTATCGAGCGCAGCGCGGTATAACAGCGCGTTACGCAATGGGTAAAAGAGCACACCTATAAGCATTTCCATTAAGGTTAGCTCTGTTTCTAAAAATGGTTTGGCGCGCCTAAATTCAATTTTGCCCAGTTGAATGGTGCTGGTTGCAACGTTGTAGCAGGCGGAATGTTTCTCTTGAGACCCAAGCTTTAATTCAATACCTTCTAAATTATCGAAACTTAATCCATTTACTTCGAATAGATCTTGAATATTGCTAAAGAACAACTCCAATGTATTTACTACATCTAAAGTGCTTTGTAGGTTGTAGGCCAGCTTAAACTGTAAATCTCTCAGCTCGTTTTCGCCGGGAAAGCCGTTAACTTTCAGCATGGTCGCTGTCGGCTTTTTGCCTCGTGTACGGGGTTGTGTCGCTGCACTTCTCGCCATCGGATTATCCTGCAATCAGATTAATAGGTGCTGCGGGATGTTGTCGCAGCAAAGTCGTTGGTTAGGATTTAGCCAAAAACGTGCCATAGTTCACACTGTGAGTAAATGTTAATGAAATCAATAGGTTGCAAAGGTGGTGGAGGCGAGGTGTTTTTTGGCGGCAAAAAAATGGCGCTTTTTTGTCGGTTAAACCTTGCCGAATTTCCTCTTGAGGTAAAAGCTTGCCGCCAAGGTACGTATTAAGGCCGTTGTTTTCAGGCTGGTAAGTTGCGAGAATGTCGCGCAATTTCTGGGAGCGCATGCTCTCAATGGCAATAACAGCGTTTGGTTCTATAGGCGAGGCAGCAGTGGCAGCAAAAATTGGGTTGATCTATGGCAGTGACGACGGCAACACAGAAACAATTGCGTTTCGAATTCAGGCGCGCTTAGGCGAAGAGAATGTAGATGTGTTGGACGTAAGCGACGTAACGCAAATGGATTTTGCCAGTTATGACAAGCTCATACTGGGCATACCAACTTGGGATTTCGGTCAAATCCAATCCGACTGGGAAGATTTCTGGGACGATGTGAAAGAGGTAGGGTTTGAAGGGAAAACCGTGGCGTTATTCGGCTTGGGGGATCAGTTTGGTTATGGGGATTTCTTCCTTGATGCCATGGGCATGCTGCATGACGTGATAGTTGAAAATGGCGCCAAAATTGTGGGGCACTGGCCCGTTGAAGGTTATGAGTTTGATGCATCTAAGGCATTAATAGAGGGTGAGGGCCTGTTTGTTGGCCTTGGTATAGATGAAGATCAACAGCCAGAGCTAAGTGCATCGCGTCTAAATAAGTGGGTGTCGCAAATTAGTCATGAATTTAACCTAGGATACGAGCCAATAGAATTGGATGATTAGTAATGACGCATAAAAATTCAGGCCCCACTCGTGTATTTAAAGCAGCCTATTATTCTTACAAAGGTATTGTTAGTGCCATTAAGCACGAAGCAGCGTTTCGGCAGGAGTTGATCCTCGCTGTGGTTTTACTCCCTTTGGCGTTTTGGCTTGATGTGACCAAGCTAGAAAGGTTAGCTTTGGTGGCCACTGTTGTGCTGGTGTTGGTTGTGGAGCTGCTTAATAGCGGTATAGAGGCGGTGGTTGACCGGGTAGGTGTAGAACACCATGAGCTTGCTGGGCGGGCTAAAGATATGGGGTCGGCCGCTGTGTTTTTATGTTTAATCCTCACGGCCTTTGTGTGGGGCACAATACTGTTTCTTTAGTTTGTTATAAATTGTCATGCCTTTGGCTGGTGACAGGGCCTATCCACGTTGCTTTCAAGGCGGCAGAAATACTCGGGGCCGCTATGCGGTCCAACTCTTGTAAGCCTTCTCTCACTGTTTGAACGTGTTCATTTTCCGCTGGGTTTTCTTCGGCAAAAACAGCTAAGCTCTGGCGAAGCTTCTCAATATGAAACACAACCTCATGCATACGTAAAAACGTATCTTCTATTTCCCCGTAGGCGTGGGTAAGTTGTTTTTTTTCTATGTGCTCCATGAGGCGTAAGTACGCATCGTTGATGACTTCCGATTGGGTGATAGCAATATCTATATGGATAATTCTGTTTTGCAGGGCGTACAGCTGGCTATTGTTATGCCTAAAGCCGATGGCGACAGATAGCGATTCGGCGCGTTCGATACATTGTTTTAAATAACCAAATGTTTCGCGTACAAGTGCGATAAATTCTGGCATAACCTCGCTAGGCAGCGTCGCTTCGTAGGTGGCTTTTTCGTCTTGTAGTACTTCTATTAATTTAATGCCACTGCGCCCAAAGCGAGTGTGGCCATTCATTTTAATAATGGATGCCAGTGCCGATATGGGTCGACAAGCGGGTTTAAGTCTGTACGTATAGGCCGCATGCAGGCTGCTCAATACATTCAATAACTGCGCGGTGGGGCTAATGTTATTGCCTAATTTACCGGTTGGGTAGCCGCTGCCGTCTAAGTTTTCACGGTGCTCTAAGATGGCTCTGGCAACATCGTCGCTAATTTTTTTGTGCCCAACCAGTAATTTGTAGCCAAGTGTAGGGTAGGCGTGCAAGGTGACTCGCTCTTCAGCGGTTAGATTTTTGGCTTCTAACGAAATGGAGCTGGGTAAAAATAGCAGCCCCAACCCTTGGAGTAGCGCACTTAAAAAGAGGGCTTGAGTTTGTGCGACGGGGTCTTTTTTTAACTCGGCGCATATTACGCCAAGCCAGGCTGTAAACAGTGCGTTTTTAAATGCGTGTGGGTAGCAGTATGAGAGGCACGTTAGCTTGGTGAGTAAGCTCGGGTGCGATGCTAATATTTCGCAGTAGGGAGCTATCCGCTCTAGCGAGTGGTGTGCTTCGCTAAAGCTTTTGATGTGTGAGTCAGCTTCAATCATTAGCTTGAAGTGACCGGGAATAGTATCGGCAGTTATTTGGCCTTCGATATGCAAGTTTTTGTCAAAGTCGTATTCGAGGCTAGCCAGCGGTAAGTTGTTTAGCTCGTCTGCCTGTAGTTGCCGACCTTGCGGTAAAACGAGGTGGTTGTCGGTGTTGTTTATATTCGAAACACTATGAATAGCAACGCGTTGACTGAGGTTTGCAAGTCGCTTGAGGTAGTATTGTTGTTCCGCCACAGAAAGAGCAGGCCGGTTGTTTACGGCGCGCAGGGGGGCGGCTACCAGTTTCGTCATAGAAGTGACCGTATACGGAAATTTGAATATACATTCAGTATAGGTCAGCTTTTTTGTTTGCGGGGCCGTTTTATGTGCCAGCTTGTTTTGGCGCGCAGCGATATGCCCTATAATGCTGAAAAAGACGTTTTGTTCTCGTCTTTATAACAATGTCGTAATCACAGCGAGATAATATGTCTGGAAGTTCTATCGAGTCAGCGGGTGTCACTCTGGCTCAGCAAATGCGCGACGGTATGCGTCGCTTGGCGTCTGGTGTGTGTGTTGTAACTGCTAACAACCTACTCAAGCAGCGCTTTGCCATGACAGCGTCATCGGTAACGTCTTTATCTGATAATCCGCCATCGCTATTGGTTTGTATAAACACCGACTCGCGAATCAATCAGCCATTGCTCGAAACTCAGTCGTTTTGTATCAATATACTCTCAGCTTCGCACCAATTGGTATCTAACACTTGTGCGTCCCCCAACACTGATGAGCAGCGCTTTG
The DNA here is from genome assembly GCF_000013665.1 of Saccharophagus degradans 2-40. Taxonomy (NCBI): domain Bacteria; kingdom Pseudomonadati; phylum Pseudomonadota; class Gammaproteobacteria; order Cellvibrionales; family Cellvibrionaceae; genus Saccharophagus; species Saccharophagus degradans. The sequence goes on from NC_007912.1 coordinate 2,200,839, forward strand.
AGGTAGGAGATTGGGTTAAAAACCAAGAAACAGGCTTGTATTATTTAAACGATGCGGAGGCAGTATTTTTTTGCGAAAAAGTGAATGTGCTGCAACACGGTACGCACAATATCTTTATTGGCAATATTACTAAGGTAAGTACCAGTCAAGCCGAAGCGACGCCGCTTATCTACTTAAACGGTGGTTATGTATAAGCGTTGTCAGTTGATTTGCGCTAAGGGCTAACTAACAGCTAAGAGGCGAGGGGAAGACGTATGGTAAACCGCGTACCTTCGCCTGGTACCGACTCAACGTCAATTTCACCTTGGTGGTGCTCTTTAATTATAAAATAAGATACGCTCAAACCTAGCCCGGTGCCTTTGCCTACTTCCTTAGTGGTAAAAAACGGGTTAAAAATCTGCCTTTTTACATTGTCTGGCATCCCAGGCCCGTTGTCTTCCACGGTTATCACCACCCAGCCCCCACAGCGTTTGGTTTGAATGTGGATTTGAGGTTGCAGGGGGGCGCCGTATTCTTCCGATCGAAAAGCTTGCGCAGCATTGAGCAGTAAGTTGAGTATAACTTGCTGAATCTCGGTTGCCGCAGCGTAAATTAAAGGTAAGTTTTCTTCTAAGTCACAATGGATGTCGGGTAGCTCAATGCCTGCTGGCGTTTCAAGCTTAAAGGTATTTTGCGCGAGCTGCAGTGAATGGGTGAGTAATTTGTTTAGGTCTGTCGCCGCTTTTTGATTGGTGGTGCGAGAAAACTCAAGCATGCTTTTTACTATGTCTGCCGCCCGTGTTCCCGCATCGCGAATATCCCCTAACAGCTGAAAAATATCGCGGCTACGGCAGTATGTATCCAGCGCATTCAAGTCTATATTCGCCTGCAGGGCTTTTTCTTGGTTGGCTGGCAACGTAGGGCTTACTCTGCGTTCGATGTTTTGCACGTTATTCAATATAACGGCTAAAGGATTGTTTATCTCATGGGCCAAGCCGGCGGCTAACTCTCCGAGACTCATTAATTTTTCGTTTTGAACCATCATTTTTTCTACGCGCACACGCGAGGTTACATCTTCCAGCAACAATACCGCTCCCGCGAGCGCGCGGTTTTGCGGCGATGGGCTTGAGCTATCTAATTCTTTAAGAGGGTAGACTTTTATATCTAGGTAACGTTCTTCGGCGGCTTCCCCTACAGATACGTTCTCTTGCCTAAATGGCTCGCCGGTATCTATACAGGTGGCTACAGTGCCAATGGAAACAGGCAGGTTGGGAAAAACATCGGTCACTTTAGCGCCCATCACCATTTCTGCGCTTAAGCCGCTGGTTTCTGCTGCGGCGCGGTTCCAGTGGGTAACGTAGCCATCGCGGGTAACGCCAATCAGTACTGAATCTATGGAATTAACCACACTGTGAATGTAGCGCTGTGTTTTGCGCAAGAGGTCTTCGGTTGCTTGGTGTCGTTCTATCTCTCGCCAGAGCTGTTCTTTTGTTTTGGCGAGTTGTTCTGGGGCTATTTGCTCACCGGCAAGCGTGTTGTCTTTTTTCTTCTTTAGCCAAAACCAAACTATTCCAATTGTTTGTACCGCTATTGCCACACAGAGGGCAATAACTAAGCAGCGAAACAGTTCGGCGGTATCCATTCCTGTATCCTAGAGAGTGTTTTTTTGATTGTAATCGATTGTTGTGACTATCTTAGGTGGAGTAGGCGTCTGCGTCTAGGTGCAATGGTTAGGGAAGGTGAATGGGGTTGTGTGGTTGTAAATTGGGCATTGCGATAGGCTTTTAGTCAGGTTGTGCAAAGAATAGCTAGGTTTAAAATTTATTGAAAAAAGTGGCGTAAAAAATTTGACATAGGAAGCAAATCCGGTAGAATGCGCAGCTCTCGACGGACGGGTGGTTAGCTCAGTTGGTAGAGCGGCGCCCTTACAAGGCGTAGGTCACAGGTTCGACCCCTGTACCACCCACCACTCTTACTTGTGATGTGACAAGGGTAGTGAGTTAGTTCGAGAAATGCGGCCCGGTAGTTCAGTTGGTTAGAATGCCGGCCTGTCACGCCGGAGGTCGAGGGTTCAAGTCCCTTCCGGGTCGCCATATACTAAAAGCCTTACTCGCAAGAGTAGGGCTTTTTTTATGCCTACTTTTTATGTATTTGCCTATCTAACTTCTCACTATTTGCTCTTTTCTCGCGTTTACTTGCTGTTATTGTCAAATTAAGTTCACACTTTGAGCCTAATATGGCGCCGTTGATAGTAGTTTTGCTGCTTTAAGTAAGCAAGTGCTTTAAATTGAACTATTATTGATTTCAATGTTCTTATAACTTAATGCTGATTTTAGCTAAGAGCATTGCAGGCTCGTGTAGAGAGTAACTACGCGAATAAACTTCACTAAATAAGGAGATCACTATGCAAGACTATATAGAAGAGCTTCTAGATGCACCGTTATACCTATTGGATGACGAGCAAGATCTAGATGACTACCTTGATGAATGCGCTGACCTTTAATAAGTCAGCGCTTTAGATATTTGTAATTTCCCCTCTATTTATTTACCTCCTGAAGTACCTTTTTGACACTTCCTTCGGTTTTTACTCAATTCTTCCTCAAATTGTGCTTTTAATAGCCACTTCAAAGATAAATCGATATTGATATAATTCAATTTTCTAAGCATTGAAAGGCGCGTCACAGCCTGAGAACTTCGAGTGGTTAATAATGTGTTTATGGGCAATAGTGGTATTACTATTTGTCTGCATGTGATTGCCGATTGAATGCATTTATTATTTTAGGCGTGTGCGCCTAGGCCGACTTGGAATCTATACGTGATATTTGACCACGATGAACTTGCTAGTGCTATTTTCTTGTTTGATAGGCAAGGTGGTTTATTGCGTGAAATGTTGTATTCCGAGTTTGAGGCAATTTTGGATGGGTATGTACCCGTTCGAGAGTTAGCCAATCAAACTATTCCCGCCGTATTTGCTCAAATTAATTCTAAATTGCTCGTCGAGCGGGCGGTTTTTTTCTGGGTTAGTTTTACTCGTACCGGGGAGATTGACCCTTCTTGGAATTTACCTTTAGATCAACTGGCCATGAATGCCAGCGCTGGGCCCGATTTAGGCGCTGGCCCAATTAAGCTTGCCTGTGCTAGCCAATGCCCCATAAGCCATCATAGAGGCTCCCTGTGGGACCCAGATTTACGCAAAGGTAAAGGCCAGCTAACGGTACTCAAAAAGTCGGCGGCGCTTAACCGGTTAAGTATTCAGTTTCGCGAACCCTCTAAGGACGAGTTGGAGCAGGCGCAAAGTAGAGAGAAGCAAGAGCAACAGCGCAACTTTAACGAAGAGTACTTGCAGGAGCTGCGAAGCCACATGGCGCATTTGCTTAAAGAACAGCGGCTTAAAGCATCTACTATAGAGCGTGAACGCGAACGCGAAATTAAAGAGATAAAAACGGAATCCGCCAATAGATTAGAAGAGTATCGGCAGCTACTTGATAGTAAAGGGCGTGCTTTAGAAGAAGAGCGTGAGCGTAATAAATCGCTGAAAGAGACAATAGAAGGGCAGGCTAAAAAAATTGAGGGCTTGCGTGAGTACTTCGAACACAAATTGTCGCTGCGAGAGGGTGAAGAAAGCGATCACATTGAGGCGCTAAAGCAAAATTACGAAACCGAGCTCGAATTAAAAGTTAATGCTGCTACCACCGAGTTGCAAGAGTTGCTGCAAATGCGAGAGGTAGAGCTGCTATACCGTAACGAACAAGAAGCACAGTTGCACGATGAAATTGCGCGTTTGCGGCAGGAAAACGAACAGTTTGTCGCTAATAGTGGTGACAGGCTGCTGGATAAAATGGCCAGCAAAGGCATTAGCTTTGTAACCTATCAGCCGGGAGCAGGACATATTACGTTACCCAAAAGCGAAATTTCACGCTTTATGGATAACCCCATTGCCTACGCGGCAAGTGTATGTGGTGTGCAAGAAGGCCACTATTTGGCGTGGCTAGAGCATTATCAAGCTCCGGTTTGTAAGCATTGCGACGAAGCTGGTACTATTTGCAGCGCAAATATTCAGCGCATAAACTCGCCGAGCGAATTCCATATTGGGCATGATGATCACTGCGATCAGCATAAAAAAATAAAAAGTATCAATTCATTAAAGCTAGCTGGTGCCTAACCCTTCTTTGTTAAACCTATTAACAGGTGATCTACCTCAACTCGCAGCTACTGTGCAACACCAGCGGCTCAATTGGCGTGTGGCCGATGAAGCGGGTGTTGCGGTTTATTTGCGTCGAGACGACGCTATTCACGCTAAGCTTAGCGGTAACAAGCTTTACAAATTGCACGGGCATTTGCAGGCTTATTTTGAAAGCGCCCATTCTAAGCAACCCATTGCCTCATTTGGTGGGGCATACTCTAATCACCTCTACGCCTTAGCAGCCGCTGGGCAAATTTTAGGGATTCCCACAATTGCGGTAATTCGTGGTGAGCGACCCAAAGGCGCAGCGCCAACTTTAGATGATCTTGAGGCAATGGGTATGCGGTTACATTTTATTAGCCGTGAACGTTACAAGCTGCGTAATGATCAGGCCCTACTGATGGCTCTCAATCTCGAGTTAGGAGAACCTTGTTTTTGGGTGCCCGAAGGAGGGGCTGGGTTGCTGGGTAATACTGGCTGCCAAGTGTTGGGGGCATCCTGCAGTGAGTTTCTGCAGCGCGTTACGCCGAATGAGAGCGATGCTTATGTGGTGATGGCTTGTGGCACAGGTACAACCTTTAGCGGCGTTGTTAATGGCGTGGGGCCTTCTGTGCAGGTGTTGGGCGTGCCAGTGCTAAAGGTGGGTGGCGAATATAAAGCCGAAATTGCTGCTGCCATAGGTGCGAATACCCGCTGGAAGCTTTTAGAGGATGGGCATTGTGGTGGTTACGCCAAGTTTCCAGAATACCTGCTAAAGTTTATGGTAGAAACAGAATTAGAAGTTGGCGTGCAATTAGACCCAGTGTATACGGCGAAAATGCTGTACAGTCTGGCAACAGCGATTAAGCAGGGTAAGTTTGCAAGAGGTAGCCATATTGTGGCTATTCACTCTGGTGGCTTACAAGGTAGGCGCAGTGTGGAGAAGCAATTAATGGAGTTGTATGTATGAGTGTAAATTTGGTGCACGATAACAGTCAGCAATTTGATGACGCCTTGGCAATGGCAAAAACCTTGGTGCCGCTGAATGGATTGCGTGAATCATATTTAGCTGATCTATTTAATCACGTATCTGTGCAAACCATACTGCAGGGGCAGGTGTTGTTTCAATTTGGCCAGGTAGACAATCAGCATATTTATTTATTGCATGGCGAAGTCCATTTGCAAACGGCAAGTGGTGAGGTGGTTTCTGTTGCCACCGAAGATTCGATTTTGCCCTTGGCGCATGCTCAGCCGCGTCAGCAGCGTGGGGTGGCTATAACAGATTGTATGATTTTGCGGGTAGACAGCGACTACCTAGATCGTATGGTGTGTTGGAGCCAAATATCCGATTACTTGCTTGCCGAGCTATGTAATGAACGCGATATGGATGAAGACATGGAGTGGATTCAAACGGTTTTGAAATCTAACCTGTTTTACAAAGTGCCGCCCATTAATGTAGAAATGATATTCGACAGGCTTAAGCCTGTTATTGTGATGGCCGGTGATGCCATTATTCGCCAAGGCGAGTTGGGTGATGCCTGCTATTTTATTAAAGAGGGTGAGGCAGAAGTTACTCAGCGCAGCGAGAGCGGTAAGTTAGTTAAATTAGCAGATATTAACGTTGGCCGCTGCTTTGGCGAAGATGCGTTGGTAAATGAAACCGTGCGCAATGCCAACGTAACCATGAAAACCGACGGTGTTTTAATGGTACTTAACAAGCAAGACTTTTTACTGCTGCGCAAAGAGCCTGTGGTAGAAGAAGTGACTGAAAATGAAGCCGCCAGCATGCTGCAATCGCCAGTGTATGTGGATGTGCGTACCGACGAAGAATATAACTTAGGCCACTTAAGCTTCTCTGCAAATATCCCCCTTGGCTTATTAAGCCTTAAGAAAAGGTTGTTAGACCCAGCCAAACCCTATGTTTTTTATTGTGATACCGGTAGGCGCAGTCGCGCAGCGGCGTACTTATTGGGTAAGCAAGGCTATAACGCTATGGCGCTTGCAGGTGGGTTTATTGAAGCGGGTTTAAGTGAAAACCTCGTGCAAGAGGCGGGTTATATGTTGCGCCATGGTGAGTTGGTGGCGGGCGCAGAGTAGTGGTGTTGTGAGACGAGCAACGCTTTAAAGGTGGTTGGGCCAGCGGTCGTCTACCAGCATAACTTGTTCTTGTTTTGTAATGTTGTGTCCTTCAGGTGTTTGTTCGCAGTTAATTGCTTGTAGCAAAATGGGCAGTGTGAAATCTAAATCACCGCCAATATTCATTCTAGTTTGTATATCTTCATAGCTCATTGCGTACGCGAGTAGCTGGTCGTCTGCCGCTGGCCCCGCTAGCCAATCTAATTTTCTAAGTACTATCCACCTAATATCGCAACTTTTTGCTTGTGCATATTGCTCAAACTCCGAAAGTGGCAACCAAATGCCGGTGCTAATATTGTCGTTCAAAAATGATGCTAACGGTGTGTGTTGCAGTTGTGAATTGGTGTGCGTTTCACTTTTATGGCCGGGTAGAAATATTCTGCCATTAATTAGTAAGTGCGATGAAAGTGCATTTACTAATAGGTTTGCATTTAAAAAAGCTTGCTTGGCTTCAGGGGTGCGTACAATGGGTAGCTGATGTTCTTGCATGCGTTTTAGTTTTAGGTCGAGCCTATCTTTTCGGTTTGGCCCAATTAACCTGTTCGCTCCGCGATAGAATGGGTTGGTTTGTGAATCTGGTAGAGGTGTTTGCGGGTGATAAAGGTAAAATTTTACCGCCATTTCTAAGTGGTGAATTTGATTGCTGTTTGAGCGCAATAGAAAGTCCAGTTCACCGTAGGTTTTGCCTAACTTTTCTATTTGTAGGTTTTTGGCCAAAAGTGTAAAGCTATGAAAAGGCGTAGGTTTACTGCAAATAAACGCAAATAGCGCTTCTGCATATAAGCCTAAGCGTCGAAAATTCGACCGGTTTAGGTCGCCAAAAAGAGATGGGTTGTGCTCAAGCTCGGTTAGCCAGCTGAGGGCAGCGTTACAAAGTGGTTGATTAAACGGCGCTAGCGTTGGTGCAATTTGGTTGTGAGAGGCCCCGCTAAGTAACGCTGGGCTGGCTAAAAGCCAAACAATATCTCTAACTAAAGGGTGTTTGAAGTTTTCCCAAGGTGCAGTGCGGTAGGTAAAACTGTCGAAATTTGGCATTTTGATCCGGCGAGCAGTTATAATCAGTTAAACAATTACTTCAATAATAACAGCTTTAGCTACAGGCTATACCTATGAGTCAATTTTCATGTGTGGGTTTGATCGGTCGTTTAGATAGTGATAACGCCGCTTACTCGTTGCGACGCCTAATTAGTTTTTTGGCAAAGCAAAATATTGAAGTCATGCTCGATGAAGAAACGGCTGAGTTTTACACCGAAAATGAGCTTGAAATAGTATCGCGAGAAACACTAGCCAAGCGCTGCGACCTCATTATTGTGGTGGGTGGTGACGGCAGTTTACTCTCTGCGGCACGTGCGTTTGCGGGTAAGCCCGTTAAATTGTTGGGTATAAACCGCGGTCGTTTGGGGTTTCTCACCGATATTAGCCCCGATGAAATTGAGTATAAAGTAGGCGAAGTGCTAGCCGGCAAGTATGTGTCTGAAAGCCGGTTCTTGCTGCATTCTCAGCTTTATCGCGGTGAGGAGTTGATATCTGAGGCGGTGGCATTAAACGATGTGGTAATGCACCCAGGGCAGTTTATTCGCATGATTGAGTTTGAGTTGTACATAAACGATGAGTTCGTTTACAGGCAACGCTCAGATGGCTTGATTATCTCATCGCCAACGGGTGCTACCGCTTATGCGCTTAGTTGCGGCGGGCCAATAATGCACCCCAGCCTAGATGCTATTGTACTTGTGCCCATGAACCCGCACACGCTTAGCAGTCGACCTATAGTTGTACATGGGTCTAGCAGAATCCGTTTGCTCATTGCAAAAGATAATCACCTAAGCCCACATATCACCAACGATGGTCAAACGCATGTGGTGACAAAGCCGGGTGACGAAGTGGTAGTAACAAAATCGCCAGATTTACTTGAGTTAATTCATCCAACAGACCATAACTTTTATGAAACTTGCCGCTCTAAACTGGGTTGGGCAAGCCATACGGGTGGTTGTTAAGGATAGTGAGTAGAGCATATGCCAGCCAGTAAAGAGCATACTCGCGATATAAATGGCCCCGCTTCGCAGCTCGAGCTGGGGCAGGGCTACGATATTATTGGTGATATACACGGCTGCGCCTATACCTTAGAAAAGCTCTTAGTGAAAATGGGCTATGAGAAACAAGATGGGGTATATAAGCACCAGCACCGTAAAGCGATTTTTCTGGGCGATATTGTAGATAGGGGGCCGCACATTCGCGAGGCCCTGCATTTGGTTAAAAACATGGTAGACGCCGGTTACGCATACTGCATTATGGGTAACCATGAATACAACGCCATTGCATACACCACTGCCATAGATATGGCCGACGATGATACCGGCGAGAAACAATTTGTGCGCGAACACAACGCCCGCAACAACCGCCAAATATCCGAAACGCTTACCCAGTTTGCGGCATACCCAGAAGAGTGGCGCACCTTTTTAGATTGGTTCTTAACTCTGCCGCTATATTTAGAGTTCGACGATTTTCGCGTGGTGCACGCCTGTTGGGATCAGCAGCTAATCGACGCCTTAGTTGATCTTACTGGCGGTGCAAAAGCGACTCCTGAGCTGGTTCGTGAGTCGTTCAACCCCAACAGTTTGGCAGGTAGGATATTTGATAGGCTTACTCGTGGCACGGGCTTACCATTGCCTGAAGGCCGAACTATTAAAGGGAGTGACGGCTATATCCGCCGTATTTTTCGCACTAAGTTTTGGGCGCATAACCCAACCACCTACAAAGATGTTGTATTTCAACCAGATCCGTTGCCAGAAGACTTAATCGACTTCCCCTTGAATCCAGACCAGCAGGCCTCACTATTAAGCTATGCAGATGATCTTCCGCCCATCTTTGTGGGGCATTACTGGTTGCAGGGCAGGCCTAGGCCCATAAAGCCCAACATTGCCTGCTTAGATTACAGTGCTGTTAAATATGGGCGTTTAGTGGCTTATCGATTTTGTGGTGAGCAACGTTTATCGGAAGATAAGTTCGAATGGGTGTATGTTGACCCCTAACACATCACGCCTCTCTAATTTCGGAGCCAATACATGGCGAGCGACTGGTTTAAAATAGCCGAATTCCCCAAGAGTAAAGATCTTTCCCACCTAGAAGCGTATTTAGCGCACCAGCAGGTGGAGTACAAAATTGAATCGCTAGGCTCGCAAAATGTACTGTTGTACAAAAAGGCGAGTGATATCAACAGCTTTAAGATGTTCTTGAACGCGGTTAATCAAGGTGTTATCGATATAAACGCGCCAGCTTCCGAGGTGAGCCGCGCGCTGGCGAGCGCGGCCAAGCCCAGCGTAAAGGCAAGTGGTGGCGATGCTCGGCGTGAGACGATATCAATCGATATGGCATTAGCTAAATCAAATGCAGAAAAGCAAGCAGGTCAAGTTGAAGAAACAGAGTTCGCCCAGCTAGATACTCATCAACGCGACGCGGCGTTTTCTGCCGTAAACATGCTATTAATTAAAGCGCCGGCTCGACTCTGGCTATCTATTTTATTTATTGCATTAGGTGTGGCTGGGTTTTATGTGCAAGAGCTTTTTTTAAATACCTCGCTGTTTCACAGCCTGACTTTTCTGCCGTTAGAAAAGGCCGTTGCGAGTGGCCAGCCTTGGCGCATACTTACCCCAGCTTTTCTACATTTTGGTTTATTACACATAGTTTTTAATGCGCTGTGGCTATGGATTTTGGGCGGCCGATTAGAACTTTTTTTAGGACGTGGGCTGTATTTAGGTTTATTTGTGTTCACGGCGTTAGTGTCGAATTACACACAGTTTTTTATGGAGCCAAGAGGTATTTTTGGCGGTTTGTCGGGTGTTGTATACGGCTATTTAGGGGCGCTGCTTGTACTTAACCGCACCTATAAAAGCCCGCTAATTTACATAATGCCAAGCTTAGCGGGCATGATGCTGTTGTTTTTAGGCCTAGGAGTACTCGGCATTATCGACAATTTTATGGAAGGCAAAGTGGCAAACGGCGCACACATTGGCGGGTTGGTTGCCGGTGTGATATTTGGGTTGGTGCTAACGCAATTGCGCAAAACAGGCGTGAAAAGTAGTAATTAAACAGCAGAAATTTAAAAAATTCTAAAAGTAATAGTTATCAAAGAAATTGCTAGGTAGTGCTAGCAAATAATACGGTGAAAGAATGCGAACAGAAGATATGTTGGCGGCGGTAACGCCACCGGTTTATGAACAATTTAAACGCGCTATAGAGTTGGGTAAATGGCCTGATGGCAGGGTATTAACCCAAGAGCAAAAACAAACCTGTATGCAAGCTGTTATTGCCTACGAACACGCACATGTGCCAGAGAACGAGCGAGTAGGCTATGTACCGCCTAAAGCCGAGCCATGCGCAACAGATCACGATCATGATGAGCCAGCCCCTCTAAAATGGAAAACGGATGAAGAGCAATGAGCAAAAGTCAGCCTAAAACAATTTACCTAAAAGATTATAGTGCTCCAGATTACTTTATCGAAAAAACTGAACTCGAATTCGACTTATTCGAAGCAGATACGCTGGTTCGCTCTAAATTAACCATTGCCAGAAATACTGCAAAGCCCGCTGCGCCGTTGGTGCTGAATGGCCAAAATGTGGAATTGGTGAGCGTTGCGATAAACGGCGAAGTATTAAGCGCGAGTGATTATACGGTTGACGATGTTTCGCTAACCATTAGCAACCTGCCAGATACGTTTATATTCGAATGTGTTACTAAAATACAGCCGCAAGATAACACGTCGTTAGAAGGGCTATATAAATCTAGAACTATGTTTTGCACCCAGTGCGAAGCCGAAGGCTTTAGAAAAATAACCTATTACTTAGACCGCCCCGATGTAATGAGCGTATTCACTACCAAAGTAATAGCAGATAAACAAAAGTTCCCAGTGTTACTTTCAAACGGTAACGAAGTAGGGGCTGGTGAATTGGACGGTGGTAGGCATTGGGTAGAGTGGAATGACCCATTTAAAAAGCCTGCTTATTTGTTCGCCCTCGTTGCAGGCGATTTAATCAATGTAGATTCGCATTTTACTACTCAGTCTGGGCGAGAAATTTTGTTGCGAATTTTTATCGAACCCAAAGATAAAAATAAATGTGACTACGCCATGCAGGCCCTTAAAAATGCAATGCGCTGGGATGAAGATGTATATGGCCGCGAATACGATCTAGATATTTTTATGATAGTGGCCGTAGACGACTTCAATATGGGCGCAATGGAAAATAAAGGCCTGAATATTTTCAATACGTCGTGCGTATTAGCTAGCCCAGAAACCACCACGGATGCAGGCTATCAGCGTGTTGAAGGCGTGGTGGCTCACGAATATTTTCACAACTGGTCCGGCAACCGCGTAACCTGTCGCGATTGGTTTCAGCTAAGCTTAAAAGAAGGTTTTACTGTATTTAGAGACGAAGAGTTTAGCGCAGATATGGGCTCGCCTACGGTAAAACGTGTAGAAGATGTTTCCATGTTGCGCAGCATGCAGTTTGCTGAAGATGCAGGGCCAATGGCTCACCCCGTTCAGCCATCGTCATTTATAGAGATTTCTAACTTTTATACGCTTACCGTATACGAAAAAGGTGCTGAAGTTGTACGTATGATTCGCACCTTAATTGGTGCGGAGCAATTTCGCAAAGGCTCAGATCTATACTTTGAAAGGCACGACGGCCAAGCGGTAACCATTGAAGACTTTGTAGCGGCAATGGCAGATGCATCTGGCCGTGACTTTAGCTTGTTTATGAATTGGTACAAGCAGGCCGGTACACCAAAACTAAGTGCTAAAGGTGATTACAACGCTGCCAATAAAACGTTTTCGTTAACGTTAAGTCAATCTTGCCCACCAACCCCAGAAAGCCAAACCAAACAGCCATTTCATATTCCTGTTGCTGTGGCATTGTTGGGCAAAGAGGGTGCGCTTAAGCTGTCGTTACAAGGTGATGTGCAAGCTTCCATAAGTGCAGACCAACAAGAAGCCGTGCTAGAACTTACAAGTAGTTCGCAAACATTTGTTTTCGAAAATGTTGATGAGCCGCCCGTACCTTCACTGTTGCGCGGCTTTTCGGCGCCGGTGAAACTTGCCTACAATTATAGCCGTGAAGAATTAGGCAGAATCATTACCTTAGAAACAGACGGCTTCTGCCGCTGGGATGCAAGCCAACAATATGCGTTACTAGTGATTGCCGATGTGATGGCAGCACTGGTTAATGAGCCTGCGCCAGCAGTGGATGAAAGTTTAATAGAAGCGTATCGCACAGTGCTTACCAACGATGCGCTCGACCCCGCAATGATTGCATTAATGCTTAGTTTGCCGTCGGAAGATTATATTGGTGATCAGCAAGCAATTGTCGATGTGGATACCATTCACCATGCGCGCAATCGCGTAGTGCGAAAAATTGCACTTAGTTTGCACGCAGAGTTTTTAGCTTGTTACAACAAGATTCACCAGGAGCTTAGTGCTGCTCCATACAGCCCCGACGCAACAAGTATTGCTAAGCGCAGTCTTAAAAATAAAGCGTTGGCCTACTTGGTTGAGACTGGTAAGCCCGAAGCTATCGAGTTGTGTAAAGCGCAGTTTGAACAATCGGATAACATGACCGATACCATGGCAGCATTAACGGCCCTTGTGCATTCGCCCAAGGCAGCAATTGCAGACCTGAAAGCGGCCTGTTTAGCACAAGCCTATGGCAAGTGGAAAGAAGAGAGCTTGGCAGTAAACCAATGGTTTGCCGTGCAAGCAACAAGCCCTGTGCCTGGCGCGTTGGCGGTAGTTGAAAGCCTTATGCAGCACGAGGCATTTGATATTCGCAATCCCAATAAATTGCGCGCGGTTATCGGTGGTTTTGCTATGCGTAATTCTATTAACTTTCACGATCGCAGTGGCAGTGGTTACGCTTTCTTGGCGGATCAAATCATTAAATTAGATTCGCAAAACCCGCAGGTGGCTTCGCGCTTGTTAACACCGCTTACCCGCTGGAAAAAATACGACGAAAAACGGCAACAACTTATGCGTGATGCTTTACAGCGCATATTAGATAAGCCTGGTTTGTCTCCCGATGTATACGAGGTGGTAACCAAAAGTATGGTCAAATAATAACAATACGCAGCTATCCAAGTTTCTAGGTAGGGTTTCTAGGTCGGCTTGGGTAGCGCTGCAATATTCACTAAAAAATACGCTTCCATGATTGTTGCACATTTGGGGTGGGGACGAGGCCGTTGGCTATAGTTAGAATTACAGGCTTCATTCATTGGTTTTGTCTAGGGAACCTCTGAATAACCTCAACCGCTTTTTGGCTTTCAGGGTATTTTTGTCCTCTAGGTATTTTATTGATCTCGATATTCCGAGGGAATAATGGCATTAAAAAATAGTGCATCGTCTTACGGATACATTGCTGTTGGCCTACATTGGTTGGTAGCTGCCGGTGTGTTGGGTTTATTTGGCTTGGGTATTTGGATGGTAGACCTCACTTATTACGACAGCTGGTACAAAACCGCACCAGATCTACATCGCAGTATTGGGGTAATTGTTGTTACGTTAATGGTATTGCGCTTAGTGTGGCGACTCGCTAACCCGCCTCCTAGACCCTTGGCTAGCCATAGCTTTTGGGAGCGCCGAATAGCACACTTGGCCCATGCACTTTTGTACGCACTTGTTATATCTATGTTTTTTAGTGGTTATTTTATTACAACGGCAAAGGGGCAGGCGCTTTATGTTTTTGAGGTGTTTTCTTTGCCGGCAATAATTACAGATGTAGAAGGCTTGGAAGATGTAGCAGGCGTAATACACGAATGGGTGGCTTATACCATTATTGCTATTGTGTGCTTACATGTGGCGGGTGCGTTAAAACATCATTTTGTTGATCGCGATAGCACGCTGCGACGAATGTTAGGCATGACCCCCAAAAAAGTTTGATTTGCTGTAGTTGATTATTGAAAAGTATTAGCAAATTTTTAGTAAATTCATCTAAGTTAAAAATCGGTATACCCAAACGAGGAGAGTAATATGACATTACGTAAGCAAGTTAAGAAGTGGGTTGCAGGGCTAGCGGTGGTTTCAATGGCAACTGCGTCATCTTCATTGGTTCAGGCTGCGCCAGAAACCTACACTATCGATACTAAAGGTGCGCACGCATTTGTTCAGTTTAGAGTTAAGCACTTAGGTTATAGCTGGTTGTATGGTCGCTTTAATGACTTTTCTGGTGATTTTGTTTACGACGCAGAAAACCCTGCGGCGAATAAAGTGAATGTTGTGTTGAACATGGCCAGTGTCGATTCAGCACATGCCGAGCGCGACAAGCATATTCGCTCTGGTGATTTTTTCGAGGTAGACAAGTACAAGCAGGCGACATTTGCGAGTACCTCATACAAGAAAATCGATGACAGCAAAGGCATGCTTACCGGCGATTTAACCTTATTTGGCAAAACTAAATCTATTAGCTTTGAAGTAGAGCATGTAGGTGGTGGTGCAGACCCATGGGGTGGTTATCGTCAAGGTTTTGAAGGTAAGGTAGTTATCAACCCAGCCGACTGGGGTAAAGATTTCAGCAAAAAACTTGGCCCCGCGCTGACTGAAGTTGAGTTAACCCTTTCTGTTGAAGGTATTCGTCAGAAATAATCGAATACCTACCTTAGATTGGTCAATTTAAAAGCTTCTGTAGCTTAAATGGTGCAGGGGCTTTTTTGTGGCTGATAACGCCTAGACTGCGGTGTATATGCCGTATCTTAAAAATTTTGTTAACATTTCAATCTGTAGCAGCTATTTATCACTATTCCTCCATTTGGCGCGCATTTCTTTCGTTTTCGTCACAGCCTCGAATTTAAATAACGCGTACACTACGCAAAAATCGCCTCATGTATGGCTTGCTGGCGCAAGGAGCTTACGGTGATGTTAGGTGATATTAAGTATAAAACGACATTATTCTTACGCTACAGGGTTTTGCGTAATTGGTTAACCAATTTTTGAGGTTTGGGACAAATATATAGCCATGTCAGACATTAAATATGACATCTTTTTAGCAGGTTCTGTTTTACCTTCCGTGTCGAAAGAGGAGTGTATAGAAGAGCTTGCTCGTTTGCTAAAGCGTCCGCAGACGCAGGCGGCTTTGTTGTTGCAGGGTAAACCTACGGCATTAAAACGTGGGGTACCTCCAAAACAAGCTGTGGCTTACAAGCAGCTTTTAGAAAGCAAGGGCGTTGAGGTTACGCTTAAACCCCATTCAACTGCCGCCGAGAAAAGTGATGCTGGTAGTCAAAGTAGTGCCACAGCTAGCCCTAGCGCTGTGAAAGAAAGTAGTGTTTCGGTGCCTGCAAGTACGTCAGAGCAAACCCTAAACCAAGGCATAGCCGAATTAATTGAAAATATTCGTGGTGTTACACTGCAGCCCAAATTAAGTTTTGCCAGCCGTAGTAAAATGGTTTTCGCAGGCTTTATTGCGGGGTGTGTCTTATTCTTATTGGCTTGTTTTACGGTTTCGGCCGTTCTTGGTGCTGGCTGGGGGCTGTGGTTACTGATAAGCGGCCTAATTTCTAGCGGCTTGGGAACAACACTTACGGGGTTACTCGTACTTCTAATCGCATCTATTTATTTGTTTTCTGTAACGCGTTTTGTTTTTGCTGCGCGCCATATTGCCCGAGCACAACGCAGCGAAGATTTATTAAGCGAAAGTGCAAACAACCCAATCGTTTCTTACAATTTAATTCTGCTAACCAAGCATCTTATAAATGAGCTTAATCTAGATGTGACCCCCGCCATTCGCTTTTCTGCCCAGGTCGAAAACATAGCAGGCAATACTTGCCTTATGCCAGATAAGCGTGGCCCAAATATTGTGGTGGGGTTAACCTCAGTACTTGCCGTCACACAAGCGGAGCTTGTGGCATCGCTTGCTGCTGTTGTGGCGCAGTTGCGCCATAGGGTGTTACTGCAAGTTGGCAGCTCCATTGCTGGTCTCTTACAAGTTTGTCATGTTTTATTAACCCAAAACGATGTGTGGAGCCATTTTTATCAGCTACACGCGCGGGTTAACCTTACTGCGGATCATGAGCCGCCAGAAATTAAAGCTGGTAAAATTCAAAAAATATGCCTGTTATTGCTAGAGTTTCAAGCAAAGGTGTATTTACCCTTAGCTTGGGTATTGCGCAATTTGGCGGCGAGTTTTGAGAATGCATGGGTGCACTTTAAAGACTCGGTAGTGGTTGAGTTGCTGGGTACCGAAGGTTTTGAGACTTACTTACAAAAGCTTTATCACTGCGATAGGTTGCTTTGCGAACAGCGAGTTACGACCTTAGAAAATATCAAAAAGCCAACCCCTGAACTAGTTGACAATGTGCCGTTGGTTGTTGCTGCACAAGTGCAGGTACACATTGGCAGCGAAGCGAAAAAAAGCGCTAACGACAAGCAAGAGCAGGATGCTTTTTTTGCCAGTGTAGTGGGTATGCACCCCATGCTAATTAAAAATGGCCCAACTTGTTTCGAGCGAATTTCAAAAGTGCAGCAAGACATTTCGCCCACTTTAACGCCGCTAGACGCGCCGGCCCACGCGGTGGTAGAGCAGGTACACACTTTGGGACAGAAGGTTACTGGGCGTATGTACGCAGAGTACGGCATAAGCCCTGGTAGCTATACTCCGCTTTCATCGCAGAACTATTTGAAAATGCAGGGTGTTGCCGGTGCGCGCGCTAAAGTGCTCGATCAGTATTTTAACGGTTGGTTCAATGTAGACACCTTTTGGCGATTTGGACCGCTACACAGTAAAGATGAGGGTGGGGTTAATACTCAGCTTGCAGATATTAACCGTTTGGTGAGGGTGTTGCGGCATTCATCGCCAGATTACCAAGCAACGCGTCGGTCTTTACCAGATTTACGCCAACGGTATTTTAAGCATCGATTAGCCCTAGAAGTGCACAAAGGCGGGTATAGAAATGATGCTTCACTATTAGATGAATTGGGTATAGTGCCCTCGCAAGTAGCTGAGCTTGGTGAGCGTTTAAAGCATCATAAAAAAAATGTTGATGAAGCCGAAGCAGCGTTACAAAAGCTTATTGGTTTTATGGGCGGCAAAATATCTTTAGTGGCTGGGTTGGTTAAAGAGAATCAATTGGCAAAACAAATACGTTCTACTGTTTCTACCTTAGCGAAGTTACAGGTTGTTGCCCAAGCCCATAAAGAAATGTGGCCCCAGTGTGTATTGCTTAGCCAGCTGAGTGAGCGCATGGTAAATGCGAAAGAGCCTGCCCATGAGGCAAGAATAAAACGCTTACGAAAGCTGCTAGAAGACAATCTACACGAATTAAATAATTCTCTAACGCGTTTCAATTGGTTGTTTGGTGACGATTACGAAAATTTAAAACAGCGTTTAATGGCAGAGAACGGCCGACGGCCGCCAAGCTTGCGCGGCGAAGCCTACGAAAGCCCAGAAAAGTGGATGACGCCGATTAACAACATTGCAGCTAAAGCCCCTAAAGATGCGCAATTATTACAAGAGTTTTGCGACTTTTGGCACAGCCTTTGTGCAGTTAACTACGAACTTAATATGCGTTTAGCGGTAAACCTTAAAAAAGTAGAGGTTGCCCATAAGGTGCCGCAAATAAAAATAGCGTCTACAGATTAAGCTTTATAACTATTTATGCTCTTGGCTGTTTTTATTCGGTTTGATCTATTGTTAAGCGCGTTATTAAGTGCTGTGTAAATAGGCCTATACCCAATGCGGCAATAACATGTTTTAGTGCATGGCCACTCATAAAACCAAGTAACCCGTGAATTTGTGGGTCGAAGTGTTCGAGTAGCTTGGCGACACCATAGCATGTAATTAACCACCAATAGCCTTTGGCGTGGTTAAACGGGTGTTTGTAAGTGAGCAGTATTAACGGAATAACTAACATAGGTAAAAACTGCACCAATGCGTAGGGGCGTAAATCGCCCTGTTGGTGCGTTTCGGTAGTGTACCAGTAGGCCACACTTGCGATACCACCCAAAATAAGCGGTGCGAGTAACGCTTTGGCGGGCTTAACGGCAATGTATTCTGCTATTACTACGCAAAATAGCGCCATAAAGCCTATTGTCATGGGCAGTCTGTCCCACACTAGGGTTACGTTGTTGGGGTTAAGGTGATAATAGCCAGACCCTAAGCCAACAAAAAGAACGCCGGTATAAAATATATAAAGTGCTGCGCGCAACTCTGCGGCAACGTTTAGCTTGTTGTGGGTGAGTTTGTGTAAGCCGTAGGCGCCTACCAGCAAAAAGGGGGCGTTACTTACGGTATTCCAAAAGTGAGGAATACCGAAGTAAGTATGAGTATCTGAAAATAGGTGGTAATTTAAATCTTGAGCAATAGGTGGCGCAAACAGCGCGGCAACAATTGCCAAAATACAAATGCCACCTATTAGTAATATACGGTAATCAAGCGTGCTCATCGTAAGTCCCTTTTATTTACAGCGGTTACCGCTAATTAGGGTAGAGGGGGGCGAGCCCATTACCGTTTGTTGATAATTGCGCTGCTTGGCTTTTTAGCCATTCATTTAGCGCATTAAGTAACACTTGGCCATTCCAATCGGTATTGGCTTCTTTTTTATAGAGTATTTCATCTAGTAGTTTAAGTTGCCCTGTTAGATTTGGGTTATTGCAGCGTGCGGCTAGTTCGTCCAAAGTTTTTGGCGGGTTTTGTTTCCAGTGCTGTGCGGCCCAGAGTATTAGCTGTTGGCGTGTAAGCTGCGGGTTATTTTCTCTGCAATATTTTTTTAGCATAGAAAATGCCTGTGCGCCTCTCGTTAATTGGTGATTGGCTGTTGGAGTGTGTGCTGCTGGTGCTGGTGCTGTTGCCTTACGCCACAATACAAAAAATATAATGCTTACAATTGTTGCCAGTATTGCCCAGGCTTGCCAAAGGCGCAGCCACACCAAAGTTGCCCCCGTTGGCGCGCTTTGATTGGGTGTTAATAGTTCTTGCGATGCGATGGCTTTGTTGCGCTCTTCTTTTTCGAGAGCTGCTGAGCTTGCAATGGTGACTTTTTGCTCAGGTATTTCCGCATATTTTAGT
Source organism: Saccharophagus degradans 2-40 (assembly GCF_000013665.1). Classification (NCBI taxonomy): domain Bacteria; kingdom Pseudomonadati; phylum Pseudomonadota; class Gammaproteobacteria; order Cellvibrionales; family Cellvibrionaceae; genus Saccharophagus; species Saccharophagus degradans. Next base: position 2,220,160 of record NC_007912.1, read on the forward strand.
TTATCTTCGTTGGTGTCCCACCAAGGGATACGCACCGCGGGTATTACTTGCTCGCCAGCTTGGTTCATAACCAAAGCCATGCTTTCAATTCTTTGGGATGTTATTCCTAATGCGCCTTTGTTTTCTGACGTGTTGGGCGCTTCGGGGTAAATGCTTATGGCGCTAGAGTTAGCGTTTTGCACAATTTGCGGTAATTGTGCGGCCATTAACCCTTTGCTTTTAAGCGCTAAGGTACGCGTGATGGGGTTGCCCGCAGTAAGATTCGAGGTGTTAGCGCTCCAGGTTTCGTCAAGTGTTAGTTCACTTGCTGGTAGCCAAGTTGCGCCAGCGGGAAAGCTTGCTGGCTGAGGTTTTACTACAATGGGCTTCTCTTCGGTGCGCAATCGCTTAAGTTCGTAGCGGCCCATGCCTTGGCTATAGCCACTTCGGGTACGTGCAGCGCGAATATTCCAATTTAATGCCGGTACACTAATCGAGCCGCTTGCTTGTGGGAATACAGCGTAATTGAATTCAACAACATTGTATGGGCGATTGTCGAGTTTAGTTTGGTATTGGGTGTTTTCAAGTTGCTCTAAAATAGCGTTTTCAATTTTCAAGTCGTCGACGTGTTGAAAGTCTATGTTGACTGAATAATATAAACGGTATTTAACAATAATTTGTTCTTGTACAAAAGCGGTTGATTTATCGACGATGGTTTCTATAAAAACGTCTTGTCCTGTTTGGCTGGGCTGATATACAGGTTTATTAACTTTTATTTCAATAGCATCGGAAATATTTCGGCCAATGCGGAAAGAGGGGATTAGTAGGGTGCCTTCACGTTTTGGCCGCATTACAAACGTCCACTCTTTGAACCCCGATAGCCGACCATTGACTATGGAATAAGAGTTATTCTCGTAATTAGAGACAATGTCGAATTCATTTCGCAATTCTGAAATATCGACATGGTCGTTGCGGTTACCCGTATAGCGGATAGTTAAGGTTAGCGTCTCGTCGGTTGATACATTGTTGCGATCAACTTCGGCGGTTAGCTCGCTAGCAAATGTGTTTATGCTGCTAAGCACTAGGGTTAACAGAGCGAATGCCTTTGTAGTTGCAGCAATAAATTTAAAAAACGTTGGCATAGTTTTACTCCAGTATGGTGCCGAAAGTACCGAGCTTAGTAAGTATATAAATGTATGCATTGCTATATCACCAGCGTTTTTTTGGATCGTCTTCAAGCGTAAATATTGACGGCTTACTATCGGCGCGGCGTTTACGGCTTTCAGAATAGAATTTATTGCGCAATAAACCCGAAGGGTCGTCGGGTACTTTGCGCAGCCATTGTTCAAGCGCTTGCTGTTCTTCACTTTGCTCTGCTGTCATTTGCATTAGCGCTTGTTGTTCTGCTTGTTGTTGTTCGTCAGTTTTTTCGCTTTGCTGCATTGCTTGCTGTTGTAGCGCTTGCTCAGCCTGTTCTTCGTTCTCAGCTTCATCACTTTCTCTGGGTTGTTGCTGAGCGTTTTGCTGCTGTTGGTTTTGCTCTTCGCTCTGTTGGCCGTACTTTTCTTCTAGGGCTTGTTGTTGCTCCTCAGAAAGGGCCTGCTCTTGTGATTGGCTAGGCTCGCCGGATTCGTCAGATTGCTGTGTGTTATCGCCGGATTGCTCACCTTGCTGATTTTCGCTTTGCTCTCCATTCTGTTCTCCGTTTTGCTCTCCTTGCTGTTGATTATCAGCGTTCTGTTGGTCTCCTTGTTCTCCGTCCTCGCCCTGTTCGCCATCCTCGCCATTTTGATTGTCTTGGCTTTGTTGTTGCTCCTTTAGCGCCTTTAATTTTTCAGCAATGGCTTTGTTGTGTTTGGCTTCGGCCAAATTCGGGTTTTGGCTTAGGGCTTCATCATAAGCGGCTATAGCTTCATCGTATTTTTCTAGCTGTGTTAACGCATTGGCGCGGTTGTATAAGTCGGTCGCTGTATTTTGGTTAAATAATTCTGCGGCTTGCTCGTAATTTTTTTGCTTGTATTCGCTTACAGCTTTCCACTGTGGGTCTTTAAACATTTTACTGGCGGTTTGAGCATCGCCATTTTCAAGCGCCCGTTGTGCTTGTTGATTTTTGTTTAACCATAAATCTTCCCAAATACCCGCTTGGGTTTGTTGAGTAGGTAGTGCAATGCATAGCAGGGCAAAGCTAAATAACCAGCCTCGTCTAAACCCCAGTGCTGCGAAGGGCAGAAGTAAAAAAACGAGGTAATAGCCACTTTCTTCCCATAGGTCGTATTCTTTAGTGGACTCTTTCGTTGCAGTGCGGTCGGCCGCGCTTAGCGAGGCTGCAATATTGTCTACATCGGCGTTGGTAGAGCTAAAGGGTATATAAATGCCCCCCATAGATATAGCTGCTTCACTCAGTTCATTATCATTGCGCTTGGTCATTATTATTTCGCCGCTGCGCGTTTTTGCAAAGCCTTGGTTACCGCTAAGCGGTATAGGCGCCCCTTGTTCAGACCCAAAGCCCCATACGGTTACGCGGTGTTGTGTAGGTTTAATTAGGTGCTCTAGGGTGTTGAACGCGGCTGGGTCTATGCCGTCGGTTACAAATATAATATCCCCTCGCGCTACGCCACCTTCTTTAAGAAGTTTAACGGCTAGTTCAAGCGCCATTTCGGGGTTGCTACCTTGTACCGGCATCATGTCTGGGGAGAGGCCGTTCAGTAGATTTTTTACTGTGCGTGCATCATCGGTAAGGGGGGTAACAATATGCGCTTCGCCTGCAAAGGCGATTAAGCCGCTCAACCCCGTTTGGCGTTTAGCAAATAAATCGATTAGTTTGTATTTTGCTCTAGCTGCGCGCGAAGGTTTCAAATCTTCAGCCAGCATAGAAGGTGATAAGTCCCACAGAATAACAACCGCAGATAAATCTTGTTTAAGCGGTTGGTTTATTTTTTTCCATGTGGGGCCTGCTAGAGCAATACTCGCTATAACCCATAAGGGGATAAGCGCAATAAGCGGATTTATGCCTCGAGTATTAGTTGGTTTATCTATAAGGTAGGGCAAAAGGTGTTGGGCTATTACGCCGTTCCAGTTGCCGCGGTTTAAGTTTGCGCGCAGCAGGTACACGCCAATCACTAGCGCTGGAATAATAGCGAGTAACCAATAGGGGCGAATAAAGTGGAAGTGCTGAAAACTATCCATTATTGGTTCACCTCGTGACGACTGGTGAAAAAAGTGGAAATCATAGGCGCTAACCCCAGTAAAAAACTAAGCAACAATGCACAAGCTAGCGGCCACATATACAGCGAGCTAATGGGCTTTAAGGTTTGCTGTTCTTGTTCTACGGGTTCTAGCTCGTCTAATAGTTGGTAGATTTGATTTAGCTCTTGCGGTGAGTGCGCTCTAAAGTAGCGGCCACCGGTTGTCTCTGCAATATAAGTAAGAGTGTCTTCATCTAAATCGCGCGATGGATTAATTTTTCGCTGGAAATTACCAAAAAAACCATCGCTTACAATCATCTCATTTGCGCCTACACCAATGGTGTAAACTTTTACGCCAGATTGCTTCGCAAGATCGGCTGCTTGCCTAGGGGATACTTCACCGGCGGTATTTTGGCCGTCTGTTAGCAGTATAACTACGCGGTTCTCGGCTGGCCTATCGCGCAGGCGTTTAATAGATAGCCCAATGGCATCGCCAATGGCTGTATTAGGGCCTGCGAAACCTATTTGCGATTCAACTAAAAGTTGCTTTACCGTTGTGCGATCAAAAGTAAGCGGGGACTGTAAGTAAGCTGAGGTGCCGAATAAAACTAAGCCAAGTCTGTCGCCAACACGGCGCTCTATAAAGTCGCCAACAATATGTTTAACCACAGCGATACGTGGAATTTGCTGGTTTTGAACAACCATGTCTTTGGTGTCCATACTGCCTGAAATATCTACAGCAACTAATAAATCTCGGCCGGTAGTTGGTAGGTGTACTTCTTCACCAATCCAAACGGGTTTTGCGGCAGCTGTTACCAACAGCAGCCATACACAAACCGCGAGTATACGAAAAAATATGTTTTGGCCTGCGCCAGGGGTGCTGGTGCCAAGCTGTAATGCCTGTACATTTTTATAAAACGGTACTTTTAGTGCACTGGTGCGTGTAGTTGCTTTTGGAATTAGCAAAGCAATTAACAAGGGGAGTGGCAGAATTAAAAATACAAGCGGATGCGCAAACTCAAACATGTTGGGCCTCCGTTGTGGTTATTGCGTTGGTTTTGGTTTGATTGTTTGAAAGTTGCTTCCAAGCGTGTGCCGTAAGCTGCGGGTGATGATTAATCCACTGCATGCAAAAATCGAATAGGTGATTTAAGTTTTTATTTGCAGCGCTGGTGCTGTTATTTTCACTTAGTGCTGAGGTGGGTTGATAACTAATTTCAAATATTGATTTATCTAACGAGGCCCATTGGTCGTGAGATTGTTTACCTAGCGTATTATTTAAGTTTTGGTACCATTTTTCGCCACACTGGCCAGAAATAGTTAAGCGGGCAATAGGGTAGGCGGCAAAATAGGCTTGCTTGGTAAGCACATTTAATTGCTGCAAAGCCTCCGAGGCTGTAATTTCACCGCGGTTATAGTCTTTTTGAAGGGCAGTTAAATAGCGTTTGGCTGTAGCCCTGTACTTGTTGCGTTTTTTCGCATTACGCCAAGCGAAAAAGCCAATAATGCCGCCGGTAATTGCGGCAAGTAAAAGCGCAATTAATAGCCACCAACCGGGTGCAAGCGGCCAGTAGCCTACCGGTTCTGGGGTGGCAACATCATGCAATTGCGACAGCAGTAGTTCTTTGGGGTTTTGCCCTTGTTGCATTGGCTGCGCGTTTTGCAGTTGAGCGGGCTGCTCAGCCGAGTTTTGTGGTACTGCCAGTTGCTTTAATGTTGGTGCTTGGTTTCTCATTTACTGCTCCGTTTACGACCAGACAGTAAAAATAAATCGTTGAGTGCGCGCTCTAGGTGGGTGGTTATATCCAGTTCCCTAAAGCTTGCGCCGCTTTGCCGCGCGCCGGTGCGCACTTGCTCTAAGTGATTGTTAAATTGCATATGGTAATGCTGAGCCGTTTGGCGATTGGTCGCGTTTAAATCTAAACGGTGCTCGCCGTCGCTTAAGGTAATGGCGCGATGGCGAGGCAAGTTCATCTCAAAAGGGTCGTACACCATACATAGGTTTACGTCTGTATGTTTAGATAAATGACGCAGTGCACGCTGCGCGGCATTGGTTGGGTCTGCCACGTTAAAATCGTGAAAATCGCTAATGACATAAATAGCGCTACCCGGCTTGGCAATTCTAGAAATATCTTCCAGTTGCTGGGTAATAGAGTGTGTAGCCCGTGTGCAAATAGGGGAGTTAAGTGCGTTGTTAAATACTTGCAGTTGATGCAAAAAGGCAAGCATGGCGTGCTTGCCGCGCTTAGGGCGTAAATCTTTTTGATCGTTATCACCAAAAATGAGTGCGCCAATTCGGTCGTTATTTGCCATGGCTCCCCAGCCAATGCAAGCGGCCAATTCTGCAGCGTATACCGATTTAAAAACAGATTGGGTGCCAAAGAACATAGAGGCGCGCTGGTCGACCACAATAAATACTGGGCGTTCACGTTCTTCTTGGAATAGTTTGGTGTGGGTTTTTTGGGTGCGCGCAGTCACTCGCCAATCTATGTTACGAATGTCGTCACCGGCGTGGTAGGGGCGAACTTCGGCAAACTCCATGCCCCTGCCGCGAAAGCGTGTGGCTAGGTCGCCATCAATGCTCGATTGTGTGCGTTTGCGAGCGTGCAGCTGTACACCGCTGCCAATGTGTCGTAATTGCAGCAGTCTATCTACGCTTACGTGTACTGCGCTGTCGCCAGCATACGTTTGTTGTTCAGTTAAATGGGGTTTAGCCATTATTTTAACCCGCTGTTTGTGCTGAATAAGTCGAAACTAAACGTGTTAACTTGCGTTAATGTGCTTAGTGTTGTTGCGTGTTGTGTCTTATGCAACGGGAACGCGTTGAAGCAGGTTGTCGATGATTTTATCTGCGTCTAAGCCTTCTGCTTCTGCTTCAAAGCTTAGTAACAAGCGGTGGCGGAATATATCGTGTAATACAGCGCGTACATCGTCTGGGCTAACATAGTCTCGGCCCGCTAACCATGCATGGGCGCGCGAACATCGATCTAAGCTGATAGTGGCGCGCGGGCTTACACCAAATTCAATCCATTTAGCTAAATCTGGGCCGTAGGCATCTGGGTTTCGCGTGGCGTTTACCAGTTGCACTATGTATTCCTCTACAGGCTCGGCCATGTGTACAGTCAATGCTGCTTGGCGCGCCTCGAAAATGGTCGCTTGCGACACTTCTGCAACAGGGGCATCTGGAATGCTGGTTGCGCTGGCTTCGTTGCGGCTTAGCCTTAATATTTCACGCTCTGCCGCTACGTCTGGGAAGCCAACTCGCACGTGCATTAGAAAACGGTCTAACTGGGCTTCAGGTAGTGGGTAAGTGCCTTCTTGTTCGATGGGGTTTTGGGTGGCCATTACTAAAAACAAGTCTGGAAGCGCATAGGTTGATTTACCCACACTTATTTGTCGCTCGGCCATGGCTTCTAACAATGCAGACTGTACCTTGGCTGGAGCACGGTTAATTTCGTCGGCAAGTACCAAATTATGGAAGATAGGCCCGCGTTGAAATTCGAAAGTGCCGTTTTCTGGGCGGTAAATATCGGTACCTGTTACATCTGAGGGGAGCAGGTCGGGCGTAAACTGAACTCGGTGGAAGTCGCCCTCCATACCTTCAGATAAGGTTTTGATTGCCTTCGTTTTAGCAAGGCCTGGTGCGCCTTCTACAAGAATATGGCCATCTGCAATTAATGCTATCAACAATCGGTCTACCAGCTCGGGTTGGCCCACAATTTGGCTGCTAAGCCATTGTTTTAATTGTTGAATTTCAGTTAATGCAGACATTCACGTATTCCTCTTTAAGGCGTTGCTAAAAAATTATTAGGGTTGAAATTATGCCAAAACCGGTGCCGAAACCGCAGATATTGGGCGGTTAAAAATTGGGCATAATTAACGTGCTGTATATTTATTGAGCTTTGCGGGCTTGCTAGCCCCTAAAAATCACCACTCGTTAAGTGATATTTGGCGCCACTATCAAGACCACAGATATTCTGTCTTAGTTCCATTTTTTTACTATGCTTATGTAAGGCCGATACTTTAAATATCAATGGCTTGCGGAGAAAAGCGTATCTAATTTCGGAACGCAGCCGCTATTCATTTTGGAAATAACTATGATTGCCAATTTTGACACGCTTGGGCTTATTGAAATCCTACAGGAAAACGCAGAGCATCACTTTAAAGATGGAGCGCCACCAGCGTTTAGAACGTTTGTTAGTTTATTTCTTAAACACTACCCACTTGATGCTTGGCAATCTAGGCCGGTTACAGATTTATTCGGTTGCTGTTTTGGCTTGTGGCACTACCTACAAACGTCGGTTGTTAACGGCGAGGCGAGGGTGGCGGTATTTAACCCAAACCTAGAAGAGCATCGCTGGGAGTGTGGCCGCACAGTCGTCATGGTTTTACAGCAAGATATGCCTTTTTTAGTGGATTCACTAAGGTTAGAGCTACAGCGTCAAGGGGCACAAATTCACACCATAAAAAGCACCGTGTTAGGTGTACATAGGTGCGAAGATGGCAGTGTTGATAAGCTAGTCGCTGATACTTCGGTAAGCTCTTCATCGAATACCCAAAATGGCGAAGTGCAATACTCCAAAGAAGCGCTTATTTACATTGAAATTAGCCTTCGCCCAACAGAGGCAGAGCACACTCGGCTTATAAATGCTTTAAATATTGTCTTACGCGATATTAAGCGAGTGGTAGACGATTACAAGCCAGTACTGGGTAAGCTCGAACAGGTTAAAGAAAACTTAACAGCCGCAAACGTACCCAATGAGAATGTGGCGTTTTTACAGTGGCTAGCGAACGGTCATTTTTCATTTTTGGGCTACCGTGAATTCGACTATGCCGCCACAGATGGCAAGTCGGGTTTGGTTGAGCGTGTGGATGAGCGCCTAGGTATATTTAAAAAAATTGCAACAGAGCAAAATTTTGTTGCTGAAGAAAACTTTGCTACGGGTACCGACCAGTTTTATACCCGCGATGATGTGATTTGTTTTTCTAAGTATTCAACGCGCTCTAATGTACATCGCGGGGTATACCCTGATTACATAGTAATTAAAAAATACAGTTCCCAGGGCGAAGTGGTGGGAGAGTACCGCTTTTTAGGTTTGTTTACCTATAGCGTATATACCTTATCGCCCTTAGAGATACCGTTAGTGCGCAACAAGGTGCAGGCGGTTGTTGAATATTCTGGGTTAGACCCTGCTAGTCATAGCGGTAAAAATCTTCGCCGTGTTATTGAAAATTTTCCGCGAGATGAGCTATTTCAAAGTGATCAAAAAACATTAAACGAAAGTATTGTTGCTGTAGCAGATATTAATGAGCGCCACGTAGTGCGTTTGCTAATGCGAAAAGACCCATTTGGGCACTTTGTGAATTGTTTGGTTTATGTGCCTAGAGAGGTATACACCACCCGTATTCGAGAAAAAATAGAAGCGATTATAGGCGAACACTTACAATCTGGCGATTGTGATTCTACGACGTATTTTTCTGAATCTGTACTGGCTCGTGCGCACATAGTGTTCAAAATTGATAAGGCGCAATGCCCGCTTCTGAATGTTGAAAAAATTGAATCCGAAATTGTAGCGATTACGCGCAATTGGGATGATGGCCTGCTATCTTTGTTAGTAGAGAAGTACGGCGAATCTAACGGTGTTGCGCTAAACCAAGTTTACAAAAATGCTTTTTCGCCTGGCTACCAAGAAAACTTCAATGCGCGGGCTGCCGCACACGATATCGACTTGGCCGAATCGTTAGAAACCTCTGCCAGTATCGCAATGAACTTTTACCAAACTGTGGGCGACGAGGAAAATACAATACGGTTTCGCGTAATGCGCATGGAAAACCCGATCGAGTTATCGGATGTGATTCCAATAATTGAAAACCTTGGCTTACGCGTGTTAGGAGAGAGGCCCTACAAAATATTACGCCAAGGCAAACCTATGGTGTGGTTGCACGATTTCGAGCTTAAGTACGGGCTGTCGAATAGCGTTGATGTACACTCGGTAAGGAATTTGTTTGAGCAAGCATTCTTGGCGGTTTGGAATAAAGCCACTGAAAGCGATGACTTTAATCGCTTAGTGTTAGGGGCGAGAATAAATTGGCGAGAAGTGAATTTATTGCGCGTATACGCCGCATATATGAAACAAACAGGGTTTAACTCAAGTCAAGACTATATAGCAAACACATTGGCCAGCCATTTAGATGTTACCCGTAATTTGGTGGCGCTGTTTAAAGCCTACTTTGACCCAAGGCTACACAAGCAAGATAAAAAAGATGATCAACGTATTAAGCGCTTAACCGACAACATTCTAGAGCAGTTAGATGCGGTGAGTAACTTAAACGAAGACCGTGTGTTGCGCAGATACTTAGAAATGTTTGAAGGGAGTTTGCGCACTAACTTCTTCCAAAAAGATGAGCAGGGCAACCCTAAGCCTTATGTTGCTGTTAAGTTTAGCCCGCGCAAAATACAGGGTATTCCCGAGCCTCGCCCTTTATACGAAATATTTATGTATTCGCCTCGCGTTGAGGGTGTACACCTGCGCGGTGGAAAAGTAGCTCGCGGTGGTTTGCGCTGGTCGGATAGGTTGCAGGATTATCGCACCGAAGTGCTGGGGCTTGTGAAGGCTCAGCAAGTTAAAAATGCAGTGATTGTACCTAATGGGGCTAAGGGCGGTTTTGTTGCTAAAAAGCTTACCTCTAGTATGTCGCGCGATGAATTTATGGCGGAGGGAATTGCCTCTTATCAAACCTTTATTCGCGCCTTGTTAGATATAACCGATAACGTACACGGTGAAGAAATTACTTCGCCAGTTAACGTCGTTAAACGCGATGAAGATGACCCTTATTTAGTGGTCGCGGCCGATAAAGGCACTGCAACGTTTTCGGATATCGCGAACGAAATATCCCTAGAGTACGGCCATTGGCTGGGCGACGCCTTTGCTTCTGGCGGCAGCCAAGGCTACGACCACAAGGGTATGGGGATAACGGCGCGCGGCGCGTGGATTTCGGTGCAGCGCCACTTTAGAGAGCGTGGTATAGATATACAAAAAGAAGATTTTACCGCAATAGGCATTGGCGATATGGCCGGCGATGTTTTCGGCAACGGCATGCTGCTGTCGGAACATATTTGCTTGGTGGCCGCATTTAACCATATGCATATATTTATCGACCCAACACCCAATGCCGCAACAAGTTTTGCCGAGCGCAAACGGTTATTCGAAACCCCTAGAACCAATTGGGCCGATTACAATACAGAGCTTATTTCTAAAGGGGGCGGGGTGTTTTCTCGCGATGCTAAATCGTTAAAAATCACCTCGGAAATGAAAAAAGTCTTCGATATAGCCGAAGATACCTTAACGCCCACAGAACTAATAACGGCTTTGTTAAAAGCGCCAGTAGATTTACTTTGGAATGGCGGCATAGGCACCTATGTTAAAGCAGCAAGCGAAAGCCATGCGCAAATTGGTGATAAAGCCAACGATGCTTTACGGGTGGATGGAGCGCAGCTGCGCTGTAAAGTGTTTGGCGAGGGCGGTAACTTAGGTATGTCGCAGCTGGGCAGGGTGGAGTTTTGCTTAAATGGTGGAGCTTGTAATACCGATTTTATTGATAATGCAGCAGGCGTTGATTGCTCTGACCACGAAGTTAATATCAAAATATTGCTAGATAAATTAGTGCGCGAGGGCGACCTCACTCAAAAACAACGCAATGCTACACTCGAATCCATGACCGATCAGGTGGCGGATCTTGTATTACAAAACAACTATCGGCAAACGCAGGCCATAAGTCTTGCGCGTTTTCAGGTTGGCAACCGCGTAAATGAATATCGCCGCTTTATTACTTATTTAGAGGCAAAAGGTAAGTTAAATAGAAAGTTAGAGTTTTTGCCAACTGATGAGCAAATAGTTGAACGCCACGGGCATAACCAGCAACTTACGCGGCCAGAGCTAAGTGTGCTTATCTCGTACGCCAAAGTAGTATTAAAAGAGGCGTTGATAGCAACAGATATATCCAAAGATGAATACGTTGCAGCAGAGGTAGAAACAGCCTTTCCACAGTTGCTACGCGAAAAATATAAGCAGGAAGTGTATCAGCACAAGTTATTACCTGAAATTGTAGGTACCCAAATAGCGAACGATCTTATTAATAATTTGGGTATAACTGCAGGTCACAGGCTGCTAGAAACAACAGGCGCAAATATTTCGGAAATTGCCAAGGCGTATATTGTGTCTCGCGATGTGTTTCAGTTTAACGCTTTTCTTGAATATATTAAGTCGTTAGATAATAAGGTAACGGCTGAATTTCAAGCGGAACTGTTAGGTAAAATGGTGCGCAGGGTACGCCGCGGTACGCGCTGGTTTTTACGCAACCGCAGGGCGGGCATTAACGCACGCAAAGAAATAGAAATATTTAAAACGGGAATAGAAGCAATAAACGATTTAACCGAAGATGTTGTAGATGGCCGAGCAAGGGCGGATTGGGCTGCTCGCTACCAACGTTTGGTAGATAGAGATGTGCCAGCAGTGTGGGCCAAGCGTTTAGCTATGCCAGATAACTTGTTTTCTGGCTTAGGTGTTGTGGAGGCTACTATCGTTGCGAATGTAGATAACCAGCAGGTGACAGAAGTATTTTATTTATTGCTCGATCGGCTCAGTCTAAACTGGTTTGCATCACAGCTGTCAGATGTAAAAGTGGAAACCTATTGGCAGGCGCTGGCTAGGGAATCGTATATAGATGATTTAGAAGCCCAGTTGCGCAAGCTAATAATAAGCCTTGTGCGCCTTAAAGAGTCGCGAAGCTGGGACGAAACAATCAGCCTTTGGGAAGTTGCAAACAAGGACTTGATCGAAAGGTGGCGCTCTATGGTTACAGAGGTGGAGGGCACATCATCCACCGATTACGCCATGTTTGCCGTGGCGCTGCGCGAATTAATTGATTTAGCGCAGGCTACAGATCACTGCCAAAAGCTGGAATCAATTGCTAATGGCTAGTTTCTAGTTACCAGTGGCCTAGAAGCTAAGGGGCAGAGGAGCTAGGGCTTAGATCATATGGCCGCCAAGGCCAATTGGTGGGCGTTTTAGGGTGTAATGACCTTTGAATACACAAAATAATAGTCGATTAATTGTAGATTTAACCCTATCGGCAGAGAAGTACCAGCTAATGTACGCCGGTGCGGCCAAACATGTTTTGGCCTACACCCGCGATGGCCGCTCTATTCGGTTTCCTGCTCACATACTGCGCCCCTTTGTTACTCGCGATGGGGTGCAGGGTTCGTTTGTAATCGAATTTGACCAAAACAACCGGTTTGTGGGCATAAATCGTCTCTAGTTTGGGTTTTAAGCCAATACCGCCGTGAACTCACACAAGGCTTTCGGTATACTTCGCGCCATTCTTTTCTCTCCCTACTATAGCGAGATGCCATGTATTCCTTTATTCGAAACTGCTTATTCAAACTAGACGCTGAAGTCTCCCACGAATTGTCTCTAGATTGGCTTGGGGCTTTCGAACGGCTGCATATGCTAAAGCCGTTTGCCCTCAAAGTGACGCCTAGCCCCATTAACGTAATGGGTATCGATTTTCCAAACCGTGTGGGTTTAGCTGCAGGGTTAGATAAAAACGGCGATTTTGTGAATGCCCTAGGCCAGTTGGGGTTTGGTTTTGTTGAAATTGGTACAATTACCCCATTAGCTCAGTCCGGTAACCCTAAGCCTCGCTTATTTAGGCTACCCGAGCACCAAGCCATTATTAATCGCATGGGGTTTAACAATAAAGGGGTGGATCACCTAGTCGCGCAGGTGCAAAAACGCCGTTATCCAGGCGTGCTGGGCATTAATATTGGTAAAAACAAGATTACCCCAGAAGAAAACGCGCTAGACGATTACGTAAAGTGTATGGATAAAGTGTATGCACACGCCGATTACATCACGGTAAACATCTCATCTCCAAACACTCCAGGGCTTAGAAACTTGCAGTTTGGCGAAACACTTGCCAATTTGATTGCAGGCATAAAGCAGGCGCAAGATCGCTTAGCGCAAACCCACGACAAATATGTGCCAGTAGCTGTAAAAATTGCGCCAGATATGACTGCAGAAGAAATTCATTCTGTGGCAGATACCCTAGTAAACGGCAACATTGATGGCGTAATTGCCACAAACACTACCATTAGCCGCGAGGCGGTACAAGGGCATATTAATGCCGATGAGGCAGGTGGTTTAAGTGGTTTACCTGTGCGGGATAAATCTACCGAAGTTATCGCAACGCTGTCGGCCCATTTGCAGGGTGCAATGCCGATTATCGGCGTAGGTGGCATAGTAGAAGGTGCAGATGCGCAGGCTAAAATAGCGGCAGGCGCCAGCTTAGTACAAATATACAGTGGGTTTATTTACAAGGGGCCAAAATTAATAGCGGAGGCGGCCGACGCCATAGCGTCGGCGGGTTAGAACGCCTCCTGACTGGCTCGTAGATTGCGAGCCTTTTGCCCTCGTTACCGAGGATTGGGTCGATTCCATTCACGGCCTTGTACCATTAAAAGCTTGTGTGTTTACCGCAAACACTCGCAAAGCTTTACTTTAAGTTGAGCACCAGCAGCTTGGCTTTAGCCAAGTGGGATGTCAGCTTTTAGTACAGCGGAGAATGTGTCTCCAACCGTAGTCTCGTCCCTGGGTTAAGGGTTGCGCCGCTTGAGAGGAGAGACAGGCAAGCTGGCGCTGGCCAACGAGTTGGCCAATAGGTGTTGGTAGGCTACTAAGAAATATTGGAGATTCTCTGGACTTGCGCCAGTGTATTAAAGCCGTTCCAGTGATCTTCGCGGCCTTCACGCCATCCGGTTAACCATGATTGTTTAATCTCACCTGTTGAGTGAGGGCACAAGCTGCGCGATCTACCCTCTACACCGGCTTGGTAGCCGCGGGTAAAAGCTCTGCTTGTATGGTCTCGTTTTTGGCGTTTCATAGATGTGGTACCTCGCGATTAAGCGTCTTAATGTAAAAATGATTTTGGTCAAATTAGCACAGCGTTCTACCGGCTCCTTTAAACATGTAGGTTCCAAATTGATAGCAGCTGTATAAATACACGATGAATACATGCTAAATACACGGCGCTTATCAATTAACGTTAAATCGAATTTACTTTTGGGTTTAAAGTTTATCTACGCCTGTAACTTGTACCTTGTAACTTAACTGTAACCGTTACATTAGCACGTGGTTAAAAGCGGTAAATAGGTCTTAAACGTATAGCGCTTGCCTCCATAAGTGAATGTAAAAAATAATTGCTCGGTAACCAGCTAAAAGTTAGCGGTTAAGTAGCAATAAATTTAAAAAGCAAATATTTTGGTATTTGATTAGCAACTTTAAATTACTCAGATATTGGTTTTGAATTACAAACGAATTAAAACCAGTAGCAATAAGTAAGGCACCTCCAGCTTGTTAATTAGCCATAAAGGCTGAATGTGATGAGTTGATTTTATCCGCCACCGCGCCACCGCAAACAGCAGGTGCTGAATGCGGGGCGAAATGGTTTAAAGTTACAAAGTGGCGCTTAACATAAAAAACCAACTATAGTTTTCTACTGTTAACCGCGGGTTTACACATGCACAAAGTAATGCAAGTACTAAATTGAGTATTGATGTAAAGTAAGCCTTCACAGGCTGGTTATACACACGTTCTAAGATTTTAAAGTGGGTACGGGCGAAATGCCCAATATAGCCTCCAGTTTAAAACTTTAATCTTAGAACCCCACATGCAAAAGATGTTAAAACGAAAAAACGTTTAATATTAAGTGCTTGGGGCCGCCTGCGTGCCGCCGGACTAAGCCGGTAAACCCGAAGGAACCGTCACCCCAAGTAAAGAGCTACATGGCTCTTTTTAAAAGCGCTGAACACTCAGCGGACTTTCAGTGTCCCAGAGCTGAACCAAAAAGTGAAACAATTAATATTTATAGCCAGTCGGCTGTATATGCGATCAGAGAATATAGCGTGCAATCAGTTATGCCTACAGAAACAAACCAAAACACAACCCAATACGACCTTTTTGTAAGTTGCTCACAAGGGTGGGAAGGCCTGCTGCAAACCGAGCTAGAACAACTAGCCGTAGGCGACGTTAAACCAGGCCATGCGGGTGTATATGTAAGCGCTACGTTAGAGCAAATGTATAAAATATGTTTGTGGACGCGTCTGGCTACCAAAGTGTTGCTGCCTTTAGATTCTGGCCCAATCGAAACGGGTGACGATGTGCACACCGTTGCCTCTAAAGTTGACTGGCCAAGCCTAATGAAACCCGGTGCAAGTTTAAAAGTAGATTTTATTGGCACTAACGATGCGGTAAGAAATACGCAGTTTGGTGCGCAACGGGTAAAAGATGCAGTAGTAGATAGCATTCGCCATGCTGGTGGTGAACGGCCCAATGTAGAAAAAATGCAACCAGATGTGCGAATACATGCACGGCTGCATCGCGACGAACTGCATATTAGTATCGATCTTTCTGGCGATAGTTTGCATCGTCGTGGGTATCGCCAAAAACAGGGCGGTGCACCGTTAAAAGAAAATCTTGCCGCGGCTTTATTGTTGCGCGCTGGTTGGCCAACAATTGCAGAGCAGGGTGGTGCACTGCTAGACCCTATGTGCGGGTCTGGTACGTTGCTAATAGAAGGCGCGCTTATTGCGTATAGCATTGCGCCAGGCCTTAGCCGAGATAAGTTCGGTTTTGAATGTTGGACGGGGCACAATGCAGATACATGGGCCCAGGTAGTAAACGATGCAAAAGCTATTCGCGATAAAAACTTGCAAGAAAAAAGCTTCGATATTTTTGGTTACGACAGCGACTACTATGTTACCAAAGCGGCAGAAATGAACTGCGAAGCGCTAGGCCTGCAAAACGTCATACATATTGCGAATAAACCTGTAGAGGAATTAAAACAACCCACACATAAAGTATTGGTACCAGGCTTGGTTATTGTTAACCCCCCTTATGGTGAGCGCTTAGGCGAAGTGAACGAGTTGCGTACAACTTACCAAATACTCGCACACCAAGTTAAGCAACAATTTGAAGGCTGGACATTCGCCGTATTTACCAGTAACCCAGAGCTTGCCAAAGAAACCCGTTTGCGAGCCAACAAGAAAAACAAATTTAAAAACGGAGCATTACCTGCCGAATTGTTTGTTTACAGCGTGTTGTCTGCAGATGATGCCAAACTGCGTAAAGATAAACTTACTCAAGCAGTACAAACCGACGAAGATGGGCAAGTAGAAAACGCAAGTGGGGCGTGGGTGCGCAAAAACCTTTGCGATAAGCCTTTAACCGAAGCGGCTACTATGGTTGCCAATCGTATTAAAAAGAATTTAAAACGATTAAAGAAAAGTGTGAAGCAAAATGATTGGCATGGTTACCGCGTGTACGATGCCGATATGCCTGAGTATTCCGCCGCGATAGACCTGTATAACGATCAGGTGCATATACAAGAATACGCCGCGCCGAAAACTATCGATGCAGATAAAGCCGAAGCGCGATTCGAAACCTTAAAACATGGTGCCGCTGTTGCATTGCAGGCGCCCGATAACAAACTGTTTGTAAAAACAAGAAAGCGCAACAAAGGCAAAGCTCAATACGAAAAGCAAACCGATACTCAAGGGTTTGATGCCGAGCGCTGCATTCAAGTGCAAGAGGGTAATGCAAAACTGTGGGTAAACCTGCAAGATTATTTAGATACCGGCCTGTTTTTAGATCACCGCCCGCTGCGCATGCGTATACATAAAGAGGCTACCGGTAAGCGCTTTTTAAACTTGTTTTGCTACACCGCCACTGCCAGCGTGCAGGCGGCACTGGGTGGCGCAACCGAGTCGGTAAGCGTGGATATGTCCAACACCTATTTAGAGTGGGCGGACAACAATTTTAGATTGAATAATGTACATTTAGCGCGACACCGTTTGGTGCGAGCAGATTGCTTTGATTGGTTAAATAAATGTCGCGAAGGGTTCGACCTAATAATGTTAGACCCCCCTACATTTTCTAACTCGAAAAAAATGAGTGATGTGCTCGATATTCAAAAAGATCAAGTGCGTTTAATTTCGCGTTGTATGGATATTTTAAACCCCGGTGGTACCTTGTATTTTTCTACCAACTTTAGGCAGTTTAAACTAGATGAACAAATAAGCACGCGTTACGTGGTAGAAAACATTTCGGCTGCAACCATCGATGAAGACTTTAAGGGCAACCCTAAAATCCATTACTGCTGGAAAATACAACATTAGCGATTTATAGCTGCTAATCGCTAGCGACTAACTGCCAGTTGGAACTAGCTGGCGATCAGCGCTTAGCTATTCGAACTTAGTTATTAGCCGTTGATATTTAGTAATTAAAAAACTGAAAAAATATGTCAAAACTTTTTAAAGTTAAAAGTAAGTACACTCCCGCAGGCGATCAGCCCACAGCGATTGAGGGCTTGGTTAAAGGTATAGAAGCGGGGCTAGCGCACCAAACATTACTTGGTGTAACAGGCTCAGGTAAAACTTTTACTATTGCCAATGTTATAGAGCGCATAGATAGGCCCACGCTTGTTATGGCGCACAACAAAACCTTGGCGGCACAGTTATACGGGGAGTTTAAAGACTTCTTCCCAGATAATGCTGTTGAATATTTTGTATCTTATTACGACTACTACCAGCCAGAGGCTTATGTTCCGTCTTCGGATACATTTATCGATAAAGATGCCTCGGTTAACGATCATATAGAACAAATGCGCTTATCGGCTACCAAAGCCTTAATGGAGCGTAAAGATGCCATTGTAGTGGCCACTGTGTCTGCCATTTACGGTTTGGGCGACCCAGAATCGTATTTGAAAATGATTTTGCATTTAAATCGTGGCGATACCATTGATCAGCGCCAAATTTTGCGTCGGTTAGCCGAAATGCAATACACCCGCAATGATATCGACTTTCAGCGCGGTACGTATCGTGTGCGCGGTGATGTAATTGATATTTTTCCCGCAGATTCAGAGCTAGAAGCGTTAAGAGTAGAGCTGTTCGATGAAGAAGTGGATAACCTTTCTATATTCGACCCCCTTACCGGTGAAGTTTTCCGCAAGGTGCCGCGTTTTACGGTATACCCCAAAAGCCATTACGTGACGCCGCGCAATAAAATTATCGACGCTATTGATGAAATAAAAGAAGAGTTAGCCGAGCGCTTACAGCAGTTGCGCGAAAACGATAAATTGGTGGAGGCGCAGCGCTTAGAGCAGCGTACCCGCTACGATTTAGAAATGATGCAAGAACTGGGTTACTGCAATGGCATAGAAAACTATTCCCGTTATTTGTCGGGTCGTGACTCTGGTGAGCCGCCACCCACTTTATTCGATTACCTACCTGCAGAAGCCTTATTGGTAATTGATGAATCTCACGTAACCGTGCCGCAAATTGGCGCCATGTACAAAGGCGACCGCTCGCGTAAAGAAACCTTGGTGGAATATGGGTTTAGATTGCCCTCGGCGCTAGATAACCGCCCAATGCGTTTTGATGAGTGGGAAGCGCGTGCACCACAAATGATTTTTGTGTCGGCCACACCCGGCAAGTACGAAGCAGAGCATCAAGGCCAAGTGGTGGAGCAGGTTGTACGACCAACAGGCTTGTTAGACCCCATCATCGAAGTGCGCCCCGCTACTAGTCAGGTGGATGACGCCATGTCTGAAATCACCAAGCGTGTAGCGTTGGAAGAGCGGGTATTAATTACCGTGCTTACCAAACGTATGGCAGAAGATTTAACTGATTACCTGCAGGAGCACGGTGTTCGTGTGCGCTACTTGCATTCAGATATCGACACCGTAGAACGGGTAGAAATTATCCGCGATTTACGTATTGGCGAATTTGATGTGCTGGTAGGTATCAACCTTTTGCGAGAAGGTTTAGATATGCCCGAAGTGTCTTTAGTGGCTATTTTTGACGCTGATAAAGAGGGTTTCCTTCGCTCCGATCGTTCACTTATTCAAACCATTGGTCGCGCTGCACGTAACGTAAACGGCAAGGCGATACTTTACGCCGAACGCATAACGGACTCTATGCGCAGAGCTATAGATGAAACCGAGCGTCGCCGCCAAAAACAAATAGACCACAACGAAAAGCATGGCATAACGCCAATAGGCATAACTAAAAGTATTGCCGATATTATGGAAGGGGCGAGGGCGCCAGGTTCGAAAAGTAGTAGCCGCAAGCGCGTAGCCGATAAAACGAAAGATTACGAAGTGGATATGAACAGCAGCAAAGATATTTGGAAAACAATCCAAGTAATGGAGAAAGATATGTTCCAGGCAGCCAAAGATTTAGAGTTCGAAAAAGCTGCCCAACTGCGCGATAAAATCAATTCACTTAAAGCAAAAATATAAGCCACACCAAAAACCAACTAGGGCTTAATGGATGTAGCCCTAGTTGCAGTCAGTTTATACCACCTATAGCGCCGCTCGTTTATGAGCACTTCTAGAAAGCGGAGGCAAAAAAGTGGTTAGCCCCCAGTATTGCAAAGTGCCTGTTACCACAAAGGTTGTAAAAATATCCGCAAAAGAGTGGTATTGCTGGTACACCATAAGGGCAAAATAACAGGCGCTGATTACCGCAACAGCTAATGCGGCTATCACCTCCCACTTCGATTTCACGCCTTTTACAAGGTTAATGTGCCGCGCCGTAAACAAAAGGGCGGTAATCAATATTGTTAACCCACCTGCAACCGCCGTGTGAGTGCTGTAATCCATCTGCCATTTTGGCCAAATGTTTAATGTTTTATCCAATGCCATACCGCCGTAGCTTACAAAAGCCACCCACAGCACGCTTGCCACTGTTCGCCATACGCAGGCCAGTGCCCACCTTTGCTGCCACCACAAGCGGGCAACGCATGCTAGGGCCAATATAAGCAGCAACGGTGTGTAGGCGTCTGCTATGGCATCTAACTGGTGGTAATAGGGGTTGGGTAGAGTTTCATTCATTTACTTATATTTCTCGCAGCTTCTTGTATACTAGTGGTCTAAATGACTGTATGGTTTTAGTGCGACTGTATGCTTGCAGTGCAACATACAGCGTTTATGGGCCTAAGAATAACAAAAGCTATGGGTCTAAACTATTGCAACCTCTACAACATTATTAACTTCAAGCGCTATTAGCGTTTTTGCTGAGGGTAATCGAATTTTATGCTGCGAGTTCACGTGTTCATTAAAACCACCTATCTTTTAAAGCGGTTTGCTATGTGCTGGCTAATCGCGCTTAGTTTGCTAACCAGTAATGCTGTATTAGCGCTAGGGGATGCAGGTTATATAAGTTTTAAAGCGAATGGCGGTGTGCGGTTAGCAGACGAGGAGCACCTGGCAAGCTTACTTGTAGATACCAACGATTATAAGGGGCTACAAAGGGCAGCGGCAGACTTGCAAACAGATATGCAGCGCGTAACCGGTAAGCTACCTACGTTGCACTCGCAGCTTAAAGATGCCGGTAGGCACGCTGTGATCATTGGGTCTGTAGGGCGCAGTGGGTTAATACAATTGCTTGTAGAGCAGAATAAATTGAATGTGGCAGACATAGAAGGGCAGTGGGAAGCCTACAAACTAGTGGTGGTGGATAAACCCTTCCCCAATATAGAAAAAGCGTTAGTTATTGCAGGCAGTGACATGCGAGGTGCCATTTTTGGGGTATACGATTTATCGCAGCAAATTGGCGTTTCGCCTTGGTATTGGTGGGCAGATGTGCCCGTTCAACCGCAAAGCAAGCTATACGTGCGTGGTGATACCCACATAGTTGAGCAGCCCAAGGTGCAGTACCGCGGTATATTTTTAAACGACGAAGCACCCGCACTTACCAATTGGGTGCACGCCAACTACGGCAACTATAACAGCCAATTTTACACGCAGGTTTTTGAGCTACTGTTACGGCTAAAGGCGAATTTTTTATGGCCTGCAATGTGGAACAACAGCTTTAGTGTGGATGACCCTTTAAACCCGGTACTTGCCAATGAATATGGCATAGTGATGAGTACTTCGCACCACGAGCCCATGATGCGCGCCCATAAAGAGTGGCACGGAATGGGCCGCTGGGATTTCACCACCAATGCAGATGCGCTAAAACAGTTTTGGCGCGAAGGTGTAGAGCGCAACAGCCCCTACGAAAACATTATAACCATGGCCATGCGCGGTGATGGCGACGAAGCCATGTCTGAAGATGCCAATGTGGAATTGCTAGAGCAAATAGTCGAAGCACAGCGCAATATTATTGCAGAGGTATTTGAACCCAAGGGTAAACAAGTTACCGAAGTACCACAGGTGTGGTGCCTATACAAAGAAGTGCAAGATTACTATGAAAAAGGCATGCGAGTGCCCGACGATATAACGCTTTTATGGGCAGATGATAATTGGGGCAACATTCGCCGCCTGCCCACCGCCGAAGAGCGTAAGCGCAGTGGTGGAGCGGGTGTGTATTATCATTTCGATTACGTAGGCGGGCCGCGCTCGTACCGTTGGATTAACACCACGCCACTTGCAAAAATTTGGGAGCAAATGCACCTAGCGTACAAATACGAAGCAAATAAAATATGGATAGTTAACGTGGGTGATTTAAAACCCATGGAAGCGCCCATAGAATACTTTTTAGAAATGGCGTGGAACCCCGAGCAATGGCCAAAAGAGCGTATTACCCAATTTGCTGAGCTTTGGGCAGAGCGTGAATTTGGGCCAACCTACGCTAAAGAAATAGCCCAACTGGTACAGGATTACACCCAGCACAATGGCCGCCGTAAACCTGAATTACAAGAGGCCAAGACATATAGCCTATTGAATTACGATGAAGCTGCGCGCATAGAGCAACAGCTTACCGATATGGAAAGCCGCGCAGAAACTCTCTTTAACAAAATACCTGCTAACCAGCGCGATGCCTATTACCAATTGGTAATGCACCCAGTGTTAGCAAGCGCTACAGTCACCAAAATGTATATTGCTCAGGCACGCAACCGGCTTTACGCAAAGCAGGGTAGGCCTATTGCTAATAGTTACGGCCAGCAAGTAAAGGAACTATTTGAAAAAGATGCTGCGTTAACAAAACGGTACCACTCTATAAATAATGGCAAGTGGAATCACTTTATGTCGCAGCCACATATTGGCTACACCCACTGGAACAATCCAGAAGACAATATAATGCCGGTTGTGTCTGTGGTGTCCAAAGGTAATAACGCAGATATGGGCGTTGCCGTAGAAGGCATGGAACCGGCTTGGCCCACGCAAGATGTAGCTTTTGCATTGCCAACGTTCACCCCTTACGGTAAACAAACAAAAATACTCACGGTATTTAATAAGGGCGTGAAGCCGCTAAAGTTTTCCGTTAGCTCTGGTGCTGCGTGGTTAAAGGTATCGGCAAGTTCGGGTGAAATTACTCACCAAGAAATGCAAATACAGGTGAGCATCGATTGGGCGAAGTTACCTTTGGGGATTCATGAGTCGAATGTAACAATTAAAGGCCCAAGTTGGGTGGCGGCAAACATTAAAGTAACAGCTAATAAGCCCGCTAAGGTTATACCGCTTAAAAAATTAACGGGTTTTGTAGAAGCAGACGGCTACATTAGCTTCGACGCCGCGGCGACAACACATTCAAAAGCGGTAGACGGCTTTGAGTGGCAAGAAATACCAGCCCACGGGCGCACCCATTCTTCTATGTCTGTTTACCCCATTCGCGATGCATCGTTTGCCGCCCCTGCAAACGCCAGCGCTAATACCGCGCCACAAATGCACTACTCCATTACACTGCTAACTGCAGGCGAGGTAACCGTAGAAGGGCTATTTGCCCCAACGTGGCCAATCCATCCAGAGCGAGGCTTGCGCTATGCCATTGCCTTCGACGATCAGCCCCCTCAAATTGTAGATGTGTTAGCCGGTAATTCGCATAAGGTTTGGCAAGAATCTGTACGCACCGGCGTTCGCCGCGCGAGTTCGAAGCACACCCTTACAGCCGGTACCCACACGATGAAGGTGTGGGCGATTGACCCAGCTGTTACAGTACAAAAATGGATTATTGATACCGGCGAGCTAAAACCAAGCTACCTAGGCCCAACCCCCAGCCCTAGAGGCGGTAAGCACTAGCGGAGGTGTGCCGTTAGGTTAATGTTTATTTTTAAAGGCGCCATTGGCGCCTTTATCGTTTAAGTGCACACGTACCGCTTAACAACCGTATTTACCATTGGTTACTACCACCTACCTTTACTCACAAAAGTTATGACTTTTGTCACTGTTTACTGCATCCTAAAATCACTAAAGTGTAATCATATTAGCTGAGAGATAACAGAGAGCAGCGACTAGAATAGAAGCAATCTCGAAACCTGAAGTGTACCTTTAAAGAATCGCCACCAAAGAGAAGGACCCCAATGACAGGCCAAAGTGAAGCGCAACCTAGTAAAAGTGAACTTTTACAGCAGTTAAAAATAGATAAGCAGGCACCCGCGCCAGCCGGTTTTAGTGGCAAACAATTAATAGCTACAGGTGTTGTGTGTGCGTTACTAGCTGGTGGGTTAACGTATTTATTAGCGCCAACAAGTCCTTCCGCAGTAAACCCAAAAAGCACTAGCGCAATATCGCTGGCGCAAGCTTCTGGAAATACAGTAAAAGATTCCGCTGTAAACACCGGTAAAAGCGGTAGCGAAAAGAGTGGTTCCTCGTCAAAAAGTATTTACGCCGATAAAACAGAAGTGCTTAACGCTTCGGGTTACGTAACGCCGCGTTTAATTGCCACTGTGTCTGCAGAGACAATGGGCCTAATTAAAAGCGTGCAGGTAGAAGAGGGCATGAAAGTAGAAAAAGGCCAAGTATTGGCAACGCTCGACGATGCTGTGGCGCAAGTTAACCTTAAGTTGGCGCAAGCCCAGCTTAATGCGCAGTTAGCGCGATTAGAATCCATGCAAACCGACTTAGACGAATCGAACCGTGTTCTAAAACGTGTTAAGCAAATGGCATTAAGCGGCTTTTCTAGCGATGCCGAAATTACCCGCGCGCAAACCAATGTAGACAAGCTCAGCTCTGGCTTAACCAGTGCAATAGCAGATGTAGAAGTAGCACGTATGCAATATGCAGCGCAAAAAGAGCGGGTAGACGACCACATAATTCGCGCCCCGTTTTCTGGTGTCGTCACCGTTAAAAATGCTCAGCCTGGCGAGATAGTATCGCCAAGTGCGGCGGGTGGTTATACGCGTACCGGTATTTGCACCATTGTAGATATGGATTCACTCGAAATAGAAGTGGATGTAAACGAAGCGTTTATTCGCAAAGTTGTAGCCGATCAGCCGGTTATAGCTAATTTAGATGCCTATCCAAATTGGGATATCCCCGCGCGCGTAATAGCCATTATTCCAGCAGCAGATAGAGCAAAAGCCACAGTGCGCGTACGTATCCGTATAGATGAAAAAGACGAACGCATCCTACCGGATATGGGCGTAAAAGTTACTTTATTCGAAAAAGATTAAATTCCTAACATCCTACTATCACCTTCAAGGGAAGAGGCCAGCTATGACTGAAGCACTAATAGAAATAAATAATGTAGAAAAAAGCTTTGTGCGCGGAAAGGAGAAAATCACCATATTTAACGGTTTAAATATGACTATTAACAAGGGCGATTTTGTGTCTATGATGGGGCCATCTGGCTCGGGTAAAACTACCCTACTTAATATGTTAGGCGCTGTCGATAAGCCTACCGGCGGCGAAATTAAATTTGCAGGCAGCCCCATTCAAGGCTTGTCTGAGGGGCAGTTATCTAAATGGCGAGCAGCCCACGTAGGGTTTATTTTTCAGTTTTATAACCTAATGCCCATGTTAACGGCTGCTAAAAATGTCGAGCTGCCATTACTGTTAAAAAATCTATCTGCTGCCCAGCGCAAAAAAAGCGTGGAAGCGGCATTGCAATTAGTGGGCTTGGCCGAACGCGCTAAGCACAAACCTTCCGAGCTATCTGGTGGTCAGCAGCAGCGTGTAGCTATTGCGCGTGCAATAGTATCCGACCCCGAATTGCTACTTTGTGACGAACCAACCGGTGACCTAGACCGCGCAACAGCAACAGAAATTTTAGAAATTCTACAGTTGCTAAATAAAGATTTCGGCAAAACCATTGTAATGGTTACCCACGACCCCGAAGCCGCTAAATTCGCTACTACGCAATTACACTTAGATAAAGGCGAATTTGTAACCGATAGTGCGCTAGCAAGCCGTGCGCACGCATAAGGGGGCTAACCGTGAGCGATTTATATTTGGTGTTTAAAAACTTAACGCGCAATAAATTGCGGCTAATACTCAGCTGCTTTGCCATATTTATTGCTTTCTTGTTGTTTGGGGTGCTTGGCTCGGTGCAAAAGGTATTTGATAGCGGCGAAGAGGCTTCGTCAGATACGCGCCTAATGGTAGTAAACAAAATTAACTTTACACAGCCGCTGCCAATTGCATACGTAAATAAAATTAAAGCCATAGAAGGCGTGGCAAGCGTGACCTATGCAAACTGGTTTGGTGGTTATTACAAAGAGCAAAAAAATATGGTGCCTACCTTCGCGGTAGATCAAGATACCTATTTTGAAGTGTATAACAACTTTGTTGTTGACCCCGCACAATTGCAAGAATGGCAAAATACCCGTACGGGGTTGATGGTAGGTCGAGTTACCGCTAACCAGTGGGGCTGGAAGGTAGGCGATAAAATAAGCTTGTCGTCTAATATTTTCTCGCAAAAAACGGGCGGCCAAACATGGGAATTTAATATTGTAGGTATTTTTGATGGTGAAAACCCTCAGGTAGATACCTCTGGTGCGCTGTTGCACTATAAATATTTTATAGAAACCCAAACGTTTGGCAGTGATTGGGTAGGGTGGATTCCGCTCAATACTACCGAAGCAGCACTTAACGATTCAGTTGCTAGTGCCATTGACGAGCAATTTGCTAATTCCCCCGCCGAAACTAAAACCAGCACCGAAGCGCAGTTTGCCAAGGCCTTTATAGAGCAGTTAGGCAATATAGGGTTTATCCTAACCTCTGTAGTCTCTGCGGCATTTTTTACTATTTTAATGATTGTGGCCAACACCATGGCGTTGGCTGTTAGCGAACGTACTAACGAAATTGCAGTGTTAAAAACCCTTGGGTTTAGTGCTAAACGTATATTTGGCCAAGTGCTTAGCGAAAGTTTGTTACTAAGTATTATTGGTGGGTTGTTTGGTTTAGGTTTGGCGGCGCTTTTGGTAACCGGTGCAGCGCAGGCACCGCAGCTAAAAAGCTTTTTACCTACGCTAATGTTCCCTACAGAAATTTGGTTAAAAGGCTTTGCCTATATGTTGTTACTTGGGTTCGTTACTGGGTTCTTCCCAGCTTATAACGCGATGAAACTGAAAACCATTGATGCATTAAATAGGAGCTAAACCATGGGATCGGTCATTAAACAAATTAATGCAGTAATAGTAATGAGCCTAAATAGCTTGCCACAAAGGTTGTGGATGTCGCTTGCTACTTTATTGGCGGTTGCCATTGTGGTGGCGGTGCTGCTGGCTTTTTTAGCTATGGGCAATGGGTTTAAAAAGACCCTAGAGAGCACCGGCGCCGAAGATATAGTAATAATGATGCGCGAAGGGGCATCAGCCGAGCTAAACAGCGTATTGATGCGCGACCAGGCCAATTTAATTGAAGAGGCACCGGGTGTGCTAAACGATGAGCAGGGCGCAATTGTATCGGGTGAAACCTATGTGATTGTTGATGGTAAAAAACGTTCAAGTGGCACCGATGCCAATATTCCTTTGCGTGGAGTATCTAGCCGCGCGGTAGATATTCGCGATAACTTCAGCATTGTAAGTGGGCGTATGTTCGAGCCAGGCAAAAACGAGATAGTAGTAGGTAGCAGCATATTATCGGAGTTTGCTGGCTTTGAACTTGGCAGCGAAGTAAAACTTGGCAACGCTAAATGGAAGGTGGTCGGTATTTTCGATACTGGCGGCTCGGTATTTTCAAGCGAACTATGGACAGATATACGTGTAGTACAAAGCCAATTTAATCGCGGTAGCAGTGTACAAATTGTACGTGCCAAGCTTGAGTCCCCAGAGGCTATTGAGCAAGTAAAAGCGTATATAGCCGCAGATGCGCGTTTAAATTTAGATGTGCAATCAGAGAAAACCTACTATGGCGAGCAAGCAAAAAATGTTGGCGGTGTAATAAACTATATTGGCTGGCCACTTTCTATTGCTATGGCGCTGGGTGCGTTGGCAGGTGCGTTAAATACTATGTACACGTCGGTAGCGCAACGATCAGTAGAAATAGCTACTTTGCGCGCTATTGGCTTTGGCAGTTTATCGTCTTTTTTAGGTACCTTATTCGAGTCGGTAGTACTCTCTATTCTCGGTGGTGTGCTCGGTACCTTTGCCGCATTCTTGTTTTTCGACGGTATGACAACCTCTACCTTAGGCAGTAGTTTTACTCAAATAGTTTTTAGCTTTGAAATAAGCAGCGACGCACTAATAGACGGTGTTAGCTTAGCGCTAATAATAGGTTTAGTAGGCGGCTTTTTCCCAGCGCTACGTGCAGCAAGGTTACCGGTAATTCTAGCATTTTCATCGCAGGGCTAGATCGTATACATTAGTTTTCTAACAATAAAAAGGGTGACTTAGTGGTCACCCTTTTTATGCGCAGTACTATTGGCTAACCTTCCCACCAATGCTTTTCTTTTGACACTCTATCGCCTTGCTATTTTCTTGCTTGTTCGCTTTCTGACGAGCTCTTCTCGATAGAATATTTAGCATTTCTACTAGTGCAGAAAAACTCGTTGCTGCATAAATATATCCTTTAGGTACATGGAACCCGAAGCCATCCGCAATGAGTGTGGTGCCTATCAACATCAAAAAGCCAAGGGCAAGCATAACGATAGTTGGGTTGGCATTTATAAAGTTTGCGAGCGGCGTTGCGGCAAGCATCATTG
Organism: Saccharophagus degradans 2-40; assembly: GCF_000013665.1. NCBI lineage: Bacteria > Pseudomonadati > Pseudomonadota > Gammaproteobacteria > Cellvibrionales > Cellvibrionaceae > Saccharophagus > Saccharophagus degradans. The sequence goes on from NC_007912.1 coordinate 2,248,246, forward strand.
TAACCACAGCAAAAATTACAGCGACAAACATAATAGGGATGTGATTGGTCATGCCCACTGCAGTAATAATACTATCTATAGAGAATACTGCATCTAAAATTAAAATTTGCACAATTATGCCCGAAAAGCTCGTGGCTATAACCGAAGGGTTGAGTTTATCTGGCCCAGGGTCTGGGTCGACATAGTGGTGGATTTCTTTGGTGGCTTTCCATACTAAAAATAGCCCGCCAGCTATTAATATTAGATCGCGCCAAGAGAATGAGTGGCTGAATACAGTGATAACAGGCTCAACCAGTTTGACTATAAAGGCAACGGACCCCAGTAAAAGCAGGCGCAGAACTAAAGCAGCGCCAATGCCTATTTGCCTAGCTTTGGGCCTTATTGCTTCAGGCAGTTTGTTGGTTAATATGGAGATAAATATAAGGTTGTCTATGCCTAAAACAACTTCCATTACAATAAGAGTGATTAGCGCTACCCAAGCTGTAGGGTCGCGAGTAAGGCGAATATGTAATCCACGTTTTTAGTTTTACCTTTTTATTTATTAAGTATGGGTTTGGGTCCCATTTATTTGGGAGCCAAGCTTTGATTATCTCTGGTTTCTAGTAACAGTTGTTTAATAACTTTTAATTCTGCACGCAATTGCACTACCTCTTCGTGTAGGCTCGATTCTATATGCTCTTGAGATTCGTGAATAATTGTTGCGGTTTCTTCGCGCTCTTCACTGGTGTAGCGTTGCATTGCATTCACAATAATCGCAATAAATAGGTTCAGCATGGTAAAGGTGGCAATGAGAATAAACGGAATAAAAAATGCCCACGCATAGGGAAACTGCTCCATAACCGGTCGAGAAATGCCCATAGACCAGCTTTCTAGAGTCATTATTTGGAACAGGGTATAAAGCGAGCGACCTAGGGTGCCAAACCATTCTGGGTAGGCAGCCGAAAAAAAGTGCGTGGCCATTACTGCAGTTACGTAATAAAAAATAAGCAATACAAATGCAATAGAGCTTAACCCTGGTATTGCCGAAAGCAGCGCGCCCACTACCCGTTGCATAGATGGAATCATGGTGAGTAAGCGCAATACCCGTAGCACACGCAGTGCACGCACAATGGCGAACGGCCCAGTGGCAGGCACCAGCGCAATAAATACCACGCAAAAGTCGAACACACTCCACGGGTCGCGCCAAAACTTAAGGCGATATACATACAGGCGGACAATTATTTCTAGAACAAACACGGTAAGAATTATGTTGTCTATTATGGCAATTGCATCGCCGTAGTTGGCCATTAAGTTTGTGGATGTCTCCATCCCCAGCAAAATGGCGTTAATTACAATTAAAGTAACTATAAAACCCTGAAAAGAGTGTGACTCTATCAATTGTTTAAGCGATTGACTCCAATTGGTAGAGCTAGAAATATAATTACCAGAACTCACAAACTCGATCCTATACGTGATTTTTCGCCGCCTAGTTTATGCAGCCATAAATAGCCAGCAACGCCTGCTACTAGCGATGAAAGTAAAATACCCAGTTTTGCCTGAATGATCATTTCGGGTTGCGATACAAAGGCGAGCTCAGCAATAAAGATAGACATAGTAAAGCCGATACTGCCCAGCATAGATGCGCCAATAATGTGTTTCATACTTGTATCGTTTGGCAGTGAGCAAAGGCCAAAGCGTATGGCTAGCCACGAAGCGCCAGTAATACCTACAAATTTACCGAACAGCAGGCCAAATACCACACCTAGGGTTATTGGGTGATTAAATAGTTGAAAGGCATTGCCAAAGTCGATGGTTACGCCCGCATTAAATATTGCGAATACGGGTAGAATAAAAAATGCAACCGGCTTGTGAAAAGAGTGCTCTAGGCGTTGTAATGGCGTTTGTACACCAACTACACCGTTTTCTAGGGTTTGAACTAAGCCGCTTAAGTGTTCATTCCTTAGTATACTTTCATCTTCTTCACAGCCTTTTCTAAACTTGTAAAGTATATCTTGCACACGATTGCTAAAAGTAAGTGTATTGAATTTTGGTTTTGCCGGAATAGTAAATGCGGTAATTACACCGGCTAGGGTGGCGTGTACGCCCGACTTTAAGAACACAAACCACAGGATTAGGCCAACGAAAAAGTACACGCTGGGTTTACGAATACCAATCATGTTAAAAAATATGAGCAAGCAAGTTAGTAGTGCGCCGGCGATTAGAAAGCTCCATGCAAGATCTTGCGTGTAAAAAACGGCAATAACTACCACTGCACCCAAGTCGTCTACAATGGCCAGTGCCACTAAGAATGTGATGAGCGCTTTAGGCACACGGCTAGCCAAAAGTGCAATCACGCCAAGGGCAAAAGCAATGTCCGTCGCCATGGGTATACCCCAGCCGCGAAAAGTTTCGTCGTTAAGGTTTAACGACATATAACATATGGCGGGTATAACCATGCCGCCAATCGCCGCAACTATGGGCAATACCGCTTTGCGGATTTCAGCCAGCTCCCCAACGAGCATCTCACGTTTTAGCTCCAGGCCAACAACAAAGAAAAATAATGCCATTAAGCCGTCGTTAACCCAGTGGTGCAGGCTTTTCTCTATACGCCAATCACCAAGGTTTAAACCTAGGGGTACATGCAATGCATGCAGGTAATGGTGAGCAAGCGGGCTGTTTGCCAGTGCTAATGCTATTAGCGCAGCCATCATAAGAATAAGGCCGCCTGTGGTTGTTCTGTTTACAAAGCGTTCGAAGGGCGTGAGAATCTTATTGAACTTCTTTTCCCATCGGGGCATGGGGTTTTGCTCGTTAGGAATGAACTTTTTAGGCGTTTCATTGCTCACTTTTTGATCCTTGTTTGCTTGGGGGCTATGTTAAATATTTTCGCTCAGCGCGTAGTTTGGGGCGCCAGTATTATTTTAAAAGGCTTACTGTGTGTAAGCCCGAAGCCTGCATTTAACGCGAAATTTACATTTAATAGGCCAAGATTTAAAGAGGTAAGAGTAGAGAACTACAAGCTTATTAAAGCCTAGGATAGAGTTAGCCGTTTTGGCAAATGTGTTTAACCATTTAGCTACTGTAAATAGTAGTTAGGTGTTGATAAGGAGTATTTGTTAGCAGAAACGGCGGTACGCGGGTGTGAAAGGCCTGTAACACTCAATGATTGGCTGATTGTATAGGGTAAGTGGCAGGAGGGATATAGTAATACTAGGGGGCGTTAGGTGCGGCGGTGTTATACAACATGTGCTTCTAGGTAAATAAGCGCACTTGTTAAAGTGCACTTATCGAATCGCATACCTTAACGCGTTGCCAAAGGTGCTTGCACTTATCAACAAATGCTAAGTGTGTTGGGTGAATTTGGTAGGCATCTTGGTCTTCTGTGTTATCAAACTGCAATACAAGTGAAACTTGGTAGCTGCTATCAATCACGTCGCGCTCCAGGGTAGAGGCCGGTACGCCAATATGAATCGCTTTTATTAAGTCGATATCTGCTAAACCCTGCAGCCCCTCAATTAACTGTGCTTTGTCATGTTCGGTGTGTTCTTCTTTTAGCCAGAAGTACACCATGTGGAGTAGTTTGTGGGTATTGCTGTGCATTTATCTGCTCCTAAAATTAAGTATGCTAGCTTTGCTATGGTATATAGTAGGTAAATCCTCAAGCGGCCGGCAAGTGCTAGGCCACTTAGGGAGGGGCTGATTAATGGTGGGCGCCGTGGCTATTGTCGTTGTGTTTGTGTTCGCTGTGATTGTGACCGCCATGGCTATGGTGGTTGTGCTCTTCGTCGTTTTTTTTCTTACTTAGGCTTGTATATAGCGTACGGGTCATTTTCTCTGTGGTTATAAAGCCCCAGTTCCATTTGTTGTGATATTTTTTTAGCGGGTTTTTCACTACAACGTCTTCTTCTGAGAGGCCTTGTTTAATGAGGTCCAGCATGATTTTTCTCGCATCTTCCAGCATATCTATAGACGCTTTTAGGTCTTCGCGGTTTGCCAAGGGGCCATGGCCAGGAATTAGTTGAGTGGTGGCGTTACACATACCGTAAATACGTTTTTGTGCTGCAATGTAACCCGCAACAGTGCCACCGCTATTTAGGTCGATAAACGGAAACATGCCATTAAAAAAGGCGTCGCCAGTATGGATAACGTTGGCAGATGTAAAGTGTATTACAGTGTCGCCATCGGTATGCGCGCGACCCACATGAAACAAGTGCGCGGGCTGGTCGTTTAAATGAAAATTCATATGGTGGGTAAACGTAATAACTGGCAACGCATCTTTGGGTGCGTCAACCATACCGTTTTGGCCCTGTACGCCTTTTTCTAGCATACGTTTACGCATGTTTTCGTGGGCCACTATGTGGGTGGCGCCAGCGCCAAATGCGGCATTATTACCCGTGTGGTCGCCGTGCACATGCGTGTTAATTAAAAAATCTACCGGTGCGCCAGCCACTTCTTTAATTTTTGCATTCAAGGTATCTAAAAGCGGTGGCATGCTGTCGTCAATCATAATTACACCGTCGTCGCCTACCGAAAGCGCAATGTTACCGCCGGCAAAACCACCCACGCCCTGAATCATATACAGGCCTTTGGCTAACTCTTTACTTTCAAACAATATTTTTTGTTCTTCAGCAAAGGTAAAACTGCTAACAGTTAGGCTAAGCGCAAAAGCGCCAATGGCAAGCTTGTTCATGGTATCTCCTTACTGGGTAGTATTACGCTAATGGTAAGCAAATAAGGTTGCGTTTTTACTTCCATCAATGTGTATAAATTATTTATTTTAATTGCTGTAAATTATTCTGTTTTGGCCGGTAGGTAGCGGTAATGCCCTGTAATGGTATAGGCAAAAAGTGCGTCATTTCGCTTGGGGCCAAAGCCAATATTATGTACAACTAAGGGTACACCCGATGAGGCGTGTTTAACATCGCTTACAACGCCAATATGCGGCAAATTACCTGGCAGCATCCACGATACTATATCCCCTGGTAAATAATCTTCTGGATCGGTTGTTATGGGTAAACTTGTACCATTGCGTTCGAAAAACGCTTGTAAATTGGGTACACGTCGGTGGTCTATATTTGTATCTGGCCGGGTTAAGCCCCAAATGCGTTTAGAGGGGTATGCATCAAAATTCGCTTTAATATCTTCGTGTACCAATTGCTGTAAATCTATACCTACAGCCCTGTATGTGCGAATTACCACATCCGTACACACGCCTGTATTTTTAGGCACATCACCCATAGGGTAGGGAATAGATACATACCGCCCAGTGTAAACCACAAAATGCTCAGTACGTTTATTGGCGGCACTGGCAATATCTTGGCCTGTTAGGGCAATAGCTTGCAGCGATATTCCAATCGCTCCACCCACAGCAACCGTTAAGCCTATTGCGTTTATAAACCGCTTAATTGGATTAGTAAAACCCATATCCCTCTCCATGCTTTGTTTAGTTTTATTATCTTAGGTAAATATACACAAACTGGGAGGTTATTTGTATTTATCGATGCACGTGTACCAAGCGGTGGGTAATGCTAGGCCTACGAAAGGTATGCTGCAAGGGTGGGCACAGCCAATCTGAGGCGATAGCTTGAGGTGTTTGAATGTGGAGGATATAAAGAATAACTCTAACAATCCCTATTTAAGGTGCGCCCCAAATGCAATGGTGGACACTGCCCACTATTTCCGGTGTATTACAAACTTTGGTATATCTTTTCTACATCACTCGCTTGTGGCTGCAGCAAAAAGTGTTCTTTTAAAATGCTATTAAGCTGGGTAGCGGTTTGGATTGTGGTGGTTGTTTCTTTGCCGTTTTGGTAGTGGCGTAATTCTTTATTAACGAGTGAGTAATATTCGCCGTATAGGCGCCGGCCTGCTACTAGGTTGCATGCGAAGGTGGCATTGGGGTGTTTGTGCGAATAGAAGTGGCCAATTTCGCAGTCTGCATTTGTGTAGTGGCCTAGGTCGAAATGGTAGAGGTTAAAATAGCCTCCTGGTTTTTTAATTTGCAGGCAATAGTCATTGTTTTTGTATTTGACTATGCGATAGCAAAAATCGCCTTGGTCTTGTTCGGTGTTTAATTCTAATAACATTGGGTGGCGTGGGCCTTGTACGCCAAAACCTACATCAATTAAATAGCGCTGCTCATTTATGGTTACTAAGGTAATACGGTGGGTTCGCGGGGCTTCTATATCTTTATTCATTACTACTTTTGCTAACAGTAGCTCTACTTTAAAGCCAATATTTTGCAGTACATGATACGCAAGTTTATTTTGCTCAAAGCAGTAGCCGCCCAGCTTCTTGCGCAATATTTTTTCTGCAATAACTTCTATAGCCAAGGGGATTTCTTGCTTAAGTAAAACAGCAAGGTTATTAAAACTAAAAAATGCTATGTGGTTACTTTGAATATTTTGCAGCAACTGCAACGTGGGTTTGGCCGTTACGGGTAAACCTAAAGCGTTTAGGTAGCTTGTTGTGGTTGGGCCTAAATGCATGACGCTCTTCCTTGCAGGGGGCTGCGAATTGAAGAGCTAATTAACCAGTGTGGTTTGCTAATGTCAATGTATTTGGTGAGTTTTTAGGGGTATCTAGAAAGGATACTCTAGCGCGTGTAAGCGCTAGAGTAGGGTGGTAGGTGGCTTATTTATTAAGCTGTAAAACAACTACGGCTTTAGCGGGTAGCTTAACGGTAAGGGTTTTGCCGTTTTTGCTAATGCTGTAGTCGCTTTGGTTAAGTGCGCGTGGCTGCACATTGTTTGGCTTGTCGAAGGTGTTATGCGCATCCATTTTTTGGCTGGTAAGTAATTCACCAGTAATGGTTTTTACCTTGATGCCTTGTAGTGCAATGCTCACTTCTTCCGCTTCGTTTGGGTTAAGGTTAACAAGTGAAACTACAATATTGCCATTTGGGGTTTTAGCTGCCGAGGCCGAGAACCCTGGTACGGTAGTTTTATGTGCGCTGTAGTCGCGCTGGCCTTTTATATCTAACGGTATATGGGTAGCATCTTGAAATGGTATGTACATCTTAAAAACGTGATACGTGGGTGTGAGCAACATTTTTTCGTTGTCGGTCAGTATCATTGCCTGTAGTACGTTTACCATTTGGGCGATGTTCGCCATGTGTAAGCGGTCGGCATAGTTGTGGAATATATTTAAGTTTACTGCTGCTACTATGGCGTCGCGCACGGTATTTTGTTGGTATAAAAAGCCGGGGTTTGTACCGGGCTCTGCATCGTACCACGTACCCCATTCATCTAAATACAACCCTATATTGCCTTCGGGGTTATTCTTTTTAAGAATACCCGTTTGAGTTGCAAGGTAGCTGTCTATTTTCAATGTGCGCTCAAGGGTAAGAATCCATTCTTTTTCATCAAAGCCTGTAGCCGCACCTTTTATGCTCCAGTCGCTGGTGGGTAAGGTGTAGTAGTGGTGGCTTATACCATCTATATTATTTTTGAGCTTACTTAGTGGCGTTGTCCAAGTTTCGTCATCATCATACGAGCCGCTTGCAACTAACTTCGGGCGCTTAGCGCCAGTGGCTTTAACAAAAGTGGAAAAATGACGATATAAATTGGTGTAGTACTCGGGCGTTAAGTTGCCACCGCAACCCCAAGATTCATTACCCACACCCCAAAAGGCCACTTCCCAAGGCTCTTCGCGGCCATTTTTTTTGCGCTCTGCCACTACAGTAGAGTTGGAGTTGGAAACAATATATTCCAGCCATTCGGCCATTTCTTGTGGTGAGCCAGTGCCTAGGTTACCTGCCACATAGGCTTCGGTATTAAGTAGCTCAACTAATTCGAAGAATTCGTGAGTACCAAAGGTATTGGGTTCTTCCACACCGCCCCAGTGGGTATTTACGCGGATAGGGCGTTGCTCACGTGGGCCAATGCCATCACGCCAGCGATATTCGTCGGCAAAGCAGCCACCGGGCCATCTTATAACAGGTACTTGTAGCTCTTGCAGGGCTTTGATTACATCGTTACGAAAGCCGTTTTTGTTGGGTATTGGGGAGTCTTCGCCCACCCATATGCCGCCGTATATGCCGCTGCCAAGGTGCTCTGCGAATTGGCCGTAGATATATTTACTTATGGTTTCGCCTGTGTTTTGTGGGTTTAGGCTAACTTTCACATCGGCCCAGCTTGTTAGCGGGGCAACTATAGCGGCTACGGTAAGGGCAACTTTTTTGAGGTGGTTTGTTGTTTTATTAGTTGTTTTCACACTTAGGGTTGAAGCTGGGTTCATAAATACACCATTTTGTTATTTAATATGATAATTGGTGGAGAGGGTATTTGAACCTAATAGCGAGGTAGAAGCAAGGGGGAGTAGGGGTTTTTAGCGCCGCAGGAGCCCCAGCGGCGGAATAGAATTTAATCTATAAAGTATTCTGGGTGCTCGGCAGGTATAACTGTAAGTATTTTATATACCTCGCGCATATGCGTAGACATAGCCTCTTGGGCTTTGTTGGCGTCACCAGCTTTAATGGCTTTAACAATGGCTTTGTGCTGTGCTAGCACGCGTTTAAATTGCCCGGCTTCTTGAAGGCTTAGATTTCTTACCCTATCCATATGGGCTTTTTCTGCTTCAATTAAGCTGCCAACACGCGCGTACTGTGTGTGCTGCGCAAGCATTTGATGGAACTCATCATCGAGCTTTTGAAAGGTGATGGAATCGTCTTCATCGGCAGCTTTGGATTGCGCTTCAATAATTGCTTGGCAAGCTTCTACTAATTCTTCGGTAACGTTAGATGCTAAATCGGCTGCTACAGCGACTTCTAAGGCTTCGCGTATAAACCTAGCCTCGAGAATTTTTTGCGTACTGAACTTGGTTACATATGTACCGCGTTGGGGTAACACCTCTACAAAACCTATGTTCGATAATTTAATTAGCGCTTCACGAACGGGGGTTCGGCTAACACCAAACTGCTCTGCTAGGCTGGTTTCTGCAATCATTTGGCCCGGGCGTAATTCCATGCTTACGATGGCGTCGCGCAGGTATTCGAATATTTGGCCTGAAGCGGGGCGGTCGTAATTAATTTTAGTATTTTTGATCATTGCAAATCCAAAGTAGTTCTACAGTTGCAGCCTATGTTGCGACTTTTCATTGAGTATAAAAAATTACTCATCAAGGCTTAGTCAAATTGACAATAATGCGTTGCGGAGTTTGATGTGTTTTAGCCGGTTTTCTGTATGAGTTTTCAATTTGATGAAAGCGGTTACAAACTGGGCGTTTTAGCGTAAAGCGGCATTTTATACCCTGTTTAGGGCTAGAAAACAACGTGCCGTATCGCTTGGGGTATTATTTGAAATGGGGGGTAATTGCTGATTTGGGGGCGCAAAAGTATCGCCCCGTTAAGTTGTAACAAGATGTTAGGAGGTTTGTTTTTTGTTTTGAACTGGCGAAAGCCCTAAAAAGTATGCGATTAACGCGTAGGTAAAGTAAGTAAACCAACCCGCGAAAATTACATCACTTAAAAAGTGGCCACCTTGAATTATGCGGGTAAAACCAACAATTGCGCCCATAGTAAAACCGGCAATAAGCCATTGTTTGCGTCGCCCCAGCCATGCAAAGGCTAACCAGTAAAAGCCAATAGCAGCGTGGCCACTCACAAAAGAGCAGTTCTTTTTGCATTCGCCAGAGTAGTGAAACACCGGTGTCCAGGTAAATTCGCCACCAAACTCTTGAATATGTACGGGGCGTGGCCTGCCCAGTGAATTATCTTTAAGTATGGTGTTTACCAAAATACCCGGCCCAAGTATTAACGAAAGCAATAAAAATACTGTGGCTTTGCGTTTTACTGGTTGTTTGCGCACGCTAAAAAACACAATGGCAGCTATAAAACCAAGCAGGTATAAAAAGTGGACTCGGGCAAAAAACCAGTAAATAGCACGTACTATTGGGTAGTCGTTTGCATAGAAGCGCCCATTTTCATAAAAAGCAGAAGCGACTATTAAATCCAGTTGTGGCCACGCTAAGAATACTACTACGCAGGCCAAAAATGCCCAGGTTTCGGGGCGGCGTAAAAGCGTGTTAAACAATGTATTAATTTGCATCATCAACCTCGCTTTGTGCACTAGCTGGGTAACCGTTAAAGCCCACAAGTAGGTACACATAAACCTTCATTGGCATATCTGCGTAGGGGGCGGCGTTAATTTCGGTAAGCTTTGTTACTTTGTTAAAACTATTAGCCGTTTCTTGGGGTAGTGGTGCGCGGGTAGCAAAAATAAATTGTTGATTGCTAAACGCTGGCCCTTGCCACTCACGCAGGTTAACTTTTAGGTCGTAATAGTCACGAATATTATTTTGGTTTGGATTCCAGCGAGCAAACTCGAAACTACCCGGGGCGGCGTAGTAGCCTAAATAGGCCAAAATATCTCTGGATTCGCTCGCGAGCTTAGCGCTTGGGTATTGCGCTAGTATGGGCTTTAACTGTGCGCCCAATTCATTCCAACCTGCCACACGGTGGTAGGGGTCGTTCTTTTTACTTGGTGTTATATCTAACGCATTAAGCATTTGTGGGAAATGGAAAAAAGCCGATAGCAAAAGTAAATGCGCAACCGCGCCACGCGCGAGCCATGTTTTACTAAGAGCATTGCCAGAGCCTGCTTGGTATTGCAGTTGGTTGGCTCGGCACAGTACAGCAACAAGCAGCGAGCCGCCAATCATCCAAGGGCCAGCCCAATTGGCAAACGCTCTAGAAATAAATGCCTGCAGTGAAATAGCAACCAAAATAGTAAAAGTTGTAAATACCAAGGCCTGCCAATACTCCGTTTTTATAACGGCGGTTGTGCTGGCTTTGCCTAGCCATAATCTTAGGCCTAAATAGCTCCATACTGGCCCAAATATAAGCAGTTGTGTTGCCAGAAAAACAAATAGTGAGCTAAAGCTAACGGTATTCTCGGAGGCCTGAGAAATTTCTTGCGTGTGATGTAGTGCTACCCAGCCATTGGTCATGTTCCAATAAATATTTAAGCCAAATACGCAACCGGCAACTATAGCGGCAGCCCACGGGCCAGCCGTTAATAGGCGAGGGCGAGTGTTTGCGTTAAACAGTAGGAATAAAAATAACCCCAAGGGCAGGGCGCCCATGGTGTATTTACTTAGCATGCCTGCGCCGGTAGCTAAGCCCAAAAGCACCCAGTGGCTTAACTTATTGGTTTCTAATGCGATAAAAAATACATATAGCGCAGCAGACCAAAAGAAAAACATGGGGGCATCGGTTGTAATAAAAACGCTGTTAAACCCCACCATTGGGATACATAAAAATATAATGCCGGCAATTAAACCTGCCCAGCTATCTACAAGTTTTTGCGCGGTTTTATAGATGAAAATGGCTGCACCGGCATACAAAATTGCGGCCATACTTTTAACCGCAAATATAGAGTCACCTAGAATGGATGTGCTGATAATAATCGCCCACGCTACCATTGGCGGTTTGGAGTAGTAGCCAAAATCTGGGTTGAGCGCCCAATGATAATAGTAAGCTTCGTCGTAGAATAAGCCCAAGTGGGGTTGGAATATAACCGCTAAGCGATAAACAGTTAGCAGGCCGAGCAAGCTGTAAAACCAAACCGACGCGGAGGTGTTGCTTAGTTTTATGTTGTTGGCTGCTAGTGCTTTGGCTCCGGGGCATGCAATGTAATGTTTAAACGTTCGCCACAGTGTAACTATGGAGGCTACATACAAGACGGGTAGTGTTAGGCGGTAATCGTTTTTCTCTACAAGCAATAATACGCAAGCTGTTACCAGTAAAAATAAAATAAACCCATGGCTATATTTATTAATGGCTCTTGGCGTTTTGTTGGCAATATAAATACCGGCTAATGCACATAAAATACCTAAGCCACTACCAACAAGTGTATCTACTGGCCAGTGCACGCCAACTAATACGCGGCTAAGTGCTGCGCAAGCGGCTGCTACAAAAAAGAGCCAGCGCATTTTTACACTGTTTAAATAGTGAAAAAACAGTGTGGCTGCTAAAAAAGCGGTAAGTGAATGGCCAGAAGGGAAGCTGTGATTGGTATAGCCTTTACCCACTAAGTTGAATAAATCGGTGGTAAATACTGCGGGTGGGCGCAGGGCATCGAAGTAATCTTTAGAAACGTTCGATACTATGCCGCCGATAATTGCAGCTAAAAATATACCCCAATGCGCTTGAATATTACGCGGCAAAAATAAAAGGGCTAAACAAAGCACAAAAACGCCATCGCCCCAAACGGTTATTAGTTGCAGTACAAAGGAGGGTAAGAAGCGCCCCCAGTTGTTAATCGCAAGAAACCCAGCGTGATGCCCATTGGTAAAATATACGATAGCTGCAATGGTAAATAATACAACGGCTAGGCCCGCTACTAAGCTATGGGCTTTACTAAAGCCTACTGGTTGGGCAATACGTGCGCTTGCAATTAGCGCTTGATAGTTTTGCCATGCAGCGCAAAGCGATGTGCGTATAGTGGTAATAGATAAAGCCGAATTGTTTGTCATTGTACTAAAGCACTATTTATTGGGGCTAAGGTTTAAAGAAGCTAATATTAAAAGAAGCTGGCATTTTAAAAAGCTAACCAGTAAAGCCCGTACTATCGAATGGTGCCAATATGCTACGGGCTGCGAGGTAAGCTACTGTTGGGACTGGCTGGCACTAAACAGTACAAGGCCACCAGACTGGTGGAGTTTAGTGAGCTCGATATTTTTAGCTTGGGTATCTTCGCGTAGGCGTTCAACGCGATCTACACGTGTCATTACCCATTCGCCTGCTTCGGGTGCGCGCAGTGGTGTGATTTTTTCGCGATACACACTAAATGAGGGCATATGCATGCGGTAGGCAACAACCTGCGTGTTAGTATTTTGCTTGTCAATAAAACTAATCATGTGGTGGATGGGTGCTTGTTGTAACCCAGAGATTATTTTTACCAATACCGTGAATACAAAAATATTTATCACTACGCCACTTAACACCAAGCGTTGCCATGTGGCTAAGCGAGGCAATAGGGCTAAGCCAATCACAATGGCCAGTGCCGCTGCTGCTAGCCATGTATAAGCAGGAAAGTACACCTCGCTGAAGCGCGAAAGAGTGGCTTCGTCAAAGCGCGTGCTTTCTGGGTTGGATTCAGGGATAAGCCAAGGGAGAGCGGTGAATAGTGCCATTGCTAAAATGGGGGCGATGGTCGTTAGTCGCCAACGGCTAAATATTACCGATTGCCGCGCAAACAGAATAAACAGAGGTACGCAGCCGTTAAGGATGTAGTGGGGGAGCTGTGTTTTAGAAAAAGAAAACAGGCAGAAAACCACTGCAAACCAAAGAATTAAAAAGCGGTTTAAATTGTCCTGCCACAGCGCTTTAGCTTTTTGTACCACTCTAGGAATTAAGCCGCTGAGGGGTAATAAAATTAAAGGTAGGGCGAAAACAAAGTACAGCAACGAGCCGCCGTGGTTTTCGCGGGTAGACGAAAACCGTTTTAAGTTGTGCTCTACAATAAAGCCGTAGAAAAACCCTGTGCCTTGCTCAATAGAAACCGCAATAACCCACGGTAATACCGTAGCAATACAAATAACCCAGCCAATTGGGTTGAAGTATGCTTTGTAAAGCTGTGCGCGCTCTTTACTTACAATAAGGTACAGCACCGACACCACTAATGGCACAGCCACAGCAATCGGCCCTTTGGCGAGCATGCCTAGGCCCATCCACAGGTATGCACGGTAAAGGTAAGCGGGTTTTTGTTGGTTGAAGTATCGCCAAATATCAAAAAAGGTAAGCGATAAAAAGAGGTTAAGTGTTGCATCGGCAATGGCGCTTCGCGCAATAAGCGCAACCCAAAGGCAGTTAACTAAAAATAGAGTGGCAATGGTACCGCGTGTGCGCCCAATAAATTGCACGCAAAATTGATAAAACGCCCAAGCCCATAGGCTGGCCATAAGTACCGAAGGCAGCCTAAAAGCCCATTCGTTAAACCCAAATAGCGATACAGTAGTAGCTTGTATCCAATAGAATAAAATGGGTTTGTCGTAACGCGGCTCGCCATCGAGATAAGTGGCAGAATAAATACCGCTTTCGAGCATTTCGCGGGTAGCTTCTGTAAAGGCGCCCTCATCTAAATCGAAAAGGGGCACCCAACCCAGGCCCAAAAAAAAGCTAAGCGCTATGCATAGCCCTATAAACGCCGGTGACAGCGTGAACGCTTTTAGTTGCCGAATCACTATTACACGTTTTCCTGTTTGGTCGCGTCTTCTTGTTTAGCTATTTTCTCAGCTGCTTTTTGCTCTTGAATTTGTGCTGAGTATTCGCACGTTAGCGGCTTGCGTACTGTGTAAGATTTAACGTTAGTGGTTTGGAAGAATATTCGGCTTAGAATTTCTGAAAGCACACCAGTCGTTAAAAACTGTAACGACGCAATAATGAGTAAGCTGGCAATGAGTAACATAGGTCTATTGCCAATATCTTGGCCGAATACAAACTTAAGCAAACCTAGGTAAGTAAGCATCAAACCGCCAATACCACCTACCCATAAACCAATTGAGCCAAAAAAGTGGCCGGGGCGCGCGCGGAACTTTAAGAAGAAGAATACCGATACTAAATCGATAATAACGCGGAAAGTACGCGAAATACCGTATTTGGATTCACCGGCCATACGCGCTCTATGGTTTACAACAGTTTGGCCAATTCTGTGTGGTGGACATACGGTTGCCATCCATACAGGAATAAAACGGTGCATTTCGCCGTATAAGCGAATTTGCTTTAGCACATCTGCGCGGTAAACCTTTAGGCTGCAACCGTAATCGTCAAGCATAACGCCAGAAACGCGTTGAATAAGTTTGTTTGCCAAGCGCGAAGGTAGTTTGCGCGATACCATGTGGTCTTGGCGGTTTTTGCGCCAGCCCTGCAATAGGTCTAAATCGCGCTCAATAAGCTCTTTTACTATGCGCGGTATATCGGCTGGGTCGTTTTGGAGGTCCCCATCCATAGTGGCAATAAGGTCGCCACAAGCTTCGTCAATACCGGCCTGCATGGCAGCGGTTTGACCAAAGTTACGCTGCAGCTCAACGTGGAGGAATTTGTCGCCATATTGCTTAACGCAGCGGTTTAGCTCGGCGGCGGTTTGGTCGCGGCTGCCATCATTAACAATGACTACATCCCAGTCGCCATCATAGTTGGCCATGCTTTCAGAAATGGCTTCAAAAAGTGGGGCGATGTTTTCCTGCTCGTTATAAACAGGAACAACGATACTAATACTGGGTAGTGACATGTCTATTTGCTAACCTTTAATTAAGAATGCGAAGTGGGTGGTGTGGCGCGCGATCGCAAGCCAATAAACCCAGAAATGCCCGCAAGCATGTTAATGATAAAAATAAATACGTGTACATTTACGGCGATAAGCACAAGTTGCTGCGCATTGTACCCTAATGGTAACAGCGGTAGGCTAAAAGCTGCCTGAAAAGTGCCCGCATTTGCCAACCCCGTTAAGGGGGATAAGGCGCTGCCGTCGGCTATGATAGTGGCTATCCACGCATGGTCAATGGGCAAGTTACCTAGTGTGGCGGCAAGCATTGCCAGTGCGAATAGCTTTATTATCCATATGGCAATGGTATAGGCGTACAACCGCAGCCAATTGGGGTGGCTGGCGAATAGTGGTTTTGCGAAGGCTATTTTAGGTACGCGGTGGCTAATGGCGCGCAGCAAATAAATAAATACCGGTAAGCCAGCTACTAATACAATGGGGGCAATCCACGCTGCGCCTTCTAAAAACAAGCCACCCGCAAAAAAGCACAATAGGCAAAGTAACACGTGGGCATCAAATAAACGTATTAGTACTAATGTTGCCGTGGAGTATTTAATATCCACGTCTAGCTGCTGTTTACTCAGCACCGGCAGGGCGGCTTCGCCTAAGCGCATGGGCAATAAAAAACTAACGGTATTGTGAACGAGGCTAACACTTAGCACGCGAGCGAGCGGCTGAGGGCAAACAAGGCTATAGGCAAAATGCACTCGCATAGCTCTTATTACATGGCTGGCAATAATCATTAGGCTAGCCATTACCACTAAGCTGCCTGGCAGGCGCAGCCACTGCTCGGTTAAGTCGCTCATTTGATAGTGGGCAGCCAGCCAAACAAACAGCGCTACAACAAAGCCTATAGCAATAATTGCTTTTAGAATAATGGTTAGAATAGAACGAGACATTGGCTAAGCTAAGGGCTGGCTAAAAGTAGGCGCGTTTATACCATAGTTGCATTAAGGGTGACAGCAAAGCCCGCGAATTTGCATGGTTAAAGCGCTGAATTGGTGCGCAAATTATCGGAATTGCCTGAAAGCCTCAGCTACAGCGGCACCGGTGGAGGATATCCATTGTTGTAGTTGGGTGGGGGCGCACAGGGTTACAACGGTAATATTATCTCTGCCGCCAGATTGCAGGGCGGCATCTACAAGTGCGCGTGTGGCCGCTTGTGGGGTGTTGGTCATGCTTAGCAGGTCGCGTATTTTCTCATCGCTGACAGTATCGGTTAGGCCGTCACTACATAGCACCAGCATTTCGTCTTTTTGCCATGTGCCGGTAATACTATCTACTTTAACTTTTTTTAAGTCCTGCGAGCCTAAGCACTGGGTAATAATGTTGCGCTCTGGATGGTTTGCCATGTCTTGTTTATCTATGGCCCCAGAATCTACAAGCATTTGTACGTAGGAGTGGTCGCGGGTGAGCTGAGTGAGTGTTTGTGAGGAGGGGGCCCACAGGTAGGCGCGGCTATCGCCAACCCATGCAATATGATACTGCTGGGCACGTGAAGTGGCAGCAACAACGGTAGAGCCCATGCCTTCGCCACCAATGCCGCGTTCGGCGCTTTTTATAATGGCTTCATGAGCAGCTTGCACTGCATCGGCAAGTGGTACACCCTGTTGTGTGGATTGGAATATGGTATCGCGGGTTATTGCGCTCGCAACTTCGCCTGCCGCGTGCCCACCCATGCCATCGGCGACTAGCCATAGGCCTTGAGTGGGGCTGCACAGATAGCAGTCTTCGTTGTTTGATCTGTGCCGACCAACGTCGGTAACAGCGCTATACCTTAAAAAGTGCATAACCTCTTTGTGCATTCAATCCATTTATTTCAGTCGAGCGTAAACTAATTTAGTGCTTATGTCTCGACTTGTTACAGTAAAGTTGTGTATTTTTGCTTTGATACGTGAACAACGCCTCGGGGGGCGAAAAACTCAATGCTTCAATTAAATGATAGGTCAGGAAACAAGCGTCCACTATGGTTAGTAGACAGCGAATATCGTATAGGTGCGGGCGCCGAATGCGAGCTAAAGCTAGATGTTCCCGGCCTGGCGAATCACGAGGCTTCCCTCACTATTGCGGGGGACACGGTTTCGCTAGCCACTAAAAACACCAATAGTTTAATTAAAGTGAATGGTGAAAGTGTAAAGGGCATTGTGCCTTTAGCGCATGGCGATGCAATTCAAGTGGGTGGTTTAATCTTCGATTTAATCGACCCAAAGCAGCGCAAGGTAGAACCCGTGGTGAAGGTTTCTACTAATACCCACCTTTGGCGTTTGCAGCCTTTAAATTCAGCGCTAAGCAGCAGGGAATTTGCTATTGAAACCACTGCTGTTTTAGGCCGATCTAAAGAGTGTGATATTACTTTGGGTGTGTCGCATTTGTCTCGCCGCCACGCCGAATTGCGTGTAACCCCAGCTGGCCTAGAAGTTATAGATTTAAACTCTTCTAACGGCACCTATGTAAATGGTTCGAAAGTTAGCAAGGCGGTGCTGAAAGCTGGCGATGAGCTAAGTTTTGATACCTTGCGTTTTCAAGTTGTGTCGCCAGCGTCTGAAGCGGTAGGTAAAAGCTCGCAAGAGGATGACTTGGATAAAACCACAATGCGACCGGCTATATCCAATGAAGAGTTAAGCAAGTCCCTTGATGGTGGCAAAAAGCCGGCAGGCCAAGATTCTGCTGCGCCGGTAAAGCGAGCAGTCGATAAACCGCTTAAAAAAGTGTCTCCCACCGAGGCAGTTGCCAGCCAGTCTAGTGAGGAAAGTTCTTCTAATGGCAAGTATCTGATAATAGCGGCCGCACTCGTTGTGGCCGTAGCCGGCGCTTGGTTTATGCTAAAAGGGTAGTTCTTGCATCGGCTTTCTTAGGCTGTATTATTGCGCGGTGATGCGTTTGTGCGCCGCGCCATCCTTTCTTATTTCGGTTGTTTCATATCTAACGCTTCTTATGCGTACATTAATTCATGCTTTTTAATTCTTGAAGTTTTTCGTTAATCGGCCGATTGCCTTGTATACGCGTAATTTAATTGAGGGTAGGCTGAGATGATTAACTTTCCAGGACAAGGATACATAGCAACAGGTTTTCATAACAAAAACAATGAGATAAATGCTGATGCTAATGTAGAGTCACGGCGCCATATACGCCTAGATGCGTTTGTAGAGCGCAGTAACGGCAGTCGTTTAACAGTATCTGCCCAATATGAATCGTCTGTAACACGCGATAATTTCACGCGGGCAAGCGAGACCAGCAATGTTTACGCTCAACCCAAAGTGCAATCTGTTACGAATAACAGCGGGCCAACCTTGGCTGCGAGTAATATTTTAGGCTTTATCGCTCAGCGATTAGGGCTTGATGCAGCAGAGGGTGACGATACCGAAGCGTTACAGAGCAGGCTGCAAGCAGGTTTAGATGGGTTTCTTAAGGGCTATGGCGAAGCAAGAGAGCAGCTATTGGCGCTCGGCCAGTTAAATGGCGATGTGTTGGACGCGGTGGATAAAACCTTCAAAGATGTATTAACAGGCATAGCTGATTTAGCGCAGGAATATGGCTTGGAAAACCCTGCAGCCGACTTACTTGCCGAGATAAAAACCAATGAAGAAGAGCTGAATGTTGATGCCGTCGCGCAAACCGTCAACGCTTCTAATCTTTCTCTAAGCGCTGAAATGCTGCAAGCCAGAACCTTTGAATTTGAAGTAAAAACAGCAGAAGGCGATATTGTATTAATCCGTGCGCTAGCGGAGCAAAGCGGCAGCTACAGCACCAATGCAGATGGCAAATCAATAAGTGCCAGTAGCAGCACGGTGAATCAGTTTAGCTTTTCTGTAGAGGGCGAGCTAAACAGCGATGAAATAACTGCGCTAAATGACCTTTTAGGCAAAGTGAGTGACTTGTCTGCTACGTTCTACAGTGGCAACTTAGAAGGCGCGTTTGAGCAAGCTTTAAGCTTAGGTTATGACGATGAGCAAATAGCGTCATTCTCGCTAAACCTTACAATGTCTACCTTTACGCGAGTGGATGACAGCTACGGCAAGGTCGCACGGCAAGGCGAGCGTCCACAACCACAAGAGCAAAGCGCGAATAAAGTAGAAATGATGGATGCCAAGGTGGCTCGCATGGCAGCCTTTATTCAGCAGCTAGAAAAAATACGCTTAGAGGGTGAATCATTGGGGATAGCTCATTCTGCGCTGGGTTCGTTATTGGATAAATCTGTTGGGCAAGAGCATTCGGCTGTGCGCCAGCATGCGGAACGATTTTTATCTGCGTTGCAAAACATAAACCCAGTTAAGGGCTAGTTTCTTTTCTATGACTACTGCGTTTAATCAGTAGTCATACCTCTTGGGGTATAATTATCGGCTTCATTGTTCAAGGTTGCCGTTATGCCCGTTTACCACTTCACGCTTTTTTCAACACTCGGTTGCCATCTATGCGAGGTGGCGCAAAGTGTTTTGGTGCATGCTGCTTGCATTGATGAAGCCTCCATTGGCGTTTGCGACATAGCCACAGATGACGAGCTAATAAAGCTATATGGCGAGAGCATACCAGTGCTACAGCATAATAATTCTGGGCTAGAGCTTAAATGGCCGTTTGACGAAGATACTTTACAGGAATTTATGAGAGGGCTGCCCGAGGCTGGCTCGGGCGAGCAGTAGATTAGTTGATAGGCTTGTAGTCGCCCAGTTCAAATTCATTGAACATAGCGCTTGGGCGGCCCAATCTGTAGCCGTAGATAACCGAAAAGGCTAAAACGTTTTGCACGTAGCCGCGGGTTTCTTTAAACGGAATAGTTTCTATCCAAATATCGTATGGAATACCTGAATCGTGCTCGCGCAACCAGCGGTTAACGCGGTGTGGGCCGGCATTGTAGGCGGCAGCGGCAAGAATTCGGTTGCCGTTATATTTTTGCAGTAACTCGCTTAAATAGTGGCTACCTAGCAAAATATTGTGTTCTGGTTTAAATAAATCTGCCGTGGAATGCTTAATGCCAGACTTCTGAGCAGTTTCACGCGCTGTTGCAGGCATTAGCTGCATTAAACCGCGTGCATCGCTGTGGGAGCGAGCAGTTTCGGCAAAAGCGCTTTCTTGCCTTGCCACTGCAAATATAAGTGTTGGCTCTAAATCTACTGCGCTGGCTACTTCGTTAATTTGTTCGAGGTAGGCAAGGGGGAAGCGAATGTCAACCTGATCCCACTGCTGGCTGTAAATCATAGATTTAATAGCCTGATTGTGCCAACCCCACTTGCGGGCGAGGTCGCCAGCGGCAAGTATTTCTGCCTCGTTCAGCTGCGCTAAGGCAAAATACCACTCTGCATTAGCTTCTCTTAGGCTGTCGTTTAGCCAAAGCTCTTTGGCGCGCTGAATAGCACTTAGCTGCTCTACACGGCTTTGCGTATTGGGGTCTATATTGTCGTTGCGCTGTCTCAGGCTGTAGGGCTGCTTAGTCGCGTCGGCGGCTATAAACCCGTAAAAGCTGCGTGAGCCAGATAATTGCTGGTAAATATCGGCGCTGGTGCCCATTGGCCCCGTTTCAATCCCAAGCTCATCTTGCGCGCGTGCTCGCCAATACAGCCAGCGTTCTTCCTGTTGTAGTTCGGGTGTTGCAAGATTTACCCACTGGTTAACTTTTTGCCAATCTTGCTGTTTAAGCGCCTCGCGTAAAAGTGCTTCCATAACGCTTGCATCGCGCAGCTCGTTAGAATGGCTAATCCACTTCTCTACTAAGTCGCTATGGCCCTTATAGGCTAAGCGTTTTACTAGGTACAGCTTGGTATCAACTGCTTGCTCTTGGCTAAACAAATGCTGCGCTTCGTAGCGCTCCCACTGCTTAACGGCATCTTTAGGGTTGGAGCGCGCGTAGCGTTTTATACCGTAGGCAATGATGTCGTTCATTGGTTGGCTTTGTTCGCGAAATAGCTTGGTGGTGCGAATGCTGTAAGGGTAGCCGTGTACCTTGTCGAATAGGTCAGCGTAAGCTTTGTATTCGGTGCTCATGTAGCGGGTCACATAGCGCGCAAGACTGCGCTTATTGTTGTTCATGGCTTCGGTGAAGCGTGTCCAAGCAACGGCATCGGTAATGCCGCCTTGTTTTTTCCACGCGGAGAAAAGCGGGTCGCAGGCGTCGGGTAATGATTTGCCTACTGCCCAAATGCCCGCAACGTCGCTATAGGCCGTTTTGTCGCCGGTTTGGATGCGTGCGTACAGGTTGTAGCATTCTAGCTCAACCATGCCGAGCCCTGGCTGGTAGTAGTGTAAATACTCGTCCCACTTTTGCTTTATAGCAAGTGTGTAAAGCCATTGTTGTGCCAAGCGTTTGCTCAAAAAGCTGGCTTTATGTTCTGCTAAAAACGAGTCTACCTTTGCGGTGGGCAACGTATGTAATTGGTTCTTTAGTAAGGCGTAATCGAGGTAGGGCAGCAACGCATAGCCTTGTGCTAGTGCATAGTGTTTCTCGAACAATGCCATATCGTCTTTGGCAAGGTAGGTTTTTGCGAGTTGGTAGTGATAGCGCTGATCTGTAATAGATAGCGTATTTGAAGCTAGTTCTCGTGTATCATTCACGTCCGTTGCAACTAGGGCAAAGGCGTGGCCAGAAATAACGAGGCCAGATACGCATAAAATGTTAGTTAGTAAACGACTCACTGCTGTCATCAACACTGCAACCATAATGTTAGGTTAGAAATCTCCGCTGAAAATTTAGCAACCACCATGTCTCTATACATTGTTGATGAAATTTAACTTTAGCGCTAGCCGTTGTGACAAATAAAATGAAATTTAGTGCCTAACTAGCGGAAAAATAGAAGGTTTTTCTAATTTTTCCGCATAAAAAGGTATAAAAACGAGGTAGTAATGCCACTTTTAAAGTTAGACAAGTACCAGCTCCATTATGGCGAGCAGGCCATCTTCGACGATTTGAGTTTGAATTTGGAGCCGGGCGATCGTCTGTGCATCATTGGGCGCAATGGCGTTGGCAAATCCACGCTGCTTAAATGTATCCAAGGGGATATAGATCCAGATTCTGGCCAGCGCTGGTTAAATACCGGCGTAAAGGTTGCCAGCTTATCGCAAGATTTACCCGAGGCAGGCGATTTAACTGTATTTGAAATGATTGCGCAAGCCATGCCAGAGCTAGGCGCTGATCTTGCGCAATTTGCCAAACTTGTACAGCAACCAGATACCGATTTAGAGCTATTGGAGCGCGTGCAACACCGCATAGAAGCGGCCGATGGCTGGCGTTTTCAGAACAAAATAGAGCAGGTGATTACCCGTTTAGACCTAGATGGCGAGGCGAAAATGAGCGCGCTGTCGGGTGGCTGGCGCAGGCGAGTCGCTTTAGCGCAGGCGCTTGTTGTAGAGCCAGATGTACTTTTGCTCGATGAGCCTACCAACCACTTGGATATCGCCGCAATTCGTTGGTTAGAAGAGCAACTGCTGAGTTTTGCCGGCGCGTTGGTGTTTATTACGCACGATAGGGCGTTCTTGCGCGCATTGAGTAACAAAATAGGCGAATTAGATCGCGGCCAGCTTTCGACGTGGGATGGCGATTACGATTCATTTTTAACCTATCGCGAAGAAATGCTCGCGGTTGAAGAAAAACACAATGCCTTATTTGACAAGCGCTTAGCGCAAGAAGAGGTATGGATTCGTCAGGGCATTAAAGCGCGCAGAACGCGCAACGAAGGTCGCGTTAGGGCATTAAAAGCCATGCGTGAAGAGCGAGCCCGTCGCCGCAACCAAATGGGCGAGGCCAAAATAGAGCACAACGTGGATGGCATTTCGGGCAAGTTAGTGGCCGAAGTGAAACACGTCAAATTCTCTTGGCAGGATAAACCCATCATCAATGATTTTTCTTGCACCATTGTTCGCGGCGATAAAATTGGTCTTATCGGCCCCAACGGCATTGGTAAAAGTACGCTCTTAAAGCTACTGCTAGGTGACATACAGCCGCAAGCCGGTGAAGTGAAAATGGGTACCAAGCTTACTGTGGCCTATTTCGACCAGTTACGTGACCAGCTTCATTTAGAGAAAAGTGCAATCGATAATATCGCCGAAGGCCGTGATTCCATCGAAATTAACGGTAAATCTCGTCATATTATTAGCTATTTACAAGACTTTCTTTTTAGCGGCGAACGCGCTCGCACACCAATTAAAGCGTTGTCGGGTGGTGAGCGAAACCGGGTGCTGTTGGCCAAGCTCTTCAGCAAGCCTAGCAACCTATTGGTAATGGATGAGCCAACCAACGACCTCGACGTAGAAACCCTAGAGCTACTCGAAAGCCTGTTGATGGATTATCAAGGCACCTTGCTACTGGTAAGTCACGATAGGGAATTTTTAGATAACGTAGTGACAAGCTCCATTGCGTTTGA
Source organism: Saccharophagus degradans 2-40 (assembly GCF_000013665.1). Classification (NCBI taxonomy): domain Bacteria; kingdom Pseudomonadati; phylum Pseudomonadota; class Gammaproteobacteria; order Cellvibrionales; family Cellvibrionaceae; genus Saccharophagus; species Saccharophagus degradans. The sequence continues at coordinate 2,271,836 of NC_007912.1, forward strand.
AGGCAACGGCAAGCTACTGGAATATGTAGGTGGTTATACCGATTGGCTGCATCAAGGTGGCAAGTGGCCAGACGGGGCTGAGCAGGCTCGCGCAGAAGCTGAGGCGCCTAAAAAAGAAGCTGCAAGCCCTAAGCCTGCAGTATCTAAGCCGGCAACACCCAAGCCTGCGGCTAAAAAATTAAGCTACAAGCTGCAACTAGAGCTAGATAAGCTACCTGCCGAACTGGAAGAGCTAGAAGAAAAAGTCGAAGCACTACAAACGCAGGTGGGCGACCCAGCGTTTTATACTAAAGACCCAGCAGAATCGGCTAAAACCCTAGAAGAGTTGGCTAAACTGGAAGCCTTTCTGCAAGCGCGCTATGCCCGCTGGGAAGAGCTTGAGGCAATGAAAGAATAGGTTTGTAAACCTGTACTAGAGGCCACGTTAATTATGCGGCCTCTAGTGTTTTCGCTGTATGCTAGTCACCAATAAGCTATTCACCAACGCGAACGGCTAACACGTCTGTTTTGGCGCCGTGCAATACGCCGTTCGCGGTGGAGCCAAGCAATAGGGCAAAACCGTGCCTGCCGTGACTGCCCACCACAATTAAGTCGGCGCTGTGTTCTTCTGCGTAACGGTGAAGTTCGCCTGCGGTGTTGCCCACAAGTATGGCCATATTAGCGGGGGTAAGCTCAAGCTCATCGGCTATTTTATCTAAGCGTGCTTGCGCCTGCTGCTCCATTACAACCTGTGCTTCGGTTAGGTCCATAGGTACGTCGCCGCCATAGGCAAAGGCTAGGGGCTCAACTACGTGCGCAAGGCTAACTTGGGCGTTACATGCTTTTGCGAGTTTGATGGCTTTACTAAGAATGGCGGTTGAATCTTCTGATAAATCTAAGCCAACCAAAAGGTGAGAATAAGTACCAACGAGTGCATTACTCATGATGTGCTCCTTTCTAATAGTGAGTGAAGCGTATAACAATGGTATGCCTACTCACACCGTAGTTGCAATCGTTTGGTGCGTCAAACCGAGCCATTCGCGGTAATTTACATAGGTGTTATTGCTTTAATCAGATGTTCCTACAGTAATTATTAGTTCTTAAATCTATTTTATATAAGGAAAGAATATGTGGATTGCGATTGGCGTAATAGCGCTATCGGTCATTATGCTAGTTGGCCCAATTATGATGGTGAAACCCACCCCCGGGCAGCGAGCACTAAGTGAATTGCGCAGTGCTGCGCAAAAGAAAGGGCTGCGAGTATCGATGGTGCCCAACCCAATTGGCTCGGACCCTGCGTTTTTGGCTAACTATGGTCTTGCGAGATTAGATAGCGGCGAGGGCAAGCCCATAAGGCCTTGGAAGCTCGTACGCAAAGGGTTTGAGCACGAAATGCATTTTTGTGGCCAGTGGGATTGGGCCGACGAAAATCAGGCTTTGCCTAATATTGCCGCGCAATTACCCGAATTGCTGCAAGCCCTGCCTGCGAGTGTGTGTGCCGTGGAAAGAAATAGGCTAGGGGCGGGAATAGTGTGGAGCGAGCAGCGCAAAGGTCAAGAAACAGACGATGTTCTCGAGCTGTTTTTGCATACCTTGCAAGTGCTAAACAAGGTTAAGGATTAGGCTGGCTATGCTCTTGAATTAGCTTGGCGGCAGCCTCTGCATCTTCTGGCCGAATTAGGTCGGCGGAATCGGCGGAAGGGTTGTGTTGGGTTTCTGGCATAAGGTCTTTTGACAGTGTTTTACGCTTGTTGCCCATTATTTCGCTTAGCTCTTTTATCATTCTGTGCCTGCGCTCTTCATTGATGCTGCCTTTAATCAGCACTTGCTGGGCCTTGCGGTAAAAGGCATAGGCTTTAAGTACGTCACCGCGGTTAACCGCTTTGTGCCCCTCCACAACATGGGTAATGACTACAACCATTAGGCTGGCCCACGCCAATTCGTTTATAAACGCCTCCATTTCTACTATTTCCAATTTACCCGCAACTTGGCGTTTGCGAATAATCATGGCGGCTTCATTTAGCAGGTATTTAGTTCGGGCTATTGCTGCATCACTAGGCTGAGCTCTATAGGTGGCGTGAGACTGAGTGGCGTCCATCAAATCTTCAATTCGCTGTTCTGTGCTGATGCGTGTGGACTCGCAAAAGGGGTTGTTGGGCTCGAGTTTATCTATGGTGTTTAGCACCTCTAGCATTTCATCAAGAATAGTTTTCGGGATGGCGAGCGACTCCACAAGTGACTCCAAGCTCGACGCCATTTCGTCTAATTCGCCAACGCGACGCTTCAGTTGAGCCACTTTTTGGTTAATAACCCTCGAGCGCATTTGCTGCTGATTTACGAAGCTTACGGTGAGTAAGGCCCCTATAACGAGCATCAAAAAAATCAAAATAGTGCCTGGGTCAGACATAAAACATGGGCTCATTCAGGTCAAAGTGGATAAATTAACAAAACTGCATTATTTGCTGGCATCTATAGTTAAATTTTAGCTCATATAACTGAACTTGTTAGGCGGTTAACCGATGTTGGCCGGTTGCAAAGGTGAAAATGGCTCTAATTTACGTTATTAAGTAGTAGAAACAAGCGGTTAGCAACTTTACTTAAAGCTCATTATAGGGCAGTTGGAAGCTTTTCTTGACGTACAAAATAGTACTAATTTGCCTTTGTTTAACGTTTGTTGCGGGCATATTTAAGAGCGAAGAACTAGCATTTTATCGAGCAAATAATACGTGGTTGGTCGGCGATTGAGTGCACGTTTCTGAAATGACAGAAGTTTGCTTGCTTGACCTTGCGCGTGTTAACACTTATATATGCGCTCCGTTAATGTTTGACAGAGTGCCATTTCAGGGCCAACCTCATTTATATTCGTTTTGGGCTAGCGCCAAACCTATAAAAATGAAATAGTAAAAAAGGCGGGTTAAATACTTGTACAAATAATAGCCTGCCTGCAACGTATACATTTATATAATTCGCACGTTATGCGTTTATACAAATGGAACTCCAGTCAAATCTAAGCTGTTATGTCTAGGATGAAAATCCAATATTTAGAAGGCGTCTATGGAAAAGTCATTAGTAATTGTGGAATCGCCGGCCAAGGCTAAAACAATTAACAAGTATCTTGGCAATAAGTTCGTAGTGAAATCCAGCGTAGGCCATATACGCGATTTACCTACTAGCGGTGGAGCTAAGTCTACGGTTGATCCCAAAGAACGCGCTAAGCAAGCTGCGTTGACTAGAAAGATGTCGCCCGAAGAAAAAGCGATTCATCGAGAAAAGAAATCACGCGAACAACTTATAAACCGTATGGGAATTAACCCAGAAAAAAACTGGGAAGCCCGTTACGAGATTCTGCCTGGCAAAGAAAAAGTTGTAGAAGAACTAAAAAAACTGGCTGAAGAAGCCGACACCATCTACCTCGCAACGGATTTGGATCGCGAGGGAGAGGCCATTGCATGGCACTTGCAAGAAACTATTGGTGGTGACCCAGATCGCTACCGCCGAGTTGTGTTTAACGAAATTACCAAAACGGCTATCCAAAAAGCGTTTGAAAAACCCAGCATGCTCGACCTAAATCGAGTGAATGCACAGCAGGCGCGGCGCTTTTTAGATAGGGTTGTGGGTTACATGGTTTCCCCGTTGTTGTGGGAAAAAATTGCACGCGGCTTATCGGCCGGCCGAGTACAGTCTGTTGCTGTTCGATTAGTTGCCGAGCGCGAGCGAGAAATTCGAGCGTTTATTCCAGAAGAATATTGGGACATAGCCGCGCAGTTGGATACACCGAAGGGTGAGCGCGCTGGCTTCGATGTAAAAAAATATCAAGGTAATGTCTTCCGCCCAGTTAACGAAAAAGAAGCCATGGAGGCTGTTGAGCGCTTAAAAGCGAGCGCGTTTAAAGTTACCTCCCGCGAAGACAAACCCACACAATCTAAACCTACTGCCCCTTTTATTACTTCTACATTACAGCAGGCTGCATCCACTAGACTTAGTTTTGGTGTAAAAAAGACCATGATGATGGCGCAGCGTTTGTACGAAGCTGGGCATATCACATACATGCGTACCGACTCTACTAACTTAAGTGCAGAAGCGGTTGAAACCTGTAGAGGGTTTATTCTAGATACGTTTGGTGAAAAATATTTACCCGAAGCCCCCATTTCATACTCAAGCAAAGAGGGCGCGCAAGAGGCGCACGAAGCGATACGTCCATCGGATGTAACGCGTCGCCCAGATAGCCTGACAGACATGGAGCGCGATGCTCAGCGGCTTTATACGCTAATTTGGAACCAATTTGTTGCGTGCCAGATGACTCCGGCACAATTCACCAGCTCGAACATTGTGGTGACAGCCTCAGATTACGAATTGCGAGCCAGAGGCCGCGTTATTCGTTTCGATGGCTTTTTACGGGTAATGCCAGCCATTGCTAAAAAAGATGAAGATAAAATTTTACCCGACGTAAAAGTGGGTGAAACTCTTAATCTTCATCAGCTTGACCCAAGTCAGCATTTTACCAAGCCAACGGCGCGTTACACCGAAGCCAGCTTGGTAAAAGAGTTAGAAAAGCAGGGGATAGGTCGTCCATCCACATACGCGGCCATTATTTCTACCATTCAAGATCGCGGTTACGTACATGTTGAAAACCGTCGGTTCTATGCCGATAAAATGGGCGACATTGTTACCGAGCGCTTAACGGAAAGCTTTAGCGACCTAATGGATTACAGCTTTACCGCGAAAATGGAAGAGTCTCTAGACGTAGTGGCCGAAGGTAAAAAAGATTGGCTATCGCTGCTAAATAATTTTTACGACGACTTCATGCAGAAGTTGGACGCGGCTAAAGCGGCAGATACCGGCATGCGTCGCAACGAGCCAGTTGAAACCAATATTGAATGCACGAATTGCGGCCGCAACATGCAAATCCGCACTGGTACCACTGGTGTATTTTTGGGTTGCTCTGGCTACAACTTACCGCCCAAAGAACGCTGTAAGAACACCATGAACTTGGTGGCTGGCGAAGAAGCGGTAAACATTGACGAAGATGATGAGGCAGAATCCAAGCAGCTGCGTCAAAAACGCCGATGCAAAATTTGTAATACTGCAATGGATAGCTACTTACTGGATGAAACCAGAAAGCTGCACATTTGTGGTAATAACCCAGATTGTTCTGGCTACGAAGTAGAGGCCGGTAGCTTTAAAATTAAAGGTTACGAAGGCCCGGTTATTGAATGCGATAAGTGCGGCCAAGACATGCAGTTAAAGTCGGGTCGATTTGGTAAATACTTTGGCTGCACAAGCGAAAGCTGCAGCAATACTAGAAAGCTATTGCGTAACGGTGAAGCTGCGCCGCCCAAAATGGACCCAGTAAAAATGCCAGAGCTTAAATGCGAGAAGGTAGACGATACCTACGTATTGCGCGATGGTGCTTCGGGCATTTTCTTGGCTGCGAGTCAGTTTCCTAAAAACAGAGAAACGCGAGCGCCACTAGTAAAAGAGCTGTTGCCACACAAAGACGAAATAGACCCCAAGTACGACTTTTTGATGAAGGCACCACTGCAGGATAATAACGGCTTGGATACTATTGTTCGCTACAGCCGTAAAACCAAAGAGCAGTATGTGCAAACCGAAGTAGACGGTAAGGCCACAGGCTGGAAAGCGTTTTACGAGGGTGGTAAATGGGTGATTAGCGATGAGCAAAAACCTAAAAAACCCGCTAAAAAAGCAGCTACAAAAACGAAAGCTAAGCCGAAAGCAAAAGCCAAGGCTAAAAAAGACGAATAGCCGGTAATATTGTAATTGTGTGTTAAAACTATCCCTCAAAGAGCAATCTTTGGGGGATAGTTGCATTGGGGCAAAACAAAGTTTGGAGCAGTGAATGAGTAAAGCATTAAAACTGGCGAGCATGGTAAATCAGCAGCTCGCATTTGCTAAATCTCTGTGGCAGCAAGCAGAGAGTTTGGGCGCGGGTTTTAACGCGCACGCGTGTAAGCAGGCCGGTATCATGCAGTTGTGTACAGGGCTGTGCTTGTATGCAAAAGAGATTGGTTTAGTTGAGGATGAAACGCTGCCTGTGAGTGTAAACGCTATATTGGCTAAGCTATTGGCAATGGGAGATGGCGTAGGGGCAGACTTTAGGTATGAGCAGTTGCGCGATTTGGCGCGCGATGATTCTTCTTGGTTAGCCCATATTGCTGCAATAGAGCCTAGCTTATTTGAACCCAAGCCTGTTCCGGCTCCTGCGGATGAAAATATCATTGCGGTATCTTTGGGCGCGCAGCGCGAAACGCATTGGTTGAATGTTGAATTAGCTATATTGCAGGGTATACGTGACCAATGTGCAGGGTTAATTCGTGATCAGCGTGAAGTTTCATCGGAATACTAGTATTTTGTTACTTGCTTTGCTTTGTTTAGGCGTTTGCGATGGTAATTTGAGATTTAGCCGTGAATGGGCAGATAAATAAAGCCTACTTTGGTAGAATAGCCATCCAAACACATGAATTGAGTTGTGCCGACATTCTATGTCTACGTTATATGAAATTGTTGAAATGCCAAACGGCGAAATTGCGTTAAAGCGAGCTGATGAGGTGGATGAAGAGTCTGGCTTAGAGCCGCTTGTGTCTATCCGGTTCTCGGAAGAGTCTCTTTATTTTTTAAACGAAGCAAAATTAGAAGTAGCAAAAGCCATGATTGAAGCTGGCTTGCAGGCGGCGGGTGATTTAACCGACCCTCAGCTCGTAGAGGAAGAAGCCGCTACTGCCATTCTGGAAGGTGAGCCTACTCTTCATTGATGTCATTAATATCATAGATATCATTAGCGTTATTGATGTCGTTAATGCCACCTAAGTTGTGGTGCCATAAATGACATGGTGTAATTAGCCGCTAATCACTAGTTTCTCTTCAAGGTTACGAGCTAAATTTTCAAATATATGCGCTGCTAGTTCTTATATGTTTTCTTTGGGCTTGCTCTTTTAAGGTAAAGTTTAAGCTAAGCCTTACGCCTTAAAAGTGTTGTGTGGCGCTGCAGTGTTTCATTAATTAGTGTGAATTACTGTGCTTGCCTGTTGCGTAATAAAAGCCCGCGAGTATTGCCTTGAATAGCTGCGCTTTCTAATTGCCTGCAGTCTTGATCTGTTAAATCGTGGGCGGTGCACACTACTGTATGGCTGCAACCATTAGCCAGGGCATCCCAAAGTAGGGCGCCAGTTTTACCTATTGTTTTGCTTGGGTGAATAAGGCGTAACCTAGAAAGATTAAAGCCGTATTCTTGCAAAAGCGTTTTACTAATACCGGTGGGCGCAATCCAAGTTAGCCAGCGGTCGTTACACTTGTTGGTTAAGTGCGCAAGCATTGGCAAAAGTATTGCCGATTGATCGTCGCCAAATTCAGACAAAATAATCTCGGTAATACCAGCGTTACTTGGTTTGGTTTCGGGTAGAGCTGCGAGTAAAGAAAGTTGTGCGGCCATAATTATAACTCTCGACGAATAATGCCTACGCTTAGGCCTTCAATAGAAAAGTTTGCATCCCGTAAATCCACTTCAATAATATTGAAGTCTGGGTTTTCAGGAAGTAATTGGATGGTTGCGTTGTTGCGTTCGCGCTTAAAGCGTTTAACCGTAACTTCATCTTCTATACGGGCTACCACAATATCGCCATTCTTTACTTGTGTTGTGCTGTGCACAGCAAGTAAGTCGCCATCTAAAATACCCGCATCGCGCATACTCATACCCTGTACTTTTAAAAGGTAGTTTGCTTGAGGGTAGAAAAAGTCGGGGGGGACGTCGCAGTAATCTTCAATATTCTGCTCTGCCAAAATTGGGTTACCTGCCGCCACTCGGCCAATTAATGGAATGCCTTGAATGGTTTCTGGTAAGCGAATACCGCGCGATGCACCTGGTACCATTTCAATAGCGCCTTTGCGGGCTAAGGCTTTAAGGTGTTCTTCGGCCGCATTAGCAGAGCGAAAGCCGAGTTGATTGGCTATTTCTGCCCGAGTAGGTGGGTAACCGGTGTCTTCTATGTGACTTTTTATTAGGTCTAGTACTTCCTGTTGACGCGTTGTCAATTTGTACATGGTTCCCCCTAGGGTAAATGCGATTGGATGAATATACAGTACTTGTGATTATATACAGTAAATTCGGTTTGGCAACCCTCAATCGCAATTCCTATTTTGGGGGCTACATATCGTCGAACCCCACAAAGCCATCCGGCTCTATTAGTTCAATGGGGTTCATGTAGTCGTTGTTTTCAAAATCGGAGGTGTCTGACCAGAAGTCTTCAGAGTCTAACCCGTAGGCGCCGGCTTCATCGGTGGGAGCTTGCGCTTGGATAATTCTCATTTGGCCCCACGACTCAATATCAAATTCATCAATATCGCCATCTTGGTATTGTACTTCTATGGTGCCGCTCTTTTCGTCTATAGCGACGACTTCGAACAATTGGGCGTTGGTGAGGTCTTCGTACCAGCTGTTTATAGGTGGGTAGTATGAGGCCATTGTCGATCTCCGACTTGATTGCGTTTAGTGTGCGTGCTCCTTGATAGAGTTACTTTGGTAAGATTGTGCTGTCATCCTGCTTTAAAGTTATCACCGGTCGGGCGACTTTGCGAACAGTGAATGGCGGTGTATAAAGCGCGCTAACAAAATAGGGTGGTGCCAAATCTCATATGGGTTATTAGCTTTTACTACTAAGCGATTGTTATGTTTAAAAAAGTACGGCTGCTGGTGTGCGGCAGGGGTAGCGGCCATGTAACGGTCTGGGAATATCACCGTAGGGGCTGATAAAAAAATGATCTAAAGCTAGAGGTTCTGGGAGGCATTTAGTTAAAAATACCGGTTTATGTTCGTTAGGCGCCTAAACGATTATAAACCCTGTAATTTGAAGGGCTTTTCTTGACATGATCCGAGGTTAAACCGTATGGTTTGCGCCGATTAAAACGATAACATTCAGGGCGGTTTTTATGGCGCAAAACGAGACGGTTGATCGTATTTTGAACGCCGCTACGATTTTATTTGCCGAACGAGGCTTCGCGGAGACTTCCCTGCGTACGATTACTGGCATGGCAGACGTAAATTTGGCGTCGGTAAATTACCATTTCGGGTCTAAAAAGGAGCTTATTCAAGCGGTTTTTACTCGGTTTATGACTCCGTTTTGTAAAGAACTAGACCGCAGGCTGGATGACTATGAGCATGCTGGGCAGCAGTCGCCCAACCCAGATGTGTTGCTACGGCATCTGTTTGCCGCCTTCAAGGCGGTAACCGAAGAGATTAACGAGCCACCGCAGCGCTTTATGAAACTGCTTGGTTTGGCTTATTCCCAATCGCAAGAGCATTTAAGGCTAAGTATTATTGAGCAATTTGGCGGTACCTATACGCGTTTTACCCACGCGTTAAAAGGCTCCTTGCCCGAAATGTCGAATGTTACTTTTTATTGGCGTTTGTATTTTATGCTTGGTGCTGCGGTTTTTACGCTTTCTAGTTACGATTCTATTCGCGGCATTTTAAATGCTGACTACCACGAAGATACCGCTCTCGATGCGGCCATAGAGCTAATGATTCCATCATTAGTGGGGATGCTAAATGTTGGAGACTAACAATCAATTGCTTGGTCCAGTTATTGCGGATATTGCCGGTCAAACTCTTTCCGATGAAGATATAGCGCTAATAAAGAACCCGCTAATTGGCGGGTTAATACTGTTTACCCGTAACTATTCAACCCCTTCACAGCTTGACGCGCTAGTTAAGCAAATTCGCAGTGTACGGGCAGATATAATTCTTGCTGTTGACCACGAGGGTGGCAGGGTGCAGCGCTTTCGGGAAGGCTTTACCCGCATTCCAGCTATGCAAGTATTTGCCAGCGCTTATAAAGCTCGTGCCGAGTTAACCCTTGCGCTTGCCTGTAATACCGGCTGGTTAATGGCTAGTGAACTTCGCGCTTACGACATAGATATTAGCTTTGCACCAGTATTGGATGTGGATGATAGTTTTAGCAGCATTATTGGCGATAGAGCTTTTTCTTCAGACCCCAAAGCTGTTACTGCGCTAGCGGGTGCATTTATAGACGGTATGCAACAAGCAGGTATGGCTTGTACCGGTAAGCATTTTCCTGGGCATGGCAGTGTGCGTGCCGATAGCCATTTAGAGCTGCCAGTGGATTATCGCTCGCTCGAAGCTATAGAGCAGCTCGATTTAATGCCTTTTGCTAAGTTGCAAAGTAAGCTTGATGCTGTAATGCCTGCCCATATATTGTTCCCAGAGGTTGACGATCAGCCCGTTGGCTTTTCTTCTGTTTGGCTGCAAAAAATATTGCGCGATAAAATGGCCTACGACGGTGTAATTTTTAGTGATGATTTGACGATGGAAGGTGCCGCCGTGGCGGGTAGCTTCGGGGAGCGAGCCATAAAAGCAATGAGCGCTGGCTGCGACACATTATTGGTTTGCAACAATCGCGAGGCCACCCTTGAGGTTATTCAGACATTGGCAGATAACGGCAACTATTCTACCTCTATTCGATTGACCAGAATGCGGGGGAAAGCAGGGGCGCAACCTATTTATGATTTACACAATAATAAACGCTGGCAAGAAACCAAAGAAGCATTACTAGCACTTGCTTAATCAGAGGTTCCTTAATTTAAAGTTGAGGCAAATGAATTTAATTGATGGAGTAAATAGTGGACGCTTTTAAATCTACGCTGCAAGAGTGGTTAGGGGAGCTAGCAGGCAAAGAAAACCTTTGGATTGCAGAGGTTTTTATTGTTGTGTTTTGCACCCTTATTGTTGCGCTAGTAGTAAGTACCTTTTTAAACAAGCTCAAGAAAAAGTCGCTGTTAACCAAAACCCTTTGGGATGATGCGTTTTTTCATTCTTTGGCAGCGCCAGCAAAATGGTTTGTATGGGTACTTGGCTTAACAACTGCAGCAACAATTGCCTCAAAGCACTCCGAGTCGGCCATTTTAGAGGCCATTGCCACGGTTCGCCACGTAGGCTATATCGTAATTGTTACTTGGTTTGTAACGGGGTTTATCTCCAAAGCAGAAAAAAACTTAATTGACCCTGAATACAGTCGTCAGCCTATGGATAGAACCACGGCTATGGCGCTGGGTAAATTATTGCGTATATCGGTAATTATTACCGCGATGTTGGTGGCGTTGCAGTCGCTGGGCTACAGTATTTCGGGCGTGTTAGCCTTTGGTGGCATTGGCGGTATAGCGGTAGGTTTTGCGGCGAAAGACCTACTTGCCAACTTTTTTGGCGGGTTAATGGTGTACTTAGATCGACCATTTGCTGTTGGCGATTGGATTCGTTCGCCAGATAAAAATATAGAAGGCGTAGTAGAAGATATAGGTTGGCGTCAAACGCGTATTCGTACTTTCGATAAGCGCCCACTGTACGTACCCAATGCAACCTTTACTCAAATTTCAGTAGAAAATCCATCGCGTATGCAGCACAGGCGCATCTACGAAACCGTGGGTATTCGCTACGACGACGCCACTAAAATGGCGGGTATTGTGGCTGATGTAAAAGCGATGCTGGTAGAGCATGAGGCGATTGATCACAATAATACGCTTATTGTTAATTTCAACGGTTTTGCTTCTTCATCGCTGGATTTTTTCATCTATTGTTTTACGCACACAACAGATTGGATTGAATTTCACGAAATTAAACAAGACGTGCTGTTGAAAGTGCTAAAAATTATTGAAAAGCATGAGGCTGAATGTGCATTCCCAACCTCAACGCTACATGTTCCCGATGGAATACAATTAATGCAGGCGGAAAACTAAACGCGAATGGATGTATCTAATTTCGAAAATGCCATTAAAACGGCAACATGTTTATACACACTAGAGCAAGTTGAAGCTTCCATAGCAAAAATAGGCGATTCTCTAAACAATGAATTTGCCGATTATATAAGTGAGAGTGGCGTACCAGCTAAAGATATGGCGCTACTTACTATTATGAATGGTGCTATGGTTTTTGCGGGCAAGTTGTTACCGAAACTTAAGTTCTCTATAGAAGTCGATTACATTCACGCTACACGCTACGGCAATGGTACCCAAGGCGGTGCCTTAGCTTTACTTGCTGAGCCTAAAATAGAGTTGCAAGGCAAAACAGTTTTGCTAGTAGATGATATTTTTGATGATGGCATTACCATCGATAGAGTAAAGCAGTATTGTTTAGACCGTGGCGCAGAATCTGTACGAACCGTGGTGCTCGCCTACAAAGATAAAACGCGAGAAGGTTTGGCTCAATTGGTATCACCCCCCGATTTTGTTGGTTTTAATGTGCCAGATAAATATGTATTTGGTATGGGGATGGATGCCGAAGGCCTGCTGCGTAATGCGCCCGGTATTTATTATTTTTAGTGGTTAAACACAGGGGGCTAAATGCCAAATAAAATAGCAGTTATTGGCGGGTCTGGGTTTTACACTATGGCGTCTGCCAACAACGCCAAAGCTTTAAACCCAGTTAATACCCCTTATGGGTCTGTGGGTGGCTTAATTGAATACTCAATGGGCGGGCATAATATTGTATTTTTAGCTCGTCACGGCGGTGAGCATAAATTACCGCCGCACAAAATAAATTATCGGGCCAATATTTACGCGCTTAAAGAGTTAGGTGTCTCTCATATTATTGCAGCTAATGCTGTAGGCGGCATTGGTGAAAGGTGTGGGCCGGGTGTACTTGTTATTCCCGATCAGCTAATTGATTACACCTTTGGGCGCGAAGGTACATTCTTTGATAGTTTCGAAGATGGTATGAGCCATATCGATTTTACTTACCCATTTGAAGGGCGTGTGCGCAACGCGTTAATTCAAGCGAGTGCCGCATTTGAAAAAGAATTTGGCAGCGATAAAGTTGTGCGCAACGGCGTTTATGCGTGTATGCAAGGGCCGCGTTTAGAGACGGCAGCTGAAATAAAAAAATTAAAAAACGATGGCGCCTCACTAGTTGGAATGACCGCAATGCCAGAGGCGGCGCTTGCTAGAGAGCTCGGCATCGATTACGCTTCGATCTGTTTGGTGGTTAATTGGGCGGCCGGTTTGTCGGCTGGTTTAATAACCCTAGAGGCAATAAATGCAGAGTTAGAAGGCTGTGTAGGAAAAGCCGAATACCTAATCGGTCAAAGTGTGAACTATTTCTAGCAACGTATTTCGGAATTATCATATTGTCCATAACACTTGGTAATAGTTTTATTACCTTAAAATAAAAATAATGCGTACAACGTCGTACAAAGAGGTATGTTAATGTCAGATAGAACGAAAGGAACAGTTAAGTGGTTTAATAATGCGCGCGGTTATGGGTTTATTACTGCTGGCGCCACGGAAGAAAAAGAAGGTGATGATATTTTTGTACATTACCGCAGTATTCGAGGTGAAGGATACAAATCACTCAATGAAGGTCAGGCTGTAGAGTTTTCGTTACAGCAGGGCGATAAAGGGTTTCACGCTGACGATGTTGCCCTTATAGGTTAATAACTTATACTCTTTAAGCATTTAGAAAACCCAGTGCAGTTTAGGTGTTTGCCTAATCTGCACTGGGTTTTTTATTGGCTGTGTCTAAATTATTGTGTTTCTTCTGCGCCACTCGATGCGCTGGGGTCGTATGGTGTTACTTTCACTAGTAGGCCTAATTTGGGGTGGTCTATATAGTGAAGTTCTCCACTTCGCATTCTTCGCTGCTGCTGCAAAGTTACGATTTGTGTAACCACGAAATTCTTAATTTTCTCGGGCTCAGGTGCTTCATTTACGGGTTTCATGCCTGTATTAAAATTAAAGCCTCCAAGATTATCGGTAGTAGGCTCAGCAAATAGTAGGCTATCTAGCTGTTGCGAGCTGATTTCCGAAGGTGCAGGTTCTGCAGATTGATTAACGTTTTCGCCAAGTAGGTTTTCGTTATCGTCACCGTATTCGTTGCTAATAGGCTGTTCGATAACAATATTTGCAACATTAAATGGCGCTTCAGGCAGTTCTGGCCATTGTCCTTGTGGTTGGCCGTAATTCGCTTCGAAGGCTGTTAGCCATAAATTTGAATCTATATGTAAGTAGCGGCTTACGCTAACTTTTAATGAGCCTTCTAGCTCGTAATGGTCGTCAAACTGTTTGCCAGCTTGCACCACTATAGCTGGTGCTTGGTCGGCGCCTGTAAGAGGTTGGCGCCAAGCTTGGTGGAATAAAAGGTGTAAGTGATTGGTGCGCGCTATCCTTTTAGCAATACTGTTTAGCTGTTGGTCTGCTGTGGCTAGCGGGATGAAAGGTTTCTCGGCTAGGTCTGCTTCTACTGTGCTGGGTGCTATTGTGCCTTCTTGTGCTGTAAGCTGATTTTGCATTTGCTCGTCAGTTGTTTCTTCTTCCGCAATAAATTCTAAATACCGACTTTTAGCAGGGTAGGCCAGTACTATATCTTTTGGCCAGACTTCGGTTTGTGCGGCGGCAGTTAATCGTTCGACAATAATGACTTCAATTTGGTACCAAGGGGCATCTGAATTTGTTTGAGCAAAAGTATTGGAGGTAAATGCGCAGGCAACAACCAGTGAGCCAGCAAAGAGTTTGGCGGCCTTGGGGAGTGCATGCTTATATAAATTGAACATTGGTTTCATGGCTTGTTAGCTCGACTTCATTAATGTTTCGAATATATTGTGAATGGTTAGTAGGCGTTCGTCCGCCGATTCCATATCAAAAAAGAATTTTAGATGGCTAGCACCTTCCATTCTGTAATGCTGTGGTGTTGTTTGAACCATTTTTACAATTGTAAGTGGGTCGATATTCGGCTTAGTGGTGAACTCTATTCTACCGCCTGTGTTGTTAGCTTCGACCTTGCAAACGCCCAGCTGTTCCGCAGTTAAGCGCAAGCGAGTTTGGCGTACGAGGTTTTTAATTGGGTCTGGTAGCAGCCCAAATCTATCTATCATCTCTACCTGTAGGTCATTTAGCTCATTCTCGTTTTTAACCGAAGCCATGCGTTTGTACAAAATTACACGGGTGTGTACGTCTGGCAGGTAATCATCGGGAATAAGTGCAGGTATGCGCAGATTAAATTCAACGTTGTTATTAAAGTTTGATTCAAAATCCAGTTCTTTACCGCTTTTCAGTGCTTCTACGGCTTTGTCTAGCATTTCCATGTAAAGCGAAAAGCCAATGGCTTGCATTTGACCGCTTTGTTCATCGCCCAATAATTCACCTGCGCCGCGAATTTCAAGGTCGTGAGAAGCAAGGGTAAAACCAGCGCCTAGGTCTTGTGCTTCGGCAATTGCTTCTAGGCGTTTTACCGCATCGGCGGTCATTGCTTTTTTGTGTGGAGTCAGTAAGTAGGCATATGCTTGGTGGTGTGATCGACCAACGCGCCCACGCAACTGATGCAGTTGAGCTAGGCCAAATTTATCGGCGCGGTCAATAATAATAGTGTTCGCACTGGGAATGTCGATGCCCGTTTCTATAATAGTGGTACATACTAAAATATTATGGCGCTTGTGGTAGAAGTCAGACATTGCTGCTTCTAGCTCGCGCTCACGCATTTGCCCATGTGCCACTCGGATGCGTGCCTCGGGGACAAGTTCTTGTAAGTCTGCTGCGGTTTTTTCTATGGTGCTTACTTCATTATGTAGGTAGTACAGCTGACCACCGCGCATAATCTCGCGCAAAATAGCTTCTTTTATAACGGCGTTATCGGATTGACGAACAAACGTTTTTACCGACAGGCGTTTGGCCGGTGGTGTGGCGATAATAGATAGATCACGGATGCCCGACATGGCCATGTTTAGCGTTCGTGGAATGGGCGTTGCTGTAAGCGTTAGTATATCTACTTCTGTGCGCAGTGCTTTTAATGCTTCTTTTTGTCTAACGCCAAAGCGGTGCTCTTCATCAATAATTAACAGACCAAGATTTGGGAAAATTAATTCGCCCTGGATTAGCTTATGTGTACCAATTAATATATCGACTTTGCCCGCTTCTAATTTTTTCTGTATTTCGCTTATGTCTTTGCTGCTTTTAAAGCGAGAAATAACCTCTACGTTGACCGGCCAATCCGCAAAGCGATCTTTAAAGTTTTCGTAATGCTGCTGGGCGAGCAGGGTGGTGGGTACCAACACGGCAACTTGCTTACTGTTTTGTACTGCAATAAATGCCGCGCGCATGGCCACTTCTGTTTTACCAAAGCCCACGTCGCCACACACAAGCCTATCCATAGGCTGGGCCGAAATCATATCTTGCCTTACGGCATCAATAGCTTGCTGCTGATCAACCGTCTCTTCAAAGGGGAAGCTTTCAGCAAATATTTCGTAAGCGTCTTTTGGGTAAGTGTATTGAAAGCCTTCTCTGGCTTGGCGCTTAGCGTAAATTTCTAAAAGTTCAGCGGCAACATCGCGCAGTTTTTCGGCGGCTTTACGTTTCGCTTTTTGCCATTGATCACTACCCAGTCGGTTGAGTGGTGCGCTGCTATCTTCAGCGCCGCTATAGCGGCTAATAAAATGCAGGTTGGCAACGGGTACATAGAGCTTGGCTTCGTTGGCGTACTCGAGTACTAAAAATTCATCTTTTTGACCGTCGAACTCTATGGTTTGTAGGCCTAAGTAGCGACCAACCCCGTGTTCAATATGTACGACTGGGGCACCGATTTTTAGCTCGGTAAGGTTTTTAACAATGTTTTCGTTGAAATCGGTATTCGATTCTTTGCGGCGTCGATACTGCTGTACGCGCTGACCAAAAAGTTGTGATTCAGCAATAATGCAAATATTGGGGGTTTTAAGATGCAAACCTTCTTGGAAGTCGGCAACGCAAATAGCTATAGACGATTTGCCTTGTAAAAATGCATCTGTCGAAGCCACATCTTCGGGTTGCAGGTCTATTTTTTTGAAGTGTTCTTTTAATGTTTCGCGTCGCCCGTTACTTTCGGCGCAAAATAAGATGCGGCCGTCGTAACTATAGATAAACTCTTCAAGCTTATATAACGGGTTTTGGGCTTTAGCATCAATATTTAAATTGGGCGTACTAAGGGTCTTTATGTTTGCGCTGCCGCTACGTTCTTCTACCTGTGTAGGTTCTAACACCACGCGTTGAAAGCGTTTAAGCTGGCTGTATATTTCACTAACTGAATGAAAAACTTTAGCGGGCGGCAGAAGAGGGCGACGCATGTCGATATTGTGGCTTTCAAAACGGCTAGAGGCATCGCGCCAAAAATCTTCTACGGCGGTTTCGAAGCCTTTGGTTACCATAACGAGTGTATTCTCGTGCAGGTAGTCGAACAGGCTTGCTGTTTGCTCAAAAAATAAAGGCAGGTAATACTCAATACCCGCTGGCGATATGCCAGAGCTTACATCTTGAAAAACTGGGCATTCGCGGTGATCTACATTAAAGTTTTCATACCAATTTAATTTAAAGCGGCTTATGCCTTCTGCATCGAGTTGGCACTCTTTGCCGGGTAGTAATTCAATTTTGCTTACTTGATCTACGGTGCGTTGCGTTTCTGGGTCGAATGTGCGTATTGAGTCGACCTCGTCATCAAATAGTTCTATTCTGTAAGCGGCCGAGCTGCCCATGGGGAATATATCGAGAAGCGCGCCGCGAATGGCAAATTCACCATGATTGAATACGGTGTCTACGCGCTGGTACCCAGCATTTATCAAACTGGTTAACAAATTGTCTCGGTTAATGGTTTCGTTTTTTTCAACCACTAAGCTGTTGGCAATTATGTAATTGGCCGGTGCCAGTCTTTGCATTAGTGTTGAGGCGGCCACAACTACAATGGCTTGCGCTTGGTTCGATAATTGATACAGGCAGCGCATCCTGTCGGAAATAATATCTTGGTGCGGTGAAAAATTATCGTAGGGCAGTGTTTCCCAGTCTGCGAATTGCAAAACTTCGGGGGTGTTTTTTTTGCCTTTGGTTAAAAGCATCAAGTCGCGTGCAAACCGGTCGGCCTCTGTCATGCTTTGCACAATAATGACAGTTGTTCCGTTGTGTTGTGCCGCAGCTTCTGCGCAAGCAAAAACACGTGCAAGACCGGAAACGCCTCCCCAAGTTTTTTTATCGCCAAGCTTGGAGGGTAGGGGTAAGGGCATATTACTTGTCATGTAGTGGTGGTTCGCTTCTAGTATGCAGTATGAATGTATAAAGGGCGGTCATTTTAGCGGGGATTCAATGCTAGCGACAGTAAACCCGCTTTTAGTTTAGTGATAGAGCGCAGCTTGTAGCTAAATTAGACTGCTAATGTTGCCAAATGGTTGTATCCAATGTTTAGGCTAATATTTATTTGTTCGCTATTTAAGCATCTAGATGAGAATGGTTTTCATGTGGGTGCGGTGATACGGCCTAGTTAATATGTTTAAAGGCTTTACTGGGTAAAACTTGCTGTTTTTTAAGGGAATTTTTGCTATCCCTCTGGCCATTCAGGCGGTGCATCCTTATAATTGGCGCGATTTTTTAGGCCGCTGTAAGGCGTAATCGCAAGTGGTCGACTAAAATATCGTCTGTTGACGAAAAATTTCGAAATTCTGTGGCGAATTTGCGCGATTAGTACCTGATTTGGTTTGGCTGTATCGGGCCAACCTTCAAGAAGAAAATACACGTTTCGTATAAATATTGGTGCTTTAGATAAGGTTGTAGCGGTATCGCTCCCTTATTCGGCTTTTTTGTGTCGTCACGGCAGTACAGCTTTCAAGTAAATAAACTCATCTAAACCTTAACTTTGGGCAAAGACGTATGATCAAGATCCGTCGCGGATTGGATTTACCTATTACCGGCTCACCCCGGCAATCCATAGAGGATGGTCCAGCAATACGCTCTGTCGCATTAATCGGCTTTGACTATCATGGTATGAAACCTACCATGAATGTCCAAGTTGGCGACAAAGTAAAGCTGGGTCAGGTTTTGTTCACCGATAAAAAAACAGTAGGGGTAAAATATACCTCTCCTGCGGCTGGTACCGTATCAGCCATCAACCGTGGCGAACGCCGCGTGTTGCAATCGGTGGTAATTGACATTGAAGGGGATGAAGCAGAAAGCTTTAAAACCTTTAGCGAAGCCGAAATCGCTTCTGCAGACCGTCAAGCGTTGGTCGACAATCTAGTCGATTCGGGGCTTTGGACTGCGTTGCGAACCCGTCCTTACAGTAAAGTACCCCAGTTAGACTCGGTACCTAATTCTATTTTTGTGACCGCAATGGATACCAATCCATTAGCTGCAGACCCGCAATTAGTGATTGGCGAAAAGTCAGCTGCTTTTGCATTGGGTTTGGCGGTATTGGCCAAGCTAACCGAAGGCAAGGTGTTTGTTTGTCATGCTGATGGTGCTTCTGTACCAACCTCAGCGGCTGCGAACGTTGAAGCGAAAGCTTTTTCTGGTGTGCACCCAGCCGGTAATGCTGGCACTCATATCCACTTCCTTGACCCTGTTAGTGCTAACAAAACCGTTTGGACTATTGGGTATCAAGATGTTATTGCCTACGGTGAACTTTTCACTAGCGGCAAGTTGCCAGTAGATCGTGTTGTATCTCTAGCTGGCCCACAAGTAACAGACCCGCGTGTTGTGCGCACTCGTTTAGGTGCAAGCTTGCAAGAGCTTACCGCTGGTCAATTAAAAGACGGTGAAAACCGTATTATTTCTGGCTCTGTATTTTCAGGCCGTAAAACCAGTTCTCCAACCGCTTACCTTGGCCGTTTCCACAACCAAGTAAGTGTATTGTTGGAAGGGCGCGATCGTCCGTTCCTGCATTACTTGGTTGCTGGCGCAAACCGTTTCTCGGTTATGCCTATTTACCTTTCTAAGCTTTTCGGCGGTAAAAAGTTCGATTTCACTACATCCACTCTGGGTAGTGAGCGCGCTATGGTGCCGGTAGGTGCTTACGAGAAAGTGATGCCTCTCGATATTTTGCCAACCCAGTTGTTGCGTTCAATTATTGTGGGCGATACCGAAGCTGCACAGCAGTTAGGTTGTTTAGAGTTAGATGAAGAAGATTTGGCGTTGTGCTCCTTTGTGTGTCCAGGTAAGTACGAATATGGGCCCATTCTTCGTGACAATTTGACACGTATTGAGAAGGAGGGCTAATTATGTTGCGCAAGTTTTTAGATAGTCTAGAGCCCCATTTCCATCCTGGTGGCAAATATGAAAAGTGGTATGCCCTTTACGAAGCGGCAGATACTATCTTTTATCAACCCAACTCAGTAACGCGCTCAACCGCGCATGTACGCGACGGCATCGACCTTAAGCGTATTATGATTACTGTTTGGTTATGTACTTTCCCCGTAATGTTTTACGGTATGTACAACGTTGGTTTTCAAGCTAACACTGCATTGCAGGCCGCTGGCGCAGACCTAAGTATGCTAACTGGCTGGCGCGAAGCGATAATCAGCTTGTTTGCTGGTCACGATCCTTCCAGTATTTGGGATAACCTTATATATGGTGCTGCTTACTTCGTACCCATTTATGTTGTGGTATTCGCAGTAGGTGGTTTCTGGGAAGTGTTGTTCGCAATGAAGCGCGGCCACGAAGTAAACGAAGGTTTCTTCGTTACGTCTGTCTTATTCGCACTTACTTGTCCGCCTAGCTTACCTTTATGGCAAGCGGCTATCGGTATTTCTTTCGGTGTTGTAATCGGTAAAGAAGTATTTGGTGGTACAGGTAAAAATTTCCTTAACCCAGCGCTTACTGGTCGTGCATTCCTATTCTTCGCATTCCCAGCTTACATGTCTGGTGACACAGTTTGGACTGCGGTTGACGGGTTTACCGGCGCTACGGCTCTTTCTGTTGCTGCAAACGAAGGCATGGTTGCTTTAACTCACCAGCTTACGTGGATGGACGCATTCTTCGGTAAGATGCAGGGTTCTATTGGTGAGACCTCAACATTAGCCATTGCTATGGGCGGTATTGTATTGCTGGCCATGGGTATTGCATCGTTCCGCATTGTTGCGGGCGTATTGTTGGGCACCATCGCAACTACCTTGGTATACAGCCACTTCGGCGATGCTAACTCTAACCCCATGTTCGGAATGCCATTCTGGTGGCACTTTGTTGTAGGTGGTTATGCATTTGGTTTGTTCTTTATGGCAACCGACCCAGTTTCTGCTTCTATGACGAACGCAGGTAAGTGGTGGTTTGGTGGTTTAATTGGGTTTATGGTGGTAACTATTCGCGTGGTTAACCCTGCATTCCCAGAGGGCATGATGCTGGCAATTCTATTTGCTAACTTGTTCGCGCCTCTCATTGACCACTTCGTAGTTAAATCAAATATCAAGCGGAGGTTGGCACGTGGCTAATAACGATTCTATTAAGAAAACGTTTATTGTGGCGACGGTACTTTGTATCGTATGTTCGGTAATCGTATCTTCAGCATCGGTTATGTTGAAGCCTATGCAGAGCGCCAACAAAGCGTTGGACTTTAAGCGTAATATTTTGATGGCGGCAAGCTTGTACGATGAAAGCAAATCCGTTGAAGAGCTATTTGAACAAATCTCAATTAAGGTTGTAGATTTAGAAACTGGTAAATTCACAGATGCCGTTGATGCTGCTAAGTACGATCAACGAAAAGCCGCTAAAGACCCAGCTTTATCTGAATCGCTAGATAAAACAGTCGATGTTGCTGGCTTAGGACGTTTAGAAAATTACTCTTACGTTTATATCGTAGAAAACGCTAATGGCGGTATTGAAAAGCTAATTTTGCCCATCCGTGGCTATGGGCTTTGGTCAACTTTACGTGGTTTTATCGCGTTGGAGTCTGACCTTAATACTGTGGTTGGCTTGGGCTACTACGAGCACGGTGAAACACCGGGCTTGGGCGGTGAAGTAGATAACCCAATGTGGAAGGCTAAGTGGCATGGTAAAAAAGTATACGGCTCTCGCGACGAAGTACTTTTATCCGTAATTAAAGGCAGTGTTTCATCTGATACTCCTGATGCTGAGCACAAGGTAGATGGCTTGTCCGGCGCTACTTTGACCAGTAACGGTGTAGATAACATGCTTAAATTCTGGTTGGGCGAGAATGGTTTTGCGCCTTTCTTAAACAACTTGAAGAAAGGGGAGGCTTAATCCATGAAGATTAAAGAGCTTTTATTTAAACCCCTGTTCGACAACAACCCGATTGCATTACAAATTTTGGGTATTTGTTCGGCATTGGCGGTAACAACAAGTTTGCGTGTAACTCTTGTTATGTGTTTGGCTTTAACTTTGGTTACAGCATTCTCTAACTTTTTCGTTGCGGTTATTCGTAACCATATACCAAACAGCATTCGTATCATTGTGCAAATGACGGTAATTGCATCTTTGGTAATTGTTGTAGATCAGGTGATTCAAGCGTTTGCTTACGATATATCTAAGCAGCTTTCTGTGTTTGTTGGTTTGATAATTACCAACTGTATCGTTATGGGACGCGCGGAAGCGTTTGCGATGAAAAACCCTCCAATCCCGAGCTTTTTTGATGGTGTTGGTAATGGTTTAGGCTACAGCGTTTTGTTAATTACCGTAGCCATTATTCGTGAACTTTTTGGTGCTGGTTCTATTTTGGGCATTCAGTTGCTTGAACTAACCACCAATGGTGGCTGGTATGTGGCTAACGGCTTAATGCTACTTTCGCCAAGCGCATTCTTTATTATCGGTTTGTTGATCTGGGCATTACGCGGCTGGAAGAAAGGCCAAGTGGAGCCTGCAGAATACAAAATCGCCCCTAACACTGTTGCAACGGCGGAGACTGCATAATGGAAGCGTTATTAAGCATTTTTGTAGAATCTGTATTCGTTAAAAACATGGCATTGGCCTATTTCTTGGGCATGTGTACGTTTCTTGCTATTTCCAAGAAAATCGATGCAGCTATAGGTTTGGGTATTGCCGTTGTTGTTGTACTCACTATTACCGTTCCTGTTAACAACTTGATGTTTAACTACCTGTTGGCCGATGGCGCATTAGCCTGGGCTGGCTTGGAAGGTGTTGACTTAAGTTTCTTAGGTTTGATTTGTTACATTGGTGTAATTGCTGCCATCGTACAAATTATGGAAATGGTTTTAGATAAATACTTCCCAGCACTTTACGGTGCATTGGGTGTGTTCTTACCATTAATTACCGTTAACTGCGCAATTCTTGGTGCTGCATTGTTAATGGTTCAGCGCGAATATACCTTTAGTGAAAGCGTAGTGTTTGGTGTTGGCTCCGGCGTTGGCTGGGCATTCGCCATTGTTGCGTTGGCAGGTATTCGTGAAAAACTTAAGTACAGTGATGTGCCAGAAGGTCTGCGTGGCTTAGGCATTACTTTTATCACTGTAGGTTTAATGTCGTTAGGCTTTATGTCATTCGGCGGCATTGCGCTGTAACCAACGGGGAATACTAGAACATGAACTTAGAGATTATATTAGGCGTTGGCATGTTCACCGTTATCGTTCTTGCACTGGTGGTTATTATCCTCAGTGCTCGCGCGAAGTTGGTGAGCACAGGCGACGTAAAAATTGAAGTTAATGGCGAAAAAACAATTGTTGTACCTGCCGGCGGTAAGCTCTTGCAAACTCTGGCTTCCAACAATTTGTTTCTTGCTTCTGCCTGTGGTGGTGGCGGTACTTGCGCTCAGTGTAAATGTGTTGTGGAAGAGGGCGGCGGTTCTATATTGCCGACCGAAGAATCCCACTTCACTAAGCGTGAAGCTGGCGAAGGCTGGCGTTTGAGCTGTCAGGTGCCTGTTAAGCAAGACATGAAAATTGAAGTGCCCGAAGAAGTGTTCGGTGTTAAACAGTGGGAATGCACTGTTGAATCCAACCCTAACGTGGCTACTTTCATTAAAGAGCTAACCTTAAAGCTGCCAGAAGGCGAAAACGTAGACTTCCGCGCAGGCGGTTACGTTCAGCTAGAAGCACCTGCTCATCACGTTAAGTTTAAAGACTTCGAAATTGAAGAAGAGTACCGCGGTGACTGGGAGCGTTTTGGGTTCTTTAACTTAGAGTCTAAAATTTCCGAGCCGTGTATTCGTGCATACTCTATGGCTAACTACCCAGAAGAGCGTGGTTTGGTGAAGTTTAATATTCGTATTGCAACTCCGCCTCCTGGTTCTAAAGGTATTCCGCCAGGGCAAATGTCTTCTTATGTGTTCAGCTTGAAGCCAGGCGACACAATTACTGTATACGGTCCATTTGGTGAGTTCTTCGCGAAAGAAACCGAAGCAGAGATGGTGTTTATTGGTGGTGGTGCTGGTATGGCGCCAATGCGTTCACACATTTTTGATCAGTTGAAGCGCTTAGATTCCACTCGTAAAATTTCTTTCTGGTATGGCGCGCGTTCTTTGCGTGAGCTGTTCTATCAAGAGGATTACGATGGCCTAGCCGCAGAGAAAGAGAACTTTGATTGGCATATCGCTCTTTCAGATCCGCAGCCAGAAGATAATTGGGAAGGCCTAACTGGCTTTATTCACAATGTGCTTTATGATCAATATTTGAAAGATCACCCAGCGCCAGAAGATTGTGAGTTCTACATGTGTGGTCCCCCCGTAATGAACGCGGCGGTAATCAAGATGCTTAAAGATCTTGGTGTAGAAGACGAAAACATCATGTTGGATGACTTTGGCGGTTAATAATTATTGTGATTAGTAATCCTATCCCAAAAGCGAGGCCGGTTTTCCGTGCCTCGCTTTTCTTTTTTCTGATTTTCCTATTTGTTGGTTGTGGCCAGTCTTCCTCGCCTGTGTATCGCTTGGAAGGTAAAACCATGGGTACTCAGTACCACATTAAAATGGTGGTGCCGGCAAAAACTCCACCTAGTCAAAGTGAATTGCAATACGCGGTAGATGAGGAGTTACGTCGTATTAACGATGTTTTATCTACTTATATTGCTAGTTCAGAGCTTTCGCGGCTAAACCAATCTCAATCGCTCGATTGGCAGCCAGTTTCAGAAAACTTGTATTTTATGCTTGAGCTAAGCAAAGAAATTAACGCTCAAAGCATGGGGGCATTTGATGTTACCGTGGGGCCGCTGGTCAATCTTTGGGGGTTTGGGCCAGACAAGCCTTTAGGGAGCAACCCAAGCGATGAAGCTATTGCCAATGCGTTAACGAAAATAGG
Source organism: Saccharophagus degradans 2-40 (assembly GCF_000013665.1). Lineage (NCBI taxonomy): Bacteria > Pseudomonadati > Pseudomonadota > Gammaproteobacteria > Cellvibrionales > Cellvibrionaceae > Saccharophagus > Saccharophagus degradans. The sequence continues at coordinate 2,296,816 of NC_007912.1, forward strand.
TTCCGATAAGTATTCCCTAGATAGTACTAAGCGAGCTATAAAAAAAGCCAATGCGCTATATATTGATTTGTCTGCCATTGCTAAAGGCTATGGCTCGGACCTAATAGCCGATTTGTTGCGTAAAAAAGGCATCGAAAATTTCATGGTCGAGATAGGCGGTGAAATACGCGTAGCTGGTGTTAATGAGCACGGCGAGCATTGGAAAATAGGCGTTGAAAAGCCTAGCATGCTGCAATCTGGTGCCATTCAAGCTATTGCCATTACTGATGTAGGTTTGGCAACGTCTGGCGATTACCGAAATTATTACGAAGTAGATGGTAAGCGTTTTTCGCATACTATTAACCCATCAACGGGCAAGCCCATCACGCACACTTTGGCATCTGTTACGGTTGTGGCGGCGAGTTGTGCGCAGGCTGATGCCTTGGCTACGGCGTTAAACGTGCTCGGCCCAGTTGAAGGTTATGCCTTAGCAGAAAAGCTTAGCTTGGCTGCTTATTTTATTATTAGAGATGGTGAGCAATTTACCATAAAATACACCCCTCAATTTCAACCTTACTTGGTGGATCTATGACAGTCTTTCTCCTTACTTTAGTAGTTTTAGCAGTGGTTATTATTGCTATGTCTGTGGGCGTTTTACTGGCAGGTAAGCCAATAAAGGGGTCATGCGGTGGTATGAGTGCGATAGGCATTGATACTGCATGTGATATTTGCGGTGGTAACACGGCAAAATGCGAAGAAGAACAGAAAAAGAACCAAAAGAGTCAGAATACTGACCAAAAAACTTTACCCGGTGCAAGTAAAGATCTCGCCTACGACGCGAGTAAAAAAACCAACTAAGAGGATTAAGGCTCGAATGGCTGAATTTCAGTACGATTTTTTAGTAATAGGGGCTGGCCCCGCCGGTGAAGCTGCGGCTATGGCGGCCGCCAAAAGTGACTTGCGAGTAGGTGTAATTGAAAGCCAAGGGATGTTGGGCGGCAATTGTACACACCGAGGCACTATACCTTCTAAATCTTTACGGCACACGGTAAAGCAAGTTATTCAATTTGGTTCGCAGCCTATTTTTCGCAATATTGGTGGTGCTCGACCACTTACGTATCCAGCTGTTTTAGATGCCGCGTCTCAGGTTATCCCTAAGCAAGTTGAACTTCACACCGAGTTTTTTGCACGCAATCGGGTGCGCGTGCACTCTGGTAATGCACGCTTTTTATCTAACACTCAGGTAGAGGTTATGGATTCGCACGGTGTGCGCGACGTTATTAGTGCTGAGCGCGTACTAATTGCAACAGGCTCGCGTCCATATCGCCCAGATGATGTCGATTTTACTCATCCGCGCGTGTACGACAGCGATACTATTCTAGATATGCAGCACACGCCCCGCACAATTATTATTTTTGGTGCCGGTGTTATTGGTTGTGAGTATGCATCTATATTTGCGGGCTTAGGCTTAAAGGTAGACTTAATTAACACTCGCGAGCGCTTGTTAGAATTTTTGGATGATGAAATCTCGGATGCCCTAAGCTATCACTTGCGTGACAACGGTGTAATGGTTCGTCACAGCGAAGAGTGTGCATCGGTAGATGCAACGTCTAAAGGGGTTACCTTAAACCTTAAATCAGGCAAGCGCATTCGTGCAGATGCATTGTTATGGTGTAATGGTCGTACCGGTAACACCGATATGCTCGATTTAGAAAACGCCGGTTTGGAAGCGAATCACCGGGGGCAAGTCAAAGTAGATAATAACTACTGCACTGAAGTAGATAATATTTACGCAGCGGGCGACGTTATTGGCTGGCCAAGTTTGGCAAGCGCTTCTTACGATCAAGGCCGTGCGGTAGTGGCGGCCATGTTGCAAAAAGAAATGCGTTTTGTTGAAGATGCGCCAACCGGTATTTATACGTTGCCAGAAATTAGCTCTGTGGGTAAAACCGAAGCGGAACTTACCAGTGCGCGTATTCCATACGAAGTAGGGCGAGCATTCTTTAAAGATACCGCGCGCGGCCAAATAAGTGGCGAAGATGTGGGCATGCTTAAAATTTTATTCCACATCGATACCCTAGAAATTTTGGGTATTCACTGCTTTGGTGCTGAAGCGGCAGAAATTATTCATATTGGCCAAGCTATTATGAATCAGCCAAATGGGGCCAATACGGTTAAATATTTTGTAAACACCACGTTTAACTACCCGACTATGGCAGAGGCTTATCGCGTAGCTGCGTTGAATGGGTTGAATCGCGTAAACAGACATAGCTAATTTCAAAGCTATTTACTCTGTATAGACTCAAGCTGTTTTATACTCTCAACTGAATGCCGCCTAGCGGCATTTTTTATGCCCGTAGAAAATAAATATATGGTGCAGCATCATGGCAATGGTAAAAAACGCGCTTGCAAAGCCAGTTTGTATTCAGCGCTCGTGCGTCTTAAAACGGTTTATCCAATTTGTTAGTTGGTTGCTGTTAGGTATTGGCGTTATTGCGTGTGACAGTGACAAGCCTAGCGACAATAATGCCATGCTCGGTGCGCAAGCTCATATCCAGCAACTACAGTTAAGCAATCAGATATCAACGTTTACCATTACACCGCAAATAGGTGGGCGCGGCCTGCATTTTGGTTTGGTGGGAGCTGACAATGTACTTAAGGTAAACGAGCGGTTGCTGAGTTTACCTGCACCAAAAGTATCATCTAGCTCAGATAATATTGGCTATTTAGGGCACATAAATTGGATTGGGCCGCAGGCTGAGTGGTGGTTGCATCAAACAGAAAATCTAGAGCGCCGCCAACAAAAGGCAGTATGGCCGCCAGATGCCCATACTGTGCTGGCTAGCGCAACGCTAAATGCTATATCAGGCAACGCGGTGACTATGACTTTGCCCGCAAGCCCAGTTACGGGCTTGAGGTTGGATAAATCCTATGGGTTGCACGACGATGGCAGCCTGCAATTAGATGTAACAGCGACTAATACACGGCAAGCCAGTGTGGCGTGGGATATTTGGTTTAACACCCGTCTAAATGCTAATAGCGTGTTATACGTACCTGTTGCTGGGGCCCAAAATGTGCGTATTGATACGTTTGGGGAAACTCCATTTAAGCAATCGGTTGTTGTTGACGAGGGGATGTTAACCATCGATTTAACAGTTGCCGATAGGCTTAAAGGTAAAGCGTTTGTGCAGCCAAGTAAGGGTTGGATGGCCGCATTCACGGCTGATCAATTATTTGTTATTGAGTTTACGCTTCAGCCACAAGCGGTAATTCACCCAGCCCAAGGGCAGTTGGAATTTTACCTGGATTACAGTGCAAAGAGCGTGGATGCTGGCTTGCTAGAGATGGAGCTGCATAGCCCTTACACGCACCTTGAACCGGGGGAGTCGTTCTCAGCACAAGAAGTTTGGCGTGTTTATAGCTACGAAGGGCCAAACGCTGCGCTTTATCACCGCAAGCAGCTAGCGTTGCTGGGGTATAAGTAGCAAAGGCACACAGGCATGGCTGTTGAAGGTAGGGGTGGAGAGGTCTCTCCACCGTATTACTTGTGTTTAGAAACCGCGTGAATGACGAAATTTGCCTCAAAATAAACGGTAAAGTCGGCGTATTCCCAGTAATAGATAGCTGGTTTACCTGTTGGGCCATGACGGCTATCTGGCTCGCCAAACATGGCTTCTACTTGCTGCTTACTCATGCCGCGCTCGGGCATGCTCACTTTTCGTACGTCACTGTTGCTTGCAGATGGCATGGCGACGGTTTCTGCGGTTACTGTTGCTATAGGAGCGGCAACACCGGCGAGTAGTGAAAATAGTAATACAGGCTTGGTGATTGTTTTCATGACTGAGACCTAATCGTAAAACGATGCGAACATGGCATCTAATTTTTTCTTAACTGTACCTGCGCCTTTAAAATATGGCGAGCGATTTCTTGGCGATCTTTATCTTGTATACGGTGGAAGCGAGCCGCCACATGATGTTCGTTCTCTTTAGATGAGCAGCGCACAACTTTGGCAAAGGTTACCACGTGCACATAGCTGGGTAAAAAAATCAGTCGCAAAACTAAAAAATTGCCTTTGTACACAGCGCGATTACTGGTGTAGGCAATACCGCCTTCACTAAGGTTAATGCGCGTAGTGGCTTGATCTGCGCTATCTGCTTGTTGGCTAAACAAGCAAAACCGTGTCACTAGGTCAATTTTATTGTTTAGCGATTGCAGATAGTCCGTTAATAGGCGGTTCTTATCTTTAATTAAGCCAAGAATCTGTTGGTTGTCTTTATCTATTTTGCGCAACTGATTCAAAAGAGTGAGGGCGGGGCTATCGTCGAAATGCGACTCGGGCGCGCTGTTGTCTGCGGCGTATGAATCAACCAGGTGTACTTCAAACAATACATCCTGATTGATGCGAAAAAAGTCCCGTTTTTCAGGTGCTCGGCTTTTGAGTTCTGTTTCGCTCATGATTTAATCAATTTATAAGAAGCATGTACCTAAATAATAGATCATATCTTGGCTTGGGGGAATTTCTTGCCGGTCCTACTTGTCCATATAGGCTAACTCCTGTTTAATCTGCCCATGTCAAAAACTCTTCCTTTTCATATTGGTCTTCGCTACGTTCGTGCTAAACGCCGTAACGGGTTTATCGCATTTGTAAGCTGGTTTGCCCTTTTGGGGATGGCGCTTGGTGTATTCGCCATTATTGTCGTGCTTTCGGTAATGAATGGTTTCGATCGCGAGCTTAAAGAGCGTATTTTGCGCGTGGTGCCCCACGGTTTTTTAACAACCGAAAAACCCCTCACGCAGTGGCGGGCACTTTCTGAACAAATTCAACATCAACCCCATCTATTAGCCTCAGCCCCCTATATAGATGGCACTGGCTTAGTTAGCTATGGCGGCGGTGTGCGGCCGGTAGAAATACAAGGTATAGACCCAGATTACGAGCGCAACATCTCACTTGTGGATGATTTTATGCTTGTGGGCGCGCTGTCAGATCTACAGGCTGGCGAGTATCAAATCGTACTGGGTAACTTAATTGCCCGAAACCTGGGCTTAGCCATTGGCGATACAGTCGCGGTTACCTTGCCGCAGGTAAGTATAACCCCCGCAGGTGTGTTTCCACGCAGTAAGCGCTTTACGCTTATTGGGGTATTTGAAGTAGGTGCGCAGGTTGACCAAAGCCTAGCGCTTATTCATATAGACGATGCCAAAAAGCTTTTTCGCATGGGTGATAGCGTTGCTGGCTTACATTTGAAATACGACGATATCTATAGTGCTCCTGCAGAAATCTCTAAATTAAAAGCCTCTTTAGGCGAAGGTTACACCACCAAGGATTGGAGCCAAACGCAGGGCAGCCTTTTTCAAGCAGTAAAAATGGAAAAGACCGTAGTCGCAATTATGTTAAGCATAATTATCGCAGTAGCTGCTTTTAATATTGTGACCAGTCTAATAATGATGGTGGTAGAAAAACGCAGTGACATTGCAGTGCTACGCACCCTTGGTTTAACCCGTTTTGGCATTATTCAAATTTTTATGGTGCAAGGTATAACCATGGGCGTAGTGGGAATTGCCTTTGGTGCATTATTTGGTATGGGTGTGGCAATTTATTTACCGCAAATGATAGCCGGGTTAGAAGGCGCCACCGGTTGGCAATTGTTTGACCCTGCTGTTTATTTCGTGAGTTTTTTACCTTCGCAATGGCGTGCGGAAGACACCATATTTGTTTGCTCTATGGCGATATTGATGTCGATTGTGGCAACCATATACCCCGCGTGGCGTGCATCTAAAATAGAGCCTGCAGAGGCCCTTCGTTATGATGTGTAGCGTTTTCAGCTTGAATGCGATTGCGGCAAATCAGAATATAAAAGAGTTATTAAAATGAGCACCCCTGTAATTAAATGCCTTAATGTTGTTAAGGGTTATAGCGAAGGCCCGCAAAAAGTAGAAGTGCTTCGCGGTGTAAATTTGCAAATCGAGCAGGGGCAGCATATTGCCATTGTTGGCGCCTCGGGTAGCGGTAAAAGTACCTTACTAAACGTGCTGGGCGGTTTAGATAAGCCAGACGCTGGCGAAGTGTGGGTAAATGAAAAAGCCTTTTCTTCACTAAACGATAATAAGCGTGGCCTGGTGCGTAACCAAGAGCTGGGTTTTGTTTACCAATTTCATCACTTGCTACCAGAATTTACGGCGTTAGAAAACGTGATGATGCCTTGCCTTATTGCAGGGGTGAAAAAGGCACAGGCTAAACAAAAAGCAGAGGCCTTATTAGATAAAGTAGGCTTATCACATAGATTAGATCATAAGCCCGCTGAGTTATCGGGGGGGGAGCGACAACGGGTAGCTATCGCGCGAGCGTTGGTAAATGAACCCGCGTGTGTACTAATGGATGAACCAACCGGTAACTTAGATACAGAAAACGCCGAATCTATTCAAAGCTTAATGAAAGAGCTGAGTGCGCAACTGCAAACAAGCTTTATAGTGGTAACACACGATTTAGTGCTAGCCAATACTATGAACCAAGTATATCGGTTAGAAGCCGGTGTACTAAACAAGCAAGGCCAATAGCGCTGTTATGCTAAATCTGCTTCCTATTGTAATAGGCTTGCGCTACACAGGCGCGAAACGCAAAAAAAGCCAACTTATCTCTTTTTTATCGGGTATTTCTATTGCCGGCTTAGTGGTGGGGGTTGGTTTGCTTATTACCGTGCTATCGGTAATGAATGGGTTTGATCGAGAGCTGCGTGAAAATATTCTTGGTTTGGTGCCTCAAGCAGTAATAAATCATCAAGAGGGCATAGCCGAATGGCAACCATTAGTTGATGAGTTAACGGCAGACAAAGACATACTCGCCGCCGCCCCCTATGTGCAAACCTACGGTTTGGTCGCGCTGGGTAAACAAGCCGAGCCCGTTGTGCTTTACGGCGTAGAGCCAGAATACGAAGTACGTGTTTCGCGCATAACCGATTTTATTGCCGCCGATGTGCTAGCAAGCATAGAGCAGGGCGAGCCAAGTATTTTACTAGGCAAAGACCTCGCCGCTACATTAAATGTTAGCGTTGGCAATAAAGTTATGATGGTAGTGCCGGGTGCCGACGGCGGGCGCGCAGCCCCCAAAACCGGCTATTTTAAAGTGGTGGGCTTAGTAGATTCCAAAACGGAGTTGGATGCCACACTTGCAATTACCTCTCTAACTCACAGTCTTCCCTTAACTTCACACCCCAATGCCGTTACCGGTGTGCGCCTAAAGCTAAATAATTTGTTCGATGCACCTTATGTGGTTTATCGCCATCTACTTGAGCTTGGTCCAGGGTATTCCGGCAATAATTGGACGCGTACCCACGGTAATCTTTACCACGCTATTAAAATGTCGAAGAGTTTAGTTGGGCTGCTCATGTCGCTAGTTGTGGCAATTGCTGCATTTAATGTTGTATCTACATTGGTGTTAGTAGTAGTAGATAAACAAGGCGATATAGCTATATTGCGTACCCTAGGTATTTCTACCAAGCAAATAATGGCCATTTTTATTACACAGGGTACAGCCATTGGCCTAATTGGTACCTCGTTAGGCTTGGCGGTAGGGTGTGTGCTTTCGCTATTAGTACAAAACCTTGTACGCATAATTGAGGCTGTATTCGGCGTACAATTTTTAAAATCTGATGTTTACCCGCTCACTTATTTACCTAGCGAAATATTGCTACAAGATATTCTCGCTGTTGGCATTACCGCATTTGTAATGTGTTTTTTAGCAACCTTATACCCCGCATGGAAAGCCAGTCGCGTTCAGCCTGCAGATGCGCTTAGGTATGAGTAGGCGACTTTTTAATTGTTGGTAGGTGTATTTAGTAATCGGGGTAAATATACTGGTTAATTATTTGTTAACTTGTTGGTTGTTGGGTTAGTTTTTACTGATGGATTAGAACTGTTAGGCGATAATTTTCATTTTATAGGGAATCTTAGAATGCATAAGGATATGCGAGTAATTAAAACGTTCAAACCGAAAGATAATGGTGCAAAACGCTTTGCAAATGAGTGGGGCGATCAACTGGTTGCAGTGCGCTACCGCGAGCACAAAGGAAGAATTCTTACCACAATTGAGTTGGTGGTAGACGAGCGAAGAACTGAGGGTAGAGCAACCACCCAAGGAAGTTGGCTATCGCTAAGGAATCAAACCGTCGTGGCGCTAAAAGTTGCACCCACAGAGCGGGAGCTTCGCAAAAAAATAATCAAGCATAACGGAGCCTGGAGCAACCAGCTTAAATTGTGGCTCTGTCGATACGATCGCGTAACACTACTTGGTTTACGGAATAGGGTAGTTGAAGGCGCCGCCGAGAGATGCCGAGACGTAGATCTGAGTTTTGTGGCGCTTTAATCATCTTTGTTGGGGCGTCTCAATGGATTTACCAATTAATTTTACCCATAATGTCTGTATTTAGGCATATGGGTATATATGCCAATGACATATATTAAAATGTTATGTAAAGGATTGAAGTGAAGAGAAGCACAACGAAAAAGGAAGTTTTTGCAGGGATAATCCTCGCGTTAGTTTTTACCGGATTAGCCGTGGCGGGTATTTATGGTATGACTCTCCCGCACTTCTCGATTGAACTAAAGAGAGGGGTGTATTGCTTCAGTGGCCTTACTAAAAATATTTTTCTTACATCACTGATCTTGTGGGCCCCGACGATAAATACAGTTATCTATTTGGGGCTTAGAATTCGGGCAGGTCATTCGGGCAGCATTATTCAAAACAAGCTTATGTCTGCCTTGCTGTTGGTTCTTTTCTTCAGCTCGGCAACTGGTATATTTGCTAGTCTATTTGTCGCGGGTAGGCAGTGTGGCTAATTTACATAACAAAAAGTTCAACCTGACCTCCGCTGCGTCGTTTGTTTTTGTGGCTTTACGCTTACGCTACCACAAAACCAAACAACTCCGCTCCGGCAGGTTAACTTGGCGTTATGAGCTACCAGCTAGGTATCGCCAAGGTCAGTTTTAAGGTTTAAATTTAGGTTAATTTGTATGCGCTATGGAATGGCTTTTTCCTCTGTTTTTCACTTCCATTCTAATTGTAAAAGTACTAGGCTAAACGCAATTCTAGCGAGTATTTTCTAAGCTGTTTTGTGAACTCTACTTAAAGAAAAGAAGGTTGGCGCTACTGTTTTGGCGTTAAGGCAACGCGGCTATAAGTAATATTAAAAGCATGTATGGGTTACTAATCAATTTAGTTGGTAATAAAATATTTAAGGTGTTGCAGGTATGGTTCGTGGTCTTTCATAACAAAACGCTAAAACACCGTTCCGGCCTGTGGCCTCCACTGGACGCCCAAAGCTCCGCTTCTTTTGTGCATTTGCTTCGCAAATTTTCGCACAAAAGCAGCTCCACTTTGTGCGCCGTTTAGCTCTGCGTTAGGTGTACATGAAGATGAAAAAAATACGGATATTTCTAGTTGTCTGGGGCGTTGTTTGCCTTGTTACGCCTGTACTAAGTGCATTGGAATATCCGTTGATGAAACTTACTACTGAAGGTGCTATGCACTCAATTGAAAATAGATTTATCAATATTGATTTGATGGCCGCTGAAGATAAGAAAAGCTATGAATTTTCAAAATCATGGATTCTTGGTAACGACAAAATGTTAAAAAAGTCAGCCAAAGTACGTCAACAAGCTGTAATGTTTTTAGGTATATCAACATCCTTGTTGTGCTTTTTGGGTGCTATCTACCTTCCGCACCTAACAAAACGCTAAAACACCGTTCCGGCCTGTGGCCTCCACTGGACGCCCAAAGCTCCGCTTCTTTTGTGCATTTGCTTCGCAAATATTCGCACAAAAGCAGCTCCACTTTGTGCGCCGTTTAGCTTTGCGTTAAGCTCAATTAATTAGGATAGAGAATGAAGTACTTGTTTTTTTTATTAATGATAACAATCCCCAGTATAGCTAACGCAGAATGGATGGATTGTGGTCTTGTAACAGTAGATAAGGTTTACGTGCAGGCTTCGCGTGAAGATGGTGGCACGCATCAAAACTCGCTGTTAATTATACCGGGTAATGAAAAGAGTGCAGCTTGTGAAAATGTTACTTTTGCTCAGTTAAAAAATACGGAGCCAGCATACGATGGTGTTCTTTCAATGGCGCTCGTTGCATATACTTCTGGTACCAAGCTTAGACTAGTGGTTAACGCAACTGGTTCTGGTAACACTTATCAAATAGAGTGGGTAAATTTTAACTAGAAGCTTAACAATACGCTAAAACACCGTTCCGGCCTGTGGCCTCCACTGGACGCCCAAAGCTCCGCTTCTTTTGTGCATTTGCTTCGCAAATTTTCGCACAAAAGCAGCTCCACTTTGTGCGCCGTTTAGCTCTGCGTTATGCATATTTGGGGCAGGTTCAATACCCATGTTTTTCTTGTTACCGGTTTTAATTATTCTAGGTTTGTCACCAGCATTGCTTGTTTGGGTGCTGGCTGCTTATTTTTCTCCAGAAGCGTATGATATAAAGCCTTTAAAAATGTTGGTTGTTTCATTTGTATTGTCTGTAGTCATTGGAATGAGCGTTAATATAGAGTTGGAGGCGGGAATGTTGTCGGGTATAGTCTTTATTTCTGTGGCCAGTTTCGCTTTGTCCTGTGTTCTAATTCCTTTAACTATCATATATAAATATGTTCGGTTACGGCTGGCCAAAAATGCATAACAAAGTTATAAACCTGACATTTTGGGCTACGCTTCGTTCTGTGCATTCGCTGCGCTCATTGTTGCACAGCACTACACTCCACCCAAAATGCAGGTTATAACGGCGTTATGAGCTACCAGCTAGTTATCGCCAAGTTCAGTTTTAAGGCCTAAATTGGAATTGTTTTTTAAGTGCTATGGAATGGCTATCTCCCTTTGATTTCCACTTTCATTTCATTTAGAAAAGTAATAGGCTAAAGCCAATTACAACGTGCTTTCGTAGCCCTTAGTTGGCAGTTTTAATCCGGTTTAACTAAATTGTAAAAACACACAAATTAGTTAAACCTCGTTGGTGCTAGTCATCAGGTTTTTACCAGTTTGGTAAATAGTCTTCAGGTTCGAATTATTTTGTTGGCTTTTGGGCAACGCTGCTTTAAGTAAGGTCAAAAGCATCTATGGGTTACTAATCAATTTGGTTGGTATTAAAAAAATAAGGTGTTGCAGGTGCAGTTAGTGGTCTCTCATAACAAAACGCTAAAACACCGTTCCGGCCTTTGGCCTCCACTGGACGCCCAAAGCTCCGCTTCTTTTGTGCATTTGCTTCGCAAATTATTTCACAAAAGCAGCTCCACTTTGTGCGCCGTTTAGCTCTGCGTTATGCATCACAAAGAGAATTGTCTATGAGTTTAAGAATAATTGTATTGGCCCTTTTAGGTTTGTTTATTGGTGGTTGCGTTACGGGTAATACGAGATCGAATATATCCGAAAAAGGAGTAGGTGAAGTTTTTGTAGCTCCAGAAGTTAATGCCGCCGTAGAAGTCGTTATAGCATCAGATGGGATTGTTAGTGTGAGTCAAGCATCTACCGGAGAGAATGGAATAGAATTTTCATTATCTAAAATGGGGAGTGGAGGTATGATGTTATCCGCACAAAGCAGTTTAGATGTTGTGATTAAGTACGATATAGAAATGATAGATAACAACGGAAAACGCTATTATACGAGTAGTTGCCCATTAATGCCCAAGGCGGGAGCGTTTGAGAGTTGGGGGCACAATATTCCCAAGCTAAGAATATCAAACTTTCGTATCCTAAAAGAATCTGAGGCCCTTGTTTGTCAGTAATGCATAACAAAGTTATTAACCTGACATTTTGGTCTACGCTTCGTTCTGTGCATTCGCTACGCTCATTTTTGCACAGCACTACGCTCCACCCAAAATGCAGGTTATAACGGCGTTATGCCTATGAATAGAATCGTTCTAATTTTTACTTTAGCTTTATTTATTGGTTGCACTGATAATGAATCTGTAGCAAATAAAACAAGTGATGAGATCTACTCTAAACTCAAGGCTGAAAATTTCGCGAGTTTAGATCTATCCAATTTTGGCGGTAATGATTGGACGAAAGTTTGCTTTCTAGGTCCATATAATGAGATGTCAGAGAAGGCTCTTGGTTTTAATTGGCAAGTATCGGAATTTACAGATGTTCTTAAATCGGATGGCCATAATGTTATAGTCTTCGCTACAGAATCAGAAGTAATTGAATATGTAGTGCACTTTCGTGGCAGGGGTGATTTTTGGAAGCTATCTGGTAAGTGCTTTAATCGCAACAATTCAAAGTTCATAAAAGGCTCAGGTGGTGATTTCGTACCCCCAAAGGCATAACAATGCCCATCAGGCTCGCCCGCAAGCGGGCTGGACCTCCGTTCCGGCGCTTGTTTTGCAGTTGTCGCTAACGCTACTGCAAAACATTCGCCTCCACTGCGGCCCCTGTGGGCGGCGTTATGCGTCATCCGGACCTGCAAGAGCTATTTGACAATGAGTGCGAGTGAATTTGATGAAAACGACCCTTGGCATGCCAACGTTCATTTGGTTTTTGAATTCCAATGCTATGAATGTGACAAGCTTCTGGGTTATCAAGAGGTTCCGGTTGGCGACTTAGGTGAAAATTTTCTTGAGTATTGTGTAGCTGTATCAAATGAAGCTAAATCCCATGGTTGGGATTTCGTAGAAGACTTTAAATTTTCATGTCCTAGTTGCGCAAACAAGAGACTTGTATAGCGGAATATTTAGGGAGCCAAAATACTCCATATAAAAAGCGCATAACAAAGTTATAAACCTGACATTTTGGGCTACGCTTCGTTCTGTGCATTCGCTGTGCTCATTATTGCACAGTACTACACTCCACCCAAAATGCAGGTTATAACGGCGTTAAGTGTCAATGAAGACTGATATATACCAAAAAATTGAGCGAGACTTCGGTAACGATATTAAGCTGGCTCTTGAGCAAATCGAAATTCTTGATGCTCGTAGCAAGGGTTTAATCGGAGATCGTATGCTCAGAGCTATGATCTTTCTAGCCAAAGGAAATCTTGAGCGCTTTAAGCAGGTCATCGAACTGGGGCGCACTGATTATCGCAATATATTGTGGCAAGCCGAATATGATTGTGGTGAAGAGCAAATTTATGATTTTAACAAAACGTTCCATGAACTTAAGCTCATGGGCAAGTAAACACTTAACAATTCGCTCAAACACCGTTCCGGCCTGCGGCCTCCACTGGACGCCCAAAGCTCCGCTCGTTTGTGCATTTGCTTCGCAAATTTTCGCACAAACCAGCTCCACTTTGTGCGCCGTTTAGCTCTGCGTTATGCCTTTTATGAGAGAGTAGAATGTTAAAGTCACATATGGATGCAGTTGAAAAATACTTGGTTTATAAGTCGAAAGTTTTAGCAAATGCTGGCCATACGTTGCATAAGGGTACTCCGCGTGAAAGCTTTGTAAAAGAGTTCTTGGTAGATCATCTTGGCTCAGACGTTTCTGTTGGGACAGGCGAAATAATCGATTGTGATTCTCAACCAAGTTCGAGCCGCAATCAGTACGATATTGTAATTTACAGAAATGATTTTCCAAAACTTGAGTTTTATGGTGGAATAAATGGATTTTTAATTGAGTCTGTAGTCGCGACGGTCGAAGTTAAATCATTGCTAAATGAGGCAGGAATTCTTCAGTCGGTGAAAGCTGCAAAAAATGCAAAGGCGCTTTCTCCTAGCGTTAAGCAGGGAAGTCGTTTTGGTTGGGTTCCCCCTAAAGTAGCAAATTATGTTGTAGCTTACGATGGTCCTGCAAAAATGAGCACAGTTTATGACTGGATTGTAAAAGCGCACACAGAATTAGCAATTCCAATGCCAACATTTGCACATTTAAATAGAATCGGAGTTTCCGGCACTGCTTTGGACGGAGTTTTTTTATTAAATAAGGGGTTTGTTAAGCTGGATAATTCACCGCTCTCTTTAAATGATGACAATAATCCGAAGCCGGGAACACATGTGATATCTGATTCAGATAGTGGAAATCTACTTATGTTTTTCCTTGCGTTACATGAAATATGTAATAATTTACAAGCCAAGTTGTTAGATCCGGTTCCTTATGTGCAGTCCGCGGATTATAAAAATATAACAGTAGTATAGCTATTGCATAACAAAAATCTGCACCTGACATTTTTTACTACGCTCAATTGTGTATGTCGCTGCGCTCCATTTTACACAATTGCTCTCCGCAAAAACTGCAGGTGAGCTCTGCGTTATGCATATTTGGGGCAGGTTCAATACCCATGTTTTTCTTGTTGCCGGTTTTAATTATTCTAGGTCTGTCACCAGCATTGCTTGTTTGGGCGCTGGCTGCTTATTTTTCTCCAGAAGCGTATGATATAAAGCCTTTAAAAATGTTGGTTGTTTCATTTGTATTGTCTGTAGTCATTGGAATGAGCGTTAATATAGAGTTGGAGGCGGGAATGTTGTCGGGTATAGTCTTTATTTCTGTGGCCAGTTTCGCTTTGTCCTGTGTTCTAATTCCTTTAACTATCATATATAAATATGTTCGGTTACGGCTGGCCAAAAATGCATAACAATACGCTAAAACACCGTTTCGGCCTGCGGCCTCCACTGGACGCCCAAAGCTCCGCTTCTTTTGTGCATTTGCTTCGCAAATTTTCGCACAAAAGCAGCTCCACTTTGTGCGCCGTTTAGCTCTGCGTTAGAGTTGCGAGCATCATAGTCATGAGCGATTTCAATTTAAAGGTAAAGAGTTCAGTTTTAAACGCTTTACTAGCAGCTGTTGGTGTTCTATCTCTTTCTTTTACGATTCTTGAAAACTTAGAGAATGCAATGGTTGTTCTTACCGGTATCGCGTTTATAACGGCATCTATATTTGGCTGGTTTTTCTCGGGATGGTATAAGCTTATTCCTGGCGAGCGCTTTCAATACGAGCCCTATGTTGCAACGGTAATTATAAGTTTTCCGTCAGCGCTCACATCAGGGTTACTATATATGGGCGCAATGGCAATTAGTTCAGGCTCTATACCAATTTTAGAAGCGATTATGGCCGGTACAATCGGTGGTTTAATGGGTGCTGTATTTGTATTGCCTATATCACTAATTCTTGGTGCTGCTTTGGGGCGGTATTTAATTAATGGCCAAAAACTCTAACAAGGCCCACCAGGCTCAGCCGCATCGCGGCTTGGACCTTCGTTCCGGCGCTTGTTTTGTGCTTTTCGCTACGCTTGCACAAAACAATCACCTCCACTGCGGCCCCTGTGGGCGGCGTTATGCATTCGTATAAACCATTATCAGTGAAATAGAATGAAGCTAAAAATTATTAAGTTAATCTTTCTCTGTGTGTGTTGGCTTATATTTATCTTAATGGCTGGCAAATTAATGTATATTTTTTACATCCTAGCTGTTTTAGGCTTAGTTGCTGGCTTCGTTTCGGCGATTTGGATGGCGAATGGTAGTTTGAAGCAGGCTATGTTAGCACTGCTTGTACCGATACCTGCAATTGTATTAATTCCTATATTCTCAGTTACGGATAATACTGGATTGGAGGGTGTGTATGTATTCGGAACAATGTGTGCATTTAGTTTAGGTGTACTGTCTTATCCCTTTTATAGGATGGTGAGATCAACATTTAATAGTGCATAACAAAGTTATAAACCTGACATTTTGGGCTACGCTTCGTTCTGTGCATTCGCTGCGCTCATTGTTGCACAGCACTACGCTCCACCCAAAATGCAGGTTATAACGGCGTTACACCTACACCCATCATTTGATTGCGGAATTAAATTTTGTCGAAAAATGAATTAGTCGTAGATCCGGGATTCGTAAATCACCGAAAAGTTGAAGCAATACTACAAGATGCTGGAACTTCGCTCATAAACAAGAAGATTGCAGAAATTCCATCTGTTACTCCAGAGTGGCGAAAAAAAGTCGTAATAGACCACATTTACACAAGAGTGATGCTGGAATTTTGTAAAGGAATTGGAGTAAAGACATTAGATCAAGTTTTACTTGAGGAAGGCGGCCACTTATTTTGTTCTGTGATAAGAACTAAACCTTGCCCAGAGCTTTATGAGCAGCCTAGGGTTTCTCTAAGTTGTGAACCCTATGAGGGCAGTACCTTTCAGGTCAGACTTGAGTTGACCACGAGTAGAATATCGAGTGATACCTTACACGCAAAAATAGCTCAGGGAGGCGAATTCGCTGTAATAGCTCAATTTATAGAGCTTGACGGAGATTGTTTAATTTTTGCTCCTTTAATTATCGGGTTTCCCTACATGGGAGACACGGATACTGGTGAACTCGCGTGGATAAGATATAGCGACCACTACAATCTTCATGTAGAAGACTTTGATGAGTTCTCTAAAGTGAAAGATTTCGAATTGCCGCCATCCTTTGATGATATGAAGCAAATCAAGGAAAGTGTTTTTAAACAGGCTTTGGGTAAGATACTAAGCGAATCTACAACAAAAGATTGGGGTGGAGAAACTTCGGATTTTCTGACATCACATTTACATGTCAAAGGTGAGCGTGTTGCTGGCGCATTTTTACTCAAAGGGCCTGCAAAGTTTAGCCCGATGACAGTAAAACATCTTGGGAAAAATGGCGATCAAATAGTGAGGCTGTCTCAAGAGCCCGCCGATATTCTTATAGTGCAACACTGCCATGATATTACGTCGGCGGTTATACAAACACTTAAAGTATTTGCTACTCAGCCTTATAACCCAAGATATTATTGTCTCATAGACGGTAGAGAATCTTTGAGAATATTGGAAGCGTATAACTTAAAGGAATGGGCAATAAATGAATCAAAAAAGGTGTAACAAAGCAAGCAAGCGGGACAATTGTTACGCTGCGCTTCACAATTGCCCCTTCTTGCGGCGTTATGTTTTTCGGAGTAATAAATGAAGCTGATAAATGAGATTATTGACACTCTCAGCTCGGATACTGGGAAGTTAAGTGACGCTCTGATTAAGACGAAAGTTTTGCTTCATAAAATTGGCCATAAAGAGCTAGTACCATGGGTAAATAACGAGCTTAACGGATACCCTGATAGGGATTCTGTACCGGATTACAGAATATTGCCCGCACAAGTTTTGGTGAACGCTTCAAATGGAGCGTACAGAGCAACATCTCAACACATCCCTATGGGGCACCTTGAGGAAAAGCATAGAGAAGCAATAGAGACCGCGAGAATGGATCAATCGTTGGCGGTTCTGGAAAAATTTATAGAAAAAGATGCTGGGCATTTGCAAGCACATATACCGATGGAGTCATATGGTCTATTGGGCAAGGGTCTTGACAATGGCTATCAAATAGAAAGTGCGTGGTCGGAGATAAGTCTCACGAGCGTTTTGCAAATGCTAACTCAGGTTCGCTCGCGTCTGTTGGATTTTGTCTTAGAGTTGAACGATCAATTTCCGAGTGAGTTGAATGAAGATCAAGTGAAAGAGCGTATCAGTAGCGTAGATACAGAGAACCTTTTTAATAATGCAATCTTTGGCGATAACACAACGATACTTGTTGGTAGCAGAAATTCCCAGAATGTCTCGAATGTAAGTATAAAAGGTGATTTTAGTGCACTAGCTGAAACTCTAGAAAAGAATGGAATATCAGAATCGGATATTTCTTTGTTAAAGGATGCTATCGATGAGGATTCATCAATAGTAAATAACGAATCAAAGGAGTTTGGACCGGCAGTTAAATCTTGGTTGCAAATGATGCTGTCTAAAGCCGTTGAGGCATCTTGGAATATTGAGCTAGGAGTTGCAAGCAGTCTTTTGGCGACAGCGTTAAATAGTTTCTATGGCTGGTTCTAAAAAACATAACAAGTTTGTCAACAGGACATTTTTTGCTACGCTCCGTTTTGCGGTGGCTTCGCCACTTTACCGCAAAACTCCACTACACAAAAAATGCCTGTTACAAAGGCGTTATACCCAGTCAAGTATCGAGCATATGAAAGAAGAATTGATTAATAAGGCAGAAAATCATGATCTAAATGTTGAAGATATCATCAAGGTATCTAGTTCTAGAGATCCTGATATTTCAATTATTCTTCAAGAAATAAAAGAGAGGATGAGTTGGCCTACCAATCTCGTCGAGAATGTGGACGGTAGTATCATTCCACCGATGGGAATGTGGATAGATGTTGCTTCGGAATACATTGTTAATGGGTATGATGGATTATTTGAGCTAGCGAAAGACGAGAATAAAGTTCGTTTTGTCATTGGTTTCTTACAAGAGTTTAAAACGTCGGAGTCTGTAAATGTCTTGTTAAGAATTTCTGATATATATTCTGTTAGCTCTAATTGTCAAAAAAATACACTTATAAAAATCATTTCTGGTCTAAATCGTATTCTTTCATTTCCTGGGGCGCCGGTAATCGAAGATTCTACTCGATCAAAAGCAAGGGAGCTTATCCAAGAATCATTGAAATTGTGCAACAGTCAGAGCGAATACGGGAATTTACTATGCGCATTGCGTGGGGTTGGAGATGAAGAGAGTATTAAGTTGATTTCTATAGTCCCAAAGCTTGTTGGTGAATGGTCGGGAACTGAGAGTATTGTAAAAAAGGCTATAAAAAATAGATTGAAAAAGGTATAACAAGGCCCATCAGGCTCAGCCGCTTTGCGGCTTGGACCTCCGTTCCGGCGCTCGTTTTGTGCTTTTCGCTACGCTTGCACAAAACGTTCACCTCCACTGCGGCCCCTGTGGGCGGCGTTATGAGCTACCAGCTAGGTATAGCCAAGGTCGGTTTTAAAGTTTAAATATAGGTTAATTTGAATGTGCTATGGAATGGCTATCTCCCTTTGATTTCCACTTTCATTTCATTTAGAAAAGTAATAGGCTAAAGCCAATTGCAACGTGCTTTCGTAGCCTTTGGTTGGCAGTTTTAATCCGGTTTAACTAAATTGTAAAAACACACAAATTAGTTAAACCTCGTTGGTGCTAGTCATCAAGTGTGTTCCTGTTGGGTAAATAGTCTTCAGGCTCGTATTATTTTGTTGGCTTTTGAGTAACGCTGCCTTAAGTAAGGTCAAAAGCATCTATGGGTTACTAATCAATTTGGTTGGTATTAAAAAATAAGGTGTTGCAGGTGCGGTTAGTGGTCTCTCATAACAAAACGCTAAAACACCGTTCCGGCCTTCGGCCTCCACTGGACGCCCAAAGCTCCGCTTGTTTGTGCATTTGCTTCGCAAATTGTTGCACAAACCAGCTCCACTTTGTGCGCCGTTTAGCTATGCGTTATGCGAAAAGATGAAATCAGGAATTAAGCTAATTTCGGAAGAAGAAGGTTTTGGCGAAGAGGTTGAACGCCAAATTACTTATTTAATGAAATTACGGTTTTGGCTAAATAAAGGCGATCCTATTAAATGGAATGCACCTTGGGGGCTAATTGATAGAGCCTCGTTATCGGATGATGGCGAAACTCTAACGACGGATTTACGCGTAGATAGAGAGTCAATGTTCAATGGATTATTCTATGGGGTTGAAGGAATGAGAATAGGTGGCGTTAGAAAACTGATAATATCGCCACACTTAGCTTACGGAGAGGCTGGAATAGAAACCATAATTCCCCCAAATGCTCTAATCATCGTTGAGGTATCAGTTCTTGAAAAACGAATATTTGCATAACAAAACGCTAAAACACCGTTCCGGCCTTTGGCCTCCACTGGACGCCCAAAGCTCCGCTTCTTTTGTGCATTTGCTTCGCAAATTTTCGCACAAAAGCAGCTCCACTTTGTGCGCCGTTTAGCTCTGCGTTATGTTTAATCAGGTATATCAAGTATGTCATTAGCCCGGCATGGAAATCGTGTTATAAAGCTAAGCGGGGTAGTGTCACTCGTCACTTTATTGGGGTTTGTTTTATCTTGCTTGGTATCAATGCCGACAGCAAGCCTGTTAGTGGTTGGGGTAGTGTTGGCGGTATTTAATTTTTTATGTTTGGTTTTAAATTGGAGGTTTAACGGAGTATTTTACTTCATATATCTAATTCCGTTTATCGGACTAAGTATCTCGTTCCCCAACGGAATATTGGAAATATTGCAGTTATTTACTCTGGCTTATGGAGTTGCAATGGCGGCCGTATTTATATTAAAACCATTTATAGTAAAATATTTAGCGGCCAAAACATAACAAAACGCTAAAACACCGTTACGGCCTTTGGCCTCCACTGGACGCCCAAAGCTCCGCTTCTTTTGTGCATTTGCTTCGCAAATTCTTGCACAAAAGCAGCTCCACTTTGTGCGCCGTTTAGCTCTGCGTTATGTGTCACCCGGAATTTAAGCATGGATATTCAACCGGAACAAATTGAACGACATATTCATTTCTTATGTAAAAGGCCGGGAATGTATGTTGAAGAAATTTCGTTTAAGAGCGTGGCAACACACTTAGAAGGCTATTTTGTGGGGTTGATGTCTTTAACTGATACAAAAATGTTCAGTTCCTGGCGTTATTGGGTGGCAATGAAATATGGCATCTGGGATTGTGCTTGGAGTTGGTCGAGAACAATCCGAAGTTCTGTGGATACTGATGATGAAGCTATTGCAATGCTACCAATCCTGTTCAAAGAATTTATTGAAAAATACAGAACCTCAAGTGATCTAAAAATCGAAGAGGAACACATGAGTTTTAATTATAGAAAAAACACATAACCAGACGCTGCACGCGGACCCATTTTGCTACGCTCGTTTGTGTAGTCGCTGCGCTCCATTTTACACAAACGCTCTCCGCAAAATGGGCCGGTGAGCTCGGCGTTATGGCATTTATTTGGAGTAAGTATGTTTTATCGGTTTGTTATTGTTTTTATTGTTTTAATCTTGTTGGCTGGTTGTTCAGCTAGCGGACCAGTATATAAGCAGCATGAGTTACAAAACTCAAAAAATGCCACATTGTATATTTATCGTCCAAGTAAGGCTGTTAATTGTTGTGTGGCTCCTTTGATTTACGTTGACTCTGAGAAACTGGGGCCCTTAAAAAATGGGGGCTATACCGTTCAGGAGTTGGAACCGGGTGCTCACGTTATTACTGTTGGGGATGGAAGCCATGGATTTGACGCGTCAACTGTAGAATTAAACTTTGAGTCAGGGGAAGAGTATTACCTTAAATGGGTGATAGGATCTTTAGATAATCTAGGCGTAGTAATTTTAACTGGAATGGTTGGTGCTGGAGCCGCTGCGCCAGGAGAGCGAGACTATAATCTAGTTGTCATAAATTCAGAAGACGCAAAAGTAGAAATATCTAAATTAAAAATGTCGTTGCCATAACAAAAAGCTGCACCTGACAAATATTGCTACGCTCGTTTTTGTGTATGTCGCGTAGCTCCATTTTACACAAAAACGCTCTCCGCAATATTCGCAGGTGAGCTTGGCGTTATGAGCTACCAGCTAGGTATAGCCAAGGTCGGTTTTAAGGTTTAAATATAGGTTAATTTGAATGTGCTATGGAATGGCTATCTTCCTTTGATTTTCACTTCCATTCCATTTGTAAAAGTAATAGGCTAAAGCCAATTACAACGTGCTTTCGTAGCCCTTGGTTGGCGGTTTTAATCCGGTTTAACTAAATTGTAAAAACACACAAATTAGTTAAACCTCGTTGGTGCTAGTCATCAAGTGTGTTCCTGTTGGGTAAATAGTCTTCAGGTTTGTATTATTTTGTTGGCTTTTGGGCAACGCTGCTTTAAGTAAGGTCAAAAGCATCTATCGGTTACTAATCAATTTGGTTGGTATAAAAAAATAGGGTGTTGCAGGTGCAGTTAGTGGTCTCTCATAACAAAACGCTAAAACACCGTTCCGGCCTTCGGCCTCCACTGGACGCCCAAAGCTCCGCTTCTTTTGTGCATTTGCTTCGCAAATTGTTGCACAAAAGCAGCTCCACTTTGTGCGCCGTTTAGCTCTGCGTTATGTGGCCCCTTGGGTCATGAATATTACTTGAATGTATAAATGGCGAAAATGAAATTATTGGTATTAGTTTTAAAAATTATTGGGGTTATTTCAATTTTTATAGCCTTGATGGCTTTTGGTAGTGATTTTCTACCAGTAGGCGGAGTTCATTTTGGCGGTAACGAATCAATAGGTGGTAAGCACCAGTTTTATAAAATAGTACCAGCAGACGGTGTAAATCCTATTTATGTTGGTGTTACATTCTTAGTTGTTGGTGCCTGTTTAATTGGGGTATCAGCGCAAATTAAAAAATATTTGGTAAAGTAGCGTGGCACATAACAAAACGCTAAAACACCGCTCCGGCCTGTGGCCTCCACTGGACGCCCAAAGCTCCGCTTCTTTTGTGCATTTGCTTCGCAAATTTTCGCACAAAAGCAGCTCCACTTTGTGCGCCGTTTAGCTCTGCGTTAGCTTAAATACGGAAGTTTGATCCAAACATGAAGAAAAGCTTGTACGTCTTAATTGCTTTAACCTTGCTATTCGGCGCTTTTGCTGGGGGCATGAAGTATGGGTTTAATGTTGGCGTTGAAAATTACCATCATTTGGAAAATGTTCTTTCTTCGAATGTTGATGTGCTTCGCGCCATGGATTTGAAGGGAGGCAGTGAGAAAGAGTTAAAGCACATTTATTGGGAGTATGAAAACTCCATTAATAGAGCAATTGATTCATATAATTGGTACCAGAACTCTGGCAACCACGTTTTTTCTAAAGTGTTTTTATCCGGGCACCTAGAAAATCTCGACAAATCCATTATAAATCTCAGCCGCTATCGCAGAGAGCACCCGGTTGAAATGGAAACGGATGTAATGGTTTGCGAGTTGTCCGAGGCTGAAACCCAAAGGGCGTTGTGTCTGGAGAGGTTAGAAAAACGAAGGGATACAGTTAATAAGTACGGGGCAAAAAGCTAACAAGGCTAGCCAACATCGCCCTTGCGGGCTGGACCTCCGTTCCGGTGTTTGTTTATGTGCTTTAACGCTTACGCTAGCACAACACAAACACCTCCACTACGGCCGTTGCTAGCGGCGTTATGAGCTACCAGCTAGGTATCGCCAAGGTCGGTTTTAAGGTTTAAATTTAGGTTAATTTGTATGCGCTATGGAATGGCTTTTTCCTCTGTTTTTCACTTCCATTCTAATTGTAAAAGTACTAGGCTAGACGCAATTCTAGCGAGTATTTTCTAAGCTGTTTTGTGAGCTCTACTTAAAGCAACGAAGGTTGGCGCTACTGTTTTGGCGTTAAGGCAACGCGGCTATAAGTAAAATCAAAAGCATGTATGGGTTACTAATCAATTTGGTTAGTATTAAAAAATAAGGTGTTGCAGGTGCAGTTAGTGGTCTCTCATAACAAAACGCTAAAACACCGTTCCGGCCTTTGGCCTCCACTGGACGCCCAAAGCTCCGCTTCTTTTGTGCATTTGCTTCGCAAATTTTCGCACAAAAGCAGCTCCACTTTGTGCGCCGTTTAGCTATGCGTTATGCATAAGAAGGTATCGATGAAGAAAATAATTATTTTATTATTTACTACGGCACTGTTTGGCTGTGGGGCTAGTTCTCCAGTTAAAGAGGGTCTTGGGTATGAGGGTCAAAATTCGGAAGGCTTGGCAGTATCAGAGTTGTTGGTAAAATTGAAATCCGATCCAAATGTTCAAGTAAGAGTTGATCGCGGTTGGCAAATAGCAGAAGTTAAATCAGAAAGGGCGCTGTACTCCTTCACTCCAGAAACACATCCGGCACACCCTTCGTATGTAAAACGGGAAGTGATAGAAAAAGGTGGTTCTATTTTCATTGAAACTAGTGCCCGTTGTGGAGCCGAAAAAACTGTTTGCGATCAGCTTGTAAGAGACTTTATTGAACTAAACAATAAGGTCAAAGAAAGCATTGGTAGCAAGTAATGCATAACAAGGCCAGTCAATCTGACCTCCGTAAACTGTCTTCTTTTTTGCAAAAAAACGCAAAAAAGCAGCCAATTCACTCCGGCAGTTGCTGGCGGCGTTAGGTGGCAGAAATGGGTTCCAAGCAATTAGAGAAAGCTATCAAAGATATCGGTTGGAAAAGAACCGTTGATATTAATAGTGAAAAAATTAAATTAGCATGCTTGATTCGAGAGGAAGATAGAAGGCCATTCCAGGCAGATTGGTGGAAGGGGAAACAGTCATACATTGTTGCAGTGGACGATAATGGAAATTTTATATTGCGTCATTGCGGTGGTTATATTTTTCGAATTCATCCCAAATCTGAAAGTGAGGAAGTTCTGGCTAAGAGTGAAGGAGAATTTCTGAGTATGATCTATGAGTAGTAAATCACCTAACAATACGCTAAAACACCGTTTCGGCCTTCGGCCTACACTGGACGCCCAAAGCTCCGCTTGTTTGTGCATTTGCTTCGCAAATTGTCGCACAAACCAGCTCCACTTTGTGCGCCGTTTAGCTATGCGTTATGCGAAAAGATGAAATCAGGAATTAAGCTAATTTCGGAAGAAGAAGGTTTTGGCGAAGAGGTTGAACGCCAAATTACTTATTTAATGAAATTACGGTTTTGGCTAAATAAAGGCGATCCTATTAAATGGAATGCACCTTGGGGGCTAATTGATAGAGCCTCGTTATCGGATGATGGCGAAACTCTAACGACGGATTTACGCGTAGATAGAGAGTCAATGTTCAATGGATTATTCTATGGGGTTGAAGGAATGAGAATAGGTGGCGTTAGAAAACTGATAATATCGCCACACTTAGCTTACGGAGAGGCTGGAATAGAAACCATAATTCCCCCAAATGCTCTAATCATCGTTGAGGTATCAGTTCTTGAAAAACGAATATTTGCATAACAAAACGCTAAAACACCGTTCCGGCCTTTGGCCTCCACTGGACGCCCAAAGCTCCGCTTCTTTTGTGCATTTGCTTCGCAAATTTTCGCACAAAAGCAGCTCCACTTTGTGCGCCGTTTAGCTCTGCGTTATGAGCTACCAGCTAGGTATCGCCAAGGTTAGTTTCAAGGCCTAAATTGGAATATTTTTTTATGTGCTATGGAATGGCTATTTCCCTTTGATTTTTACTTTCATTCCATTTAGAAAAGTAATAGGCTAAAGCCAATTACAACGTGCTTTCGTAGCCCTTGTTTGGCAGTTTTAATCCGGTTTAACTAAATTGTAAAAACACACAAATTAGTTAAACCTCGTTGGTGCTAGTCATCAAGTGTGTTCCTGTTGGGTAAATAGTCTTCAGGCTCGTATTATTTTGTTGGCTTTTGAGCAACGCTGCTTTAAGTAAGGTCAAAAGCATCTATGGGTTACTAATCAATTTGGTTGGTATAAAAAAATAAGGTGTTGCAGGTGCAGTTAGTGGTCTCTCATAACAAAACGCTAAAACACCGTTTCGGCCTGCGGCCTCCACTGGACGCCCAAAGCTCCGCTTGTTTGTGCATTTGCTTCGCAAATTGTTGCACAAACCAGCTCCACTTTGTGCGCCGTTTAGCTATGCGTTATGCATCAGGAAGAGTGAATGGATAAAGTTGAATTAATGAAGGTGGAAGATACTTTTGCAATTGAAAGTATTGGGCTAGTACTCGCTCCTTCATTTGATCTTCCGCAGCAAGGAAAATGGGTGAATATCAACGAAACAGTTACCATCGAAACACCTGAAGGAAAAAGTTTATCTGCTGATGCATTGTTCAGCGTCGCTCACTTAAACATTAAGGATCCATCCGTTAGTGTAACCAAGCGTTGGCCTATTCTTGTATCTTTAAAGGGTGTTTCCAAGGAGAGTGTTCCGATAGGCAGTACTGTTTATGTTTCTCAATTAACAAAACAATCGATCATAGGGCAAAATGCATAACAAGGCGTTCAAACTCGTTCCGGGCCTTCGGCCCTACACTGGACAGCCAAAGCTGCGCTGCTTTTGTGCATTTGCTACGCAAATTATCGCACAAAAGCATCACAACTTTGTCTGCCGTTTAACGCGGCGTTATGAGCTACCAGCTAGTTATCGCCAAGTTCAGTTTTAAGGCCTAAATTGGATTTTTTTTAAGTGCTATGGAATGGCTATCTCCCTTTGATTTCTACTTTCATTTCATTTAGAAAAGTAATAGGCTAAAGCCAATTACAACGTGCTTTCGTAGCCCTTAGTTGGCAGTTTTAATCCGGTTTAACTAAATTGTAAAAATACACAAATTAGTTAAACCTCGTTGGTGTTAGTCATAAAGTGTGTGCCTGTTGGGTAAATAGTCTTCAGGTTCGTATTATTTTATTGGCTTTTTGGCAACGCTGTATCAGTAAGGTCAAAAGCATATTTGGGTTACTAATCTATTTGGTTGGTATTAAAAAATAAGGTGTTGCAGGTGGGGTTAGTGGTCTCTCATAACAAAACGCTAAAACACCGTTCCGGCCTATGGCCTCCACTGGACGCCCAAAGCTCCACTTCTTTTGTGCATTTGCTTCGCAAATTTTCGCACAAAAGCAGCTCCACTTTGTGCGCCGTTTAGCTCTGCGTTAGCTTTCTCGGAGAAAATGGATGTATTCCACGAAATATGGAAAAACAATTAAATTATTTCTGATGGATGCTGATCCTGATGGAAGAATGGTTTGCGAACTATCAAACTGGAATGGCAAGGCATATCGAATTCCGCGAGGAAAGGTTAAGGATTGTTCGGATAGACACGATTTAAAAGGAACATCTGTATACCTGTTATTTGGCCGAGCAGAATCTTCAACCTCAAAGCCCAAAGCATATATAGGTGAAGCTGAAAACGCTTACTCTCGTCTTGTCCAGCATGTGTCTGAAAAGGAATTTTGGAATGAGTCTGTAGTATTTATAAGCAAAGATGAAAACCTTAATAAAGCCCACATTAAATATCTTGAGTCCAGGTTATATGAAATCGCCTCAACAGCAGGGCGATACGATATTCAAAATGGGAATACTCCAACAAGAAGTTCCATTTCTGAATCAGATCAAGCAGAAATGGAAGAGTTTATTGAATATATAAAAATACTAATCAACACAATGGGCTTCAAAGTTTTTGAGCCTCTTATTAAAGTCGAGTCCAGCTCACAAGAGCCCGATGAGTGCTTTTATGTTAAAGGTGCTCGGGGCGCCGATGGGCGAGGAAAAAGAACATCGGATGGTTTCGTTGTGTTTGCGGGCTCTCAGGTGGCTGCGGATACAGTTCCATCATTCCCGAAAGGGTTCAATGCACTTAGAGACGAACTGATTGATAATGAGATTATTATCAAAAAAAACGAGACTTTGGTTCTCGCATCTGACTATCTATTTAGTAGTCCATCTGCGGCAGCTGCCGTAATTATGGGACGAAGCGCGAACGGTCTAATTGAATGGAAAAATATACAAGGCAAGGAATTGAAATCCGTCGAAGAATCAGAAATATCAAAAGCTAACAAGTCAATGCAGCCGACCGCTAACGCGTCGGCTGATTGAGGCGTTATGAGCTACCAGCTAGGTATCGTCAAGGTCGGTTTTAAAGTTTAAATATAGGTTAATTTGAATGTGCTATGGAATGGCTATCTTCCTTTGATTTTCACTTCCATTCCATTTGTAAAAGTAATAGGCTAAAGCCAATTACAACGTGCTTTCGTAGCCCTTGTTTGGCAGTTTTAATCCGGTTTAACTAAATTGTAAAAACACACAAATTAGTTAATCCTAGTTGGTGTTAGTCATCAAGAGTATGCCTGTCGGGTAAATAGTCTTCAGGTTCGTATTATTTTATTGGCTTTTGGGCAACGCTGTATAAGTAAGGTCAAAAGCATATTTGGGTTACTAATCTATTTGGTTGGTATTAAAAAATAAGGTGTTGCAGGTGCGGTTAGTGGTCTCTCATAACAAAACGCTAAAACACCGTTCCGGCCTTCGGCCTCCACTGGACGCCCAAAGCTCCGCTTGTTTGTGCATTTGCTTCGCAAATTGTTGCACAAACCAGCTCCACTTTGTGCGCCGTTTAGCTCTGCGTTATGCATATTTGGGGCAGGTTCAATACCCATGTTTTTCTTGTTACCGGTTTTAATTATTCTAGGTCTGTCACCAGCATTGCTTGCTTGGGCGCTGGCTGCTTATTTTTCTCCAGAAGCGTATGATATAAAGCCTTTAAAAATGTTGGTTGTTTCATTTGTATTGTCTTTAGTCATTGGAATGAGCGTTAATATAGAGTTGGAGTCGGGAATGTTGTCGGGTATAGTCTTTATTTCTGTGGCCAGTTTCGCTTTGTCCTGTGTTCTAATTCCTTTAACTATCATATATAAATATGTTCGGTTACGGCTGGCCAAAAATGCATAACAAAGTTATAAACCTGACATTTTGGGCTACGCTTCGTTCTGTGCATTCGCTGCGCTCATTGTTGCACAGCACTACACTCCACCCAAAATGCAGGTTATAACGGCGTTATGAGCTACCAGCTAGGTATAGCCAAGGTCGGTTTTAAAGTTTAAATATAGGTTAATTTGAATGTGCTATGGAATGGCTATCTCCCTTTGATTTCCACTTTCATTTCATTTAGAAAAGTAATAGGCTAAAGCCAATTGCAACGTGCTTTCGTAGCCTTTGGTTGGCAGTTTTAATCCGGTTTAACTAAATTGTAAAAACACACAAATTAGTTAAACCTCGTTGGTGCTAGTCATCAAGTGTGTTCCTGTTGGGTAAATAGTCTTCAGGCTCGTATTATTTTGTTGGCTTTTGAGTAACGCTGCCTTAAGTAAGGTCAAAAGCATCTATGGGTTACTAATCAATTTGGTTGGTATTAAAAAATAAGGTGTTGCAGGTGCGGTTAGTGGTCTCTCATAACAAAACGCTAAAACACCGTTCCGGCCTTCGGCCTCCACTGGACGCCCAAAGCTCCGCTTGTTTGTGCATTTGCTTCGCAAATTGTTGCACAAACCAGCTCCACTTTGTGCGCCGTTTAGCTATGCGTTAAATGGTACAAACGATGAGCTGGCTTCCTGTATATATATCAAAAGAAGACTTAAAAAATGTTTCAAGTTGGCTTTGCGATGAACCAAATATTGCCTTAATAAAATCTGTGGGGTCGGGGAAATGGCAAGCATTTAATGACTTTTCAATAGAGTCTTCCGGGAGGTATTGCTTGTACCACACAGAATGTGGGCCTCTTCCTCTTATAAGCGACTCAATGCTAGAAGAGGACGGTACGATAGAAGATCCTTTTTCAGGTTGGCAGGAGCTTAAATCAGGAGCTGAAAAAGATATACCCTGGTTTGGCCCAGGACATACCGCTATTTTTTGGTTCAATGTTCGCCAAATAGAAGGTGACATGATCGGTATGTCTTCTTTTGAATGGATCGGAAACCATTATTCATCGATAGATGGGCCTGCGCCGGATGCAGCAAAAAAATGGTGGGCACGCCTGGGTCGTTGGATAAAAAAACAATCTAAGAGAATTCAAAGAAGAGGCGAGGTGTTTGGTGATAATAACGAGATCTATGCTATGGAGTCTGCGCTTCAGTCTATCAATGGTGGTTGTAAACGTGCGTTTAATCCGTAACCCCCATTTAACAAAACAATCAACCGGACTCCGCTAAGCGTGGTTCGCTTTGCTCACAATACCACGCTTAGCTAAGCTCGGTTATTGTGGCGTTATACCTAAAGGGAGACTGAAGATTGCCTGAAAAATTACTATCCGCTTTGGTCGCAGGTATTGTCGCAATTGGAATATCACTTATTTCAGCTTACTTTCAGCGTCGAGCTTTCCGACAAGCGGTTGAATCAAAATACAGTGAAAAATTAATCGATTTACGCTTTGATAATTATCAATCAGCATTTGAAATTGTCGGCAAGATTAGTCTAACCAAGGGGCGTAGAAGTCAAAAAGACACGCTCAAATCTATAACTGAAGAGCTTCGTAGCTGGCACTGTGGTCCTGCATCAATGGTCATGTCCTCAAAATCGCAAAACGCCTATAACAGATTGAGACGGCGGCTAATATCAACCTATGAAAGTGGTTTAGAATTGAATGATGACCAATCAAATGCGGAGAAGCTTTTTTCTGCAATTAGTGACTTTAGGCACGCGCTTAAATTTGATCTTCGGCTTTTATTTAATGAGCTAGAAAGTGAAAAATTTGATGCCCATAGTGAGTAAAGGTATAACACCTATATGACCGGACCTGTCAAAGAACAATAACTCACCAAAACCCTTGGTTTAATGCCTAGAGTTAATAAAAAAGCAATTTTGAATGTTTCTACTGACGATAATTTCATGGAAGGCTTAGTGGTAACTGTACCAAACACCTATTGAGAGTCAGTCCAAATTAACGTTCGACGCTTTCATTCGCTGAAGTAATCT
Source organism: Saccharophagus degradans 2-40 (assembly GCF_000013665.1). Lineage (NCBI taxonomy): Bacteria > Pseudomonadati > Pseudomonadota > Gammaproteobacteria > Cellvibrionales > Cellvibrionaceae > Saccharophagus > Saccharophagus degradans. The sequence continues at coordinate 2,327,012 of NC_007912.1, forward strand.
GGATGCCTTAGCTTTACTAAGGCGCTACTAGAAATTTATCGGTTACCCTTGGATCTGGCGCTTCAAAGAATCGGGCTTACGGTGTTTTGTATCCAGTTATAGATCACTCAGTCAAGGGGCAGTCACACGTCAAAAAAGCGTAGGGCGGGTAGCGTGTTCTGTCTAATCAAAGCGAGAGAGTTGGCATTTTTTCATCAGGCTAAGAGTAAGCTCGAGCTTAAACGGATAACTTAGCTTAGGATCTTTATGCTCGGCACCCTAGTTATACCTGCTAGCTCAAACACGCTACCCTAAACATTTAACTATTTCGAAAAAAGTAATTCATATCAAAGACATCGTTCCTTTTCATCATAAAATAAATAGCGCGTCCTAATTTGTGAGATAGTATGGACAGCGCTTTACCTTTGCCAAACTTCTTGCTTAATTTAGTAACATATTTCTGAGCTTTATCATTTCCACGTATGAATAAAATAGCCGCTTCAGAAAAGGCCCATTTTAGATGAGCGTTACCTATTTTTGAGCCTGATGTCCCCATTTTTTTGCCAGCCGACTCATTCGCACATTTAACTAAACGGGAGTATGAACAAAAATTTTGAACCGTTGGAAAGCGATCGATCGATAGAATTTCATACATGATTGTTAAATCCAAAATATCGCCAATCCCAGGAACTGTTTTTAATCGGTACAACATTCGGCCATCGTAGTCTTTCGCATGCCTGATAATGTAGTTTTCGAGGTTCCGTATCTGATCGTGAAGGCTGTCCATAACGGCAATATCGGTTTCAACATTAAGTCGTACAGAAGCGTTATCGAAGTGATCTGCTATACCTTCGCGATTACCTTTGTGAACGATGTTTTTGTCGAACGGCTCAAGATTATATTGGTAGTTGGTGATACTAATATGGCTTTGAATCTCACTCTTAATGCGAACCAAATGGCTTCGTCTACGCATGAGGTCGCGAACAGGCCGAAGCTCGGCAGGATAGGCATAGGCGAGAGGGAAATCGCCGCCTCTCATAATGCGTGCGATTTTTTCCGAGTCAACTTTATCGTTTTTGGCCTTTCCGCCGTGAATACACCTCATGTAAAGTGCATGGCCTAAGATAAATTCGATGCCTTCTTTGGCGCACAAATCAGCCAGCCAATACCAAGAAAACATGCACTCAACGCCTACGACAATGTCTTCACGATAGGGGGCTATGAGCTTTAAAAACGCCTTACCATTAGTAGGTATATTCTTATGAATCAGTATGTTAGCATCAGAATCAAGTATGCAGACGTACATCATTTTGGTATGCAAATCTATTCCGCAGTAATGTTTGTGGGAAATGGTATAAAATCTCATATGATGATCTCCTTCTTTAATTAACTTTTGTTGTGGTGATTTAAGTTTAGAAGGTTTCCATTGGTCTCCGGAGGAGGAGGTCATCATAAGTATCAAATTGCTCAAGCGGGACTCCAATTAGCGTGGTTCGCTTGCGCTCACATTACCACGCTAATTTCCGCCCCTTAGCAAGGCGTTATGAGCTACCAGCTAGGTATCGCCAAGGTCAACTTTAAGGCCTAAATTTTGTATGTTTGTATTTGCTATGGAATGGCTATTTTCCTCTTTTATTTGCTTCCATTCCATTTATAAAAGTAATAGGCTAAACGCAATTTTTGCGAGTATTGGCTTAGCTGTTTTGTAATTTATACTTAAAGCGAAGAAGGTTGGTGCTACAGCTTTGGCTTTAATGCAACGCGGCTATAAGTAAAATCAAAAGCATGTATGGGGTACTAATCAATTTAGTTGGTAATAAAATATTTAAGGTGTTTCAGGTATGGTTCGTGGTCTCTCATAACAAAACGCTAAAACACCGTTCCGGCCTGTGGCCTCCACTGGACGCCCAAAGCTCCGCTTCTTTTGTGCATTTGCTTCGCAAATTTTCGCACAAAAGCAGCTCCACTTTGTGCGCCGTTTAGCTCTGCGTTAGGATAAGGAAAATATAATGCACAGATTAATAGCAGTAGGATTGTTTCTGTTTGCTTCTCTTGGTAATGCTCAAGAGGTTATAACTGGCACTTATAGTTTAGATAGAATGCTGAGCACAAAAAACTTAACCTTTCCCAGAATTCTTGTGTACGATCAAAATAGAATTTTGATAGAAAAGGATGACTGGCCGAAAGAACTTTCGGCTCTAGCTGAAGTATCAGGGCAGTCATACTGTTGTGTAAGTGATTCACCATCTGATGGGGATGAGCCACCTGAAGACTGCAAAAAAATCGTATATGGATACGATGTGAAAGAACATTTTGTGGGTTTAATGCAACCTTCCTCGGGAAAACCACTCGAGTTGAATGACATTCCCGATTCGGAATATTTAATTGTGGAATACTTTGCTGAATGGTGTCCACCGTGTCATCCAGCAAGGAAGAAGCTAGAATCTTTCATAGAATCTATCGACTCTGCTGGCTATATTGCGCTCATCGTTGATTTTACCGCTATGCAAAATGAAATATAAATATCCTAACACCTATATGACCGGACCTGTCAAAGAACAATAACTCACCAAAACCCTTGGTTTAATGCCTAGAGTTAATAAAAAAGCAATTTTGAATGTTTCTACTGACGATAATTTCATGGAAGGCTTAGCGGTAACTGTACCAAACACCTATTGAGAGTCAGTCCAAATTAACGTTCGACGCTTTCATTCGCTGAAGTAATCTGGATGCCTTAGCTTTACTAAGGCGCTACTAGAAATTTATCGGTTACCCTTGGATCTGGCGCTTCAAAGAATCAGGCTTACGGTGTTTTGTATCCAGTTATAGATCACTCAGTCAAGGGGCAGTCACACATCAAAAAAGCGTAGGGCGGGTAGCGTGTTCTGTCTAATCAAAGCGAGAGAGTTGGCATTTTTTCATCAGGCTAAGAGTAAGCTCGAAGCTTAAATGGATAACTTAGCTTAGGATCTTTATGCTCGGCACCCTAGTTATACCTGCTAGCTCAAACACGCTACCCTAAACATTTAACTATTTCGAAAAAAGTAATTCATATCAAAGACATCGTTCCTTTTCATCATAAAATAAATAGCGCGTCCCAATTTGTGGGATAGTATGGACAGCGCTTTACCTTTGCCAAACTTCTTGCTTAATTTAGTAACATATTTCTGAGCTTTATCATTTCCACGTATGAATAAAATAGCCGCTTCAGAAAAGGCCCATTTTCGATGAGCGTTACCTATTTTTGAGCCTGATGTCCCCATTTTTTTGCCAGCCGACTCATTCGCACATTTAACTAAACGGGAGTATGAACAAAACTTTTGAACCGTTGGAAAACGATCGATCGATAGAATTTCATACATGATTGTTAAAGCCAAAATATCGCCAATCCCAGGAACTGTTTTTAATCGGTACAACATTCGGCCATCGTAGTCTTTCGCATGCCTGATAATGTAGTTTTCGAGGTTCCGTATCTGATCGTGAAGGCTGTCCATAACGGCAATATCGGTTTCAACATTAAGCCGTACAGAAGCGTTATCGAAGTGATCTGCTATACCTTCGCGATTACCTTTGTGAACGATGTTTTTGTCGAACGGCTCAAGATTATATTGGTAGTTGGTGATACTAATATGGCTTTGAATCTCACTCTTAATGCGAACCAAATGGCTTCGTCTACGCATGAGGTCGCGAACAGGCCGAAGCTCGGCAGGATAGGCATAGGCGAGAGGGAAATCGCCGCCTCTCATAATGCGTGCGATTTTTTCCGAGTCAACTTTATCGTTTTTGGCCTTTCCGCCGTGAATACACCTCATGTAAAGTGCATGGCCTAAGATAAATTCGATGCCTTCTTTGGCGCACAAATCAGCCAGCCAATACCAAGAAAACATGCACTCAACGCCTACGACAATGTCTTCACGATAGGGGGCTATGAGCTTTAAAAACGCCTTACCATTAGTAGGTATATTCTTATGAATCAGTATGTTAGCATCAGAATCAAGTATGCAGACGTACATCATTTTGGTATGCAAATCTATTCCGCAGTAATGTTTGTGGGAAATGGTATAAAATCTCATATGATGATCTCCTTCTTTAATTAACTTTTGTTGTGGTGATTTAAGTTTAGAAGGTTTCCATTGGTCTCCGGAGGAGGAGGTCATCATAAGTATCAAAGCGCTGCTACGGAAAAATTTTCCGCTGCGCTCCAAATTTTCCGCAGAGCGCGGCGTTAGCTGTAAATCGAAACACAGAGGAGAAAATTATGGGTGCATGGGGGATGGGTGTATTCGATGATGATACATCTTGTGATTTACTCTACGATGCAATGGATACTGATGCAGGTACATTCATAGCGAAAGCAGTTGGGCACAAAGATTCGGATTACCTTGAATATGATGATTGTCACGAGGTCATCGTTTCCGGGGCAATCTTGGATTCCCTTCTCGTCGGAACAAAGTACTCGCATGAAACGGAAGGGTACGATGATTGGCTTTCGAAGCAAGATAAATCGGCACTATCCAAGTACAAAGAAGATATTGTTTCTGGGTTAAATTTGGTGCTATCGGATAAATCCGAATTGAATGAACTGTGGCAAGAAAACGAAGAAGACTACCCCACTTGGAAGTCTAATATTGAAGGCATTATTGCCAATCTTCGCAGCTAACAAGTTTGTCAACAGGACATTTTTTGCTGCGCTCCGTTTTGCGGTGGCTTCGCCACTTTACCGCAAAACTCCACTACACAAAAAATGCCTGTTACAAAGGCGTTAGGCATCAATAATGAAATCCTGGATTGATAACACAAAGCCAATAAGTAAGATTGATGCAGAAATATGCTATCTGCTGAAAGATGACTTTTATTATGGTCCTGACTCCCACCCTCAGATTGTGGAGAGGAAGGAAGTAGACCCTCTTCCAATGCTCGACTTCCCTAGGGTGGTTGAGCAAATGGCAAGAACCTCAGAAGTGTCAGGTCATGAACATCAGCTAGCGAATTATTATTCTGGTGTTTTATCTGCAGCCAAAAGGCACGAGAAGTCTTTTAACGAAATACGTCAATATTTTTGGCTTCGATTTTGGCTATGGAATTCGGAAGAGGATATACATGTGGGGTTTCCTTGGTACGACACGCTGGGAGAAATAGAAAACTTTATTAAATCTGTCATTGAAACTGAGAGTGGTGAGGTTTTTTATGATGTCGACCAAGGGTGGGAGTTAGATGTCTATGCAAAAGATGGGTTCCTATATATCCAAGAACGGGATCCAGATTATGATGAGGTTTATTACTCAGTTAGCGTGCCTAGAGATCCTTTAATAAAAATCCTCATTGAGCTAATTGAGAGGGCTGACACTCAGATTGAGAGCTTGTCAAACTTAGTAGGACATAACTATTGGCGGTCACGTGAGCCCGTAGAGATGCCAGCTAAAGAAGCGTCAGGAGTTTCTAAAAAGCTTTGGTGGAAATTGTGGTAAAGCCTAACAAATTGCTGCACCTGACAAATATCGCTACGCTCGTTTTTGTGTATGTCGCGTGGCTCCATTTTACACAAAAACGCTCTCCGCAATATTTGCAGGTGAGCAAAGCGTTAGGCATCGGAAGGGAAGCGGTAAACTCACTTCGATCCTTCAACATAATGTTTCAACGTTTCTAAGCGATTGTCCCACTGGCGTTCGAGTTGAGCTATGAAGTCACGTGCAATTTTCAAGGAATGCTTGTTTAGGGACACGTCTGTTTGCCTTCCAATTTGCTCGAGAATCAGGACGTTGGCGCTAACCAAAACTTGGAGATGTTTCCGAGCCCCTTGTCTGGATACATCAAGGTTTGTCGAAAGTTCACCAATTGTGCAAGTTGATTCCGTGGAGAGCCTTTTAACTATTTCCAATCTGATGGGATCGCCTAACGCTTTGTATATGGCCGCTTCATTCATATGATTAGGCATCAAAGAGTGATTCCAACCGACTGAGCATGAAGTCCCAACCCCCGGAGTTTTGGTTGAATGCCGCTTCCATGAGTTCTGTCGGCAGGCTTGAAAAACCCGATTCAGTAAGAGTTACTTTGCATGTGTCGTCTGCCAGCTCGGTGATTTTGAATTCGACCAATGTATTTGGTACTGCAAGTACATCGCCAAGGTAGTGATTTGCACCTGGCACCCACCTATAGGCGAAGTACTCATGAGGGCGTGCAGCAACAACGTAAATTTGATTTTTGCCGTGTTCGCCAAAGCCAAAGATAGGTTGCGAGCCCACTGAGTAGTCTCCCTCGATCGTTGTCGGGAACCACTTGGTTACGTGTTCAGGATTTGAGATTGCGTCATAGATATGTTCTTTTGACGCATTAATGGTGATGTCTCTGTTGATGGTGTCTTGCATGGTGTGATCCTAGTGAGAGTATGTAGTTGGTTGAGGGGGTAGTAAAGCACAACACCTGTCAATATGCAACCGTATGGTTGCATTTAGCCATGCCAACGAGTCCAAAGTCTAGCGAATTTGAGATTCTGTGGGTAATCTAGTTATAGTCGGTCGATGGAAGAGAGTATGCCTAACAGGTGGTTCAAATACGTTCCGGCCTTCGGCCTCCACCGGACGCGCCTGACCGCGCGCCGCTTAACCAAGCGTTATGTGACTTAGATAGCTATGCCATTAGAGATTAAACAAATCACTGAGAACGAGTTGTCGCAAATGGAAGCGCTGTCAGCTGTTTTTGGTGAAGTATTTTCAGATAAAGAAACTTACACCGAGAACAAGCCAAGTGCCGACTACGTGCGGTCACTTCTCAGCAGTGATTATTTCATTGCACTTGCGGCATTGGATGAAAGCAAGGTCATAGGAGGATTAGCGGCATACGAACTCAAAAAATTCGAGCAAGAACGCAGTGAAATTTACATTTATGACCTCGCAGTTATTGCTGCACACCGTCGAAAAGGTGTTGCAATAGCGCTAATTGAAAGGCTGAAAATAATTGCCGCGGAGCGAGGTGCCTACGTGATATATGTCCAAGCTGACACCGGGCCAGAGGATAAGCCGGCTATCGAACTGTATTCAAAACTTGGAGTGCAGGAAGAGGTTCTGCATTTTGATATTGAGGTAAAAGGAAATCACGGCGTCACATAACAATCGCATGCAGTCGGACAAATTGCTGCGCTGCGCTTCGCAATTTGCCGCTGATGCGGGGCGTTATGCAGCAAACAATGGATTAAGAATCCTTTACTTGAGAAATACTATTAACAAGTAAGATAATTAAGTTACAGGAAAAGTACATGGAATATATTAAAACGCGCAATGAACTTAGAACCGCTTTCGAAGCAACACACGATGTTGCCGAAAGGAAAGTTCTTCGGTTTATAGATGGGCACTCCCGCCGCTTCATTGAGAAATCTCCTTTTCTATTAATTGGGTCTCAGGACGCATCCGGTAATGGTGACGTATCTCCAAAAGGTGATTTTCCCGGCTTTGTAAAAATCATAGACAAGAATACTCTTGCTATCCCTGATCGACCGGGAAATAACCGACTAGATACGTGGGAGAATATAATCGAAAACCCCGGCGTAGGCCTTATCTTTATGATTCCGGGTATGAATGAAACACTTAGAATTAATGGCCAGGCTCGTTTAACCCTTGACAAGGATCTTTGTTCGCAGATGCAGGTTAATAATCGTCCCGCAAAAGCCGTTCTAATCGTTAAAATTCTTGAAGTATACATGCATTGCGCTAAGGCTTTTATTAGATCTAAATTGTGGTCTCCAAATACCTGGTCTCCTCGGACTGATATGCCGACACTCGGGAAAATGCTGAAAGACCATGCGTCTCTATCTGAGACGGCCAGCGAGTTAGATGATATTCTTGATAAGGCCTATCGAAACTCGCTTTGGTAAATACAATGCATAACAAAGTGTTCCTGTTGAAACTTTTTCCGTTGCTTCTTTTTGTGTATAGTAACACAAAAACATCCACACCAAAGTTCAACAGAACACGGCGTTAGGCACCCACAATTTTTAGGAGATAAAATGAAGAAGTATGGGTGGGGAATTTCAATCTTTTTCTCGTTGTTTATTTTGGCTGGGTCAGTCGCCCCAAAGTTCTTGGGCGCTCAAGTAGCAATCGATCCTCTTATTGAAATTGGGTGGCCGCCTAAACATATCTACTTATTAGGATTTTTGGAGTTACTGTTTACAGTATTGTACTTGGTTCCGAGAACCTCGCTAATCGGAGCCGTATTAATGACTGGTTATCTCGGTGGTGCACTGGCAAGTAATTTGCGTGTAGAGAGCCCTTTGTTTTCTCACACTCTATTTAGTGTATATCTCGGTGTATTTATGTGGCTTTCTCTTTGGCTTAGAGATAATAATCTTAGAAAATATTTTCAATCTTAATGAATTCAAATAGGTGAACAAATGGCTAACCAAGAAAAAGTTAAAGGACCCGCGTCATACTTTCCCTCAATTGAAAAAAAATATGGGCACCCAATCGAGCATTGGTTAAATCTACTTACAAAGAACAAAAGCCTTAAACATATGGAGATGGTCTCCTGGTTAAAAGATGAGCACGGTCTTGGCCATGGGCATGCCAACGCGCTTGTTGCTTATTTTCGCAAAGAGAATGGTATATAGAATGCCTAACAAACCGCTGCACACCGACACATACTGCTACGCTCGTTTTTGTGTGTCGCTGCGCGCCACTTTACACAAAAACGCTCTCCGCAGTATGTGCGGGTGGCCGGGGCGTTATGAGCCGTCAGTACTCGTAGTGATATCGCAATTGCGCAATGAGAAGTTGATCGTCTGAGACTTTATAAACGAATCTATGTTCATCATTAATCCGTCGAGACCAGTAGCCAGAAAGGCTATGTTTGAGCGGTTCTAGCTTACCAATCCCATCAAAGGGATCTCGGGTTGTATTCTTAATTAGAGTGTTGATACGCTTCAGCATCGCCTTATCGGTCTTTTGCCAATTTAGATACTCTTCCCAAGCCCTAGAAGAGAAGGTCTGCTTCATTCACTCAAGCTCCTTTCAGTTCCTTTGCCTGCCTCTAGTTCGGCTATAGACTCAAGTAAGTGCCTGGCATTGGCGGGAGAGCGCATAAGGTACGCGGTTTCTTCCATCGCTTGGTAGTCCGCAAGTGAGACCATAACAACGGGAGCCTCGCTTTTACGGGTAATAATGACCGGAGCATGGTCATTGCAGACTTTCTCCATAGTTTTTGCTAGGTTAGCTCTAGCGGCTGTGTAGCTTAAAGCGTCCATATTGTCCCCACCTGTACGTAAAACTGTACAGAATTATAAGGGCCCATAACAAGGGTGTCAACCTGACGCCCAAAGGTACGCTGGTTTTGTCGTATGGCCTATGGCCATTTTTGCACAAATCCAGCTCCACTTCCGGTGCTGGTTACACCAGCGTTAGGACTCATTCTAATGAAATTAGAGCGTGTGATTTTAAGTGTCGAAGCGATTGTGATTCTACTGCCCGGTTGTATCGTAACGGTATTTTTGCCGTGGCTAATAACCCAGTAAAGACTCCCCCCGGCCGCTTTATTGGACTTAGGCTTGTATACACCTAAAAACCTTTTAGGCTACCATATGGTCGTAAATAATACGGCAGGAAAATACTTATGAATTACATCCTTAAAGCAGTATCACTTACTTTTGTGTGTGTGTTCCTGTTGGCTTGTGATAACAGCGAAGTGTCCGATGCGGATGATCTTCCTGAGGAAGATTTTATCGATGACCAAGCTGAAGTGGTATATCACGATCCGTATATGGAATTCTGTCTTCAGGGGACTAGGCTTGATGTAGATCCTAATACGCTCACAGATGATGACTGTATTTTTCGCACTGAAGGTCGCAATAGGGCGGACCTTACTGATCCAAAAGCTAATGCTTTTTTTGCAAATATTTCTGACTTTGATGCACTTGAGCAAGCGGGTATTGATAGTTTTGGGATTAATATAAAGCTTGGTCCGCAAGCGCCAAAGATAGAAACCGGCGTGTATTCAGTCGTTCCTTACTCGGTGTTGAGTACTGAAGAGAAACCACTTCCTAATGTTATGGCTCATTTGCATGTTGTAGATGGTGATTCCCTGTTTAATGCTGTTATGAAGCCTGACGTTGAAAAGTTAAAGCAGAGTGGTTTTGTAACGCCTGCTGATTACCCCGCCTACGAAATAGTCTCTGCAACGCTAACAGTAACCAATGTTGAAGATATTCCGTTAGATGAAGATGAGAAAGAAAGTCAGGAATTACAGGCTAAAATGGGTATGCTCACCGGGCAGCAATACGTGAAGGGAACGTTTACTTTTTCTATTAAAAAGTTTGGGCCTAATGGTTCGGACTTTGGCCCAGAAACATTTACCTTTGGTAGCCGTAATGATTGGGCTTATTTCCCTGAACTTCATAAATAAAAAAACCTAGTAGATTGGCCTCTGCGATTCTGCTGCGGCTCGCGTGGCTGGTATGTGTGCAAAAGGGATAAACATGAAAAATCAAGGAAAGCTGTATTTCTTTTGTGGCAAGATGGGGGCAGGGAAGTCTACTAGATCGCAGGTTGTGGCGGCTGAAAATGGTGCTGTCTTAATCTCTGAGGACGACTGGTTGTCGGCGCACTATCCAGCACAAATTCAAACATTTGACGATTACATTAAGCTTTCAAACCTTATTAAACCATTCGTTAAAAAACACGTTCAAAAGCTACTGAATTTAGGTGTGAATGTTGTAATGGATTTTCCTGCAAATACTGTAAAGCAAAGAGCTTGGTTTAAGGCGTTGTGCTCTGAAGTGGGCAGTGAACACGAGCTTTGGTATTTAGACTTGAGTGATGAACAGTGTTTATCACAAATCGCTCGGCGTCGTGTTATGCATCCGGAAAGGGCTCACTTCGATACTGAAGCGGTTTTTCGTTATGTGACTCAGTATTTTGAAGTGCCTGAGATTAATGAAGATCTAAATGTGATAGATGTGACAAGAAGCCCTTAATTGTAGTGGTTCAAGATTCGTTTATTTGTATTGTTTTCGACTGTTTTCCGCTAGAGTTTTATCTTTCGGCTTAAGTGTAGATGAAACTACTTTGCGGTATAGCCATAAATCAATCGGTTGGTTGACGCTAAAGCAGCTTTGTGTGTTTTAAGATAACGAGCCCTAAAGCTGCTTTAACGCGTTTTTAGTTTAAGTTGTAGTTCGTATCGTTGCTTAGTTAGAAGCTAGCAACAGATTCGGTAGGCTCTATTACAAGCACAACTCGACGGTTTTGGGCGCGGCCCTGTTTGGTGTCGTTGTCGGCTACGGGGTTGCTTTCGCCTAGTGCCACTACATTATATTCCCTTGCTTCTACACCGTTGCTTTCTAAAAAGGCTTTTACGTTTTGGGCGCGCTCTTTAGATAGCTCTTGGTTGTATTCTTCTGGTCCGGTTGCGTCGGCAAATCCTTTAAGCACCACAACAATATTTTCGTTTTCTGATTTTTTAGCTTCGTTCGCTAATTTTTCAAGTTTCTGTTCCGCTTCGGCAGTTAATTCCTTTGAGTCGAATTCAAAGTACACCACATCTTCTATGTGGGTTATTTCCTGCTTGGGTTGTTCTTGCTCTGCCGGCGTTTCAACGCTAACTACTGCTGATTTTCCGCCCGTGGCATTGTAAACGTCCTGATCTATTTTCATGGATACCAGTTCATAGTCGTTTTGGTTTTCGGTGCCGGCGGTATCTGTATTTGCTGTGCTGCAGCCAACTGTGAATGAAGTGGCTGATGCTATAACAATTAAACTCGCTAATGATTGAATACGCATGGTTTTATCCTCGGTGGTGATTAATTTAACTTCCACGTGAGGTATTGCGAGGAGTGTGCCAACTTATAAAAGGTGAGGTGGGTCACATAAAATGTGCAGGTTTGCCGAGTGCTGTATGGAAAAGCGTCGAGTTGCCTGTTTTTTAGCGTTGCTTTTGACAAAGCTTACAAGAAGTTTGTAAAAATTATAATTGTTAATATGGCTTAACGGTGGCAGGCCGTCGACATCTAGGCGTCGACGGTTGATTTTTTGGAATCTATAAAGTGTGCTATACGGCTAAATGTAAACCACTTTTCTATTAGGTAGTAGGTAAAAATACTGAAAACAAATGAAAACAATATGCCTAAGCCCGCTAATGCAAACAGTTGGGTTAAGCTAACTTGATTAATTTTTTGTTCGCCAAATAACAATGCAAATGCTGCGAATAAGAAAATAGGGTGGAATAGATACATGGAGTAACTACCCCTAGCGATAGGGAACAGCCATTTCGAGCTGAGTAGACGACTGGGAAACGATACTTGCTGTTTGGGTATAAGCACTACAAGTAATAAGCCCGCTGCCAATAAGGCGAATAACGTACGGCCAAACAGCATATTGAGTGTGTATAGGGTGTTTTGCACGGTGCTCATGGTTGTCTTGGGCTGGTAAATATTTACCGAGCTAATAACGGCCATTATGGCTATCGCTGCAATGCTGCCTATTAAAAACAATTTTTTGTGACGTTGGTAGTAAGAAGTACAAGCCTCTCGCTTGTTGTTCCAAAGCCAAGCCGCGGCGGCACCAAAAATAAATGCGGGTGCTCGAACGGCAGGTGATACATACAAGTATTGCATGTAGTAAATTTGGGTAGCCTTGTCTTTATTTGCAATTACATCTATTACAGATTGGGTTTGTAGTACTGGGTTTGTAAAGTAGAAGTAGCTTGTCCAAGTAAGCGAGAAGAGTATTACTATTGCGGCAAAAAATACGGCTTGTGATGTACGTGTTAAAGCCAAAATTAGTAGGGGGAACACTGCGTAAAATTGAATCTCTACAGAGAGCGACCAGCTCCAAGGGATAATTATATTCTCTAGGTTCACTAAATTATTAAATGCAAAAATATTGCCTAATAAGGCTGGGTCCCAACCTTTGGATGCGACATGTATGCCCAGCGCAAATAAGTAGATGGGATAAATACGTAGAAAACGTTTTAGGTAAAAACGCTTTAAGCATATGTGATCTGTTTGATAGTTTTCGCAAAACAATTGGCTGCCAATCAAAAAAGCGCTTAGCACAAAGAATAAATCCACACCTAAGTCGCCGCGTCGTACCCAGCTTAAAACGGCGGGTAGGCTATTGCTAAACTCAATAAAGTTGCTCATCTCAGCCATACCGTACTGTAAAAAAAAGTAGGCATGAAAGGTGATTACCAGCATGACTGCTATAGCTCTTACGCCGTCTAGTGGGGCAAGGTATTGGCAGCTAGCTTGAGGGCGGAGAAAGAAGCGCATGTTTATTGGTCTTATAGTGTTAAAAATCGTTGGGGTGGCGAGGTCGTTACTAGTGGCTACTAAAACTTTGGCCAAATTTTGAGCTGGCATAAAAAACTGCATTGTACCACCAAATTGGGGTTTGGCAGCTTTTTAAGGCCGGGAATGGGTACAATGCCCATCTTTATAATTAGCCTGCGGTTCATTGAAGAAGGTTTACCGTTTATGAGTAATTCTCTGTCTGTTTTTGCGCTTACCCTTTTTGCGCTTATAGCGTTTGCCGCAAATTCTATTTTGTGCCGGTTGGCCTTGGGTGCAGAGCAGGTTGACCCAGCATCGTTTACCGCACTGCGCTTATTGGCGGGGGCAATCGCACTTTATGCGTGTGTAACGTTACAGGCGCGACAAAGGCCCAAGCTCGTATTTAGGCCAGCAATGGCTGGGTTGCTATTTGGCTATGCGGCTTGCTTTTCGTTTGCTTATGTTTCTATGTCTACCGGTGCTGGGGCGTTGCTGCTATTTGGCGTAGTACAACTGACCATGCTGCTGGCATCTTGGTTAAAAGGTGAAGGCTTAACCGGTAGGGTGTTGATGGGGACGGGGTTCGCCTTTTGTGGGCTTGTGTATTTGCTTTTACCCAGTGCAGAGGCGCCTTCGCTTACTAGCAGCATATTGATGGTAGTGTCTGGCGTGGGTTGGGGGCTGTATTCGTTACTTGGTGTTGCTGCATCTCGGCCTTTGCTCATTACGTTAAGTAATTTTTGTTTTAGTTTGCCCTTGGCGGGGCTGTTGCTAATCGGTTTTTATGTTATTTCCGGCCATTGGCATTTAAGTGTATGGGGGGCGCTCTATGCGACTGCTTCTGGGGCGATTGCATCGGGTTTGGGCTATGCCGTTTGGTATAAGGCGTTACCCTATTTAAAGGGTAAGAAAGCGGCTTCGGTGCAGTTATCTGTGCCCATTATTGCCGGTGTAGGTGGCTGGTTATTTATGACAGAGCCCCTAAGTGCGCGATTTTTAATAGCCAGCGTTGCAGTGCTGGGGGGCGTTTATATTGCTATATCGGCCAAAAATGTGAATTAAATAAATCTAGCCTACTGGTATCCTTTTAGAGGTAATAAGTATGAATGGGGCTAGGAAGTGTGGGTTCTTACTCGGCTGAAGGGTAAATAAGTACGCAGGGCAATAGATTCATGGGTTTGCGCAGTGCCATTGTTTTTGGTGGCCCTTTACACTGTGAGTATTAATACATATTGAGCATTAGATCGGGATAACTATGACTTTTGACTATGATTTTTTTGTAATTGGTGCAGGCTCGGGTGGCGTGCGTGCCAGTCGTATTGCGGCAGGCCTTGGTGCGAAAGTGGCGGTTGCCGAGGACACGTTTATGGGGGGCACATGCGTTAATGTTGGCTGTGTTCCTAAAAAGTTGTTTGTATACGCCTCGGAGTTTGCCGAGCATTTTGAAGCTGCGAAAGGGTTTGGCTGGCAACAAGTGGATGGCAGTTTCGATTGGCCGACATTACGTGATAACAAAACCAAAGAAATTGAGCGGTTAAATGGTATATACGAGCGCATGCTGGGTGGGGCCAATGTAGAGGTTATTCATGGTCGCGCCACGCTGCTGGGCAATAATAAGGTTGGTATTGGCGATAAAGTTGTAACTGCAAAGCATATTCTTATTGCAACGGGTGGTACACCTAAGTGGCCAACGTTCGAAGGCGCAGAGCACTGCATTACTAGCGATCAAATTTTCTATTTAGAAACCTTGCCCAAGCGCGTATTGGTGCAGGGTGGTGGTTATATTGCTGTGGAGTTTGCCGGTATTTTAAATGGGCTGGGTTGTGCTACAGAGCTCGCCTATAGAGGCCCTTTATTTTTGCGTGGCTTCGATAGTGAAGTGCGGGAGTTTGTGGCTACCCAAATGGCCGAGAAGGGCGTGCAGCTTTCGTTTAATACCGATATAGAAAGTATTGCTAAGAATGACGATGGTTCGCTGACCGTTAGATTGAATAATGGCGAAGTGCGCGAAGTGGATGCGGTACTTAGCGCAATTGGTCGCGAGCCGCGTATTAATGGTTTGGGGCTTGAAAATACCCAAGTAAAAACTGCAAAAAATGGTTTTATAGAGGTCGATAACAACTTTTTAACCGCGGACCCAAGCATTTATGCCGTAGGTGATGTGGTTGGCCGCATGCCTCTTACCCCTGTCGCGTTGGCTGAAGGTATGGCGTTAGCGCGTTACTTGTTTGACAACAAACCCATTGAGCTTAACTATTCGAATATTCCCACGGCAGTATTTTGTCAGCCTAATATTGCGACTGTAGGGCTTACGCAGCAGCAAGCCGAAGAGCAATTTGGCGAAGTGTTGGTGTTTAAAAGCGATTTTAAAGCGCTTAAACACACGCTTTCTGGTTTAGCGGAGCGCACCTTAATGAAGCTAATAGTAGATAAAACTACCGATAAGGTTGTGGGGTGTCATATGGTGGGGCCAGATGCCGCTGAGATTATGCAGGGCATAGCTGTTGCTATTGTGGCCGGCGCAACCAAGCAGGATTTTGACAATACTATTGGTATCCACCCAAGCGCAGCTGAGGAATTTGTTACTATGCGCAGCCCAGTTTAGTTTGGGCTGGCAGAGTGTGTGGCTCAGCAAGCGTTTTAATAAGGTTTGAGTGTGAAATAACGAAGCGCCTATTCACCTATTCAGGCGCTTCTGCAAGTATCACTGCCCGCAATGGGGCGGGGTGGCCTTCTGCGGTTAAGGTTGGGTCGTTAGGGTCTAGGAAGTCGCTTAACGATTGAAAGGTCATCCATTCGGTCGAGCGTTGCTCGTCTGTGCTGGTTTGGTTTACATCTACGCAGCGGGCATTTTTAAAGCCACATTTGGTTAGCCAAGAAATAAGTGTTGGCACGCTAGGTAAAAACCATACGTTATTCATCATTGCGTAGCGGCCTTCTGGCACTAACACTTCGCCGAGCTTGCCTTCTATTACTAAGGTTTCTAAAACCAATTGACCGCCTGGGCGCAATGTGGCTTTTAGTTCGCGTAGGTGATCCATAGGGGAGCGGCGATGATACAAAACACCCATTGAAAAGGTGGTGTCAAAAGCTTGTAAATTGGCGGGTACGGCTTCCATGGGGACCGGTAATAGGTCCACAGGGGCGTTGCTGCCAATAAAGTGCTTTAGCATATAAAACTGCACAACAAAGCGCGGCGATGGGTCTATGCCTATTACTTGGCTCGCGCCTTCACCATACATGCGCCAGCAGTGGTATCCATTGCCGCAGCCTACATCTAGAATTTTACGGTGTTTGAGTGGTGCTAAATGGGGTAGGACTCGGTCCCACTTCCAGTCCGAATGCCATTCGGTGTCTATTTCAATATCAAATATATTGTAGGGGCCTTTGCGCCAAGGGATGAGTGCGCGAAACTGCTGCTCAATAAGTGTATGGGTTTCTTGGGCTAAGGGGGCTGTAGATTTTAACGTCACAGCGCTTTGGTAGCTAACCTGTACGTTGTCTACTTGGGGTAAATTCTGCATGGCAGTTAGCCATTGCTCTAGGTCGCCGTAGCGCTTGGTAGATAAGCCTTCGCTAATTTGGTCTGGCAGTATTTCTACCCAACGAGCTAGCGGGCCTTCTTTTTCTTGTTCTAAAAAGCTAGTGTAATCAATCATTTAAAAGCAACTATTGAAGCAAAGTTGAAGCATTGAAACCACAGGTCTACGCTGCGAAAACCCACTTCGGTAAGCCTGTTTTTATGGGTGGTGAGGGTTTCTGGTACCAATACGTTTTCTATCGCGGTGCGCTTTTGGGCAATTTCTAACTCGCTGTAACCATTGGTTTTTTTAAAGTAATGGTGCAAATCGGTTACTAGCTCGTCGTGGTGTGCATCTTCAAAGGTAAGCTTTTCAGACAGTATAAGAATGCCGCCTTGGTTCATGCCCGCATAAATATTGGCCAGCAGACTTTGGCGCTGCTGTTTAGGAATAAATTGCAAGGTGAAATTCAACACCACAACCGAGGCGTTGCTAATAGGGGTTTGGTTTATATCTTCGCAGCGAAGGGTTACGGGTACATCGTAGCTATCGGCGTCGATTACCTGTTTTGCACGCTCGATCATATCGCTAGAGTTATCTACCCCAACAATAGACACGCCCGCAGCGCTTATACGGTGGCGCATAGCCAGTGTGGCGGCGCCTAGCGAGCAGCCAAGGTCGTAACAAGTGGAATCTGCCTTGGCGTAGCGCTCTGCCATTTGGCCAATCATGTGGATGATGGTGCTGTAACCCGGTACCGAGCGCTTGATCATATCGGGAAATACATCTACCACCTTCTTATCGAAGATGAATTCACCCACGTTATCGTGTGGCGCGGCGTAGATGTTATCTCGTTGGGACGTGTCGTCCATAAATTGCACTCAATATAGCGTTAAGGGGCTACCACAACGGAATTCACCCGAAAGCCGGCTATTCTAGCGACTGAGCCTTTTACAAACAATCAACTACACTTATTGAAACAACCATTTTTGCTACCTAGATAGCCTGATGCAAATACTTAGGCGTAGGGGTAAAAAGCACTATTAATAGGCTAGATGACAGGTACTGCATGGCTGTATCCTCGAAAAAACCGAAGCACTATATTAACTACGGAGCCTTGAGCATCCTCGTGGCGGACGATTTTAGTAGTTTCCGCAATACGGTATTTGGCATGTTGCAACGGTTGGGCGTGCAAACGGTGGATACGGCGGGAAATGCGGAAAGCGTAATAGATATATGCAGTCGTAAAGCCTTCGACATTATTTTGTGCGATTACAACCTAGGCAACGGTAAAACCGGTCAGCACGTACTAGAAGAACTACGATTTAAAAACCTGCTACCAAAGCGCACCGTATTTATTATGGTTTCGGCTGAAGCGGCTCGTACTATTGTGATGTCTGCTTATGATTGTGAGCCCAACGATTACCTTATGAAGCCTATTACAGCGGGTATGCTGCAGCAGCGTATAGACCGTATTTTACTGCAACGGCTTGCTTTTTCGCCTGTGTATAAGGCATTAGATGCAGGGGATATGGCAACCGCTATTGATAAGCTAATTGATCTTTCGCTTGCCGAAGACCGGTATTCTACCGCCGCCCAAAAGTGGCTGGGGGAGCTGTTTATACACGACAATCAATTCGATAAAGCCGAGCGGCTATATAGAACTGCACTTGAATTTCGTCAGTTGGATTGGGCAAAACTCGGTTTGGCGCGTTGTAAACAGGCACGTGGCGAGTTTGAGCAAGCAGAGGAGTGGCTGCACCAAATAGTTAATGAAAACCCCTTATACCTACCCGCTTACGATGTATTAGCCGATACCTATGCGGGGAAAGGCGATGTTAACGCGGAGCAGACAGCCTTACAGCGAGCGGTAGAAATATCGCCAATGTCTATTCTTCGGCAAAAAAAGCTTGGGGAAGTGGCGCAAAAAAATCAGGATTTCAGTGTTGCCTTAGGTGCATTTAAAAAAGCCGTTAAGTTGGGCGATTTATCGTGCTATGGCGAAGCGAAAGATAATCTAAATTACGCTAGGGTTGCCGCTAAATGTATTGAGGCAGAGCTAGACGTGCCCCCAGATACCGCCAACGAGGCCATTGCCTTGCTGGAGCAGGCCAAAGAGCGCTATAGCTTAGATGACAATTTAGAAGCACAGGCCAAAATGCTTCGGGCTGCAATTCACTGTGCTAAAAACGAAAAAGACGTGGCTGAGCAGAACCTTACAGAAGTTGAGCGTGTTTTTGCGCCCGACTCGGCTGATATTGCCCTACATATGGATTACGTAAATTTACTTATTGCGATGGGGCAGCAAGATAAAGCCAACGCTTATTTGGCCAAGCTACAAGAGCAGTTTGCTTACGACCAAAAAGCGCTGGAGCAGCTTGACGTATTTCTGGATGAGCCAGCCAGTGACGCCAATAGGGCGATGGTGGCAGCTGTAAATAGGGAGGGCATAGATTTATATAATCAAGCCGAATACGACCAAGCCCTGGAGTGTTTTGAAAAAGCGAAGAAACTGTTCCCTAAGCATATAGGTTTACAGCTAAATATTATTCAAACCCTTGTGGGCAAAATGCGAGACTACCCTGATGACCCAGAATTGTCCGGGGCTTGCCACGCGTCGCTTAAATTAATTGCTTCGCTAATTGATGAGCAGCACCCGCAATTTAATCGCTACGAAAAGCTACGAAAAATGGCGTTTACAGAACAGGAGAGAGTATGAGTGATTCACCTAAAAAAGGTATAGATTTCGCCATGGTGTTGGCATCGAGCGTACACGATATGAAAAATTCGGTGGGTATGCTGTTGGCTTCGCTGGACCAATTAATGGAATCGGCCCCGCCTAAGGATGAATCGCAAAGCAGGCAGTACTCAACGCTAAGTTACGAGGCTTCGCGTATAAATAACGAGCTGGTGCAACTGCTAACTGTGTACCGTATGCAAAACGAATTTTTGCCGTTACGCATTGATGAGCACTACATTGTGGATATTTTTGAAGAGCAAATAGCTCGCAACCACACTTTAATAGAAACCCGCGATATTAGTTTAGATATGGATTGCGACCACGATTTAAATTGGTATTTCGATAGAGATTTAGTAAGCAGCGTTATACATAACGTGCTTATTAATGGCATACGCTATACCAGTAATAAAATCGTGTTATCTGCAAAAGTAGAAAACGATATGCTGGTGCTTTCGGTTGCGGATAACGGCTCTGGCTACCCACCAAGCATGTTAGATAGGCCTTCGTGCGGGGTTGAAGACGCCGAGGTAAGCAAAGATGGAACCCATTTAGGGTTATATTTTGCCGAGCGTATTGCCGAAATGCACAAAGAAAAAAACCGCCACGGGTTTATCAAATTATCGAATGATAGTGATATAGGCGGCGGTTTATTTAGTTTGTATATACCCTAATGCTTAGTTGCTAGTTGCTAGTTGCTAGTTGCTAGTTGCTAAAAGCGGTAGTGATTATGTTAGCCGAGGTTGGATTCTAAAATAGCTCTAATATCGTCTGGGATTGCGGTGGTTTTTTGTGTTTTAAAATCAAAAAATACTAACACTGCATTACCTGAGGCAACTTTTTTATCTGATTGAAACGCTTCGTGATACACCGTAAACGAGGCGTTACCTACCTTTTGTATTTGCGTTGTAATTGTTACATCTGCCCCCAAAAAAATCTGCTGCAGAAAATCGACTTCGAAGTGGGCCAAAATAATGGGCCAATTGGCGATAGTCCAAGATGGGATAATGTCTTCAAACAGCGGTGCCCGCGCAGATTCAAACCAGCTAGGTAACACGGTGTTGCTTATATGCCCTAGGGCATCGGTTTCGTTAAAGCGCGGACGAATGGTGCAGCTATACATCTAAAATACTCCTAGTATTGCAATCCTTTGTACGGCGCCCTTGGGTGGGCGCGCGTGAATAATATTTTTACAGCGTTTGGATTGTAAGGCCCGCTGCTTCCATTTTGTCTTTTTTACTGAAATCCGTCACAACTGCAATGTGTGCATTGTCGGGTTTTAGATACAGTTCCGCTACGCGGCGCAAATCACTGGCTTCAACGGCTAAAATTCGCTCGCGGAAGCGTTGACGTACTTCGGGTGGGCGCCCGTGTAATTCTTGATAAAAACAGCGTTTTGCTTTACCCGCAGGGGACTCGGAGCGATCTAATGAGCCAATAGTACCTAAAATGGCTTCCTCTACTTTTTGTCTATCGTGATTCTCGGTTATTGCCCACTCTACACTGCGGTCAAAGTCTGCAAGGGTTTCTTCTAAGCGCGGGTCGCGATAGGAGTAAAAGCGGAAAGCGCCAATAGTGCTATCTTGGCTTGCACCACCACCGTATGCGCCGCCTTGCTCGCGAATGGCTTTGTGTAAAAAACTATTGCGCATTACGCCGGCGAGCACAACAAGTGCGGCCGCGTCTGGGTGGTCCATAGGAACTGTGGCGTAGGCTTTAGAACAAAAGTTTACTTGTGAATCGGTTAACCACGCATCGTTAACTTGGCGAACTTGTTTGCCAAGGTCAAAGCCTGTAGCTGGGGTTTGGGTATTGCTTGTAAAACGGGCTGCTAATTGGGCTTGCATCTCGTCTAAATGGGCATGCTCACCAATAAGCAAAGCTTGAAATTGCGACGCAGTAATTAATTCGTGAATACTGGTAAATAAATTTGATAACGCTTCTAGGCCGCCTTCGGACCGCAAACCGTCGTCCAGCTGTTTAAGCGCTTTAATGCCGGCTAAGCCAGACCAGTTATGTTGCAAGTTAGCCGCAGCGCAAATGCCAGAAGATGCTGCAGCCATGGCTAAGCTGTGGCCACTGCCGGTAACGCTTTGCTCGCGGTGGGCGCGTATTTGCGATACCAATTCGGCAATGCGGCCAGTTTCGTCAAAGCGTGGCGTTTCTATTAATGCTTTTAATACATCACTAAGCGCTGCTTGGTTGCGATTAAGTGCTTTACCTGAGTACGCGTAATAACTGGTTAATTTATGAGGGTCGTTAACATCGCCGCGAATTGAGCTAAAAGCAGAAAGGCCGCCTGTAACACTAGCTTGCCAGCGCTGGCTGTTTAAGTAATCTTTTTCACCGAGCCCAAGCTCAGTAATGCAGGTGTTGTACAGCGGCAATACGTTAAGCTGTTCGGGCGAAAACTGCGGCAACGGGTATATCAATTGTTGGTACACAAGGCCATTGGTACCTGCGCTATAGCGCGTAACGGGTGTGGGGTTGTTGGGCGCAAGTGTGGTCGTTTCACCTGTGGTTGCATCTTCTGCTGCGGGTACATCGCTAAGAGTCACTTTGGGCAGAATGCTTTCGTCATCAATTTGGTCTTGGCGTTTCTTAAGCGCTTGGGCCAACTCAACAATGTTTTGTTTATCTTCTTCGGTTAGGTTCGCTTGTATTTGCGCAAGTTTCTCTAGCTCTGCTTGCTCTTTACGCGCCTGCAGCTCGGCATTGGGGCTAAGCGTTAACCGTACTTTATGCGGGTTGTTTAGCAGCCACTTTTCGATAAGTGTTTTAATAAAGTTTGGCTGTTTTATATCTTCACGCAGCTGATCCAGTGCTGCATCAACATCTAATAATTTTACTGGGTCGCCACGGTGTGTAGCCGCGGTAAGGGCGGTCATTATTAGCTGAAGGCCAAATGGATAGCTGTCGCCGCCCACTTCGCGCTGGTGTAATTCTAATTGATGCAGTGCAGATTCAACGTCTTCTTGTGGAATGCCTTCTTCGGCTACTTTGCGCAAGGTGCTTTCAATTAATTGCTCTACATCATCTGCGCTGCCTTCTTGGCAGCCCTCTAAGCCACAAATAAATGTAAGTTCTTTTTGCGAATCATCTAGGCCGCAAATGGGCGAGGGGGAAGAGCCAAGCTCGGTAGATTCGAGTGCGTGCATAAGTGGAGTTGCACTGTTATCCATTAACACGCTTGATAGCAACTGTGCTTGCAGCGCTTCTTGCAAATTGGTGGATTTACCTAATAACCAACCCAGTACAACGTGATGTTTGTCGGCAGCGTCTGCTTGGGTGTAGGGGTAGCTTTCTTGCACTTTTACCGGCGCGTAGTAGCGTTTTTCGTCGGGCACCGAAATTTCTTTATCTAACCGTTCAAACTTACATAGCGCTTGGGTTTCAAATTTTTCTTGTAGTTCAGCCGCTGGTTTGTCGCCATAGGTCATGAAAATAGCGTTGCTTGGGTGGTAGTGGGTTTTGTAGAACGTAATCAGCTGCTCGTAGGTTAAATCGGGAATGGCTTCTGGGTCACCACCGCTGTTGTGGTGATAGGTGTTATTTGGAAACAAGTACTTAGTGAGAGTTTGCCAAAGCTGCGACGGGACCGAGCTCATAGCGCCTTTCATTTCGTTAAACACAACGCCTTTGTACACCAGCTTAGAGCTTGGGTCGTCTGCGGTTTCGAATTCGAGGCGGTGGCCTTCTTGGGCAAAGTCGAGAGGGTCTAGGCGCGAGAAAAACACCGCATCTAAATACACATCTAATAGGTTGTTGTAATCTTTGCTGTTCATGCTCGCAAACGGGTAAGCAGTCCAGTCAGAGCTGGTGAAGGCATTCATAAACGTGTTTAACGAGCGGCGCGTCATCATAAAAAATGGGTCGCGCACAGGGTATTTATCGCTGCCGCAAAGTGCGGTGTGCTCTAGAATATGGGCTACGCCACGGCTATCTTGTGGCACGGTGCGCAACGCCACTAAAAATACGTTTTCTTGGTTGTCTGCGGCCAAGTGGTAGTGTTTGGCTCCCGTTACTTTGTGCTCAAATTCCTGCACGGTTAAGTTAAGCGATGCAACATACTGTGAGCGGATGTAGTTAAAGCTTTTGTGGTGAGCGGGAGTGTTTGTTACCGAGTCTGCGCTGGCAGTCATATAGGCCTCTAGGTGTACTTGCGATTATAAGTGCAACGGTGTCGCGTTATGCGCGAAATAAGAATCAATGATTGGAATGTAAACCTGTGTCAGTGATAATTCAACCGCCGCAGCGGCTATAGGCCTAACCAATACGGGAGTAGCACAAAAGGTGAACATATCGCACATTCTAGAAGCGTTTTATGCTATTGCCGATAAAGAGGGCTGGCATGGTCATCACACCCCCAAAAACCTTGCTGCAGCAATTTCTGTAGAGTCTGCAGAGCTGCTTGAGCAGTTTATGTGGCTGGAAGATGGCAATGAATTAACCGAAACGCAAAAACAGGCTGTTGGCCAAGAAATTGCCGATGTTGCCATGTACCTTGTGGTGCTGTGTGACAAGCTAGGTTTAAGCATAGATGAAGTAATAGCGAACAAGCTTGCCTTAAACGCGCAAAGACATACTAAAACCACTAAATAAGTGTAATTAAAGTTGTTGTTAACCTACTAAGGTTAAGGCAATAAATAGGGTAGTAAATGGCAGATAGAAATTTCGACGACCTAGCGCCGCGCTTTGCTCGCAACATTTACGGCAGCCACAAAGGGCGGGTGCGGCTAGAGGTACTAAAGCGAGATTTGTGCGATTACGTTCCATTATTCCAAAACTTAGCCGGTGTTGAAGTGTTGGATATGGGAGCAGGACAAGGGCATTTTTCGTTGGGTTTGGCTGAGCAGGGCGCGCATGTGCACTTGTGCGACGTGTCTGAAAAGATGTTAGCCATGGCCAAAGTGCGCTGGCAGGAGATATGCGAGGCGCAAGCCCAAGCTGGTATGCCAATCGTTGGCAGTGCAACCTTTACCCAGTGCGCGTTACAGCAACTGCCTGTGAAGGAGTATCCACTGGTTCTTGGGCATGCGGTATTGGAATGGTTAGAAGATCCTCGTCAAGGCTTTGGTTATTTAGTTGATTCTGTCGCTACTGGTGGCTATTTGTCGGTAATTGTTTATAACGCCCACGGGTTAGCGTTTAAAAACCTTTTGCGAGGTAATTTCAAAAAGTTCGATCGCAATAACTTTAAAGCGTTTAAAGGTAGCCTTACCCCCATATCACCGCTTACTCCCGAGCAACTTATGCAATGGGGTAAGAAGCTGAAATTGGAGTTAGTTGGTTTTAGCGGGATTCGCGTTTTTCAGGATTACATTTTAGACAAAAGCATTCGCGAAGCCGACCCAGATGGCTTGCTAGTAAAAGAATTGGAGTACTCGCGCTTAGAGCCGTTTAGAAATATGGCGCGCTACCTACATTTTGTGTTTAAGCGGCCTTAGGTATGAATGCCCGCTGCTTATTGAGCGGGCAATAGGGTGATGCGTTTATTAGATGTAGGGCTTAGCTTGGTTTAGTCCAAGTGTTTTAAGAGGGTATCTTTGGCTAAGTTAACCTGCGATGCGAGGTAATCGTTACCACCACGGTCTGGGTGCAGTTTTTGAATAAGTCTTCTGTGTGCGGCAATTACATCGTCCTTCGAGTAGTTATCTTCCAGCCCTAGAATTTGCTCCGCTTCTGTGATCGCTAGGTTGCCTGCATCGACAAACGTTTTTTGCCCAGCTTGCCCACTCGATTGGCTGTGTGCTTGGGTGTTTCTGCGCTGCATTACAACGTATACAAGGTAGTAGGCGCGCTTGTCTTTATCTTTGTAGTAGCTGTGTAGTTCTGCTAGCTCTTCATTGGTTAAATCGGCGATGTTTTTACCTTTCAGCGGCCCATCAAGCACTTCGCCCGTAACATCGCCGGTTTGTAGGTCTACCTGAGCTTTTAGGTGCGGAGTATTGAAGGTTGGGTTGCCAAACACATTGTTTTTGCCCAAAAATTTAATAAGCGGCAAGTATCTAATGCCCATTTTACCTAGCGCAAATACCCCCGCTATTACACCGCCAAGCCAGTGCATGCGACCGGTAAATACTGCAAAAAGCGTAATGGCGATAAGTGCGGCTACCGCTACATTCCAATAGGCCTTCTTTTGTTCTTTTGCGGGTAGCTTGCGTAATTTGCGTAAATACCACCAAATTACACCTATTAATACTGCTGCAAATATAAGCCGAATCATTGCTTGTTCACTAATTTCATTATGTTTTAGTAGCCGTGGGTTTTGTGTGTATGTTTAATGCAGCGCACTTAATTTGCAACTGCAACAAACTCGAATTGTATGTCTACTGCACCAAAATAGGCGCGCTCGTGCTCTAAGCTTGAAACTGTGAGCGGGTGCTCGGCGGCCCATTCCTGTGGCAAGCTAAGTGTATAGCGGCCGTTATTTTCACGTAATCTTGGGGTTACCGTTAAATCTTCTCTGCGGCGGTGTAGCAAGGTGGCGAGCCTTAAGCACAATAATACGGGCAAAAAGGCAGCTAGGGTGGCGTCGTCCATGCCGTCGAACCTATTGGTAGATAGCTTTCTTCTGTGGCCACGCACCAAGTTTGCCAATATGTATTGCTCGTATCGGCCAAAACCGGCCAAATCGCTATGGCGCAGTATATAGTAGCCATGGTGATGAAAACTGGTGTGGGAGATACTTAGCCCCACTTCATGCAGCATGGCCGCCCAGCGCAAAATTTTAGTGCGCGATACGCCACGCATTGGCAAGCCTTCTATTTGCAACCATAAGCCAATAGCCGTATTGGCTACGCGGTCTGCTTGGGCTTCGTCTATTTGGTATTGCGCTTGTAATTTTTTAACGGTGTAACTGCGCGAGTCGTGGTTGCTAAAGCGGCCAATGGTGTCGTAAATAAGGCCTTCTTTAAGGGTGGCATTGGCTACTCTTAGCTGCTCAAGCTGTAACTGATGGAACACGGCTAACAATATGGCCGTGCCAGCGGGTAATACATCTTGTCTTAGCTTGGGGATATCGTTGTGTGGCAGCTCGCCGGTTTGGGCAATACTTTCGTATAGTTTTTCTAGTGAATCGCGAGTAATAATAGCGCCGCCGTCTGCCCCGGCAACTAAGTCGGCAATAGCTTTAATGGTACCGGATGTACCGTGTGCTGTGTCCCAGCCGCTTTTTAAATATATTTTGCGAATGCTTTCTAGGCGGCTGCATGCTGCTAAGTATGCCTTGCGCATTGTTTTTGGGTTTACGCCGCCATCAAAAAAGAAGTTTTCGGAAAAGGTTACACAGCCCATGCCCAGGCTTTCCATTAGGGCTGGTTCGTAATCTACCCCTACAATAAATTCGGTGCTGCCGCCGCCTATATCTATTACAAGCCTGCGCGAGTGGTCGTTAGATACCGAATGGGAAAAGCCCGAGTAAACCAAACGCGCTTCTTCGTAGCCGGAAATAATTTGAATTGGCACCCCAAGTGCGGCTTCGGCTTGCTTTAAGAATTCTTTTGTATCGCGTGCTGCCCTTAACGCTTTGGTGCCCACTGCGCGAATTTGCGCAGAAGGTATATCCCTTAGGCGCTCGGCAAAGCGTGTTAAGCTTGCTATGGCGCGCTCTTTAGCCTCTGCGCTAAGTGAGCCGTCTTTTTGTAAACCCCGAGCAATTTGAACCATGTCTTTTTCGCGATCAATTATGTCTATTTGATCTTCGTTTAAGCGCACAATAAGCATGTGAAAGCTGTTGGAGCCTAAATCGATGGCGGCAAAGTAGGGGGATTCAAACTGGGTTTTCAATTCGGTCATAGGTTCGGTCGGCATCGCTCAATGAGGTAAATTTAGCGTAATAATAGTGGGTAAATAAATTGGGGCTATATTGCAGTGATAGCATTATGCAGTGGTATAGTTGCTTGCAATAAGTACATCCCAGTGATAGCTAATATTTGTCTATCAAACTCTGTTAGTTTAGCGCTATATAACGCAGAATAGTTACACGAATTGCACGCTATTCAAAGTACAAAAAGTATGAATTTGTCTGCTATTCAGCGTTTGGCGCAAGTATTGTGATATTTTGATTAAATGATGTGCAGTGTGAAGTTAACTGCGAACCAATAGCGTTTAAAAAGGTGCACGGTATGAGCTTGTTTTATGCAAAGCCCGAAAAGGCCAAAATGCCCACAGAAAAAACTGCCCTTAAAGGTCGCAATGTACCTATTGAAACCGCAGCAGAGCATTTTGTAAGCGGCATGCCGCTAGCGCCACCTTACCCTAGCAACATGCAGCAATGTGTGTTTGGACTTGGTTGCTTTTGGGGAGCAGAGCGTAAATTTTGGCAATTGCCTGGCGTATATGTAACCGCAGTTGGCTATAGCGCTGGGTTTACACCTAACCCAACGTATGAAGAAGTGTGCTCTGGCAGTACCGGTCACAATGAGGTTGTGTTGGTTGTTTACAACCCATCACAAGTTAGCTTTAAAAAGTTGCTGGCGGTTTTTTGGGAGTCTCACAACCCTACTCAAGGTATGCGGCAGGGCAATGATTTAGGTACCCAGTATCGGTCGGGCGTGTATGTATATTCCGATGAGCAGGCAGAGCAAGCTGAGCATAGTAAGCAAGTTGTTCAAGCAATGCTCACCGAGAAGGGCTACGGTGAAATAACAACTGAAATAATTAAAGCCAAAGAGTTTTACTTCGCAGAGGCTTATCATCAGCAGTATTTAGCGAAAAATCCTAACGGTTATTGCGGGTTAGGTGGCACCGGTATAGTTGTGCCGTGTGATTAATCTTTAAAAATAATTAATACAAGACTCGAATTATGACGGATTTTTCTAACAATAAGGCACCAACTCGTTCGAAGTGGTGGTTAGCTTACGCGGTTTTTATTGTATTTATCGAACTGTTAGGTTATTCGGTTTTGCTTCGTCACCCAGATGCTGGGGTGTTAGAGTTTTTAAGTGTGTGTTTTTCGGTAGGCTTGTACGCAGGGTTGTTTGGTTTCGCTCTAAGCAAGTCAATTATGACCCCCGTTTTTTGGCATGCGTTTTTATTGGTAAATATTGTTTATGCACACATTTACGCCTATTTTGGTGCAATCGATTTGTACCCAGGTGTGCCAGAAGCCCAAAAAATGGTTGGCTCTATTTTCTCCGCTGTATGTTATTTGCCCGCAATTGTTGCTTTATGTTTATACGGTAGAAAGTCCGACCAAGCTTGGCTGCCAAACAATAGCAACGTTAGCGATCAATAGGTAAGGGGTGGTAATCAAGTTCTAGCTGGTAAGCAAATGAAAGAATATGAGCAATAGCTGTATAGAGCGAGCCAGGAATACTGTCGCCTAATTCTAGTTGTGCTAATAACTCTACCAGTAAAGCGTTATCGCATAATGGCACGCCACTTTCTTCCGCAATACGAATTATTTCTTGCGCTTCTTCGCCCAAGCCTTTGGCAGTCACAATAGGTGTGTTTTCGCCATCGTAATAAAGTGCTACGGCTTTGGTCATTTTCTGGTGTGTTTCTGTTAGCTCTGTCATGTCGTTATATCTATTAAAGATTGTGTGATGGTGGTGCGCTTGTTGATAGGCGGCGCATTTTCACTGCATTCCATGCTATTTACAGTAATGCCGGTGTTTTCTAAGTCTGCTTTAAGGGTGTGTATTTTTTTGCGAATTTTTTGTCTGGTGGGTTCGCTTTCCGCCCATAAAAGTGTGCTCATTACTTGATCGCCAGAGGCATCTTTTTGCACTTTTACTTCTGCAGCCATTTTGCCTAGGTTGTCTAATTCAAACTCCATAAACATGGTCCAATAGCTTTTGCGCTTTTGTTTTTTGTCTTTATTTTTTTCTTTCTCCTCTTCATCTTCTGTGCGCCATTTTTCTTGAAAGCTAAGGTGTAACGGGAAAATATAATCCCAGAGTTTAATGGGCAGCTCTAACGCAAGCGGTGGGGTGCGTACTGCATCTATAGCGGCGCTATCCATTTGCAGTAATTGTTGTAACTGATTTGATCGAATACGCGCTAAACCCGATTGCGCGGCAGCGGCTATGGCGGTAAGTAGGCGCTGGGTGTTTTCGGCTTTTGTTTTGTTAGCCTCTGGCATGTGGCCTTTTGCCGTCATAAATTGCTTTAGTAAAGCGTCAAGTGCGGTTTGGGGTTTCTCTGTAATAGGGGGGGCTGTATTTAACTGTGAACTACTAGCTTGGGTGGTTTGAAATAAAAGGCTTTTGGTGTCGCTATTCGCTATGTTTTCTGCTGTAGCTTGTTTAGCTGTTGGGCTGGCATCTTTATTGGTAAGTAAGCTGTTGGCTAGTTTGGATTCTAAAAATTGGCCGCTATTTTGAATGGCTTTCAATACCTGTTGGCCTGTTATGGGGTTGCTGGAATCTAGGGCTTTATTTATTACATTGTTAACCAGTTTTATAAGCTGGTTTTTATCTGCAGTACTTAGGGCTAATTGCTGTGAGTGCTCGCGCAGTATGTTAAGCGAGCTGTTAAGTGTTTGCAGGCTTTGGTTAAGCGGTTGCTGCTGGGGTAGTGCTCGATTCAATTCGGCGGTTACAGCCTGCATTTGTGCTGGCTGCAATTTAAGCATGTTTGTTGGTGTATTGGACAGCGAGCGAGAGGTTGCCGCATTCAAATCGCTGGGGTGTTGCTGTGCCGACGTTACCGAGCTGGGGTTTGTTTGCGTTAGTCTGGCGGCAATTAGGTTGTTGAGTTTGGGGTCTAAATTTAGCGTGCCATCTGCACGGCTGGTAAGTAAAACTGCGTCGCCGCTTTTAAGTGGGATGTTGGTAACAATAGGGAGTGTTTGTCGCCCAATTTTTATATCTGCTAGTACTGCAGTATTTTGGCTAGCGGTATTCAGATTGGATTGCACTGAGCGTAACAATGCTTCTATTTTAGGTGGCAGGCTTGCTGTAGTTTTCTGCGCATTGGTGTAGGGGCTGTTGGCTGGCTTGGCTTGCGCTTCGCTTGCGGTGCCTGCAAGCAGTTGATTTGCCGTTTGCGCAGTGATGGGTTTAATTTGCTCAACTACGCCCTTTAATACCGTGCCTGGCTTTAAATCTGTGGTTGGGTTTATTTCTGCGCTGGTAGCCCCTTTGGATAATGAGCTAAGTATCTTTGCGCCTATGTCGGTTTTGTTTGTGGGCGCATCCATTGTTGTCTCTCTTGTCTTAAATCAAGGCTTTGTATCCTTATACTTTAGTCGAGCTTTACATAACCGGCAAAATGCTGGCGTTATCTGGTATTATTCGGGAGCTTTTTCATCGGGGGATGCCAGTTGTCACAATCTAGCGTTAATCAAAGGGTTTTATCGTTGCGGTCTTTAGCCTGCGAACGCGATGAGCGCCTGCTATTTTCAGATTTATCTGCAAATTTCGAGGCAGGAGATATCGTTCAGATTTTGGGCAGTAATGGCGCAGGTAAAACCACGTTAATGCGAATTGTTGCGGGTTTATCCGATAGTTATACCGGTGAGGTGCTATGGAATAATGCGCCTCATAGAGGTTACGATTTTTTTGCCTCAGTGCTGTATTTTGGTCACGCCACAGGTGTTAAGCAAACCTTAACAGCGCTTGAGAATTTGCGCTGGTATTTTGGCTTAAACGGCAATAAAAACACCTCTGCGCAAGCGATTGATGTTTCCGAAGCACAATTAGAGGCTGCACTTCACAAAGTGGGGCTAGCGGGGTACGAAGATGTGCCTTGTCATCAAATGTCCGCGGGTCAAAAGCGGCGGGTGGCTTTAGCAAGGCTTTACTGCTCCAAGGCACCCATTTGGCTGTTAGATGAACCGTTTACTGCAATAGATGTAGGCGGGGTACAGCAGTTAGAAAGTTTAATCCGCGCGCACGCAGAATCCGGCGGTATTGTGTTGCTTACCAGCCATCAACCCGTGAGTGTACCCAATTTAAAAACGGTAGATATAAACCAGTATCGGCCATTGCGTGGGCAAAAATCAGATATGGCGGTTGGCAATGACTACTAAACAGCATTCCGCGGTGTTGACTGCGCCATTACCTTCACTGGGTACACTGTTTGCCAGCGCTTTTGCTCGAGAATGGGTAATCGCTTTTCGCAATAGGGCGGATCTCGCCAACCCGTTGTTGTTCTTTTTTAGCATTCTTATGTTTATACCACTGGGGGTAAGCCCAGACCCAAAGGTGTTAGGGGCTATTGCGCCGGGCATTATTTGGACTGTGGCGTTGCTAGCTACGCTGTTGTCCCTTGACCGTTTATTTGTGGGTGACTACGAAGATGGTGGTTTAGAGCAAATGCTAGCTTCTGGGCAGCCCATGTTTTGGTTGGTGCTGGCTAAGATAATTGTGCATTGGTTAGTAACTGGCCTACCGCTTACACTGCTATCGCCATTGCTAGGCGTGATGATGTCTTTGCCGGGTGAAGGCTATATGGCGCTTGTAGTATCACTTGCTATAGGCACTTTTGTATTGAGTTTGATTGGAGCAATAGGCGCAGCCCTTACTGTAACGCTAAGAAAGGGTGGTTTGTTGCTTTCTTTGATTATTATGCCGCTTTATGTACCTGTTTTGGTGTTTGGAGCGACAGCTGTGACCGCTTCGATTGACGGTGTGCCCATTGCAGGGCATATTGCGGTGATAGGCGCCATGTTGGCTATATCTCTTGTGCTAGCTCCAGCAGCTACCGCAGGAGCACTAAAAATAAATTTACGTCACTAACTCTTTGATAGGCAGCTCTTATAGTTGCCCCGTTATAGGATAAGCCTGTGTCTTGGGAATGGTTTCATCGCTTGGGTTCACCCCGCTGGTTTTACGAAAAAACAACTGCTTGGCTGCCTTGGCTGGGTGCCACCTGTGTGATTATGTTGGTAGGTGGTGCTATTTGGGGGCTGGGGTTTACGCCAGAAGATGCAAAGCAGGGCAATAGCTTTCGCATAATATACGTGCACGTGCCTAGCAGTATTTTGGCAATGGCTGGCTACTACGTTATGGCCATAGCCGGTGCCATTGGTCTTATCTGGAAGATGAAGCTCTCCTTCGTAGTAATGCGATCGGCTGCCACGATTGGCGCCGGGCTTACCTTTCTGTCTTTGTTTACCGGTGCCGTTTGGGGTATGCCTACATGGGGAACATGGTGGGAGTGGGACGCGCGCATTATGTTTACCTTCATTCTGCTGTTACTGTACTTGGGTATTATCGTTTTACATGAGGCCAACCCCAGCAAAGATGCCGCCGATAAGGTGTGTGCAATATTGGCCTTAGTGGGCACGGTAAACGTACCTATCATCTACAAGTCTGTTGATTGGTGGTATTCGCTCCATCAGCCAGCCACAATAAAAGTGACTGACGAGTCGACCATTGCAGCCTCTATGGCTTACCCCTTAATTGTTATGATTGTGGCGTATTATTTAACATATTCATGGGCTTTGATCCTGCATGTGCGAGCAGAAATCTTGCTTCGCGAGCGCAAAACACGCTGGGTACAAGATTTGGTCGCGGAGAAATAGACGTTTATGGATTTTTACTTCGATAGTTTTAGTGAATTTGTCACAATGAATGGCCACGGGCCTTACGTGTGGATTTGTTACTTTGTAACGTTTGTTGTTTTGGCGTCTCTTTTATTAATGCCGATTCTGAAAAGTAGAAAATTTATTCAGCAGCAGCGCCGATTAGCACGTCGAGAAGCCGCCATAGAAAATAGCGCGGGTGGTTAAAGTTTTTTGGCTTAGCAGCATATTTTGTTGCACTTTTTACTGCACTTTTTACTGCACTTAGTTGTATTTAAAGGGCTAGGCCAATTTAAAGGTTTTAAATTTTAGTAATTGGAAGAATGTGATGCACCCAGTTAGAAAACAACGTCTTATGACGGTTCTTTTTATTGTTATCGCAAGCTCTGTTGCCGTGGGGCTAATGGTTTTTGCGTTGAGTAAAAACCTAAACCTGTTTTACCCGCCTTCTCAAATAGTTTCGGGAGAGGCGCCAAGAGGCCCAACTATTCGCGGCGGTGGCTGTGTTGTGCCTGGCAGTGTAGAGCGCGCTTCCGACAGCCTAAAAGTAGCCTTTAGCATTACCGACGGCAAAGAGTCAGTATTGGTGCGCTACGAGGGTTTATTGCCAGATTTATTCGATGAGGGCGAGGCGGCCGTAGTAACCGGTAAGGTTACGCAAGAGGGCGTGTTTGAAGCGGTAGAGGTGCTTGCCAAGCATGATGAAACTTACACTCCACCAGAAGTTGAAAACGCGATGAAAGAGTCAGTTGACGGTGTAGAGCACCAAAAGACCTGTGAAGGACTAGATTATGCTTCCTGAGTACGGTCATCTTGCGCTAATTATGGCGCTATTACTTAGTTTATGTTTATCCATAATCCCCATGGCGGGTAGCTACAACGGTAAGCTGGTGTGGATGGCCTCTGCGCGATCTTTATCCACCGGCATGTTTGTGTTTGTTGCAATCTCAATAGTGTTGCTTGGCGTTTCGTTCTATCAGGACGATTTCACTGTAGCCTATGTCGCCAATCACTCGAATTCATTGCTGCCTGTGGTGTACAAAATATGTGCCGTTTGGGGCGGGCACGAGGGTTCAATGCTGCTGTGGGTGTTAATGCTTGCAGGTTGGACTTTAGCGGTAACTATTTTTAGCCGCGAATTACCGCTAGATTTTCAAGCTAGGGTGCTTTCAGTACTCGGCATGGTGTCGTTTGGCTTTATTTTGTTTATTTTGCTCACCTCAAACCCATTTGACCGAATATTGCCCTTACCGCCTGTGGATGGCGCTGACTTAAACCCATTCTTACAAGACCCCGGCTTTATCTTCCATCCGCCAATGCTGTATATGGGCTATGTTGGCTTTGCTGTTATTTTTGCATTCAGTATTGCGGCATTGCTAAGTGGCCGGTTAGATAGCGCCTGGGCAAGATGGTGTAGGCCTTGGGGTAATTTGGCGTGGTGCTTTTTAACGCTGGGTTTAACACTTGGAAGTTGGTGGGCGTACTACGAGCTAGGTTGGGGTGGCTGGTGGTTCTGGGACCCAGTTGAAAACGCAGCCTTTATGCCTTGGTTGGTGGGTACCGCATTTATCCATAATTTGGCGGTGTCGGAAAAGCGTGGGTTATTTAAAAACTGGACCCTATTTTTAGCTATTTTTGGCTTCTCGCTGAGCTTGTTGGGCACGTTACTAGTGCGCTCGGGCTTGCTTACATCCGTTCATGCTTTTGCCAGTGATCCGTCGCGCGGGGTATTTATTGGGGCATTCTTATTTATTGTGATTCTTGCCTCGCTCATACTATTTGCTATGCGGGCGCCTCTGGTTAAATCAAAAACAGGTTTTGCGCTGCTATCGCGCGATGCGTTTTTATTGCTAAACAGTGTGGTGTTTATTGTTTCTGCTTCCATTGTATTGCTAGGCACACTTTACCCTGTAGTGTTGTTGCTACTTGGGTTGGGCGCTGTGTCGGTGGGCGAGCCATACTTTAATATCTTTTTCTCTATATTAATGAGCATTGCCGCCATAGCTACCGGTATTGGCATGGTGCTTAATTGGAAAAAGACCGAAGCTAAAAGAATGCGTGACTGGGTTAAGTCGCCCGCGTTGTATGCGCTTTGGTTGGGTACCGCATTGCCGGGCATGATAGCCGATGAATATTCTTGGGCTGCGGCGGTTTCTATTGCGCTTGGCAGCTGGGTTATTTTGTCTTGTTTGTTCGATCTAGTACGTAAAACCCGCAATGCTGCGAGTGTGTGGATTGGAATGGGCAAGCTAACGGCTACGTACTACGGCATGATTGTGGCGCATATTGGCTTTGGTATATGCCTATTGGGTGTGTGTTTAGATACCATTTACGATGATCAGCGTGATCTACGGTTAGAGCTAGGTAAGCCCGCGTTTGCTGGCCACTTAGAGTATGAGCTTGTTGATGTAAGCCGCGTAAGAGGGCCAAACTATAATGGCGAGCGAGCCGAAGTTATAGTGCGCAAAGACGGCGAGACAATAAGCATTCTGCACCCAGAAAAGCGCGCTTATTTTTCTGGTGGCAATATAATGAGTGAAGTGGCTATCGACCCTGGCTTTTTTTACGATATTTATATTGCGCTGGGGGAAAAGCTAGACAATACCTCGTGGAGTATGCGTATTCACTACAAACCGGTAGTGCGTTGGATATGGTTTGGCGCAGTGTTTATGGCGCTGGGTGGCCTTATAGCTATTACAGATAAACGCTACAAGCGCAAAAAAACTGTTGCTGTAAAAAATGCAGTGGGTGAAGACGCA
Organism: Saccharophagus degradans 2-40; assembly: GCF_000013665.1. Lineage (NCBI taxonomy): Bacteria > Pseudomonadati > Pseudomonadota > Gammaproteobacteria > Cellvibrionales > Cellvibrionaceae > Saccharophagus > Saccharophagus degradans. The sequence goes on from NC_007912.1 coordinate 2,362,737, forward strand.
AAAGCTGGCGATGCCGATGCGAAGCCCATACTTGCCACTGCCAAACAACAACCCGAGTAAGGTGCCAAATTAGAATGGAGCGTTTAAAGCTTTTTATCCCTGTTTTTGTGTTTGCTTTTTTGGCCGTGGTGCTTATGTATGCGCTTATTCGTGGCGATACCGGTCATGTGGAGTCGGCGCTGCTGGATAAACCTGTACCTGAATTTACTATGCCCTCACTGTTTGACGAAAAGCCAGCTGTGTCGGGCGAGGAAATTAAAGGTAAGCCCTACTTGCTAAACCTTTGGGGAACATGGTGTGCGCCGTGTAAGAAAGAGCATCCAGAGTTGGTGGCACTATCTAAAAAAGGCGTTCGTATTATTGGTGTTAACCATAAGGACGATAAAGAGCTCGCGTTAAAGTGGCTTGAAGAGCACCAAGACCCGTACGAAGCAGTTATCTTCGATGATACCGGTCGTTTTGGCTTAGATTTAGGTATTACGGGGCTACCAGAAACATTTTTTGTGGATGCTGACGGCGTTATTCGCTATAAGCATACCGGACCAATATCTGAATACATTTGGAACACTAAACTTGCCAGTCAATGGCAGGCGCTACAGGCGCCGGCGGCTAACTAGTTTTAGCCGCCCACAAACTTTAGGAAACTCTGAATAACCTCAATTACTTTTTGCGAGGGCAAAAACGTTCAGCCGCAAGGCGTTCTTCGCTGCTAATGGGCTTAGCTCTTAGCAAGAACGGTAACGAAGCGGTTGGGGTTACTCATAGGTTCCTTTATATCAGCATAATTTCATTTTAAGAGAGTAACTGTGAATTCAGCGCTAAAACCTGAATGGTCTGCTGTGCGTGCAATTGTCATTGCGTGGCCCTATGAAGATAGTGATTGGCAAGATAATTATGCGCAGGCAGAGCAATGTTATTGGGCCATGTTGATTGCATTTTCTACCTATAGTGACGTATGGGTGTTGCTGCATTCATCAATAAGCAAGGCGCAGTGGCTGGAAGATTTAGACAAAGAGTTCGGGCGTTCTGCAGCTAACGCGCGTCGCTGTGCGGTATCTGTTATTGATAGCATAGATTACGACGATACGTGGATTAGAGATTACGGCCCGTTAACAACCCATTCCGATTATGTTTCTTTTTGCTTTAACGGCTGGGGGGGAAAGTACCCCGCGGCGCTAGATACCTTGGTGGGTAAAAAGTTACAGCCTTGGCTTGGTGACGTAGTGCGCGAAAGCGAATACTTTTTTGAGGGCGGCGCCTTAGAAATTAACGATAGCGGTGTATTACTCGCCAATAAAGACTGCGTAATAGACACCCATAGAAACCCGGGCCTTAATCAGGCGGCGGTTGAAGCGATACTCGCAAAAGAGTTGGGCGTAAAGGCTTTCGCTTGGCTTGAGGGTATTCAGCTGACGGGTGACGATACCGATGGCCATATCGACACCATTGCTAGATACGTTGCAAACGACTCTGTGGTGTATTCTGGTCCTAATCCAAGCCACCCAGATGCGGCTGCTTTACTGGCGTTAAAGTCGCAAATTAGTGCGTTGGCTGCAGTGCACAACTGGCAATTGGCAGAGCTACCTACGCCAATTGTGTATAGTCAGGTGGAGGAAGGGCAGCTGTTGCCGGCCACTTACGCCAACTTTTTAATATGTAACGATGTGGCTTTTGTGCCCGTTTACGGGGTGAGCGAAGATCAAATTGCGGTCGACGTGCTAACGACAGCAATGCCAAACAAAACAATTGTAACGGTGCGCTGTGAAGCATTGTTAGAGCAGCATGGCAGCTTACATTGCGCCACTATGCAAATAGGTGCAATTTAATGTTATTTCAGGTAAAAAAGGCGGGTTTTTAGGTTATGTCGCGATCTTTTCTAGCTGCAGTGGTGCAGCAAGCCATAGGTGGTAATGACAAAGCAGAAAATATGGCGGCCACAGCCGAGCATGTGCGCGAAGCTGCCAATTCTGGTGCTCAGTTAGTGGTGCTGCAAGAACTGCATGCCACGCAATATTTTTGTCAGGTAGAAGACACTGAGTGTTTTGATCTGGCCGAAGACTTAGATGGTGAAACCTATGAATATTTCGCCGAATTGGCCGCCGAGTTAGATATTGTGCTTGTTATCTCGGGGTTTGAGTGCAGGGCGCCAGGCCTTTACCACAATACAGCGCAGGTTATAGATGGGGATCTAGGTCGTGTGGGGTTCTTCCGCAAGATGCATATCCCAGATGATCCCGGCTTTTATGAGAAATTCTATTTTACTCCCGGTGATGCCGATGCGCCCGGTTGTGGTTTTGAGCCTGTAGAAACGCGCTTGGGTAAGCTCGGGGTAATGGTGTGTTGGGATCAATGGTACCCAGAGGGTGCACGCTTAATGGCAATGGCCGGCGCCGACGTACTTATTTACCCCACTGCCATAGGGTGGGACCCAGACGACGATGAAGACGAGCAAGAAAGGCAGCGCGATGCGTGGGTGACCATTCAGCGTTCGCACGCCATTGCCAACGGTTTACCTGTATTAGTGGCGAATAGAACCGGCTTTGAAGCCTCGCCGGTAGATGACGGCACAGGGATCGAATTTTGGGGTACCAGTTTTATCGCTGGCCCGCAGGGAGAGTTTTTAGCCTTGGCCAATTGTGAAGAGCAGGGGCCGTTGTGCGCGCAAATTGATCTAAAGCGCAGTGAAGATGTTCGTCGAATTTGGCCGTATTTCCGCGATAGGCGCATAGATGCATACAAAGGCTTAACGAAGCGCTGGCTAGATTAGGTCTAGATTTGGCGCGCTCAGTGCAACGCTTTGCGCGCCATATAATTATGATGCATTGCAGCAAAATTGTGTTATGATCAATAGGTAGTCACACATTTCTGCGGGGTTACATCATGTTATATCACGCGTACGAGCTAAATCATGCAGCCTTAGCGCCTTGGCGTGAACTTGCTGGCTTTCAAAAGCGTTTGTTCCAATCCAGTTACAATCCTCTTGCTGATACTTTTTACGGGCGCAACATGGTTGCCTCCTGTGAGTTGTTCGAATCCCTTACTCGCCGATACGGTAAACCCGAATGGGGCATTACAGAGACTGTCGTAAATGGCGCGCCGGTGACGGTTTCTGAATCTATCGTGTGGAAAAAACCATTTTGTAGGTTAGTGCACTTTAAGCGAGATGCAGAAGATTTAAAAAATGCGCGCTCAGAGACGCGTGTAGACCCTAGGGTATTACTTGTTGCGCCGCTTTCTGGCCACTATGCAACATTGTTACGCAGCACCGTTGAAGCGTTTTTACCCGATCACGAAGTGTATGTGACCGACTGGGAAGATGCTCGCAATGTGCCTATCGCTCGTGGCGAATTTAACCTTCACACTTATATCGATTATGTGGCAGAAATTCTCGAGCAAATTGGCGAGGGTATTCATGTAGTTGCTATTTGTCAGCCCGGGCCACCTGTTTTAGCTGCTATTTCGATGATGGCTAAGGCCAAAAGCAAAAAAATGCCTGCAACTATGACCTTTATGGGTTCGCCAATTGACCCAAGAGAGTCGCCAACGCTGCCCAATAACTTGGCCCTAGAGCGACCATTTGAGTGGTTCCGAGATAACATGATTTACACCGTGCCTTGGCCTCACAAAGGGGTAATGCGCAAAGTGTACCCTGGCTTTTTACAGCTAAGTGGGTTTATCTCCATGAACCAAGATAAACACATATCTGCGCACAAAGAGTATTTTGATCACCTTGTAGAAGGTGATTGCGATAGCGCACAAAAGCATCGCGAATTCTACGACGAATATTTATCGGTGCTTGATCTCTCGGCCGAGTTTTATCTGGATACTATTCGAGAAGTATTCCAAAACCATAGCTTGCCCAAAGGGGAGTTTATTCATAACGGAGAGCTCGTCGACCCAGGCTGCATCACAGGCGTAGCACTTATGACGGTCGAGGGGGAAAACGATGATATCTCTGGCATCGGGCAAACTCAGGCGGCACATACCCTTTGTAAAAACATCCCCGAAGAAATGCGTATAGATTATATTCAGCCGGGAGTGGGGCACTACGGGGTGTTTAGTGGTCGTCGCTTTAGGACAGAAATTCAGCCTCGTATTCGTGAGTTTATGCGATCCTATTTCGATGTTAAGAAGGAAAAGCAATGGCAAAAAGCGCACTCAGACTGGGTTTAACCTTGGCAAAGCTGCGAGGGCATGGCATCTTAGCGCTCTTTGTTAAATTTTTATTCAGCTAGGAATACGACTACGTGCAAGCTCCTTTACGATTGATCGCGCTTTTTTATGTGAATTTTGTTGGTTTTGTTGGTTTTGTTATCTTAATGAGCGCGGCGGCAAATGCTGCTACCGAGCGATGGGAAAGGCATCACGTGATGGCTAGCCCAGAAAAAACCTCTGAGGTGGTTGCTTCAAGTTGGGAGGGGGGTGCTTGGTCCTACTCTGACATGTCTGGTCATTTCAAACTCCTGTATACGCAAAACGAAGCCTCTGCATCTGGTGAGTTGCTTGCTCAGCGGGTTTATTTGCAATGGGTACGTACCGATCAGGCTGGAAGTGAGCTTGTTTATTCAATAGCGCTAAAAGAGGTGAGTTCTGTACCCACCTTTACTTTTGAGCTGCCGCAATGTGTAGAGTTTGACGGTAAAGCCTGCGGGGCATTCGAGCTGGGTGCGACTCATGTGTTCGAGGAGTCTTCGGCTATCTTTCAGGTAGAGCCTGGTGGGTTGGGGCAATACGGTTTGCGCTCTGTTCGATAGCGCTATTTAGGTTTGAGCGTTGGCCCCAGCGGTTTTGGTTGCTGGGGCTGCACAGGCTACCGTTGTAGTTTCTGCAAGACGAAAAAAAAGCCCATACCAACGGTATGGGCTTTTTTGTTTTCTAAATAGTGGCGACCCGGAAGGGACTTGAACCCTCGACCTCCGGCGTGACAGGCCGGCATTCTAACCAACTGAACTACCGGGCCGCGATTTTTCCTTTATCTCAACACACCTTGTCACGCAAAGGATTGAGTGGTGGGTGGTACAGGGGTCGAACCTGTGACCTACGCCTTGTAAGGGCGCCGCTCTACCAACTGAGCTAACCACCCCCCGAAAGGAGCGGCCATTGTAATGATATTGAGTTTTCGGTCAACAGTTTTTTTGCGAAATTATTTCAACTTTTCAAAGTGGTTTAAAAGGTGATCGCATTGGGTGTTTGTTGAACCTTTGGCGAGCTAAAGGTCTCAGTTTTGTCTACTGCTAATCTATTATCTTTCTCAGGCTGCTGCGCTTATAGAGCTGTGAGGTGCTGGCTGATATAATCTCGCGGCGAAATTCCGAGGAGAAACGCGTGAAAGGAACAATTAAAGCTCTGTTTGTGTCTATAACCTTGTTAATCTGTACTGCCAGCTGGGCTGCTGTTGATGTAATCGAGTTCGATAACGACGCAGATCGTAAGCGTTATCAAGAACTTGCTGCCGAGTTGCGCTGCCCTAAGTGCCCAAATCAAAACTTAGTGGGTACCGATTCGGGTATCGCCTACGATTTACGTCGCGAAGTGGCTCGCCTTATCAAAGAGGGCCAAACAAACAAGCAAATTAAAGCCTATATGGTGAATCGCTATGGCGATTTTGTGCTTTATAAACCCCCAGTGAATAACAAAACCCTTATTTTGTGGTGGGGGCCGGGTTTGATGTTGTTAATGGGCGTTATTGTGTTTGGCGTAATCGTGCTACAGCGCCGCCGCAACATAGCTACCGATAAAGAGCAACCAGAAGACCACGATCAAGACTAAGCGGATTACAAAAATAATTATTACATTCAAATAGATAGCTTTAACTGGACTATAACCTAATGGCATTTTGGCAAGTTTTCCTCCTTTTTAGTGCATTGGCTGCTGTGTTTATCCTGTGGCCGGCAATACGTAATCAAGTATCTCGCAAGTCACAACTGGCCACCGGTCAACAAGACGCAATTAACGAGTCTGTATTTGAAGATCACCTTGCCGATGTGGATGCAAGCGAGCAGCGCGGCGAGCTAGAGGCCAAAGAGGCGGAGAGTCTTAAAAGGGATTTAGAAAACACGCTAATAATGGAAAACAAGGTGGACCCCTTGCAGGAGCAGCCTTTGGTGACCAATTGGCGCAGTAGATTGCCAGTTATCTCGTTGGTGGTGGCGGTACCCGTGCTTGCCATTGCTATTTATGCCAAGCAAGGGGCTATGGCAGATTGGGAAATCTACGAGCAAATGGGGGCGGCGCAAAATCAGTCCTCCAAAGAAGAAGCAGACAAGCTTTACCAATCTTTATTACAGCGCACAGCTGAAGCACCGGAAAATACTCAATCTTGGTACTTATTGGCTACTTTGGCGGTAAGAAAGGGCGAATATGAAGAGGCCGTTAGAGCGTTTAAGAAAGTTTTACAGCAGCAGCCAGAGGCGGCGCATGTTATGGCCGAGTTGGCCAATGCTCTATTTTTGCAAGCGGGCAACTCCATTACGCCGGCGGTGCGCGATTACACCGAGCAGGCGTTAGCGCTAGAGCCGCGCAACTCGGATGCACTTGGTTTAGCGGGTATCGCAGCTTATCAAGAGGGGGAGTTCCAAAAGGCGATAGATTATTGGCAATTGGCGCTTGGCACCTTTCACCCAGATTCACCCAGCACCGAAGCAATAAGCCAAGCTATAGCTCAGGCGCAGCTGGCATTGGAGCTCTCGCCAAAGGCAGAGAAATCAAGCAAAGCTAGCGATGCCAAGCCCGCTAAAAGCTTAACTAAAGTGGCCATGCAAGTAAGCTTGGGTAAAAGCGTTGAGGTCGACCCAAGTTGGACAGTGTTTATCTATGCGCGTGCATGGCAGGGGCCGAGAATGCCACTCGCTATCCAAAAGGTGACTGTAGATCAGTTGCCTATCAAGGTTGAGCTTACCGAAGAGATGTCTATGGCTCAGGGCATGACCTTATCGAGTTTTTCGCAGGTCGAGCTGGTCGCACGCGTATCGCAAGCGGGCAGTGCTGTTCCCCAGTCTGGTGATTGGGAAGCCACCTTTGGCCCCATTACCCCAGCCGAGCAGAAGGAGCCTGCTGTACTCGTCATATCCGAGCAAATCCCCTAGTCATTAGAAGTGCCTAAATCGGGTGCTTCATCAAAATGAAATGTGTAGAATCGTCGGTTTTAGCGAAAACGGGCGGTTTGCCTAGCGGGTGTGCTCAAAAATACTGCGACAGCCTGTATCGACAACAATAGTGATCAAATATGCGCCTTAAAAGTATCAAATTAGCGGGTTTTAAATCTTTCGTAGACCCTACAACCGTTAATTTTCCTAGCAACCTTTGCTCTGTAGTTGGGCCGAATGGTTGTGGTAAATCGAATATTATCGACGCTGTGCGATGGGTTATGGGCGAGTCTTCCGCTAAAAACCTGCGTGGCGAATCCATGACGGACGTTATTTTTAACGGTTCCGGTGGCCGCAAGCCTGTTGGTCAAGCATCTATCGAGCTTATTTTCGATAACAGTGATGCAACAATTACCGGTGAATACGCTGGTTTCAACGAAATATCTATTAAGCGTAAAGTAACGCGCGAAGCGCAAAACTTTTATTACCTAAACGGCAGTAAATGCCGTCGTCGTGACATTACCGACATTTTCCTTGGTACCGGTTTGGGCCCCAGAAGTTATGCCATTATTGAGCAGGGCATGATTTCTAAATTGATTGAGGCTAAACCAGAAGAGCTGCGCGTATTTATTGAAGAGGCCGCCGGCATCTCTAAATATAAAGAGCGCCGTCGCGATACCGAAAACCGTATGCGCCGTACGCACGAAAACCTTGAGCGCTTAACAGATATCCGCGAAGAGCTAGAGCGTCAATTACTGCGTTTAGAGCGCCAAGCGCAGGCTGCTGAAAAATACACCGAATTTAAAAAAGAAGAGCGCCAGCTGAAGGCCGATTTGCAAGCGCTGCGCTATCAAAAACTGAAGGTACAAGCAGATCAAAAACAAAACACTATACGCGACTTAGAGCTAAGCGTAGAAGCGGGTGTGACCGAGCAAGTTAAATTTGATGCTCAAATAGAAAAATTCCGTTCAGAGCACACAGATTTCGGCGACGCATTTAACGAAGTGCAGGGCCGCTTTTACTCAATTGGTGCCGATATAGCACGTATTGAGCAAACCATTCAGCATGCGCAAGAGCGCGAGCGTCAATTAAAAGTCGATCTCGAGCAAACAGAGCGCGATTGTCGCGAAGCTGAAGAGCATTTAGCGAATGACACCCACAAGGCAGAGGGCTGGGAAGCAGAGCTGTTAGAAATTGAGCCAGACTTGGGCACAATTAAAGAAACAGAAGAGCTTTCTGCCGCTATGTTGCTTGAATCTGAAGAAGCCATGCAGCATTGGCAACAAGAATGGGATCAGTTTAACCAAACTGCTGCAGAGCCGCGCCAGCAGGCCGAAGTACAGCAGTCACGTATTAAATATTTAGATCAAGTGCAACAGCGCTTACTCGACCGTATTCGCAAGCTAGAGAGTGAGCGAGAAAACTTGGTTGTAGGCGATGTAGAAGAAGATATCGAAATCCTCGAAGAAGAGCTTGGTACTCTCGACCTGCAAATTGAAGAAAAGGCGGAAGCTGCCCAACAGGTAGCCGAGGAAATAACTGAGCTTCGCGAGCGCCAGCAAAAGCTTACCGACGAGCGAGATCAATACCGTTCTGAGTTACAAACCAGCAAGGGGCGGTTTGCTAGTTTAGAAGCGTTGCATCAGGCTGCCATGGGTGAAAGTGGCGGTGCGGTAAGCGAGTGGCTAGAAACCCAAGGTTTGGCGGGTAATAAGCGCTTAGCCGAAAACTTAGATGTGGAAACCGGTTGGGAAAAGGCGGCAGAAGTCGTTTTGGGCTCGTCTCTGCAGGCTGTATGTGTTGATTCAAGCCTAGATACTTTTAGTGACCTGTTAAACGATTTAACCGGTGGCGAGTTACTTTTAATTGAGCCGAACGCAGGGGCAGCTTATGCCAGCGGTGCAGAAACGCTGGCAAGCAAAATTAAATCAAGCCATTTACCTGCGGGTATTTTGGCGGGCGTATTGGTCGCCGAAGATTTAACAGCGGCAATGGCTATGCGCAGCAGCCTTACTGCAGAGCAATCTATCGTTACTAAAGATGGCTTGTGGTTAAGCAAAAACTGGTTGCGAGTAATTAAAGCTTCCGATGCTAACGATGGCATTATTGCGCGTAAGCAAGAGATGGAAACATTGCGCGAGTCGCTCGATGTACTGGAAGAAAAAATTGAAACCATTACAGAAGAGCTAGAGAGCGTTAAGTTACAGCTGTCAGATAAAGAAACTCAGCGCGATAGTTTGCGCAGCGAGTCGGAACAAATTCAGCGCAGCCACGGTGAGACTCGAGCGCAATTAAGTGCTAAGCGAGCCAAGGTAGAGCAGGTGCTCGAAGGGCGTGAGCGCACAGATAGGGATATAAAAGAAGCAAAAGAGCAGCTGAGTGCAGAATCTGAAAACCTAGTTGAAGCGCGTGCAATTTTAGAAGAAGCCATTCTCGCAATGGAGACCGACACGGAAAAACGCGAAAGCTTGCTTAGCCAGCGTGACGACATTCGTTCTAAGCTCGATAACGCAAGGCAACAAGCGCGACATGACCGCGATCGTGCTCATGAGCTGGCTATGCGTGCTCAGTCGGTAAAAACACAGCTAGAATCCATTAAGCAGGGAATTCAGCGTTTGCAGGATCAAATGCAGCGCATGCAAGAGCGCCGTGAAACGCTGCGCATGGCTCTAGAAGAAAACCGCGACCCTGTAGAAGAAAATAAATTAGAGCTGGAAGCGCTACTCGAAAAACGTGTTGCAGTCGAAGAGGAACTCAATCGAGCTAGGCAAGCATTGGAGACGGTTGAAACCTCATTGCGTGATGTGGAGAAGCAGCGTCATCAGGTTGAGCAGCAAATTGCCGAATTGCGTATGCGTTTGGAATCATCTCGTTTAGAAGCGCAAACTTTTGCAGTTAAAAGCGAAAACCTTCGTCAGCAATTACTTGATGATGACTTTGACCTAGAAAATGTTTTAGCTAACTTAGATGAAAGCTTAACTGAAGAGAATTTAGAGCAAGAGCTAGAGCGTATTGCAAATCGTATTTCTCGCTTAGGTGCTATTAACCTTGCCGCTATCGAAGAATATAAAATTGAGAGTGAGCGAAAGTTATATTTAGATAGCCAAAACGAAGATTTAAGAGAGGCACTTGAAACCCTAGAAAACGCCATTAAAAAGATCGATCGGGAAACGCGGACACGCTTCAAAGAAACGTTTGATCAGGTTAACTCTGGTCTACAAGAGTTGTTCCCCAAAGTGTTTGGTGGCGGTCATGCATATTTAGAGCTTACCGGTGAGGATATGCTTGATACCGGTATTGCGATTATGGCTAGGCCCCCAGGCAAGAAAAACAGCACAATTCACCTGTTGTCTGGTGGTGAAAAGGCGCTAACAGCTATTGCTTTGGTATTTTCTATCTTCCGCCTAAACCCAGCGCCATTCTGTATGCTGGATGAGGTTGATGCGCCGCTAGATGACGCGAACGTGGGGCGTTACGCGCGCATGGTTGAAGAAATGTCGAAGCAGGTACAATTTATTTATATTACGCATAACAAAATAGCCATGGAAATGGCGCACCAGCTATTGGGGGTTACCATGCATGAACCGGGTGTATCCCGAATGGTAACAGTAGATGTCGACGAAGCAGCCGAGCTTGCTGCGAGTTAATCGTTATAAAGGTTTTGTTAAATTATGCCTGATTGGATAACAGTCATTATTGTTCTACTTATTGTAGGCATTGTGTTAGATGGAATTCGGCGCGTGCGCATCCATCGCAGGGAAAATATTCGATTAACTCGTCGCGCTAAATTGGCCGATGCGGAAGTAGATGCTGTTGCTACTACCAGTAACAGCGAGTTTCCTTCTGGCGGCGCGCGCGTTGCTGTCTATCGCAAGCCTGACGAGGCTGAAAACATTAACAAGAACGTGCGCCAATCTTTTACCTCTAAGCGCACTACAGTTGGTGCGCCTTCGCGTATTCCCGAACAAGTGAAGCTTAACTTGGATGAAACTGTACCCATGCTAATGGATTCGGTTGAAGTGGAAGGTAAGGACGAAGCAGACGTTGATATTGATAACGACTTTGCGTTTGAGCAGGCGAGCGCAGACGACTTAGGTGTGTTGGCCTATGCGCCTGGTGAAGAGCAGCATGATGATCATGATGATGTTGCGGTTACCGAAGAATACAGTCACCAAGAAACCGAACCTTCGCTTGGCTCATTAGACGATATTGATGATGCATTAGATGAGCCGCCAGCTCAGCACGCTGCGCCTAGCTATGCCGAGCCGGTTGAGCAAGTGAGCGCTGCACCGAAAAAAGCAGAACCAGAAAAAGCGCCAGTGGAAAAGCGTGAGAAAAACAGTCAGCCGGTAGCGAAAGAAGAAAAAGTTATCGAGCCAGAAGAAGTGCTCATTATTAACGTAATGGCTAAAAAAGGTGAGCGCTTTTTGGGTGAAGCTCTGTTGCAGGCGCTCATGGATCAGCATATAAAGTTTGGTGATATGGATATTTTCCATCGTCATGCAGACGAAAATGGCGATGGTCCAATTTTGTTTAGCGTGGCCAACATGGTGGTGCCGGGCACGTTTAACTTGGCATCTATGAGCGAGTTTACTACCCCTGGCGTAAGCCTATTTTTAAGCCTGCCAGTAGAGGCCGAAAGCTTAGTTGCATTTAATACCATGGCAGATGCCGCACGCGGGTTAGCCGATGCGCTGGGTGGCGAGCTAAAGGATGAAAACCGCAGTGTAATGACTAAGCAAACCATAGAGCATGCTCGCCAAAAGGTGATGGAATTTGAGCGCAAGCGCAAATTGCGTGCGCGTTAGGTTTTGTTAAGAATATCGCTAGGTTCACCAGTTAAACGGCCTGGTTATATTAAAGATCGATAAATTTGAGAGATGTAATGGCGGCGTCAGACGCAGTTTTAGACAAGCTAGAAAGCCTTAAAAACCAAATAAATTATCATAATAAATTGTATTATGTGTTGGATGCCCCTGAGCTGCCAGACGCCGAATACGATAAGTTGTTTCAAGAGCTTCAAGCCATTGAGCAACAATTTCCTGAATTAGTTACCGAAGACTCCCCAACCCAGCGTGTTGGGGCCGCACCGCTAGACTCTTTTGCTAGTATCGAGCATAAGCGCCCAATGTTATCACTCGACAACGTATTTAACGTTGAAGAGCTGTTTGCATTCGACAAGCGTATAAGAGACAGAATAAATGCCGATGCATCCCTAGAATATTCCTGTGAACCGAAATTCGACGGTATTGCTGCGAGCTTGCTTTACGAAAACGGCCGCTTAAAAACTGCCGCAACCCGAGGCGATGGAACGGTTGGTGAAGATATTACCCAAAACATGAGAACAATCGGTTCCGTGCCGCTTAAGCTTGAAGGTAATAATATTCCAGCAGTGCTAGAGGTGCGCGGTGAAGTTTATATGCCCAAGGCCGGTTTTCTGCGAATAAACGAAGAGGCTTTAGCGAAAAACGAAAAGACATTTGTTAACCCACGCAATGCGGCAGCAGGTAGCTTGCGGCAATTGAACCCACAAATAACCGCTAAGCGCCCTTTGGTATTTTGCGCTTATAACGTCGGGGTTGTTGAAGGCGGGGAGTTGCCAGCCACTCATTACGAAACCTTAACACAGCTTTTTGAGTGGGGCTTTCTAGTAAGCGAAGAGCGTCGTATCGCCAAAGGTATAGAAGAGTGCGAAGCTTACTATCATTACTTAGAGGCTAAGCGCGAAAGCTTGGCTTACGATATCGACGGCATAGTATTTAAAGTAAACGCATTCGATCTGCAGGAGCGGTTGGGCTTTGTTTCACGTGCTCCTCGTTGGGCTATAGCGCATAAATTTCCTGCGCAAGAAGCGCTAACTGTATTGCACGATGTAGAGTTCCAAGTGGGCAGAACCGGCGCTATTACGCCTGTTGCAAAACTACAGCCTATTTTTGTTGGCGGCGTTACGGTGTCCAACGCGACTTTGCATAACAAAGATGAAATAGAACGGTTGGGAATACGCGTTGGCGATACAGTTATTGTGCGTCGAGCGGGTGATGTGATTCCACAAATTGTGTCGATTGTAGAGTCCAAACGACCGCAGGATGCTCGAGAAATTAAATTTCCAACGGCATGCCCAGTATGTGGTTCAGATGTCGAGTCTGTAGAGGGCGAGGCCGCAATTAGGTGTACCGGTGGCTTGGTGTGTGAAGCGCAGCGCAAAGAATCCATAAAGCATTTTGCTAGCCGCCAAGCGATGGATATAGATGGCTTGGGCGATAAAATCGTCGACCAGCTTGTCGACAATAAATTAGTTAATGATGTGGCTGATTTATACACACTCGATATACCAACACTTGCCGGTCTAGAGCGTTTGGGCGCAAAATCTGCGGCTAATTTAGTGGCCGCTATAGAAGCAAGCAAACAAACATCGCTAGATAAAATATTGTATGCCTTAGGTATTAGAGAGGTTGGTAGGGCCACTGCGCGCAACCTTGCTAACCATTTTTGCACACTCAATAAGGTAATGGATGCTACGCAAGAGCAGCTTATAGAAGTGACCGATGTAGGCCCGGTAGTTGCGCACTATGTGGTCGATTTCTTTGCGCAGGCTAACAACCGAGAAGTGATTGAAAAGTTGATTGCCGCTGGCGTAAATTGGCCGGATATAGAAAAGGTTGATGGTGTAAAACCGCTGGAAGGCACCACTTATGTATTGACTGGTTCGCTGGAGAGCTTGTCGCGAGACGAAGCTAAAGACAAGCTTCAGGCCTTGGGTGCAAAGGTGTCTGGCAGTGTATCGGCAAAAACCACTTGTGTGGTGGCAGGCCCTGGGGCAGGGTCAAAATTGGCTAAAGCCGAAAAGCTAGGCTTGGCTATATTGGATGAAGTAGGTTTACTCGCTCTACTCGAAGAGCACGGAGTCTAATGTTTAATTTAAGAATTATTGTGCTATGTGTGTTGATTGCTTCGTTTTTTTTAGGGGGCTGTACATCTACGCCGCCTAAGCATCTGAGTAACGCGTGCAGTATTTTCGACGAGAAAGACGATTGGTATAAAGATGCCAAAAAAGCGAGTAAGCGGTGGGGTATTCCTATAGCTACTAACTTGGCCATCATGCATCAAGAATCTAAGTTTGTATCCAAGGCTAAGCCGCCGCGTACCAAGTTCTTATGGATATTCCCTGGGCCAAGAAAAAGCAGCGCCTATGGTTATTCGCAGGCAAAAGATGAAACGTGGGATTGGTATAAGCGTGAATCGGGTCACGGTGGCGCCGATAGAGATGACTTTGATGATGCGATAGATTTTATTGCTTGGTATAACCACATTACGGTAAAGCGCAACAAAGTTAAGCCGACAGACACCTACAATTTGTACTTGGCCTATCACGAAGGTCACGGTGGCTTTTCACGCGGCACCTATAAGAAAAAGGCGTGGCTAATGGGTGTGGCTAAAAAAGTTGATCGGTTGGCGAGGTCCTATTCTGCGCAATTAAACAAATGTGAAGACAGGCTGGATTCATCCTGGTGGTGGCCATTTTAAATAAGGGTAGATAATGGATCAGGAATCAATCGTTTATGGGTGCATAAAAGATGTGACCTCGTTGTATTCTGAGGCGGAGCGTCGCCATGCTAATCGCAAAGCATTGCTTATGCTGCCAACATCTGACGAGTGGCCTTATTTAAGCCAAGAGATGTTTTCCATCCCTCAGTTAGAGCCGGGCCCAGATAACTACCAAACCGAAGTTGTTCACTTCGGCGCATCGTACAAAGCGATTGAGTACGAATGGAAAAATTGGGTAGAAAAATTTGAATTGTTACTTAGCAATATGTATTGGGTTTCGGCCGTTGTGCACTTAGAAACAGAGCTTTCTGGGGTGCATACGTTTACATGGTTATGTGAGGACGATTGCCATATTCCGGGTATGGATGCCTCTAAAGTACATTGCGAATGGTCGCGTGAGCACGCGCTAATTTAGTTATCACACATTGTGGCTTATGTTTTAAAGAGTCACCTAAATTTGTTACCCAAAGAGTGTAATTTTGAAATTTAAAGTTAAATTAAAAAAACGTTCGCGCATGTATGTAACGTTTTTTGCGTGCATAGCGGGGCTTTGGTTGTTAGTCACGCGCTTTGGGTTATCCGTCGACGACTTAATCCACTACGGTTTAATGTGTGGGCTGTTGGTACTCATTTTAGTTGTGGCAGCCGCATTTGTTGGTGGTCTACTCAGATTAATAAAGCACTTAAATGAGCGTTGAAGCGAATACAGTTCCTAGCCGTTACGCCGCGAGGCTGTTAGAGCAGGCCTCTGCCGCTGGTTGTGATGCAGAAGCCCTGCTTGCAGAGGTGGGCCTTAGTTCATCTGACTTGCAATCTAAAGATGTTATTCCCTCGTTAAAATACGGTGAGTTGTACCAGCTTGTTATGCGCAAAACGCACGATGAGTGGTTTGGCATGTTCAGCGCAGGCAAGGTGCCGCTGGGTGCATTTAGAATAATGTGCTTAACTTTGCTGCAATGTAGCACTCTGCGCCAAGTGATCATTCGCGCGGGGGAATTTGCTGAAATATGTCGAGGCATGAACACGCGGTATTACTTAGAAGAGAATGCATTAGAGGCTGCCATTACCCTTCGTCCTGTTAATCATATTTCTGAGGCAGAGTTTCAGCAGAAGCTTGACGAGGCAAAACCTGTTCACCTGTTAACTGCAGTACTAACTTGGCACCGTTTTGCCGAGTGGCTTGTTGCTAGTGATTTGCCTATTAAGCATGTGCTGGTTACTTACGATAATACACATACCGAAGAATCACTTGTTTATACAGAAGTGAAATCCATTCTATTTGAGCAACCCTATAACGGCATTGTTTATGACACGGCCTGTCTTGATTTGCCGGTTGTTCAAAACGAAGAAAATCTGCTTAATTTTTTACGTACCGCCCCCTACCATTTAGTGACGGAAGACCCTGCTCATATCCGTTTTGCCGATAAAGTACGCAATATTCTAAAGAAAGACGTAAGTGCTTCTATGCCATCTTCAGATGAAGTAGCTAGCCAGTTGCACATGTCTACAACCACTTTGCGTAGAAAACTACAAAACGACAATACCTCCTACCAACGCTTAAAAGATGAATGCCGAATGGAAGCCGCATTTCATTTGCTTAACTGCGCGGACCTGAGTAATAACGAGATAGCGCAGAAGCTGGGGTTTGATGAGCCCAGCGCATTTTTCCGCTCGTTTAAAAAGTGGACCGGGCAAACACCGGGCGAATATCGCGCAAGATAAAAAGCAATAAATTGCGCCAATCTGTTAGGGCTGAGACGTGCGTGGCGTATTTGTCACCTAAATTGGCCAAATAGGATATTGCATCTAAACTTGAAGTATTAGGTAATAACGGGACTATCAACAGAGGAATAAAGGATGTCAGATTACAAAGCGCCTATTAGAGATATTAAATTCGTTATGTATGAGCTGATGGGCTTTGAAGAGCACTATCAAACCATGCCCAATGGCGAAGATGCCTCTCAAGATGTTGTAGAAGCCATACTTGAAGAAAGTGCAAAGTTTTGCGAAAACGTATTGGCCCCACTTAACTCTGTGGGCGACGAGCAAGGCTGCACATGGAATGATGGTGTAGTAACCACTCCGGATGGCTTTAAAGCTGCCTACGAACAGTTCGTAGAGGCCGGCTGGCCATCGATGACCCATCACACCGAATACGGCGGGCAGGGGCTACCTGAATCGTTGGGTACAGTATTAAGTGAAATGACAGGCACCTCAAACTGGGCTTGGTGTATGTACCCAGGTCTTTCTCACGGTGCGATGAAAACCCTAGAGCTGCACGGTACCGAAGAGCAAAAGTCTACCTACCTCACCAAACTCGTTGAGGGCGCATGGACAGGAACAATGTGCTTAACCGAAGCCCATTGCGGTACTGATTTGGGCATGTTGCGTACCAAAGCCGAGCAGAACGAAGATGGCAGCTATTCTATTTCCGGCACCAAAATATTTATATCTGCGGGTGAGCACGATTTAGCCGAAAACATTGTCCACATTGTGCTCGCACGCTTACCTGGTGCTCCTGAAGGCACCAAAGGTATTTCACTATTCATTGTGCCCAAATTTTTACCCTCAGATGACGGTAGTGTAGGGGAGCGCAACCAGGTGGCCTGTGGCTCGCTTGAAGAAAAAATGGGTATTCACGGCAACGCTACCTGTGTAATGAATTTTGATGGTGCTAAGGGCTATTTAATAGGGCCACCCAATAAAGGCTTAAACTGTATGTTTACCTTTATGAATACGGCCCGTTTGGGAACCGCTTTGCAGGGTTTGGCACACGCTGAGTTGGGCTACCAAAAGTCCTTAGCCTACGCGAAAGATCGTATTCAAATGCGCGCGCTTTCTGGTGTTAAAAACCCAGATGGCCCTGCAGACCCAATTATTTGTCACCCCGATGTACGCAGAATGTTGCTAACGCAAAAAGCGTTTGCCGAAGGCGGCAGAATGCTTATCTATTTCTTGGCTAAACAAGTCGATATAGAAAGCCATGCTCAAAATGAAGCAGATAAAGCCGCAGCTTCCGATATGTTGGCATTACTTACGCCTATAGCGAAGGCGTTTTTAACAGAAACGGGCTTTGAGTCGGCTAACTTGGCAGTACAGTGCTTTGGCGGTCATGGTTATATTCGTGAATGGGGTGCTGAGCAAAACGTACGTGACGCGCGTATCTCCATGCTGTACGAAGGTACGACGGGAATTCAAGCGCTCGATTTATTAGGCCGTAAGGTGCTTATGAGTCAGGGTGAGGTATTGCGCAAGTTCACCAAAGTTATTCATAAGTTTTGTGAAGCCAATAAAGATAACGCCGCCATCAGTGAGTTTGTTGAGCCTCTAGCCCAACTAAATAAAGAGTGGGGCGATGTGACAATGCATATCGGTTTGGCAGCCATGGAAAACCCCGAAGAAGTGGGCGCCGCCTCTGTCGATTACTTAATGTATTCGGGCTATATCACTCTCGCTTATTTTTGGGCTCAGGCGGCGCTTGTTGCGTCTGCCAACCTTGAATCTAGCGAGAAAGATTACTACGCGAGTAAAATAAAAACTGCTCGTTTTTACTATCAAAGATTGTTGCCACGCACCCAGTCGCTGGTTACCACTATGAAGTCTGGTGCCGCGAATTTACTCGACTTGACGCTAGAAGAGTTCTAAAAAGCAACCCCCAGTAAAGCTGGGGGTTTTTGTTCTAGTATTTCAAAGATTTATTTGCTAATTTTGTTGCAAGACAAATGTTTGCTACTTATCCAACACATACAATAATCATAAAGGGTCGTCGCCCTATACTGATTCAGGGAGAGCGGTGTGGTACCTCGGTTTAATACAGCAGTAGAGCTGCTGGAATTCGCATTTAAAAACTACCCCCAAAACAGAGCATATACCTGTGCTGGTCACACGTTAACTTTTGACGAAATAGAAAAGTTAAGTGCCGAGTTTGCTTATTATTTGCAAAACGTACTTAAGCTAGAGCCTGGCGATCGCATAGCCATGCAACTGCCTAACGTATTGCAGTACCCCGTAGCATTGTACGGTGCTATTCGTGCGGGTTTGGTTGTGGTTAATACCAACCCTTTATATACCGCGCCAGAAATTGAACACCAGCTAAATGATAGCGGTGCGAAGGCATTGGTTGTGCTTTCTAATATTGCTGCCAATGCAGCAAGTATTATTAAAAACACCAAAGTCGAGCACGTAATTGTTACCAATTTCGCTGATTTACACCCAGCCCCCAAGCGCTGGATTATTAACGCTGTTGTTAAACATGTTAAAAAAATGGTGCCAAAATTCCATTTTGAATCACAACATGCGTTTAGAGCGGCTGTTGGTCACGGTAAAACCAGCTTTACTAAACACGCTAAAACGTCAGATGATTTGCTTGTACTGCAATATACAGGCGGTACTACAGGTGTGGCCAAGGGGGCTATGCTCACGCACGGCAATTTAACCAGCAATGTTTGGCAAATGATTGAGCATATGCCAAATGCCTATGTGCCGGGTAAAGAGACCTTTTTAGCTTGCTTGCCGCTTTATCACATCTATGCATTTAACCTACACGCGCTGTCGGCTTTTTGTTACGGTGAACACAATATTCTTATACCAAACCCGCGCGATTTACAGAGTTTGGTCGATGCTATTAAAAATGAAGACCTCACGGTGATGATCGGCATTAATACTTTGTTTAATGCGCTGTGCCGGTTTGAACCCTTTTTAGCCTTAAATTTTGATCGCTTAAAAATAACTTCTTCTGGCGGAATGGCATTGACTATGGATGCTGCTCACACTTGGGAGAAAATTACCGGCTGTAAAGTAGTCGAAGGTTACGGTTTAACGGAGGCTTCCCCTGTTGTGAGTGGTAATCCGTCTGATGCTATTCAGTTGGGTACAATTGGTGTGCCGTTACCAGAAACGCAGGTTAAAATTGTAGATGATATGGGTAACGAGTTACCTCAAGGTGAAACCGGCGAGCTTTGTGTGAAAGGCCCACAGGTAATGCCCGGTTACTGGAATAAACCTGAAGAAACTAAAAAAGTGCTGTCGGATGGCTGGTTGCGCACAGGCGATATGGCGCTTATTCAGGCAGACGGTTACTTAAAAATAGTAGACCGTAAAAAAGACCTTATTATTGTGTCTGGCTTTAATGTTTACCCTAATGAAGTTGAAGACGTTATTACTCAGCACCCAGCAGTAATAGAAGCTGCAGCTGTAGGCATGGCTGATGCTGAATCGGGAGAGCGGGTTAAAGTATTTGCAGTTGTAAGCGATACTAATGTGACCGAGCGGGAACTAGTCGATTTTTGTAAAAAAAGCTTAACTGGCTATAAAGTGCCCAAGAAAATAGTATTCCGCGAAGCATTACCTAAAACCAATGTGGGTAAAATTCTACGCCGAGAATTGCGCGACGAGTAAGCGTATTTAATCTATAGGAGGCAGTTTTTCTGCCTCTTTCATTTCTGCCCCATTATTTTCAGCTTCTTTAATTTTAAGGTAAATCTTTTCTAGCTCCCGCATTTGCAGAGTATCTACCTCTAGGCATAACACCATAAATAAAAACATTTGTGCCCCTAGTGCGCCAGAGTTCACTTTGTTGCGCAGTGTAGCGGGGTTGTGAACAATGCCGAATTTCTCTTCTAGCTTTACGCTTAACCCGTTATAGGTAACACCAGCTAGCTCCATTTGCGCGCGTATATATCTAGCGAGTGTTTTGCGCATGCTTTCATTTTGGTAAATATTGGCCATGTAATACTCAAGTATGAAGTGTTCTTGGGGGGCCATAGTAAAACCATAGCGCTGAAATTTAAACTTTGGGAGCCTTGAATAAGCGCTTTTTGGTTGTCTGTCGATATAAAATACCGAAGAGGACCAAAATGCTTGAAAGCCCCGTAGGGCGTAGCCAAAACGGCTACCCGGTTCGTTGTTGCAATTGCTAAAGGCTGAGGCCATTACCTGCAAAGAACGCCTAGCGGCTGAACGATTTGGCTCTGGCAAAAAGCAGTTGGGGTTATTCAGAGATTCCTTTATTACTAAGCGCGCGTTTAACGCTTGTTTGGTTAGAGCCATTCAATGTTACACTTTATGGTACATCCTACGCGGGTTAGCTGTATTGTAAGCTACGCAGATGCATATTAAGTGAGTATCCCATGTATTTGATTGTTCACTTAACTGCTAAACTTTTATTAAATACTGTTAATCTAGCCATCAACGAAAGCTAACCAGTAATCGGGTGCGATCGGAAGAGCTTAATTTAGGCGTGTCGACTAACCTATGGGTACAAATGCATTAATATTATCGGGTGGTGGTGCACGTGCAGCCTATCAAGCTGGTGTGCTGCAGGCCGTTGCCGATATATTGCCAGATCTTCACAATCCGTTTCCCATTATTTGTGGCACATCTGCCGGTGCCATTAATGCCACGGCAATGGCTGCGCACCCTGGCGAGTTTAGAGCTGCAGCCCTCGATTTAGCCAAAACCTGGCGCTCGTTGGAGATGGATCAGGTATTCCATAGCGATTGGTGGTCGTTAATTAGCGGTGCATTCCGAGCAGGTGCTTCACTGTTTAACGATGGGGTAGGTAAGGACCGCCCTGTGTCACTGCTAGATAACACTCCCTTGCGAGAATTCCTTAAAACCGTAATCCCTTTCGAAAATATCCAAAAACGCGTCGAATCCGGCGATTTAGAAGCACTCTGTATTACTGCGCTAGGGTACAATTCTGGCGATTCCGTAAGCTTTTTTCAGGGTAATGAAACATTACGTGGTTGGCGACGCTACCGCCGCGTGGGCACGCCGTCAGAAATTACCGTAGAGCATTTAATGGCCTCTTCAGCTATCCCAGCCGTTTTCCCCGCTGTGCCATTAAAGCGAGAGTATTTTGGCGATGGTGCTATGCGACAAATGGCGCCCATTAGCCCCGCATTGCACTTGGGGGCAGATAGGGTGTTTGTAATTGGTGTGAGTGGTAACCGTAACCCGGTGCATTGGGGCCGACGCGGCAAAATTCCGCCAAAACACTCGCCCTCGCTAGCGCAAATTATTGGTCAAATGTTTAACAGCGCATTTATTGATGCCCTCGAGGGTGATATAGAGCATTTAGAGCGAGTAAACGCCTTGCTCGAACTGGCCGCTCAAGATAGATGCGAAAAAACGCTACATCTTAGACCGGTCGATACGCTTATAATTTCACCAACAAAAGAACTGGATAAAATTGCTGGGCGTAAGATCAAGCATATGCCCAAAAGCCTAAGATTCTTTATGCGTAAAACAGGTGCTACTGCAAAAGGTGGTGGTTCTGCTGCGGCAAGCTATTTATTGTTTACCCACGAATACTGTAACGAGCTAATGGAGCTTGGTTATCAGGATGCAATGTGGTCTAGAGAAAAAATAGAAGCTTTTTTTGCTGACGAATAGTCAGCCCCTTTCACAATAATAGTAGTCATTTAATGTTCCCCTTATCAAAAACAAACTTAGCTGTAGTCATTCTTTTTGCCGCGTCAATTCTATGGGGCTTAACTTGGATACCCCTTAAATTTTTCCAATCTGTTGGTATTGAAGGTGTGTGGTTGTTATTAGTCACGCAGGGTTTGCTTGCGTCGGCATTCCTGCGGGTTTCCTTCAAGCCACAGTATTTTGTTAGCCATTGGAAGCCGTTGTTGGCTATTACGTTCTTTGGTGGTGGGGCCATCTTGTTTTTTACTCTTGCGCTCATGTACGGCGAAATTATTCGGGTAATGGTGTTGTTCTATCTGTTGCCAGTGTGGGGAGTGCTAGGTGGGCGTCTGTTTCTGGGGGAGCGCATCGATTTAATTCGTGGTGTGTGTGTTGCTGCCGCAGTGTCTGGTGCTTTGCTTATTCTTGGTGGATTTGAAATTTTTAATACTCCGCCTACATGGCTAGATGTGATTGCATTGTTATCTGGGTTATTTTTTGCAGCAAATAACATCATGTTCCGCGCTGTCGAGACTGTACCTGTGAACACTAAGCTGTGGTTAATGTTTATCGGCTGTACCAGTATGGCAGCCATGCTTATAGCATTTGGTGTTCAACACGAGCCACCTCAAGCTAGTCAGTTTCACTGGCTTATGCTGGCAGGGTATGCGTTAACTTGGCTGCTTCTGGCTAATCTTGGCTCCCAATGGGCGGTAACCCAATTAGAAGCAGGGCGTTCGTCCATTATCATTATTATGGAGCTAGTCGCTGCAGTTATCTCCGCGCTACTTATAGCCGGTGAGAGCTTGTCACCTATGGAGTGGGTAGGCTGCGCACTGGTTGTGGTGGCGGCACTGCTTGAGGCTACTCGCGCTTCCTAAACTTGCAGGTTTATGTCGGCAGGGGTGCAGAAATAAGCCGCGGTTTATCTCCTTATATCCCACGAAAAGTGTAGGAGATTTCCTACATTACCTTCCGTTGTGGCCTACATCTTATTATTGGTTGCATCCCTAAAATACCCTCAACAAAACAAAATAATCTATCGGGGGTTTTATGGCTATTAAGGGCGTTATTATTTGTAAAAATGAAGATTCTCACTTGGCGGCTGCGGATATTGGCTGGGGTGAGGGCATTGTTGTTGAGTTAAGCGATAGCAGCGATGTGAAAATTGGCGATACGTTATCTGGCTTGAGCCGTGGCTACATGGTTACACCTTGCTACAACGAAACGAGCCAAAGTGTATTGACGGTAACTGTTTTATCTGGTGGCTTACCTATGGATGCGGCTTGCGAAATTGTATCCAATGAATTCGAGCGTATTGCTAGTTAAAAAACGTTTATTGAATTTGTGGTCGGGATGCTTAGTTAGCAAAAAGAAAGTTTATTAGGATTACCCAAGTGCATTGGATGCACAACTTTCTTGCTGATGCGCACACCAAGTTAATCACAGTTATGTAGTACTTTCCTTTTCTTTGCTTATATTTCTTATTTGTATCCACCTTTCAACTCTCTGTCGTCTTCAATTACATCCCTGTAATTCTAGCTCACAAAGCCAATTTTAGCCGTTGCTCATAGCGCGAGCGATTCCTATTTCTAAGCCGCGTATTTCGGCTAAACCTTTTATTCGGCCTATGCCTGAATAGCCCGGGTTGGTTTTTTTATCGAGATCGTCCATCATTTGGTGGCCGTGATCTGGGCGCATTGGGATAGAAACTTGACGTTTAATTGATACTCTGCGAATAGCTGATACCAGCTCGTACATATCCGTATCACCGTCTAAGTGGGCGGCTTCCATAAAGTTTCCCGCTGCATCGCGAATAACGTTTCTAAGGTGTAGAAAGTTAACTCTTTCGCCAAACTCTTCAACCATTGCAGGCAGGTCGTTGTCTACGCTCGCACCATAGGAGCCGGCGCAAAAGCACAAGCCATTGGAGGGGTTAGGCACAGCTTTAGTTAAGCTAATTATGTCTTGTCGATTTTTAATAATACGCGGCAACCCCAAGATAGAGCAGGGTGGGTCGTCGGGGTGGATGGCCATCTTCACTCCGGCTGAATCTGCTACGGGGCAAACTTCAGACAAGAAGTAAATTAGATGCTCACGAAGTTTGGCTTCATCTATTCCTTCGTAGGTGTCTAAGGCTTGTTGAAATTCTGCGAGGGTGAAGCTTTCTTCGCTACCGGGTAAGCCAGCAATAATATTGCGCTCTAAGGTGGCTTTGTCGGTGTCGGTAAGCGAATTTAACCAATCTAGCGCCTGTTCCTTTTCCTCTGTGGTGTAGTCTTTTTCTGCATTTGGGCGTTGTAGCATGTATACGTCGAAAGCTACGAGTGCTAAGCGTTCGAACTTAAGCGCTTTGGCGCCATCTGCAAGCTCGAAATCTAAGTTAGTTCTTGTCCAATCGAGCACTGGCATAAAGTTGTAGGTTATAACCTCTATGCCTGCTTGCCCTAAATTAAGGATGGTTTGTTTGTAGTTTTCTATTAGCTCTTCAAACCCTGCCTGTTGGGTTTTTATATGCTCATGCACAGGCACACTCTCTACAACCTTCCATTCTAAACCAGCTTTCTCTATAAGCTGTTTGCGCTCAAGAATTTCAGCAAGCGGCCAAATTGCACCGTTGGGTAGATGGTGCAATGCGCTTACAACGCCGGTGCAGCCTGCTTGGCGTATATCGCGTAAAGATACTGGGTCGGAAGGGCCAAACCAGCGCATGGTTTGAGCCATCAAATAGGGAAGAGACGCCATAATTATGCCTTTTTAAGCTTGAAATAATAGTTAGCTAGTGATTCTACAGCAAAAGTTTTACACAAAAACGTCAAGAATGAGTACCGCTGTAATTCCACCAATACCTACGATGGTTTCCATTAATGTCCAGGATTTAAGGGTGTCTTTTACGCTTAAATTGAAGTACTCCTTAAACATCCAAAAGCCTGAGTCGTTAACGTGACTGCACATCAAGCTCCCCGCGCCAATAGCAAGAATCATTAAGTTCGGGTCGGCGCCGGTCAAGGGCAGAACTGGCGCCATTATGCCGGCAGCGGTTAGGCCTGCCACCGTTGCAGACCCCAGGCAAATTCGTATCACTGTGGCAATAAACCAACCCAGTAACAGAGGGTTAATGGCTAAGTTCTGCATCAGTGCGCCAATATCTGAACTTACGCCACTCAAAACAAAAACCTGCTTTAGCGCACCCGCTCCAGCCACAATTAACATAATTATGGAGATGTCTTTTATCGCATCGGCATACCTTTCCATAAGTGTTTGTATTTTCACGTTTTGGCGAATGCCCAGCGTGTAAGTAGCAACCGCAAGTGCTGCAAGCATTATGAGTGAAGGATTGGCTAAGAATGTGAATAGGTTGTGTAGCTGCGAGCCAGTTGCTGCCTGCGACGGCAAAAACGATAGTCCAGCAATAAGAACAACGGGTAGCAGGGCTGTAGCGAATGCATTGGTGGCGCTAGGTAGCTGGTTATCAGGTAGGTCTTTGGGAGTAAATGTGGCTAGCGGTGTCGATTTAATATTTTTTAAAGCATTGGCAAACACCGGTCCCGCAAGAATCATGGTGGGTATTGCCACAATTAAACCGTAAATAAGCGTTGTGCTTAATTCAGCGTTGAACATGGGCACCATGGCTGTAGGCGATGGATGCGGCGGTAGAAAGCCATGCGTAACAGACAAGGCAGCAAGTAATGGGATACCCAAATAAACGGCTGGCAGCTTAGATTGGTAAACAACAGAAAATACGAGTGGCACTAACAGTACAAAACCCACGTTGTAAAACAGTGGGATACCGACAATAAAGCCTGTGAGCATAAGCGCCCAAGTGATGCGCTTGGGGCCGAATGCGCCTATCAATACCTGTGCTATTTTTTGTGCTGCACCACTTTCTGATACCAGCTTGCCAAACATGGCGCCTACGCAAATAACTATTACTAAACCGCTAAGCGTTGAACCTATGCCTGTTTCAATCGCCTGCGGAATATCTTGCAGTGGAATATTAAGAATAATACCTGCGAATATAGAGGTGGCCAAAAATGCTAAAAAGGGGTGAATTTTTAGCCAAACAATTAGGCCCACAAGCAGTACGATTGACGCTAAAACACCGAAAATTTCCATAGCTGTTTCACTTATTGTTTTAATTTGGTTAGTTACTAGAAATAACTTATTGAAATGGTTGCGCTACCAAAGGATTGTACAGTGGCTAGGGTAAAGTTAGGTGAGAATAGGTGACAGGGTTTAGTGGCGTGCATAAAAAACCCCGCGAGAAGCGGGGTTTAGGGGGTAAGCTATTTAGATGTTGTTACATTGCAACGTCTTGAATTTCTACCGCTGCGATACGCTTGCCTTCTTCAGCACCTTTGGTGAAAGAGGCAATTTGATCGAAGTTCATGTAGCGGAAAATCTCATCGGACATGGAGTCGATTTTCGCAGCGTATTCCATATACTCAGCCGGGGTGGGTAAGCGACCCAAAATACCGCCAACTGCGGCCAACTCTGCCGAAGTTAAGTAAACATTGGCGCCATTACCTAAACGGTTAGGGAAGTTACGGGTAGAAGTAGAAAGTACGGTAACGCCATCGGCTACACGTGCTTGGTTACCCATACACAAAGAGCAACCAGGCATTTCCATACGTACGCCATTGCGGCCGTAAATATTGTAGTAGCCTTCTTCCATTAAGGTGTGCTCATCCATTTTAGTTGGAGGAGACATCCAGAAGCGGGTTTTTAAGCCGTCTTTGTTGGCGTCTAACAACTTACCGGCAGCGCGGAAGTGGCCGATGTTGGTCATACAAGAACCAATGAACACTTCGTCTACTTTGTCGCCGGCAACTTCAGATAGCAAGCGTGCATCGTCTGGGTCGTTCGGGCAGCAAACTACTGGCTCGGTAATGGTATCTAGGTCGATCTCGATAACCGCTGCGTATTCTGCGTCTGCGTCAGCTTTAAGCTGTGATGGGTTGGCAAGCCACTCTTCCATCTTTTGTGCGCGGCGCTCAAGGGTACGTACATCTTGGTAGCCTTCAGAAATCATCCAGCGCAACAAGGTGATGTTAGAGCGCAGGTATTCTGCAAGCTTGTCTTCTGGTAGCTGAATGGTACAGCCAGCAGCAGAGCGCTCGGCAGAGGCATCTGAAAGCTCGAAAGCTTGTTCTACGGTTAGGTCGTCTAAGCCTTCAATTTCAAGAATGCGGCCAGAGAAAATATTCTTCTTGCCTTTTTTCTCTACGGTTAACAAACCATCTTTGATTGCCTGATAAGGAATTGCGTGTACTAGGTCACGTAGAGTGATGCCTGGCTTACGGGTACCTTTAAAACGAACCAATACAGACTCGGGCATATCCAACGGCATTACGCCGGTGGCTGCTGCGAAAGCTACAAGGCCAGAACCCGCAGGGAATGAAATACCCATAGGGAAGCGAGTGTGTGAATCGCCACCCGTACCTACGGTATCTGGCAACAACATGCGGTTTAACCATGAGTGGATAATACCGTCGCCAGGGCGCAAAGAAACACCGCCGCGGTTTTGGATAAAGTCTGGCAGGGTGTGCTGAGTGTCAATGTCTACAGGCTTAGGGTAAGCCGCAGTGTGACAGAAAGACTGCATAACTAAATCGGCAGAGAAGCCCAAACATGCAAGGTCTTTAAGCTCATCGCGCGTCATTGGGCCAGTGGTGTCCTGCGAGCCTACTGTGGTCATACGTGGCTCACAGTATGTGCCTGGGCGAACGCCTTTGCCTTCGGCTAGGCCACATGCGCGACCAACCATTTTTTGCGCTAGAGAGAAGCCTTTACCTGAATCTGCTGGAGATTGCGGTACGCGGAACAACTCAGACACAGGCAAACCTAAAGATTCGCGTGCGCGAGTGGTTAAACCACGGCCAATAATTAAGTTAATACGGCCACCAGCGCGAACTTCGTCTAACAATACGTCAGATTTCAATTCAAACTCAGAGATGGTTTCGCCAGCTTCGTTAAGAATTTTGCCTTCGTATGGGCGGATTTCAATGACATCGCCCATGCCCAAATTATCAACTGGAGCTTCGAACACAAGTGCGCCAGCATCTTCCATGGTGTTGTAGAAAATTGGGGCTACTTTGCCACCTATACAAATACCGCCGCCGCGCTTGTTTGGTACGCCAGGCATATCGTCGCCAAAGAACCACAATACCGAGTTGGTAGCTGATTTACGTGAAGAACCAGTACCAACAACGTCGCCAACAAAAGCAACTGGAATGCCGCTGTCTTGTAAGCTCTTGATTTGTGTCATTGGGCCTGTAACACCGTGCTCTTCTGGTGTTAAACCGTCACGGGTCATTTTGTACATGGCTAATGCATGTAGCGGGATATCAGGGCGAGACCAGGCATCTTGTGCTGGTGAAAGGTCATCGGTGTTGGTTTCGCCAGTTACTTTAAATACAGCAACTTTGATAGATTCTGCAACGGCATCACGCGAGGTAAACCACTCGCCATCTGCCCACGATTGCATAACTTCTTGTGCGTTTGCGTTGCCAGCTTTGGCTTTTTCTTCCACATCGTGGAAGGCGTCGAACATCAATAGGGTGTGTTTTAATTCTTTGGCAGCTAGGCTTGCTAATTCTGCGTCGTCTAACAAAGCAACCAAGGTTTCAATGTTGTAGCCGCCGTGCATATTGCCAAGCAGTACAACAGCATCTTGTTTGCTGATAAGAGAACAAGTGGTTTCGCCTTTAGCAATAGCAGATAGGAAACCAGCTTTTACGTATGCAGCTTCATCTACGCCAGGTGGTACGCGATTGCTGATAAGGTCTACCAAAGTTTCTTCTTCGCCAGCGGGCGGATTTTTAAGAAGCTCTACCAAATCGGCAACTTGCTCTGGAGAAAGTGGTTTGGGTGGAATGCCCAGTGCTGCGCGTTCGGCAACGTGTTCGCGGTATGCTTCTAGCACGATAATTGTCCTCTAATGTGTGGATTTACTCTAGCTAACAGGATCTCTGCTGGCCGAGGCTATCGATTGTCGTAATCGATGGGTGAGCGTTCTGCTCTTATTTCGGGGCGCAGATTTTACCTTAAAGCCAAGGTGGTGTTAAGGAACTTCATAAATAAGAGCTAAGTTTATGAAAACAAAGGTTGTTTTGCCCAAAAAAGGTGCAAGTTGCGGTTAAGCTTAGTACAAATTTGGTTTGACGCTGGCGAAATTTAAATCTGCAATTTCAAGCCGTCAGTTAAAGTGAATCCTCCAGCTACTTTAGGTTTGAGTTGTAACTCACTGTATTTAAATGTGTTTTTTCTAGGCTTTGCTTTGGTTTAACCAAGTTTGGCTGGCAGTTTTTAGCCTTGGGACAAATAGCGCCTAGATCGCCTATAGCTTAGTGCATAAACGCACAGCACAAATCACGCCACAACCGCTGGGCATTAAAATCGAGCGGTTGCCCATCCAAGGGGGGCGCGGCATAATGCACCGCCAGACCCGAGTGAGTTGTATAAAGAGCATGGTTAGGCGAGTTAAAACCCCTTGTATTGGCGTGTGTTCCACCGGCATTGGCGATAGCGTATGCCGAGGGTGCAAGCGTTTTACGCACGAGGTAATCCATTGGAATGGTTACACAGAAGAAGAAAAGGCCCATATTATTCGACGGTTGGATGTGCTCTTGTCGCAAGTGATTTATGGGAAGTTCGCTATAGATAACCCCGCACTACTAGAGCAGGGGCTAAAGCACCAACATATTCGCTACGACCCAATAGCTTCGCCTTCCACTTGGCTTTTTACATTGCTAAAAGCAGGTGCGACTCAAATTAAAGATCTAACTGTATTTGGGTGCAGGGTATTACCCGATTGGCGAGGCGTTAGCTTACCCGAGCTGCGCGATACAATAGACGCCGACTTTTTTACTCTCTCTCAAGTTCATTATGAACGTTATTTCCGCGTATAAATTATGACTAAATCTGTTCACGAATTTCTGTTATGTGAAACCTCCGAAAGCTGGATTGAATCGGCTTTAGCGCACCAAGATTTACTGTTGCTTGATCACGCCAATTGCGAAAAAAAGGCAGCGGGCACGGCAATGAACTTGATGTATCGCTATGTGGATGATTTTGAGCTGCTGAACAAAATGTCGCGTCTTGCTCGCGAAGAGTTGCGACACTTTGAGCAGGTAATTGCCATTATGGAAAAGCGCGGTATACCTTACGAGCAAATTACCGCTTCGCGCTATGCCGCCGATTTGCGAAAGCCCGTGCGCACCCACGAGCCAGCTCGTCAGATAGATACCTTAATTGTGGGGGCCATTATCGAGGCGCGAAGCTGCGAGCGCTTTGAGAAATTGGCACCGCACTTAGATGAGGAGCTGCAAAAGTTTTACTTGTCGCTACTCAAGTCTGAATCGCGCCATTATCGCGATTACCTCGGCTTAGCTAAGAAAGCGGCTGGCGATATGGATATAAGTGAACGCGTGCAGTTTTTCCTCGAGCGCGAAAAAGCCTTAGTAGAAAGCGATGATATTGAATTTCGCTTTCACTCAGGTGCCACGTTTACCGCCCCCGAACCGACTGAAAATGTTACCCCATAGGCGCCTAGCAACGGCGCCTTTCCTCCTACCAATACACACTTAATTCCAGCGTCAATCTGCGATCTAAGCCGGGGAAGTATCTCGCTTCACCAAACGCATAGTCAGCTCGCTCGGCATAGCGGGTATTGAGCAAGTTCGAAATTTTAGTTCGCAGCACATAGCTGTTACTCGGCTGCCAGCTATGGCTTAAGTGGAATAATTGATGACCTTCATATTCTTGGCTGGCAGCACTATCTGTGTAGTATTTGCCCATTTTTTCCCAGCGTAGCTGCCACATAGTGGCGGTAGAAGCCTGCCAGCGCACATTAGCTTGATGCATGTTTTTAGGGGCGGTATCTAGCAGGGCTCCATCTAAGTTTGAATCTGTATTGTTAGTTGTTGGCGATTTCGCGTAAGTATGTAATGCGTGGGTGCCGCTGGTATTAAAGCTTAACGACTGGCTTGCCTGCCAAGTAATAGTGTATTCCAGCCCTTTGTGTTGGGTGTTTATGTTGTTAATAAAGCGTCTTTCGCTGTCGAGTAAAATATCGTCATTCACGAGCATGGTGTAGGCGCTTAGCGCATAGTTAAGGCTGTGCAAGGCACCGCTAAGCCCAAGCTCGTAGCTTGTACCAGTTATATGGGATAGCGGGGTTTGATTGCTAGATTGCAACCGGTATAGCTCGGTGGCTTGCGGCGTACGATACCCTTGTGCAGCGCGTGCATAGAGGGTGTTGTTGCTATTCAGTTTGTAGCTGGCGGTAAGCGTTGGGCTAACAACCTTAAAGGTATCCGTTTTGCTCGCAGGGCGATAAAACCGGCAATTGTTTGGGTTTTCGCAGGCGTAGCCGGCCTCCACATTGTTGCGGTATTTTAACGTGTCTATATTTGCGCTTAAGGTGGGCGTTAGCGTTAATTTTTCGTTGGCTTGCCACTCGGCGCGTATATACCAGCCAGCATTAATGGCGGTTACGTTGTAATTGTAATGGGTGCCTTCTGGGAATGCTGCTTGGTTAAACGGTGCAGGTTTATATTGAATCTCGGTTAGCTCGGCGCTAGTGAATTCTATATCTTGGCCTACAGTAAAGGCGGTGTTGGCAATATGCCGTGTGTGTTGAAGTTGTAATCCAGCGGAGCTATGTTGATTTTTTTCAACCGGCTGCCAAGGTACGAAATGCATAAGTAGTTGCATTTCATTGTGCCTAAAGTAGGGCGTGGCAGACGTTGAGTGTGCGCTATTTTGCCACTCAAATTTTGAGTAACCGCGTATATTACGAGCATCTCGGTAGGCTTCTGGGTTGCTGTTGCCATTCGCTAAGTCACTGTTTTTATATGCTTCATCGCCGTAAATATAGCCTGCAGTTTCTTGTTCTAAATTCATTAGGCTAAGCGAATCTGTACGCTGGTAGTTAGTTTTTTTAACTTGTTGGTATGCGTGTAAAAACTGCTGATTGTAGTACGCGGATTCGCGCGGGCTATTATTATGAGTCAATCTGCCGCTTAGGCCTTGAGTATTGCCATTAGAGTTATTGGTTAAGTCGATAGCGGCTGAGCTGTAACCTAATGTGGATTGGCCAATTGCGAAATTTTGTTTGTTGGCTTCGGTATGTGATGCCGCGTTGGTGTTTATATCCAGTACACCAAACAGAGCGTTGCCGCCGAATAAGCCCGATTGAGGCCCGCGCAATACAGTAACGTTATTTGCAGATTTGAAATCTGTAACCATTAGTTGGTTCACGTTACACAGGTTTTTGGCGAATAGGGGAATGCCATCTTCTGTGGCTAAATATGCCCCGCAAGCGCCGGCGCCAGTCAGTACGGGGGATCTTAGTGCGGTTAAGTGCTCAACGCCACTGCCGCGGCTAACCCATGTGCCGGGTGCATTAACAGCAACTTGCTGAAAATGCTCCGCCAAAGAAGATTCCAGCTGCTGTTTAGTAACTTCTGTTGCGCTCGTTGTATTTTCGTTAAGTGCTGCGTTTGTTTTTGTGCCTTCTACCACTACGGTTTCTATATTTTTACTGGTTGCGGCTTGCGCAGCCAGAAACAGAAAAGCGCTTGTTGAAAACAATGTTTTGGCACTATTAAGTTTTATGAGGGGAAAACGCATTGAGGTCTCGTGTGTTGGGTTGTGAAAGCGCGACAGCAGTTTGCGAAGCAAAGCTATGAGCCTAGATTGCTTAGTCTTAAGCCGGTCGCGCTTGTTGTTTACTAGGGAATACAAATATGTGGCTTGCGAACTTAAGATGTTAACGGGGCAGCGCAGGCAGCCCCGTAAGTAGCTTTAAAACTACTTGGCAGGCTTTAGCACATAGATAGCACCGGGAGCACCACCGTTGGGGTTTAGCGCAACATAAATTAACCCATCGGGTGCAGAAAGCACGTCGCGTACGCGGCCTAAACCTTTAAACAAAATTTCATCGCCAGTCACTGCATCGTGTTTATCATTAATGCTCACTCTATGTAGTTCTTGTGAGCCCATGCCAGACGCCAGCAAGCTATTTTGCCATTTAGGGAAGGCATCACCTTGATAAAAATCGATGCCGCCGGTGGCGATTGAAGGCACCCAGTAGTGTAGCGGCTGTTCCATACCCTCTTTGTGGGTTGTTGCATCCATTGGAGTACCGTTGTAGTTCATTCCATAGGTAATAACTGGCCAGCCGTAGTTGAGGGCTGGGTTAATAATATTAACTTCGTCGCCGCCGCGTGGGCCGTGTTCTGTTTCCCATAGGTCGCCGGTAACGGGGTGAATGGCCAGCCCTTGAGTGTTTCTGTGGCCATAACTCCAAATAGTGGGATAGGCGTTTTTGTTATTAACAAATGGATTGTCTTTGGGGATGGAGCCATCGCTATGGATGCGGTGAATTTTACCGTTAGGTAGGCCTAGGTCTTGCGCGTCATCCTGACGGCCGCGCTCACCAATACTAAAGAAGAGATAATCATCTTTAAATGCAAATCGGCTACCAAAATGTACGCCACCGCTTAAATAAAACGATTCATCGGTCTTAAAGATTTGTTGCTCTTCAACCCATTTATTGTCTTTTATTTTGCCCCTTACAATGGCGGTCATTCCTTTGCTGCTTAGCATGGATGAAATTTCATCAACATAAGAAAGGTAGATCCACCCATTTTTTGCGTATTGCGGGTGCGGCATAACTTCTAGCATACCTGCTTGGCTATGGTTCCATACTTTGGGTACGCCGGTTATTTCTTGCGCTTTGCCATTGGTAATGGTGAACAAGCGGCCGTCTTTAATAGTGGCAATAAAAGTATTGTTGTTGAGTGTGCTAATTGACCAGATTATTCCAGGCAGGTCGACAAACTTCTCTACGGTGAAATTATGAAGTTCGCTTTTGTAAACGCCGCCAGTATTAGAGGCTTTGCTCTTTTTACTTAGTTTTGCGCGTTTTTGTTCTTCTTGTATATAAATAATCAAGGCTCTAACTTGATTGGCATCGAGTACGCGCTCCCATGCGGGCATGCCAGCAGTGGGGATACCTTTGTTTATAGATTTAGCTATGCTGGCGTCATCTGCGCCATGTTTCCATTCATCGTCTATTAGTGATGGACCTAAACCGCCGTCCAAATTTTTGCCGTGGCAACTGGCGCAAAATTGTTGGTAAGTGCCTGAGGCGGTGTTGGCGCTTGCGATGTGCGATAAAGTGGCACTTAGACAGGTTAAGGTGGACGCAAAAATAAAACGGCGTACAGGGTGAGTATCGCGTTTAGGGGCGGGGCGCGCTTTCATGTTGCTATCCTCTATAATTTATTTGACGCAGGATTCTAACATCAAAAAGGTGAGAATAGGGCGCTAAAGCAATACCTCGTCCCAGGTGTGTGCCATTTGTGTAAACGCCACTTCTTGGCCTATAGGTTCAGAAAAATATTCCCCTTGACCGAAGTCGCAACCCAGTGCAATTAGGGTTTTAAGCTGGCGCCTGGTTTGAATGCCCTGAGCAACAACTTTAAAACCAAAGCTGTGTAGTAAATCGATAGATGCCTTAGCGAATGCCTGATAAGCATCGCCTTGGTCTATGGTGTTTGTAATATTGGGGTGAAGTTTTATTATTTTTATAGGTAATGCGTTAAGGCTTGCGCAGTCTGCGAGCCCATTAGCAAAACCCTCTACGAGTACGTCGCAACCAATACTTTTTAGCCTGTCCATGCTTGCATGTAAGGTGTTGGAATCTAAAAAGCTCTCTTTTACCTCTATGCATATTTTATTTTTAGCTGCAGGGCTAGATTGCAGTATATTAATAACGCGTTCGAGCAAACTTGCAGTTTCGAATTGTCTTGCAG
The DNA here is from genome assembly GCF_000013665.1 of Saccharophagus degradans 2-40. Classification (NCBI taxonomy): domain Bacteria; kingdom Pseudomonadati; phylum Pseudomonadota; class Gammaproteobacteria; order Cellvibrionales; family Cellvibrionaceae; genus Saccharophagus; species Saccharophagus degradans. The sequence goes on from NC_007912.1 coordinate 2,397,604, forward strand.
AAAGGTTAACGCTGATAGGCGTGGGTTCGTGCATCAGGGACCAATCTGTAAGCTGTTGCACTATAGTTCTTAGCATCCACTCGCCGGCGGGAATCAGCGCGCCCGTATCTTCTGGACGTTGGGTAAATCCTTCAACAGTAGGGGCGATGAGCTTTTTGCGGCGCCATTTTACATAGGCTTCGAAGAAAACGGTTTTACCTGTTTTGAAATCTACAATGGGCTGATAGGCAAGTCGCAATTCGTTGTTGTGAATGGCATTGCGTAGATCGTTTTCAGTTTCAATTTGTTGTTGTAGCAGGTTGCGCATATCGGTATCGAATATGCACAAGCGAGATGACTCTTGGGTTTTGGCTTGATACATGGCGAGATCGGCGTCGCGCAGTATAGATTCAGCATGCTCATAGTTGTGATCCACAATAGCCACACCAAAGGTCGCGCTAGTAACAAGTTCGTGTGGTGAAATTGCAATGGGCTTGGAAATAGCGGTTTGAAGCGATTTTACTAGAGCGTGTATGTCATCTTCATTGGTAATATTGTCGATAAGCAAGATAAATTCATCTCCGCCTATTCTTGCAACAAGGTCGAGCGGTGATATGTTGGACGTTAAGCGCCTAGCAACCTCAAGTAGCAATTGGTCGCCAACCAAATGCCCCAGGCTATCATTAATACTTTTAAATCGGTCTATATCTGCAAAGCATATTGCGAAGCGATAATACTTATCTCTGCTGGCTTTTTCTAAGCAACGACTAATCGATTCCATTAGTTTGGCTCTATTAGGCAAGCCAGTTAATCGATCGTGATATGCTTGGTAGCGCAAGCGTGCTTCTGTGCTTTTCTGCTCGGTAATGTCGAATGCGCTGGCAAGCCAGGTTAGCTGACCATCGAACATGGCAGGCGCAACATTGGTGTGCAGCCAAACGGATTCACCTTTACCTGTTGCGACTTCAACTTCTAACTTTTGGATTTTGCTCTTTGCAGAGTTTTTTACACTAGACAGTCTTGGAAAGTTGGACGCGAATACTTCGCCAAATAAAATTTTTACAGAAAGGGCGCGCAGCTCTTCTTCTGTGTACCCAATAAGTCTTTCCATGGCGGGGTTGGCATATACAAACTTTTCACGCATGGCAAATATGGCAACCTCGGTTGTTTCTGCCAGTACTTTAAAGCGCTCTTCGCTTTCTTGCAGCGCGAGCTGGGTAGCTTCGCGCTGCCAGCGTTCATATACAAGTGAGGTTAAGTCGGCAGCCGAAGCAGCGAATTGCTGCTCATCAGGTCGCCATTTACGTTTTACTTCTGATTGCTCTATTCGCAATACGCCCAATAACTTACTCGAGGCTCGGATGGGAGCATGAATAAAGGCGCCAACCGTGCCGTCTTTTTCTATTTCTATCGCCCGAGGGTCGTCGTATATGTTTTCAACAACCATGGCTCGACCACTGTGTAATGCAGCCGTATAGTTTTGTATGTTTTTAAGCTCTAAGGTGCTGCCTTTTTTGATTATTTTGGTTCGTGCGTTGTAGTGTAAAGCGCATTGGAAGCATTTTTCTTTTTCATCAACAAACCATAGGCTTACTTCTTGAACGTTAAGTGCTTTTGCCACCGATGCGGCGAGTGTTTTATAGAACGCTTCCAGGTCGTTGTGCGACTCTGTGCGGGTGTTTAGCTCAAGTAGTACTTCGTTCTGAAGCTCTAAGCGCCTTACGCTGGTGAGAATATCTAAATCTTTTTGTTTGCGGTCAGTTATATCCCTAATTAAAAGCATAGTAACGCTTTGGGTTATAGGGATTATTCTGCTTTCGTAGTGACGTTGGTCGTTTTGGCTGGTATTTTGGCTAAATTCAAACGTGGTTTTCGCGTTTTTTGTGCGTGACGTTTTTACGGTTGCAAGTAAATCTTTATATATTTCTGATTGCATTACATCGCGCAAATATTTGCCCACTTTTTCAACTGCAAAGATAAAATGCGCTGCTTGATGTTCATTATCTTGGAACGAAATAATTTTGTCGTTTTCGTCGAGCAGGATAAGTACTTCGGGTATAGCGGCAAACATCGCACGCAGCTCGGTGTTCTTTTCCAGTAGCTCTGCAGAGTTTATTTCTAACGACCGTTCTAGTAGGTTGCGATCTTCGTCGAACTCATGGTATGCCTTGCTTACGGCGGAAAAAAACGGTTCGAGGTCACCAGAGGTTTGAGCCGTAGTGTCGGTTAGGTGTTTTCCTATTTGGCGCTTCAGTAACTGGTGATATTCACTCATTGTGTTCGGTTATTCTTCCCAAAACGTTGTAATAGTCATTGTTTGATTGTGCAGCTCGCATTTTGCCGTAGGTGTATGGGGAGATATTTCACCGTATGAATAGAAACCTGTTACAGCAACCTGCGGGCCTAAAACGCTTCTTACAGCTTCTACTTCTTCTTCTGTCCGTTGCTTAAGAATCATTTTTCTACCCACACAGCTTACTAAAACGGCTAGCTCTGCTTCATCCGAATTAAAGTGTTTAACACTTTCGTTAGCGGCATTCTCGGCGCCAGAAACTAAGCGAGAGAAGTTGGCTTTCATAAAACGGGCATACTGCCCAGTGGGGACATTGCCGGCAAACGTCACACTTTGGTCTTTTTCATCTACGCCTAAAATTGTTCTAACAAGTGTTGTATTCGATCCTTCTTCACGAATGGTTAGTGGAAACAGGAGGCCAGCGCTAGGCAGGCTTTGGGCGTGTTCGCCAAGGTGTTGCTTGTATAATTGTAGTGCAGGTTTGCCGTCTAGTTCGTACAGTACGTTAGCTTGTGAACGTGTTATTAGCCGCTCGGTGCCAAAGGGGTCCCAGCCGCCCATACAACCGTGACCAACATGAATGCCGTCGCCATAAAACCCTACGGCAACCACTTGGCCGGTTTTGGGGGCGCCGTTTGCGATGGTTTGGGTAAAAGTGAAGTCACCATTGTCGCCTGCAAGGCCACCGGTAACGGATATGTAGCTGGGTACAGATTCAACTAGGCCGGTAACCAGTTCGCTGCCATTGACATTCAAGCCGTCTGAGAGCACAAAAATATGTTTTAGCGGTGTGTTTCTGTGGGCGAGAAGCTTTTGAGCTAATTGTGCTCCTGCACGTTTGGAGTGGGCTATATCTGTGACTTCGGCGCACACGCTGAATGTTGACGTATTCTTGAAGGTAACCGCAGTTATTACGCAATGATTGCTTGTTACCCTGGTGTCTTCTATTTCGCCTGCTGTCGAACAGCCTACAATCGTGGCGCAAGGGAAGGCTGTGCGTGCACGCTCATAGTTTGCAGCAAACTCATCGCGGTGCTCACCTGAAAAAATGAACACTAAATCGGTTTCTTGGGTCGGTTCTAGTGGTAGCGTGTTTATGCTGTACTGTTGAACGTTCATGTTTCGCCTATCTTTAAAAACTGCCTTTAAATGATAGGTGTAAAACAGGTGAATCGCCATTTAGGTGGGCGGTATAGCAGGGGGGAGGGGAAATATGGCGCGCAGTTTAACTGGCGCCATAGGAACACAATGTTGACAGCTAAAGTGGGAATTCGACTAGTTCTACAGCGCTGTTGTCGTCTTTTAAGTACCAGCCGGTTTGCTCCCAGTCGCCTAACACTATGCGTTCGCACACCCCTAAGCTGTTTGTGTGCTTGTGGCGGTTGGGGCGATGAGTGTGGCCGTGAATCATGAGTGAAGTGTTAGCCTGCTCGAAAGCTGCATTTACGCTAGTTTCGGCAACATCCATGATATCTTCAGCTTTATTGCTGTTCATGCTCTTACTTTTGGCGCGTAAATCTGCTGCCATAGCACGTCGGTGCTCGAGCGGAAGAGCTAAAATTTGAGCTTGCCACGCTGGGTTGCGCACCTGCTGGCGGAACGCCATATACTCAATATCGCCGGTGCACAGGCTATCGCCGTGTAACAAAAGCGCTGTGCGTCCGTCAGTTAAGGTAATGGTGCAGTTTTCTTCAAGCAGTGTAGCGCCAGTAAGTTCGGCGAATTTACCGCCCACCAAAAAGTCGCGGTTGCCGTGCATAAAATATGTACTAACTCCACGCCCTTTTAGGGCTGCAAGCTGTTGGATAACGTCTTTGTAGAAGGCTCCGTCTTCGTCGTCACCAATCCAGGCGTCGAAAAAATCCCCTAGAATGTATAGCTCATCGCCTTGGCTAAGGTGTTGCTCGCAGAAATCATAGTAGCCCTTAGCCAAGTCCATTCGACTCGGCTGAAGGTGTAAATCCGAAATGAAATAGCGCGCCATAATTAGGCTACGGTTACTTTTTCAATGATAACTGCATCGTTAGGCACATCAGCGTGGCCGCCATGCTTGCCAGTAGAAACCGCTTCAATTTTCTTAATTACTTCTAAACCGTCGGTTACCTTACCGAATACGCAGTAGCCCCAGCCTTGCATATCTTTACTTTTGAAGTTTAAGAAATCGTTGTTTTTGGTGTTGATAAAAAACTGAGATGAAGCACTGTGTGGGTCCATGGTGCGGGCCATAGCGATAGTGCCAAGCTCATTTTTTAAACCGTTGTCTGCTTCGTTTTGTATAGGCGCTTTACCTGATTTTTGACTCATATCTTCGGTGAAACCACCACCTTGAATCATAAAATCTTTAATAACACGGTGAAATATTGTGCCTTCGTAAAAGCCTTCTTCAGCATAGGCTTTAAAGTTAGCTGCGGTCTTTGGCGCCTTGTCGAAATCAAGCTCTAGGGTGATGTCACCGAAATTTGTATGTAAAGTAATCATTTACAGCTCCAGATTGGTTTAAATAGCACGTTATACCTGTGCAGGAAATTTCTGGCGGCTATAATACGCCCTTTAAATTAGATGGCAAATGGGCTCACGTTCTTCGCTTCCGCCCTGTACACTGCCAACACTTTCGCACTAGATAGAGCATGTATTTTTATGACTGACACCCCACTGGGTTCCGCAGAGACCGAAGCAGGTAACGACAAGCCGCTTAACTTCCTAGAGCAAATCATCAAAAAAGATATAGATGAAGGTCGGTGTAATGGCCTTGTTACGCGTTTTCCACCCGAACCAAACGGCTATTTACACATTGGCCACGCCAAATCTATCTGCTTAAATTTTGGCCTTGCTGAGCGCTTTGGCGGTGTGTGTAACTTGCGTTTTGATGATACGAACCCAGCCAAAGAAGAAATGGAGTATGTAGAAGCAATTAAAGCCGACGTTGAATGGCTAGGCTTCACTTGGGGCGGCGACATCAAGTACGCATCGAACTATTTCGACCAATTTTATGGTTGGGCACAGCATCTAATTAAAAACGGCAAAGCTTATGTGTGTGACTTAAATGCCGAGCAAGCTAGGGAATACCGCGGTACCTTAAAAGAGGGCGGTAAGCCATCGCCATATCGCGAGCGCAGTGTTGAGGAAAACCTCGACCTACTAGAGCGCATGAAAAACGGTGAATTCGACGAAGGCGCTAAAACCCTACGTGCAAAAATTGATATGTCGCACGGCAATATCAATATGCGCGACCCTATCCTCTACCGCATTCGTAAGCAAAGTCATCACCAAACGGGCGATAAATGGTGTATTTATCCATCTTACGATTTCGCCCACGGGCAAGAAGATGCCATCGAGGGTGTAACGCACTCTATCTGCACATTGGAATTTGCTGATCACCGCCCTTTGTACGAGTGGTTCATTGAGAACCTTCCTGTGCCGAGTAAGCCCAAGCAATATGAGTTTGGCCGTTTAAACCTAAACTACACGGTTACCTCCAAGCGCAAACTTAAACAGCTTGTTGATGAAGGTGTAGTTACTGGTTGGGATGATCCGCGCATGCCTACCATAGCCGGTTATCGTCGTCGCGGTTACACGCCAGCGGCTATTCGCAAGTTTTGCGAAATGATTGGTGTTACTAAATCTGATGGTGTAGTTGATGTGGCGATGCTTGAGCATGCAATACGCGACGATTTAGATAAAAATGCACCCCGTGCAATGTGCGTGCTTAACCCTCTAAAAGTTACTTTAACTAACTACCCAAGCGATAAAACCGAAGTGTTTACCGCTGCCGGCCACCCCAACCGCGACGACCTACAAAGTAGGGAGCTGCCGTTTGGCCAAGTGGTGTATATCGATAAAGAAGACTTTAGAGAAGAAGCCAATAAAAAATACAAGCGTTTGGTTATTGGCAAGCGTGTTCGCTTGCGCAACGCTTATGTTATTGAAGCTGATGAAGCTATTAAAAATGATGCGGGAGAAATAATTGAAGTAAAAGCGCGCATTATTGAAAACACGGTAGGTAACGACCCAGAAGACGGCGTCAAGCCCAAAGGCGTAATTCACTGGGTTGCAGCACATGATTGTGTGGATGCCGAAGTGCGTCTTTACGATCGCCTGTTTGTAGATGAGGCGCCCGACGCAGGTAATAAAGACTTTATGGAAACCATCAACCCAGAGAGCTTAACTGTACTTACTAATTGTAAGTTAGAAAAAAGCCTTGCTATGGCAACCGCAGGTCAAGGCTTTCAGTTTGAGCGCGAAGGGTATTTTTGTCGTGACGCTAAAGAGCCTGGCTTAGTGTTTAATCGCACTATTGGCCTGCGCGATAGCTGGGGCAAAAAAGACGCATAAAATAAATTAGAACACTGCAGCTGCTTTAATAAAGCGGTTGCAAACAATTAGGCTAGCTATGTCATTAACTGTATACAACACGCGCACACGCAAAAAAGAACCGTTCGTACCTGTTAACCCACAAAGTATAAAAATGTATGTGTGTGGGCCAACGGTTTATAACCTTGTGCATATTGGTAATGCGCGACCCGTCGTGGTTTTCGATGTTTTATTCCGCGTATTAAAAACGCTATACCCCGAGGTAGTTTACGCGCGCAATATCACCGACATTGACGACAAAATTATGAAAGCCGCCAAAGAAAATGGCGAGTCTATAAGTGCGCTCACGGCGCGTTTTACTGAAGCCTACATCGAAGATATGGCAGCATTGCATAATTTACCGCCCAGTATTGCGCCGAAAGCAACTGCTCATATAGAGCCGATGATTGCAATGGTTGCTGCATTAGTCGAAAAAGGCCATGCCTATGAAGCAGACGGGCATGTGTTGTTCGATGTGCAATCTATGAAAAACTACGGCAAGCTTTCTAATCGCGCGCTAGAAGATATGCTAGACGGCGCACGTGTAGAGGTGGCAGATTACAAACGCTACGCTGGCGACTTTGTATTATGGAAGCCATCCGCAGATGACGAACCCGGTTGGGCTAGCCCTTGGGGCCGCGGACGCCCCGGTTGGCACCTAGAGTGCTCGGCAATGATCGAAACCCATTTGGGAAACACCATTGATATTCATGGTGGTGGTCGCGATTTGATTTTTCCGCACCACGAAAACGAATTAGCGCAAAGTGAATGTGCACACGGTGGCGAAGAATACGTGCGCTATTGGATGCATAACGGTTACGTGAATATCGATGGCGAGAAAATGTCTAAATCGCTAGGCAATTTCCGCACTGTGCGCGATCTATTACAGCAGTATCACGGTGAAACTATTCGTTTTGCTTTGCTAAGTGCTCAATATCGTTCAGAGCTAGATTTCTCTGTAAGTCTACTGGATCAATCCAAAGCTGGCCTCGATACACTTTATGGCGCACTAAAAAATGCACCTGCCACCAGTACCGACGCTGTCGATTTAAGTGATAACGCCGGTTACCTTGCCTTATTAGACGACTTAAACACACCACAGGTTATTGCCGAGCTGCATCGATTGGCCAAAATCGTTAATAAAAACGAAGGCCAAGAAGCTGCAATAGCTGCTGCACAACTACAGGCACTGGGTGGTTTGCTAGGTTTATTACAGCAAGAACCTGAAGCGTGGTTTAAAGCCACTACTAGTGGCAGCAGTGAGCTTTCGGCGGAAGACATAGAGCAGCTTATTGTGGAGCGCAAAGATGCAAAGCTCGCTAAAAACTATGCGCGTGCCGATGAAATTCGAAAAGAGCTTACCGAAAAAGGCATAGCGCTTGAAGATTCAGCTTCTGGTACAAGTTGGAAGCGAATCTAGTGAAAGCACATAAAGTACTTAATGTTTTAACAGGGGCGATTATTACAATCGCCTTTTTAATGTTGTGGGGCTGTTCAAACAAGGAAGACTACGAGCAATGGTGTGCTGTGATGATGGAAAAACCCAATGGTGATTGGGTAGACCCAGAGTTCGAGCAGTTTGCACAGCGATGCTTAGGTGAAGAGTAATAAACCTTATATGAGTAGCCCAACTAAGTTTAGTGTTATTGAAGCGCGCTTCGCAAATTTGCGCAGCAACAAGCTTTTCGAGTCTTTCGTTATTTTTGTTATTGTCTTCTCGGCGCTGGTTATAGGCGCTAAGACTTACGACATTCCAGATTCTGTTTCTAATGCCGTAGCTGTGCTCGACTGGTTTATTACTGGTTTCTTTTTGGTTGAAATATGTATTCGCTTTCTTGGCGAAGAACAGAAGACGCGATTTTTTCGCAGTGGTTGGAATATTTTTGACACCATTATTGTAATGGTTAGCGTAATCCCTATTGATGATAGCGAATTAGCTATAGTGGGGCGGTTAATTCGCATATTCCGTGTTCTGCGCATGGTGTCTATTATCCCCGAGCTGCGCATGCTGCTAAACAGCTTGTTAAAAGCTATGCCGCAGCTTGGTTATGTTGTGCTGCTCATGTTTATTATTTTTTACATCTATGCAGCAGTAGGCAGTACTTTCTTTGCTACTATTAATGAAGACCTTTGGGGCGATATTACTTTAAGCTTGCTTACCCTGTTTAGGGTGATGACTTTTGAAGATTGGACCGATGTAATGTACGAAACCATGAAGGTCTATCCCTTCAGTTGGGCGTACTATATTACGTTTATATTCTTCACCGCTTTTGCATTTCTTAATATGATTATCGGTATTGTAGTGAATGTAATGGAGCAGGAGCATAGAAGTATGGTAGAGGAGGGGCTTGAAAATGAAGGCCAAGAACTCGCTGCCATCAAAGCTGAGCTTGCCGAAATAAAAGGTATGTTAAATACGCTGGTAAACCAGCCCTCTAAGTAAAATTGTAGGAGTAAAAATATCGATTTCTTAAGTTTGGTGCCTACCGCTATCGAATTAATCGACACTCACCTTAAGCGAAACGGTGTGGCAAAGGAATACGATCTAATTACTTTGGTAAACAGCCAGTGTGATATTCGGTGGAATGCAAACGCGAATATCGCACTGTTTCAGAAGCACTTTCTCATTCAGCACTGCTTATACCGTATTCAGCAATCCTTGCCCTACGGCTGTGCTCTTACTATTTCACCGCTTTTAATTCAGTATTACCACTCAGATAGCAATGTAACTTCGCAGCTAAGTAATAGTGTGCAGTCGCAAGAGCTGGCAAATTATTATTTAGATTGGGCGAACTTTTGCGCGGCCACAGAGGACTCTGTGGTGGAGTTGCTCACCGGCTTCTGGAAAAAATACGCTGCTCATCAGGCGGGGGATGACGACTTCCAAACCTTGGGCTTAGATAGCAATAGCGAATGGCAAGATGTGCAAAGCGCCTATCGGCGTTTAGCTAGCTCACTGCACCCAGATAAGGGCGGCAGCGCAATAGAATTTAACAAGGTGCATGCCGCCTACCAGCGCCTTAAACAGCGGCGTTAGGCTCGTTGCCCTCCGTAGTGTTTTCCAGCAGCGGTGTTTTAGATGCAGCGATTGGCGCCTGCTTTTGTGGTGCCTCGCTAAACAAACACACTCTATTTCTACCCATTTCTTTCGCAAGGTAAAGGCATTCATCGGCGGCGTTCATAATGGCTCGTGATGATGTGAAATACCCCATGTCCGTTGATGCCACACCCACACTCACAGTAACTTCTCGTTTAGCCATAGGTTTTTCGGCGATGGTTTGCCTTATGCGTTCTGCGACTATTTTTGCAGCCGCGCTATCGGTGCGCGGCAAAATTACAGCAAATTCTTCACCGCCAAAACGGCAGGGTAACATTGGTTTGCGAGTAAGGGTTTTAATGGTTGTAGCTACTGCACGCAATGCTTGGTCACCAGCATCGTGGCCAAATGTGTCATTAAGCTTTTTGAAGTAATCTATATCTATCATAAGCAGTGCCAGCGGTTGTTTGTTGCGCTGCGCTCGCTCAAATTCAACTGGGAATACATCGTCGAATCGGCGTCGATTACCTATTTCTGTTAGGGCGTCGGTGTGGCTTTGTTGTTTAAGTTCTGTCATACGGCTACCCAATGCGAGTGATAGCAACACCATTTCAATAATTGAGCCTATTTGGAAACCGTTTTCGGTAAAGAATGTTCTTGGTAATACGCCAAACACTTTAAGTACATAAACAATTACGCTAAAGATGAGTGCGGTCCATGCGAGCATAAAATAGCGAGCAGGGCGGTAGCCCGATGCTAATCGTAATACGCCCATAACAAAAAATAGCGGCATTATGGTTAGGGTTAGCACTGTCATAACAGGTGCCATAAAAGCATAGGGCATTGTAAGTACGGCGGGTATTGCTACAACGCAAGCTATCATTAGGCATTTGGCTATTCGGTTAAGCAGCTTAGAAAATTCTTTAATATTTAAAATATCTGTTGAGAATTGCAGCGCAAACACCAGCGACAGCGAGAGGGTAACAAGCAGGCCCTCGTTACCTATTTGTGGGTGATTAGGCCAGAAATATTGAAACGTTAGGCCATTATGTGCGCCCATATAGAGCCCGTAAAAGAATATATATAGAAGGTAGTACAAAAAGGCTTTATCTCGCACTGCTATAAAAATAAACAGGTTATAGAGCACAAGCACCATAAAGCCACCGTAATACAACCCGTAAATAAGTTGCTGAGTGCCCACAAAACTAAGTAAGTGTTGCGGCTCGTGTATGCTTAACGCTATGTCGAGTGAGCCTTCTGATTCGTAGCGTAAAAAGTATTCTTTTGTGGACCTTGCGGGGATGATTAGTGGAAACAGGAATTCGCGGTGGTAAATTTCTCTGTGGCTAAAAGGAAATTTATCGCCATATTGCTTTACGCTCCAATGGCTCTCGTAGCTTCTTGTCCAGAGTTGAAGGTTATCAATAAGGGGGTAAGCTTGTCGTAGAATAATTTCTTTAGGTGCCGACTGCGGGTTGTGAAAGCTTAGTTTTACCCACCAAGCAGAGCTCGAATACCCTATGTTGGTGTCGCCAACCGAAAACTGAGTGGTGGCTTCATCTTCAAACACTTGCGCTACATCGTCTATCGTGGCGCTGGCAGAAACATCTTCGTACAGCTTGAAATTGTTATCTAGCTCGAGGAACTCAAATTCTTGGTTTAGGTCAACTTTAATAGATTCTGTGCGAAGGCTGCTTGCTGTTGCTGTCGGCTGAGCGTGTACTTCAAATGAGATTATAATCGCGAGCACCACTAGCAATAGAGTAGACGCGGTACGAGTGGGTATTTTAGCCATATTCGAATCTTAACTAACTCTATTAACGTGGAAAGTGTAAATCGGTTTACCTTGTTGCGCGTTTATTCAACCGTAAAAGTGTAACACCGTATTCAGATATATTGTGGTTTTTTGCTGAACCTATATCTGATCCAATCGCGTCATATAAGGCTTATATATTGAGCTTAGGCCAACGAAGGCGGTTGAATAGGATCTAGGTCGATACATGAGTTGGCTCGCAGGATATAATGCGGGTAACTGTTTGCAAACTATTTAGAAGTAATTGCTGGGGCCCCAGTAAAACCGTAAAAGTGGAGTATGTGAGTTACATGTATATAGGTACCGTAATCGGCGCGTTAATTGGTTTTTTTACTCTGGGGCCTCCGGGAGCCCTATTTGGTGGGGTTGCTGGCCATTTCTTCGATAAAGGTAGGATGAAAGTTGCTGCAAGCTTTACTCCCGAAGCACGTAAAGCGGTAGAGCAGGCATTCTTTAACACGGTATTTCCTTTAATGGGGGTAATTGCCAAGGCCGATGGCCGAGTTTGCGAGGATGAGATTGGCAATACTGAACAGCTAATCGCCGCTATGCGCCTAGATAGCGACGCGCGTAGCCAAGCTATTAGACTGTTTCAGAGTGGAAGCAAAGGGGAGCAGTCGGTAGATGCTATTTTAGATGCATTTTTAGTCGATTGCGGCCAATATCGCGACCTAAAACAGCTATTGCTTGTGTATTTGATCACTCTTGCCTATGCGGATGGCACTTTGGACCAGGCAGAGGAAAATATACTCGCAAGTATTGCCACACGCTTAGGGTATTCCAGCTTTGCTTTTAATCATTTACTTGGCATGGTTAAAGCACAGTTTCACTTTGATAATCGTCAGCGTTCGGGCAGTGGTGGCCGTGCCTCTAGTCAATCGGATTTATCGACTGCTTATACCGCTTTGGGGGTTGAGCCATCGGTATCGGATTCTGAGTTAAAGCGGGCGTACCGCAAGCTAATGAGTGAGTATCATCCAGATAAGCTCGCTGGGCAGGGCGTACCTGAGCATGTAATTAAAGTGGCGACCGAAAAATCTCAAGAAATACAAAGTGCTTATGAGATGATAAAGAAACAAAGAAAATCGCAAAGTTAACAATGATAACCTTTAAGAGGGCCTCGTATTTATTGGTTTGTTGCTATTTGTTGTTTAGCAGCTTTCACGCAGGGGCTTGGTCGCTCGCGTGGCACGGTACCATTGCCAGCAGCGCGTTAGACGGCGGAGCCAGCGAAGGTCAACAAAAAACACTTATCGCATATGCTAACGTGTTATCTAGTGAGTTTTCTGCCGAGCGAAAGGATTGGCAGCGACGCACAAGATATGAAATTAAAAAGCCTAGTTCAAGCGCTGCACTTGCAGAGAAAGCAGCTTACGAAGCCGCTTGGCTTGCTGCGTGGCCAGATTTAGTACGTAGCCAAAAACTGAGTGTGCTTTTTAAAGCCGTAGGTGCCACCACACCAGCCGATTTAGCGGCATATAAAAATTACACAACCTCTACATGGCACTATCACAATGTTTTTTACGATTCTAATAACAAGCTTTTATTGAGTTGCAATAAAAAGAATCGTGGCAAGTTATACTCGGCGCTATCTGCGCTAGAATCTTCGTTGCAGTCAGATCTTTCTATTAGTCAGCAGGCTATTGCATTTGCTTTTTATGTTCACCTCGTAGGCGACGCTCACCAACCCTTGCATAATGTTAGCCGAGCAAATAAACACTGTGAACACGATCGCGGTGGTAATACCTATTGCTTAAAAAAGAAGGGCGCAAAATGCAGTTTAAATGCTCATCAGTTTTGGGATTTGGCAGCATTTAACCCAGTGGAATCCATTGATATTCAGCCCGTCAAGCATAAGGCTGCTTGCGGTACTTCACCTGCTTGGGGAAGCTATTTACTGGCAGAGGCAAAAGAGCTAGTAGTGAATTTGTACCCGAAGAACGATGATTTCAATAATGCAAAATATCGAAGTAACGCAAAAAGTATTGCTAAAAGTAGAATAGAGATGGCTGCGAGCAGGACTGCTCAAATAATGAAATGCTATTTGAGGGATGCCAATAAATAATTAATTGGAATAAATGAGGCGCTGGGCGGTAAGCGCTAAAAAGCTTACGAATAAAGTGCCCGGCTCTAACGTAAACGTAAGAGCTATTAAAGAAACGAGCTAGCGAGCTAGCTCGTTTTGTTGAATGCTTTGGCTTATAGCCTAATTACAGAGGTTCTACATTCTCTGCTTGAGGACCTTTTTGGCCCATGCCTTCGGTAAAAGATACCGATTGACCTTCTTTCAATGTTTTAAAGCCGCTACCAGTAATATTGCTGAAGTGAACGAAAAGATCGTTGCCGCCTTCACGACTAATAAAACCGTAACCCTTGCTCTCGTTGAACCACTTAACAGTTCCGTTTAACTTATCTGACATGGTATAGCATTTAACCTTTCTTGATTGTTGCGTCGGTAATGTTACTTTTAAATTGTTACACCTTTAGGAAGTGTAAAGGTAGAAATGGGTAACAGGTTTAAAGCAAAATTTGCATTGATGCATTCAAAAAAGGATGCCCCACAACTGCAAGTAATTGGCTAGAAAACACAGTTTGTCAAATCAACCTACGACCGATTCTAGGCCGGTTCGATTAAGAAAACAATATGCTTTCGGCCGCTAATTAACCGAATTACTGGGGAAATATTAAAAAAGGGGAGTCGGGCGCTCGTTTTTTTGTTTGAGCGCCATGTTTTTGCAAAAAAGCGAAGGGTGAGTTAATCGGAAAAGGGGCGTTTGGGCAAAAACGGTTTTATTTGCATTAGCCCTTTATCGTAAACCCTTTTTACATTGGGTTTAACGCCAACCTCTATTCTGCGAGAGAGCATTGTTGTAACAAATAGGCATTCTTTTGTGTTTACTGCGCATACCGCATGACTTCTGCCTAGCTCGTCTTCGTACACGCCCCACTCTAGGCCTTCCACTTGGCTTACATATATGTCGCCTAAGATAACGCCCATAGCTTGTAAACTTTGTGTATCGGTTTTAGGGATAACCTGCTCGTCAATTAAGCGTTGTAGTAGGCGGAAGTCCGCTACTCCACCGCGAAAGGACCGTGCATAATTGTCGCGCAATATTTCATTAATGCGAGTGCGCTGCTGGCTTAAATAGTTTTCATTTATCCATGCCATGGGGTCTACTCTGGGTAGAGTGTCTTCGTCATTGGCATAGATAGTCTCAGCTGTCACAGGGGTTGCAAGTATCAGTACGGCAAACAAGCCTGTGAGGCAAAGTGACAGCTTTTTGCAGTAGGTAAAACAGTTAACCATTACAGTGTTTCCTTGCTTTTATTTGTGTGTTTTTTAGGAGTCTCAACAAAAACCACCTTTTCTGGGTGAATAAGGCTGAGGGGCCGACTAAAGCCATTTTCTGTTACCAGCCTAACATGCTCGCGCTCTAGCATTCGAGCCGAACGCACTCCACAGGAGTGGGCGATGGTCTCTACAGATTTAACCAAATGATAATGATAATTTGCCACCCGTTCGCTTTTAACGGTAGGGTCTAGCCCCTTTTGTAGTTTCTTGTCGTGGGTAGTAATGCCTGTTGGGCACGTGTTTTTATTACATTGTAAGGCTTGAATGCACCCTAATGCGAACATAAAGCCACGTGCAGAAACAGCAAAATCTGCGCCTGTCGCCATGGCAACGGCCACGGCTCCGGGGTTGACCAGCTTGCCTGATGCAATCACTTTGATGCGGTCGCGCAAGCCAAACTCTTTGAGTGTATCCACTAACAAGGGCAAACTTTCTCTTATAGGCAGGCCAACATAATCCATTAGAGGCTGCGGAGCCGCACCGGTTCCACCTTCTGCGCAATCTACGCTAATAAAGTCTGGTGCATAAGCGTTGCCTTTCACTGTTATTAGTCTACAAACTTCTTCTAGCCAAGCTGGGTCGCCCATTACTGCTTTAAAGCCAACCGGTTTACCGGTGGTTTCGCGGATGGCGACAATAAGCTCTAATAGCTGTTCGTTGTTCGCGACATCTTTGTGGCGATTAGGGCTAATTGATGCCTCGCCTACAGGAATACCACGTATGCTGGCAATTTCAGTGTTTACTTTTTCTGCTGGCAAAATACCGCCTTTGCCAGGTTTTGCGCCTTGGCTCAGCTTTAGCTCGAACATTTTTACCTGCTCTATGGCTGCTAGCTCCTTAAGCTTGGTGTGGCTTAGGTTGCCTTTACTATCCCTAACACCATATTTAGCAGTACCAATTTGGAATACAATGTCGCAACCGCCCTCTAAATGGTAGGGCGATAGGCCGCCTTCCCCCGTGTTTACCCAGCAGCCCGCTTTCTTTGCCCCATGAGATAGAGCTTGGATGGCGACACGGGAGAGCGCGCCGTAACTCATACCCGAAATATTAAAAAAGCTGGGGGCGTGATATGGGGTTTTGCAATCTGGGCCAATGGTTAACGACCCAGATTCGGTGGCATCTTCGTCAAGGGTTGGGAATGCAGAGTTAAGAAACAAGGGTTCACCCGTTACTCGCAGGTTGCGAGTAGAGCCAAAAGCAATGGTGAGGTCTATGTTTTTAGCAGCCTTGTACACCCAAGTGCGCATGGCGCGGTTAAACGGCATTTCTTCTCTATCCATAGCGAAAAAATACTGCCGGAAAAACTCACCTAAATGTTCAAAAAAGTATCGAAAACGGCCTATAACGGGGTAATTTCGTCGTATAGCCTGAGTGTTTTGAGTAGAATCAATAACATATAGCACAGCAATGGTGATCAAGGCGATTACAACTATCACCATAATAAGCAGAGCAATATAATTCATTGCCTGTTGAGCGAATGTGTCGAGCATTTAGATGGTGTTCCCTAACTAGTAACGATTTAGCACAAAGTGACGTGAACGTATAAACACGGGTACGGTGTTGAATTGATTGCTTTTTAGACTCTATAACTTGGTAAGTTAAACCTGTTACATATAAAGGCAGAATCTATGCGTACCTCAATGGTGGTTAGTGTACTATTGCTAGTCATTGCAGCGCTAGCTTGGCGCTTGTATTGCCAAACAATTGAATCGCAGGAGTTAGCTGTTAAAGTCGACGCTGCCAATGCTTATTCAAGGCAGCTAGAGTTAGATATTTTGCGTTTAGAAGAGGCGCTGCAAAATGCACAAGCGAATACGCTTGAAAATAAGTTAAAGCGCACAAATGAACAATTATTAAACGGTTTTGATAGCTTGGTGGATGAGCTCAAAGAAAAACTTTCTGATGAGTTAAACGATAAAACCACTGAACCAAACCCAAATGATCCGTTTTAATTTCACAGAGTAAGGATAAAAAATGAAAGCATTTAAGGTTATTGGAATACTACTACTTATAATTGTTGGTCTGTTAGCGGCTGGCGGTTATTACTTGTATAGCAATCTTAACAGCTTGGTAAAAGAAGGCGTTGAAACCGTTGGGCCACAAGTTACCGGTACCAATGTAAATTTAAATAGCGTAGATATCGCCCTAAAAGATGCGCGTGCTCAGTTTAAGGGGTTCTCGGTGGCTAACCCAGCGGGTTTCACCACTGACAATGCATTTAGTTTTGAGGATATCGTATTCGATATTGATCCCAGTTCGCTGCAAACCGATGTAATTGTTATTGATGAAATGCGCATTTCAGGTGTAAGCATTACCGCAGAACAAAAAGGCTTGGATTCAAACCTGCAAGCACTACTTCGACAAATAAATGAAAACGTGGGTGGGGGCTCTACGCAACAAGAGCAGGCCGCTGAAGAAAGCGCAGGCAAAGAAATTAAACTAGCTATTAAAAAACTTGTCTTTAGCGATAACAAAGTAAATTTAGTTACCGAAAAGTACGGTGATTATGTGCTAGAAATGCCAATAATAGAGTCTGTAAATTTAGGTAGTGCTTCAAATGGTTTAACCCCTGCGCAAATGGGTAAAGCCATTGTGGACCCATTAATAAAACAAGCTAAAAAGACGGCGGAAAAACGCCTGAAAAAATTAGCAGAAGAAAATATTAAAGATAAAGCTGAAGCTAAAATGCAAGAAAAGCTAGACTCAGCCTTGGATGATGATGCCAAAGAAAAGTTAGACAAAGTTAAAGGCTTGTTTGGCAAATAATTGAAGCGGTAATACTTTTGATTAACACCTATATGAGCCTCCCTCGAGAGGCTCTTGTTGTATTTGAAAACAGTGATTTTACGGTGTGTGCCAAACCTTCGGGTATTGGCATGCATGACGAACCCGGTGAGAAAGGTTTTGTTACTCTGGTGCGTACTGTACTGGGTGATTCGGCGTTATTGCCTGCCCATCGTTTAGATAAACCCACATCTGGCCTATGTATATTCGCCAAGTCTTCTGGCGCTGCAGCCCAATTTGGACAATTGTTCGAGCGCAAACTCGTTACAAAATACTACCTTGCCATTACGTCTAAAAAGCCAGCAAAAAAACAAGGGGCAATTATCGGCGATATGGTTAAAACGCGTAATGGTAGCTGGAAGTTAACAGCGGCTAAAACTAACCCAGCAATAACACATTTTTTTAGTTTCGCGCTGGCAAGTGGTATGCGGTTAATCCTGTTAAAGCCTTCAACGGGTAAAACCCATCAGTTACGAGTAGCTCTTAAAGCGCTAGGCGCCGCCATTATTGGCGATGAGCGTTATGGCGGTGAGCCTAGCGATCGCTTGTACTTACATGCCTATCAGTTAGAGTTTGAGTTTAACGGCGAGCGCCATTCATTTAAATGCAAGCCAACCAGTGGCGAGTTATTTTTAAGCGAAGCGTTTAGCTCTGCGTTAATTGATATTGGCGATGCGCCTTCTCATGCATGGCCCACTGTAAAAAATAAAAAGCCTCTATAAATGCAGAATATTCTTTGGTTGAAGCGAATTAGCTTTTTGTTGCTTGCTTGTTGTGTACTAGCGACTTGTACGTATTTAATTATTCAGCACAACGATGTGGCAGGGCGCTTAAGCCTAACGCCTAATAAAAGCACTGCAATAGGTGAAGGTGGGCATTGGGATAACCCAGCGATAAAAAAAGTGCCTTGTACAAGTACAGTAGAGAAGGATTTTAGCTTGGACTGTGGTGTGCTAACTACAAATATCAGCCGTGGGCAGTTCGAACTTGGTTTTGCCGTACTTAAGATTAAAGCACCCATATCACGCAAAAGGCATGTTGAAGCTGGTAGCGCCCAAAAAGCGCCTGTTATATACCTAGAGGGCGGGCCGGGAGTAGGTGGCGCTACCGAGCAAGCGAATATCGATTTTTGGCAGGTGTTTTTAAAGGATGCCGCTTTGCCGCGAGAAATTGTTCTAATAAATACGCGCGGCACTAAAGGCGCCTTGCCTTACTTTGATTGCGCTGAATTAGCTACAGAGCAGCTGCGCTTGTTAACAACAAGTACATCGATAAGTGATGAAATTGCGTTAATGGCTAGCTTGCAGAAAAAGTGTGTGGCCCAATACCATGCATTTTTACAGGCACAGGTGCCTTTTACAAAAAATGAACAACATCCTGGCATAGGGCTACTTAGTTCTCACTACTCTAAAGGTGATGTTACTCAGCTAATGCGGGCATTGGGCTATGAAAAGTGGCACCTTTGGGGCGGGTCTTACGGTGGCAGGCTGGCGTTGCTTGCAGGGCAGAGTAAAGAGGTAGTCTCTATTGTTTTAGATTCACCCTATTTGTTTCAGTCCGGGAATCTATTAAGTTTTCCTCAGCTAGAATTAAAAGCTAGAAAGCATCATATGCAATTGTATGAGGAGTTCTTAGTTGCTTTAGAGCCGAAAGATGCTGAAGTATTTCCCGCTAGTTACCAACAGCTAGTACAGGCCGTATTGAATAAACTTGAGTCTTCAGCGCAGCCAGTAGAGATTACTTTGTTTGAGCAGCCGATTAAAAAACTTGTATTTACTGAGATGGACTTAATAAGTATTGAGTTTACTGTGCTTTACGATAGTGCACTGTGGCCAAGCTATTACTGGTTTCTGCTTAATTTTATTGAGGAGCCGACGCCTTTTAATGAGCAGTTTGCAACCCAGTTTGATACAAAGCTCGTGTTAGATGCGTATCTATTCAATTTTGACACAGAATTTTTTAACTTGGCCACCTATACCGCGGTGGAATGTTTGGATAACGACTTGCCTGATTCGTCACTATTTAAAAAAGAAGTTGATCTAGTGGCAGAAGAGTATTTTCCAAAGAGTAGCTACCGCAGTAGCGAAGCTCGAAACGCCGACATCACTAACTGGAAGCAGTTTTGGTTGGAGTTTGAAGATAGTTACGTCTGTAGCGACAGTATCTTTAACGCTCGTGACTCGGTACATACTGCCGCTTATCCTACTGTACCTTTATTAGTATTAGCAGGGGACAAGGACCCGGTAACCCCCGCGGCTACACTTAGAGAGTTACCTATGCGTGATAATGTTTATACAAAGGTATTGCGCAATTGGGGGCACGGTGTATTGCTAAGTTATGGGTGTGAACCCACATTACTTACTAAAACCTTAGAAGCATTTGAGGCTGGCGAGCCGATAGCACCAGAGGCAATGTGTGAGTTGGATTATTTTGAAGGGTAACCCATGGCATTAATTTGGGAGAAAAAGATAAAAGGTGTTACCTATCAAGTTATAACGGCGGGTAGCAGTGTGCGCCTATACACCAACAAAGTATTTCATAGCCAGTGGAACCCAAATGCTGTGTTGTGTGGTGGGGTGTGGGATTTGCTGCTATTACCCGCTTTTATGCTCGCTAAGCCCACCCAAATAAAAAACGTTTTAGTGCTTGGTGTGGGCGGCGGCGCCGTAATTAGGGCTTTATCACACTGTTTAGGGCCGAATAATATTACCGGAGTGGATTTGGATGCTACCCACTTATCTATTGCTAAACGCTTTTTTGGTGTTAAAACTATTGCTATAGATCAGTCTAGAATTAAGCAGGCCCATAACAAAGCGCCTAAAGTTAAAAGTCTTCACGCAAGTACAGTTAGTGCTCAGCATAATAATGCTGGCCCCATTGAATGTAGGTTAGTGCATGCGGAAGCGAAAGCATGGCTTGAAAATAATCAAACCAAATACGACCTTATTATCGAAGATATCTTTAAAGAGGATGACAAAGGCCAACCCATTAGAGCCGTTGAGGCAAGTGTAGAGTGGTTGGCATTGCTGCGAAAATCGCTTACTAAAAAAGGCCTGTTAGTAATGAATTTTGAAGGCCAAGCTAGCTGGCAAAAAGCGAAGCAAACTGCAAAAAAGCAGGGGTTTTTTAATAGTGATGACTCGGCTAAGTATATAAACTGTGCAAAGCTTGCCTTGCCCCAATACGAAAATAGAATGGGCGTATTTAGCCTTTGCCCGTTAGATAAGCGCTTATTGCCTACACATGCCAAAATGTATGCAAACGTTACTCAGGCTAAATGGGATAAAATGGGCTACAGCATTACCCCGTATAAAATTTGACGTTATACTCAGCCACATGTTTTTACATTAAATAGGAGTTTTTATGAGCACAGTTTACTGGATAGATGTACGCGAAGCTGATGAGTACGCATCAGGCCATCACCCTCAAGCGGTAAATATACCGTATGAGTCTATTGGTGCGCGTATAGGTGAGGTAACAGAAGATAAAGATGCCGATATACGTGTGTATTGCCGTACTGGACGGCGCTCTGGTATCGCAAAAGATACGCTTAATGCGCTAGGGTTTACGAAGGTTACCAATGAAGGTGGCATAGAAGACGTATTGAAGTAGTGACTAGCCAACTAAGCGGTACCCGTTAGGATACCGCAATACTTCAATGGGCTAATCGAACAATTTTGAAGATTTTGTCGTCTTGTAGTTTTTCTACTTGTTTAAAATAGGGCATTGCAAGTTTTTCTAAGGGAATAAAGCTGTTTACCACAAATAATGCCTCACCACTTTTGCTTAGCTTGCGCGCAGTGCTTTTTAAAAACAAATCTGATAACTCTCTACTCGTTTCAAAACCCTTGTGAAAAGGGGGGTTGCAAACTACCAAATCAAACATCCCTTGGATTGATTGAGCGCAATCGTCTGCTACTACTTGAGCGGCTTCAGCCAAATTATTTGTAATTAAATTTTGTTGCGTTGCTAATACCGCAGCGGCGTTGTTATCTGTTGCTGTTAGCGAGCGGCAATGCAAGGTTTTAACGGCTATTGAGAGGTAGCCAGAGCCACAGCCTAAGTCTAATACTGTATGCTCTTTTAAGTTGTTGTACCGCTGTTTAATAAACGCAATAAGCTGCTGAGTTGCCAGATCAAACTTTTTCCAGCCATACACCCCGGGTTTGCTCTGCATGGGTAAGTCGCAGCATATTGCAACCTCGCGCAATGCATTGTAATTGCTAGAATCTAGTGGTGTAGAGGTGTTTTCTGTTGTGTGTGCATTCGCTATACCAAAATATAGCTCGCCTTCTTTTTTTGTTTTTACATTTAGCCCCAGTTGTTTGCTTAGTTTATCTAAGTAAGTTTTAGTACCTTCGTTTTTTCTTCCGGCAATTACTAGAGCAGCAGTTGGCTGTAAAATAGCAGCAGCGTTATTTAAAACGTGGTGTACAACGGGCTTCTCTTTCGAAACGCGGTAGAAAATAGCATCAACGCCTTGAATGTTTAGTTGGCTAAAGTCGAAATCAGAAAAGTGTAAATGTAACTGTTCATTCTGGCTTGCGTAGTGGGTGAGTGTTAAATCATAACGGTTTGTTATTATCGTTACACATATGGATGGCGCTATACCTAATAATGAATCGAAATCCTTTGGCTCAAAATGGAAGCCGTCATCTATAATCCATAGAAAGTGCGCGTTTACATTGTGGCGGGCCAGCTGTTTGGCATAGTTTATAAAGTAGCGTGATATGGCAGGCATTAATTTATAGCCTCAATTTCTTCGTTCGTAAGGTGGCGCCATTGGCCAGGCTTAAGGTTTGTGTCTAGCTCTATCGCCCCAATAGCTTCGCGGTGTAATTTAACAACGCAAGTGCCAACCTTCACAAACATACGTTTCACCTGGTGAAAGCGACCTTCTTGAATAGAGAGCAATACTTCGGTGTTACTTATAAGCTCCACAGTAGCGGGCAGGGTGGCCGCTTTTTCGCCATGAAGCATTACTCCCTCGCTGAGTAATTTAATGGCTGCATCATCCAGTGGCTTTTCAAGTTTAACGCGATACCGCTTAAAACAGGCTTTATTGGGGGAGGTCACACGGTGATTCCACTCGCCATTATCGGTTAACAAAACTAACCCTGTTGTGTCTACATCTAGTCGCCCAGCTATTTGCAAACTTTGCGCGCGGTATTTAGGTGGGGTTTGATCACTTTGTCGTGCATGCTGCTCGGTTATTAAATCAACAACGGGTGAGTGAATGTTATCCTTATTGGCGCAAACATAACCTGTTGGTTTGTTGAGCATAATATAAAGCGGTTTAATCGCTTCGATTATTTCGCCATCTATGCGAACGGTATTTAGATTTGTTACTGTAAAACTAGGGTCGGTTGTGATTTTTTTGTCGACGCACACAGTTTTATTTTTAATTAGCCGTTTAACTTCTGTGCGGGAATATGAGCTGTTATTGGCGATAAATTTATCTAAGCGCATATTTTTTATACCGCAAGCATGGTTTGTAGGTTTTGTATTGGGAAGCTTTTAAACATGAAGCCAAAAGACTTGCTGACCGCCGTAAATGGCAAGTCAGCAATAGATTGCAGCTAGCTTTTAGCCTAATTTCTTTTGCGCAGAATCAACTGTTTGATAAATAAGCGTATTGATTGTCATTGGGCCAACACCGCCAGGCACTGGTGTAATAGCCGCAGCGCGATCGGCTAAAGGCGCAAGTTCTATGTCGCCTACACCACCGGGGTGATAACCCGCATCCACAACAACTGCGCCGTCTTTTATCCATTCCGCTTTAATAAATTCTGGTTTACCTACAGCGCCCACAACGATATCTGCCTGTTTAATGTGCGCTTCTAAATTTTGTGTGCGCGAGTGGCAAATAGTTACGGTCGCATTAGCGTTTAACAGCATCGCTGCCATCGGTTTGCCAAGAATAGGGCTTCTACCTACTACAACCGCGTGTTTGCCGTTCAGTTCGATGTTATAGGCTTCTAGAAGGCGCATAATACCTTTAGGGGTAGCACAGCCATATGCCTCTTCGCCCATCGCCATACGCCCAAAGCCTAAGCAGGTAACGCCGTCTACGTCTTTTTCCAAAGCAATTGCATCAAAGCATGCGCGCTCGTCAATTTGCTCTGGTACTGGGTGCTGCAACAATATCCCATGAACCGCTGGGTTCGCATTGAGTTCGTTAATTTTTGCAAGCAGCTGCTCAGTGGTGGTACTGGTAGGCATTTCAACTTTTAAGGATTCCATACCAATACGGCTACACGCATTGCCTTTCATTTTTACATAAGTGGCAGAGGCTGGGTCATCGCCAACCAATATGGTTGCGAGGATAGGCGTGTGGCCCGAACTTGCTTTTAATTTGTCCACACATTGCGTGAGTTCATCTTCAGTTTTTTTAGCAAGTGCTTTGCCGTCCAAAATAAGTGCTGACATAGTTGGTTGATTCCTCGATAACGTAGGGCTTGCAAAGTAAAGTAGGCTAGCGCAAAGGCTATAAGTTTTAGTTTTAACTGGGGCGCATTTTCACATAGCTTGCACAAGAAACAAAATATTTTAAAAAGAGCGTTGACGAGATCGAAGCCCCTATGTATTATGCACGCCTCTTGAGATTGGCAGCTAGCCAAACCGATCGGAGTGTAGCGCAGCCTGGTAGCGCGTCTGCTTTGGGAGCAGAATGTCGGGGGTTCGAATCCCTCCACTCCGACCACTCAAGAAATTCCTTATTACGCTAAAGCAAACAAGAGTTAAACTTCTTGTGGTAGGCTTCTGAGGTTTGCGCAAGATTGCTAATGCGCCCGTAGCTCAGCTGGATAGAGCAACGGCCTTCTAAGCCGTGGGTCGCAGGTTCGAATCCTGCCGGGCGCGCCATTAAGTTTTGCGTAGGTTTTACAGTGGTGATTGTAGCTCAGTTGGTAGAGCCCTGGATTGTGATTCCAGTCGTCGGGGGTTCGAGTCCCCTCAGTCACCCCATTCCCTTTCTCTTCCTTTATACAGTTCTCACTGCATTGCCTAGATTTGTTATATCTATTCATTCTTTTATAATCGCGTCTGTATCGTCAGTCGGTAGGTAAAAATGGAACATTTAGATAGGCTCATCGAAATTGCCACCTCGCGCGGCCTGGTTACAACCTTTCTTATATTGGCAGCAGCTGTAATCGGTCGCTGGACGATTCGACGTTTTATTGTTAAAAATGATGCACTTTCGCCGACATTAAAGGCAAAATGGGGCAAACTTGCCCAAAATCTAATTGTTTTTCTCACGCTTTTTGCTCTTGTTCTAGAGTGGGCGCCTCAGCTTCGAACCTTCGCCTTATCGCTAACTGCTGTTGCTGTAGCCATTGTCATTGCTCTTAAAGAGATAATTCTCTGCTTAACTGGTGCCGTTATGCGTACCAGCTCCTCAGTGAAGGTAGGGGATGTGATAGATATTCAAGGCTGTAAAGGGCGGGCGGTTGAGTTGACGCTGCTTAGTACTATTATTGCGCAGCTGAATGATGATGACTTGCCTACTGGGCGTCGCATTACATTGCCTAACAGTGTATTTCTGAGCAATCACTTCGCTACTAGTAAGGCGAATACAAAACTTATCCCGCTAAATATAAGCTTTGTTATGGAGCCCAACTATAAGGTGGCTAACAAAGTAAAAGAAGAGCTTGGGTTAGCGCTCAATCGTGTATGGGAGAGCGTGCAGGCATCACCAGCATTTTTGCAAGCTGTGAGTGCGGAATTTAGCGATAATGCCGACTTTGAACCGACTATCCGTTTAACAACCGCAAATGACGCCAAGCTGGCGTTCAAAATCCATATTTTATGTGCGCCAGAAGACCGCAATAATGTGGAAAGCAACTTAAGCGAGTCCTTTTTTACAATCGTCTCACAACTCTCCAGAAAGCCAGATTAGTAATATTGCTGTCATTACAGCTACTTAGCTGGCATGTAGGCGCGATCTAGCCCCTGCAAAGCGTTATTTCTAATCTATACTTTAGGCATATTTCAGGTGAATTATGCCTATGCCCCGTGCACCTATTTTTCGGTTACCTCTACTCCCAGCCGCTATGTTATTGCTGGTGGTGGCTAGTTTCTGTGTGGCTAAAACGGAAGTGGCAGAGCTAAGGATTAGCTACACCAACTCAGACCCGGCATTTACCAAGGTATTAAAGCGTTATAGCGAGCAATACGACCAGAATGTGAACTTTGAGTGGTTGGATCAAACCGATCTTCGTTCAAGGTTGCTAAGGGCAAGCCATGCAGGGGAGCTTCCCCATGCGCTAATTGCGGCTGAAGATGTGCTAGGCGTGCAACAATCGATTAAATTCGATGAGGTGCCAGCTGGCTTTGCGCTAACTGAGAGCAGTGATGCGCAAGTATTTAGCCTTACAAAAAAAGCAATCCGACTCACTCGTGGCAATCAACTTGTGCTGTATTTCAATAAATCTCTCACGCCCAAGGCGCCAGAAAATTGGGAGGCTTTGCTTAACGAGAGGCCGGCTGATCAACAAGACATAGAGCTTATAGGTTGGTCTCTGTTGGATATGTACTGGCTAATCCCATTCATCACGAGCTTTAATTCACAAGCCGAGCTAACCCCAAAAGAAATAATTGTTTCTCCGCACACCTTTTCTGCAATGAGCTACGTATGGAGCATGATAAAACAAGGCGTAGTAAAAATTGACTGCGGTTATACCTGCTACAGCGACAAATTTAAAAGCGGGAAACTGGTTTACACTATCAACGGTACTTGGTTGTATCAGGAATATAAACGGGCACTAGGTGAAAACCTGGGAGTAGCTTTACTGCCCAGCCTTAAAAACAAGCCAATGCGTAGTTATTATTCTTATATGGTCACAGCTAGATGAAATACAGCATAAGCACGTAATTGGAGACCCGCATCGCTTAAAGCAGGTATTAATTAACTTGGTAGGCAATGCGATTAAATTTACTGAAAGTGGGTATGTGAAGGTAAGTGCACGTAATAATGAACACGGCGATTTTGTCTGTACTATAGAAGATACTGGTATTGGGATATCAAACAAACAAATGGAACGCCTATTCAAAAGCTTTACTCAGGCTGATGCTTCAACGACCAGAAAATATGGCGGTACCGGTTTAGGGCTAGTGATTTCGCAGCGGCTTTGCAAACTGATGAATGGGGATATATCGGTTCGCAGCCAATTGCATAAAGGAACATGCTTTACCGTCTCGTTATCGCTGCCAGCTACTCAAGAAGTGCAAGATAAACTAAAAGAGAAGCATATACTTCAAGAAGATGCAAAAGAATATGATTACATCGTGTTCGATGCCTCTACACAGCGCGCGAGCGCAATAGTAAAGCAAATGCAGAAGTTTCAGTGTAATGCTGTTTTTGCAGAAGAAGATAAGTACGAGGATTTGAATGCAGCGCTTGCGCAGTTAGTAGATATAGAGACCAATAAACCGAAGCTATTTATCATCGATTCGGACAAGCTAGATACTAATTTTGCTAGTGCGTTAATTGATGTTTTAGAAAAAAGAAAACGCCATGGGGCTAGTGATGGCTTGCTGCTGTTAGCTAATGTTGAGGTAGATATTGACAGCTGGCGAAATGAAAATCAGCAGGGTTTAATGCCTATTATTGCATATCCCCACCACATACTAACGAAGCCTGTTACGCCTAGGCTACTTATTCGAGCAATAAACCACGCTGTAGTTAATGCCGCGCAGGGGATAATTCATTCGCCTACACTAGAAGAAAAAGCACTATTACTGGAAAATCGAGAAGAGCAAGAGCGAGCGATAGTTAGAGTGCCAAGTGAAAATAGCCCTAAAATATTACTGGTAGATGATAACGCGGTTAACCGTGAAGTTATTTTAGGTATACTGGAAGACGAAGATTTTCAAATAGAGACCGCTGTAAATGGGCAGGATGCGCTAGCTGCGTTGACAAGATCGAGTCTTAATTTCGATCTTATTTTAATGGACTGTCAAATGCCGGTAATGGATGGCTACAAAGCTACACGAGAAATAAGAAGTAGTGAAATTTTAAAACACTATAAACATATTCCTATTATTGCATTAACTGCAAATGCAATGGCAGGGGACAAAGAAACCTGCTTGGCTTCAGGTATGTCCGATTATTTATCCAAACCTATTGATGGAGAGCAGTTGCTATTAATTATAAGTAAATGGATAAAACCGAAATTAGAGGCGGGTAATACTGAACCATTGAGTTGCGAATTGAACACAACCGCGCAAAGTGAAGGCTCTACAAATACTAAGCCTGTAATATGGGATTTTGAGACAGTCTTGAAGCGTATAAATAATAAAACAGAGCGCTTACAAAAGCTGATTCAACTTTTTGTAAGCAACATGCCAGCTAATATTGATAAGCTTAAAACAATAAATATAACGGAGGATTGGACTGATGCGCAATATATCGCGCATAGCATTAAAGGCTCTGCAGCTAATTTGAGCGCGTTACTTGTCACAGATGCGGCTGAAGACTTAGAGTTATTGTGTAAGCAAGCAGACGCTTATATTGATATGGAAGCTTTTAAAGAGTCTTATTTAATTAAAGTATCAGCATTAAGCGCTAGCTACAATGAAACGCTAGTTGAATTTGACTCGTTTTCAACCAGTAAAAGTTAGCTCTCTGAGGGTGCTCATACAGCGCAACAGCTATTTTATAGCGTAGGTATCAATAAATATATCAACTGCAGATTCAACAACACGCTTTTGTTCCTCTTGGTTTAGAGGAGGGCTGTTCAGCGTAATTTGTGGCCAAAAGGCAAAGCCTTTTATAAGGGCATGAAGCTGATTGGCCGCAAACGATACGTCTGCCACGTTGAGTTTTTTATCATTGCTTGCAGCGCGGACCCACGCGCTAATGCTTTCTTCTCGCACCGCTAAGCGGTCTAGCATACATTGAGCTCTTTCTGGGGAGTGTATTGTTTCTGCAATGGCTACTCTAGCGAGCTTTAGAAACATTGGCTCAGAAAGCATCTCGATTGTTTGCCAAAGTAGGTCGGTCAACTGGTCCTTTAATGGCTTAGAGGGTTGATACTCGATGTCTAGTTTGAAAGGGCTTCTTTCCCATAGCTGGTTCAAAATTTCCGCAAATAACGCTTCTTTGTTTTCAAAGTGGTTGTAAACAGTGCGTTTAGATACATCTGCAACTTTTGCTATTTGATCCATGCTAGATGGCTCAAAGCCTTGTGCCCCAAACACCTTAATAGCTGCGTCTAAGATTGCCGCACGTTTTTGGTCGGTTACTTTCATATGTGGGGGCTGCGAGCTTGTTTTTGTGGCCATAACTCTTTGTGCTCAAAAGTCGACTTTTACGATTTGTTAGAAGTTTACACTATATGGTTTACTTTTGCTTGATAAACTACACCGTGTAGTTTACATTTGTGCCTGCTTTAACGGTTTCCAATTAATTAAGCCTATTTCGGGAAATCCTAAACAAAACTTTAAAATCCACCATAGCAAATGATAATCATTCTCGCCGCAGGTGGCGTGAGATTACGCAAGCAGTCGATGCGGCTCAGGGTGCTTTATTTGGCGGTGTGACGAGGGATAATTTGAGTCAGTCGGACCGTTCCATCCGGCAAGCGCTGAAGCACGGCTACTGAAAGGTCATGCCCAAATTCCTCTTTAGTCCAGCATCTATTTCGGATAGCAGCAAATTTCAAACTGGCGATCTTTCGTTACTTTTCATACGCTAATCGAGCAATTGGTTCACGACATTCGTTGATACTCATCCAATCACCGGCGAAAAGTTAATCATGCGTTTTCGAAAACGACCGAATAGGCCCAGAGTCGTCTCGTAGGCTTCCGCTAAAGTGGTAAAGGGCAGAGCGGTACTGTCTTCTTCAAGTTCCCCCAGCGATAACAGGCCAGGCTGATACTCTTGATCTTCACCAGTATCGTTCGATTTAATTGTATCTATCTTATTGGTACCGGATTCGGTCTCTGCTTCTACTTGGTCGGTCAACAGCGGTTGCAGACTCCCCTCCATTGTCTTGAGTGATACGGTATTGGCAGCAGGAATATCTTCAGCGACCCGATGTGCAAATTCGATTAATTTAGGCTCGGCTGGCATGATGAGTAGCGCTTCTTCGTTGCCACTATTTTGTACCCTCAAAATCCTGCCTAGTACTTGTCGAAAATACAATTCCGTTTTAACGCGGGTCAGGTGACAACAGACCTGTAAACGAGGAATATCGGTGCCTTCGCTGATCATGCCGACTGAGACGATCCACCGGGTCTGTCCATCGCGAAAACGTTGAATCGCCTGTTGAGACTCGTCATGCAAATACGTCACCACCGTGGGAGATTCTCCGCAAATGCTTTCTAATATTGTGGCGATAAGAACCGCATGTTCCACTGAAGCTGCAACGATGAGCCCGCCTGCGTTTGGTTGAACTCGTCTTAACGTGTTGAGGGCTTTGTGGCTTTGCTCAACCAAATATCGAATGAGTGTGAGGTTTTCAAGAAGTTGCTGGTATGTGCACCGAGAGGACTTCAATAGATCACCAATGGATCCATAAACATCTTCTTTCCCATTGTTTTGTACAGTGATTTTTTCATTGTCTATTACGGTGATTTTGGGCGTACGGCAAACGCCATCTTTGATAGCTTGTGCCAAACCATAGCTGTAGTCACAATGGACTTTTCCTTCCCGGCAATACGACGTCAAAGCGATGGGAATCCGATCCGAACGCCAGGGCGTGCCGGTTAACGCGAGGCTATAGGTTGCCTTACCTTGAATGTGTTGAATGATCTTTTGACCCCAGGCGTTGGCATTGCCGAGATGATCGCCGGAGCAATGATGGATTTCATCAAAGATTATCAAGGTGCGGTGTGTCTTCATCAATGACCAGAACGATTGGCCAAGATTGAGCATGGATTGGTACGTTAATACATTGCCTTTCGCGCCGAGCAGTCCGTTTAAACGAACCCCAAGTACAGACTCCAAAGTGGACTGAAAGGAAAGGGAGACATTGAGCGATGGGGAAAAGCAGAAAACAAAATCAACCTCTCCGTTTTCAAGCAACGTTTTGGCAACTGTAGACGCCATATACGTTTTGCCGGCACCCGGAGTCGCCAAGCATAGAAAATGGTTTTGACCATTGCGAAAACGGGATATGCAGCGTGACACAGCTTCGCGCTGCCAGCGTCGTAATTTCATGCCTATTACCGGGGACTGTTCGATGACAGAAGGCTTTCCAGCGCTTTGATTTTTCCCAACAGTAGGGCGCTTCGTTCTCTGGCTTCCGAATAGAGAGATTGTGCTTCCTCGCTGAGTTCAGGCAACTCCTTACATAGAGACTCGTATTCCTCCGCCTCACCCAACGCACATAACATGTCGGATCGGTGTTTACTGAGCCTTTCTCTTAACGCTGCGACGGGCTTGCCGGGTCGAGCCGATTGAGTTTTGACGACCGAAACTGTTTGGGAGGGAGTTGTCGAGGATGACTCTTTGCTTCGTGTTCCAGGTTGAGGTGATCTGAACTTCTGTGTAAGCCGGTACTTTGGCCACCCACCATCGTCAGGCAGTTTTTCCATCAAACCTGATTTCATCATTCGTACCATATTCCTGTAGATGAATTGCCTCGCTGGTTTTTTACCTTTGTGCAGGCTTTCCGGATGTTCTAAATAGTGTGTCGTCAGTTCTGCAACGGTGAAGGACTCTCCCTGGATTTCGTTAAGTGCGTGAAGGAGTTCAGGTTTCATCTGGATCATGCTCATGACGTAAATTGACGTGTATTTTGTCTCGAATTTCGCGACATTCTACCTTGTCTCTATCATCGAGACAATGAAACCGTCCTCATACTCACCTCATTACGACAAATTGCGCGCCTGGATGAAGCAAAAACGGGAGGAGAGTGGTTTGTCTTTGAGGGCTGTAGGAGAGCTGGTGGGTCGGCATCACTCGGTCGTTGGGAAGTTGGAGCAGGATCGACGTAAAATCGAGATGTTGGAGTTCATTGCTTATTGCCAAGCGGTGGGAGCAGATCCACACGAGGGTTTGGATCTGTTATTGCAACAAAGTCATCGCCAGTAAAGTACCCTAAAACAGTAAGGCTTTCTGCACATCCAGGTTTGCTTTAAGTCAATCGCCCCATAAATAGGAACTATCAGGCTTTGTACTGGTCCACTTCGAGTGTTATCGTTTACTCAGTTCATCCGGTTAACACTTGGCATCAATTAATGACCTTTTTACGCTCTGTTAAACAAGTCCGCTTTTGGATGTTTTTTGTACTGATTGCGTATGTGGCGCAAGCGGTGGGCGTGTCTGCGCACGGTAAGGTAACAATGATGGTCTCCTCGGTAATCAACGAGGCTCAAGTCTCCAAGGCAGGAAGCGAACCTCGGCACATGGCTCATTGCCATAATGAAAAAGTTGAATCAGTTTCTGTAGTCACATTTGACCAACGGCGTGCTGCTCAAGAGTCGGAATCGTGTTGCGGCGATGATTGCTCTATGTCCGTATGCCATCCCACCAGCGTCACGCTGGGCTACTTTGTGCTTTTTCCCTATATTTTTGACAATTCAGTTATTTATTTCAGTCACCAAAGTGACGCCCGTCAACTCGCCTCCACCCTCTATCGTCCCCCCATTCTCGGCTAAACACAGTCAAGTTGCGCCTGAAAAACGGCGTCTGTAAGCCGAGGACTATCAATCCTCACTCTTATTTTCCAGTTACTCGTCTGCAAGTTGCGCTCGAGTTGAGGATTATTCTATGAAAAACGTATCTGTATTTTTACTGTCAATTTTTTTAGTTTCGTTGTTTGCATGTTCAAGCGATTCAGAATCTGGTCGACCAGAAGCGATCGTACTGGACGTTTATAAAAGCCCTACTTGTGGTTGTTGTGGTAAATGGGTTTCGCATATTGAAGAAAAAGGCTTCGAGGTAGAAGTTCACAATCACAACACACTAGATCCCGTCAAAAAGAAACTGGGTGTACCGTCACATCTGCAATCGTGTCATACCGGCGTGAGCGAGAGCGGCTACTTTTTTGAAGGTCATATTCCGGCCAAATACATCACCCAATTTTTATCGAAGCCGACCGAAGGCGCAGTAGGTCTGGCAGTGCCCGGGATGCCTGCGGGGAGTCCGGGTATGGAAATGGGCGATCAATTTTCGCCGTATGACATTTTGTTGGTCAATTCAGACGGTTCAACCGAAGTGTTTGCCAAGGTTTCCCTGTACGAGGAGCAGTTCTAATGTTGCCCTCTATAAAACCTGTCTCATTCGTGGTAACGCTTTTCCTTCCCCTGATGGGATTATTTTCGGTGCCGATATTGGCTGAGACTTACACGCTTCAAGAAGCCATTTCAAAGGCTCAATCGCTAGACCCTTGGATAACCGGGAGCTTAAAACGACAGGAAAGTATTGACGCCAGAAGCGTCGAGGCAGGGGCCTTACCCGACCCACAAATCAATATGGGTATTGCAAACCTTCCTATTGATAGCCTGGACTTTTCTCAAGAGGCGATGACTCAGTTCAAGGTAGGCGTCAGCCAAATGTTTCCCCGTGGAAAAACGTTATCTCTTCAACAGGAAAAACTACAACGACTTAGCGAAATGCAGCCTCACGCTCGCGCAGATCGCGAAGCGAAGGTCGCTGTTGTGGTGGCCGAACTTTGGTTGGAAGCATTTCGCAACCACCTAAGCATTCAATTGATTGAACAGGATCGAAGTTTATTTCAACACCTTGTAGACGTTGCTCAATCCAATTATACCTCCGCATCCGGGCGGACCCGACAACAGGATGTTGTACGCGCGCAGCTGGAGCTGACAAGGCTGGATGATCGACTCACTCAGCTTTACTTGCAGAGCGATGTCCATCTCGCAAAACTGGCAGAATGGTTAAGTGATCCCGCCATATCTTTGTCCGACACGGCATGGCAATCCGAACCGTCGGCCGTATTGCGTCACCAGGCGAACCAATCAAGCGGAAACGCCGCCTACCTCAAAACCGTTTCCGAGATATTAATTCAACACCCTAGTGTTCTCAGCCTTAATCAAAAATTAAGTGCATTTGATTCCGGCGTAGAAATTGCCAAGCAGTCCTACAAACCTCAATGGGGTGTGAATGCCAGTTATGCTTATCGTGACGATTCTCCCATGGGCGATGAGCGTTCTGATTTTTTCTCCGTTGGCGTCACTTTTGATCTGCCCATTTTTACCGGTAACCGTCAAGACAA
Source organism: Saccharophagus degradans 2-40 (assembly GCF_000013665.1). NCBI lineage: Bacteria > Pseudomonadati > Pseudomonadota > Gammaproteobacteria > Cellvibrionales > Cellvibrionaceae > Saccharophagus > Saccharophagus degradans. The sequence goes on from NC_007912.1 coordinate 2,431,396, forward strand.
ACGAGTCCAGTCGGCCAAAGCTGACCTTGAAGAAGTAAAAACCGAAAAAGTTCTGCTACTAAGACAGTTAAAAGCGCAACTGGAGTCCACAGAAGCAAAGTACCTGAGACTGGTTGAACGTAAAACGCTATTCGAGCAAAGGCTGCTTAAAGAAATGACCGACCAAGCCGAAGCATCGCTATCAGCTTATACACATGATGATGGCGACTTTGCGGAGGTTGTTCGCGCCCGTATCGCTGAACTTAACGCACGGATTGATGCGCTGAATATTTCCATAGATATTCAAAATGTCGTTGCACAGCTTAACTATTTTTATGCAGGCATAACATCCTCAACCGATTTAATTGAGCAATCGCATTAGGCGTACGCATTTTGGAGATAAACATGACCAGTAAGAAATTTCTTAATTCTGCGACGTTGATTGCGGCAGGTATTGGGCTCGCTTTGGGTATTGCAGCGACGCTGATTTTGGGTGGCGGAAATTCAACCGTGCAATCTGAAGAAAGCAAAAGTGAGGAACCGCTTTATTGGGTTGCGCCAATGGACCCCAATTATCGACGCGATAAACCTGGAAAATCCCCGATGGGGATGGATTTGATTCCTGTTTATGAAGAGGGCGAAAAAGCCAACGATGAGGGGCCGGGTACCATCAATATTTCACCTGACGTGATTAACAATCTCGGTGTGCGTACAGGGTTGGTAGAACGTAAACGTCTGCATAGTGAAATAGTGACAGTCGGCTATGTCCGCTACGACGAAAATAAACTTATTCATATTCATCCCAGATTATCGGGCTGGGTCGAAAAGTTATATGTCAAATCTGCGGGTGATCCAGTTAAAAAAGGGGAACCCTTGTACGCACTGTATTCTCCCGAGCTTGTTAATGCACAAGAGGAATTGTTATTAGCGATTAGCCGCAACAACACTCGACTCATTCAAGCCGCAGAAGACCGACTTCGAGCTTTGCAAATACCGCGAGAATTTATTAATCAACTTAAAAAGACGAAGACTGTTCAGCAAACCGTAACTTTTTTTGCTCCGCAAGGCGGTGTTGTCGATAACCTGAATATAAGAGAAGGGTTTTATGTTCAGCCTGGCACGACGATGTTGAGTATCGGCGCGCTTGACCCGATTTGGGTAGAAGCTGAAATTTTTGAGCGTCAAGCCGCACTGGTTGAAATTAACGACCCGGTGACTATGACATTGGATTACCTCCCCGGAAGAACCTGGACTGGACGGGTGGATTATGTTTACCCAACTTTGGACAGCAAAACACGAACGGTTCGATTGAGACTGCGCTTTGATAATCCAAAGGAGCTACTAAAACCGAATATGTTTGCACAAATAACCGTGCATACCGGTTCTGATGAAGAAATGTTGGTCGTGCCTCGGGAAGCATTAATCCGAACTGGAACCCAGGACCGTCTCGTGCTTGCCCTCGGTGAGGGTAGTTTCAAATCTATAAGCGTGAAAATAGGGCGTCAAGATCAGAATTGGGTCGAGATTTTAGAAGGGGTTGACGAAGGCGAGAAGGTTGTCACCTCCGCTCAGTTTTTGCTGGACTCAGAATCCAGCAAAGCCTCTGATTTCAAACGCTTGCACCACGGCGGTGATAAACCAAAATCTGTGTGGGTAGCCGCAGAAATTCAAAGTGTGATGAATGATCACAGAATGGTGACAGCGAGTCATGATCCCATTGCAGAGTGGGACTGGCCATCCATGACCATGGATTTTCGGATTAGTCCAAATGTTGATATGAGTGCTCTTAACCCTGGTACACAGCTTCACATGGAAATCAGCAAGCTGAAAGATGGCGGGTATGAAATAACGGGCACTCATATCATGGGCACCAAAAGCCAAACAGCGGAAGTTCAATCCGCACAAGTTAATGGCGTCGTGAATACTGTTGACACAATAAATCGAACAGCCAATATCCACCGGGGCCCAATACCAAAGTGGAATCGACCCTCGGCAACAATGGATTTTTATGTCAGTGATGACGTAGACATCAAGCAACTTTCACCAAAGGCCTCAATATATTTTGAATTCGAAATCCAGGATGGTGAATTTGTTATTACCCGATTACTAGAGGATGAAGTGATGCCGGACCGAGGGACTGATCACTCTTTAGATTCATCGTCAGCAGATCACAGCGGCATGGATCACAGCCAGATGGACCATTCCAAAATGAATCACGCTGTAGAAAGCATCGACGAAGTGGATCACACACAAATGGATCACTCTAGTCACATCCGCTCTAGTGACAAGGAGTAGACCATGATTGAATCTATTATTCGCTGGTCGATTGGTAATCGGTTTTTAGTGCTGTTGGCAACAATGATTCTGATTGGGGTAGGCCTCTATTCACTAAAGCAAACACCCGTCGATGCTATCCCAGATTTAAGTGATGTGCAGGTCATTATTAAAACCTCTTACCCAGGCCAAGCACCTCAAGTGGTGGAAGACCAAGTCACCTATCCACTGACTACGGCGATGTTATCGGTACCGGGCGCCGTCACTGTGCGTGGCTACTCCTTTTTTGGGGACAGTTATGTCTATGTCATTTTTGATGAAGATACCGATTTGTACTGGGCCCGAAGTCGAGTTCTCGAATATCTAAGTCAAGTCGCTCCCACTTTGCCGGCAGCGGCGAAGCCCCAGCTCGGGCCAGATGCCACGGGTGTCGGTTGGGTTTATATTTATTCGCTCATTGATCGCTCCGGTCAACACGATATTAGCCAACTTCGCAGCCTCCAGGATTGGTTTTTAAAATACGAATTGCAAACCGTACCGGGTGTTTCTGAAGTGGCTGCGGTAGGGGGCATGGTGAAGCAATATCAAGTCACGGTAAGTCCTGAGAAGCTGCGCGCATTTAATATACCCCTGGCGCACATACAAATGGCGATCAAGCAAGCGAATCAAGAAGTAGGGGCCTCCGTAGTGGAGATGGCGGAAGCTGAATATATGGTGCGCGCTTCTGGATATATTCAAAACGAGGCGGATCTCGCAAACATTCCCCTTGGTGTAAATTCAAACGGCACGCCATTGCTGCTAAAAGATGTGGCCGATATCGGTATCGGTCCACAAATGCGACGTGGTATTGCAGAATTAAATGGAGAAGGGGAAACCGTTGGAGGTGTTGTTGTGATGCGATTTGGTGAAAATGCGCAAACAACAATCAATGGCGTAAAAGCAAAATTAGAACAGTTACAGGCAGGTCTGCCAGAGGGCGTAGAGGTTGTCACCGTTTATGATCGCTCAGGATTGATTGAGCGAGCGGTCGAAAACCTTTGGCACAAACTCTTGGAGGAGTTTGTCGTCGTAGCGTTGGTTTGCATGATTTTCCTTTTTCATGTTCGCTCATCCTTGGTGGCAATTGTCAGTTTGCCGGTGGGAATATTAACGGCATTTATCATCATGCACGTGCAGGGTATTAATGCCAACATTATGTCATTGGGTGGTATTGCAATCGCTATTGGGGCCATGATTGATGGTGCGATTGTGATGATTGAGAATATGCATAAACATATGGAGCATACCCCAATCACCAAAGAAAATCGCTGGCAAATTGTCACCGAATCCGCTGTTGAAGTGGGTCCTGCTTTATTTTTCAGTTTGTTGATTATCACGGTGAGTTTTGTACCCGTATTCACACTGGAAGCACAAGAGGGTCGTATGTTTAGCCCGCTTGCCTTTACTAAAACCTATGCGATGGCCGCTTCGGCAGCACTGGCTATTACTTTGGTGCCGGTATTAATGGGTTATTTTATTCGAGGCAAAGTATTGCCCGAGCACAAGAATCCAGTAAACCAATTTTTGATTGCCAGCTATATGCCAGCGTTAAAAGGCGTCCTTAAATTTCCCAAAATCACCATTCTATGTGCCGTGATTGTATTGGCTTCCGTTTATTGGCCGTTGCAAAAAATCGGTAGTGAATTTATTCCACCGTTGGATGAAGGCGATTTGATGTACATGCCTACAACATACCCAGGGATTTCGATAGGCAAGGCGAGAGAATTATTACAGCAAACCGATAAATTGATTGCCTCGGTTCCAGAAGTGGAAAACGTATTTGGCAAAATTGGACGTGCCGATACGGCAACGGACCCTGCGCCATTGACGATGATAGAAACCTTTATTCAACTCAAACCTCGTGACCAATGGCGAGAGGGTGTGACAACTGAAAGCCTTAAGAAGGAGCTTGACGCCTTGGTTAAACTTCCTGGCGTCACTAATGCCTGGGTTATGCCCATTAAAACACGCATTGATATGTTGGCGACCGGCATCAAAACACCCGTGGGCATAAAAGTCGCCGGGCCCGATTTGTCAGTAATTCAGGATTTAGGCAAGCAGCTTGAAAACCTTCTTAAAGATGTTGAAGGCACTGCATCCGTGTATTCGGAACGCGTCGCTGGCGGTCGGTATTTGAATATTGATATTGATCGAGCAAAAGCTGCGCGTTACGGTTTGAATATCGCGGATGTGCAACAAGTGATTGCGTCTGCAGTGGGAGGAATGAATGTCACCCAAACCGTGGAAGGACTGGAGCGCTACCCGGTAAATATTCGTTATCCGCAAGCCTATCGCGATTCGCCAGCGCAATTAGCGCTACTGCCAATCGTGACTCCCAAAGGCGAACGCATCGCTCTGGGCGATGTTGCCAAAGTCAGTATTGCTGATGGACCGCCTGGCATCAAAAGTGAAAACGCGAGAATTAACGGTTGGACTTTTGTCGATATCGATGGCGTGGATGTGGGTACCTATGTGGAGAACGCAAAAGAAATCGTAGCGAAACAATTGGAGCTTCCTGCCGGGTACTCGATTGGCTGGTCCGGTCAATATGAGTACATGGTTCGCGCAAAAGAAAAATTGCAGTATGTGGTGCCATTAACCTTAGCCATCATTGCCATTTTACTTTTTTTGAACTTCAGAAATTTTGCACACGTGGCCATTATTCTAGGCTCTCTGCCCTTGGCCTTGGTCGGGTCAATCTGGCTGATATACCTACTCGGCTTTAATTTCTCGGTCGCCGTTGGTGTGGGCTTTATTGCTCTGGCGGGTGTCGCGACCGAGCTCTCCGTGATCATGCTGGTGTTTCTAGAAATATGTTGGCGTCAACATATTAAACGTGCACAAGAGGAGGGTCGCAAGACCAACAGTGATGACCTGCACCAAGCGATTATCGAAGGCGGAGCGCTTCGAGTTCGACCTAAAGTCATGACCGCCTCAGCCATTATCATCGGTTTACTGCCGATCATGTATGGCAGTGGCACCGGATCAGAGGTGATGAGTCGCATTGCAGCCCCAATGGTTGGCGGTATGCTCAGCGCATTGGTATTGACCCTGTTGGTGCTGCCCGCCGTGTATTTGCTCTGGAAGCGAGCAACGATCGATTAGTCTCCGTTAATCTGAATGGCTCATGGACTAGAGCCTTTTCTATCTTTCCACAATAAAACCCTTATTTTGGAGGACGCATGCAGCATTCACATTCACCACATTATCAAAAAAATAGTTTAACCCTGGCTGGTGCCGTTGCCATGGGTACCGGCGTAATGATCGGCGCGGGTATATTTGCTTTAACAGGTCAAGTTGCGGAGATGGCTAGAGAGTGGTTTCCACTGGCATTCTTACTTGCCGCTGTTATTTCGGGTTTCAGCGCCTATTCCTATGTGAAAATGTCGAGCGCGTACCCGAGTGCGGGCGGGATTGCCATGTTTTTGGAAAAGGCTTATGGAAAAGGCACAACGACGGCTGTGTGCGCCTTGCTCATGTACTTTTCAATGGTAATTAATGAAAGTTTGGTCGCAAGAACCTTCGCCACTTATACCTTGCAAATATTCGATGCAACTGCTGTTGATTGGCTTGTGCCTGCGTTGGGTTCTGCATTGCTGCTCTTCGCATTTATCGTCAATATTCTAGGCAATCGGTTTATTCAAACATTCTCGTTTGTGATGGGCTTTATCAAAATTGGTGGTCTGGCGTTGCTCGCTATTGGTGGGCTTTGGGTATCGGGCTTTAATTTCGAAAGCATTTCGGTTAAGCCAGAGGATACGACCATCAGCGGGTTTTTAGGGGCAATTGCCTTGGGTATCCTGGCATATAAGGGGTTTACCACCATTACCAACAGCGGTGGTGAAATTAAAGACCCGCACAAAAATATTGGGCGAGCCATAATTCTGTCGATCTCAATTTGTTTGGTTGTGTATATGCTGGTCGCCTTCGCGGTGGGCGGAAACCTGAGCATCAATGAAATTGTACAGGCGAAGGATTATGTATTAGCCGAAGCGGCACGCCCGGCCTTTGGCCAGTACGGCGTGTGGATTACTGTGGGATTCGCCATAGTCGCAACGGTTTCCGGTGTGATTGCCAGTGTGTTCGCAGTCTCGCGAATGCTTGCCATGCTGACCGACATGAAACTTGTTCCGCACTCGCATTTCGGTATGCCTGGCAGCATCCAGCAACACACTCTGGTGTATACCATCGTAGTGGCGATGTTTTTAACAATATTTTTTGACTTAAGTCGAATCGCGTCTCTGGGAGCTATTTTTTATATCGTTATGGATATCGCCATACATTGGGGCGTTTTGAAAAATTTGAGAAAGGACGTTAAGGCAAGCCCCACGATACTTACCTTGGCAATTGGATTGGATGTGTTGGTGCTAATTGCATTTATTTGGGTAAAAATTCAGACCGACATGCTGGTGATTTGGGCATCACTCATTGGATTTATAGGTATTTTCCTAGGAGAGTATTTTTTCCTCAAGCACTATCGAACACAGGATAAATAATGATACTTGCAAGCTTTTTGAGTTTAGCGCTGATTTTAATAACGGTCGTCATCCACTATCAAGGTTTGTGCTGGTTATCCTGCTTTTATCGGTCTCGGAAAAGCCATGCCAACATCCGCTTACCAATGATTATGTTTGGTATGACTTGCCTTCATTTGATTGAGATTTTGCTATACGCAGGCGTGTTCTTTCTTCTGCATCATTACTCAACAAACGGTGGCTTTACCGAAGCCTTTGAAGCAACCGTGTGGAACTATGTGTATTTTTCAGGCGTTAATTACACGACACTCGGGATGAGCGAATTTTATCCGACGGGCCACTTTAAAGTGTTGGCTTTTACGGAGGCGCTTAACGGGTTCATGATGCTCACGTGGTCCGCTACTTTTTTTTACTCCCTTGCTGGACAGTTCTTTCAGAATCCAGATTCTCAATAAATTACTCGCCACTTCGCCGTTAAAGCGCAATGCATCGAATGATGAGTGAGGTGCCAACATTACAAGCTTGTAATGTTGGCGTCATCTCTATGACAGTTACCATTCTTTAAGCTTGTGGAGTGAATCTCTGAATCTCTAGTTACCCGACAAGTTGCTAGACCATGGAATTGATCCAAGTCAAAGCCGAATGCAAAAGAACGCATAACTGAGGTGGTACGGTTGACCTGTGTCAAGGACACACCTTTAGACTGTTTTACAGTTGATCCTGAGTTTAAAACTTGGGATTACATTGGTCATACGGGTGTTTTATGCGGGTTAAAGAGTTAGCAAACCATCTTTCTGTCAGCGCTGAGACTGTAAGGTTCTATACACGCCAAGGGTTTCTTTCGCCAACCAAAAATCCGGTCAATGGGTACAAAGAATATGGGCTAAAAGACCAAAGCCGGTTGCGATTTATTTTAAGCGCCAGGGCCTTGGGGTTTACCGTGAAAGACATCGCCGAGATTCTCTCTGTCGCGGAGCAAAAACGCACACCTTGCCCAATGGTACGAATGATGATTGAAAAGCGTTTGCTCGAAACAGAAGCTCAATATCAGGAGACCGTTAAGCTCCGACAGCGCATGCGAGAAGCCGTTAAGACCTGGAGCGGCTTGCCCGATGCCGAACCCACCGGGGACATGATCTGTCACCTAATCGAAAGCTTTAGCCATTCCCAAGAAGGAGTCCACCATGAGTAATCACTCAAACAACCATGCCTGTTGCGGTGGCCACACCCCATCGAATACCGAACACCACAATCACGAAGTTGATACCAAGCAGACGCAAAAGTTTTATGTCTGCCCAATGCACCCTGAGGTTCGCTCTCCAGAGCCAGGCGATTGCCCAAAGTGCGGCATGCACCTGGTTATTGAAGAGCAAAGCCCCGAAGGAGCTCTGCCAGTAAAAACAACGGGAGAGCATGGCCAGCATGATTGCTGCTCAAGCAAAAGCGGAGGGCACCACACTGGCCATCACTCTCAAAATACAAATCAGTCATTGAGTCAATACAACGACGTGCCATCCGGCCATAAGGGCGCGGTTTACACCTGTCCGATGCACCCTGAGGTAAGGCAGACAAAACCGGGGGTATGCCCACTTTGTGGTATGGGGCTTGAACTGGAATCCGCAGCAATGGCGGCGGATGAACCCAATCCAGAACTCGTGGATTTTACACGGCGCTTTTGGGTGGGTGCGGTGCTCACACTCCCGGTGCTGATACTCACCATGTCGCCCTTGGTTGGCCTACCTCAATTACGCGAGATGCTCGGTGAACACACGGCCATGTGGGCGGAGTTCATTTTAAGCACGCCCGTTATTCTGTGGTCTGGATGGCCGTTCTATGTGCGCGCGGTTAATTCTTTCCGCACACTCAATCTCAATATGTTTTCGTTGATAGGGATGGGGGTTGCGGCGGCCTATATATTTTCCATTTTCGCGGTGCTTTTACCCGGGATTTTCCCTGAAGGTTTCAGGAACCCCGAAACCGGTGTGGTAGGCGTGTATTTTGAAGCAGCGGCCGTCATCGTCACCCTTGTACTTCTGGGTCAAGTGATGGAACTGCGAGCGCGAGAAGGTACTGGCAAGGCTATTCGCGCGTTATTGGATCTCGCAGCGAAAACCGCAAGAGTTATTCGCACGGATGGCTCGGAAGAAGAGATTCCGCTGGAAGATGTGCAGGTCGGTGATCGCATTCGGGTACGGCCTGGAGACAAGGTGCCCGTGGATGGTGTTGTGGTGGAAGGACGGTCTTCTATCGATGAGAGCATGATTTCTGGCGAGCCAGTGCCCGTTGAGAAAACCGAAGGCGATAATTTGACTGGCGCAACCATCAACGGTACGGGCAGCTTGATTATGGAAGCTACTCGAGTCGGCTCCGACACCATGTTGGCGCAAATCGTCGAGATGGTAGCTGCCGCCCAACGCTCTCGAGCACCCATTCAAAAATGGGCCGATATGGTCGCGGGGAAATTCGTTCCTGCTGTCATCGGCGTTGCCATTCTTTCATTTATAGCTTGGGCCATTTGGGGTCCAGCTCCAGCCTATGCCTATGCCCTGGTTTCAGCGGTTGCGGTATTGATTATTGCCTGTCCCTGTGCCTTAGGTCTAGCCACGCCCATGTCGATAATGACTGCCACCGGGCGGGGCGCTCAGGTCGGTGTGTTGATTAAAAACGCCGAAGCCCTGGAGCGCTTTGAAAAGGTCGATACCTTAATTGTCGATAAAACCGGCACTTTGACTGAGGGTAAACCCAAGTTGGTGGCTGTGTTGCCAGAAGCAGGGCACGAAGAAAACGAAGTGCTCAGCTTAGCGGCTTCGCTTGAGCGTGGCTCAGAACATCCTTTGGCTGAGGCAATCGTACGAGGCGCAGAAGAACGCGGTATTACTTTGCAAGAAGCCGAAGATTTCGAGGCGGTTACTGGTAAAGGTGTGAAGGGCACCGTAAAGGGGCAGTCGGTTGCCTTGGGTAACCTCGCGCTGATCCGCGACTTGGGTCTCGAAGCTGAAGCCTTGACGCAAAAAGCCAATACACGGCGAGATCAAGGTGAAACGGTGATGTTTATTGTGCTGGATGGCGAAGTTGCGGGCCTGGTCAGCGTTGCTGACCCGGTTAAAGAAACGACGCCTGCAGCACTCAAAGCACTCCATAAATTGGGCTTTAGAATCATCATGGCCACTGGCGACAATCAACGCACCGCGCAGGCTGTCGCGGCAAAACTGGGAATCGATGAAATTAGAGCGGATGTGTTGCCGGAAGACAAAGCGCGCATTATTAAAGAATTACAGCAACAGGGCCGCAAAGTGGCCATGGCCGGTGATGGGGTGAACGATGCCCCGGCCCTTGCGCAAGCGGACGTGGGCATTGCCATGGGTACAGGTGCGGATGTCGCCATCGAAAGCGCCGGTTTTACGCTCGTCAAAGGCAACCTAGATGGCATTGTCCGCGCGCGTCGCTTATCTCATGCCACCATGAAAAACATTCGTCAAAACCTATTTTTTGCCTTGATCTACAACAGCGCGGGCGTACCGGTTGCCGCAGGTTTGCTGTTTCCATTTTTCGGCATTTTGATTAACCCCATGTTCGCTGCTTTTGCGATGAGCGCATCATCCATTTCCGTTGTTGTGAACGCACTGCGGTTACGAAAAGCGCGAATTGAATAGCGAAATCTTTAAATAATGCAATACCTTGTTCCACCTGGAGGAACACTATGAGTAATCAAAATCAATCGTTTTGGCTAACTCCCAAGGGCTTTACTGCAATGGGTTTAATCGCGTCCGTGACTTATTTTTTGCTGATGGAGCATCGTCAACATGTTGTTGAGTTTTTGCCTTACCTGATTTTACTGCTCTGCCCATTGATGCATGTATTTATGCATGGTGGTCACGGACACGGCGGTGATCATCACAACCACGATGATAAACCGGAAAGCGAATCTGAGGCTTACAAGCGTGGACTTGAAGAAGGCCGCAAACAATCCAATCATCACTCGCATTAAGGAGTTACCAACATGCACGGCGAATCCGCATACGGGTTATGGACACTGGTCATCCTTAACTCTGTGATTTTTATTTTCTTTGCTTTCAGCTTTGTTAAGCCTAAAACAAAAACCGACTGGCGAAGCCTTACCGCCTTTTCGGCCTTTATAGTTGCGTTGTTCACGGAGATGTACGGTTTCCCTTTGACGATATATTTCCTCTCGGGTTGGCTGGCTGAAAAATACCCTGGCGTCGATTTTCTTGCTCACGAGAACGGTCATTTACTCCATACGTTATTCGGATTTGAAGGAAATGCTCATTTTGACCCTCTGCATATTTTGAGTAATGTCCTAATCGTATTAGGTTTTATATTGCTGTCCTCGGCTTGGTCTGTTCTTCACAAAGCACAACAAACACGATCACTGGCCACTGAGGGTTGGTACGCTCGATGCCGGCACCCACAGTACGTCGCCTTTATCATGATTATGTTCGGTTTTCTATTGCAGTGGCCGACCATTCCTACCGTTGTTATGTTCCCGATTCTCGTATGGGTGTACGTCCGTTTAGCAAAGCGAGAAGAGCAAATAGCTTTAAATGAATTTGGCGAGGAATATCGTCGATATATGCACAATACGCCAGCGTGGATTCCCAATTTTTCAAAAACCACAACAGCCCACTGAGGAAATCAAAATGAAAAGATATTTAGCACTTCCACTGATCGCTGTATTCATGTCAACCGCTGCTTTCGCTGCTGATACCCATGATCATAAAAATTCAGACATGTCAAAAGGCGGAATGATGATGGGGATGATGAGTCATGAGCAAATGATGGCGATGCACGACCATATGGAAAAAATGCAGTCGTTAATGAAAAACATAAAGTCAGAAAAAGACCCGAAAAAGCGTCATGCATTATTGGAAGAGCATATGCAAGCAATGCAGGATGGTATGCATATGATGAATGGAAACATGGGCATGAGTGATGCCAAAGAAAAAATGAAAAATATGGATACCATGCAACGCATGGACATGATGGAAGAACGTATGGGGATGATGCAGATGATGATGGGTCAGATGATGGAGCACAACATGGCAGAGAAAAAAGGCACCGACCACAAACATAAAAAATAATCGGCTTATTAATACTCCTACCATCACGAATACCATAGGCGAACTACTGCAATGAAAATAGAAACCTTAAGAGACTTACTGCACTGGTCCCAAGATCTACATCGTTATCTTGGTCAGTGCTTGGACCACTGCGCAGATAAAAATACCAGTGAAAGAGCAAGGCTGGTGCTCGCATATCTGGCTGACCACGAAAAACTTCTTTTACAGGTCATCGAAGGCTTTGAGGGGCTAAGTGCAAGTCAAGCGCTGAATACCTGGTGTATAGAATATCTAGACAAGAGACCCATCGATCCTCATCGACATTGCAGTGCGCCTTTTGCGGAGTTGGACTCAGAACAAATAGTCCAACAGGTAGTTGGCATGCACGGAGAAATCATTGATTTATATCGACATCTAGCCGCACGTGTCGATACGACTGCCGCGCAAAACTTAGTCGGCACGCTTCTTTCCATTGAAGAGCACGAATTGAAGAGGCTCGTCCAAACAACCAATCGATTTAATGATATGTGAGGTCGCTATGAGTGAAAAAGAACATCGCCTGGGTGTTTCCGAGGCAACATTGGTGGTTAGACATTTAAAACTCGTCGACATGTCAGAAGAGGTCATGACCAAAGTCGTGAAAGAAATCGATGAAATTTACGGCCTGGATTCAGTGAGTTATGACAAGGCCTCTCACACGCTGCATATCGCTTATGACGCATCCAGAATCTGTATAGACTGTATTGAAAAAGTGTTGCAGGAAAATGCAGTAGAAGTGAGCCATGATTGGTGGACCTATTTTAAAGAGGGCTATTATCGTTTTGTCGACCAAAATGTTAAGGACAATGCGAGCACCGAACCGTGGAGTTGTCACGGAAGTTTTACCGGATCCAATAAAAAGAAATAATTATGCAGAATATATTCTCAGACAACCAGGAATCTAATCCATGCCCAGTGTGTCAGATGACTGAAGTAAAACAGAATTTATGGCGATCTTATCGCGGATTACAATTTTGGTTTTGTTCACAGCAATGCCTGGACCGATTCATTTCACATCCAGGTTTGTATGTTGGTAGCCCCAAAACGGGTTTGCCTGAAAAGAAAAGGGGCAGGGTCGAGCATAAATCCCATCGTATTGTGTTTTCAAAATCACTGTCCGACGACGAAGCGGAAAAATTGATGGCTGATCTTCCGAAAATGATGGGCATTAAATCCCTAAACGTCTCGGCCACGGAATTGTTGGTGATGTATGACCTTATGGAGGTGTCACTCGAAGATATTGAAAGCCAGATTTCTTTGAGTTTAGGTGGCTTTGATAGCTCTCTGATTGACCGCGTGAAACGAAGCTGGATTCATTACACCGAAGAGTGTGAGCTGGATAATCTAGCGCACCCATCAACGACACGTGGGTGCCATTGATAGGATACGATAAGGGGGCGAAGACCAAAACCTAAAGTTTGCCTTCAAAATTAGGAACCGGTCGCTTAAGTGCTTCTGATTCCGTTGTTGCCTTACCATTTTTGGCAATATCTTTAAGAAGCCAGTCCATCTCCTTAATTTCTTTGCGTTGCGCCTGAATGATGCCATCAGCCAATTCTCGCACACGAAGGTCGGTAATCTCCGATCGTTCACTTGTGAGGATAGCAACGGAGTGGTGTGGGATCATCGATCTCATATAAGACGAATCTTGTACCGTTGTTTGCGATCTCACTAGAAAAAGAGCAGCAATAAATACCACTGCGCTGCCCACGTAAATCCCAACATTAAGACTTTTCTTTTTGTGCATGGGCAACATAAAGCTCAGCATAATCACAGCCATCGCGGCACCCATCATCAATGCCATATATGTGCGAGTCTCGCTGTAAAATACGTGACTTACCTCGTAGGTGCTGAGGTATTTTAAACAAAACATAACGACGACCGAAGTGGTAATCATTAGTCCAAATCTAACGTAATGTGACATAGTAGTCTCCTAAATCGAAAAACGGATTTTTGAAGAAATTATTTCGGTTACTTAATCAACATCCAGGTACCCATCGCAATCATCATTAGATTTTCAGTTAATGATATGAACCCCAGGGGAACGTTACTGTTTCCGCCCACACAAGCACATTTCAGCTCTCTCTTGTCGATGTAAACAGCTTTAAAGACAGAAATAGCGCCAATCGTCCCGATAAATAATGCGGGTGGAGCAAATAGCCATGACGCCATTCCGGTCAACATTCCAATACCTGCGAAAGCTTCTAATAGCGCATAAAGATAGGCATAGGGCACATACTGCATCGCTAATAAATCGTAAGTAATAAACTGCAGAGAGAAGGCATTTAAATCACGAAGTTTTTGAATGGCCAATGCACACATGCTGAGTGCAATGAATGTCTCTAACAGGTATAGTACGTTAACGCCTTGAAATCGGCTCCAAGTTAACGCAGCTGCCATTAAAAATGTAATGCTGAAAATGGCAATCACTGGTGTATAAGTTGTCTCCTTGCTTTCGTCTTTCGACTTGCCAAAGAATTTTTTAAGGTCGTCATATCCGCCAATTCGTTTGCCGTCAATAAAAGTTTGCGGTGTTGTATTCACATCGTGCTCTTGTTTGAAATTATCGGTTTCTTTGCGCGACGTGAGGAGGTTATCATCGACTTCGTAACCTTCACGCTTGAGCAAGTCTCGCGATTTAAGGCCGTAAGGACAAATGTGTTTATCAGTATGCATTCTGTAGAGCGTGGCGGCTTTGCTCAAAATTGCCTCCTGTATGTTTTTGAATAATTCTAACGCTTTTAAAAAATCAAGCGCAAAACATATGCCAATTACAAATCGGAAAAAATGATAGTGAATTAAAGGGATTTTCGGCAATGTAAGCGATTATTTTGAAATAATTACAACTGCAAATGTTAAATTGACTTCATTCGCCAATTATTTTTATGATGATTTACATTCAATGTTTGTGCGTATCGTCAGCGTCGTCTCTCGCGGTCAATATTTGATATTGCGCTTTTGATAAGCTTGGAAGCTTCTGTAAAAAGGCCACCATATTCCAGATTCGTTCATCGCTGTGCGTAGGTCCCCACGCTGGCATGCCAGACGCTTTTATGCCGTGTTTAATGATCCAGAATTGTCTCTTGATGGCATCGTCTCCTGAAGAATCGTCATGACTGTGCTTATGCCCGTCGGCAGAGATGCTCAAATTTGGAGGAGAGGGGTACAAGCCGATGGTAAAATCACTTTCTATTTTACCCGGCTTCAAGTGACATCCTGTGCACATGTCATTGTAATCGGCTCCACCAGCTAATAGTCGGTCAGAGAATTCCAGGTCTGTTGGGATTTCAACATCCTTTGCATCACGAGCGATGGATTTTTCACGCAGTGTTTCTAACAACCAATAAGTAATGGGAGAATGTTGTGTATCTGCGCCAATTGGATAAAGCCCCGAATAAATAAACAGCCCTCCTGCAAGGAGGGCTGTAATCACAATGAGCAGGAAACTCTTAAAAAATGCTGAAATTGATAACATGGCACCCTCTTAATTAATGTTGATGTTCGGCATGTTCGTCCTCGCTTTCATTGTCGTCGTGTGAATGCTCTAAATCGGATTCGTTTTTGTCTTTGCCATGATGCATATCTTTCATACATTTCTTCATCATGGCTTGCATGACCGGGTCGTTCATATCCATTTTGCTGTGGTCCATATCTTTCATCGCGGAACAATCCGGTTTTTCGGCGTCCTTCATATGTTCTTTCGGGTCATGCGCTTGAGCATTCATAGCAGTCGCAACAATAGTTAAAGCCAGTAGTGGTGCGAAGGGTTTCATTTTCATAAAAGTTTCCTCTAAATCATGTTGTTTAATTTGTTAAGACTTCAACAGTAACTAAAACCAAAACTTCAAACCCGCCAGTACTTGGGAACTGGATTTATCTTTTCCAGCGGCTTGCAGGTAATCGGCGGTATCGCCAAAAGATCTTGACCATTCCAAACCGATATAGGGTGCAAATTGACGGCTGAATTCGTAACGAAGGCGCAAGCCTGCTGACATGTTCGTTAAGCCCGAGCCAAGCCCATTTTCAGGGTCGTCTTTACCAAACAGGTTTATTTCCATTCTGGGCTGCAGTATCAGTCGTTGAGTGAACAAGAGTTCGTATTCCGCTTCCGCAGACAAGGCTGTTCGCCCGTCATCACCGAGATAAGCCGTGACATCAAGTTCAAACCAATAGGGAGACAGCCCTTGAAAGCCTAGCGCGAGCCACTGGCGGTCTTCACCTTCGTCATAGGTATCAATCCGCGCGCCCAGTTGAGTATCAAAATACGCATTAAAGGCTCGGCTCCACAGTACATCAGTAGAACTCTCCTCAAGGGTGCCTTCCACAATGTCCCCCTCGGTTTTTACAACCAAGCGGTTATAGGTGGTCCCATACCATGCCTGCAAATCAAATACAGTACTTTCGTATTTTTCCTGGTACTCCAGGCGATCACTGATGATTGCCCAAAAGCGATGCTCATCGGCCAGTTTCAATTGTCTGGGCCCGGGCAGTGCATAGGGCCCTTCGGTTAAGGTAAAGCCATCCGAATAAGCGTGGGGATCGCGGGCATTATCAGGTGCTTTACCACCTTGAGCTTGCCCCATCTCGTGGGCTCCTGGATCGTGATTGCTGTGATCCATCTCTGCGTAAGCCCCACTTGCTAATACGCAAGCCAGAGAGATTTGGCATAGTTTGGTTACGGGATTTATGTTCATGACACCACTACCTCGCGGAACATGCCCGCATCCATATGGAACAAGAGGTGACAGTGCCAGGCCCAACGCCCTAAATCATGTGGCGTTGTGAGAAAACTGATGCGCTGTGCGGGCTGCACCGGGATGGTGTGGCGCCGGACACGTAGCTCACCTTGATCGGTTTCCAGTTCACTCCACATGCCGTGCAAATGCATGGGGTGGGTCATCATGGTGTCGTTTTGCAAGATAATGCGAACACGCTGGCCATGCTTGAGCGAAACGGGCGTACTTCGGCCGAATTCCAGCCCATCAAAAGACCAGCTGTAGCGCTCCATATTGCCGGTGAGGTGCAGCTCCAATTCTTTTTCGGGTACTCGGTGATCATCAAGCACACCATCGAGAGATTGTAGATCGGCAAGCGTGAGTACCTTGTGACTCACAGGGCGCAAACCTTTTTCTGCCAAGTCGCGAAGCCCGATACCCGGGTCGTCGAGGTTAGTGCGTGGCGTATCCACCCGTGCATCGACAGAAGGGCCATATTCTGTTCGAGCATGATTGACGCTGGTAGACGGCTTTGCCAGCGGATTTTGGGAACCCTGTTGCATACCGTGCATGCTGTGATCCATGGCCATACCGCCGTGCATCTGTGAGTGGTCCATTTGCGAATGATCCATCTTCGAGTGATCCATTTTTTCCATATTCATATTGCTATGGTCCATTCCCTCCATAGAGGCATCGTCGCCCATCCCTTCATGGTTCATCGCCCCCATCATGTCTTGCATGGTCAGCCACTCCACTGGGTCCAGGGTCGGCACGGGTGCGGACAGACCTTGCCGTGTAGCCAGGGTCCCTCGGGCATAACCGGTGCGATCCATGCTCTGTGCAAAAATTGTGTAGGCTTCATCATCAGGTCTTACCAGAACATCGTAGGTTTCACCGGGACCGAAGCGAAACTCATCCACGGAAACGGGCTCCACGTCCTGACCGTCTGCCTGCACAACGGTCAGTTTCAAACCGGGGATACGAACATCGTAAAAGGAATTGCTGGCGGCATTGATGAATCGAAGGCGCAGGCGCTCTCCCTTCTTAAATACGCCTGTCCAGTTCCCCGCAGGAGCCGTACCATTCATGAGGTAGGTGAGGGTAGCGGTAGATAAATCCGCCAGATCGGTGGGGTTCATGCGCATCTGGTTCCACATCTGGCGCTTGCTCAACGCCGCTTTTAATCCCTTGTCAGACACGTCGCGAGTGAAGTCAAAAAAGGTCGGCTGGTTGAAGTTGTAAGTATCCCCTTGAACTTTCAGTTTACTGAATACCTGCATCGGATCTTCATCGGTCCAATCAGAGAGTTGTACGACAAAGTCCTGATCGGCCTCGTGTCTTTCGCCTGAACGAGGCTCGATGATGAGCGCACCGTACATCCCAGTCATTTCCTGAAAGCCTGAATGACTGTGATACCAGTAGGTGCCACTTTGACGGAGTTTAAATCGGTAAACAAAGGTTTCCCCCGGCGCAATCCCCTTAAAGCTGATACCCGGAACACCGTCCATTTCGAAGGGTAATAAAATGCCGTGCCAGTGAATGGACGTCGGGACACTTAGCCGGTTTGTGACGCGTATCGTCACGTCATCGCCTTCGCGCAAACGCAGTGTGGGTGCGGGAATGGAGCCGTTAATGGTCGTCGCCATACGGGTTACACCGGTAAAATTCACCAGCGATTGGCCTATTTCCAGATTGATATCGGTGCCGCTGAGCACAGGGGCTGAACCCAGAGCAGTTTGAACTGATTCGCGTGCCAGCAACGCAGCAGGGGTGGTTGCCAGAACTCCGCCAACCGCGAGGCCTTGAACAAAACGCCGACGACTCAAGGAGCCGACGAGGGGGCTAAATGGGCGATTCATAGTGTCGTTTTCCAAAAAATGTCATTGTTCCAAAAGCACGTTTTTAAGGTCTGGAGCGGAGATTACAGTCAGGAGTCTGTCATGGGCATGACCTGAAAATGACAAAGTTGTAATCTTTAGGTCATCTTTCTGTGGGGAAAGACAGGCTATTGTTTCAATAAGATGAATGTGTAGAGACGAGGACGGTGCCATGCGGTTACTAGTAGTCGAAGACGAAGTCAAAACCGGGGATTATTTGCAGCAAGGCCTGAGCGAAGCCGGCTTTATGGTGACGCTCGCTCGGAACGGTCTCGATGGCCATCACCTGGCGATGACGGAGACCTTTGATTTGTTGATTCTCGATGTGATGCTGCCCGATGTGGGCGGCTGGCGCATTGTTCAGTCCATAAGAGAATCGGGATGCCAGGCGCCCGTATTATTTCTCACCGCGCGCGACAGTGTTGATGATCGTGTTAAAGGATTAGAACTTGGCGCTGATGACTACCTGGTTAAGCCCTTCGCGTTTGCCGAATTGCTGGCTCGGGTACGCACCTTGTTGCGTAGAAGTACGGCGCCGGTACTCGCCGATCAGATCACAGTAGCGGATTTGATCCTCGATCTGCCAAAGCATCGTGCCCTTCGTGGTGGGCGCAAAATCAATCTCAGTCATAAGGAATTTTGTTTGCTGGAACTGCTTGCTCGGCGCCAGGGTGAAGTGCTGCCACGCTCGTTGATTGCTTCCCAGGTGTGGGATATGAATTTTGACTCCGATACCAATGTGATTGATGTCGCCATCCGTCGTTTAAGAAGCAAAATTGATGAAGGCTTTGAGCCCAAGCTGATCCATACCGTTCGTGGCATGGGCTACAAACTCGATGTTGAGGACGAATAGGATGGCGTTTGGATTTCGCCTGGCGCGACCTTTATCACTCAACAATCGTGTGATGCTGTTTGTCGCACTTGCCATTAGTCTCAGCCTTGTTGTAATCGGCCATCTCGTTCAGAAGTCAGTCGAACAGCATTTTGCAGAACAAGACGCTGACGAATTGGTTGTCATCAGCCGTGCCGTGGCAGAAGCACTAAAAAAGACAACACGTTCAGGTCGTTCGGCCGACGAAACACTTCCTCATGCTGTTTCCGGTCATCACGGTGTGTATTATCAGGTTTGGGACGAATCTGGTGCGCTGGTTTACGGCCCACATGAAGTAGTTTTTCCTCCCCGAGCTAGATTCAATGCCCCGGTGTACACTATCCGCGCCGACAATCTTGTGAGTTGGCATATTGATGATAAATCCTATCGAGGCGCGATGACACAAGTGCAAATTGACGGCCGAAACTATCTCGTCACTGCGGCCATCAATATGGACTTCCATATGCGCTTTCTCGAACATTTCAGCCGCAATTTATGGTTGATCATGGCGCTGGCTGGTGGGCTTACTTTACTCGCAGCCTGGTACGGTGTGCATCAAGGGCATGCGCCACTACGGGCACTCAGTGAATCCATACGATCTGTTCAAGCCGACCAATTGGATATGCGACTGAATGAAAAAGCTGTTCCCATGGAATTGCAACCTCTGGTGGAGTCCTTTAACCAGATGATCAGTCGCCTTGACGACAGCTTCACGCGCCTGTCCCACTTTTCTGCGGACATCGCCCATGAGTTGCGAACACCTCTTACGAACCTCGCAACGCAAACCCAGGTCGGTTTGGGGCAAGCGAGAACACTTGAAGAGTATCGGGAATTGCTCTACTCCAATTTGGAAGAGCAAGAAAGATTGACCAAAATGGTAAATGACATGCTGTGGCTCGCGCAGAGTGAGAACGGCCTACTTAAACCCAATTGGGAATTACTGGATTTGAGGCAAGAAGTTGAAGCCACCTTCGAATTTTTCGAAGCCTTGGCGGAGGATAAAAAAATTACATTGGCTGTAGGGGGAGATCGCGTCAACGCGATGGCCGATCGTTCGATGCTGCGCCGAGTGATTTCTAACCTTTTGTCTAATGCGCTTCGTTATACACCAGAGAACGAAACAATCAATGTCACTGTTGAGGGGGTTGGCAATCAGGCCCAAATAACAATTGAAAACCCGGGGCAGGGGATTTCTGCAGTGCATCTACCGAAACTCTTTGATCGCTTCTATCGGGTTGATCCATCGAGGCAGCGTCAGAGCGAGGGGGCAGGCTTGGGTTTGGCGATCGTGAAGTCAATCATTGAGGCACATGACGGAAATGTGGAGGTGTCCTCCGAAATGGGTACTACCCGGTTCGTTATCTCGCTGCCAGCTCATGATAAAAAAGCAGGTTAGCGATAACGACAATCTTTACCGGGTTACTCTCGGTTTTCTGGTTGACCTTCCTATAATGGGAGGGTTTAGACTTGTCAACGCTTAACCGCCGAAGGTAATCAAAATGCGAAGAGTCCAGAAGCCCCGCCCCGAAATGTCCCAGGCACGCCAGTCCGGTTACTACAACATCAGTGAAGCTTCTGAACTATCAGGTGTCAGCGCGAAAATGATCCGCCATTATGAACAGATTGGATTGATGCCCGAAGCCGATCGTACTGACGCTAATTATCGAATCTTCAGCCAATCTGATATCCATACGCTTCAATTCATTAAGCGCGCGCGGTCACTGGGCTTTTCCATGAAGAAGATCGCCACACTCCTGAATTTGTATCAAGATAAAGGCCGCCCCAGCTCGGAGGTCAAACGCTTAGCCGAAGAGCATATTCAATCGCTTAATGAAGCCATAAAAGAAATGCAGGAAATGCGCGATACTTTATCGAACTTAGCCAAACACTGTCGCGGTGATGAGCGGCCAGACTGTCCAATTTTGGAAGGAATTTCTTGCTCGCATTGAAAAGCGTGTAAAGTCAGGGTTGCCCAGGCAACCCTGTATGACGTATCAAATACTGCAATGTCCACAGCAGCTGCTGCTGTTTTTATCGTTACTTCCTTCAACGGTGACTTCATAGCCCGTTGCTTCAATTGCTTGCTGTAAAAGTCGTGAAGGAAAAGACGAAT
Source organism: Saccharophagus degradans 2-40 (assembly GCF_000013665.1). Classification (NCBI taxonomy): domain Bacteria; kingdom Pseudomonadati; phylum Pseudomonadota; class Gammaproteobacteria; order Cellvibrionales; family Cellvibrionaceae; genus Saccharophagus; species Saccharophagus degradans. The sequence goes on from NC_007912.1 coordinate 2,452,856, forward strand.
CAATCGCCACCGTTTTCGCTTTCATATCAAAATGGATTTTTGCATTGCCATCTGTTTCTTTAACCGCTTTGGTTATCACTTTTTCACAATGACCACAGGTCATATCGGGAACATTAAAGGTAATCATAAGGTAAACCTCGTTAAATTCTTTGCAATCCCGGATGGGATGCTTTCAGTTTGATGTCTCCCATTGTGGTAAGGTCAAGACTAATTCATCAAAAAATTTCCGTATCTCATGCGATGTTAGTTTGCGGGTTTTTAGCCATACTCACTTGTTGACTTTCCCACGATGGCAAGGATTAAGCTGCAATAAATCCTAAGGAGAACTTGCGATGAAACCTTTAACCGACCATCAATCTTTTGAATTTAAAATCGAGGGGATGTCCTGTGCGTCCTGTGTAAGACGTATTGAGAAGGCGCTGCTGGCAACCGATGGGGTGAGCAGTGCCAGTGTGAATTTTGCGACGGAAACTGGAAAAGTTGAAGTCGGTGCTGACACCTCTCAAGACACTATTTATGCAGCGGTCAAAAATGCTGGATATCAAGCAATCGCTATGGAGGACGCGTCGTCAGTCAACGCTACAAACCAAGGTGGTCGTTTATTTATTTTGTCAGGGATGTTGACCATCCCTTTGATGCTGCCAATGGTAGGGGAATGGTTCGGCTTTAACTGGTTACTGCCAATTGGGTTGCAATTAATGTTGGCTTCTATTGTGCAGTTTTACTTCGGTTTCCGCTTTTATCGTGGTGCCTACGCTGCGTTAAAGGCGCGCAGTGGCAATATGGATAGCCTGGTCGCACTTGGTACATCCGCGGCCTATGGCTTGTCCATTTATAACATTCTTATCGGTCATGCAGGACATTTGTATTTTGAATCATCCGCAGTGATCATCACGCTAGTTATTCTAGGCAAATGGATGGAAGCCAGAGCCAAAAATCAAACCACCAATGCCATTCGCGCTCTTCAAGATCTTCGGCCTGAAAACGCTAATTTAATTGAAAACGGTATTGAGAAAATTGTTCCCGCAAACACATTGCAAATTGAAAATATTATTTTAATTAAAGCTGGGGAGAGGGTGGCTGCCGATGGTGTTATCCTTTCTGGTAACGGTTATCTCAATGAAGCTTTGATTACCGGTGAAAGTCTACCGGTTGAAAAGCAGGAAGGCGATAAAGTGATCGGCGGCTCAATTAACATCGATGGTTTGCTTACTGTAAAAGTCACATCCAGCAATGCGGAAAGTACACTCGCAAAAATCATTCATTTAGTGGAGTCCGCACAGGCAAAAAAATCCCCTTTGCAAAAATTAGTCGACCGTATCAGCGCTGTTTTTGTGCCTGTTGTTTTAGTGATTGCACTGGTGACTTTGTTGACTTGGGGTTTTGTTACCGGCGATTGGACGCAAGCGATTATCAGTGCTGTAGCCGTGCTGGTTATTGCTTGTCCCTGTGCACTGGGTCTGGCGACGCCAACCGCCATTATGGTAGGGACGGGATTGGCTGCCAAAAGAGGTATTCTTATTAAAGATGCTGAAATTTTGGAGTCCACAGAACATGTTGATGTGGTCGCTTTTGATAAAACCGGCACCTTGACGGAGGGTAAACCCAGAGTCGAACAGATCGATGCATTTGTTGGAGAAGGAAAACAGTTGCTGGGTTATTTAAAGGGTCTGCAGCAGGGCAGCGAACATCCACTTGCAAAGGCACTGCTCGATCATGCAACAAAAGAATCCATTATCGCCGAGCGCTTCGAGTTGATTCATACCCTGCCAGGCCTTGGAATGCGCGGTCAGTTAGAAGAGGGTAATTACTGGTTTGGCAATAAACGTTTGATGTTAAACGTCGGTATTGAAGCGTCTTTACTCGAAGACTATAGCGAAGAATTTGCGATAAAAGGCAATACGCTCTCGTGGGTCGCGAGACAAATAAAACCCAATACGATTGAGCTTTGTGGTCTTGTGCAATTCCAGGATACGCTTAAATCCAGTGCAATTGAAGCCGTCAGTCGATTGCACGAATTGGGGATACAAACCTGTCTGCTCACTGGCGACACACAAGACAGTGCGGACGTTATCGCCGCTAAATTGGGTATTGATTTTGTTAGAGCGGAAGTGATGCCAGAACACAAGGCCGACGTGGTGAGTCAATTTCAGTTGGAGGGTAAAAAAGTGGCCATGGTCGGAGACGGCATTAATGACACTCCCGCATTAGCAACGGCCCATGTAGGCATAGCGATGGGGGCGGGTACCGATGTTGCGATGCAAACTGCGGGTATTACTCTAATGCAAAGTGATCCATTGAGGGTTGTTGAAGCTATTACCATTGCTAAAAAAACTCAACAGAAAATTCGTCAGAATCTGTTTTGGGCGTTTATCTACAACCTGGTTGGAATTCCGCTTGCTGCTTTTGGATTGCTTAACCCGATGGTGGCGGGAGCTATTATGGCTGTTAGTAGTGTGAGTGTTGTGCTCAATGCATTGCTTCTCAGACTTGTCAAAATCACATGAACAAATTGACTTACAGTAGAAATCAAAATGGTTTGACGTTTGAAAGCGACAAAACTATTTCGGGTGCTGAAGTTTGAAATGTTCGATAACTTTAATTTAGGAGTGATTATCAATTTCAAAATAATCACTCTAATCTAAAATGTTTTGCACGTAGAGATACAGATATTTAATAAGTGTACCTCTGCATACGCTAGACGGGATTGCTCTCTAAATTAAACAGTAGGCATTATTAGTGATTTAAAAATCTGAACTGGTTTCTGGTTTTCGTCGTTGATTAGAAACCAGCATGAACACCAAAAATAACACCAGTATAGTGATTTGGGCCATTAAGCTTTGCCATGTGGATTTTAAGCCAATCCAGTCAACCTCAAATGATATCGGAAGTGGGGACGCGTCAATGAAAGCCGCTTCCTGCAGAGCTATTACCCCTTTTCCTATCAATACGAAGGACAAGCCAACAAGAAGGTACGTGGTTACGGAAAAGAACCGTCCAATAGGAAGCTTTATTGAGTAACGAACCATTATCCATCCGATGATACTTAAACAGAGTAAGCCAACAAGGAAACCCCCGATAATCGTTGGGTTTTGAGCTGGTAAAGATTGGGTCAGTAGCGCTTCGTAGAACAACACGGTTTCAAAAACTTCTCGATACACGGCGACAAATGCGAGTGTAGCTATTCCCCACAATGTTCCGGTTTTTAACCGTTGAGTAACGTGTTTTTGAATGTACGCCTTCCACTGTATGGTATTGGATTTGCTGTGCATCCAAACGCCGACATAAAATAGCACCAACGCCGCAGCTAAAGCGGCAACACCTTCCATTACCTCTCTACTGGCACCGCTAATATTGACGAGCGATCGTGCCGCCCACCAGGTTACCCCACCGGCAATGAGCGCCGTAATCCAGCCAGCGTGGACAAATTTAAGCGCGTCGCGTCGTTCAGAGCGGATTAATACCAAGACAAGGGCCAGAGTGACAAGCAAGGCTTCCAACCCTTCGCGTAATAAAATAATTAAACTTGCGCTGAACAGCGTAGCGTTAGAAAGACTGTCTGCAGATAGTTGTCGTTTTGCCGTTTCCAGCTGGGCCAAAGTAATATCGAGGAGTGTATTGAGTTGTTCCTGGTTTGAACTTTCCCGAAATTGTTTTCTCAGCGCCATCATATTGGCTTCGATGTCTTTCCTGAGATCGGGGTTTCGTGTATCCAGGCTGTTTTCTACCAGCTCAAACCCGTCGAGATAGGCACTCACGGCCAGTCGATTGGATTCTTCATAGTTTCCCTTGTTGTATGAAGCGCGTGCGGCCAACAGTTGATCGCGAGCAATTTGCAAGGGCGATGGCTTCTCCGTAAAAAGAGCACTCGGTTGTGCGCGCAGGTAAATGACACTCTTTAGCGTATTAGAATCTCCGTTCGCTAACTGTATCGGGTTGTGATTAATCAGCTCTTTAATGGAGAGGTCGGTAGCGTTCACTCCTTCTTCTGCGTTTGCTTCAAATGCGAGACCACCTACATAAAATGCGAGGGACCAACGCTGCTCTTCGCTGAGCTGATCGTAAGAGACCATGGCCGTTTCCTTGATTCCGTCGGTAATCGCATCGTAAAGGCCAAGTACTGAGCGATTCATTGCACGTTCTCGATCAGTAAAATCTGTTGGCGGCGGTTCGAGTCCTGCGCTTGCAACACCATCGCCTTTGCCCATCGCTCCGTGGCAGGCAGCACAATGTGTTTGAAACAGGGAATGAGTCTCACTGATTGGAAGGAGCTGTGAGGGCTGAGATGATACAGGCATGAGCATCAATAATTCACTGCGCAACTCTCTGCCCAATTGTCGAATGACTTCCGGCGTCTGCTTTTCATGAATGGCCGCTTCCAATTTTTGGGCTCTGGAAATTATCGTGGTAGCTTTGGCTTGTTGCGCCTCTGTTACCAGAATGCGGGAAAACTCCAGCATTTCCTGATATTCCCCCTCATTAATAATTTCACCATTGGCCACCGCTTCCGGATAATCAACGCCCACGTACTCTGCAAGTTGCGCCATCTGGCGGAAATCCGGGGTTGACGTGTCGGCCAAGCAGCGCAGTCCTGACAAAATAAGAATCAGAGCGGATACCAGACGAATGTTGTAACGCTTGAACGAAAGAAAGAACACGATAAAACCTCGAGTGCAGCAACTTTGATGAGAATAGCTCTCAATTGTAAAGTCTATAGTTGGTATAGAGTCAAGCTGTCGAACCGGCCGTATTTCACCCCTAACTTCAGTTGAGCTCAAATCGAATGATCCCTGCAAGGCTCGTTATACAGTTCAAACTCCACGGTAGTATGGCTTAAATCAAACTCAGCAAGTTCTTGCGATAAGCGCCTTTTTAAGTTTCGTTGGTCTTCCAGTGAAACATCGGCTTCCAGTTCAATATGGACAGTGAGCACGTGGTGTTCTCCGTCCAGCGACCATAAATGCAAATGGTGGAAACGCTGAAATTCCTGAACATCTTTGAGTTTTCGCTCAATTTTTCTCGCAAGATTTTTGTCCGGCACGCCTTGTAAAAAGAGTTTTAAGGTGGTGCCCACATTGCGTATGACGTTGAACAAAATAAACAGAGTAAACCCGATTGCTAATATAGGATCCAAAATTGGCCATTTCACAAACATAAGTACGACCGATACTATAAAAACGGCGACCCATCCCAACACATCCTCTAGCAGATGCCAATTGAGCACTTTCTCGTTCAGGGTTTTTCCTTTGCTAAGCTTAAATGCGGCAAAACCATTTACCGCGATACCGAAAATGGACAGTGCCAGCATGCCCTCTGTCACTGGCATTTCAGGATCGAATAAACGAGGAATGGATTGGTGCAGTACCCAGGCTGAACCAGCAATCAGAACGATGCCGTTAATCAATGAGCCTAATAACGAAAGACGCTTGTACCCGTAGGAAAAATTTTGCGAGGCGGGCCTGTTTCCAAGTTTTGCCAATACCCAGGCCAGTCCAATTGATAAACTATCTCCTAGATCGTGGACGGCATCGGCCATAATTGCGGTGCTGTTGGTCAGTATGCCGCCGATAAATTCTATGATCGTGAAACCAACGTTGAGGAAAAACGCCCAGCCGATTCTTGCACTGCTGTTGTCGTCATGTGAGTGAGAATGCATGGTTTCTCCTGTGCAATGATTATAAGTTGTTTGATAGATGGCCCCAGCAAACACCGGGGCCAATCGTCACGGCATTACTCCCGATGATGAAGAGTATGTTGTATTGCCTCTCGGCGATGAACCCATTGATACAAAACCGGCAGCACCAATAAAGTCAGAATCGTCGAGGAAATAATGCCTCCAATGACAACCGTGGCGAGCGGTCGCTGTACTTCAGCTCCGGTGCCGGTGTTTAATGCCATTGGCACAAAGCCAAGGCTCGCGACCAGTGCCGTCATCAACACCGGACGTAAACGAATCATTGCGCCTTCAATAATCGACTCGTTAAATTGGCCGGTTTCATGCCAGAGCTGACGAATAAAAGCGAGCATGACCAAGCCGTTGAGTACGGCCACCCCGGAAAGCGCAATAAAACCGATGCCGGCTGATATGGACATCGGCATATCACGTAAATACAAGGACAACACACCGCCAGTGAGTGCGAGCGGTACACCGCTGAAAATGATTAAGGCATCTTTGACGGAAGAGAACGCCATCACCAGAATACCCAAAATCACCAACAGCGTTAGCGGTACAACGATGGACAGCCGCTGACTAGCCGATTCCAGCTGTTCAAAAGTGCCGCCGTAATCCAGCCAATAACCGGGTGGAATATCCGCTTTTTCACGAATACTTTCCTGTACTTCTTTTACAAAGCTGCCCAAGTCCCGACCGCGCACATTCGCGGTAACAACGATACGGCGCTTTCCGTTTTCACGACTGATTTGCGCGGGGGCAGGGGAGATATCAAGCGTTGCCACCTCTTCAAGCGGCACGTACTCGCCGTTCTTAAGCGGGACCGGTAGAAACTTCAATCGGTCGATGTCACGTCGCGTGGTCTCCGGCAAGCGTACAATCAGTTCGAAGCGTCGGTCACCCTCATAAAGAATTCCTGCGGACTCTCCACCAATTGCTGCCGACACCCAGTCCTGTAATTCAGCCACATTTAATCCGTAGCGACCTAAGGCAGTGCGATTGGGTATCACAGAGAGTGTCGGCAAGCCGGTGACTTGCTCAACGCGCGCATCCGCAGCGCCGTCAATCCCATTAACAACCTTAAGCACATCGTTTGCCGTCAATACCAGTTGATCCAGATCATCTCCAAATATCTTGATGCCCAGATCCGCGCGCACACCCGAAATTAATTCGTTAAAGCGCATCTGAATCGGTTGGGTAAACTCGTAGTTGTTACCTGGCAACTCCTCCAGAGCGCGTTCCATTTCTTCCACAAGCTCATCCTTGGTTTTGGAGGTGTCTGGCCAATCGCTTCGTGGTTTGAGTATCACAAAGTTATCTGCGACATTGGGTGGCATTGGGTCGGTCGCCACTTCCGCAGTACCGATGCGGGCAAAGACTTTTTCCACCTCAGGAAAGGCTTTAATTCTTTTCTCAAGAATTTCCTGCATTTCCACCGCTTGCTCAAGCCCCGTGCCCGGAATACGCATCGCGTGCAAAGCAATGTCGCCTTCGTTCAGTTGCGGAATAAATTCAGACCCCAATGTTGACGCCAACCACAAACAAAACACCACTAAGAAGGTAGCAAAACTCACCACAGCCCAGCGGAATTTAAGCGCAAGTTTAAGTAACGGGCGGTAAGCCGATTTGGCCTTGGTGATGACAATACTTTCCTTTTCACTGATCTTGCCGTTCATAAACACGGCAACGGCAGCTGGAACAATTGTGAGCGAAAGTACCATGGCCGAAAGCAATGCCATGACCACCGTTGCAGCCATCGGGTGAAACATTTTTCCTTCAACCCCGGTGAGGCTGAATATTGGAATGTAAACGATGGTAATAATGGCTACACCAAACAAGCTGGGGCGAATGACTTCTGACGTTGCATCAAAAACGGTGCTTAATCGTTCACGTAAATCTTGTTGACCGTTTTTATGTTGATTCTCGGCCAAGCGGCGAACACAGTTTTCAACAATAATGACAGCACCGTCGACGATCAAACCAAAATCCAATGCGCCGAGGCTCATTAAATTCGCCGATACCCCCGTTTTCACCATGCCAGTAATGGTCATCAACATGGCTAACGGAATGACCGCTGCCGTAATTAAAGCCGCGCGAAAGTTTCCTAATAGCAGAAACAGCACAACGATGACCAGAAGTGCCCCTTCCATCAGGTTTTTGGAAACGGTGGCAATCGCTTTATCAACCAATGCGGTGCGGTCGTATACCGCTTCGGCGACTACGCCCTCGGGTAAGGAGGCTTGAATATCATCGAGCTTGCTCGCCACGTCTTGAGCCACCGTACGCGAATTAGCGCCGATCAACATCATCGCGGTACCCAAAACGGTTTCCACACCATCGCGTGTCGCCGCACCGGTACGCAGTTCTTTGCCAATACCGATGTCCGCAACATCCTTCACCGTGATTGGAACAGAATCGCGTTCAGTGATGATCACATTGCCAATGTCCTCAACAGTGCCAAGCTGCCCGGGTGATCGCACCAGCAGTTGTTGGCCGTTGCGTTCAATGTAACCCGCACCGCGGTTGTCATTATTGGCTTGTAGTGCGTGTACGACATCTTCGACACTGACCTTATAAACCAGTAACTTTGCGGGATCCGGCATGACGTGGTATTGCTTGTTATATCCACCAATACTGTTGACCTCAATAACACCTTTCACCTGCGCAAGCTGCGGTTTGATAATCCAGTCCTGGATTTCTCGTAACGCGGTCGCGGTATAGGGTTCACCAGTGGCCATTTTGGCGTTGGGTTCGGCCTGCACTGTGTACATAAAGATCTCACCCAAGCCCGTGGAGATAGGCCCCATCTCAGGCTCAAGCCCTGGCGGGAGGACACTTTTTATTGCGCCGAGCCTGGCGTTTATCAGGTTGCGTGCAAAATAAATGTCTGTACCTTCCTCGAACACCACCGTCACTTGCGACAAACCGTAGCGTGAAAGAGAGCGTGTGTATGAAAGGTTGGGTAAGCCGGCTAATGCGGTTTCCACGGGATAGGTAATGCGTTGCTCCGATTCCAGTGGTGAGTAACCCGGTGCTGCTGTATTAATTTGTACCTGAACGTTGGTGATATCTGGAACGGCATCAATGGGGAGTTTTTGATAACTCCACACACCGACACCGACGATGAGAAAAATAAAACATAAAATCAGTAAGCGCCGCTCGATCGCGAGGCGCAAAATAGAATCAATCATAGCGCGCCTCGATTAGTGATCGTGTTCTGCTTCGGATTTTTCGATATCAGCTTTAATTAAATAGCTATTTTCACTGACATATTGGCTGTTCGCTTCAAGCCCATCGATAACTTCATAGAAATGATCATCACTTTTACCTAATACAAGTGGCGTAAAGCGATATTCATCACCGGCCTTAACAAATACACCCTGGCGTCCCCCCAGCGTTTGCACCGCATCTTTTACTACCGCCAAAGGAACCGAAAAGCGACCGGTTTCCACGCGCGCTTCGATCATTAAGCCCGGTGATAAAGCGTGTTTGCTATTGGCCAACTTGACGCGCGCCACCAGATAAGGGGATTCCATTGACGGCACAATATGGTCCACCGTGGATTCCACGCTGTGATTACTTGCTAAAACGTGAACCGCTTGCCCTTCTGTGACGGAAGACTGCTGCGCGGGATAAACACGCAGTTCCGCCCAAACAGTGTCAAAATTCGCGACGGAAAATAGAACCTGATCTTTTGTCACTTCGCCGGTATTGGCATGACGCTGAACGATTCTCCCGGCAATGGGCGAGCGGATGGCATAGGTTTTCAGGCTTTCGTTGGATTCAATTTCAGCCAATACATCACCCGTTTTTACACGATCGCCAAGCGTGACCTTGACTGACTTAACCATACCCTCAAAACGCGCACGCACATGGCTCAGTTGTTCAGGTGCTGAAACAATCGCGCCGTATACCGTGATGGTCTGATGAAGCTCCTGCGAACTCGCCATAGAAGTAACGATACCCACTTGTTTGGCCATTGAATCTTCTATTCGGCTAGTATTTTCCTCACCGTGCCCGTGCTCGTCTTCTTCTCCATGAGCACCGTGATCATGTCCATCATCATCGTGATCAACATGGTCCTCGTGCTCGTCATGATCACCATCTTCATGGTGCGGTGCATGTTGTTCTGATGCTTCATGCTCGTGATCGTGATCTTCTTTCGACCAGGCATTTAATGGCGAAATACTGAATAGCAGCATCTGGGCAAAGAGCACACTTAAAACCAACGTTTTCTTTTTAATTTTTTTGTTAGGGAACAATGTTGTTAAGGCATTCATTATTTGTCTCCCTTTGTTTCTTCTTCTGCATTGTCATGTGCGTGATCATGATCGTCAGGGTGTTCTGAGTCCTGGTCTTCGTGATCTACATGATCGTCGTGTTGCGCGTGATCGCCTTCAGTATGATGTTCTTTATGCTTTTCGGATTTCTCATGTTTATGGTCATGGTCATGATCATGGTCGTCTGCTGCGAAAGCTGCAGTAGTGAGGGTAAAAATAAGTACAGTCAGTAATGTGATGAATAAGGTTTTCATAGTCATAGATTCCTAAGGCCTGATACGAATCAAACCTGAATAAAAGGGTTTAAACATTAAGGGTTGAGGGCTTCACTGGTTAGCTTTTCAATAACAGCCTGACTCACAAGGGCTGTTGTAGCGGCATCGATGAGTGCCTGCTTACTGGCGAGCAATTCTTCCTGGGCGGCGATTAAATCGAGGTAGCGATAACGCCCGCTCTCAAAACCTTCAGTCGTCAGTCTGAGTGCTTTTTCCAATGCGGGAATGGCAACCTTTCGAGTAAGATTTGCCGCAGAAATACTTTGTTTTCTGAGAGACCACGCTTCAAAAAGCCGCGCATGCAGTTGCAATAGTCGATCTTTTTGGGCGTAATCCACAGCGTTACGGTTAGCAAGTGCAGCTTTTACTTCGCCGTTGCTGCGTTTACCGGAAAACAATGGAATGGAAAGCCCGGCGGTAAATGCCGAATCCCCCGTTTCTTCAAAACGTTTTACGCCAACTCGCCAGCTTAAATCACTACGGCCATTTGCGCGGGCCAGTGAGACTTGCGCATCCCGGATGCGCGCTTCACTGGCCAGTACCTGAATGGCGGGCGATGTTTGGACGCGTGCGTACAGCTGATTAAAACTGTTAGTAGCCGCAAAGTTATAAAGACTGCCTTCCAGCGTGGCAAAATTTGCGGTGGTTTCTCCCCAGAATCTTACGAGCTGCACTTTGTGACGTTCAAACTGCTCTTGTAGTGCAGCGAGTCGGATCTCTGCACGAGTGAGCGCTGCTTGGGCTCGCATCACTTCCGCTTCCGGTGTGGCGCCTCGTGCAGACCGTGTTTTCACTGTCTTCAGCAGTGATTGGGATAAGGTCAAAGATTCTTCGGCCAATTGAATGTTGGCCTGCGTCGCCAGCCCTTCGATGTATACCTCGGTTAATGCTCCGAGCACGTCGAGGGTCGCGGCTTGCTGCTCCCACTCCACCTGGTTTATGCGGGCATCCGCATAAGAAAGGCGTGCCTGGCGTTTTCCGCCCAGCTCGATCGCTGAAGACAACGCCAGCGTGGTTTCCGCCGCATCAAGGCCTTGGTTACTGCCCGAACCGGCAAAGTTTTCGACCTCCAGCTCTAGTGCTAACGCTGGGCGCAAGGCGTTGGTCTGCCGCTGGGCGTTCAGCGCCTCGTTGGAAAAACGGTATTGGTAAAGTTGAGGGTTGTGCGTCAGCGTTAGTGCCAACGCTTTTTTTAACGTCAGTGTGTCGGCGTTTTCTGCACCTAGAGCCGGTGTCGAACTGCAGAGTAAAAACGCAAGCCACAGCCAGGTGCGTCTACACCTGTAGAGAATGGAATCTCGCATGGATAAGTCCTGAATTAAGTCGTGTTTTCCGCTAATGCGGGTGAATACGTTGAGTTTTACTGCTTGAAAGGACTTAGGCTTTGGGAGGGCGCAGGAAGGCTTCGTAGGTTTCTGGAAACGTACTTTCCGCGTAATCGGGCACTGGGGATGAGTTCTTGGCTAGTTGAATACGTTCGGTCGCAAACAGAATGGCCGGGCAAAAATGGCCATGACAATGACAACAGTGGTGACAATCCCATTTGTCCGAAACGGGCGCTTCTGATTGAACATCCCGATCGTGTTGCTTTTCGAGGATATTCCCTTCGGTATGCTGATGGGATTCGTCAAAAACCAGGTGCTCAGCGCCTGACTGGTGCAACTGATGTGCATCGCCCATGGCCACCGCGGATTGCAGAACAACCAGTGTGAGCACAACGTATGTCAGGACACGTTTCAGCATTAAATTCAATTTATCTGATTTTCAGGTTAATGGTAAATGCGCGTTATCTTAACAAAAGAATACGTCGAGCACCGTTCAACACCACAAGTCCAATTATAACACCAATGACCAGATCCGGAATTTGCGACCCCGTCAGCGCGACCAAGCCACCCGCAACGATAACCCCTACGTTGGCAAGCACGTCATTGGCTGAAAAAATCATGCTGGCCTTCATGTGTGTGCCATTATTTCGTACTTGGTAAATTAACAGGAGACACGCCACATTTGCGACTAATGCCAGGCTGCCAATCCCTATCATCAGCATCGAGACCGGTTCACTTCCCATAAAGGTACGCCTGGCGACTTCTATCAAAAGACCCACAGCAAGAGCCGCTTCGAGCCAGCCGGATAAATGCGCAGCTTTAAGCTTGGCGTGAGCGGCTTTTCCCACAGCATAGAGTGCCACCGTGTAGACCGCAGCATCCGCAAACATATCCAGAGAATCCGCGATCAGCCCCGCAGATTGCGCCACGATGCCCACGGCAAGCTCAAAGAAAAACATCACGGCGTTAATCCCGAGTAGCCACTTCAATACCCAGGCTTCGCGCGCATCCTTAATTCTGGCGTCTTCTTGTATCTCCTTCGCACTTTCAGTATCGACCTGTTCATGCGATATGCGACGGGCGCCGAGCCCGACGGATTCCATGGCCATTTCGACCTTTTCAGGTGAGCCAGCGTAATAGACATGCACTTTCCGATTAGGGATATCGAATTCGAAGGCGACCGATTCCCCAAAGCTCGCAAATGCTGTCCGTATGAGGTTCTCCTCAGAAGGACAGTCCATCTTAGGTACGTCAAACACACTCACATTATTTAGCGCAGCCAAAGGGCTATCCGATTGCAGGTTTGATCCTGAAGACGGTGAGCCCGCTTCGTCACTTTGGCAACCGCAGCATTGTGAGGCGTCAGATGTCATAAATAGACCTTGAAATAACAATGAAGCCAAGCTTACACTCTATAGTAACTATAGAGTCAAGGGGTGACGTTATTGAAAATTGGTGAGCTTGCGAAACGCAGTGGATGTTCCATTCAAACCATCCGGTATTATGAAAGGGAAGGGTTATTAAGTTCCTCTGCCCGAAGTGATGGCAACTTTCGCCTGTACGACCATCAAGCAGAAGAGCGCTTAATGTTCATCAAGCGTTGTCGTAGTCTTGATCTCTCTCTGCCCGAAGTGAGACATTTGCTCACGCTCAGCCAAGCACCTGGCTCCACGTGTGGCGAGGTCAATGAGATGGTTGATCAGCATATTCAACAGGTCGAAGAAAGGATAGACGAGCTTCAAAGCCTTCATCGGCAACTACACGACCTCCGGAACAACTGCTCGGAAAACCGAACAGTGGAGGATTGCGGCATCATCAGGAGTCTGGTGCAGCAAAAAGGTTCGAAGTAATCAAACATTCATGCATTGCGCATGTGTAACGCCAGTTTCTCCATTAACACCAGCGTGGCGTTATTGGTCAGCAACTGTCCCTCTTCAATATATTCCCAAACGGTGGCGTCACTTTTCCACCCTCCCTGTTTTTTAATAAGTTCAAAATCCACACGCTCTCTTGCTGCGGACGTTGAAAGCCCTCTACGCAAGCTGTGGCTGCTTAAGTCCGGAACGAAATCAAAACCACAGTTAGCCCCAAGCGCTTTAAGAAGATCGTTGATCGCTCCTGCACCCAGACGTCTCTGCTTTATTTGATCCCAGCGGTTGATCGGGCGGAACAGTGGACCTGATTCGATGTTTGCTATATTTATCCAGCTCTTGATTGCCGCGGCCGGACAAACCCCTTTGTTGCCGTAGGGGAGGGCGCGCATCTGACCGGCGGATTCCTGATCGGTTTTGGAATGCGGCATTCTGACAATTAAACCCTCGGGCTCCCACAATAGATCATCTATATCAATAGCTACTAACTCGCTACGGCGGAAAGCGCCAAAAAATCCACTCAAAACCAGCGCCAGATCCCTTGCTCGTTTGTTGGAGTTTGGCTGCTGCTGCAAGTGACCTACCATTTGCCCGATATGCTCCAGACGTAAGGCCTTGGCTTTACGCTTCGGTTGCCCATGAGTACGGCGTATCCCTTCCATTGCTTTACGCACGAGGGGCGCATCCACCGGATTTTCCATCCCCTGATAGCGATGCCATTGCCCGATTGCTGTGAGGTGTAAATCCAGGGTTCGAATACTGGATGCTTGCGCCCTGGCGAGTAAATATTGGATCAGTGTTTGTGGATCACTCGGTAATCGACCGCCCCATTTTTCAAATTGTTTGATGGCAGAACGATAGGTTTTACGTGTGTTGTCAGAGGTTGCAGCAGTGATGTATTTCCGAATGGTATCTGACTCATTCGGAACGGGCAGCCCAGTGGTGCTTTGTAGTGTTGTTTCTTTCATTGGATCTCAACCACCATATTTATTCACGCCAGGGCATGAATAGCCGGGTTTTGGGGTGTGTACTGAAGTGCCGAATCTTAAAAACAGCCGGATTCATCCTAACCTACGATAAGGGTGATTATCGGTGGTTAGAAAATTAATCTCAAGCATACTTTCATAATCGTTATATTATGTTATATTACGGAATACGTAATATGGTACCAAATTCTCTCACAGGTAAAACTAATGGCCCGACCCGGTGTGACTTACTATGACATCAGTCGAGCTGCTGAAGCGGTTAAAGCGCGAGGCAGCGAACCCACTATTGATCGCGTTCGGGAGCAGCTCGGAACGGGTAGTAAAAGCACCATCGCGCCTTTATTAAAACAGTGGCGAAACAATGCTGAGTTGAACATCGAGGAGTCTGATAGTGGCTTGCCTTCGGATCTTATCAGTGCCGTAAAATCCTTGCGCGACCGCGTCCAGCAAGCATCAGAAGAAGCGGTTGAGCAGGCGAAGCAGGACTATCAGTCCCGAGTCCAGGCGCTTGAACGCACACTTGCTGACACCCAAAAAGAACTGTCTGAAGCCTTGGGTCGAGAACGAACCTTAAAGCAGCAAATCACTGATCTTGAAACTAATTCTCGTAAATTAAACGGTGAGCTTAACGGCTTGGAATCCCGCTTCGCGGTGACCGAGTCCGAACGTGATGCTTTACAAGCCCGTGTGCAGGAGCTTAAAGAAACGTTTTCTGAGTTAAAGGATGAAAACAGAGCGGTGCGCGATCATTTTGAGCATTATCAGCAGAGAACGGCGGAGGACCGCCAGCTTGAAAGAGACCAATTTCAATCTCAACTAAGGCAGTTACAGTCTCAAGTAGAAAGCCTGACTATGCAATTGACACGTTCTCAGACAGAAAAGGAAGATTATCGATCGCGGTATGATAACGCTCAAGGTCAGGCCGAGAAAGTTGTTTATGAAAACCAGGAGCTGCGACTCAAGTTGGAGTCCTGCGGAACGCGGATCAAAGAACTCGAAGCAGAATGCGGTAACAAGAACAAAGAGATTATCGAATTTGACCAAAATATCAGCCAATTTAGGACTGAAGTTCAGAGCCTGAAAGAGCGGCTCGCGAGCAAAAGCGCCACGTTACAGGGTGTCGAGACGGATCTTCAAGAGATTCGTGAATATGCAGATCGTCTTGAAGCTGAGAATAAAGAAATTTCTGAAGAAAAAGCTGTACTTCAGGGGCGCCTGGTACAGTTGCAGGCATCCCTCGGAGGCGGAAAATGACTTTATGGCTCAAACATATAAACCAAATAACTGCAGCGCTATACTGTTCATACATACAGTATATCGTAGGGGGTTAGATATGGCTACCAACAGTAAAATTGAATGGACAGAACAAACCTGGAACCCAGTCACAGGCTGCACCAAGGTGTCTCCGGGTTGCAAGTATTGTTACGCTGAAGTGATGAGTAAGCGTCTGCAAGCTATGGGCGTTAGCGGCTATGAACGTGGATTCTCGACTATATCACTGATGAGAGAGCGACTTGATCAACCACTGCAGAGGAAAAAGCCCACTGTCTATTTTGTCAATTCAATGAGTGACTTATTCCATGAAAAAGTGCCCTTCAACTATATTGATGAAGTGATGGCGGTTATTGATCAGGCTCCTCAACATGCGTTTCAAATCTTGACCAAAAGAGCTGAACGCATGAGGGAGTATTTTGAAACGAGGCGAGCACCTGATAATGCCTGGCTAGGTGTGTCTGTAGAGGACAAACAATACGGAAAACCGAGGATCGCTCAGCTACAGCGGATTCGAGCGAAAACCCGATTCCTGTCAATTGAACCACTTTTAGAAGACGTAGGACGAATTAGTCTGCGAGGAATTCATTGGGTTATAGTTGGTGGTGAATCAGGTGTTAAAGCCCGACCGATGGAAGAATCCTGGGTTCTCAAAATTAAATCGCAATGTGAGCGTGCCGGCACCGACTTTTTCTTCAAGCAGTGGGGCGCCTGGGGTGAGGACGGGATCAAAAGGTCAAAACAAGCAAACGGAAGAACTCTGCAAGGCCAAACCTGGAATCAAATACCTGCGATAGCTGTATAAGTTTAATAATAACGAAAGGAAAACAGCGTGCCCAAAAAGAAAAAGGAAAAATATACATGGGCTGTTGGCAAACCACTGCCTGAATTAGATGAGCATAGCCAAGCAAAGCATCGCATCATTTCGGACTACATTCAACGCTACGTTGAAGTGTATATGAGCAACACTTCGATTGAAGGGTTGAGATTATCAATTGTTGATGGCTTTTCCGGTGGTGGAAAGTATAGGGATATTTTGACAAACGATACCGTTGATGGCTCTCCTTTTGTCATTTTGAATGCGATTAAAGAAGTTGAGGAGCGTATTAATCAGGGTCGAATTAAGCGGCGTTCCATAGATGCACATTACTTTTTTATTGACTGTATAAAGCAACATACTGAATTTCTTAAAAATGAAATTCAGCAGTCCCACTTTAAAGGAGGACTCGGCGAGACCATATTCCTGCACACCGATATCTTTGCCCGCGCCGCGCCTGCCGTAATTGATGCAATCCATAAAAGAAAT
This sequence comes from Saccharophagus degradans 2-40, assembly GCF_000013665.1. Classification (NCBI taxonomy): domain Bacteria; kingdom Pseudomonadati; phylum Pseudomonadota; class Gammaproteobacteria; order Cellvibrionales; family Cellvibrionaceae; genus Saccharophagus; species Saccharophagus degradans. The sequence goes on from NC_007912.1 coordinate 2,469,842, forward strand.
AAAGCCCAGAGATGCCTCTTCATACTAGACCAGTATGCATATAAAGATGTTCCTTTTAACACAGTAAATTACATCCTGGAAAAATTAAAAGGCAGTGAAGTAATTCTGACGTTTAATGTAAATGCTTTGATGAATTACTTTTCAGAATGCGATTCAAATCGAAAAGCTTTAGAAAACATTCACCTCGATCAATACATTGACTGGAGGCGCGTCGCTGCGCTGAAGGAGGCGGGAAAAGGGAAGGCAGCAGTTCAAGAGCAGCTTGCAAATGCAATCTACAAGGCGTCTGGGGCAAGGCACATCACGCTTTTCTTTGTGACGCCTAAAAACGGTCTCACGTACTGGCTTGTCCACCTCTCCAAAGTTTATAGAGCCCGTGACGTTATGATGTCGCTCCATTGGAAGCATTCAAACTCGTCTTTTTCACACCACATGGCAGAGGGAATATTTTCACTTGGGTATACGGCGACGGAAACACCTGGACAGAGTAGTTTTGACTTGATGACTGAATTTGATTTCAGCAGCGACGCAGAAACAAGGTGTATTAGACGCTTATCCGAAGATATACCACGGCACATATTCAATTTAAATGAACCAATTCCTTTTTCTTGTCTGGTTGACCAGATAGGCAGCTATACTCCCGCCGCCGAACATCAGATTCGACGGGCGCTCACTAGCAGCCTAAAAAATAAAGAAATAAAAATATTAAACTCGACAGGCAAATACCTGAACTCTGCTAATCAAGCAAGAGCAGAGGACCTGATCTCGTACAATCAAAAATCAATCTTTATTCTTTAGACGGATAGGAAAATGAAAGGCGATAAATTCTTTGATGAAACCCGAGAACAGTCTTTGGTCAAAGCAACCATCGTAGAAAAGTACTTTGGTGCCTGGTCGCAGATTATTACTGGTGCGCAAAAGCGCTACCATCAACATGCTCAGAAAATCGGGTATGTTGACTTGTTTGCTGGCCCCGGCCGATACAAAGATGGCGCTATATCAACTCCTCTACGGGTTTTAAATACAGCATTACAAAATGAGCAACTACATGATCGCCTTATCACAATCTTTAATGACAAAGACGAAAATCATGTAAGAACACTATCAGAAGCAATTAGTGATTTGGAACAAATCAAGTTATTAAAGCATGCTCCTCAGATTTGGAATGAGGAAGTAGGGGACAATATTGCGCTCCAGTTCGAGAAGATGAGTGTCATACCGGTACTCGCTTTTATTGACCCCTGGGGATACAAAGGTTTATCCCTTAGACTCGTAAACGCTTTTTTAAAAGATTGGGGCTGTGACTGCCTTTTCTTTTTTAACTATGCTCGTATCAACGCGGGTCTTTCAAATTCAAAGGTACGAAGACACATGGAAGCGTTGTTCGAATCACATACACAAGCTTTAATTGACCGTGTTACAGGTTTGCCCCCCGAAGAGAGAGAGGCATTGATCGTCGAAGGCATTGCAAATGCGCTCAAAACCTATGGTCACCGTTATGTGTTACCGTTTTGTTTCAAAAATGAGAGTGGCAAAAGGACAACTCATCACCTCATATTTGTAACAAAGCACTTTAAAGGATATGAAGTGATGAAGGAAATCATGGCAAAAGAAAGTTCCACCGATCACCAAGGAGTGGCGTCGTTTCAGTACATGCCTGCTGCGGCTCTCTCACAGGGATTACTTTTTGAGCTGAATAGACCTTTGAACTCACTAAAAGATTTGCTGTTGTTGGATTTTTCCGGCCAGTCTCTAACGATGATAGATATTTACCGTCAACACAGTATCGATAAGCCATTTTTAAATAAACATTATAAAACTGTGTTAAAGGAGATGGAGGAAGAGGGTTTGATAAAAACAAGTGGTAGGAAATCGAAAAGAGGCTTTGCGGACAATATTTTATGCGTGTTCCCATGAACGTAACTTACTTATTAGATGCTCATTGCTACGAACCAAGCTTGAGGACAGATTATGCCAATTAACTTTGAAAAACGATCACCTAACAAGGGAACGGAAAAAAAGGTACATCCATGCGAAATTTACGACACCCTGGATAGGAATGCCAACAAAGGTCCTCTTCGCGTACCTGTCCAAAATGCCGTTTTGGATAATTGGTTTGTAAATTACCGAAATCAACGCGACGTAATATTGAAATTACCAACCGGAGAAGGTAAAACTCTCATTGGGCTATTGATACTGCAATCGAAGATAAACCAGAAAAAGGGATCGTGCTTGTATATTTGTCCAAACAAGTATCTAGCCGACCAGGTTCGCATACAGGCGGATGAATTCGGTATCCACCACTGTGCAATAAATGAGAATGGACTCCCGGAAGATTTTATCAACGGGGAAAAAATATTGATCACGCACGCCCAAATAGTTTTTAACGGGCGCAGCACAAACTTCGGCATAGGACAGGATTCGATAGAGGTTGAAAACATCCTTTTGGATGACGCACACAGCTGTATTGAAATCATAAAAACAGCTAGTAAATTCCGAATACCGCGATCGTCAGATTGCTACCACGAGTTGTTACAGATTTTCGGTGACGCTCTAAAAAGCCAAGGGGCTGGAACCTATGCAGATATCTGCAATGAATCTAAAAGCGCAATACTTGCCGTGCCTTACTGGGAATGGGAGAGCAAACAAGATGAAGTTATTCAGATCCTTTCAAAGTACAATAAAAGTATGGATAAATCAGTATGGTTTGTCTGGGATTTATTAAAGGATAATCTTGATAATTGCACGGCTGTATTTTCTGGCGCGGGTATTGAAATATCACCAAGATTATTACCGATGGAGATGTTCGGCGCATTTTACAACGCTTCTCATCGTGTATTTATGTCAGCAACCATTTCAAACGATTCATTTTTTATTCGCGACCTTGGATTGACCAAGGAGGTTATAGAGATGCCATTAACTTTTGATAAAAAATGGTCTGGCGAAAAGATGGTGCTGATTCCCTCACTAATCGATGGCAGCTTAACAAGAGAATCTCTTGTAAATTGGATAGGTAAATGGCGGAACACAAATTATGGTGTAGTCGCCATTACTCCCAGCAACTGGCATAAGAAAATATGGGAAAGCCTTGGATCGACTGCCGTTGACGCAAGCAATCTTTTAGAGGAAGTGGAAAAACTAAAACTAGGGCACTTTCCAAGCCCTGTTGTTATGGCAGCCAAGTATGACGGTGTAGACCTTCCTGACAATATGTGCCGTATCTTGGTAATCGATTCGCTACCTATCACAGAAACTATCACCGAAAAATATATTGAATGCTGTATCCCTAATAGCACCTTTACACAAATCAAAACCGCACAAACAATTGAGCAAGGCTTAGGGCGCGCAGTAAGGGGCGAAAAAGACTATTGTGTCGTCTTGCTTCTTGGCAACGATCTCGTCAAACAGATACGCTTCAAAGGGTCTCGGCCATACCTCTCGCCACAAACACGCAAACAAATCGACATAGGGTTAGACTTAGCAAAGTACGCAAGAGAAGACATGGATGAGTCGCAAAACTATATTCAAATGCTCATCTCTGTCATTAATCAAGGGTTGGGGCGAGATGAATCTTGGAAACAGTTTTATATTAGTAATATGGATTCAATTGACCTCGATGATAGTCGATCTACCGAAATCAGCGATGAGATGCTCATCCAGGAGCGCAAGGCAGAATGTTATCACTCAGAAGGAAAACACACTGACGCAGCCAACGCGATCCAAGTTTTGCTTGACAAACACTCTGCCACGCTTTCTAAAGAAGAACGCGGATGGTATCTACAAGAAATGTCTCGGTATTTATACGCTCAAAATCGCGTCGAAGGAATGGCGATGCAAGTGAACGCACACAGGACCAATAAACGATTATTCCTTCCCCCGGAAGGATACCAGTTCACAAAGATTGATCTGAAAGCGCATGAGCGGATAGAAAATATTAAAAGCCTAATTGGTCAGTACGACGAATTCGAGGATTTTCTTGTTTATATGGACGATGTGTTTTCGCGTTTAGTTTTTGGTGTTAAATCAGAGCGATTCGAAAGTGCTGTTGACGAATTGGGCAAGCTTCTCGGTTTTAATACTGAGCGACCAGACTCAAATTGGAAGTCTGGACCTGACAATTTATGGGCTATCAAAAACGGTGAATATCTATTTATCGAATGTAAAAGTGAAGTGCTGCTAACGCGTGCTGAGATTTTAAAAGATGAAACGGGTCAATTTAATAATAACATCGCTTGGTTTAAACGATTTTATCCAGGCGCAAAGGTAGTTTATTCCATCATTATTCCAACAAAAAAAGTGAAATCAAATACAGGTTTCAATGAATCGGTGGTAGTGCTTAGAGAGCGCGGTTTGAAGAACCTTGTATCTAATGCCCGAGCGTTTGTTTTGGGATTCAAAAACAGTGACCTAAAGAGTTTGTCAGATAATTTTATTCATCAGTCTATACACCAGCACAATTTAGACGCTGACGGTCTGATTGAATACTATTTTGAATCAACTCTGTTAGTTAACTAAGTGCTCGACGAGCAAATCATCAATAATGGTCAAATTGAATCGTTCAGGTGGAAACTTCGGAGCTTGGCGGCCACTAATCGACAGGGGGGTAGTCATACCTTAGATAATGCGCTTATTAATTTCACATACCTGTCAGTATTCGACATAGCATATCAAAGCCGCTAAACTATAGGTATCCAAATATCACAGGTATTTCGCATGCCCACCAACATTCCCAAGCCAGTCGCCTTATTTCCAGCGCATCCAGAACTCAAGTCGCTGGACTTTGGTGAATACAAGGACCTCAAGCAGTTTCTTGACTCTGGTGAAACCTGGTGGCAAACCCACTGGAGCTGGGGCCGAGAGTTCCTCAGTTATATCGGCCGAAACAAATCCGAACACACATTCACGCGATTCAGGAGCGAAACCGAACGGTTCCTGTTATGGGTTTTTCTTTTTAAATTCAAGCCTATGGAGCAACTGCGCAAGGCCGATATTCTGGAATACGCGGACTTTTGTTGGCAGCCGCCAGTTTCCTGGATCTGCACCGCGAACCATGAAAAGTTTGTTTTCCATAGCGGGCATTACACACAGAATCCCTTGTGGGCACCATTCAAACTTCAGCTACCCAAGAAAGCCTCGGACGACCAGATTTTAGACAAAAAAAAATATAAGCCATCTCAACAGACGCTCGCAGCCATGTTTACCGCCGTGATTGCGTTTTACAAGTTTTTGATGAATGAAGAGTATCTATACGGTAATCCGGCACAAATCGCCAAGTCTGATTGTCGTCATTTCATCAAGGATGCTCAGGTCAAAGAAATTAGGCGCTTGTCAGAATCTCAGTGGCAGTATGTCTTTAATGTTGCGTTGGAGCTGGCAAATCAAGACAGAATTTACGAACGCAGCTTGTTTGTGATTACCGCGCTAAAAACGCTGTTTTTACGTATTTCTGAGCTGTCCGAACGCCCAAATTGGACACCGGTGATGAGTCATTTTTGGCAGGACTCTGACGGTAACTGGTGGCTGAAAATATTTGGCAAAGGTAGAAAACTACGAGACATTACGGTCCCAAACAGCTTTATCGATTATCTCAAACGATACCGGCAATTTCGTGGCCTGAGCCCCCTACCATCCTCAGGCGAAAATCATCCTATTGTCGAAAAAATCCGTGGTCAGGGCGGGATGACATCCAGACAGCTCATTCGAATCGTCCAGCAGGTTTTTGATATGGCCTACGAGAAAATGAAGAACGCTGAGGGTGAAGACAATGCGCGCAAGCTGCGAGAAGCTTCCTCGCATTGGTTGAGGCACACCGGCGCAAGTATGGAAGTTGAGCGCGGCCGCGCTCTGAAAGATTTATCTGAAGATCTGGGACACTCAAGTATGGCGACCACCGACACCATCTATGTACAGACAGAAAATCGCGTTCGTGCTGAAAGCGGAAAAAACAGGAAAGTAAATTAGTGACTTGCTGCTCTCAAGCTCTGTAGGCTATTTGCTCTTATCGCTGGCCACCTAGGGCGCTTCGCAGATTCCATTACATGTTTTTCGACAGGAGGAACTCATATCCGGTCGACACGCATATTAGCCAATCCTCCCAGGCAATTCAAAGCCCACCGCAACTGATCCCACCTCATTCCTACCTACCGCGCTTAGGTCATATACATTTCAACTCTCAAAAACCAGCCATATCAATCAGCTACCGCCTAAACGATTGTCGATGTCTCCTTATGAACAGACTTAAAGACGAGAACATCCAAATGAATACAGACTACTTTTTTCCCAGCATCATTCGTTCTAAAATTGTATGAAATATTTTTGAAGAGAATGGCTGAGCCCAGCTTGCCAGACTAAAAAACAAGCAGACACACAGATATTGCACAGAAATGGTGCATTTTTTGGATCATACAATCCAAAATTTGCACGAAATTGGAGCGAAAAGCAGGTGCTAGAAGAAAAACCGACAACAGAATGTTACCAGACGCTTTCGAGCGCGTATGACTATTTTAACAGCGCGTTGTTTGCCGGGCAATTGCCTGATGTCATCATCACATTTCACCGACAGCGCAAAGTGATGGGTTATGCCTCCATCGGCCGATGGGTCAATGAAAAACGTCAATATGTAGATGAACTAGCCGTCAACCCTGAATACTTCGCAAAATACCCTCTGATCGAGATCTGCCAAACCCTGTGTCATGAGATGGCGCACATCTGGCAGGCTCACTATGGATCACCCGGACGACGGGGTTACCATAACGCCCAATGGGCCAAAAAGATGCTGCAAATAGGGTTGATCCCCTCATCCACTGGGAAGCCCGGTGGACAGAATACGGGGGAATGGATGATGGACTATGTCCTGCTAGAAGGCCCATTTCACAACGCCTGTAAAGAGCTTCTCAAAAAGGGTTATCGTCTGCCCTGGGTTGACCGCTATCCTGTCTATCGCCTGGAGCTACCTATTACCGCCTACGATGACAAAGGCTCCGAATACGAACTGACCGAGAATTTAAATCCCAGACCCGCTGCGGCAGTCGCAGCCATGCGAGCAGAGCAAGACACTTCGGTAGTTATGACTGAGCAGTCACTAAGCGAACGAGCATTTAGCAGTGAGCATGAAGAGGTTAGCCGGTTTTATGATGACGACAATCTCGGCGAGCTGATCACTTCAAAGCCAAAACCGCGATCGGGACGCATTAAATATGCGTGCAAAACATGCCATATCCAGCTTTGGGGCAAGCCTGGATTGAACGTAGTTTGTGGAGACTGTAACAAAAAACTAAGTGAGGTAATTTAGAACTTGGGATAGAAGTTTTCAGAAAGGATAATAACACTCCCTTCCATAGATTAACATTAGGAGTGTTCAATGTACACCAAAAAGATCAGTTCCACGGATAAAGAATTCCACGATACACCGCCGCAATTCAAAGCTTTAGACCGCAAGCGTTTTTTCTACGTCGAATCTCATTTCAAACAGCTCATCACACAAAACGTTCGCGGCCATGCCAATATCGTTTACATCATCGTCGCCTACGGGTACTTCAAAGCCACGGGTCAATTTTTTAATTCTGCGATCCAGGAAGATGTTGACTATGTAGCAGGCCGACTGAAGCTCAGGCAAAGTTTTCGCTGGGAAAGCTACAATACAAGCACCAGAAATCGCCATAGAGAAATGATTCTTGATGCGCTGGGTTTTAAGCCATTTAATCAAACCACCATTCAACCACTGTTGCCACTGATAAGAACGGACGCACGCTCTCAGAAAAACCCCGATAAATGCTTTATTTCCGTTTGCGAATGGCTCTTTGAACACAAAGTCGAGACACCCGATTATAAAACAATTTGTGACACGATCGAGTCGGTCTATAAAACGCACATCGACCAACAGATTGCCATTGTTAAAAATAAGCTCTCGAACGATGGAGCTCAAAAACTCGATGCGTTATTTTCAAAAGGAAAAAATACTTATGATGAAATGGAAACGTACAGACTTACGCTGCTGAAGAAACTTAACCAGTCAACCAAGACGTCTAAAATACGCGAGAATGTCGCAATATACGATACGCTCAAGCCACTCTACGATATTGCACTTCCAATCTTAAGCGAGCTGGATTTTACAAAAGATGGACTTAAACGCTACGCACTATCCGTTCATCGGCGGCAGGTTTTTCAGGTTAATCGTTTGAAAGATCATGATCGGCATCTTCACCTTGCCATTTTTATCACTCACCAATTTCAACAGCTGGTCGATATTCTGGTCGAAACGTTTCTGGCCTCGGTGAAAACAGCAGTGAACAAGGCCGAGAATCTTGCCAAAGAAGAATACTACAAACAACGCCAGGAGCAATCTGGCCATACGCAAGCGTTAGTAAAGGATACGGTTGATTTAGTGTCGTTGGTGGAAAAACTTAAAGAGACGCTGAACAACCCTATTCTGAGTGATTCAGAGAAAGTCGAAAAAGCGATTCGCTTGATAAGCCCGTCAAAGATATCCACGGAAAACGTAAACGCTCATGTAAAAGATGTCCAGGAGGACTTAGATAAAATCAGCGGACAGGCTCTTGAAATGCTCTTTTTGGAAGAAGGCGCCACGTCGCTTCAGCTCAAGTGTAGCGATATTCTTCGGCGGCTCAATTTCGATTGCGACGTGAAAAGCAACAAGCTGCTAAAAGCAATATCGCAGTACCAAGCGAAAAACGGAAAGGTTGATGATACATTCCCAGTCGGGTTTCTTACGAATTCAGAAACCGGCTACGTTGACACGAAAGACTCCTTCCGCGCGAAACTGTATCGCATTCTGCTTTATAAGCACACCGCCGCCGCCATTAAAGATGGCACACTGAGCATTGTTAACTCAAATCGTTACCGACAGCTAGAGCAGTATTTGATTTCGCGGGAATACTTTCAAAAAAACCGAGATCACATACTAAATTTAGCGGACATGGCTGATTTTAAAGATGTTAAAAAATTGGTTGAGCACTGGGAACTTGAATTGGATGCGCAATACAAGGAGACGAACGAGCACATACTGGAAAATTTAAACGAATATATTGAGACAGACGGTCTTGGCGGATTTAAGCTAACGTACGAACGAAATACTCGGGCAGAAGTCCTGCTAGAAATGGAAAGTGACGTCGCTCTGTTTCCGGATGATCAATACATTCGAATAGCAGAAGCGCTAAGCACAGTGAATTCCGCTTCAGGGTTTCTTGACGAGTTTGAACACAACAGTATCCGATACCGTAAGCCCAGACCTGAAGATAAAAATTTCCTGGCGGGAATAATTGCGCTAGGCGAACACTTGAGCGTGCCAAAATTATCTAAATTGGCGAGAGAGATTGAACTGGCAACTTTGGAATCCACGACCAATGGTTTTTTTACGCTTGAGAATTTGAGACGAGCAAATGATGCCGTTATTCGTTTCGTCAATCAACTTCCACTGGCCAAAGTATTCATTGGAGACTACGGCTTGCAGACGTCGAGCGATGGTCAGAAATGGACGATCGCATATGAATCACTCAATGCAAATAAATCTTTTAAATACGGCGGACGTGACCCCGTTGTATCGGCCTATACGTTCATAGATATACGAGGGATGTTCCCTTACTCAATGGTGATCAGTGGTGCCGAATTTGAAGCGCACTATATGGTGGATGGGTTATTAAAAAATGATGTAGTGAAATCAGACCTTCACTCCACTGATTCTCACGGATACACGGAAGCCATATTTGGGCTTACACATTTATTGAAATTTTCTTTTGGGCCACGCATAAAAAACCCCGGCAAACGAGTTTTATACTCCTTCAAAACTCCCACTTTCTATAAGAAAAAAAGCTATCCGATCTTTCCAAAAGAGCGGATTAATAAAGATAAAATTATTGATAATTGGGAAGACGTTCTTCGTTTGTGTGCATCAATAAAGCTAGGCGAAGTTACGGCGTCTCAAATCTTCAAGCGATTGAACTCATACTCAAAAAACAATCCACTTTACGAAGCACTAAAAGCATTTGGAGGTATTCCGAAAACTTTGTTCTTACTCCGGTATGCCGACGATGTGGGTATGCGAAAAGCCATCCACCGCCAGTTAAATAAAGGCGAGGCAGGGAATAAGCTGGATCGAGCTCTGGCCATTGGACGGGCAGATTATGTGCAGACAATTAAGGAAGACCAGGAGATCGCAGAGACCTGCAAACGACTACTTAAAAATGTCATCGTTTGCTGGAATTTTATGTATCTCTCCAAACGTCTGTCAGAAGCCAAAACAGATGTTGAGTATTCCCTGCTACTAAAAAAGATTAAGGCGTCGTCTATGCTGGCTTGGGAACATTTTGTCTTTCATGGCGAATTTGATTTTTCACAGAACTCCCTAAAAGACTCTCAACAGATAGATTTACAAAAAATCCTTGATCCAGACCTGATCAAAGAGTGATCGATCATCGCCGTTTTACAGGAGAGTGGCGACACTCTCCTCGTTTTCCCAAATATAACACCGCTTTTGAGCATCGTTCCGGGAAAAGAAATATCGTTTAACCTATTGTATTTAAACGTTATTTACGAAAACCTATAGTTGTTTCTCGAGTTTTGTTTAGGATTTCCCTATATGACGCAATGGATGTGGTTGCAGGTGTTCTTTCATAACCCTCTTATAGCCCGCACTAGGTTGTGGTGGCAGCTAATGCGTAGAACTACATTTATAGTCGGCACCTGAGCTGCCTGAATTATTTTTCGAGTTTTGCAACCCAAATTACGGCTCAATTGCCCTGTAAGTCGCAATACAAGGAATTGTGCTAATAAGCATAGTGGCCAGCAGCAGCAACCCTACAGGTAGCATTTTTTCGTTGCTGAATATCCAGCTAGATATATTTAGCCCGTATTTGCTTATTAGCATGTCTTGGGTTAACTCTAGCCCTAACCACAGGCTAAGTACTGCAACGCCAATACTTATTAGCACAATGAGTAAAGACTCAAGCTGAATTAAGCTAAATATAAACCAAGGGCTAGCCCCAATACCTCTAAGTACCGAGAATTCATGGCGCCGTTCTCGTATGGCGGCAAGCATAATTGTGCATAGGCCAATTAACGCGGCGAACAATACCAGCCAAGAAATTATCGCTAGAATGTTTTCTACCGTGCCCATCATGCGCCAAAGCTCACTTAATGCAATGCCGGGTAATATTGCTAGCATGGGTTCGTTTTTATAGGTGTTTACCTTTCGTTGAAATGTAAATGTAGATAGCTTCGAGTTAAGGCCCACCATAAATGCCGTAATGCTTGTAGGTGTTAGATCTTGGGTTTTGGTGTGGTTGCTGTGGTTTACATAGTTGCCATACTGAGATAAATCGACACCACTTTGCCACCCCTTATGAATGGCTTCTATGCCATCTAGGCGCACATGTACGGTTTGGTCTATGGGTGTACCTGTTGGGGCTAAAATGCCTACAACAGTAAAAGGGTTGTGCTTGTGTTCACTAAAACTTTTTGCACTTATACCGTGGCTAAGTGTAATGGCATCCCCTACTTTGTAATTAAGTTTTTGGGCTATGTGGTTACCTATTACTGCTTCAAATGTGCCCAAAAACGAACGGCCTTGGTTGAAGCTTATGGTGCGCTTGTTAGCATACTTAAAGTGCTCGAAGTAAGCTTCTGTTGTGCCTAGCACGCGAAAACCTTTATGAGAATCACCTAGTGAAATAGGTATTGCCCAGGCGACTTCTTTTTGTTGTGAAAGCTCCTCATAACTTTTCCAGCTAATATTGTTGGTTGCATTGCCAACATTAAAAATGGAATACATAAGCAGATTAAGCTGCCCTGTGCGAGCACCAATAATTAAATCAACACCTGAAATTGTTTTGGTGAAACTTGTTTTTGCCTCTTGTTTTATATGCTGTATCGCAAGCATAACTAGCAAGCTTATGGTTACGGATAACACGGTTAGTCCCACTGTAACCTTTCTTGCTAGAAGACTTTGCCAAGCAAAATTAATTAGCATGGCTGGCCCCCTTTTGAATTTCATTAAGGTTTTGCAGGTCGACTATTTCGTCGAAGCCACGCGCTAGTGTTTTGTCGTGGCTTACAAAAATAAGTGTGGATTCATTTTCTGCAACACATTCTAGTAGTAGCGTCATAAAACTATCACGAGCTGCTGCATCTAATGCTGAAGTGGGTTCGTCGGCAATTATTAGTTCGGGGTTATTAATTAAAGCACGTGCTATTGCTACGCGTTGCTGTTGGCCAATACTTAAAGCGCTTGTTTTGCGTTCTGCAATATCTAATGGCAACCTCAGCGTGTTTAGTAGCTCATTAATACGGTTAGCAAAATCTTTTTTAGATGAGCTTTTATTGTTAGAAAAATAATACGCTGCGGCTATGTTATCTCTAACTGAAAGGTAGGGGATTAAATTAAACTGTTGGAATATAAAGCCAATATGCTTTGCACGAAACCTATCGCGCTTCGCCCCTTTTAGCTGGCTTATAGGCTGCCCCAATACATTTATGGCGCCCTGTGTTGGCACTAAAAGCCCTGATAGCAACTTCAAAAAGGTAGATTTACCCGCGCCAGATGCGCCTTGAATAAACGCCTTTTCACCTGCATGTAAGTACCAGTTTGGGATGCTCAACACAGGATTGGCAGTTTTATGGTACTTAAACTGCACAGTGTGCATTTCTACAGCTAGGCTGCTATTACAATTGATAGTAGGATTGGGCGAAGTTGTTTTAGGCATAAGTTATAGGCTTAGTTGTTGGCTCAGCTGTTGGTAGCGTCACATAACTGTTAATTGCTTGTTTCTAGTAGAGTGAGATTAAAGGAGACTCTGATTAACCCCAATTGCTTTTTGCGAGAGCCAAAATGTTTAACCGCAAGGCATTCTTCACAGCTAATGGCCTTAGTCCCTAGCAACAAGAGCAACAAGAGCAACGAAGAAGATGGGCGTTTTGGCCACGCCCTACGGGTCTTTCAGGCATTCTCGTCCTCGTCGTTATTTTATCTCGACAGCCAACCAGTATGCCTCTATAAAATGCCTAGAGGACAAAAATGCCTGAAAGACAAAAAGTGATTGGGCTTAATCAGATGTTCCTAAAGGTTTATTGGGACCCTACTAGTTTATATAATGATATATCCTAACATCCGATAGCTAGATGAGGTACTCACAATTGCGTTTTCTAAACCCTAAGGCATTGCAATACATTGCCCTGCTTTTGCTTTACTTGGTATTCCACCCGCTGGCAGCCAATGCAACCAAGCAAGCGCAAAACAAAGCCGGGCATAGCTATCAATCTATTGAGTGGACAGACCTAATGCCGGAGGACGACCTGCAGGCATTGCTTGATCCACCTGCCTATTTAGATGAAATAGAAGATGGCTCGCCTGAAGATCAATTGCTGTCCCAGTTATCAGCGCCGGAATCGGCCGAGCCTGAGTTAGGTGCATCTTCTGTATCGAAAGGTCAAATGCCATTAGCCGCAGAAATAGCCAAAGCAAGTGCCAATGCAAAAGACATCCGCTACCAGCAGGCGCTGGTTTCTAAGCGGGTGCGCCCAGAGTTTGACGGGGCCAAAATAAAGCTACCCGGTTATATTGTGCCTTTGTCGTTTGATGACAATATGGTGATAACTGAATTCTTTCTTGTTCCTTTTTTCGGCGCTTGCATCCATGTGCCGCCCCCTCCCCCAAACCAAATGATTTATATAAGCTACACGAAGGGGCTGAAACTTGAGAGTCTTTACGACCCGTTTTGGGTTGAGGGTACGCTTGTTATAAAAGAACACAGCAATGAGGAGATGGGTACGGCGTCGTACAGCTTACTAATCGATAGTATTTACCCCTATACAGATTAATACGGTTTTGCATGCTTAAGGTGTTGGTTGGGTAGCTTTTTGTTTGCGCAAGCAGCTTGCTCGGGCAGCTTACTCAGCTAATTTCGAGCAAGCTTTACATAGGCACTGTAGCTCTAACTGTGGGTTAATTAGCTTGTAATCGGCATTGGTTATTACCGCATCCAGTTCTTGTACTATGTGCTTAGCTATACCTATTTCTTTTACGGCCTGACAGCGGCCACAAATTAAAAACTGGGGTATTTGGTGGGCGTGATCACAGGCAATATGGGAGCATGCAACGTACTTATTGGTTGAGCTGAGCTTGTGCACTAGCTCTTCAGACTCTAAAAAATCTAACATGCGGTAAGCAGACATTGCCGGCATGGCATTTTCAGAGCTTTTATTATAGGTGTCGGCCACTTCATAGGCCGAAAGCGGTGTTTTGGAAAGCAGTAGTATTTCTAGGATTCGTTTACGCTTATCGGTTAACCGGCCCCCAGAATGAGCACATATATCTTGTGCTTTAGTCATAATTTTTTTGAGTTGTTGCTTATTCATACTAAGGGCTGCTCACCATTGATATATCATATCGGTTAACTAGCATACAAATACTGCTCTACGAATACAACTGCCAAATCAACCTAGTATGGGGGCTGGCGACAAAAACCTTATTCCATTAACAAACCGAACGGAAAATCCTCAGCCGCACCCGAATCTTCGCCCTCTTTCCATATAATTTCTATTCGGCTTTCTAAGCAATCATCAAGCACCACTTCTTTTAGCGAATCGTCCACTAAATTGTAGCCAAATACGCCTTCATCTGTAATGAGTACAGCTTTCAGTCGCTCTACGTTCAACCCTGCAAAGCAATTAAATATGGCTTGCCTGTGGAATATTTTCTCTGCGGAAATACGCCAGCCAGAACTACGGTAGCCTTCGCCTGTGTTGTCACTTTTTAAATACCCGCACTCTGGAATAGTTAATTCTTCGGGGCTTGTGAGGGTTTGATGGTGATTGCTGCTCGATTGTATTAGCCTTTTGGCCGCCTTGGAGGCCCCCTTTAGTAACGATGGATTAAGTTGGCCCTGCTCGGCGTAAACAACCTTTATCTCTGGCCCAGCTTGCAGCTTTACGTAGTTTTCTAGCTGCTCTTTCTCGTTACTTTGATATAAGTCGCTTTTATTGCCAACAATAATATCGGCTATTTGTATTTGCTGATTAAACGTATCGTGATTGGTATAGCGTTTATCGCTTACTTTGCGGGCATCTACTAGTGTAACTGTGGTTTGGACATCTAGAATGGTTCTGTAATGCTCTGCACTAAGCACTTGTAATATTTCTTTTGGGTGCCCCAAGCCTGTCGGTTCTATAAGTAACCTCTGAGGTTTTGCTTTAGTAAGTAATTGATTCAGGGCAATTTGCATTGGCAACCCTGCTGCGCAGCACATACAGCCACCTGGTACCTCTCGAATAAATAAACCGCTGTTTTCTGAATGCTGGCCTTGTAGCAGACTGCCATCTATGCCTATTTCTCCAAACTCATTAACTAATACTGCCCATCGCTCGTCTTCAGGCTTGTTAGCTAATAAAGATAAAATAGCGGTTGTTTTACCTACGCCCAAAAAACCGGTGATAATATTGGTGGGTATTGCCTGTATTTTTTCTAGCTTTGTATTCATTTGTTTGGTTCTTAAAAGCCGTATCAGTTAAAAAGAAAAATATAGTTTTAGTTATTGTGCAGGCTCGAGTATGACTACGGAATTATGTTTATTAAGCTTAGCTGCGTTTTGGCGGTCAAAGGCAATCCATTGGGCTGTAATTGAATTAAACCCTTTAAATTCTTCGAATATTTTAATATCTATTTCTAATTTTTTAGTTCGTTTACATTGCCATTCCACGTTTAGGCTAACATCGTGGTGGTGCTCTTTACTTGTGTGATTGCCGTTAGTACTTACGTGATGTGTACTGGTGTTTTCTAGTTCGAATGGGAAATCTACGCTGTTATTTTTTAATACACATGCAGGCGTAATCGCGAAAAAGTGTTCTGCTTTTTGTAATTTGGCGACAACTTCTTTGGCTAATTGCTTTTGCTTGTTTGTGTGAGGGGCGTGTTCAAACCCAAGCAAATTAACCGCGGGGGACTCTAACGTAATAAATAAGCTTGTGCTCTCAAGAATAATTAACACATCTGCTTCGCCATGGGTATGTGCGCCATGTTCTTGAGCGTTTGCGGCGGTGCTAAAAGGGGTACACAATAGGCCAGATAACAACAGGGCTGCTTGCAGCAGGTACTTGCGTTTCAATGTTTGCTCCTTCCGAATACAAAAAGCGGAGACGAGGCCTCCGCGCGAAAATATTGGATTGTTATTTAGCTAGTCGTTATAGCTGTTTTAGCCGCTAGTGCTCGTGAGCGCCGGCTATACCCAACCACGTTATGGATTTTGGTACATAGTCTAGCTCGATTGCGGTGTTTATATCTAATAGATTTAAATCGATACTGACTACTTGTTGTGCTATTGGGTCTGCGACATAGGCGAAATGATCATTTTGTGAGAAAGTTAACGAAAAGTTAGTTCCCTCAGGCATGCTGGCGATATCTTGCTCTGTTATGTCTAGCCTTTCTGCAAATACCCACTGTGTTACCCCGTCAGTTTGGCTGGGCTCTAGTACAGTTACATACCCTTGATTATCCAATATTAAAAACTGCTCAGCTTCGAATGAAAAGCCCCTGCTAACTACTTTTGCGCTTTCAACTGGTTGCCAGTCGATTAGGTCCATCTGTGCCAAGGCCGGGTTGATGCTAAACCATTGCATGCTAGCACCGCTATGAGCACTAGCAAGCGCTATAAATTGATCACTGTTTTCATGGCCATATATAGAGCCTATGCGCAGGCCATCCAATACGGCATCGGTGTTCAATATTTTTTGTGCAGTAAACGCCCCCTCTTGTTCGCTCACCAACAGCACGCCATCCGAGCAGCCAAAGACTATGTAGCTTTCGTTTTGCGCAGCGCCGTGCAAGTCTGGACAAGCTATGTCTAAGATTGTTTCCTGCTCGTACTGCCCGTCGTGCAAATGATATACCGCTACCTGATCGGGTAATATTGGGTTTGCAGATGTTGTTTCGGCATCTGATCTTCGCCAAGAGGCAAGCAAATAGTCTGCGCGCGGCTCTGCTACACCGTGCATATTAACGCCAAAATCAATAGAACGCGGTGCAGATACGCTAGCAGCTATATCTGCATCAGTTACAATGGTAACGCTGGCAGGCGTAGAGCTAGTTGCATCGCCATCGTAAAATACCGCAAGTTGGTTTTCATGGGTTACAAAGTGTGTTGGTCTGCTTCCTGTTAATGTGTAATTTAATAGTGCTGGTGCCTCGTTGTAATCGTGTAGGTGGTCTACGTGATCTTCTTGCCATAGCCCGCCATCTAGAAAGTTAACAGTATTGCCAACTCGATCCACTAAAATACCGTAACGGTACCCAGCCGATGCATAAAGCGCACTAGGCACACTGGCTAGTTCGAATGCATTAATCAAGCTGTTATCTTCCAGGTTATAAATTAAGGCCTCTGTGCCTGTAGCGTTGGTGATTACAAGGCGGCCGCCATCTTGGTGCTCATGATCGTGCTCATCTTCTTCACTTATAATGGGTGTTTTTTCATTAATTGTTGTACTCGCACCACCGCAACCGGTAAATGCAAAGCCGCAAATAGCGAGCAATAACCAATTACATTTTTTGGAAATAAACATAGTAAACCTCGTAGTGAATGTGTTGTTTAAATTAAGAGCTAAAAGTTGCCGCGCAAACCAATGCTAAAATTTTTGCTTGGTTTGGGAGCAATGTTTTTTAAGTAAGAGGTATGCACGCGCGCTTCGGTATCGGTAATATTTTCTGCCTTTATAAAAAGTGCCACTTCGGCAGTTTTAATCGGTAAGCTCCAGCTTGCACTCGCATCTAGCCAGTCATAGCCAAGGGTTTTAGTTTCTAGGGGCGCTACGTGGGTTTGATCATTAAGGTGAGACCAGCTTATATTGGCTGTAATACGGCCGTATTGGTAATCTAGCTTAGCGCCGTAACGCAGCGGTGGCGTACGCGGTAGGTAAGTTGAATCTTCTCGTAGTTTTGCTTGAACATAATCAGAGAACAATGTGGTTTTTAATCGAGGTGTTACTTGCCACATACTCTGCGCTTCAAAACCGTACAGCTGTGCATCTGCACTTTTAAATAAATAAACCGGTAATTCATCGTCGTGAACATCATGCGCTTCATCGTCACCGTGTGCATGATTATGGCCGCTTTGCGCGTATAACCCCGTAGTTGTTTGGTAGTAGTAATTATCTACTTGATTATAAAAAGCATTGAGTATTACACCTACCTCGCCCTCATACTTGCGAAAAGTTAAATCGATATTGTTCGACGTTTCTAGTTGAATTGTGCTTCTATTTATATCGAATTGCGGTTCACTGCTAGTATTATTTAGCTCAAACAAAGCCCCTATTTCATAACTACCTGTGCCAATATGCGGGCCAAAAGAGAATAATTCTGATGCGTGAGGTGCGCGTTCTGCATGAGCCAATGAAATGGCAAGGTTATAGCCAGGGGTAAAATCCCACACCGCACCAGCAGAAATACTCACAGGGGAAAAGCTTTGATCTGTTTCAAATACCTGAATAACAGTTAACGTGTCTTCGTGCTCTTCACTGTGCGTATTATTTTGTTCGCTGTGACTGTGCAGGTTTAATTCTGGTAGCAGCACGTTATCTGCTATTAAGGAAACATATTCAACACGCATACCTAGCTGTAACAGTACATTGCCAATATGCTTTTCTTCCACTGCGGCTAGCGCGTAAGAAGCAGTATTAGATGGCGGGGTAAATGCTTCTTGGCCGATTGCAGAAACATCGCTGTGCTTATAATGAAATACCCAGCCGCCCTTCCATTCTTGAATGGGCTGGTGCATTAGGTCTACTTTTGCTTCTACGGTTTTATTGGTAAAAATAGTACCGGTAAACCCAGCCTCTATTTCTGCGTGACTATAGTTTGTATACCCCAAACGGCTATTTACGCCGGTTAGCCACTTGCTGTTTAAATCTATTTCGCTTATTAGTTGAAAGCGATCTTGATCTAATTCCGCAAATACACTTACTTCATTGGCGTTATGTTGCTCGCCACCATGGCTATGCCCCGGTATGCCATACTGACGATACAATTTGCCATAGGAAGCTCCTACATAGCCGTTATCAAGTAGGTAACTGCCGCCCAGAGTGAAACCATGTGATTCTTCACTACTATTGTTCACAAAATAATTATTCGAGTGAGTAGTTTGCTGGCTATCCGCTGATTGATCGTCCGTATTTGTTTCTGGGTTTACCGGTACTTGGTAGTCACTCGATTCGCGCCAAAAGCCGTCAAAATGTAGGGCAATAGCATCAAGCCCAGTATTAATGTTTACGGCCCCTAGCTTTTGTTTGTTTACCGTTTCATGCGAAATAAACCACTCGCCGTATGTAGTGGAATCTTTGGGTACGCGAGTATCTACAACGTTAACAACACCTCCAATAGCACCGCTGCCAAAAAATAACGTGGCTGGCCCTCGCAATATTTCTACTTGTTTAGCGGTAGATACTTCAGAAGTCACGGCGTGATCTGGCCCAACGCGCGACACATCACTCACATCCATGCTGTTTTGGGTTATTTGTACGCGCGGCCCGCTTAGTCCTCTAATAATTGGGGTGCTGGCAACATTACCGTGAAAATTAGTATGCACGCCCACCTCCCCCTCGAGTGAATCACCTAAGGTTGCAGCTTGGCGGTTACGTAGTTCGTTGCCACTCAACACCGATATAGGCTGGGCAGATTCAATGACAGAAGCGTGAATAGGTAGCCCAATTACATCCACTTGTTCGATAACAGATCGGGTTAATGGTATTTGCATAGGTTCAGTGTTTAAGGTGTCTCCAATACGGATAACCTTATGGCTAAACCCTGGCGCTACAATATGAATCTCGTACGCATGTGTTTCCTCTATCGAAAATTCACCAAGCTTGTTTACCGCAAAAGTTTCACTTGAACCCACCACTTGAATGGTGGCGTTAGTAACGGGGTTGCCTTTGCTATCAACAACTTTGCCCTGTAACGCGTGGGCGTTTATCGACGCAACCATTGCAGCTACTGTCAGGTATAGGTACTTCATTAATGACTCCAAATCACAGCAGAATTAGTGATATATCATATCTATATATGACTACATAAAAGGCTTTATACGCAGTCTAAAGTAAGCACACAACGCGGATTGTTGGTATCCGCTACTGGAGACCGGTGGACTACGCCCTTGCCTTTATTGCCAATCCAGGTTTCGCCTTTAAATAAGCTTACTTGACCCGCTTGTAAATTTTGTATTCGCGCCAAGTCAGATACCTCTACACGGCCCCTTTCATCTCGCCATGTGTGTTGGTTGTCGACCCATTCGGTTGCTGCGCCATAATAAGTAGTTATTAGGCGAACTGGCACATTATCTACATGAAACCTTGGGCACATTGCCTTTGTTAATACGGCTAGCCGCAGTCCCACATTACCCATTTCAAATAGCTCACTAAACATATCAACCAGCAGAACTACATCGTCAATAAAGTCTTGTTTTCCAGCGTTAGCGGGTAATTCAAATTGCAGGTGTTTTTCTATAGCTGTTAGATTGCCACAGAATTTTATTTGTAATTGTTGATGGCTAGTGCAAAGGCTGCGAGTGTAACCCTGTAGGTGATTATTTAAGGGTCTATCCCATATGGTGAGATTGACCTTGGTGTTATATATGCGTGTTAATGCAATGGGGTCACTTGTTTCTGCGTGTAATAATGTCGTATTGGCGGCGACATGCTTCATGTTACTGATCCTTTTTTGCCATGTTCTGGCTTAAATTAAACTAACTATTGGCTTTTATAATGTTAAGCTAAGCGGCTTCTTTGTCGTTCCAAGCTGGAAACGGATCATCTAAACCTAACCAATAGTCCTTGCCTGCAAGCAATTCTTTTTCCGTTAATAAACATTTATCTAGCGCCTCAATTACAGCCTGTTTGTCTAGGCCTTGACCAATAAACACAAGCTCTTGGCGCATATCTCCAAATGGCTCTTCCCAACTCTTTTTTATAGATGCAAGGTAGTCTTCGTCATCGGGCCAATTTTCTTTGGGTACTGCTTTCCAAAACATGCCAGCAAAACCATACCGTGCAATACCACCGGCTTGATTCCACTGCCCAGCGGCTTCTGGCCGAGTCGCCAGCCAAAAATAACCTTTTGAACGCAGGAGTTTCCCTGCAAGTTGTTCGCTGTGCAAAAAATTATAAAATTTTTGCGGGTGAAATGGCTTACGGGCTTGATAAACAAAGCTGCTAATACCGTACTCTTGGGTTTCTGGAATATGCTCTCCGCGCATTTCTTTTAGCCAGCCCGCTGATTGCTGCGCTTTGTCAAAGCTGAATTTTCCTGTAGCTAATACAGTCTTTACGTTTACTTTACCGTTTGCAATTGTATGGATACTTGCTTCGGGGTTAAGTGTTTGTAGTACAGCTTGCGTGCGGGCTAAGTGTTTATTGCTTACTACGTCGCTTTTAGAAATGAGTATTACGTCGGCAAATTCAATTTGATCTACTAGCAAGTCTGCAACCGTGCGCTCATCGTCATCGCCTAGGCTTTCACTGGTTTCCTGTAGGTACTTAGCTTCGTCATAATCATTAAGAAAGTTAGCGGCATCCACAACAGTTACCATGGTGTCTAGCCTTGCTACGTCGGAAAGGCTTACACCTGTTTCATCGGCGAATGTGAACGTTTCAGCGATAGGCAACGGCTCAGAAATACCGGTGGATTCAATTACTAGGTAATCAAATCGCCCTTCTTTCGCAAGTTTGTTTACCTCAATTAGCAAGTCTTCTCGCAATGTGCAGCAAATACAGCCATTACTCATTTCGACCAATTTCTCTTGGCTGCGGTTGAGTGTTACTTCATTTTTAACTGTTGCTGCATCTATGTTTACTTCACTCATATCATTAACAATTACGGCAACACGTAAATGGTCGCGATTATTTAAAATATGGTTTAGCACGGTAGTTTTACCTGCGCCAAGAAAGCCAGATAAAACGGTAACAGGTAGTTTTTGATTCATAAAAAACCTCTAATGGAATGGTCTATCCAGCTTTACGATATTTCGACACACAAGAAATCAAAGCAGCCAAGTTCCAGCAGCCTTAACGCCTGGGTGATTGATTTATAGCCCTGACACTAGCTCCGCCTGTAGGTGGCTGGCTATCTATCTAGGGTATGCAGGATATGATATATGATATCATTATCTGGCTGTAATGGGACGACTGTCAAGCCTTAGGTTTAATGCGTTTTAGTGATGAGCCGTATACCGTAGGCTAAGATATCGCCCAATCAGGTAAAACAGGGTAATGGTACCGCCTAAATATTGGTGTATAGCGTTATGGCTACTGCGGTTGCAGCCAACACATAGGCAGCTACGAAAATAATGCCATCCCTTGCTATTAGCGCTAGTGCAAACAACGCAATTGCGGTTGCTGGCAATGCCGCTAGAAATGGCATTATCTCCATGGGGGGGATTACAAAAGAAAGAAACAGCATGCAAACGGCTGTTAACTTTATCGAAAATTGCGTAAATAGGTGTTCGTGGCGCTTGCTAATAAGCTTATCGAGTTTTTTCGCAAACCCCTGTGCTTTTTGCTTGGCTTTAGTGAAAGTGCTGCGTTTAATGCTTCTATCACGTAAAAATTTTGGTAGCCAAGGCCCAGAGGCACCAAAAAGCAGTTGAATAGAAAATATAGAAATTACTACTGCGCATAAGGTTGGCACCATGGGAATGGCACCGGTAGGCAGTATTGCTGCAACGGCCACTATAAATATTAATGGGCCAAAGCCCTGAGATTTTAGCGAGTCTGTAACGTCTCCTAGGGTTAAATCGCCTTCGGTTGCGTTATCTATTTCTTCAAGAAGGTCGTAGATACTTGCAGACTCACTCATTTACTCACTCCTATCAATTCCTGCTAATTCAATTTGCGCCGTGTTCCCTTTCAAGTCGGTTATTTCAACGAACCATTACAGTCGTGCTCTGCTTCCTTTCGGGCCGAATATAACCCAACAAATTAAACCTATAACCGGTACAACCAAAATAAAGAGTATCCACAATACCTTTTTTTCTGTGGACTCGTTGCTAGCAGTAATTTTAAGTACCGCCCAAATAATCAATGCAAGTATAAGAATGCCAATGCCTGTTTCTAACATAATATTTTCCCCCTATTACAAATTAATAAAACTTAAAACTGAACGACCATTTTACTTTTGCTCTCTACATAAAGCAGAACTCATACCAACATTTAAAATGTCGAGTATATTACGGTTGTACACTTGCAGGATGGGGGTTTAGGCGGGATAGGCAGGTTTACGACGCCAATTTTTCTGGCGTGAGTATTCCTGCTTTGAAAATTGTATAGTGCCAGATGTAAAAGTAACAAAGATACATCTACTGGGTTACATTAATCTCCTCTACCCGAACATTTTGTTCGATGGGAATAACGGCCGGGCCAAACTGATTGTATATAGCAACATCTGCGGCATCTCTACCGTAGCCTATGGCTATATAGCCACCTTTCTTGGTGTGTTGCGTTGCGTCGAATGTATACCACCTATCTGCAACAAATGCTTCGAACCAAGCGTGTAATTCCATTGGTTGCAATTCGTGCAAATACCCCACTACTAACCGAGCTGGAATGCTTAAGCTTCGGCACAGCGCGATGCCAAGGTGGGCCATATCTCTGCACACACCAATTTGTTTTTGATTAACTTCGGTGGCAGATAAAGGTAGCGTGCTACCGCCGGGCACAAACTGAATATGGGTTTGCAGCCAGCTCTCTATTGTTGCAACTTGGTCGTAACCTAATAGCTGGTTGGCTGTTATCTCGGTAGCCATATCGCCAAAACGGTCAGATTCACAATAACGGCTAGGTAATAAATATTTCAAAACGCTATCGGGTAGGTGTTCTATTTCTACAAAGGCACCGCCTGGATGAGTGTCCACACCGCTGCTGGTTCTTATAGTTGCAGACGTATAAACAGTAAAGTCGCCTACCGGTGCAATTAAGCGCTGACATAAGTTGCCGTAATCGTCGGTAAACTCTATTGCAGGTACACTTGGAAAGAGTAAATATTCCTCCGCGGCAACCCACTGCTGCGCCCCGCTTCTAGGCCTAAGCATAAATACAAAAGGGGTTGGTGAAGTAATACTAAACTTTAGTTCACAGCTTGCCTTTAACCACATTACATTGGCGCTCCGGTAGGTGTTATTGCATCAGTTACCCAAACATTTACAGTCATATTGGTACCCGGCGGGCCAAAAAAGGTACCAGATATAGGCGGTACCGCTTCTGGTCGCCTCGATACAGCTACAGCAATATGCTCTGGCCCGGCTATGCTCCCCATCGTAGGGTCAAAGCCTTTCCAGCCCGCGCCAGGTAAAAACACTTCGGCCCAAGCGTGAGTAGAGCCAGCTTGGGCAATGTCGGTATTTGAGTATATGTAGCCACTAACAAAACGCGTAGCAAAGCCGAGTTTTCGCGCTGCACTCATAAATAAATTTGCGGAATCTCGGCAAGACCCAGATTTATTTTGCAATGTGGTGTCTGCCGATTGCACACCCTCTTCCTCGCGCTTACAGTAAACTATAGATTGGTAAATGTTTTGGTTTAGCTTTAGTAGTAAGTCGAATGTTTGAATGGTGTTGCCTTGCGGCCAGAACAGTCTCACCCAGTTATTCACCATGGGCTGATCAATATACTGAATTTGTTCCATATAGGGCGCGAGAAGAATTTTATCCTCGACGCTATAATTAAATGGGTATTCCACAGCATAGCTTTCTAACAAAAAATCGTGTGGCGATAAGTCATATTTTTGAATAATTATATCGCTCTGTATATTTAACTGCTTTACCTTGCTGTTAAAGCTGGCTATACAAACAGAATTGCTTTCGACATCTCTATGCCAGCGAAGCGATGCGTTAGGGCTAATGTCTAAACTAGATGACTCAATACGCTGGTCGTGGCCTTCTCTCGGCCTAAGCCTAAGGGTGTGGGGCAACAGTTGTACCGATGCAGAAAAGTCATACTGTGTTTGGTGGATAATTTTGTATCGTTTCATATTCCTCCTGAATACCTTCGTACAATTTAGCGACTCATTAAGCCACTCCTTGTTCAGCCACTACTTACTCAGTCGATCCCTGTTTAGGCACTCCCTTTAGTCTTTTTCTTCTTGGTTGAATCCTTTCAAGCTATTCGTAGCTAATTGCTTGGGATATTTGCCATTTAAGTGAGGCGCTGCAGAAAAATTTAATAGGTAGGCTTAGTCATCATAACAGCAATTTTAAAGTTAGCTCTGTTTTATTACATCGTCTTTCAGTTATAGCGCTCAGCTATTAGCTACGGATTTATCCAATATTCAAATTGAGCTTTTCTGTTCTTACAAACAGCTTGTAAAAATTGCAATTTATAACGTTATTGGCGTTCGTTACATTACTTACGTGTTTGCACCCTCTTTAGTAAGTGAATAAGTAAAAGCCAGGTGTGACGGGTGCTGCAGCAGCATAGGATATTTATTGTATGGTAATTTCAGTGAGTTGGCACAAAGGATGCTACTACTAAAGTGAACAAGTCTAAAACCAGGAGGAATATCATGACTACTAGTTCAGTACTTAAATCCAGCGCTACAGAAATTAAAACCAAAGGTGGTTTGCAGCATAAGGATCGCTCTGAACTTGCCAGCCAGCTTTCATCGGCATTAGCAAATAGCTATGTGCTGTATTTAAAAACGCAAAGCTTTCACTGGAATGTAGTAGGCCCATTATTCTACAGCTTACACAAACTTACCGAAGAGCAGTACGAAGATATGGCATTAGCAGTAGATACCATTGCTGAACGTATTCGAGCGATTGGTTTTATTGCGCCAGGCAGCTTTGAGCAATTTAAAGAGCTTGCTGAAATTAAAGAAGAAGCTGGGGCGCCTAGCGCCGAGGAAATGATTCAACAACTTGTAGACGACAATACAACTTGTGCCCGCTTACTTCGCGATACTGTAATCGAAGCGGAAAAAGTAAATGATGTTACCACCGCCGGTATTCTTACCGATAGAATCGGCCAACACGAAGAGAATGCTTGGATGCTCCAAGCCATTCTTTCATAACACTTTTTTGCCTCACCTCTTTGTGAGCGCATATAAGTGACGAAAAGCCTCACTACGAGGCTTTTCTAACACACTACTTACGTATCCGAAGCGATTTTAAGCACTAAGGCTTACATTTTATAGAGTGCGACCAAGGTGCGTGTTTTGCTAATACATTCTCTATTTTAGCGAACGGTAAAGCATCGCGCATGCAGGAATCGTTTAACGGGAGGATTAGAAAATGTTAAGAAGCTTAAATGAAATATCTGGTTACAACTTAGAAGCGACCGATGGTGATATAGGCGAATGCAGGGACTTCCTATTCGACGACACCCAATGGACCATTCGGTATATGGTCGCAGACACTCACAAGTGGTTACCCGGTGGCAGAAAAGTATTAATTAGCCCTATTTCTCTTGGTGAGCCACAGTGGGCCAACAGCGCATTGCCGGTAAATCTTACCCGTGAAGAAATAAAAAACAGCCCTTCTATTGATGAGCACAAACCTGTTTCTCGCCAATATGAGGCTCAGTTTTTTAGATATTACGGCTATGGTTTTTATTGGATGGGCGGTGGATTATGGGGAACAGGCCCTCACCCCGCTGCATTGGTAGAAACCGCAGCACCGGCTTTAGCCGACATACAAGAGAATGAAGATGAGCACTTGCGTTCTGCCTCTGAGATTGAAGGTTACACGGTGAATGCCAAGGACGATTCAATCGGTCATGTCGAAAACTTTATTCTACAGGACGAAACGTGGGAAATTGCGTACTTAGTGATAGCTACGCGCAATTGGCTACCTGGCGGTAGAAAGGTTTTAATTTCCCCGCATTGGCTAACAGATATTGACTGGAAAGGACGTTCTGTTTCAGTAAACCTAACCACAGAACAAATTAAAAATAGCCCAGAATATCATTCAGTTGAATTTGCTGACCCTGTATATGAAGACACCTTACACAGTCACTATGGATTAAGTAAACGCAAATAGCTTTTATGTGTGTGGGTGCATAAATCCTGTATTAACAATAGCCCTGCGAAAGATGCCGTGCAGGGCTAAAGGAGCTACGGCTATGAATAGTGCAAACTCGTTAAGTAGATCAACCCACTTAAAGTTAGTCTCATCCAGTGAAGAACATTCCCGCTCCCCCTGCTCTCAAGATCTTATTTCTGATTTACCACACACTCGTTTACGAGAATGCCCTGAGGGCGCTGTATTGTTCCAACAGGGAGATGCCGCAACCACCTTATATCGGTTAAGTAGCGGTTTGGTAAAACTTGTAACATATAAGCCTGATGGAAGTACCAGAATCGTCCGTGTTTGTTCTGCAGGTAATTTGATAGGCATGGAGGGCTTGTTTAACGCGAAGTATCATTACACTGCAATTGCGTTAAGCTCCGTAAGCGCTGTTGAGTGCCCTATTTCTGATATTCAGCAACGAGAAAAACACGATATTCAATTGTATCTTCAGTTAACGGAAGAGCTTTACGACCAATTGACGCTCGCCGATAAGTGGATATCGGATTTTTCTTCAGGCAGTCTTAAACAAAGAATTGTAAAATTGTTAGAGTACTTAACCAGTATTAAACAGAGTCAATCTAGCCGTTTAATTGAGCTGTTAAAAGTGCAGGATATTGCCGACATAGTAGCTGCCACCCCCGAGAGCGTTAGCCGAATATTGGCTGATTTTAAACGTAAAGAAATACTTGTAAAAAGCAGTGGTGCTTTAATGGATGTATATACAATTGATTTGCAGAAACTGAACACGCCAATGGTTATGTAGCTGTAACCAAGCTTACATTTTATTAAATCTTAAACCTTAAACCTTAAACCTTAAGCCTTAAACCTTAAACCTTAAACCTCAAAACTTAATCCCTAAAGATTAATCATTAACGCTACTAAGAGGTAAATTCGTTTAATAGTAGCAGGCCTTGTACAAACGGTGGCCTGCTAAACTATATAGCTGCTCCAACTACCATACTTATTGCCAATACTCCCTTTAGGTAGGCTACACGCTATTATTGCTAAGCCCGCTACCCCACTTGCCAATATAGAAATAATACCCGCGGATAATACAAAAGGCGTAATCAATAGCGCCATGCCGAGAAAAATATTAACGAATCGTATTGGCCGCATTACTTCTGCGCACGCGGTTATGGTTATTGTGAGTATTAATGCACCTATTAGATGATCCGCATTCGCCATTGCGCCTGTTGTATTTAATGTAATGCGTGTAAACATTAGCCAAACACCCAATATTGCGCAGACCGCAAGGTTCCATGGCAAGGTAACACCGCCTAACGCACACTCTTTGAATATTTTTACAGGTGACTGAGCAAAGTTATCGGCTTGATTACCATTGCTCTCGGGTAGCAAACCGTGCTTAGCGTTGCTACTCTGTTTCTCGCGCGAGGCATTTGCCATTTCTTCTTCTATTTTATTGGGTTCATCGGTATCGCCAGTAAATAGGATTAGCATCCAAGGTTGACCAGCTTGCGCTCGCCTTTTTAGAAACTGAATTGTTGCAACTATTTCGTCAAAACTATAGGGGATTTGAATAAGCATTGCGACGGCGGCAATTAGACAGAGGGTGCACCAAGTATCTAGCACAATAGGCTGAATGATAATAAAGGTGATTGAAATTGCACCTAGTGGAATAATCATAAAACCAAAAAATAATACTAGCCACGGCATAGTTCGCCAGCGGTTGCGAGACCCAATTACACCGGTAAGTATTTCTAACAAATAGGTTAGTGCTCCTAAGCCGGCATCTGGTACCGGCCAAGCTTTGGACACGCTAGATGTAATTATCTCTTCTGTACCGTTTTTGGCATTATCTATAGCACCACCAAAAAATGGCTCCCACACGCTATCTATATGCTCTAACTGATACGCAGTCAAATATCTAGATATAAAAAAGCCTACAAATGCCAATAAAATTATTGGCAGCCGCTGAAACCAATCTGATGGCGAAAACTCCCAGCCAGGTGGGATTGAAGGCCCTGTTTCACTCGCTACCGGCGATACCAAACGCGGGAATGGTCTAACTAAAAGTGCAAAGCCGAATACTAACCCGCCTATAATGGTGTTGTTTAAATAAGCAGCTGCGCTTGGAGTCCAAAATATTAAAGGGGCAAACATAAGCCACATAGCTACCACGCCTAACCCCCAGCGAGATAATTGGTATAAGGGCTTAGCAGAGAGGGACATGCACGCAAAAATACAAACCAACACACCTGAAACAATATCGCTTATGCACATTGCTGAAGCGTTATAGCCTAGTGTAAATGGTGAGCTTAATAGCCAGGCTCCCAACCCCATGTTTACGAAGGGGGCCCAAATACTATTTTTATGCGCTTCTAAATACTTTACTTCATACTGCTCTCTTAACTCTTCAGGATTCATATTTTTTTCTTTAGCCGCGCGAAACCATGCCGGAACTTTAATGCCGTTGTTCTCGTACCATTGAATAGGGTTGGCTTTAAGATTATGAATTAGTTTTGGCAAACTAGTTTGTATACGATGCTTGGGGGTCCACCCCAGTGTGTGCTCTATTTTTTCTATATTTAGCTCATAGTGATCAGACGCCATATCAATCATAAATGGCTTAATAAAGGGCCGTTCACCCTCATCTAGATCATCTGGTATTACCGGCTCAGACCTGTCCTCTACCCACGCCCCTACTTTTGCTAAAGGTTCTGGCACAGAAAAGGTCGCCCAATCGCTTTCGCCGTGAATCTGCTTACCTATTTGATGTTGTAGTTCACAATAACTAATAACAGAGGCTTCGCCAGCTAAAAATATATTCTGGCTATCAAGTTCTTTACGCTTTGTTATTACTGCTTTAAAGAGGTCGAGCAAATCTTCTCTGTGAATAAATGCTTGGCCGGCTTGGCTATCACCTGAATGCAATACGCTTTTGGGGTTGCGCTCATATATACGCGATATTTGGTGTGCTAACGTGGGCACAGCCACTTCGTCGTCGTATAAGCCCGCTAGCCTAAGTATGGTAAAAGGGGTTTTGCTGGTGTGGTCTATAATTACATTTTCTGCATTCGCTTTCGATTCTGGGTAAGCCCACTTTGGCCCCAAGGGCGATTGCTCTGCTATAAGCTCTCCGGGTTTACCCGGTTTATGAACGAGCATGGTACTGGCGTAAATAAAATGCTCTACATTTATTTGAGTTAATGCATCAAGTAGGTTTTTTGTGCCCTTTACATTTACTTCATCGTAAAGCGGCGACTTTTCGCCGGTAAAATCAAAATACGCGGCCAGATGAATTACTGCTGCTACGCGTTCGCCAAACCTTTCCTTAACCGTAAGGATTGCATTATCCATAGATTTAGGGGATGTAATGTCACAGGTTATGTCTGCGTATTCAGAACGATCTAAACCAACCACCCTAAAATCTGCCGCTAAGAATTCGCTTAGTGCGCGGCCAATATTACCTGTAGCCCCCGTTATCAATACGATATTTTTGGCTGCGGTGCTTTGTGGTCTCGTATTGTTATGTGCTTGTTCAGTTAATTTACTGTTAATGGTACGCCTCCATATTCCATTCAATACATAGCTCTACGCGATCAACAAATCGTTTATTACCGTTTAAATACGGTACTAACCTGCTATTGTTTTAATATTTACAAATTCGTGTATACCAAATTCGCTTAACTCTCTTCCAAAACCACTATTTTTAATGCCACCAAAAGGTAGCTCTGGCGTTGACCGAACAAAATCGTTAATAACGCATGCGCCGGCTTCAACGTTTGCTGCAAATTGCTCTGCTTTGTTGCTATCGGCTGTGAAAATAGCAGAACCTAGGCCAAAGCTCGTTTCATTTGCTACTTGCATGGCTTCATCCTCATCTAAAACAGGAATAACAGCGGCTACAGGCCCGAAAAGCTCTTCATTGTAGGCGGGGGAATCTTTAGCAACATTGGTTAATACCGTAGCTTCGTAGAAAAAACCTTTACCAACGGGTATTTCACCACCGCAAACAATTTCGGCGCCTCTACTTGTACTTTCTAATACTTGGCAGTGTAGGTTTTCTAATAAATCCTGACGCGCCAGTGGCCCTAGCTCCGTGCTTTTGTTTAAAGGGTCGCCCATTTTGGCCTTGCAAATATGTTCCGCTAGCAACTCTTCGAATTGTCTGGCCACAGCAGATTCCACAATAAAACGTTTTGCACCTATACAGCTCTGACCATTATTAATAAGTCGGCTGGTAGCGCAGCGCTCGGCGGCTTTAGAAATGTCGGCATCTTTAAGCACGACGTAGGGGTCACTTCCACCGAGCTCTAGCACTACTTTTTTTAGGTGATGACCTGCTTGTTGTGCTACCTCCCTACCCGCTTTTTCACTGCCAGTAAGTGAAACTGCACGCACAGCATTATGTGCAATTACCTCTGGGATAAGATCTGAGGAAACGGGTAAATGTATATAAGTATTTTCTGGGCAGGCTTGATTAAAGGTTTTGGCAATAGCTTCTGCGCAACCAAATACGTTGCTCGCGTGTTTTACCACAACAGTATTGCCCGCCAATAATGTGGGAATAGCAAACCGGAAAACCTGCCAAAATGGAAAATTCCACGGCATTACACCAAGTATTACACCGAGCGGTTGAAACTCAACCCGGCTATTTTTCAGGTTGGATGAAATAGGTTTAGCCCTCAAAAATTGATGGGCGTTTTTGCAGTAATAATCACACAACGCAATGCACTTATCTATTTCAGCCTTTGCTTGATTGATTGGCTTACCCATTTCTATTGTTATAAAAGTGGCTAGGCCTTGCTTGTTTTCAGCAAGCTGCGTTGCTACTCGCTTAATTAAGGCGATTCTTTCATCTAAAGCCGTTTTTCGCCATTGTTTAAAAGCAACATCTGCTTGATCTAGCTTTCGATCGATTGAATTTTTAGCCAGTAGTGCATAGCTACCAACCTCTTGCTCTGTAAAGGGGTTAACACTTACAACTTGGCCGTGAAGAGCGTGGTGCGTATTAGCTTGCATACTGTATTCTCCTTATAAACAACTTTATGCGTTAAGAGTTTAATCCCGCTATAAGAATACGTTATAAGATTGTTGCAAAAGGTACTTAACAAGAACACTACAGCATGCATCATTACAAGCCATTGACAATTATCAATCGCGACAAGTGATTTAAAGCTCACCGTGTTGCATGTTTGAAAAGTGTGAAGTGAGTTTAGTTTTTTTTTACAGGTTAGTATTTGACCCAATTACTCCCTCTTAGACCTATTGATACTGCATTAATTATTTATGGCATATTCAATGTAGTAACCCGTTAATCGTGCTCGCGTTTAACAGGCGCTTCTTCTGGTGAGCGCTCTGGTATCTCTTCAATATCATATGGCTTACTTTCTGTCGGGGTTGGCATATCTATTTCATCTGGGGTGTTGGCAGGTATGTCATCTTCTTTGCCTGAAAAATAACAAGAGTTTATCTGTAACAGGGCAGAATGTTTTCCAATGGGCTTTGTTTTTAAGTCGTAATTCATAATTTTACCTCTGGCAGCGAATTGCAGGTTTTACCCTGTTTTTCTATTTTTAATACAGGGTTGATTAATAGTGACTAGTTGCTGGCGGCACATTATTTGGCGACCGCCAATGAGATTAATTCCGATGCGCTTAATTTATTCATCTAATTTACTTGCCCGATTGATGTACCTAATAAAATAGTTACGTAGGTTATACCCGCGCATCTAGCCGTACATTGATAATTATCAATGCGTTGAGATTGATATCTCATTAAGCTTCATATTAAGTTAAAAGTGTTGTCGCTGTTGCTTTTGTAGCTACTCTTGTACCAATCAAAATGTAATCACTTAAAAACAACCCAACCAAGGAGATAAAATGGACTCTAGCATTAAATGTTCAGTAAAAAATCAATTAAGCGTTGGGGCTAAAAGTTATGATTACTTTGATCTTTCCAAGGTACTTGAACGCCTGAAACGCGATAATCAAAGTTCCAAGAATAACGGTAGTGAAAGTAACCAATCTACGACCACTTTTGGTTCCATATCGCTCGCTGATTTGCCTTTTTGTTTGAAGATAATGCTAGAAAATGCAGTAAGGAATTTGGATACCAAGAATATAACAGAGCATCAAGTGCAGGCACTCCTTGAGTGGCCGCTTGAACAGCAGAAAAAAGGTGCAAAAAACGATTGTAAAGTAGCCTTTTCACCCTCTCGCGTACTATTACAAGATTTCACCGGCGTGCCGGCAATTGTTGATTTAGCCGCAATGCGCGAGGCGATAGTTAAATTGGGGGGTAAACCGCAAGATATTAACCCTTTAACACCCGTGGACTTGGTTATAGATCATTCGGTAATGGTGGATTATTTTGGTACTGATAGTGCTTTTAAAAAAAATACGGACATTGAATTTAAAAGGAACAAAGAAAGGTACCAGTTCTTAAAATGGGGGCAAAAAGCGTTTGCCAATTTTCGTGTCGTACCGCCGGGAACCGGTATTGTGCACCAAGTGAATTTAGAATTTCTCGCCTCTGTGGTTACTACCACCGAAAAAAACGGCAGGTGTTTAGCCTACCCCGATACTTTAGTGGGAACAGATTCACATACAACAATGATAAACGGTTTGGGTGTGCTCGGCTGGGGTGTGGGTGGGATTGAAGCCGAAGCCGCAATGCTGGGGCAACCAATAAGTATGTCTATTCCAGACGTAATCGGCTTTGAATTAAGCGGCCAGTTAAAAGAAGGCGCCACGGCAACGGACTTAGTATTAACTATAACGCAACAACTGCGGGCCAAAGGTGTTGTCGGAAAGTTTGTTGAATTCTACGGCGATGGATTAACCAACCTACCACTGGCAGATAGAGCAACAATCGCCAATATGGCTCCGGAATATGGTGCCACGTGCGGTATATTCCCCATCGACGAACACACTCTGCGCTACTTGGAACTTACAGGTAGGCCAACCGAACACATAGCACTTGTTAAAGAGTATGCCAAAGCGCAGGGACTATGGCGTGAAGATGGTTGTAAGCCCGCTGTTTACACTGAAACCCTGAAATTAGATTTAGCTCTTGTAGCGCCTTGTATAGCAGGGCCTAAAAGACCGCAAGATAGAATAGCCATAAGGGACGCAAAATCGTCTTTTTTTAACGAACCAGACTTTAATAACAAAAATTTAGCAGACACAAGCCTAGAACACTTTGCCAGTGAGGGTGGCAGCCCTGAAACTAACAATCCAAAAAGAAAAGTTAAACCTGATTACAGTACGCGCGAGCTGCAAAACGGCGACATCGTAATTGCCGCTATTACCTCTTGCACCAATACATCTAACCCCGCTGTAATGGTTGCAGCAGGGTTAATAGCGCAAAAGGCTATTCAGCTAGGTTTAACGACAAAACCTTGGGTAAAAACTTCTTTTGCCCCAGGTTCACAGGTGGTACCTGCATATTTAAAAAAGGCAGGGTTAGACGTTGCTCTCGATGCTCTAGGCTTTAATCTTGTTGGGTTTGGTTGCACAACGTGTATAGGCAACTCCGGCCCACTCCCCAACGAAATAGTTACAGCTATTGAGCGCCAATCTCTAACCGTATGCTCGGTGTTATCTGGCAATAGAAATTTTGAAGGGCGCATTCATCAGCAAGTTAAAGCTAACTACCTTGCTTCGCCACCGCTCGTTGTTGCATACGCGCTTGCTGGCAGCATAACTGTAAATTTAGCAACCGAGCCATTAGGTTATAGCACTGCTGATGAACCCATTTACCTAAATCATATTTGGCCGTCGCAAAACGAGGTGGCAGAGGTTATGGCTAAGACTATTACAGCTCAGCAGTACCGCCATTATTATGCCGATGTATTTAGCGGTACGGAGCAATGGCAAGCACTTGCAGCGCCAGATGACGCTACGTATAACTGGCCAAGCTCTAACTATATTGCTAACCCGCCTTATTTTAAAGAAATGGAAAAACGTAAATCAGAGATTAAGCCAATTGAAAATGCACGATGTTTAGCATTACTAGGTGATTCAATCACAACTGATCATATCTCCCCTGCTGGTGCCATATCAGCACAAAGCCCGGCTGGCAAATATTTGCAAGAATTAGGTGTTAAAGAGGAAGATTTTAATAGCCTAGGTTCACGGCGCGGCAATCACGAAGTAATGATTCGAGGAACCTTCGCCAACCCAAGGTTACGCAACTTACTTTGCCCCGAAAAGGAAGGCGGTTATACCCTGAAACTACCCAGTGAAGAAATTAAAACCATTTACGACGCGGCCCAGCGCTATAAAAAACATGATACCCCTTTGGTTGTAATTGCAGGTAAAGAGTACGGGTCTGGGTCTAGCAGAGATTGGGCAGCAAAAGGTGTTAAATTACTTGGTGTTCGCGCCGTTATTGCTGAAAGTTATGAACGAATTCATCGCGCTAACTTGGTAGGGTTTGGTGTTTTGCCACTTCAGTTTCTGGAAGGTCAATCT
Source organism: Saccharophagus degradans 2-40 (assembly GCF_000013665.1). Lineage (NCBI taxonomy): Bacteria > Pseudomonadati > Pseudomonadota > Gammaproteobacteria > Cellvibrionales > Cellvibrionaceae > Saccharophagus > Saccharophagus degradans. The sequence continues at coordinate 2,505,324 of NC_007912.1, forward strand.
GCGGAAAAATTAGAGATTACAGGTAAAGAGCAATTCACAATTGAAAACTTTGCAGTGGGCGATACCCATGCAAACATGAAAATTATTAGCCCAGTAGGTGATACTAGAAACGTTAAACTAGCTATTCGCATAGATACGCCCGTCGAGTGGGAGTATTATCAACATGGTGGAATCTTACATTACGTGTTGCGACAAATGACCGGTGATACACAAGCATAACCAGCAATAAATAACTGCTAAGGGAATTTTACTACCCACAGATATATTGCTGATTACCACGCTTGCCGTAGTTGCCATGCATATGGTTGCAATGCACATTTTTTCCATCCACATGTTTGCCAAGCACATATTTGCCATTCAAAAGCTTCGACCAATAGGTTTAAAAATGACGACATTAAACGAAGGCATTAAAACACGCACAGAAAAGGACAGTCTTGGTGAGGTTCAGGTGCCGGAATACGCGTTGTACGGCGCCCAAACCCAAAGAGCATTAAATAACTTTAAGATAAGCGGCCTTGTATTTCCGCGAAGTTTTATTAAAGCGCTTGGGTTAATAAAGGCCAGCTGTGCACAGGCAAATAAAAAGTTAGGCTCTTTAGAGCCCGCAATGGCAAACGCGATTTGCGATGCGGCAATCGACGTTGCAAACGGTACCTTTGACGACCAATTCCCTCTTGACATATTTCAAACAGGCTCTGGTACTAGTACCAATATGAATGCAAATGAGGTGATCGCCAAGCTTGCTAGTGATAAGTTGGGCAACTCCGTGCACCCCAACGATCACGTGAATATGAGCCAGAGCTCAAATGATGTTATCCCTTCGTGCATACACTTAAGTGCAGCACTGCAAATTGAAACAACGTTATTGCCAGCGCTGAATAATTTAGTTGATGTAATCAGTATTAAAACTCAAGCCCTGTCTAGCGTGGTTAAAACGGGTAGAACCCATTTAATGGATGCTATGCCTTTAACCTTTGGGCAAGAATTAAGTGGTTGGGCACACCAAATTAGAAACAATGTTCAGCGGCTTGAAAGCGCTTTGCCGCGCCTTAAAATGTTGTGCTTAGGCGGTACCGCGGTTGGCACCGGTGTTAATGCTGCTCCACTATTCGGCCAAAGTTGCGTAACTGCGCTCTCTGAATTAAGCGGTATGGAGCTTACAATTACCCCCAATAAATTTGAGGGCATTAGCTCGCAAGATACAGCGTTAGAAATTAGCAGCCACTTAAAGACGCTGGCAGCAAGCTTAATGAAAATTAGCAACGATTTACGGTGGATGAATAGTGGCCCACTCGCAGGACTTGCTGAAATACACCTACCCCAGCTACAACCGGGCAGCAGTATTATGCCGGGCAAAGTTAACCCAGTTATCCCCGAAGCGGTTTGTATGGCGGCTGCTCAAGTTATAGGGAACGATGCAACCATCACTGTGGCCGCTCAAAGCGGTAATTTCCAGTTGAATACCATGTTGCCGGTTATTGCATTTAATTTACTGCAAAGCATCCAGCTGCTCGCCAATAGCTGTAACGCACTAGCAACCAAGGCAATAGCTGGGCTTGAGGTAAATATGGACAATATAAATCAGGTATTGGCTAAAAACCCCATTTTGGCTACTTCGCTTAATAATGAGATTGGTTACGAAAAAAGCGCAGAAATTGCAAAGCAGGCATATAGTCAGAAGCGCCCTATATTGGATGTAGCTCTAGAGATGTCTGGTGTTGATAAGAAAACACTTCGCCGCTTGCTCGACCCTAAAAACCTTGTATAGGTAACGTTATTCCCACCTCCAATGGATATAATGCATAAGCGATTGAACTTGAAAGCATCGCAACGCTAAAATGCCTAACGCCATCGCTGTTGTTGGCCATAGAACAATAAGAAGTTACTGAATTATGTCCATTCTGCAACCACCCAAAACATACCTGTGGGTTTGGTTTACTTGGTTAGTTATTTTCTACGTCACCTGGGCCTGCTTAGTGCTTTTGGGCGACCGCGTATCGGATGTAATTACCCATTGGCCTATGGCGTTGGCTATGGCGTTGGGGTCCTACGCAGCAGGCTCTACCCCCATGGGCGGGGGTACGGTCGGCTTTCCTGTGCTTGTTCTGCTATTTGATATGCCGGCCAGCCTTGGGCGAGACTTCAGTTTTGCCGTGCAATCTATAGGCATGACAAGCGCCAGCATCTTTATTTTGGCCAGACGCCAGCCATTGGCGGTATCGGTATTGCAGGGGGCCATATGCGGCGCCATTGTGGGCACGCCCCTTGGCATATTCTTTATCGCACCGCTTATACCGGAATTGTGGATTAAAGTATGCTTCTCAATCATTTGGGCAGGCTTCGGGTTGCTCCACCTCTATCGTATAAATGAAATAGCAAGTAATACTGGCATTATCGATTTCAGCGAAAAATGGGATTTCCGCCTTGGTCTATTGCTTGGCTTTTTAGCTAGTCTTACGGTTGTTTCTGTTACTGGGGTTGGTATAGATATGATTATCTACGCTGCCCTTGTGCTTCTGTGTCGTGCAGACTTAAAAATAGCCATTCCTACGTCTGTCGTGATCATGGCATTCAATTCTGTGTATGGCGTGCTTATTAAATCAGCAACAACTGGTTTTCAGGCTGGCACCTACGAAAACTGGTTGTCTGCCGCGCCAGTGGTGGCACTAGGTGCACCCCTTGGTGTACTGATAGTTGGGCTAGTAGGCAGAAAGCCTACGTTGCTTTTTGTTGCGGTACTTTGCGTAGGCCAGTACATATGGACATGCGTTAACGAACGGCATTTATTGGGGGTTAGCGGTATCCTTATAACTCTTTTGTTTGTTGGTGGGTTGCTTTATGTTTTTGAGCGATTAAGAGTGCTGGGTAACATATTATCTATCAATAAAGCGGCCGATATCGAAGCCAATGCACACCATATAACAAGTTTAGGTATCCCAGATGTAGAGCCTCACTTGCACAGCGGCGAAGAAACGCACAAAAGCCTTAAAAACTAGACGAAAACACCAGAAACATTGCTAGGCGCACAACGTTTTGTATTAGCTGTGTTATAGTTAAAAGCATCTATTTCTAGTTATTATTGTGGTGCACACCAACATTTCGTTATGAAAATTCGTTATTCAGGGATCTAACCATTCTAAAAATGGTCGATAGAACATATCCAAACAAAAGTTAAGTTTATGATAAAGAATATTGCCGTAAGCCTCGTTTTTATTTTCTCTGTCACCTGCGCTGTAGCTAAACCACCAGAAGCGCCTAAGCTGATTCCTACAAAAGTACAATCGCAAACCATTGTTGACGTAATAGCTCAGTTAAATGCGAGACATTATCGCAACCAAGCAATTGACGATTCCTTGTCTACGCGATTCCTAGAAAGCTATATCGACAGCCTCGACCCTGCCCATATGTTTTTCTACACAAAAGATGTAGAAAACTTCAAAAAGCACAACCTTAAATACGATGATTATTTCCGTAAGGGCAAGCTAGAAGAAGGTTTTGAGGTGTATAGAACCTACCGCGCCCGTGTTGTTTCGCGCTTAGAGTCTGCTATAGAGATGCTGGCCGACGAAAATGTTAAGTTTGACTTTAACGCTAAAGACGAAATTATATTAGATCGCTCTGAATTGCCTTGGCCAACCACCCAAGCCGAAGCCGACGAGCTTTGGTACAAGCGCACAAAATTAAGCCTGCTTAACTTAAAACTAGCAGGTAAAACCTTAGAAGAAGCCAAAGAAACGGTTACAAAGCGCTATAAAAACCAGCTCAATCGCATATTGCAGCAAGATAGCGCCGATGTATTTGAAATAATGGTGAATTCATTAACGCTGCTATTTGACCCGCATACAAATTATTGGTCGCCGCGCACTTCCGAGAACTTCAACATTAATATGTCGCTTTCTTTAGAGGGCATCGGTGCGGTATTACAATCTGAAGATGAATTCACCAAGGTAGTAAGCCTAGTGCCTGGCGGCCCTGCTTCGAAGCAAGGCCAATTAAAGCCAGCCGATAGAATTGTTGGTGTTGGCCAAGGCGACGAAGGTGAAGTTGTCGATGTTACAGGTTGGCGATTAGATGAAGTTGTAGACCGTATTCGCGGCCCTAAGAACACAGTTGTGCGCCTAGAAGTGTTGCCCGCTAAAGAAAGCAATGGCGAAACTGCGGTAATTCGTATTAAACGCGATGAGGTTAAACTAGAAGACCAAGCCGCTAAAAAAGGCGTATTGGAGCTAAGTGATGAAGAGCGCCTATACAAAATTGGTGTCATTAACCTGCCTGCTTTTTATATTAACTTCGATAAAGCAAATAGTCGCGACCCAGACTATCGCAGTAGTACCCGCGATGTATCTCGCCTACTAGACGAGCTACAAGCAGAAGGCGTAGACGGTATTATTTTAGATTTACGCAACAATGGCGGCGGTTCACTGCGCGAAGCAACCATGCTTACCGATTTGTTTATCGACCACGGTACCGTTGTGCAGATTCGTACTCCAGATGGCTACATAGCTCGCCATAACCACGCCCGTTTACGTGCTAAATATCGCGGCCCGCTAATCGTGCTTGTAAATCGATTAAGTGCATCGGCTTCAGAAATTTTTGCCGGCGCAATTCAGGATTACGACAGAGGGCTAATTGTAGGCACTCAAACTTTTGGTAAGGGTACGGTGCAATCTGTGGCCCCTACTGTTGAAGGCAAAATTAAATTAACTGAATCAAAATTCTACCGCGTTTCTGGCGATAGCACCCAGCATCGAGGCATCATTCCAGATATCGAGCTACCTATGCTAGTGGATATGAAGGAAGTGGGCGAATCCGCTTACGACAATGCCCTGCCGTGGGACACTATCCACCCAGTACCACATGCAAAATACTTTGATCTTGATGCGAGCATTCCCTACCTAACCGAAGCCCATAAAAAGCGTATTGCTCATGACCCAGACTTTAACTACCTGCTCGATCAAATAGCTGTAATGGAAGAGAACAAGCGTAAAAAAGCAGTATCTCTTAACGAAAAACAGCGAATTGCAGAGAAAGAAAACCTAGAAAAACAAGCGATGGTTATCGAGAACAAGCGTCGCACCGGCAAAGGTCAAGACCCGTACAAAACGTTAGCTGAGTACCGAGCCGCGCAAGAAGAAGAAAACCCGGAGGACGCTCCTGTAGTATCCTCTCGTGAAACAGTCATCGATTTAGATGGCGATACCCTATTGAACGAATCTGGCAACATATTAATTGACTACATTCGTTTTCAAACTACAAACGCTCAAAAACAGGCTTCAAACTTTAGCAAATGAAATGTATTTCGTTTAACACCAACAGCATAAGAATACGCCTCCACCAGTTGGAGGCGGTTATCGCCAAACACCAGCCAGACTTTATAGGCATTCAAGAAACCAAAGTAAGCGACCCTGACTTTCCCGTTGAAGCCATTCAAGCTATGGGCTATCACGTAGAGTTTCACGGCCAAAAAACCCATTACGGCGTTGCGCTTATGTCGAAACACCCTTTTAATAAAGTACAAAAGGGCTATGTAACAGACACAGAAGAATCTCAAAAACGGTTTATTCTTGGGGAATTCACCTTGCCTAGCGGCAAGCAAATAACGGTTATTAATGGTTATTTCCCACAGGGCGAAAACAGAGACCACCCTATTAAGTTTCCCAACAAGCTTAAATACTATGCAGACCTACAGGCGCATATAGAAGCTAGCTACAAACCAAGTGATCTACTGGTTGTTATGGGCGATATGAATATTTCGCATACCGATTTAGATATTGGTATAGGCGAAAGCAATAGAAAGCGCTGGCTTAAAGACGGTAAATGTAGCTTTTTACCCGAAGAGCGAGAGTGGCTAGATAAACTGCTAGGCTGGGGCTTGGTGGATACCTATCGCCAAACCAACCCTAACCTCGAAGAAGAGCAATACAGCTGGTTTGATTACCGCAGTAAAGGCTTTGAAAGAGAACCCAAGCGTGGCCTGCGAATAGATTTAATTCTGGCCTCTACAGCGCTAGCGCAACACAGTGTTGCCTCAGGGATTGATTACGACATACGGGGCATGGAAAAAGCTTCTGATCACTGCCCTATTTGGACTGAATTCTCTATTTAATCTAAGCTAGCATACCCACATACACCGCAAACCGTGCCGTTTAGATGGCACGTTTGCGATGTATTGCTATTAGTGCAGCGCAGCCCAATAACGAATTAACTGCTCAGCGTTTTTGTGGGTTTGGCCAATTTGAATAAAATCGTCAATACCCAGTTCGTAGGCTACAGCGTTAATATCCTCTTGCGAATAAGCGATGCCAACAATTGGCACAAAAACTTCGTATTTTTCTTTTGTTTCATGCTCTCTAATTTCATCAATTACTCGAATGTAATTAGGTACATGTTTAGTATCAATTAAAATTAAACTCACATCTGTTGCGTTTTTTCTAAAATAATCCAGCAACGCCTGCTCGTTATTGGCTTGCACAACTGCGTCATCAAAAACCTCTAATATTGTTTGTAGGCCGGCATCCACGGTTTCTGAATTAGAATAATTTAGTATTCTTAGCTCACCTTCTTTTTGCTGCAGTTTATCTTCTAGCCCGTAAGCCATGTGATAAGCGCACTCCAGCTCAAACAAGCCTGCTGGCCTATCCACAAAGTGGACCTGATCTGACGCAATGTAACCTTCTTTAATTAGCTTGTTTTGCTTTGCAGGTGACGCAACTATTAATTGGTGGGTATGACGCAACTGCTCGTGCTCTACAAGCTTATTGTTGAACGCCATCGCGTCTTCATCGTCTGCATAGAACAACACACTGCCAGTAGCAGCATCGGTTTTATAACTGTTTAAAAGTATTTGTTCTGCACGCTTATACTGGGTTTCTGTTGTAACAACAAACCCCAAAGATTCAAGCTCTCTTCGTTTTATATCAACAATTCTGGCGTTGCTATGAATAAGCAACACTTTGTGGCCCGCGAATGAGTTTCTATGAAAATCAAGCTGGCCAGAAGCCTCGGCTAAATCCATTTTGGCATTAAAACGATACTGCACACCCTCGCGTGGAATTTCAGTAATTTCGATATTGCCTTCCATTATTTCTGCAATGCCCTTACACACTGCGAAATCTAGTCCCGCCTTGGGTACTAGGGTTTGTTCTTTATCGCTAAAAAATAAACGTTTTTGGGTATCGCACACACGGGAAATAGTAATGTACAGCTCCCCTGCGTTTTCATACTCTCTTAAAAATTCAGCCTCGATAATTACCGCGCCGGCATTTAAATCGCGAATAGCCATGTGAAGAATAGTTTTGACTACCTGAGCCAAACGGGAAGCATCGCCCCGTAAGCGCATTGGCAGGTTAGGAGAAAGCGCAGATTCAATATCTATGCCTTTTAGTTCCCCTTGGGCAACAACATCCGCAATGGTGTGCTGCAGTTCGTGGCGAATATTAAACACCCTGTTAGATAAGGTGAGCTCTTTACTCAGCACGCTATTGAAGTCACTAATATTGTTGAACAAACGCCGGAGAGCTAAATACGGGGTATCCGTGGAAGTGCTATCGGTGTCGGCATTTTGTGGGGCCTCGCTGAGGCTCTTAAGCTGGTCTTTATTTTGGCTTATTAGCTCCCATAAATCAGAGCGTAAATAGCCAAGAAATTCCCTGTTCAACTTTGCGCTTGCACGGGTATCTCTTTTTTCTTCTTCAATCGATAAGGTTTTTCGCGAAAGAGCGTAAGAAGCTTCTAGCTTTTCCCAATAGTTCTCAGACATTAATCTGCACTGATGTATGAGCACCAAAAAGAACACCAACAATAATGTTCCGTACAAATAGCCATCGGAAATGCCTAGCGTAAAAGCGGCAACGGCTGCAGGCATTAAGCCGAAAAATTGATAGTAAGCGAGGAACTTTTGATATGGGGCGAAAGCGTGGGCAGTGGTTGAAAAGAATACGACCGTGTAAAGCCAAAATAGAGGCGCTTCATACTCCATTTTTAAGGTGATGGTTACGCTACACATAATAACCCCCCACCAAATTGCACCAATTAAAGTGGCCACAAAATAGCTATTACGCCATCTCGCCGGGGCGCGGGGGTAAAGGTGCTCGAAGCGAAACAGGAAAAACCCACGCACGAAGGTAATAAGCAGCAAACCTGTAGTGAGTACTACAGTTAAATCTCTATTTTGCTCTATGAAATGGCCACCAATTAGGCAAACTAGAAATGCTAGAAAGTTAAATACTAACCCTCTGCGGCTATACTTCGCCATGCGTGCATCAGTTTCGCGCATAATTCGGCGATCTTTTTGCACTTTGCTTACGGGTTCAAAAAAACTGAACATGGGGTATTCCCTATTGATAGCCTTACCGTTGTATACAGTTTGGCCATCTTGATCTTGCTATGCAAATAAAGCAGCCTTTAAATCTTCTCTATTAGGCGTGCTCCCTAGGCGTGGCATTCTACATCTGCACTCTACTTTACGAAAGAGCGGGGTTTGGCGAAAAAGGTAATGTATAAGCACCGTGTTCTAAAAGCAAAAAAAAGCGCCGCATTAGCCTTTAATGCGGCGCTTTTTGCCAATCATGTTAAACGCTGGCCTTTAAGCTAGCTTTTCGTTCAACTCGGGAATCACATCAAAAAGATCGGCTACCAAGCCGTAATCGGCCACCTGGAAAATAGGCGCGTCTTCGTCTTTGTTAATAGCTACAATCACTTTAGAGTCTTTCATTCCTGCTAAATGTTGAATAGCACCGGATATACCCACTGCTATATACAAATCTGGGGCCACAATTTTACCTGTTTGGCCAACTTGCATATCGTTGGGTACAAAGCCTGCGTCTACTGCTGCCCGTGAAGCACCTACGGCTGCATCTAGCTTATCGGCTAGGGTATACAGCATTTCGAAGTTTTCCCCGTTTTGCATACCTCTACCACCGGATATAACAACGCGCGCTGCGGTGAGTTCTGGTCGGTCAGATTTGGCGAGCTCTTCTTTTTCAAAGCTCGAAAGGCCGGCTTCACTAACTTCAGCAATGGCTTCTATTGATGCGCTTCCGCCTTCACTTGCTACAGGATCGAATGCTGTTGCCCTTACGGTTAATACTTTTGTTGCATCGATACTTTTAACGGTGGCAATAACATTACCTGCATAGATTGGACGCTTGAAAGTATCTTCACTTTCTACGGCAATCACGTCTGATAGCTGTTGAACATCTAGTAAAGCGGCAACGCGTGGCAACAAGTTTTTGCCTGTTGTGGTTGCGGGCGCAAGTATATGACTATAACCATTGGCTTTAGCAAGGCTTACTACAACCTGCGCGACGTTTTCTGCTAATTGGTATTGATAAGCAGCGTTATCTGCATGCAGTACTTTACTTACACCGTCAACTTTAGCGGCAGCATCGGCTACTTCCGCAGCGCTAGCGCCTGCAACCAAAACGCTTATATCGTCACCAACTTTACTGGCTGCAGCAATTACATTCAAAGTAGAAGGATGCAGTGTTTTATTATCGTGTTCTGCTATTACTAATACAGCCATGTTATATCACCTTCGCTTCGTTCTTTAGTTTATCGATTAACGCATCTACATCGGCGACTTTAACGCCACCACTGCGCTCTGGCGGTGGTGTTACACCTAATAATTGTGTGCGAGGCTTGGTATCTACGCCCAAGTCGGCCAGAGCTATGGTTTCTAGCGGCTTTTTCTTTGCTTTCATAATGTCTGGTAGCTTGGCGTAACGAGGTTCGTTTAAGCGTAGGTCGGTTGTAACAACTGCTGGCAAAGCAAGCTGTACTGTTTGCAAGCCGCCATCTATTTCGCGTGTCACGCTCAGTTTTCCATCTGCAAGCACCACCTCTGAAGCAAAGGTGCCCTGCCCCCAGTTACATAACGCGGCTAGCATTTGTCCTGTTTGGTTGTTATCGCCATCGATAGATTGTTTGCCGAGGATTACCATCTCGGGTGATTCTTTTTCGACCACATTCTTTAAACATTTCGCAATAGCTAGCGGCTCAAGCGACTCGTCTGTTTCGATGAGAATACCTCGGTCGGCGCCAATGGCCATTGCAGCGCGTATTTGCTCTTGCGCTTTAGCTGGGCCAATACTTACCACAATTACTTCCGTTGCCTTGCCGGCTTCTTTGAGTCTTACGGCTTCTTCTACAGCAATTTCGCAAAATGGATTCATGGACATTTTTACATTTGCGAGGTCTACGTTAGAACCATCACCATTGGGTCTCACCTTTACGTTGTAATCCACAACACGTTTTATTGGCACGAGAATCTTCATGTTTGGGGTGTGCTCCTTTAATTGATTTTTTATTGCTGTTTTAACGCCTTTACGCTAACGAAGTATAGCCTTTATCTAGCAAATACTGGTGACGATAACGCCAAGTTGCAACCTTTTAAGTGTAAATTATTTGCAGTACTGCATATGTTAAACAAAACCCAGCTTATGTGTTGCACGTATTTGTTAATTTTGGCGTGTCGATTTGCCATTGGTATTCGCTGGGATACACACATATACTTTGGGTACATAGTAGTTTGTGTATGACTAGCCGTAGCTTATTGTCTTTAGGAGGCACAGGTGGAAAGAGAATTTATGGAGTACGACGTTGTAGTTGTTGGTGCCGGCCCCGCAGGCCTAAGCGCAGCGTGCCGTTTAAAACAACTCCAGCCAGACGTTTCTGTGTGTGTCGTCGAAAAAGGGTCTGAGGTTGGTGCACACATTCTCTCTGGTGCTGTACTTGAACCCACTGCCCTTACCGAACTCTTCCCCGATTGGAAAGAGCGCCAAGCGCCGTTACACACCGCTGTAAGCGAAGACAATATTTACCTCATGCAATCCGGCGAGTCGGCCATGAGTATTCCCAATCTCTTCGCGCCCTATACCATGCACAATGAAGGCAACTATATAATTAGCCTTGGTAATCTTTGCCGCTGGTTAGCCGAGCAGGCAGAAGCACTAGAGGTAGAGGTTTTCCCTGGCTTTACCGCTGCCGAAGTATTGTTCGACGATAATAACTGTGTTGCTGGCATTATTACTGGCGACATGGGAGTGGGTGTAAACGGCGAAGAAAAAGACAGCTACACACCCGGTATGGAGTTACGTGCAAAATACACCTTGTTTGCTGAAGGCTGCCGAGGGCACTTGGGCAAGCAACTAATCGAACACTACAAACTAGACGAAGGTAAAGACCCGCAGCACTACGGTATTGGTATTAAAGAGCTGTGGAAAATTCCGGCGGATAAACACAAGCAAGGGCTTGTAGTACATAGCGCGGGCTGGCCACTTTCTGAGAGCGGCTCGGCAGGCGGTGGTTTTTTATACCATTTCGAAGATAACCAAGTAGCTGTTGGCTTAATTACCGACCTCTCCTACTCTAACCCATATGTTAGCCCATTTGATGAATTTCAACGCTACAAACACCACCCTAAAATTGCTCAATACTTAGAAGGCGGCGAACGCATTGCCTATGGCGCTAGAGCAATTACTAAGGGTGGTTTGCAGTCTCAGCCTAAAATGCATTTTGCTGGTGGCCTACTCATTGGTGATGACGCCGGCACTTTAAACTTTGCCAAAATTAAAGGTTCGCACACAGCAATGAAGAGCGGCATGGTAGCGGCTGAGGTTGTAAATAAGGCATTGCAAGCGGGTAGCTCGCAAACAGATTTGGTTGAGTTTGAACAGGCCTACAAAGAAAGTTGGGCATATAAAGAATTGCACGCACAACGCAATTTTGGCCCTGCGCAACACAAGTGGGGCAATTTGTTAGGCTCGGCCTATGCCTTTATTGATATGAATATATTTCGCGGCGCCCTACCATGGACCCTGCGTGACCCCAAGCCCGATTACGCGCAAATGGTGCCGGCGAAAGATGCTAAACCCATCAACTACCCTAAACCAGATAACAAATTGAGCTTTGATAAGCTTTCGTCAGTCTTCTTATCGAATACCAACCATGAGGAAGATCAACCAGTACATTTAAAGCTGATTGACCCAAGCTTGCCAATCGATAAAAACCTACCACTTTATAACGAGCCAGCTCAGCGCTATTGCCCTGCAGGTGTTTACGAGGTTGTGGAAGATGCCGCTGGTAAACGCTTCCAAATAAATGCCCAGAATTGCGTACATTGTAAAACTTGCGACATTAAAGACCCGCTGCAAAATATTACCTGGGTAACCCCTGAAGGCGGTGGCGGGCCGAATTACCCTAATATGTAAGCTGTATTTAGAGGCTTCCACCTGCAATTGCTGCTACATACACGCGAGCAGCTTTTGCAGCTAACTCTTGAGTATTTTCATCGCTTGCAGCGAAATAACGCCCACGCGCTTGCACTTGCGCTAAATCCACCAATTTACCTGAATTAACATCGTAAGCCGCAATACGAATGGATGATGCATCCACGCCTAGCGTGCGCGAAGTGGCAACCGAACCTTGATTAATTTCTATTTGGGTATTGAGGTTGTCTTCGGAGGAGATTGCGGCGGGCACCAATAAAAGCTGCGCGCCCAAGCCTCTCCCTACGGCTAAAGCATCGTTCACAGAGTTGGATTGGGTAACAGATACCGAGCCAAATTGGCCAATAAGGCTTTGCTGTAAGGCCGCAAACATCGCAGTGTTAAGCCTTGGGGCTAGGGTTTGATTAGCGACTAACCATTGGGTTTCGGTTGCCGCCATGGCTTTGGCGTTCATCGCTTCTAATTGGCTTTGCTCAGGTGCGGTTTTCATTAACAGTAGATGGGTGTCGGCAGTTATCACCCAAGGCTCTTTGCGTGTGAGTTGATAGCTTTGATTCAATTTAAGCGTTTGCATCGCACCGCGATATACGTTGCTAGCATAGTGCGAGGTACAGCCACTAACAAATAACACAATGAACGCAGCACATAACAAGTAGTTCGAAGTTAATTTATTTTTTTGCATTTACATAGCGCTCGGTAAGGATGTAAAGCAGTAAACGCCATAAGTTTCCAGCGGCACTGCTACACTTTTAACTAAAGCAAAATTTAGTGTGGTTGGATAATTTATCGGCAGCCTAAACAAAATCTTAAGGTGCCCTCTAAGCTTAGGACGTAATAAGTAGTAGGATCAAATATGACAGCATCAATTTCTCAATTGTTAGACTTAGAGCTTTTAGATAACAACCTATTTAGAAGTCGCCACCACAGGGAAAATTTCAGAAAAACGCTGTTTGGTGGTCAGGTGCTTAGCCAAGCATTAATAGCCGCATACAATACGGTTGAAAACCGTTTGCCGCACTCTTTGCACGCATATTTTTTGCGGCCTGGCACCAGCGAGTCGCCGGTTATTTACGATGTGGAAACCGTGCGAGACGGCCGAAGCTTAACCAGCCGCAGAGTGGTAGCAAGGCAAAATGGCCGCCCTATTTTTAATATGTCTACTTCGTTTCACAGCGAAGAGCCCGGTTTTTTTCATCAACCTGCTATGCCCTCCTCTATACCTATGCCCGAGGAGCTACTTAAAACCTGCTCACCAAGCTCTGCAGAGGATCACCTACCGCCACATGATTGCGTACCCAACCAAGCTGCTAGCCCCTTCGAGCTGCTGCCAATAGACGGTAATCCATTTACCTCGCAAGAGTCTCTTGCCCCTACCACTTACTTTTGGATGCGCTCAACAGAACCTCTGCCAGAAGCGCCTATTTATCACTATTGTGCACTAGCGTTCGCATCAGATCTCGGCTTGCTGGCGACTGCTCTCTTGCCCCATAAAGCAACCATTTTCGATAAGGGCCTATTTGCCGCTAGCGTTGACCATGCAGTTTGGTTTCATTCAGTAAACTTTAAAGCCGACGATTGGCTTTTGTGTGAATCACACAGCCCTTGGGCTGGTTCTTCTAGAGGCTTTGCTAGAGCGAGTGTATTTACAAGAAACGGCACTCTTGTAGCGTCTACGGCACAGGAAGGCATTATTCGAAAAGTGTAAGCTAACGACCAAAAGCGGATTAAATGAGCGCTGCTATACTTTAAGTTACCCATCAACTTAAAAGGTAAGACTATGCAGCAAACATCTATAGCGGAAGCGATATTAGCGCTAGATGAACTATTACAAGCGCTCAACGATGCTTACTGGGAGGTTAACAACATTAACCAAAAAGATGCGTTATTCGACATTGTAACAACGCTTCATGAAGAAACGAATGAGTTAGCGAAGCTCAGCATAGAAGACCACAGTATGCCCTACGAGCCTATTACCGCTAAATTCAGGTCATCATGCAAAAAACTGAGTGTTGTACAAAAAAATATAGAAAGCTGGTTTATACGCACTACTACGTCCGAACGAGTAAGCGTTGCCCTACCAAAGGCCGCCGCACTTATTTCTGACGAGTGTTTAATTGTATAAAAGGCCCGCTGGCCAACCTTATTCGAAATTGCTAATTAAACCATGCTTACTATTATGAAAAGGTTTAAAAAATTAAGGGGGTTAACTGGAAGTTCGAGGGATATGAGTAATACTTAAATTACCGGCAGCAATGAATTCCCCCATTTAGTGTTGCTGGTAGAGCTTTAAGCTCTATGAGGATTTACTCCTTTAATGTTTCACTCCTAATGGTCCTGGCCCGACGCTCTCCCCCCCGAAACGTCGGGCTTTTTTTCGTCCAATGCTTTTACACTACCGCCAATTCTCTTTGTTATCTGATTGTTATCTAACTGTTATCTAACTGTTATCTAACTGTTATCTAACTGAATGGTACCAAGCCGCAGGGTTAATGATTTCTCCCTCTTCATCTAATGGTGGATAGGGAATATTTTTTTCGTGGCAAAATTTAGCGACTTTGGGGTGAGCCCAGCGGAAAAACAGCGCATCGTACCGGTCTTTATTAAGCCTCGGACCGCTGTATAGGCCCTTTTCTTGGCGCTGCCTTTGTGCTTCGAGCAGAATGCCTGCACAGGCAACAGAAACGTTGTAAGACTCAATCATGCCAACCATGGGCAAATGGATAGTATGCGTAACCAATTCGCGTGCAGGTTCGCTTACCCCCCAAATTTCCGCACCCATTAACAATGCAGTGGGTTTTGTATAGTCGATTTCTCTAAAATCTTTTGCATTTCTATCTACATGCGCAGCTACAATTTGATACCCCTGCTGAGTAAGGGCTGTAATGGGCTCGAGCGCAGTTGAGTAATGATGAATGTCCACCCACTTATGCGCGCTTGCGGCCGTGCCATTATAGGAAGTGAAGCCTTCGCGAGGTACAACACTGTGCACCTCTGGGATGCCTACAGCATCGCAGGTGCGGATTATTGCTGATAAATTTCGCCCTTTTTGTACTTCTTCGGTAATTACAGTGAGATCGGGCTGTCTTTGGTCTAACACGCTTCGGATGCGAGAGAGTCTTTCGGGTGTCATAATCTGATTAATTCTTTTGCTTAATAAGAATTTAAAACTATACAAATAATTAATCTAATAGTTAAGCTTCATTAGATTGCTTTTTTGTTTCAAAGGTGGGTGAAGAGCAAATTAATTCTTTCCACATTTCCTGTGGATAACTTAGTGGATAGCCGCTGGGGAAGTCTCTATAGGGCCTATTTACGCTGGCACTGTGTTAGATTGCTCGTTTTTTAACCATATATATTATTTCTTTTAATATCAATAACTTAGGTGATAATGGTCGCGTAAACACTCACCTAAGTTTAACTTTTGTGCAAAACTCTCAAAAAAAAAGCACTTTTATTGGCATTGTGCATAACAGGTTAGCCGCTCCTAACCTCATAGGCCTCACAGTAACAATTTCGTCAAAAAGCAAGCGCTTAAAACTATCGCCACCAATAAAAAGACGGAACCGTCGAGAAATGTGTTTAGTGCCATAATGCAAACATAAACCCCAGCCTTGGGCCGCAAGTAAAGAGGGAAAAATGATACAGACGCTTCAGGATTGGTTGACCAATTTAGCCAACAAACAAGATGTACATGCAGACGAGCTACTGGTAACTGCAAACCAACGCCTATCTCGTCATATTTTACGGTTGCGCCAACTGCAGCTAGGTGTACCTGTACTTCCCAATCAAAATATTGCTTCTTATGAACAGTGGCGCTCAAATCTTTGGTCGCACTGTGAAGACAGAGGCTGGGTAGAAAGTACAGTAATTAACAAGCAGCAGGAGCAGTTTATATGGCAGCAGCTGCTTTCACAGAGCAATCAGACTGAAACATTACTAGCAGATAACAAGTCACTCGCAAAAGCGCTTACCGATGCACGTATTATTGTCGATACTTGGGGCATTCCACACGACCAAATAGAGAATGCCAATCACCGAGAGTCGAGCTTCTTTCTAGAAGTTCGTACCAGCTTAAGTAGTTTGTACCAAGATAAAGGCTGGATAACGCCCGAGCAGCAATCGAATAAACTTATCGATCTATTCAATACCGGTACACTAAAAAAATACAGCGATATAGGATTATATGGGTTCACAGAACTAAACCCTCTACAGCAAGCACTAGTAACAAGTGCTACTAATAATGTACAACAACTACCTATTGAAAAGTGTGATCAAGCTTCGGCAGGGCTAATAGAATGTGTTGATTGGGAAACAGAAATAGAAACTATCGCCCGCTGGGCGCACCAAACCCTTAGGCAAAACCCTTCTACACAAATAGGTATTGTGATTCCCAATCTTCAAAAGCACCGCTCGCAAATAGAGTGCGCATTTATTCGCCAGTTTGATAACGATTATCTACTCAACCCTACCTCATCTGGCGCAGATAAGCCTTACGAGCTATCTATTGGTAGCCCTCTAGCCGAAGAGCCTTGTATAGCCGATGCACTTCTGCTTACCCAGCTACTTCATAAAAAACTAACTAAAGAAGAAGCGTTAGATCTCATCCGCTCTGAGTTTTGGGGGCAAAACACTGAGGCACGGCTACTTGCCCTGCAAGGCTTAAATGATTGGCCGATGACAAGCGTCGACACTATTCGCCTTACAGAGTTACTTAGTAAAGCTGAAAAAAGAATTGAAACAGCCAATGACTTAAATAAAGAGCAATTTAAAGATGGCTTTATAGAAGCCACTGATGAGATGACCACCTCAAACAGAATCCTTGAGGCAATACAGCTGTACAGGCTGGCGGCACATAAATTAGATTTTCAACATTGGAACGGCTTTTTAAAACGTTTTTTAAAAACTCTAAACTGGCCTGGCAACAGAACCCTGAACAGCAGAGAGTATCAGGCTGTAGAGCAATTTAAACTTATACTCGATGAGTTGCTGGTAGATCAGCGATGCTTCATTGGGTCCAATTTGGTTACCTTTCCCGCGTATGTCGCGCACTTGCGGCAACGCCTAAGTGAAAAAGTATTCCAACAGCAAACACCGCGTAAACCCATTCAAATATCGGGTACGCTAGAAGCCATTGGTTTAAGCTTCGACAAGTGCTGGGTTGCAAACACAACAAGAAGTCAGTTTCCTGAGTCGCCACAGCCTAATGCCTTTTTACCCCTTGCATTGCAAAAGGCTTTTGCAACACCGCGCAGTTCGCCGCAAAAAGAATTGGATTACGCGGAACAGTTACTGACAATATTCAGCGAATGTGCCAATGAGGTAACGTTTAGCTACAGCAAGACAGCCGAAGACGAACACCAGCAGGTGTCGCCCCTGTTGCCACCAATGGCAAGTAAAAAATTAGATGAAGAGCAGCTAGCCAAAAACCTTTATTTCGATAAGTACAATACAGCGAGTGCATACCGAAACTTCTCTGTTTTTAGTGACTTATGCGGCTTACCATTAAAGCATTCAGAAGCCTCAATAAAAATACGGCGAGGCGTTAACGCCTTAAGTACCTACGCAGTAAACCCTTTATATGCCTATTTAGTACATCGTTTAGGGGCCAAACAGCCCAACCCTGTTTATGTGGGAATCTCTCCTCCGCAGCGGGGTAATATTTTGCACAACGTACTAGAAACTTTTTGGGAGGCCACCAAAAATAGTGCCGCACTAAAAACGAAACTAGAAAATCAAGCGGCGTTCTTAGCTGAACTCGAAGCACTGATAAGCGACAATGTAAATGCAGAGCTACACAAACACCTGCAATATTTACCGCCTCAATTGTTAGAGCTTGAAAAGGAACGCTGTCTATCTGTGCTTGTACAATGGTTGACGCTTGAAAGTTATCGCGCTCCTTTTATTGTTGCCGCCACCGAAAATGCTTACGCCATTGAACTAAAGCCAATTAGCTTTAATGTGCGGGTAGACCGAGTCGATAGCCCTACTTCTGCTTCTGGCGAGCCCACCGGCAACAGCATTCTCATTGATTACAAAACAGGCTCTACCCCCTTAAGCCTTTTACAGCGCGCGCCGCTAGTAGAGCCTCAGTTGCCCGTATATACACAACTTAAAGAGCTTAGCGCTAGCGCTGTTGCACTGGGGCAGTTACAACCCAACAACTGCACATTTGTGGGTATTGGTGAAGACGCTATTCAAATAGACGGCGTGGATGCACCAAGTAAATTAAATAAATATGACCTGCCAGATACCTGGGAGAAAGTGCTAGATTGGTGGCAACAAGAATTAATGAAAAGCGTAAAAGGTTTTAGCGAAGGCAATGCATTGAACATTACTACGGTAAAAACCTATGAAAGTAGATTCGAGCATTTACAGCCAATTGTGCGTAAAACAGAACAGGAAAAAATGGCAGATATAAGCAAAAAAGCGGAGGTTTCACTATGAAGCCGGTCGATCAATCCGCACGAGATTCCGCCCTAGACATTTCCCAATCTTGGGTAGTCACCGCTCCAGCAGGTTCCGGTAAAACTGGGCTGCTTACTCTTCGAGTACTTAAACTGCTTGCAGTTGTGGAGTCTCCCGAAGAAATTCTAGCCATTACCTTTACGCGCAAAGCTGCGGCAGAAATGCTAGAGCGTATTGTAGGCGCACTCATA
The DNA here is from genome assembly GCF_000013665.1 of Saccharophagus degradans 2-40. Taxonomy (NCBI): domain Bacteria; kingdom Pseudomonadati; phylum Pseudomonadota; class Gammaproteobacteria; order Cellvibrionales; family Cellvibrionaceae; genus Saccharophagus; species Saccharophagus degradans. Next base: position 2,524,207 of record NC_007912.1, read on the forward strand.
GAGGCCGACGAACTAACGCGCAACTGTAGCCCAGCGCAAGCGCTAGAAAAAATAAATCAAATAGACGATGAGCACACCTTGCGCTTTATGCAGAGCGCCTACGCGGCATTAGCGCGCGATAAAACCCAAGGGTGGAACTTGCTGCAAAACACCCATCGTCTAAAAATAACAACTATCGACGGCTTCTGTAGAGAGCTTTCAAATCAGTTACCCATGCTAAGCGGTGCGGGGGTGAACCCTCAAATATGTGACGAGCCTAGACTGCTATACGAACAAGCGGTTATGAATCTCATAGAATCTTACAAAACGGGTGCATGTGAGCAAGCAATAAACCAAGTATTAACACATTTAGATAACGATCTAGATCGCGTTAAACGGTTGCTTGTAGATTTACTAGGTTCGCGCGAACAGTGGCTACCATTGGTTTTAGAAATAGCAAGTAGCGAGGAAGCGGCTTTCGATATTCTTAACGCGCACATAGAAGATTGGGCTACAGAGTTAACCGACCAAGTACAAGAAAGCCTGCAAATATTTGAAGGCCCTTTGCTAGAGCTAGCCCATTTTGCTGCAGGCAAATTAAAAGAGGATGGCTCGACACACCCTATTACACTGCTTGAGGATCAATTCACCTTCACTGACACCAGTTTTGAAACACTAGAGTCGTTTTGGGTACCGCTAACCAAGCTGCTGCTTACAGAGAGTGGCACTTTCCGTAAAACCGTTAATAAAAATACGGGCTTTCCAACGTCAAAAGACAAAAACGAAAAAGCAATATTACAAGAAAGGAAAACCGCTTTTTTGAACTTGCTAGGCGAAATAAAAAGCATCCCAGGGCTTGAAGCTGCCCTAGCCCAATTAAGCAGCTTTCCAGTAAAAGGCTACACCGAACAGCAATGGCAAACCTTGGATGCCCTCATTCAGCTACTGCCATTGTGCACAGCCCACTTAAAACTGGTGTTTAAAGAAAGCAGTCAAACTGACTTTACCGAAATTACACTGTCGGCATTGCGAGCATTGGGTAGTGAGAGCGACACCCCTACTGATCTATCACTAATATTGGATTACCGCTTAAACCACGTACTTATTGATGAATTTCAAGATACCTCGTCAATTCAATTAAATTTGCTTAAATTGCTCACGCAAGAGTGGCAACCCGATGAAGGACGAACACTTTTTATAGTGGGCGACGGCATGCAGTCGTGTTACGGTTTCCGCAATGCTAACGTAGGTATTTTCTTAAATATCCGCGATAACGGGCTAGAAAATGTACCCATGAGCGCCGTAAATTTGTGCGTTAACTTCCGCAGCAACCAAGCAGTGGTTAACTGGGTAAATGATGTTTTTAAGGTGGCTTTTCCGGCGCAAAACGATATCAACCGCGGGGCAGTAAGCTACCAACCATCGGTGCCTTTTGACACCAAAGAGTTGTTAAGTAGCCATGTAGAATGCCACGGGTTTGTCGGTGACAACGGCAATGAAGCCGAAGCTCAATTTGTAACGAGTATCATCGCGCAACAACTAGAAGTAAATCCAAATCAGTCCATTGCAATACTGGTGCGCAACAGGCCTCACCTCACCAAAATAATTACCGCGTTACGCAGCCAAAACATAGCTTATCAAGCGGTAGATATTGATCCGCTTTTGGCTCGCCCCTGCGTACAAGACTTACTAACGATTACACGCGTAATGCAAGATCAATCCGACTACCTTGCTTGGCTTGCCTTTTTGCGAGCGCCTTGGTGCGGTTTATCGCTTTCTGAGTTAACCGTTTTACTGGGGGATCATATCTACGCAGACACACAGCCCGCCACTCATAATGTATTCGCCACCCTACACAACGAAGACTTACTGAGCCTATTGAATACAGACACCAAAAACCGAGTACAACGGGCTCGCATGTTGTTAGCACAAAGTTTTCACCAAACACAGCGCAAACCATTAGCTGCTTTAGTGGAATCGTTATGGTTTGCATTAGGTGGAGCATTAATTGCGGATAACAGCAACGAGCTAGATGACGCTCGAACCTATTTGCAGCTACTCACCAAGCACGAAAAAGGCGGTCGTATTCGCCAGTGGGATGCGTTTTATGCGGGTTTACAGAAATTGTACGCTCGCCCTACCCCCGTAGATGCAAATGTACAGCCAGTGCAGTTAATGACTATGCACAAATCTAAAGGCTTAGAATTCGATACCGTATTTGTTTGCGGTTTAAGTAGGCCTAGTAAAGCGGATGATTCGCCGCTACTGTTTTGGCACGAGAGGCTAAATAGCTACAGCGAGCCGCAAACATTACTCAGCCCACTTTCGCCAAAAATTGAAAGCGAGGCCGACCCCGTTTATGCCTTTCTAAAAGAAGAAGGTAAGCAAAGCCGATTACTTGAAGATACCCGTTTGCTGTACGTTGCCTGCACGCGGGCAAAGGCAAGGCTGTATATAACCGCCGCCTTAACTGAAACACCCGCAGCAGAAATTAAGCCGCCAGCAAACAATACAATGCTCGCGCGTATTTGGGATGCCATTCAAGAACAAATAATTACGCATGTAGACCCGAATGTAGACATGCCAAGCAATGATAGCGTCGAAACCGGATCAAATTATGTACGTTTTTTAACGCCAGAAGCGATTTCTGGTTTGCATGGTTTGGTCGACTCTGCGCTAGTTACTGAAACAGAAAAGCAAAAAACGGTTTTCGACAACAGTGACATTAATATTTTTGAAGATAGAGAAGTAGATAATACTGCTGCGGCGATAGGCACACTCATGCACAGAATTCTTGCAGTAATTTGTGACGACGGGCTGGATGCCTGGCCGCTTGAAAAATTGGCTGGCATGCACAAACCATGGCGGGCGCAGCTTACCGCTAACGGGGTACCCGCTGCTACTGCAGAGCAAGCTCTACAGACCATTACCCAGAGTGTACTAAAAATGCTCGACGACGAAACCGCGCGCTGGCTTCTATCCAACAGCCATCCTGTATCACATTGCGAGTGGGTGGTTCACTATGGCAGTCAGCCTCGCGATGCAGTAATTGACCGCTTTTTCATAGAGGGCAACACAGCGTGGATAGTCGATTACAAAACCAGCACACCCAACAAAGGGGAAACCTTAGAGCAGTTTGTGTCGGCACAGCAGGCAGAGTATCAGCCTCAAGTGGACTTCTATCAAAAGCTTGTTAAAGAAATAGTGCCACCAGAGATAACTATAAAAAAAGCGCTGTATTTTCCATTTATACAACACTTTGCGCCATATTGAGGCTTTAGTCGTTGTGCGATTAGAGCAAACCTGCCCACGCAGCTTAGCCGCTGCTGTTAATAGCGCCTAGCTTGCGGGGCAGATACCAAGTGAAAACATCAAACAAAGTCACTAACGGCGAAAGATTTAAATAAGCTATCAAATCAATATCTATTTTTTGACCACATTGGTCTATATTCCAGTACAATGGCTTTAACGCTATGCAGCAAATGACCGGCGCACATATGGTTACAAATACTCTAACCCTGTGCGGCCCCCATTTGTTAAAATCTCTTAGCCTTCTCAATTAATAAAAAAATTTGGTATTAAAGACTATGTCACACGTAGAAGACCTGAACGTAGTGTCTCAGGAAGTGTTAATTACCCCCGCTGAGCTTAAGCAAGAATTACCTATTTCTGCTGCTGCAGCGAAAATGGTCACTGAAGGGCGCGAAACTGTGCGCAATATTCTTGACCGTAAAGATCACCGCTTAATGGTTGTTATTGGCCCATGCTCAATACACGATCCAAAAGCTGCTATCGACTATGCCAACCGCTTGAAAGCGTTGTCCGATAAGGTGCAAGACACTCTCTACATTGTTATGCGTGTGTATTTTGAGAAGCCAAGAACAACTGTAGGCTGGAAAGGCCTTATCAACGACCCTTACATGAACGACTCCTTCAAAATTCAAGATGGGTTGCATGTGGGCCGCAAGTTGTTATTAGACATAGCCGAGCTGGGCCTACCCACGGCCACCGAAGCGCTAGACCCTATTTCGCCTCAATACCTGCAAGATTTAATTTCTTGGAGCGCTATTGGCGCACGTACTACCGAGTCGCAAACACACAGAGAAATGGCGAGCGGCCTCTCCTCTGCCGTAGGCTTTAAAAACGGTACTGACGGCGGTTTAACGGTTGCTATTAACGCATTGCAGTCAGTTTCTAGCCCGCACCGTTTTTTAGGTATTAGCAAAGACGGCTCTGTTGCGGTTATGCATACCCGTGGCAACGAGTACGGCCATGTTGTATTGCGCGGTGGTAACGGCAAGCCCAACTACGATTCAGTTAGCGTAGCTATTTGCGAAAAAGAGTTAGAGAAAGCCAAGGTTCCGGTAAACATCATGATCGACTGCAGCCACGCTAACTCTAATAAAAACCACGAGCTACAGCCGCTGGTAATGGAAAATGTGAGCAATCAAATTATTGAAGGCAACAAATCGATTATAGGCGTGATGATTGAAAGTAATATTGGTGCTGGCAACCAGAGCATCCCTGATAATCTCGATGATTTGGCCTACGGTGTGTCTGTTACCGATGCCTGTATTGATTGGCAATCGACGGAAGATTTACTGCTTAGCACTGCAAGTAAATTACGAGAAGTTTTACCCAAGCGCTAATTAGCTGCATGAAACACAAGTAAGCACATTAAATAAAGCCCGTAGCCCTTTGAAATTTAAAGTGATACGGGCTTTTTTTTGTTGGGCTACCGAATATTTTTGGCACTAAATTCTTCATACTAACGCCTTATTCAATGTATTCATAAGCAGGTACTTTTCTAATAAATAAATTATGAAAAAGTGTGGCTTTTTCGAGCGCATACTGGTAATTTCTTATACAGCTTACGAGATAAGCCTATTTGCTATTAGATACCTTGCACTACCACTGAGTGGCACCTATCAGGCAAGAGGTAGTAAATATAAACGTAATCTACTGCATGGATCGCACTTCATTTAAAAAAAAGAGAAGGCAGTAGGAATGAACAATACAAACAACTTATACGCAGAGCCCGCAAACACGAGCTTTAACGTACAAGAAGTGGCATCAGGCATTGATACTTTCGATGTTTTTGGTGATATTTCTGACCCACTTTCCGCTTGGTACGATATGAGAGTCGCTGAAATGGCCGGGTTCGATTATCTCTTTGTACCTGAAGAGCTTGGAGATCAGCTACAATCTCGCGAAACAGTAGAAGACTTTCTACTACAATCGCAAACTCTACTTGGCGCAGAGCCAGAAAGAACTACCATTCTCACCTATACCGCAGGCAAAAAGCCCTCGTTTAAGCGCTATAACGCAGAATGGGCCGGTAGCTATATTGTTGATTTAAGCGTTGCAAGCCTAGAAAACTCGGCTCAGCTTGAATTCATACAAATGCTATTTGAGCACAGCGAAAAACTCGTATTGAGTATTGAATAAAAAAGGGCCTTTAAGGCCCTTTTTACTTTTTGTAATCCAGCAGCCTGCACCAGAATTAATAATAAGCGTGTGATTTATCCGTATGGTCTGTCGCATCGCGCACGCCTTTTATCTCTGGCACCCGCTCCATCAGTGTTTTTTCTACGCCTTGCTTCAAGGTCATATCAACAGCACTACAACCTTGGCAACCGCCACCGAATTTCAACACAATATGCATATCATCGGTAATAGCTTCTAGGCTTACATTGCCACCATGAGCTGCAAGGCCTGGGTTTACCTCGTTGTACAGCACATAGTTAATACGATCTTCGATCGTGCTGTCCTCGGTAATTTTAGGCATTTTAGAGTTGGGGGCACGAATAGTAAGCTGCCCGCCCATCTTATCGGCTGCATAATCGACTTTTGCTTCATCTAAAAACGGTACGCTGCGGCCTTCAAAGTAGGCTTTAAAGCCATTTAGCTCAACAATAATATCGCCCTCTTTTTCTTCACCCGGTCGACAATACGCAATGCAGGTTTCAGCTTGCGGCGTGCCAGGCTTGGAAACAAACATTCTAATACCGGTACCTTCTTCGTTTTGACTTTCTAACAGCCCCTTAAGGTAAGTTTGCGCGGATTCAGTAATATTAACGTTCAGTTGTGCTTGATCGGACATTGTTTGGCTCATACTGCTTTCAATAAAGACCTAGTAAATTTGTCGGTTATTTTAGCTAAATAGTGAAGGCAAAGAAACCAGTACTTCATTTAAGCCCGTTAAATACCATTAATAGCGGTGTAAGTACCAAGTTTGCAAGGTTTTACAGCCTCGAACTGCGCCTCACAATGGCCAAACACCGCGCCAAAAGCGTCACATTCTGGTAAACTCCCGCGCTAAATCGAAATATTTTGATATAGATATCCAAGGTAACTGCAGTATGAATCCCCAGCTAAAGCAACGTATCGACTCCCTTTATGCCGCCCTCGAAGAGCGCATCCTAATTTTAGATGGCGCAATGGGCACCATGATACAGAGCTACAAACTGCAAGAAGCGGATTATCGCGGCGAGCGATTTGCAAACCATCACCAGGATTTAGGCGGTAATAACGACCTGCTCGCCCTCACCCAGCCGGTTATTCTTAGAGATATTCACCGCGCTTACTTAGATGCGGGTGCAGATATACTCGAAACCAATACCTTTAACTCCACACAAATATCGCAGGCCGATTACGATACTCAAGAAATAGCCTACGAGTTAAACAAAGAATCTGCAGCTATCGCTCGCGCCGTAGCCGATGAAGTAACCCTAGAAACCCCCAATAAGCCACGCTTTGTTGCAGGCGTTTTAGGGCCAACCAGCCGCACTTGTTCCATATCGCCAGATGTTAACGACCCCGGCGCTCGCAATGTGACCTACGATGAGCTGGTAACCAACTATAAAGAAGCCACCCTAGGACTTATTGAGGGCGGCGCCGACATTATTTTAATCGAAACTATTTTCGATACGCTCAATGCGAAAGCCGCGGTTTTTGCCGTGAAAACTGTATTTGAAGACATTGGCTATGAACTGCCAATAATGATCTCAGGCACGATTACTGATGCATCGGGCCGCACCTTATCTGGCCAAACAACAGAGGCGTTTTACAACTCCCTTGCTCACGCTAAACCTTTATCTATAGGCTTAAACTGTGCATTAGGTGCAGCAGAATTAGAGCCTTACGTGCGAGAGCTTTCGCGTGTTTCGAACTGTTATGTTTCAGCTCACCCCAACGCGGGCCTACCTAACGAGTTTGGCGAATACGATCAAAGCGCCAAAGAAATGGCCGATGTAGTAGAAAAATTTGCAGTTAAAAACTACGTCAATATTATCGGTGGCTGCTGCGGTACCACGCCGCAACATATTAAAGCTATCGCCGAGACTGTAAGCAAATACCCTGCTCGCAAAATTCCAGATATCGAGCCCCAATGCAGGCTCGCAGGCCTCGAGCCTTTTAATATCTCTAAAGACTCCCTTTTTGTAAACGTGGGCGAGCGCTGTAACATTACCGGCTCGGCCCGCTTTAAACGCCTTATATTAGAAGGCGATTACACCACTGCCATTGAGGTCGCTCTACAGCAAGTTACCGACGGTGCCCAGATAATTGATATCAACATGGACGAAGGCATGCTAGATGCCGAAGCGGCCATGATTAAGTTCTTAAACCTGCTTGCAGGTGAACCCGATATTGCACGTGTTCCAATTATGGTGGATTCCTCCAAGTGGGATGTAATTGTTGCCGGTTTAAAATGCATTCAAGGTAAACCCATTGTTAACTCCATTAGCCTTAAAGAAGGTGAAGCGGAGTTTATTGAGCGCGCCCGTCTCTGCAAACTCTACGGTGCAGCGGTTATCGTTATGGCGTTTGACGAAGATGGTCAAGCAGACACAGCGCAACGCAAAATCGAAATTTGTGAACGCTCGTATAAAGTACTTACCGAACAAGCTGGCTTTCCGCCCGAAGACATTATTTTCGACCCCAATATTTTTGCTGTAGCAACAGGTATTGAAGAGCATAACAATTACGCCGTAGACTTTATTGAAGCCACTCGCTGGATTCGACAAAACCTACCTTATGCCGGCGTATCGGGTGGTGTAAGTAACGTGTCTTTCTCATTCCGTGGCAACGACCCCGTACGAGAAGCCATTCACTCTGTATTCCTTTACTACGCAATTCAAGCGGGTATGAATATGGGCATCGTAAACGCCGGGCAGCTAGCTATTTACGACGACCTACCCAAAGAACTAAAAGACTGTGTTGAAGACGTTATTCTTAACAAGAACGATAACGGTACCGAAGCACTCTTAGAAATTGCAGAGCAATACCGTGGCGATGGAAAAGCGCAGGCCAGCAAAGAAGATTTGGCCTGGCGCGAATTACCCGTAGAAAAACGCTTAGAGCACTCGCTAGTAAAAGGGATTTCTGCCTATATTGAAGCCGACACCGAAGAAGCGAGACAAAACGCGAGCAAGCCTATCGATGTAATCGAAGGGCCATTAATGGCTGGCATGAACGTTGTTGGCGACCTGTTTGGCTCCGGTAAAATGTTTTTACCGCAGGTTGTTAAGTCTGCACGTGTAATGAAGCAGTCCGTTGCCTACTTACAGCCGTTTATCGAAGCCGAAAAAACCGAAGGCGCTCGCAGCAACGGTAAAATACTAATGGCCACCGTTAAAGGCGACGTACACGATATTGGTAAAAATATTGTTGGCGTAGTATTGCAGTGTAACAATTTTGATGTTGTTGATTTGGGCGTTATGGTGCCGTGCGAGAAAATTATCGACACAGCAATAGCAGAAAACTGCGACATGATTGGCCTATCAGGCCTTATTACACCATCGCTAGATGAGATGGTGAATGTCGCGCGCGAAATGCAATCTCGCCAAGTAAACTTACCTCTGCTTATAGGTGGAGCCACTACGTCTAAAGCACACACCGCAGTTAAAATTGACCCTCAATTTTCGCTAAACCAAGCCGTGTATGTTGCGGATGCTTCGCGTGCAGTTGGTGTCGCCTCCAAGCTTCTATCCTTAGATCAACGCGGGCCTTTTATTGCGTCCATAAAAGAAGAGTACGAAGCCGTTCGCGAGCGCCGAGCAAATAGAACAAGCAACAAGCAGCTTGCTACTTACGCCGACGCAGTCAACAAAAAGCTACAGCTAGATTGGAATAAATTTACCCCGGCGGTACCCGCTTTTACCGGAACTAAGGTTTTCGAAAATTATCCGCTCGAAAAACTGGTTGAATATATAGATTGGACACCATTCTTTATTAGCTGGGACCTTGTAGGTAAATACCCGAAGATTTTTAAAGATGAAGTTATCGGCGAAGCAGCAACTCAGCTATTTAAAGACGCACAAGAAATACTTAAAAAGCTCATAGATGAAAAGCTTATTCAAGCTAGCGCAACTATAGGTTTTTGGCGTGCAAATACTATTGGTGACGACGATATTAACGTTATGGACGACAACGGCAAAACACTAGCCGAGTTACATCATATTCGTCAGCAACAAATTAAAAATGGAGCCGACGATGTGCTCATGTCTCTTGCGGACTTTGTAGCACCTCAAGATACCGGCCTTAATGACTACATTGGCGGCTTTGTTGTAACCGCTGGCCACGGGGTAGATGAGCTAGCTAAAGAGTACGAAGCAAAAGGTGATGACTACAATGCAATCATGGTAAAAGCGCTTGCAGATAGACTTGCAGAAGCTTTTGCAGAGCATTTGCATCAGCGCGTTCGCAAAGAGTTTTGGGGTTACGACCAGGACGAGAACCTCGCAAACGAAGATCTTATACGAGAAAAATATCAAGGCATTCGCCCCGCACCAGGCTACCCCGCATGCCCAGATCACACAGAAAAGCGCGCTTTGTTTGACTTACTGGATGCGGAAGCAACTACAGGCGTTCAACTTACCGAGCACTACGCCATGTACCCTACCGCAGCAGTTTCTGGCTGGTACTTTGCTCACCCGAAGGCAAAGTATTTCAATACGGGCAAAATAGCGAAGGACCAAGTTGAATCTCTAGCGTCGCGCAAAGGGTTAAGCACCGCAGAAATGGAAAAGTGGCTGCAGTCGGTACTTGATTACGATATTTAAACCTTGTGGGGCTCCCCGGCTTTAGGCGAGCCCCTTTCTATATAAGCAATTCAGCTCACTTCTTAAAATGCTATAACCTGTTGTTTTTAGTAGAAAATTACTAGATGCCGCAGCCGCCAAAAAAGGAGATGCAGTTCTCATTTGGTGGCGATGCATACTTTGCCCCCTCCAGCCGTTCCTATACTCATGACTAAGTTTTAGCCAAGTTGTAAAGGGAACCCTATGAAAATCAGTACCATTATCACAACCTCAATTACTGCAGGTGCCATTATTTTTTCGAGTAGCACATTCGCGAAAGACACTAAATCGGTGGTAGAAGCAAAAAAGATTATTCAAAGCTACAAAGATTTGCGGGCAACCTGCTCTAAAACTGAAGGGGACGACCGCATAACTTGCTTTTCAAAGCTTAATGATGCAAATGAAGAGTATGTAGCGGCTAAGCAATACATTCGTCAAACAACTCAAGAGGCAACAGGTGAGAACGATACCGCAGCCCACAGAGTGACGTTTCTTTAGCAAGCTTTAAAGGTGGGGAACAAAAAGTGTAGGATACCCGTCTACCTAAATTAAATGGGCCTACATATGCAAAACGAAACGGCAGGTAAACCACCAAAGAAACCAAGCCTATGGCAGCTTGTAAAAACCACACTATGCGCGGCTGTAGGCGTACAAACTGATGCGAACCGAGAGGTGGATTTCTCGCAATCCAGCCCCCTACCCTATATCGTAATGGGCGTACTGTTCACAATTATATTTCTCGGTACGCTCATCACAATTGCAAATTTAGCAATTGGTTAGAGTGGAATGTCATTTCTACAGGCATAAAAAAACCGACCCAGATCGTGGTGTCGGTTTTTTGTGCTGCTTAGCCCGGATATTGTGGGTGGTTAGTATTGTTAATTATCTAGCCTAGGTCTATTGCTCGGGTAGAGCTAGCAACATGGAGTTAGGTTTTAGAAAGTGCGGGGGTTATTGGCCGCTCAACCAAAACACACAGGTGGTAACAAATATTAGAATTAATGCTACCGCCGCTACTGCATCAGCAATGCTATCGCCTTGCTCCATCATCTGAATTTCATCTTCCATCATTTTCTCCCATTTATTTTTGTGTTTTTAGAGTAAAAAGACAGTTACAAAGGTTTTAATAACCGTCTATGGATATAGATTCAACCGTACTTTGGCTCAGGAATCAACCCTTTTGCACAATATATATGCGGCGCCGTTAACACTTAACGGTAAAAACGTCTTTTATATAGTGAATTGTTCTTAGATACTTACATTAATATGCTTCCTAGCCCCTATATATGGGCCAGAAGCGTGTTAGAAACCGCCAAAGGTTTCTAAAAAGCGGCCATTCCTGTATCCTTCCGCTTCTTTTCCCCACGCAAAGTAGCCGTGCACTTTGCCGCGTTTTGCAGCCAATCGGCAGTGGGTACGATTAACTTACATAGGTATATTCTCTACATGTACGTTTACGACGAACATGATCATAAAATCATACAAGAGCGTGTTGCGCAATTTCGCGACCAAACCAATCGGTACCTAGCTGGCGAACTGAAAGACGAAGAGTTTCTACCTCTACGCCTTCAAAACGGGCTGTACATACAGCGCCTTGCCCCAATGCTCCGTATCGCTGTTCCTTACGGTTTACTAAGTGCTACGCAAGTTAGAAAGCTAGCGCACATATCTAGAGTGTATGACAAAGGTTACTGTCACATGACCACTCGCCAAAATGTGCAGTTTAACTGGCCAAATCTTGAAGACGTACCAGACATTCTAGCCGAGCTGGCCGAAGTAGAAATGCACGCAGTGCAAACTAGCGGCAACTGTATTCGTAACGTCACATCAGACCAGTTTGCCGGTGTAGCTACGGATGAAATAGTAGACCCTCGCCCCTACTGCGAAATTATTCGCCAATGGTCTACGTTCCATCCTGAATTCGCTTTCTTGCCACGCAAATTCAAAATTGCGGTTTCTGGCAGCGTAGACGACCGCGCAGCTATCCATTTTCACGATATAGGCTTACAAATAGTTAAGTCAGAAAACGGCAGCGTAGGCTTCAAAGTACTTGTAGGTGGAGGCCTAGGCCGCACCCCAGTTATTGGCAGCGTAATACGCGAATTCTTAGCGGAAAACGACCTGCTTACATACTTAGAAGCTATTTTGCGTGTTTACAACCTACACGGTAGACGCGACAACAAATATAAAGCACGTATCAAGATACTCGTAAAAGCGATGGGTCCAGAAGAGTTCGCCAAACGCGTTGAGGCTGAGTGGGAGCACATTCGCGATTCCCAAACCCTGCTTACAGACAAAGAAATCAAACGTGCAAAAAGCTTCTTTACCGCACCAGATTACGAAGCCATTGATGTGCAAGCCGCAGAAGCGGAACTTGCCAATGCTGCAAGCGAAAACAAAGCGTTTTCAAACTGGTTAGCTCGAAACGTTACCGCCCATAAAGTGGATGGCTATAAAGCAGTTACCCTTTCGCTGAAGCCAACAGGCATTGCGCCAGGCGACGTAACTGACAAACAATTAGAAATAATTGCAGACCTTGCCGATAAGTACTCTTTTGGTGAGCTTCGAGCTACTCATGAGCAAAATATAGTATTAGCAGATGTTAAAGTTAGCGAGCTATTTAATTTGTGGCAAGAAGCCAAAGCTGCTGGCTTTGCAACGGCTAACATAGGCACGCTTACCGACATTATTTGCTGTCCAGGGGGTGACTTCTGTTCATTAGCTAACGCTAAATCTATACCTATTGCAGAAGCTATTCAGCGCGAATTTGACGACCTAGATTATCTATACGATTTAGGCGATTTAGACCTAAATATTTCTGGCTGTATGAACGCCTGTGGCCATCACCACATTGGCCATATAGGTATTTTAGGTGTAGATAAAAAAGGCGCTGAATTTTATCAAGTGCAATTAGGCGGTAACGCTGGTAACAACGCTGCACTTGCCAAAGTATTAGGCCCCGCCTTCTCTGCTGAAGATATGCCAACCGTTGTTCGCAAGCTCGTAGATGTTTTTGTTGAAAAACGTGTAGAGGGTGAGCAATTTTTTGAAACTTATAACCGCGTAGGTATTGAACCGTTTAAGGAGAGAATCTATGCCAAAGCTAGTTAAGAATGCTCAAGTTGTAGAACACAGCTGGGTACTAATTAGAACAGAAGAAGAATTAGCTGCTGCAGATCTCACAAGCGGTCAATGGCTTGTGCCTTACAGCGCTTATATCGCAAACACAGAAGGCTACAAAGATGCAGATCGATTCGGCTTTTGGATAGCAAGTGATGTAGACATAGAGCAAGTAAAAGCAGTGGTTAAAGATCGCAATATTATTGCTATCGACTTTCCTGTATTTGCTGATGGTCGCGGCTTTTCACTTGCGCGTACTCTGCGAGAGCACACTGATTTTAGCGGTGAAATTCGCGCAGTTGGCAACTTCATTTTCGATCAGATTTTCTACATGTCTCGTTGCGGCTTTGACGCATTTGAGTTTGCAGAAGAAACAGACGTTAACAAAGCTTTACCGTTTTTTAGCACGTTTAGCGAAAGCTACCAAGCGGGTACCGACGAGCCACAACCACTGTTTCGTCGCAGAGCTTAGGATTTCTATTTAGTTTTACCCGTAAAGGAGGCTATGCCTCCTTTTTTTTGCCTTTATTATCTTATTTAGTATCTAAATTTATCCTACCGCTCCCCGCTTAGTCACGTAAACTATACTTACATTAGCGTTAACCCTAATTAAGGAGTAAATATAACAATGGAAGGAGGCGTATTTGAAAGTTTCTTCCTTATTTTTTGCGGCGCGGCGGTTGTAGCGTCGGTCGCACTGTACACGCGACAACCATTATTGGTGGCCTATATTGCAGTGGGCGCTATTCTGGGCCCTTTCGGGTTAGAAATAATAAAAGATGTGCACTACGTAGCCGAGATGTCTCATATCGGCATCATATTTTTATTGTTTTTGCTTGGGCTAGATATGCAGCCAAGCGCCCTGCTCAACGTACTTAAAAAAGCCACCAGTATTGCCCTCATTAGCTCCGCTATTTTTGGAGCATTAGGCTATGGCTTTGGGGTAATTATCGGTTTTAGCCATATGGAAAGCCTAGTGCTCGCCATGGCCTCTATGTTTTCAAGTACGATTATAGGTATTAAATTACTCCCCACTACAGTCCTTCACCATAAACACTCCGGCGACCTCATGGTCGGGTTGCTTCTATTTCAGGATTTTATCGCCATTTTGTGTTTGCTCGTGTTGCTAAGTGGTGGTGGCGATACCGTAGAGCCAATGAAACTTATAAAAGCAATTGCGGCACTGCCTTTACTGGCTGCGGGTGCATTTTTATTTGTGCGCTTTGTACTGCTAAAGCTGATACAAAAGTTCGACCGCTTTCATGAGTACATCTTTTTATTGGCTATAGGTTGGTGCTTAGGATTAGCGCACTTATCAGAGTCTGTTAACTTATCTGCAGAAATAGGCGCATTTATCGCCGGCATTTCTCTGGCTACCAGCCCAATTTCGCAATATATTGCGTTAAATTTACGACCACTACGCGATTTTTTCTTAGTATTGTTCTTTTTTGCGTTAGGTGCACAACTTAATATCCCGCTATTACCGAGCGTTTTATTGCCTGCGTTAATATTCGCCGCGGTCGTTCTAGCAGCAAAGCCAACTGTGTTTTTCTTGCTATTAAAGCAGCAAAGTGAAAAAACGTCTCTCGCGTGGGATTTAGGTTTTAGGCTTGGGCAAATCAGCGAGTTTTCAATCCTCATTGTGTTTGTTGCGGCTACAAATAATTTGATAGGCGAGCAAGCTTCGCTGCTTATCCAAACCACAGCCATTCTCACCTTTATTGTTTCAAGTTATATTGTGATTTTTAACTTTCCAAACCCTATTGCAGTGTCGGATAAGTTAAGAAGAGATTAGCTTTCTAGAAAGGGATTTAGCAAGGAAGGGTTAGTGAAAAGCCATCAGCCTAAAAATAATTATGACTGATGGCTTTTAATTTTGCGGCTATTAGCCAATTGATTTAGAGTTATGCGGTATACCTAGTGGTAGCCTTTTGCCACAGCTTGCCTATCACACGCTCCAGACTCGCCTCAGCATTAATACCTAATTTCTCCATCACTGTACGCTTATGCACGTAGTTAATCTCGAAAAGGTCTGCACTATCTTTCCTATCAAACAAATATGCATCAGAAGTTTGCACAGCATCAATTAGCTTTTCTTCTAGGGCTTTAGTGCCAAACCAAATTTCACCCGTTGCAACCTTATCTACATCAACCACACTACGATGCTGTCGAATAAAGTCTTTAAACAAATCGTGTGTTTCTTCTAGGTCTTCTACAAATTTTTGGCGCCCTTTTTCAGTATTCTCACCAAACATAGTCAAAGTGCGCTTGTATTCACCGGCGGTGAGCATTTCGTAATCCACATCATGCTTTTTAAGCAATCTGTGAAAATTAGGTATTTGAGCAACAACACCTATAGAACCAATTACCGCAAATGGTGCAGCCACTATTTTATTCGCTACGCATGCCATCATGTAGCCGCCGCTCGCGGCCACCTTATCTACGCATACTGTTAATGGGATGTTTTTCTCGGTGATGCGCGCAAGCTGGCTGGCTGCCAAACCGTAGCCATGCACCATTCCCCCAGGGCTCTCAAGGCAAACTACCACTTCATCGCTCGGCTTGGCGATAGACAAAATAGCGGTAATTACTTCACGCAACTCTTGCGTTTCTGATGCTTTAATATCGCCGTCAAAATGGGTTACAAACACCCGAGGCTTTGCTTCTGTATTAGAATCTGCTTCAGCGACATCTGTATTTTCGGAGCTAACAGATTGCTTTTTTTGTTTAGCCTGTGCTTTTAACGCTTTCTTTTTTTCTTTCTCTGCTTTCTTTTCTTGCTTGCGCTCTACCTTAAGCGACTCTTCATCTATAACGGCAGATTTAACAAGATGTAGAATATCGTCGTATTTTTCGTTTAGTTTAGTTATTTCAATAAGGCCTTTGCCGGCCCCTTGCCCTTTGCTGCCAGCGGATACTATAACCACCACTATTGCGGCAAAAGCTATTACAAAAGTTACTGTCTTGGCTAAAAAAAGCCCATACTCACTCAAAAATTCCAAAATTCACTCCAAGGTTTACTGCCAGCGATTTATCGCTTGTTCTGCTAGTTTATTTAATGGTTTTGCTGCTAACCCGCTGCTAGTTAGCACCACTTCATATAGCGCGCCATCTGCCATTGGCAAAAAGGTAGCACTACCGTAAGTTGCGTCAACCCCGGGTACGAGTTCGTTATTTTTATATATCCAAGCCCAAGTATCGAGCCAATATTCACTGTGGTTTAATTCGTAAACGGTTCTATCGCTTCGTCGTTCATCTTCTAGCGAAAAATACCGGCCAGAAATTCGGTCTAACCTGTAGCTTGGCTTGGTGCCTACGCTTTTTAGCAGGCCTCCCCAGCGCAAAACTCGTGCATCCATTTGCCATTGGTCGCCACGCAACTCAAAGCTTTCGTCAACCCCTTCTAATACATGAGTTAGATTAACTTTATAGTGCTGCTCACCAACCTTCTCCATATGGAGAGTTACGATTGTTTTATCTGCCATTAGCTGCTTGTAGCTAAGCAGGTCTAGCGCAACAAAGATCACCACCACACTTGCGCCAATAAAACACAAGCCAAACGAGCCGCGTATCCAACCCATTACCCAAGATTTATTGCCTAAAAACTTAAGCCCAAAATATATGAATATTAGGGCTATAACCCCCAAAATACCTATTAACGCACCGGAAAACATTCTATTTCTGCTCCCTAACCTTTTGCACGTACTCTCTTATTAAAAGCCCCGAAATCGTACTCTCTGGCGGCGTTTGTGGCAAATTATCTATATCGAACCAATCTGCCTCAATAATCTCAATGTTGTCTACTTGGATTTCCCCACCTGCGTATTCTGCGTAAAAACCGAGCATAAGCTGCCCCGGGAATGGCCAAGGTTGAGAAAATGCGTAGCGTATATTTTTAACTTGAACCCCCACCTCCTCTCGCACTTCTCTTGCAAAGGCTTGTTCCGCAGTTTCGCCAGGCTCTATAAAACCGGCGATGGTGCTAAACCGACCTGCTGGGTGGCGCACATTACGGGCGAGCAAACAACGTTTGCCGTCGTGAATAAGCCCTATAACACAGGGGGAAAGTCTTGGGTAAAAGTGCAATTCGCATCGCGTGCACATTCGCGAGCGATATTCATCTGCAGGAATGGTTGCCCCGCCGCACTGACCGCAGTATTGATGAGTTTTATCCCAGTAAGAAAATTGCAGTGCGCGACCAGCCAAGTGAAATAAAGGTTCGTGCAGTACACCCAGTAAATCGCGAAGATTGGCCCACTCCCAACCTTCTATAGAAAGCTCTTCTGTATTATCTATAACGACTGCATCAAGATGCTGTTGGTTAACAGCCCCCAGACGGTGCTGAAATACGATATTAAGGCTTTCAATAGAGTCAGCGGGAAACAGAACCTCAGTAGAACACTGCGAGACTAGAATCTGTTTGCCGCATATTAATATTAGCCAACTCGGAGGGGATTCGACCTTGGGGCTTAGGGCTGGCTCAAAATTCATTCACCGTCGCCATGGATACTAAAACCGAGGGCTTCAAGGCTTTCTTCTGCTATTTGCAATACTGTTTCGTCCATTTGCCCAGAACCCGATGAGGAATCTAAATAATACTCTACGGATATTATCGCGTCGGCAAAGGTTTCGAGAAGTTCTTTAAGCGCTGCTGGATGCTCTTCATCCAATAACACTTCCTCTACAAACTGAACACATAAACCAAGTATGGCTGCCACACGCTCTTTACCTAGCATGAGTAAACCGCCTTTAACCGTGGTTAGGGTTTTAGCTATGTTGCGAATATGGCCGGTGTCGTAATCGGAATCAGAAAACGAACTTAATGCTCGCTTGGTAAGTAATATCCCTGCTTCGCATTCTTCAATTACAATTTTTCTAGCAATCGAAAGCTCGCCAGAGGCGATAATTTCGCGTTGAGCAATTTTACTCGCTTCGTTCAATTTTTCAGTAGACAACTTAGAGTGCTCAAGTGCAGCTACTGTGCTTTCCAAATACAATAGCGTGTTTGCCACTTCAGAGAGCTCTTCAATATCAGGCCCGTCTTCCAAACCGTGCCAGCCATTTAGGCGCTCTATCTCTTCTTTTAGTGTGGAACTAGCAGTAACAAGGCCTACTACAGATAGAATCTCAGCTACTTTTTTGAGGGTGCCAATAAACTCGTCTAAATCATCAATTTTTTGTGTACTGCTTTGAGCCGCGTTTTCTAACACTTTTTTGGTGTTTGAAAGCTCTGCCTGCAGGACTTTTGCAAGGGAAGTAACAGTGTGAGCACTTGGGCCACTTAGCGCGTCGCGCTCTTGCGATAGGTCTTTATCTGAATACGGGAATGCATTAATACCAAAAGCTTTGCGAATTAAGGTTATTTCTTCGCTCTGCTTACCCGACAGCACCAACAAGTACACTAATTCTTTGATTAAGCCTTTCGGAGGCTGAGCAGCAAACGAAGCCGAACCAGATTTCTCCACTTGGCGTATAACCCGGTCTATACGGCTAAACAGTAACTTTCTTGCCTCAAGTATTGCCATGTTCTCTGTGGCCAATACATCTAGCGTTAGGTTGCTTAACCACCAGAGCTGCGAAAGCGGTTTTAGGGAGCCGCCAAGCTTGTGTAGGCGAATACATGCTCTGCGCATCATCGCCAATGAATTTTTAGCCTGCTTCCCTCGAATCAAAGCCAGCAACCCTACTTGGTACATATGGCGTAGGCGCCGGACGTGCTGCCTGAAATCAGCTTCTGCAATTTGCAGCTGCTCCACAGGGGGAACGTGTAACGAACTACTGAGGTTTATATGGAAGAAATGGCTCTCAGAAAAAGCGGGCTCGCCGCGCATTTTGCGCAATGCGTTAATATGAGGGATAAGCAATACAGGTACGCGGCGCTCTACTTGCTGAACGTACTCGAGATAACGGGTAAGCACGAAAAACGTGTTACTTACTACCTCTAAACGCTGATCAGATTTGGGGCCCGCATCACCAGGGGTGATATCTGTCGCGGTTGCAAGTAACTCTTCGGCTAATATGCATGCACCACGGAACTGGATAAGACGCAAAATGCCCACTATTTGTCGAATACCGTCCATACAAGCTTGTAGCGATTCGCCATCTTGCTGGGCGGTAACAAACATCTCAAGGTTGCGTGCAGCCTCCTCGATGGTGGCTACCAGTTCATCGCGCACCATATTGAGCGATTGAAAATTTACAGCGTCCATTGAGCTCACAATATAACCTTATCCCGTTTCAGAGCTTTGGTAACAAGCATTTGCCCGTATTCCCAAAGCGTGATTATTGTTCGGTGTATGTAAGTGTAGATTTAAACACGTCAACATAAAGTCTTAGGTAAGTATAATGCGCCTTTTATAAAAGTCTTTATTTTTCTGAGCCTTACCTGCGTTGTTTAACACAATCTCTCGATTAAGTCACACCATTGCGTACAATAAATAGCCACAGCGGTTAGAAACGCATCACCCTCCTACCTTCAACGTCTGCAGACCAATATTTAGTCAATTCTTGCTTGATTTTTTATTCCATGTGGTTCATTTTAGCGCGCGCTTTTAGCTTCCCCCCTATTTGTATTAAAATAGGCTATTTTTTGCGTGAATTAGGCTATGTATTTCTCACATAGTGAAGTATTAAACCCCTTGTGAATATAAAGGACCCAAGTTATGCCGCAGTCCATGACTAACGCGTTTTGGCACAATTTTCTGGGCCACACCCCAAATTGGTATAAGAAAACAATTTTAGGTTTCTTGGTTATCAATATTGTTCTCTCCCAAGTTAGTCCTTTTTTGGCTGGTTGGGCGCTAATTATTGAGTTCATTTTTACTCTTGCTATGGCTCTCAAGTGCTACCCTTTGCAGCCGGGCGGCTTATTGGCCATTCAAGCTGTGCTACTTGGGCTAACCAGCGCAGACTCGGTATACCATGAAGTACTCGCCAACTTTAAAGTAATTCTGCTACTTATGTTTATGGTGGCAGGCATCTACTTTATGAAGGACATGCTTCTTTTCGTGTTTACCAAGATCTTGCTTGGTATTCGCTCGAAACTGCTTCTCTCTTTATTGTTCTCATTTGTTGCAGCAGTGCTTTCTGCCTTTTTAGATGCGCTAACAGTAACTGCCGTACTCATCGCTGTGGCTGTAGGTTTTTACGCGGTTTACCATCGCTTTGCCTCAGGTAGTGGGCACGGTAACGACCACGACCACTCCGCAGATGATAATGTGCACGATTTGCACCGCGAAGATTTAGATACTTTCCGCAGCTTTTTGCGCAGCCTTATTATGCACGGTGCAGTAGGTACCGCCCTAGGTGGCGTTGCTACCTTAGTTGGCGAGCCTCAAAACTTGCTTATTGCAGAAATTGCTGGCTGGAACTTCATTGAGTTCTACTTGGTTATGGCACCTATTTCTGTGCCTGCTTTAATTGGTGGTTTGCTCACCTGCGCAATACTAGAAAAGACAGGTATCTGCGGCTACGGAGCCAAATTACCCGATAGCGTGCGCCAAATATTGGTCGATTTTGATAAAAAGGAAACGGCAAAGCGCGGGTTTGGCGATAAGGCGCAATTACTTGTACAAGCGGTTGTCGCAGTAGTGCTTGTATTTGCATTAGCCTTGCACCTAGCGGAAGTTGGCCTTATTGGTTTGCTTATTATTGTTCTGCTAACCGCCTTTAACGGCATTACCGATGAACACCGCATTGGTCACGCTTTTGAAGAAGCGCTGCCCTTTACCGCGCTGCTAGTGGTGTTTTTCGCAGTTGTGGCTGTTATCCACGACCAGCATTTGTTTACACCGGTTATTGATTACGTTTTAGCCATGGAACAAGGTGCCCAGGCTCCTATGTTCTTTGTGGCTAACGGCGTGTTATCTATGATTAGTGATAATGTGTTTGTTGCTACCGTGTACATTAACGAAGTAAAAGCGGCATTCGATGCGGGTACTATTTCTCGTGAGCATTTTGATGTACTTGCTGTAGCAATTAATGCCGGCACCAACCTACCTAGCGTGGCGACACCAAACGGCCAAGCAGCATTTTTATTCCTGCTCACTTCTGCTCTTGCCCCGCTTATTCGCCTTTCGTACGGCAAAATGGTAATAATGGCGCTGCCCTACACAATCGTTCTTGGTGCGGTTGGCCTTGGGTCTGTAATACTCTTCTACTAAGAGTCTTACTTGTACGCTCATAGTAAAACGCCGAGGAATGCTCGGCGTTTTACGTTACAGGCTAAACTCTAATTCTTATGACTGCTTGAGCCAGAGGCATTCGCCGCCTGAAGCCTTGTCTATTTCAGCCAACTTTTTCTCGTGTAAAGCCAGCTCTTCTGCAGACGCTCTTATAATGGGGAGCGGTTTGCGATCGGCACTTACACGTACAAGCTCTTCACCACCGTCGTCCATGCCACTAGACGAACCCGCACCACCTAGGGCAAGGTTGGTTTGCCCACCGGTCATTAACAGGTAAACATCGGCTAGAATTTCAGCATCGAGCAAAGCGCCGTGAAGGTCTCGTGCGGAGTTATCTGCGCCGTAACGCTTACACAGGGCATCCAGGTTGTTCTTTTGCCCAGGGTGCTTGTTTCTTGCTAGTGCGAGCGTATCGAGAATAGAACAGCGGTCGTTTATAACTGTGCTGCCACGCCCTAGAAGGTTAAATTCGTGATTTAGAAAGCCCACATCGAACGGTGCGTTGTGAATGACTAGTTCTGCACCATCAACAAACGCCATAAACTCATCGGCTATATCTTTAAAAACCGGTTTGTCTGCTAGAAATTCGTTGGTAATGCCGTGAACTTCAATTGCGCCTTCATCAATTTCCCGTTCAGGTTTAATGTACTGGTGATAATGACGGCCCGTAAGCTTTCGATTTATTAGCTCAACACACCCTATCTCAATAATTCGGTGGCCTTGGCTTGGCTCTAGGCCCGTTGTCTCGGTATCGAGAACTATCTGTCTCATTCACAATGCCTTTCAAAGAAAATATAAAAATGTTTTTAAATATCAATAACATAAAGCTTGCTCGTAAAGCACTATGTTAACTGCAAAACCTTAAGGAAAGTATTTTGGTGCGATGGTACGGCGCCGCATAGGGAGCACATCTGCGCTGTGCCGACGCATGCCAGGATTAATAGCTCGTTTAGGCAAGGGCACCACATCCATTAATCCCTTAGTTGTTTTATCCCACGCTGGTTTTATGGGTGTGAGTCCAACCTTATCTTTGCGTGCAAAGATACAATATGTGCCCCCTAGTGGCAGATTCGTTTTAGCAAAACTGCGCTCTATTAGCCGTGTATTACGTAAGTATTTTTCGTTGTTTATGGGTACGCTGTATGCACCGTATTTAACATCTAGCGTTGAAAAGTCTAAAAACGCCAACCAATCTTTTAACCTTCTAACCCTTAAGCTTTGGCGCTTCCAAATAGGCGTTTTACCCGCAAAATGCGCAAATGGCTTAATACAGCCAGACACGCTAGTAGGGTTAAACCCCATTAAAATGATGTAACCCCTAGGCACGGTTACACGTGCGGCCTCTTTTAGCACCTGCTGGGGGTTAGCTGCAAAATCTAGGGTGTGGTGCAATATACACACATCAATACACTCATCGGGCAGTGGCAGGCTTTCCATATCTGCGCAGGCTTGTGCATTCTCGGCATGTTCATTGGCTAAAGGGCTTAATGAAAAACGGTGGTTTATTCTGCTGGAATCGTAAAACTTGTGCTCGGGTAGCACGCTAAGCTGCATTAAGTGGTACCCAAAATAGCCGCCCAACTCGTGCTCAATGGTCTGTTTTTGCGCATCGAGCAAGGCCACACCATAAGGCCCCTTGAACCACTCATGCAAATCGAGCATGGTATTTTGCAGAGGTTGAATTTGCCAGCGGTTGCGCAAAGTGTCCGCAAAACTGCCTATGCAGTTTTTTATCGAAAAGCTCATATTGGCCTCCCACGCGCCATATAGATTTCTGCCCCGCTCTAGTTTGAGACGCACCGCTGCACCTACATATACAGCTAGCGCGAGTTGGTGGCAGAGCAATTTTAGGTCATCATACCATTATTCAATCAATTTCTTACCTGCGGATGAACATGCAATTAGGTAGCCCTGTAAGCGTACACCCTATTCCCATATACCAAGGTAACTATGTGTGGGTAATGCGCCACACCTCGCAAAACAGTGTAGTTGTGGTGGACCCAGGCAGTGCAAGTGAAGTTATCGAGTACATTACGCAGCACGAGCTGACTATTGCGTCGATAATTATCACCCATAGCCACTGGGATCACGTAACGGGTATTGCAGAGCTTTGTGCCAATCTTCAACTTTGGCGTGACGAAGAACCAGTAGTTTATGGCCCAAGCGTTATACAGGATGTTACCCATCCAGTTGAAGATGGCGACCGGATTGAGCTATGTAAGGGCGTCGATGTGCCCTCCCTGCAAGTTATTGCTACACCAGGCCATATGCCTGAGCACCTATCCTACTTACTACCCCTTACCACACCTAAACTCTTTTGTGGTGACACTCTCTTTTCATGCGGTTGTGGGCGTATTCTTCAAGGCACCCATGAGCAGTTGCGTACCAGCCTAGATGCCATCAGCGCGCTACCTAGCCAAACAGAGGTTTATTGCACGCACGAATATACCCTCACAAACATTAAATTCGCACGTACTGTTGAGCCACAATCACAGGCGCTAATCGACTATGAGCAACGCGTACGCAGCTTGCGTAAAAACGATCTACCGAGCATTCCAACCACCATTGAGCGAGAAAAAGCCTTAAACCCTTTTTTGCGTTACAAGGAATTATCTATACAGCAGGCTGTCGAAAACCACTTGCGGCTCAAGGGCTTAACGGCCGCAGATGTTTTTAAGCATTTGAGACTTTGGAAAGATTCATTTTAAAGCGAGTTTCCCCACCGGAAAGCCACAAACCTCTCGGTTGCTTTTTTAGCCTTTCCCTTTAAACTGACGCCACTTTCCACCTAAGAGAAAGGTCGATTAAGCCGTAAAAGGCCAAGACTAGTAGCCAACCCGATGGCATACGTAACAGCGTGTGGCACGTAAGTTCTAAGAGTAAACAATAAAATTATGCAAATTACGTTATTTTCTCGCACTTTTGCGCGAACCACTCCGCTAGTCGCACTATTAGGTGTATTAATTGGCTTTCAAGGATGCGCTTATACTAAAAACGAAGCCGAATCTGAGCTTGTTATCGTATCAACTCCAGAAGAGCAGCTAGAAGCTGATATTGCTGAGCACTCGCTCGATGCTGAACCATTAGACGTCCCCGAAGCCGACGAGCCAATTGTAGAGTCAGAATTTACCCTTTGGGATCGAATCCGAGCTGGCTACCAACTAGAAATCCCCCAAGACAAAAGAATCGACCAAGAACGTAATTGGTATGGCAAACACCAAAGCTACCTAGATAGAGTCACCGATCGCGGTGAGCGTTACCTCTACTATATTGTTGGCGAATTAGAACGCCGCAACATGCCTACGGAATTTGCTTTGCTTCCTATAGTAGAAAGCGCATTTGACCCCTTTGCCTATTCCCATGTAACGGCTTCTGGCATGTGGCAGTTTATGCCCCGCACAGGGCGAAGCTTGGGCTTAAAGCAAAACTGGTGGTATGACGGTCGCAGAGACGTGGTTTTATCTACCAATGCAGCGCTCACCTACCTAGAAAAACTACATAAGCATTTTGATGGCGACTGGCTGCTGGCAATGGCAGCGTATAATAGCGGTATTGGTAATGTTTCTCGGGCAATTAAACGCAATGAAAAAGCCGGTAAACCCACCGATTTTTGGAACCTAAAACTCCCCAGAGAAACTCAAGCATACGTACCTCGGCTACTGGCTATTAGCCAGCTAATTGGCGCACCAGAAGATTACGGCTTAACACTGCGCCCAATTCCCAACCAACCGTATTTCGAAGCCGTTGAAGTGGGGTCGCAAATAGATTTGGCTCAAGCGGCAGAGCTTGCCGAAATAGATATGGATGAGCTATATCAACTTAATCCTGCCTTTAATCGCTGGGCGACAGACCCTACCGGCCCGCACACTTTATTGGTGCCTTACGCCTCAGCGAACTCATTCAAAGAAAAGCTAGCCGGCATTCCGCCTGGCAAACGAATCACATGGGATAGATACACTATCGCGTCCGGTGATTCCCTCTCTACTATCGCTGCAAAATACAAAGTAAGCGTAGATTCACTAAAAAGCATAAATGGTTTGCGAAATAACAACATTCGCGCGGGAAAGACTCTATTGGTGCCTATTGCTGCTAAAAAAGACGAGCACTACACACAAAGCATTGTGCAACGCATCCAAAACAGACAATCCTCAGGCGGTAAAAGCGGCAACTCAACCAAAGTTGAGCATATAGTACAAAGCGGCGACAGCTTCTGGTCTATTGGTAAAAAATACGGTGTTACCCCAAGCAAAGTTGCACATTGGAACAACCTTGCCCCAGCGGACCTTATCAAACCGGGCCAAACTCTCGTTATTTGGACCAAGGCCGAAGCTAGCACTGCGTCCAACAACGCTGTTGTTAGAAAGCTCTCGTACAAGGTAAGGCGCGGAGATTCCCTGCATCGTATAGCTGACAAATTCAAAATAAACGTGAGCGACATATTGCAGTGGAATCAAGTCGACACCAAGAGCTATTTACAGCCAGGTGATACGCTAACACTTTTTGTGGATGTGACTAAAACTAACTAGCGGTTAGCGTTACTGCTTCCGCCCCTTCGACGATAACAGGTTCAAGCTCGCTTGAGCCTGATTTGAAAAGTGCTTAAAACTTTCAAACTGATCTTCACTTAGCCTGCCACCAAAATTCCATCTATCGGCATAGAATAACGCCACTTTTCTATCATCTATTTGCAAAGTAGATACAAAAGAAGGAAAACGCCCCACAATGGTAATCAAATCGTTGGGGTAAAGGTTCGATTGGCTTGCAATGGCATCTTGCGTAAACCAATGGTTGCCGCCTTTTTCCATAGCGTGGGTAAATATGCTTTCGCTATACGGCCCTACATCAAACATAAAGCTTGAACGCCAGTGCTCTGTGCCCTCGCCCAGCATGTATTTGGCCTGTAATTTGCGCTTTTTAATAAAGGCTATAACAACTCGTTCTAACCCAATGCCCCGGTGCATACCCTCCACAACCATCTGAAAGATAGTGTTTACATCCATGCGCTCATAGGTTGCGTTAGATAAATCCCGCAAAATGTTAAGCTGCAGCATGGCATCGCCCTTAAGAATCTTGCTAGCGGGTTTGGATTTTTTGGGAACCTTCGAGCGACTGCTAGGAATAAGTGGGCATGCTTCGTTAACACCAAAGTCCAATGCTACTTCCGCCGCTTGATCTGCACTATTTTTGATCATTGTTTCAGATTGATCATCAGAAATACCAAGCAGCTCCGACACTTCCGCAACCACCTTTTTAACCTGCGGGCTATCCCAGCCAAACAGCGCTGCACGACTAATGCGCTCACCGGTTACCACAGCTTTTACAACATCAGATGACTGCTCTGAAGGTGATAACACCTGCTCGAGCGTCTCGCCGAGCTTCCAGTGACGAGCCAATTCTTTGGTTACTGCTTTAAAGGAGGTGCCAAGCTGTGTCTCCATCGCCTGACGGCGCACGCGCATATCATCATTTATGAGGGCTTCGTTTTCGGGGTTCATCTCCTGCGCGGCCCAAAACGCCATCTCACCAAGGTTATAAAGTAAGCCAGCAATAAAAGCCTCTTCAGCTGCGTCGCTGTCTAATTTTAAAACAATGTTGCGCGCTTGGGTCGCAGCATGAAAGCCTTGTGCCATTAAATCCAGCACGCGTTGCTTAGACTTGCCCGTAAGCAACGAATCTATTAACAATAAGGAGATACAAATGGCCCGCATTCCTTTTAAACCAATTAAAACCACTGCTCGGCTTACTGTATTTATACGCGCCTTGCCATAGTTGTACTGCACACTGTTAGCTACCCGCAACACATGCGAGGTTAGGTTTGCGTCGCGTAAAATCACTTCGGCCATTTGGTTAACATCGGCTTCTTCGTCACCTGTTATTGCGTTTAATTCAACAATAACATTGTTCAAAACTGGGGTGTTTTGCGTGCGTAACTTTGTAACCCAATGGGACAAACCTTTATTTGCCATGTATGCCAACCCGCTAAATCGCGTCAATCCAATTGTTCAAAATGCGCTCACTTAATGTGCGGTTCGCCGCTTTGAACTAAAAATGTAAATGCCTTTCAAATAGTGTAGTCTACGATGCCAAATGTGTCGGAAAATCACACACTTAGCACAAACAGCCTTTGCCTTATTGCGTACACAACTCGCACCGCCAAAGCGCTTATTTACGTGACCTAGACACGAATTTAACTACGTACAACAAAAGATAATTGGTTAAACTAAACCTTCGCATGCAAGCGACGACTACATTCAATAATGATATTTTCGGGGGCTAACACCATGGCTGGGCACTGTAAAAATTTATCACCTAAATTTAATGCGCTATCAAAACTCAACACTGCCATGCTTAGTGCAGCGTTATTAGTTGGATTAAGCGCATGCAATCAAACCAAACAGCCTATTGACGAAAACTTAACCAGCCAAGCAGCTGCAGCAGAAAATGCTTGGTTTAGCCCAACCGATGCAGCCGCCGTAAGCTACTTAAATGAATGTAAGGCCGAATACACAACCGCTAGCGAGCTTTTTGAAACCCTCCAAAATGCTACACCTGCAGCTAGCGACATGGCATTACTCGCAGAAATAGACAAACTAGACATAGTTATAGATCGAGTAATAAGCAAAGCCAGCCTATTTAGAAATGTTCACCCAAACGCCGCCCTGCGCGAGGCCGCCGATAACTGCCAACAAAAAGTTATCGAATTAATTACCGAAATAAACCTCTCCAAACCGCTGTACGCCAAAATAGCCAAAATCGACACAAGTCAATTAAGCGCGCTAGATAAACGATACGTAGAAGAACTTATTCAAGATTACAAGCGCTCTGGCGTAGACCTAGACGAAAAATCGCGCAACCGGATTCGCGCACTACAAGATGAAATTGTGGCACTAGGTCAAAGCTTTAACAAAAATATCCGCGAAGATGTACGCAGCATTAGCGTTAGCTCAACCAGTGAGCTTGAAGGCTTACCGCAAGATTACATAGACGCACACCCCGCCGGTGAAGACGGCAAAATAACCCTAACCACAAGTTACCCCGATTACATTCCCGTAATGCAATACGCTAAAAACGATGCATTGCGACTCGCGTTTTACAAAGAGTTTCGCAAACGCGGCTACCCTGCCAACGAAAAAGTGTTAAAAGACCTGTTAATAAAACGCGCAGAACTAGCGAAAATTTTGGGTTATAGCGATTACGCCAGTTACGTAACCGAAGATTTAATGATTAAAACCCCAGAAAACGCCCGCAATTTTATAAACAAAATAAATGTATTAGCCAAAAAGCAAGCAAACGAAGAGTATCAACTGCTACTAAACCGCTTAAAGCAAATAGCCCCCAATGCAACCCGCGTTGGCGACTGGCAAAAAACCTACCTTGAAGAACTAGTAAAAACAGAACAGTTCGATGTCGATTCACAAAAAATTCGAGAATACTTTAACTACAATGCGGTAAGGGATGGCATCTTCGACCTTACCGAATCCATGTTTGGTGTAACCATAAAACCGTGGCAAACAGAGGTTTGGCACGAGTCTGTAGAAAGTTACGAAATGTGGGAGGGCGATCACCTTGTGGGTAAATTCTTCTTAGATATGCACCCCCGTGAAGGCAAATATAATCACGCGGCCGCTTTCGGTTACCAAGACGGCGTGAAAGGCGTTCAACCACCTATCCTCGCGCTAGTATGCAACTTTCCTAGCGGCACCGACTTAATGGAACACAGCCAGGTTGAAACTTTTTTGCATGAGTTTGGCCACTTATTACACGGCTTGTTTGGTGGACATCAACCACGTATGTATTTCTCTGGCATTAAACCAGAACACGATTTTGTAGAGGCGCCCTCGCAAATGCTTGAAGAGTGGGTTTGGGATGCCGATACGCTTAAAACATTCGCCAAAAACGCCGCCGGCGAAACCATTCCAGACGACTTAATTGCCAAAATGAATGCAGGCCGCAACTTCGGCCGCGCGCTGTTTACACGCCATCAAATGTTTTACGCCGCTGTTTCGCTTAACTATTACACCGGCGACCCTACAGACATAGATCTAACCGAAACAATGAAAGCATTACAGAAAGAGTATTCGCCATATGCCTATGTTGAAGACACCTACTTTCACGCTAGCTTCGGGCACCTTTACGGTTACTCTGCCACCTATTACACCTATATGTGGTCTCTCGTTATCGCATCAGACATGTTTAGTGAGTTCGAAAAGGCAGGGCTGCGCAATCAGGAAGTAGCAACTCGTTACCGCGACACTGTGCTTGCTCCAGGCGGTAGTAAAGATGCAGCAGAAATGGTTGAAGATTTCCTTGGGCGCCCATATAGCTTTGAAACCTTTGCTAAAGGCCTAAGCTCTGATAACGCTAAAGCGCACTAAGGGGACAAAATAATGTTAAACCGTAAAAGCTTTGCTCGTAAAATTAATACACTAGCATTTTCTCTTACTGTTGCTTTCGCAGCGCTTTTAGTTGGTTGCAGCTCCGATAAAAGCACCAGCCAAGACCCAGAGCAAACTCTGCATATGGCCTTCGGCGCCGAGCCGCAAACGCTCGACCCTCATATGGCCGCAGGCGTACCAGATCTAAGACTGCTAGCAGCTATAATAGAACCCCTAGCAGAGCTAGACCCACACACCTTCGAAGCGGTGCCAGCACTTGCTAAAAGCTGGGATATATCTGAAGACGGTTTGGTTTATACGTTTCACCTGCGCGAAAATGCAAAATGGTCCGACGGTACACCTTTAACAGCGCAAGATTTTGTATTTAGCTGGCAGCGCATACTTTCACCGGCTATTGGTGGTTATTACGTACAAGACTATTACAACATAGTCGGCGCCGAAGATTTTAATACAGGTAAAAGCGAAGATTTCACCAGTGTGGGCGTAAAAGCCATAAGCAACCACGCCCTGCAATTTACTTTGCTAAAACCAGACCCTCTGTTTGTCAAACGCATGGCACATGAAACAGTAGGCCCGGTGCAACCGGCAACTATTTTAAAGTTTGGTAACATAGACGACGCCACCTCAAAGTGGACCCAGCCCCCTAACTATGTTTCTAACGGCCCATTTGTTATGACCCGCTGGGAAATTAACAAAGTGATAGTGCTAGAGAAAAACCCCCACTACTGGGATGCCGAAAACGTAAAACTAGAAAAAATTTACGCCTATCCCATTGAAGATATAGCCACAGAAGAGCGCATGTTTCGTTCCGGTCAAATTCATGTAGCGTGGGGCGGCCACATACCTACCGAAAAAATTGAAACTTATCAAAAAGAATCGCCAGAAAAAATCATCATTACTCCAATGTACGGCACTTATTTTTATATTTTTAATAATCAAGTCGCCCCATTTGATAATGCCGATGTTCGCAGAGCTTTCACCTATGCGCTAGACCGTGAAATGCTAACCTCTAAAATTGCAAAAGGCGGTAAGCAACCTGCTACCACGCTCAGTTTGCCTGTACCGCACTTCAACCCCGACTCGCCCATTGAGTATAACCCACAAAAAGCAGCGGAATATCTTGCTAAAGCGGGTTACCCCAATGGTGAAGGCTTTCCGCAAATTGCGCTGCTGTATAACACCGACGAATTACATAAAAAAATAGCCGTTGCCGCGCAGCAAATGTGGAAAAAACACTTAAACGTAAACATAACGCTTGAAAACCAAGAGTGGAAATTCTTTTTAGAAAACAGAAAGAATAAAACATTCACATTGGCGCGCGGTGGTTCTATTAGCACCTTTGCGGACCCAATTGATTTTCTGCAATCCTACATGACCGGTCACGGCATGAATGATTCAGACTATAGAAATTCAGATTTTGACGCGCTGGTTAAAAAAGCACTTTACGAACTAGACCCGGTAAAACGCGGGGCTTATTTGGAAGAAGCAGAAGAGCTTTTGCTCAATGAGGCTGCGATAGCGCCGGTATTAACCTATACGGAAGTTTTCTTGAAAGCGCCCGAGGTTAAAAACGCCATTTTCAGCGCAACTGCAAGACCAAACTATAAGGATATTTATCTCGACTTTTCGACAGCAGCGCAACAACCACAAAGCGAGTAAGTAGCCTAATGATTAAAAACATCTGTTTTGTATTGCTTGCAACTACACTAATGTTTGTTAGCGCATGCAGCAAAAATACATTAACCAATGTGGAAAAGGGCAACCGCGACAGCGAGCTTTATATAGCAAATGCCGACGAGCCCGAATCGCTAGACCCCCACGTTGCCAGTGGTAGCCCCGACGCCAATATTATTCTAGGCCTGTTTGAAGGCCTAGCTTCATTAGACCCGAAAACACTAGAACCCTCTGCCGGTGTGGCTACACACTGGGACATTTCTGAAGATGGAAAGGTGTATACCTTTTACCTAAGGGAAAACGCAAAGTGGTCTAATGGCGATAATGTAACCGCCCACGATTTTATCTATTCTTGGCGACGTGCATTACAGCCAGCCTTAGCTGCAAAATTCGCCTACATGATGTACCCCATTAAAAACGCAGAGGCCTTCAACACTGGTAAACTCACCGATTTTAACGAAGTAGGTGTAAAGGCGTTAACAGACTACACACTCGAAATTACCCTTGCTCACCCCACCCCCTATTTTATTTTGCTGCTTGACCATCATTCTTTTTACCCTGTACATAAAGCAACTATTGAAAAGCATGGCGAAATAGACAACCCCAACACACTGTGGACACGCGCAGAAAACTTTGTGGGTAACGGCCCTTTTACTCTTGCCGAGTGGAAAATCAACCAACACATTAAACTAGCTAAAAACCCACACTACTGGGATGCCAATACAGTTAAGTTAAACGCCCTTCACTTTTTACCCATAACCGATCAACAAGCGGAAGAGCGCGCATTTCGTACAGGCCAGGTGCACCTTACATATTCACCACAAATGGCTAACGAAAAAATAGCGACCTATAGAGATAATCACCCTGATGTTTTTCAGGCCTACTATACCTACAGTAGTTATTACTACGTGTTTAATACCAAGCGAGCGCCCTTCGACAACATTAAAGTTAGGCAGGCGTTCTCTATGGCTATAGATAGGGAATCCATCACTAAAAACGTAACCAAAGGCGGCGAGATCCCGACTTTCTCGGTTATTCCACCAGACCCGCAAGGCTACAAACCCAAAGCCTATTACGGTTACAACCCAGAAAAAGCCAAGCAGCTACTCGCACAGGCGGGCTACCCCAATGGCAAAGGGTTTCCTACCTTTTATATCCACTACAATACGCTAGAAACCCACAAGAAAGTTGCGGTTGCGGTACAGCAAATGCTTAAAAATGTATTGAATATTGATGTGCAACTTCACAACGAAGAATGGAAGGTATACCTAAGTACGCAAAAAAATCACAACTTCGATGTAACCCGCCAAGCTTGGATTGCAGACTACGCTGACCCAAGTAACTTTTTTGAGATATTTTTATCCTACGGCGGGAATAACCATTCGCAATGGGACAACAAACAATACGATGCGTTGGTAGAAGAAGCTGCGCGCACAATGGATTCCGCAAAGCGCTTTGAGTTGTTTGAGCAAGCCAACAAAATTTTGGCCGACGAAATGCCAATAATGCCTATTTATTTGTATTCAGACATCAACCTAGTGCAGCCCTATGTAAAGAATTGGCACCCCAACATTCTGCATAGGCACCACTACAAAACAGTTTATCTAGATCCACCAGAGGCACCTTAATAACAATGCTACGCTTTATTGTTTTTCGCTTGTTAGCCGCCATACCGGTTTTATTTTTTGTTATTTTAATTACATTCACCCTTGTGCGTATGGCACCCGGTGGGCCTTTTGATATAGATCGAGCGGTGCCACAACAGGTATTAGATAACCTAAACAAACGCTACCACTTGGACGACCCTATTCATGTGCAGTTTGGCGATTATGTTTTTAACCTGCTTAAAGGTGATTTTGGCCCATCCTTTAAATACCCTAGCCGCACCGTAACCGAACTTATTGGCATTGGCTTGCCAGCTACCATTGAGCTTGGTTTTTACGCGCTACTGGTGGCCATGGTAATAGGTATTCTCGCAGGCATTTTAGCCGGCATTCGCCCCAACACATGGCAAGACTACGTGCCAATGAGCTTTGCGATGATAGGTATATGCCTGCCCTCGTTTGTGCTCGGCCCACTGTTAATATTAAGTTTCGGTATTGGTTTAGATTGGTTCCCTGTATCGGGTTGGGGCGTAAGCCCTGGCGATAAGGTTTTGCCTTCGCTTACCTTGGGTGCCGCCTACGCCGCTTACGTAGCGCGCTTAACCCGCGGCGGTATGCTCGATGTAATGAGCCAAGATTATATTCGCACGGCACGAGCAAAAGGCCTACCTGAGTGGCGAATAGTCACTAAGCACGCCCTGCGCGGGGCATTAAACCCTGTTATCGCTTTCGCAGGCCCCGCAGCGGCAGGCTTGCTTAGCGGCTCGTTTGTAGTTGAAACTATTTATCAAATACCCGGGCTAGGTCGCTTTTATTTACAAGCCGCATTTAACCGCGATTACACCATGATATTAGGTACCACTATTTTTCTATCTGTTCTTATTATTGTATTCAACCTACTCGCAGATGTAATTCAAGCAGCGCTTAACCCTAAGCTTAAACACGGTTTAGGAGGTGCACGCTAATGACCACCTTAGATGCACTTAATCAGTACGAAGCAGGCCGTTCACTATGGCAAGATGCCTTCGCTCGATTAAAGAAAAATAAGCTAGCTATGGCAGGCTTGATCATACTCGTTAGCATGATAATACTGGCCATTTTTACGCCCCTCATCGTGCCCTATTCCTACGAAGCTCAGAACCTTGAGCTTGGCGCCACGCCACCTTCCGCCGCCCACTGGTTGGGTACAGATACATTTGGTAGAGACCAACTTACCCGCATTTTATACGGCAGTCGCATTTCGCTTATGGTTGGCTTAATAGCTACAGCGGTAGCCTTATGCATTGGCGTTTTGTGGGGCACTATTGCTGGGTTTATTGGCGGTAAAGTAGATGCATGGATGATGCGCTTTGTGGATGTGCTTTACGCCTTACCTTTCGCTATTTTTATTATTTTACTTACCGTTGTATTTGGCCGCAGCTTACTACTTCTATTTTTAGCTATAGGCGCAGTTGAATGGTTAACCATGGCGCGCATTGTACGTGGTCAGGTAATGGCATTAAGCAAGCAAGAGTTTATTGAAGCTAGCATCGCTATGGGCCTAAACCGTTGGCAAATTATAACGCGCCACTTAATTCCCAACACGCTTGGCCCAGTTATTGTTTACACCACACTTACCATCCCAAATGTTATTTTATTGGAATCATTTTTAAGCTTTTTAGGTTTAGGGATACAACCTCCGCAAAGTTCATGGGGGTCGTTAATCTCTTCGGGCGTAGAAACCATGGAGGAATATCCGTGGTTATTGATCTACCCTGCCCTTACTCTTTCTCTCACGCTGTTTGCATTGAACTTTCTAGGCGATGGCCTACGCGATGCTTTCGACCCAAGAGCCTCTAAAGATTAATACTATGAGCCACCTAATAGTTAAAAATTTAACCACCCACTTTTATACACGCGAAGGTTTAACCACCGCTGTAGATAACGTTAGCTTTACCCTAGAAGCGGGCCAAATACTTGGCATAGTTGGCGAATCCGGCTCGGGTAAATCTGTTGCTTGCTACAGTTTGCTAGGTTTAATTCCTAGCCCACCGGGCAAAGTGGTTAATGGCAGCGCTCTGTTTAACGGCGAAGACCTTCTTACTAAAACAGAAGCGGAATTACGCAGTGTGCGCGGCAGAAAAATTAGCATGATTTTTCAAGACCCTATGACCTCCCTCAACCCGCACATGCGTATAGGTGATCAACTAATAGAAGCCTATCGCTTGCACCACAAAAGCACTAAAAAACAGGCAACCGAAAAGGCGATACAGCTTCTACAAGAAGTGGGTATTAAAGACGCCGACACACGCATACGTGCCTACCCTCATGAATTTTCTGGCGGTATGCGACAGCGCGCCATGATCGCCATGGCTTTGATTACCGAGCCAGAATTATTAATAGCCGACGAACCAACAACTGCACTGGACGTAACCGTACAAGCGCAAATTCTACAGTTGATTAAATCGATCCAGCAGAAGCGACACCTAAGTGTCATTTTTATTTCGCACGACTTAGCTGTAGTTTCACAAATTGCCGACCAGCTTATCGTTATGAAAGAAGGTAAGGTGGTAGAAAGCGGTGCAACTGCGAGCGTTTTTAGCGAGCAAAAGCACCCTTATACAAAAAAATTAATTGCTGCTATTCCCAATAAAGCCAAGCAGGTTAAATATACCGCTACCGAAACCAACCCTTTGTTAACGGTTAATAATCTTTCCACCAGCTTCGCGCAAGAAACCACCAGTTGGTTTGGCAAAAAGGCCGCCCGTAAGGTAGTGGTAAAAGATATTAGCTTTTCAATTCAGCAAGGCGAAATACTCGGGTTAGTTGGTGAGTCTGGCTCGGGTAAATCTACCCTTGGTCGCAGTGTTATTAAATTAATTAACGCCGATAACGGCGAAATAAACATAGACCAACATTGCATTCACACCTTGCAAGGTGACAAGCTAAAACAAGCCCGCAAAGATTTTCAAATGATCTTTCAAGACCCGTACGCGTCGCTTAACCCAAGGTTAACGGTATTTGACGCGCTGGCAGAACCGCTGCTTTTGCACGGCATTGCCAACAAAACCAATGTGGTGGAGAAAGTTAACACCTTAATGGATGACGTAGGCCTTGCCCGTAAGTTTGTGCGCAAATACCCCCATGAGTTTTCTGGTGGCCAGCGCCAGCGTATAGCCATAGCTCGCGCCTTAGCCCCACAACCAAAGCTCATAATTGCCGATGAGCCCGTATCGGCGTTGGATGTAACCATCCAAGCACAAATATTAGAGCTACTGCTTAACCTTACTCAAAAGCACTGCCTCGCTATGTTATTTATTTCGCACGATTTAGCCGTTGTGCGCTACCTGTGCGACCGAGTAATGGTTATGCACAACGGCAACCTTGTAGAGCAAGGGCCTACCGAAGACATTTATAACCAGCCCACTCACCCTTATACCCAAACGTTAATTAGCGCGATTCCAACTTTTATGACACAAAATATGCACTAAACTGTAGTTAAGTAAAACATATTGCGATCACCGATTGCATAAATAGGCCCATCGCTACTACACTTCGCGCATTGCGCCCCCAGACCAATTTGGGGCGCCACCTCGCATACAGGAATCCCTATGAGAATCGCCGTCCTATCACGCAACCCTAACCTCTATTCTACTCGCCGCTTAAAAGAAGCCGGCGAGGCCCGTGGCCACACAGTAGATATAATCGACACACTGCATTGCTACATGGATATCACCATGAGCCGACCCGCGGTGCGCTACCACGGCGAAGAACTACCCTACTATGACGCCGTCATACCTCGCATTGGCGCGTCCATTACCTTTTACGGTACGGCGGTAGTGCGTCAATTCGAAATGATGGGCACATTCTGTGTAAACGAATCTGTAGCTATTAGCCGTTCGCGCGACAAATTGCGCTCGCTACAACTGCTATCGCGCAAAGGTGTGGGCCTACCCCGTACAGGTTTTGCCAACCGTCCAGACAAAATCAAAGACTTAATTAAGAATGTGGGCGGCGCCCCTTTAGTAATTAAGTTACTAGAAGGTACACAAGGCATTGGCGTTGTATTAGCCGACACCAACAAAACTGCAGAGAGCATTCTAGAAGCCTTTATGGGGCTAAACGCCAACATTTTGGTGCAGGAATACATTAAAGAAGCTGGCGGTGCAGATATACGCTGCTTTGTGGTGGGTAATAAAGTGGTTGCCGCTATGAAGCGTCAAGGCGCCGAAGGCGAGTTCCGCTCCAACCTTCATCGCGGCGGGTCCGCCACTTTAGTAAGATTGAGCAAAGAAGAACGAGCCACCGCCGTGAATGCAGCCAAAGTAATGGGCTTGAATGTATGCGGCGTAGATATCTTACAATCCAACAACGGCCCCGTTGTTATGGAAGTAAACTCCTCCCCGGGTTTAGAAGGCATAGAAAATGCTACCAATAAAGACGTAGCGGCATTGGTAATGGAATTTATAGAAGCCAACGCTAAACCCAACAATACTAAAACACGCGGTAAAGGCTAACAATGGACCCACTGGTAATTGGCGGTGTAGAAATTAAACCCGGCTCGGTACAACGTATCGAGCTACCAGTAGTAAAGCTGTATACAGACACAGATATGTGTATGCCGATTCACGTTGTTCGCTCGCGTAAACCCGGCCCCACAGTTTTCGTATCTGCCGCTGTGCACGGCGATGAATTGAATGGCATAGAAATTATTCGCCGCTTAATTCAGCTTAAATCACCTAAATTAAAATGCGGTACGCTTATTTTAGTTCCTATGGTGAATGTGTACGGCGTACTTAACCAAAGCCGCTATATGCCAGACCGCCGCGATCTGAACCGCTGCTTTCCAGGCTCGCCAAAAGGCTCGCTTGCGGGGCGTGTGGCCGATACTTTCCTAACCGAAATAGTGAAGCACTGCGATTACGGTATAGATTTACATACCGGTGCTATCCACCGTTCTAACCTGCCACAAATACGTGCAGACTTAGACGACCCAGAAACATTGGAACTTGCAGAAGTTTTTGGCGTACCCGTGTTACTTAATTCAAACCTACGCGATGGCTCGTTGCGCCAAGCTGCGGTCGAGTCTGGCACTAAAATATTATTGTACGAAGCGGGCCAAGCATTGCGTTACGACGAGCTTTCTATTCGCGCGGGCTTGCGTGGTATTTTAAATGTGCTTAGCCATTTAGATATGACTAAAAAGCGCATTCGTAAAAAACCAGTAAAACCCTTTGTTGCCAACACCAGTGCTTGGCAACGCGCAAATGAAAGCGGCATAGTAAATAACCTAAAAAACCTAGGTGACCAGGTACAAAAAGGTGATGCCCTCGCCTACATTGGCAGCCCCTACGGCGAACGACTAGACACCGTAAAAGCCAGTCGCTCTGGCATTATTATTGGCAAACAAAACATTCCGCTGGTGCAAGAAGGCGATGCAATGTTCCATATTGCATATTTTTCTGAAGCAGACGAAGAAATTGTAGAGAATATTGAGAAAATGCAAGATATTCTACTTCCAACAGATCAGGACCCTTCAACCTACACGGGCATGTAGTACAAAAAGACGAGAGATTTTATGGAAAAAAAAATGATAATCGGAAGTATCGAAACCTGTGATTTACCAGATTTGGGTATTTTCGATTTACAAATTCGCGTAGACACTGGCGCAAAAACATCCTCGCTGCACGTGGATAACATTCGCCGCTTTAAAGAAAACGGCCGCCCCCACGTGCGCTTCGACATTCACCCAGATATATACAATGTAGAAAGCGTAATAGAAGCTACCGCACCGTTAAAAGATATACGCCAAATAAAATCATCCAACGGTGAATCGCAAGAACGCTACGTAATTAAAACCACGCTGGTACTAGGCGACCAAAGCTGGCCAATAGAGCTTACATTAACCAATCGCTCGGATATGACCTACCTAATGCTTTTTGGCAGACAAGGCATGGGCGATAAAGTGTTGGTAGACCCATCAGAAACGTTTTTAGTTACTTCATCACCAAAATAACTAATTGATCGACTTCTTAAACTACCCGTTAATACTAGCGGGTAGTTTATGCTTCTGCGATTACTGCTATTACAGCCAAGGCCTAACACGCTGCAAATACTGCAAGTACGCATCACCAAACAATTTGGTCAGCATTTCTTCTTCTGGTTTTATTTGCATATGTGTCATTAAAAACACAAACACAATTGGCAATACCAACCCTACAAAACTAAACCTTAGCAGCAAGTAAGAAAGAATTATAAGCAGCATGCCTAAGTACATAGGGTTGCGCGTAAACCTATAAACACCAGTTTGCACCAAAGTACTGCTACGCTCTGGGTGCATAGGGTTTACGGTAGTTTGGTGTTTTTTAAACAGATATGCGCCGGCAAGAATTACACCAGCACCAACAAGCGCAATGCTTAAGCTTGCTATATAAAGCGCAACACTGGGGATAAATAAAATTAGGTTTACAGGGCAAAAAAGGGATATATGAAAGCAAAGCTCAACTAACACGCAAAATGCCAGCACCCAAAACAATGGTGGTACGGCATTTCTTTTTAAAATACTGCTTTTGAACACGCTAATTTTTAGGACTCTCTTTGCACACTAATAGCCACTAAAAACGGTAATCCACATTAAAACCGATAATACTAAACGTATCTATTTCGGTTTCTATAAGGATACGATATTCCAAATTAAAATAGGTTTTTTCGTTTAGTATTAAACCCGCCCCAATACCGTACGAGTTACCCTCTGCGCTTGCATGGTAATCTACATCTTTAATAGTGGATGTAGTTTGCGCTAGCGTCATACCTATTAAGCCATATATTTTTGCAATATCATTGGTAATCTCTGGGCGGTAATAAATAGAACGGTATTGGTTAATCCATAGCGATGCCAACTCGATGCGTCCTGTTGGGCTAGTTGAATCGAGCGCGTAGGTTTCATCGCGCAAGCTTGCCCCCATCCTAACTTCTAGACCAAGCCAGTTATTATATTTATAACCGGCAAATAACTCGGCTGTTTTTACGGGAATCTTACCCCCAAGGAAGTTATCAACGCCTATATCTGCCTGCCCTAACCCCCCACCTATATACACACCGCGTTCGCGATCGGCCATGGCGCCTTGCGATAGGGCTAATACACTACCAATAAGTATAAGTATTTGAGCTTTAGCTAGTAGCTTGGTCATAGGGGTATCTCTTTTTATAGAAGCTTGCTGGCCCTGCGGCCTAATCCTTAATTGCGGCGTATATTAACCCGTACAGCCGTATTTATGCAGTACCGCTTTCACTTCTTCGAGCTCAAATGCTTTTTCTGCATGCAAACCCGCTTTGCGCGCGCCTTCCACGTTGATCATATTATCGTCTATAAACAAAATACTGCGCGGGTCTGCCCCCATCTTATCGGACGCGTAGGCAAAGCCATGTGTATCTGGTTTGAAGTAACCAATCTCATACGACGCAAAGCAATAGTCAAATAAGCTTTCTAGACCTAAATCTTTTGTTAACCAGGGTAAATGCAGCTCGTTGGTATTGGAGTAAAAGCCTAATGTGTAGTCTTTTCGCAAGTTCAACAATAATTCCCTCGCGCCAGTAAACAAGCCCTTTGGCCAACGAGTAAATTCCTGCTTAAATTGCTCGGCAGAAATCAACAGCCCTTGCTCGGCGATAATACGCTCTACAAATTCATCGGCGGTCATAATGCCTGTTTCAAAGGCTTTGACTACCGGCGACTGCCCCCAACGCAGCCAAGCATCGGCATAGCTAACAGGCGTTTCTAGCCAATGATCCTTAAGGGGGCTGCCATCTAATTCAATTAGCACACCACCTAAGTCAAACAACAAAGTCGTCACTCGTGCATCCATAAAAGTTGCTCACACTGTAAAAAGTAAATTTTAAAGTTAAAACACACCAACGCCCATGCCATAAAGCAGTAAAATGTGCGCTAATACTGCACACTTGCTCACAGCCAACTAAGTAGAAAAGTACACCTTTTATGCCTTCGCCCCTGCAAACCTTATTTTTACAGCTACACCAAGAGCTTGTTAGCAGTAAATTGCTGTGGCAGCCGTCGCTTTTTGTAAACCCATCCCCTTCTTGGCTAAAGCTCTACCCGGCTTTAACAGAGCAATGCCTAAGCTTAAGCGAAAACCAGCTCACCGAGCTAGAGCAACAACCAGAGCTAATCCCCCTGTGGCTTAGCGCACACTTGCCACACATTACACAGCTTACTGCTCTAACCGAACTAGAGATGAACGCAAATTCAGCCACAGCGCTGCCCAAGCAGTGGGATGCTGGCATACCCGGCAGAAAAGCCAAGCAAATAAAAGCGTTTGCCGAAGCGTTCAAACCAGAGGGCGACATACTTGTAGATTGGTGCAGTGGCAAAGCGCACCTAGGCCGAACCCTTTCTGCGCTATATGCAGCCCCCTGCCTAGCCTTGGAATATAACCCAACCCTGTGCCAGCAAGGCAATGTGTTAGCGCGTAAACGCAACCTTAACACGCACTTTGTGGCAACCGATGTACTTAAGCTAGGTGTAGCCTTACCTGCAAGCTCACATATTTGCGCCTTACACGCCTGCGGCGACCTGCATAGAAGCTTGGTAGCCCAAGCTACAAGCCACCCTGTTGCCGCCCTAACGTTTGCACCGTGCTGCTACCCATTATGGCTAGACGATACTTACACACCGCTTTCGAAAACTGCACTTAAACACAATTTGCAGCTAGACCGCACAGATTTGCATTTGGCTGTACAAGAGTGCGTTACAGCTACACCAAGAGAGCAAAGCCTTAGCCATAAACAAGCAACGTGGCGGTTAGGGTTTGATTGTTTACAGCGAGACATAAGACAAAGTGATAGCTATTTAAACACTCCATCTTTGCCCCTTTCCGCCCTTAATAATGGCTTCGAGCATTATTGCCGTACATTAGCTGCATTAAAAAATTTAACGCTACCGCAAAATATTCAATGGCAGCATTATGAAAAAGCAGGCGAAGTGCGCTGGGCAAAATTACGCAGACTACAACTAGTTCGCCATGCATATAGGCGAGCGTTAGAGTTATGGCTGGTGTTAGATTTAGCACTGCGCCTCGAAGAAGCGAATTACACTGTAGTCATTAATCAGTTTTGCGACCGGGCTTTAACACCCAGAAATATTATTATAAATGCTAAATTAAACACGCATTAAATTAACACCAAGATAAAATGTATTTACATTCGCGACCAAGGCGCCTTTATTTTTACTACTTAGCAGTTCATTTCAATTCAACTCATTAAGCATAGCGCCTTGCACGAGTTGCACATCCGCTGCTTGCATACCGTTTTGCAAACAATAGTCTGGCCAGCCAGTGTAGGCGTTACTAACTTTTTGACACAGAGCTTGTGCTTCTGCAGTTTTTAAACCAAATAAATTTGCGTAACTTAAAGCGTTTTCTAACGTAGCTTTCGCTCCATGCTCACCAACTCCCATAGCTTGTAAACCGCTGCGTGTAGCCACTATGGGCAGCATGTCGTAAGCCGGTGAAAGCTGCCACTTAGCGGTAGTAATATCAAATAACAAAGCATGATTACGCGCATGGTCATCGGTATTCCCCATTACAATGTTGGCAACCATACGCATAAACAGCTCTTTATTATCCTCTTTAAAATTCGAGCAGTGCTTGCGAATAATGCTGGCCAAGTTGCAATAGGAATATGGGTTACGCTTTGAATCTTCGATGGGGCGAATACGATCTTGGTTAAACAAACTGTTGGCAGAAATAAAATGCTTTGGTGAATTAGCCACACCATCAAATCGAACAATCGCAAACGCGTTTTTACCCCCCACATTAATCAATCGAGTTTCTGGTACGTTCAAGCCAAGTACATCTTTTAAAAACTGCATACTGCAGTATTCCAGCAAGGGAACATCCACTAGGTCCCATGCTTTTGCGAACTTAACTAACCAACGAGTTTCATCATCGGCGACGGTAACCTTTGGCCGTGCGCCGCCCATAGATGACCCAGGCTCGAGCAAGGCTAATTCTTCGGGGGCAAGTTTGTGTTTTAGTTCTAGCTTCTCTGCAGCTTTAGCTAAATCGTGTAAGTGCTGCATTGTGGGCAATGGCGCCGGCACTTTAGCTTGCCCGCGCGACAAGCTATAACGCAGGCAGCCAACCCCACCTCCGCTTGTGCGAATTAACCGCTCGAGTTCGTTTGCAGGCGCGTGCTCGTGGCGCAGCAGCATAATACGCGTTCCCCAATCATCTGGCGCAGCATCACAAAACACACCAAATAAGCCGTGCTTGTTAAGTGCTCGGTAACGTTTAGTTGAAAGGGGTAGATTTAATGGGTCTAGTGGGTAGGCCCAATCGTTTGCCAACCAGCTAGCGGCATAAGTGAACGTGCCTGTGCCAGTCTTGGATTCGAGCGTGCCCGCAAAGTGCTGCTCGCCAGTGGGGCTAGCGGCAAAAACATACGCTAATTCGTAAGCCATTGTTGTTACCTCTTAGCCC
The DNA here is from genome assembly GCF_000013665.1 of Saccharophagus degradans 2-40. NCBI lineage: Bacteria > Pseudomonadati > Pseudomonadota > Gammaproteobacteria > Cellvibrionales > Cellvibrionaceae > Saccharophagus > Saccharophagus degradans. The sequence goes on from NC_007912.1 coordinate 2,567,720, forward strand.
GCACTTCGCGGTTGCGGCGCCCTATTTCGTCCTTATGCGGTGCCGCCAGCTCGGCTACGCCGTCTATCAGGCCGAAGGTATCTAACACCAACCAATACACTCCTATAGCTGTACCAAGCTCGCCATTTTCAACTGCGCGGTATGCGCCACGCGACAGTAAACACCGCTCTGCAGCTTCTATTTGGCTCCAACCGCGGGCTTTGCGCGCTTCTTTGATGTTTTGTGCAAATATAGCGTGTAAATTAAGCGCTTCTGCGCTAATTCCACTTAGGTAATCGTCTCTAGGCATGCCTTCCCTCTACCCTAAAATGTACACTTATATATACATTTTAGCAGTATTTGAGTATTTATATGTACACAATACTGGCAACACTATTGAATTAAAGCAAGGGATTTATACAAATGGGTAAGAACTAGCAGGCAGTAAGCATTTGACACCGCTGTATTTAGGGCTTCCACCCCAGCGCTATTTAAGTTTTATACGGGCTAACCACGCTAAATTCAGAAAGAAAGTGCTTTTATAGAAAGGTGCAGCATGTGTGGTGTGGGTAAGAAAAGAAAAGGAATGGAAAGTAAGAGAAGTAATGTTGTAACGACGTAAACTAAACTGCGCATCAATTGGGCATAAAAAAGCCGGCATAAAAGCCGGCTTCTGTATTACATGCACCTAGAACAATTAGCTCTGTAAGCGGCGACGACCAACTAAGAGGCCTGCAGCGCCAATAGCAAACAACGCTAAAGTGCCCGGCTCTGGTACAGCAGTAAGACTTACGTTATCGATAAAGCCGCCTAGAGTATTATCTAAACCCGTTGCGCCAAAAGACAAAAACATAGTTTCTGCTGTTGCAACTAAATCTAGGCTAAAGTTCATCCAGCCAAGATTGCTGTTACGTGAATAACCTTCCAAATCTAAAACAGTCGCGCCAGGCAAGCTATCGCCCCACAGCACTTCTATACCGTTATCGTTTGCGGCACCGTTGTTAGTGCGAGCATGGTACCAAAAGCTAAGCTCGTAGCTAGCACCAACAGATAAGCTATCAATCGCTTGGTACATTACCGAGTTAGTATCTGTACCTGTATGCGAATCCAACTCTACGTATTGATTGCCACTTTGTGCAGCCACAATAGTATTACGCTGAATTTCAATACCAGGGCCAGAATAGGTCTGCCAGCCATTGATGCTGCTATAAACACCCCAGCGAGAGCCAGTAAGGCCCACATCATCCTCAAAATCACCATTTACTAGCAGATTTGCATTAGAAACCGCTGAAAAAGTAAGCGCCATTACTGTTAAAGCAACGCTCTTTAAATAGCTCATTTACACATTCCTTAGAAAATAAAAAAGTTAATACTAGTGCCGCTAAAGCAATTTGCATGCCAATAAAAATTAGCTTTATATAACAACAACTTACGTATACATAAGGTTTTACGGGCTGTTGATGTGTAAATAAACCCGACAGGCACAGGGCTTGAGGTTAAACGGAAACGTTTTAATATCGCAAAAACACGAATATGCAGCTACAAAAAAAGCCCTGCTTTAAAAGCAGAGCTTTTTAATATTTTTTTACGGCTATGGGCTTTATTTGGTGTTTAAAGCACGCACTCTAACTAGACCGGCAAACCCTAAAAGCGAAAGGAATAGTACCAAGCTAGAGGGTTCTGGCACGCTAGCTATTACTGCGGATAACGAAACGTTATCTATTTGGAATGTAGAATCAACATTACCATTAATATCAAAGATATCGAACACCGTTACGACATAGTCATAGCTACTCACAAATTCAAAACTAAAGTGTCTCCAGCCTGTCCCAACAGCACTGTCTGTAACTGAACCTTCATAAACGATTTCACCATAGGCATCTACATCAAACATCCATTGAACGTCATCATAGCCACCGAATAGATCAAAAGTTGATATATCGTCAGTAAAATACAAGGAGCTTGCGAAAAAATCTGAGAAATGACTTGATGAGATATCATCAGAAATATCAGCCAAAAAATCGAATTCGAAGTTTACAACGCCTGCACCTGTATTGCTGGCCTGAAACAGCGTGCTTGCACCATATGCTGCGTTGTCCCCTATGATTGCTACCCCACCATTTTCGGCAACATCATCGTAGGCCTCCCAACCGTTAAGTCCGTCTTCGAAGTCGCCATTAATTAAGCCTGCATGTGCACCGCTAGCCAAGCCAAACGCAAGCACAGAACTAACTAAAAATTTAAATCGCATAAATATGGTCCAAAATGGGTTACTTGTACTGGTCTGTGCCAGTTTTCGGTTACAATTAGTACAACCTTGCTGCCAATAGTTTGGCACTTCGTTTAGATTCTATAAAGTGCGCATAATATAACCGATTGTTGAATTTAAAGCCATTTAGAATTTATCCAGCTGACCCAAATCTACCAATTTTCGGCAAAGCTTTTTCTTTTTCACAGAGAAAATACCTAAGCAAATATAAACAACAAAATGTTAACTACAATAAAAATATTTCTAAGCTTAATCGTTCCCGGCGCAGGCCCAATGTTTGCCAACAGGTACTGGGCAGGCAGTTTAGTGCCTTTACTTGGCTTGGCTTGGGTTATATTGCTGTGTATTACACGTTTAATTACCTTCAGATACGGGCTATGCCTACTACTTATAGGTTTAGCCTTAATTCATCTATTTACTTTTTTAAACGCACTAAAACATATAAATACAGTCGCAAACGTAAAAGCACTTACGCATTTTTTTGTACTTACAGCTGTAAACCTAGTGATTATTGTTGGTAGCCACACTTATAAAGCGCATATCTTTGGGTTTGCTTTTTACCATATACCCTCTGTCTCTATGCAGCCCACGCTTATGCCGGGCGATATTGTATTAGTTGATACATGGCACTATAAAACCAATCCACCTCATGTTGGCGATGTAATAGTTTTTAAAGGTGGAAATAACAAGCCAATATTAGTTAAACGTATAACTCGAACCCAGCAATCAAGTGCTAATGCCGAGTTCGAGCTATTTGTCGAGGGTGACAACGCTTTACGCAGTATAGACAGCAGAAGCTTTGGGTGGGTTAGCTCTAATAATCTAATAGGTAAAGTGGATTTCGTTTGGTTCAACTTTTACACATCAGACAGAATTTTAAAAAACAGACTAACCAAACAATTCAAAAAAGCAACACCTACGCCAAGGGAATCAATAGTGCAATAAGCCACATGCGAGATAAAATCAACAGCAAAGAGCCAAGTTAAACACAATCTTCTTTGTGTTCGTGAATAAAATCAAGCAATTGGTAATACGCAGGAGGCATGCTTGCATTTTCGAACACTTTTTTCAGCTCAGCCTCAAACTCAAGATCGTAACACTTACACTCATCTCCGTCGCTCGGCCAAATATTATAACCATTTAATCTTGCAAGAATTTCCCGCATGCATTCCTGCCCAACACAATTTACATACTCACCAGATTCAGAATAGTAATCTTCATCCAAGTAATCCACATCGAAAACCTTTGCATCAATGGAGGCAACATTTTGTCTTACAAAGGATAACGCTAACCTTACATGTGAAAAAGCCTTATGTGAATTCCGACCGTATAGATAACGCCACATAGAATAAAGCATTTTTCGTACATAGGACGGGACATTAACCCTGAACGAAGGTACCCAATTGTCGTCACCAAGTGAAAATGGAAAAGTTACCTCTCCATCAACGGGAATTAATTTTTCAAAATAATACTCATATATATTGGCCTGATCTGAATTCTGAGCTCCGGAGAATATATTACTAAAGGTTTGTATTGCTTCTCTATTTTTATCCTCAACGCCATCAGCCCACCAACCTATTTTTTTTCTAGACAAAAATAAGCAGAACCTCTTAAGGAACTCACTATGCTGCTCCACGCTCTGAGCAGGGCAAAGATTTAGTACTAAAGACATACTTAATTCGCCATTTTCATCCCCTCTCTCTACAGCAAGTTGAACAAGTGGATTTAAATCGCCCTCCAAAAACCATTTTTTACGAGCATCAATAAGATCAATATCACCACTTTCAGGCCCGTTCGAATACGTTTTTTCGTATACAACCCAAAGAGCTTCTCTGCTTTTTAACCAAGTAATATCTGCTTCCAATTTAATTTTCAACGACGGCTCCAATGACTTCCTCCTCAATATTATCAATTTTATCTTTGATCTCTGCCTTTATCGCCTCTTCAAGCTCTGTCTTTGATGAAGTGATAAATAAGTCTAAGTTACCTAAAATAAACGTATCACTATCAATTTTTGCCAAATATGGATTTTGACGTTTCGTATAAAATGTACTTACCCCCACCGGAGGCTTTGTAAACTGGTCTATTATCTCACTCAAAGCAGGGTTTTCTGTTGTTTTGGTTTTAAAGTCATGGAAATGCCAGAAAACTTCTTGTACATTTATAGTTACACCGTAAAGATTGAGGTTTTTAGACGTAAGTTCTTTTTTCCCCATAGCAGCAAAAGTACCTTTTGCCACCCGATCAAGAGTAAGCTGCCTGTGAACAGTTCCGTTCTTCTTCTTGCCATCGCCTGTCTCACTGTCCACATCACCCTTACCCTGATTCCATTTCCAAGGAGTAACAGAGCCATTATACTTAACAGGTGAATTACCTGTTTTACTAGTACCAATCCCTTTATAAGACTTCATTTCCCGCCAAATCTCATTAGAATCTCGAGTTCCAGTCAGAATATCTATTTCTCGAGTAAAGATCCTAAAAGCATTAAGATTAGAATACACTCGGTCAGCTCGAGCCATAGACTTTATTTCTCTTAGATCTTCTTCAAGCTCGAAAATTAGTACTTTTCTATCCACCTCGATGCCTACAATTCGATTGGGATTTAAATCCGTTATAGACACAGACTCAGCCATACCGTGCAAAATACCCAGCTGTAAAAGCTGAAACTGAGCACCAAAAGCCTTAGCCACAAAATTCCCATAAGCTTTCTCCCCCGCTGCAACACCTGGTAAAGCAGTAACATAAAGCTTTCTTAATTCTTCAATAGAGCGCTGCCTATCCTCATCGTTGGGAATGGCCTCCGCATTTAAGAATCTCCCCGCCTCCAGCTCTGTTTCCAAATAGGCGATAATAGCTGTTAATGTGATCGGGCCAACACGCTGCCGGTTATTAAGAAGAAAACCTCTAATCTTTGAAACACCTACAGCCTTAAAGTTGCTAAGTATTCCAGTTAAGAAATTTTTATCAAAGCTAATATTCTTTAAAAAAGCTTTATCAGTTTCCTTTAAAACCCTACCCAATTCCCCCAGAGTTTTGGGCGCCTCTTTTCCTGACTTAGCCAGTACTGGAGCGATTTCCTTAAGGGTTTTACCTATAGCCACCCCAGCCCCGCTAGCAACAGAAGCATAGGCGCTGGGGAATAAAGAATAATACTCACCCTGGTTATGGATTGCTGCCGCTTCAAGTGAAATTTCATCATCGGCCAGCGAAAAGAAGTCAAGGATATCTAAAAAATCGTCCGTTGAATTTATCATTTTGGCAACTTCAGTTATCCCTGCCCTAGCTTCTTCATCTAAAGCCATATCTGCCACAATAATAAAGAAGGCGATTCCTTGGTAAACCAAAGTGAAATCTCTCCCTTTGGCCTTTTGGAACATCTTTTTCATTACTCCGCCTAGGTATTTAACGGCCTTGTTGTTACCCAGTTTAAGGAGTTTAATCGCCAATTTTGCAGGTACAGTTACAGCCTTAAGTGGTGCAGCTGGAGGGAATAGTGACAGTACATCTAGAATTGCTACAGAGAAGGACACGACATCTACATCTCTTCCTGCAAGCATATTACCAACCTGGGTCCAAATAACCTGCAGACTATCTAGACCTATTAACGCTGAAGCAATATCGATAATGGTCCAAAAACTAATGTCATAAGCATAGGCTCTGGGGAATATGGCATCAGACTGCAGGACCGCGTATCTAAACGTACCGTCTTCGTAGTCATCCTCCATAAATGACAGGTCAAATTCAGGAGCACCAGATACAATACCTGCAGCTAAAGTGGATGCAGCTATCGCTTCAAAAGTAGGTGTTGAGAGCAATTCGACCGTACTAGAGGTTTCAGCAGATGTAATAGCAACGCTCTGTGCAGGTAACCTACCAGAGAAACTTTGCATTTTACCCGTGCTAGTTACACCCACAGTGGTTGTGCCTGTTGGGCCGATTACAACACTTATTACTTCTTGGTTGTTTTCAAAAAGTACCAATGGCTCACTAGCTAAGTTATACCATTTTAAGCTGTTCATTAAGCCGGTATAGCCTGCACCCACTACCAAGTCGTCAACTTCTTCGGCTTCGTCGAATGCTAAAATTCCATTTACATCAGTTTCATATCGTTCGCTATTAACCGCCAATGTAAGCTTGCCGTTTGTATATGAACCTGCAATGGTATGCCAGTATTCAAGAGGCAATACTTCGGTTTGCTCTACGGTAAATACCTCTGAATTTTCATTCACTGCTGTCAATTGCAGCTGGCCTGTTTCTAGTAGAACAAGCTTAAGAGCATTACCTAAATTAATTATTTCACCAGCATGCTGCCCTGGCTTTAAATCGAGCTTAAATGAAATATCATTGGTTAATTTAATGCGAGGAGCACTAGGAACAACCATGCGACTATTTACAGCTATTTGACTAAAGCTATAGCTGCCACCAGCATATTGTTTGGTATCTGACGACAAACCAACATACTCTAGCTCACCATTTGAAAAACCAACCTCATCTTTGGCGAAGCTCGCATCGTTCATCCAATAAGACGCTTGAGTCAATCGGTTGGGCTGGAAGATATCCCCCAATGTAGCTACAACTTCATCATCCGGTGTGCCACTGATATTAACCGACCCAGTTATAGCTTTATTCACAGAAAAAGCATTATCGTCCCATCGGGTGTATTCGAATAACGTTTCTGTATTAGCGTCACCAACAAGTTTTGCGCGCTGAGTATTTAATCGATTGGCATTATGGTTTGGCGTAACGGTAACAGTTGCTTCTGTAGGCGGCTGCATTGCAACCATTGCTTTTACAGTTAAAGTTGTGCCGATAGGTGGGGACAGCAATGAAATAGGAGCACGTCCAGAAGAGTCTGTTATAACCGTGGATTTAGTTAAACGCCCCCCATTTTCTACCCATACATCTACTTCATAATTGGCTACATCGTTACCACCCGCACTTGCGGTTACAAAAAAGTCTATTTTGGCTCCGCCCTGAACCTCCTCAGCTAAACCTTCGAAACTAATATCAACGGGGTCAACCTGAATATCTACTTCATCTTCTTTTTCGCCAACACGCAGCGTAAGTGAGGATAGCTCAGCATAATCCGCCCCCTCAACTTTAAACGAAAACTCACCGTCTACGGTATTACCGGGAGCTTCGACAACTTTGATAGCACCGCCAGTGAATATAGATACACCTGTACCATTTGCTACGGGGTTGGAATGTTGGTCAATCGCCACCCCCTTAACCTCAACTACTCCCGCACCACCTACGTATAATTTAGAACCTGGGTCCACCGATGCTGTTACAGTTTCTACCTTACCTGGAACAATCCTAAATAGCAGTGGCGCTTCAATAGTTTGATTATTAGTATCATTTGTTAACTTAGCGGTTATTTTACAGGTATCTCCTGTTTTAGTAGGCATAGTCAAATGATTTTTGAAAATGGCATACTCATCATCGCTATCATAGGTTTTTTCTAACTTACAGCCTTCGCCCTCTCTCAACCAAATAACGTTTATTTCATATTTTTTATCTTCTGGACGATTCGCGAAACCTATTAAGTGCGCGACTAAATCGAACTCATTTTCGTCCGCTGATATTTCGATTGCACCGTCTACATCCGAAGGCAAGTTGTCATCATCGATAACCGCGTAGTAATCCAAGTACTCGAATGCATATTCCCAAATTAAATTATGGGCATCATTATTGGTATACAGTCTTAACGTTAGAAAATCTTCAATATCTAACGACCCCATTTGATCCAAATTTTCTATATTTATCGTTTGATCATTACCAAAGTTAACCGCAAACTCTTCTTCACCTAGAGCTAAAACAAGTTCTTTTGATTCGCCACTAAACAAACTAATCGGATTAGCCACCTGATCAGTTAAGTTATAAATAAAGCTAACCAATTCATCTGTGGAAGCAATTATTGGGTTGCTTAAACCTAGAATATCATCTTCGGTTTGATTGCCGTTTGGCTCAATATTAACTCGACTAACCTTTTTAACTTCTAGGTCATAAACCGTAAACTGATACTCAGGACGATAACGCCACTTATATGCAGCACCTGGTTTAAAGGGGTTAAGCTCGTCAGTGGCTGTACCGTTATTTGCTGCTGCAGCGGCTTCTTGAGCGATTTCCCATTGTTTGAAGTAAAGTTTATTTTCTAGCGTGGAATTTTCATCCCAGATGGGCGTTAAAATAGGTACATAGTGTTTGGGGCGGTATTGAAGTTGATCGGTACCTGCGCCCAAAGAATCAAAATCTACAGGGTTGTTTGCGCGGTTATCGTTATTGTTTATCTCGATATTTATAGCCGGGTCGCCAGAGAAATCTGGGTTGCGTAGGTAAGATTCACCATTCACCTGCACGTATAAATGTTGTGTTCCGGCATTGGCCTCGCTAACACGTATTAACTGAAGGTTTTTACCGGGGTTTATAGGAAAGTAACGTACGCTCTGGCCTGCTGTTGTGGCGGAGCCATCTTCAAGCAAGCTTACGTTATAATTTTCTATTGTATTTTCGCCGGTTAACTTACCTAGGCGTGCAGTATAGCCAAAATCTTTTAACTGCTCAGGCAAAGCGCTACCATCTTGATCTAACCATTCGGTGTAAACCTTAATAACAACATCGTCTGTTTCTGCGCCGCCCTCACTACCTATTAGATAATTGCGATCTTCGTCTTTGGTTAAGCCGTACTCAACCTTTAGCTCGCGTTCAGCCCATATTTTAAGGTTAGGCGGGCCCATTTTTATTTTGGGCACACGAATACTGGGCACGGTATAAATGCTGTCTTTTATATCCAGTACTGTTTTGGCGGTACCGATATAACCAGTTGCTCTGTTTATGGCTACTATTTTTACGGGTTCGCCCGGTCTTATATGGTCGGCTTCACGCTCGTAAAATTTGGGGTTCATACCCGAAAGGTTTTGCCAGCGTTCAAAAGCAGCCGAATTACTTAGTTGGTTACCGTTTGCATCTCTACGCCCATAACGGCCACTTATGCGGCTTGCGCCTTCAACCCCGCCACGCATTTGTAGGCGGTAATGAAAATTGGTTTCATCAACGTCAAAGTTTGTGGTGTCGGTTGTTTCTTCGGCGGCACTTAAATCTCGGTACGCCAAACCACTGCGCTCTGCAAGTAAGTCTCCTGAAGACTCGCGAAACACATAAATGTCTGTATTGCGTAAATCGTCTTCAGCAATAACTTTTAATAGGCCTTGATGGTAGTCGTTAATAGCGTCATCTAATAAACGAACAATATCTGGTAGCGCTTGTTGTTGGTCGTCCCCTTCTTCTGCCGCACTAGCTGAATAATAAATAGCCTGATAATACGGCGCTGGTGGCGTTGAATTTTTAGCGTCTTTAACCGTTTGAATTGCTATTTTACTTTCATTGGTAGCAGCTTCGTTTACCTTAAACTCGAGCACTTCTGCTTCAGTACATTTTTCCGTTCTATCTACTAGCCGGTCTTGATCTTGCCCGCCATCTTCTGCTGGTGTTTTACAATTAAATTGCCCAATTTTTACAGTATCTTTTTCGCCGTCACCATCAAGATCGAAGTTTTGTTGCACAATTTTATATTCTGCATCGTCTACAGCATCTACACGGTATTCTGTGGGTGTAGAGTCACTTACAGAAATAGACTTATCCCACCCACTGGCGGCCCATTGCGCTTGTGTTGCTGGGTCCAAAACCTCTGAGCGACGGTCGATGGGGCTGTATATATCTTGCGTTGCATCTCTGCTTAAATGCTCGTTACTCAATTCCGCTTGGCCCGCTAGGATCTTCATATCCATTATGTAATCCATACGGATTATAGGCGTAGTACTTGTTGCAGCTAATGCTATTAAGTTAACCCCGGCCATAGCGCCGCTTAACCCGCCACTAGTAGCGATGGACATTGCACGCAAATGGGTTAAAGGATGATTGCCGTTACAGGGCAAGTAATGCGGCATTTGCACGTAATAAGGGTAGCCTCGGCGCAAGCGCGGGTTGAAGCTTTTGGAGTACATTTCTATTTGTATAGGCGAATACATGTCGGTCATAATCCAACAGGGTGGCCCACCTATCCAGCCAGCAAACACTATCCCCCACTTTCCGTCTTCATCTGTTAGGTCGTGAAACTCAAACCCCATGCCACCATAAGTGCTTATATGGGCATCTTGTATAGGGTTAGTAAATTCGGTCTCGTCATTACTTTGAATACCATATTTAATGCCGAGATAATCCTCACCATCGTATTCTTCTGCACCTTCAACACCATTAACAAAGCTTGTAAGTAAACCTATATTATGTGGCGACTCTTTAACCACACGCTTGTTCATTTCTTCTGTATTGCTACTTACTAACAAAGACAGTGTGTTTTCTGCAATAACTTCATCTGGGTTGATTGGCATTTGCGCCAAAATAATATGGCGCTTAACAGCAGCCACATCAATTTCGCCGCTGTTATTGAGAATGGGAAAATATTGGTACCCTTGCTGTTCTGTATCTTTAAATACGGGTGGACGCAAAATTACGTGACGAACGTCATCGTTAATATCGTATGCATCTACTGCAGTTTCTATATCGTTTACCGTAAAGGTGAACGTTATAGGCTCTGGTGTAGGTACATTAGGGTCGGCGGACTCTGGTTGCAAAATTTTGAATTGCTCCGTTAAGAGCTTGGCACTCGCCATGTTAATGGGCGGATGTTCTTCACCGGTGCCGCCACTAAGTATTTCTGCATCTTTGTAGGTTTTTTTGATATCTTCCCAGCGATTCACATAGGCGCGATATTGCAGCCCACTAATTAACAGGGTTTTATCTAGCGCATAAGTATCGGTTGCGGGAAAGTGATTTTCTAACCGTCCGGTTTCGGGGTTGTATTCAGCCCAATATTTTGTGCCATCGTCTTCTTCAACCACGCCACGCGAATAAACATAGCCCTTAGTTACCGAATCTGCATGGGTATAAACCGTTACGCAGGTTATTAATAAAAGCAAGAATTTAGTGAGTGTTAGCCCAACTCTGCGAAACTTCATAGTATTTTCACTAATACGATTATTCATTGTTATTGATTCCCTTCGCCAGAAGGAACACTGGTAAGAAGACTTCTAATTTTTGTAACCATCATACTTAAACTCATACCTTGCTCGGCATAACTTTGCATATGCTCAAACACTTGTTCGGGCATAGGTGCGTAGCCTATGTAATCTAGGCGGCTGTATTCAGCACGCAACGATTTAACTCTGTGGTTTTCAACTATGCCTACACCAACGGGTACAATGATGTCTTTTTCTGGGTCTAAGCCCACCAATAAAACATATGCGCCATCATCCCAAACATAATCTTGTATAAGCTCTAGTTTTGGTAAGGCGAAATCGATACCTATTTCACCATCAATTTCTATACCCATAGGATGAATACCATACAACCAATATGGCATAAACATTGGGTCGTAACTGTGTGGGAACGAACCAGCAGGCATAAATAACGCCATAGCAAACCCAGAGGTTTTGCCGTCTGCAAAAAACACGTTTGCGTTAGTTGTATCTAGCTTGAGATCGCCCTTCGCCAAGTGCACTTGAGCATTTTTTTGTAGTGAACTAAAGGCATCATCTTTATTTAACGCGGCCAATACCTGGCCGCCCACGCGCGTTTTTTCACCTTTGTTTATGAATACTTTTTTCTGCAAGGTACCAAAGTCGGGTAATTTAAAGCCGCTGTTAATACGTAATGTAAAGCGACCATCGGGTAAGGATTCCGTTGGTTTATCCCCATAACCAAAACCGAATACACCAGAGGCATCAGATACTGTTTGACGATTCAGCTCAACCAGCTCAACAACGGCCCCGGGCACAGGCTGACCAAATTGGTCGAGTACCGCACCGTCAACAAATGTCGGTAATTCACGTGTATTAAACCGACTGCGAGAATATTCTTCACCGTCGTAAGTTACCGTCACCTGTACCGTAGATTTATATGCGAATTCGCGAGAAGGATAAAACCCAATCACCCTAGCACCAGGCAATACGGAAATCCCTCCGGTTACTGGCTCATCGTCTATATCCACTTTAACAAGCTGATAGCCCTTAGCTTGAAAACCTTCTGTGCCGTGCGGGTCACTGTTTATATAGCTAAAGCCGTGAGCTGTCTCGCGTACTTCTACATTAAGCTTTGCTGGATCTATAGCTTTATTAAAATACAGCGTAATAGGAACGTTGGTCTCAATATGCTGCTCGCCATTGTTTGGCTCTATATTAACTAGCTGTAACGGCACATCCTGATTGTTTTCTACAGAAATAGTGCGAGTTGTTTTAGTTAACTCCACCCCTTGATCTAACAAAGATATTTCTATTGTGTAACTACCAGCCTGTAGAGGAGTTTCTATATAGCCTGAAGCTAAACCGTCACCTATATTTAATAGCGACTCGGCAATAATATTATTACCTTGTTTTATAACGCCTTTTGCACTGTAGTTATCTACTACGCCTACTAATCTTGCCGCTACCTGCAAATTAATGGGTTGGCCTAGATTGATGAGTTTTGTATTTGCTGGAGGCAATAACATGCTCATAGACACATTACTATCCAATTCAAAACTATATTCAGTTGCTGTGGTGTTACCGCTGTAGTCTTTGGCCTCTATATTCACGCTTAAAATACTATCTAAGCTTAAGCCCAGCTGAGCAGAAAATGTGTAAACACCGGCATTAGACGTTGGCTGCAAAGCTATTGAGCTACCGTTGATAGTTAAGCTCGCTATTTGCGAATCGGCGACTGTTCCGCTTAGTGTATAAGGCTGCTCCGTTACCGTATTAATAACGGGCGAAGGCTGGATAGCGTTATCTAATTGAAGAACTGGCGCTGTTGTATCCAAATAGTAGGTAACTTGCAGTGAGGTAACCTTAGAAGAGCTATCAGTAATTTCCACATTAACATCCCAGCTCTCTTGGCCAGCAGGAAAGTTAAGTAGCTCGCTGATTGTGCCGTATTGCTTATTACCAAGCACCACAGGCGTGCCATTAATAGTAATGTGTGCCCCACCGCTATAGCTTGTGTAATTGAGTGTTATGTAAAAATCGCTTGTTGCGAGGTAGCTATTAGATGAGGGTTTAACAATAGTAATTTCGGGCGCTCGCGACTCTTCTTGTTCTGGCTGATAATTTACTACAACCGACGCATTCAAAATTTCGTCGGTGTATAGCTCGTAATCAACTATTGCTTGAACCTCAAGAATATTTGCCCCTTCTTGCAGCTCAATATTCTGTAGGGAAAATTGCGTAATAGTTACATCCGACGTTGGTGAAAGTGCGGCAGGCACACCATTGATGGTTACGCTAATTTGATTTGCCGCTTTTTCACTAATGACATTACCCGTAACGGTAATACTCGCGTGATTCACCGTGGAGCTAGCTGAAGGCGAAAGAATAACCAGATCTGCATTCACCCTACTTTCTTCACGAACTACGGTAAATGTATCGACCGTTTCATTACCGTCGCCATCAATAGCATGAATAGAAATTTGGTTGTCACCCACTTCTAGAGGCATCCACAACGACCAATTATCGCCAACCACCTCTAACTCAAAAGTTAAGTTAGGGTAACGACCGCTAACGGCGAAAAGTGATTCTATTGATTTATTATCTGTAGCCGTACCGGTAAATGTTTCCCCAGAATTACTTGTAGTAGCAAGCGGATTATTAACCACAACTGAAGGTGCAATTGAATCTGACTGATCATCCTCGCAACCGTTGGCATTCACGCTTACGTTAGGTGCTGTGCCTGCGCATTGATCTAATTCGTCTTCTACGCCGTCGTTATCGTCATCCTTGTCTTCATTGGCATCATCACAACCATCTGAATCTGCATCGGCGGATAAATGGTAATCGGCTGTTAAACAAGCGTCGCCAGTATCTTCAACACCGTCGTTATCATCGTCTTTATCTTCGTCAGCATCGTCACAACCGTCCATATCGAAGTCTTGACTTAAATTGCCATCGACCGTATTACAACTATCTACGTCGTTTGGCACACCATCCAAGTCAGTATCGTTTGGGTTATTGAAATCTGGATCTTCATCGGTATCGTCGCAGCCATCATTATCTACATCTGCAGCCAAATGAAAATCTGCTGTTACACAGCTATCTACAGTATCTTCAACACCATCGTTGTCATCATCTTTATCTTCATCGGTGTCGTCGCAACCATCGCTATCAAAGTCAGATGCGAGATTAAAATCTGCGGTAAAGCAACTATCAACAGCGTTTAGCACACCATCATTGTCGATGTCGTTATCTTCGTTGGTATCGTCACAGCCATCGCCGTCTGCATCTTCATTAAGATGAAAATCAGCCGTGTAACATGCATCTACAGAATCTTGTACGCCGTCGTTATCATCGTCTGTATCTTCGTTCGCATCATCGCAGCCGTCGTTATCTAAATCGGCTTCTAGATGAAAGTCTTCCGTACGGCATGCATCAAACTCGTCGCTTACGCCATCATTATCATCATCGGCGTCTTCATCTGCATCATCGCAGCCGTCATTATCAAAATCTGATGACAAATGAAAATCTATCGTAAAACAACTATCTGCGGTATCGAGTCTACCGTCATTATCATCATCTAGATCTTCATCGGTATCGTCACAGCCGTCATTGTCTAGATCTTTAGCTAGAACTCCATCTTGGGTATCACAAGCGTCATTACTGTCTTCTACGCCATCTCCGTCGCTATCAGTCACACCGCTAACTGATAGTTCACCATAGAATTCGATAGTAAAAGAATACCCCCTACTAGATATAGATCGCATCGTAAAACTAACGGATTCTTGTGGTGCCAGCCCAGCTGGAACGGACTCAGATAGGTCATAATAATATTTGTCGTAAGGCGCCACCCCCTCTCCGCCAAAGGCTTCTTGAAACTCTACCCCAGTTATTGACGTGGAAATAACTGCATGCAGGGGGGTATTTATTTGCTCCTGCGATGTATTAGTAACAGTAATTAATGCGCTGTTGACTATTTTTCTCGTACGACGATCAAGCGTACTGGTTTTATTGGACTCAGTGTAAGTAACCTTCCCCTCTAGCAATGTCATTTCTGCGGATGCTATGTGCGGAATTAGCAGCATTATTAGTGCTACTACCGGATAAGAGCATTGCTTTAATCGTTTTAAAAACATTGAGGGATAATCCTTGAACAGAACCAATACTATTATGTGTACTTGGTTTGTAAGTTTATTTACTGGTTAATTTTATGCTTACCATCACCACAGCATTTCTCGCTATTGGTAAACCACTACTGCTTCTTTTAGTGCTGAATCAGATATCTCTCTAACAGCTTGTTTTAGCTGTAAGGGGGCAAGTGATTTTCTAATCTCTCCGCTCACTTCAGCCAAAGGTTTTAGTGCAAGTGGCTTTTCGTCTAATACTTTTACTAGGGTGTACACCAAGCCGTTAACATCAACTGGGGCTACAGCACCCGCCCCTGTTTTAGCAACGATTGATTTTAATGGTTCTTGCAAATCTTTAGGGTTTAACGATGCAGACTTATGAGCAACCACCCACGCGCCATTAGTCGATTTAATTGTGTTAACTGCTTGCGCCCAATTTTTATTTGCAGTTATTTCATTAAACACCTTCAGCAGGCTCGCAGCATCTTCTTTGGCCTGTATTTGGACTTGAATATATTCAAATTGCTTGATAGAGCCGCCGCCGAATTTATTTGGGTTATCCAAATAATATTTTTTAACCATCTCGGCAGTTACAGGCTGAGGCGTAACCTTCTGCTCTAAATACGCTTTAACCAATAACTCTTCTCTATAAGCTTTTGTTTTTAAATCAAGCAACACTAAATCGTCTGCCGAGAGTAACGCTTCCGACTTTTGCGCAATCGCCTTACTTGCCACTAAGCTATCCAATAGCTTTTTTGCCAACTCATCAGTCATAAAAAGCTCTGCGTTAGCACCTAAAGTGCGCTCAATAGCAAGCTCTAGTTCATGACTAGTAATTGGGGCGCCGTTTACAGTTGCTACAACTTCACTTGAGTCTGCAGAGGAAGATGTTACTACTTCCTCTGGCTCTTTATCGCTGCACCCACTTGCAACTAGTAATACTGCTAACGCTATACTGGATATACTCTTACCTAGTTTCATGTAATGCCTACTTTTTAGCTTGCTCTTTTAAACGATTCATTTCTGCTTGTTTAGCTTGCTCTTTTAATTTGTAAGCAATATCACCTTTTACAGCATCAAATGGTTTAGTCGTTGTTTTAGCCGCTTCAATTACCTTAACTATATGGTAACCGTAGCTAGTAACGAATGGCTCAGAAACTGCACCGGCATCCATTGCAAAAACGGTGCGCGAGAAAACAGGGTCGATACTGCCTTCATCTAACCAACCTAAGTCGCCGCCCTTTTGAGCCGAAAGTTTGTCATCTGAGTATTCTTTGGCCAAATCTTCAAATTTTTCGTTTTGTTGCAAACGAGCATGGGCCTCTTTGGCTTTTAACAAACGAGCATTCTTTTCTTCATCACTCATACGCCCGTTTGTACGAAATAAAATATGTGCCACGTGGATTTTTTTATTTTGATACTCATCCTGATTGTTGTTGTAGTAATTTTTTATAGCTTCAGGTGTTACGTTCTTTTTAATATATGCTTCAAAGTAACGGCTAATAAGCATTTGCTTTTTGAACTCGGCCACTTCTACATCAATTAAAGATTTATCTAGCAAGTCGGATTTCTCAATTGCTTTGCTTATAGCTTCGCGTTCGTTGTACACCACAAGAGCGCTAGCAACTCTTTTTTCATCTGTGAGAGGAATGCGCTTAAAGTTTAGGTAAGCTTCAAATTTTTCATCTTTCACTAAGCTAGATTTATTCTCAGACTCGCCGCACCCAGTCAACGCAAGCGCTATTACTAAGCTGCTAACTGTTAATTTCAATTTCAATTTCATTACTAATCCTTAACCTGTATCTAATTCGAATGTTTTAATAGCCTTGATCTTTACTGACAAGGCCCTTCTGTGTCATTTATGGCACAAACAGAAAAGTTGATAAGCTCTGACTTCTCTTCGCTGCTTATGCCTTGCAATATATTGCTGCCATGGTTGTTTGCTGCATCATTTGCAGCTTGCAACAACTCCTCGTATGAGTTGTGCACATAGTAAGCGTGTACAAGCCGTTTAGTTTGACCGGGCTGTAGTGTTACAGCGCTATAACCTAACTGCCAGTCGCCTCGCCCAGAATGCCCTATTCCCGTAGGCGCTACTGTAGAGCCGTCGGAATACACATGAGCTATTGCGCTATAGGTATTGGAGTAATCGGAGAATACGGAATATTGGTCTGAAGCAGTTAAGTAATCTTGGCCGTTAGACGTGTGTATTCTAACGTTATTATTATCTGCAGCGTATGTATTCGTGATATCCACACTGATAGTTTTTTCTTCTGTACCTATATTTTGGAACGAGTCGACATATCTGACTAAGCCATAATCAAGGTTAGGGATTGTTATCTCACGACTGACCAGAATTTGATCAATCACATGAGGAACAAGACTCCAGGTTTCTTCGCTTTCCACATGAGAGAAGGCATCATTGTACGAACAACTCAAGTAATTAGCCTGGTAGAACGCACAACGTTGGATGGCGTTGTTACTAGATAACGAAACACCATTTACACTCAATTTTGAAGACGTTGAAGAAAGTAGATAACTCCCCTGCCAGCCCAAGTTTAACGAGCCATCTTGACTGTAAATTTCTGCAGATAAATCGTTTACATAAACGGCAATTGTAGAAATATTATTTTGCAATGCTATTGCGCTATCTGCATCTAAAGGATTGGTAT
The DNA here is from genome assembly GCF_000013665.1 of Saccharophagus degradans 2-40. NCBI lineage: Bacteria > Pseudomonadati > Pseudomonadota > Gammaproteobacteria > Cellvibrionales > Cellvibrionaceae > Saccharophagus > Saccharophagus degradans. Next base: position 2,585,784 of record NC_007912.1, read on the forward strand.
CTGTTATAAATAGCTCGCGAATATCAGATACACCGTCGCCATCACTATCTGAAGCGTAGGATAAGGTAAACGACATTTTCGCCTCATAGTAATCTGACAAGCCATCTCTATCTGTGTCAGATTCAAAGGGACTGCTACCCGCAATATTTTCTTCACTATTAGTAAGGCCATCACCATCTTCATCCCCTGTCGGGTCAAAATCTATACCGTACCTAATAGCGAAACTATCGCTCCACCCGTCACCATCGCTATCGAATTTACCTGGGAGTAGACCACGTTGAATCTCATACACATCAGAAAGTTGGTCCCCGTCTACATCCGTAGAGAACGGGCTGCTGCCGGCGTTTGATTCTTCAAGGTTAGTTAAACCATCGTTATCTTCGTCGCCATCTAGCAGTAGATCTGAGCCATAGCTATGTTCAAAACCGTCGCTAAACTGATTGCCGTTGGTATCGGGGTTTAGCGGGTCGTATATGCCGCTGTTATATTCGACCAAGTCGGTTAATCCATCGCCATCGGAGTCTGAATTAAATGGGTCTAACCCTAAATTCAATTCATCGTAGGTTGATAAACCATCACCATCGGAGTCACCTAGCGCTTCAATATCATCGGCAACTAACGGGTTAAGCCTGTTAGCTAACTCTTGATAATCGCTTAGGCCATCACCGTCGGTATCGGCAAGATTGATATCTGTACCATAGGCTTGTTCAAACACATCGGGCAGACTGTCAGAGTCAGAGTCTAGTTTGTTTAGCGCTTCTTCCTCGGAGGTACATTGGTTGAATATTGCGCCTGCTACTTTTTTGAAGTTGGTTTCGCCTAGAATCGCTAAGCCCACTCCCAGTATGTATGCGTGATAGCCAACTTCGCTCGAATAATTATGTAACGCCAAAGGATAAATTGTTTCTGAAGCTACGCCATTAAGGATAGCTTCGGCGTTTTCGTTAGGCTGCCATGCAAAATTGGAGTAATATTGACTCGAACTAGGTACAGGCGAAATACTATCTTCTGAGTTTTCGGGTTCTAACTCACCAATTTCGTCTTCGAGACTGCCCGCAGTATTTATGGTACCGAAAGAACCTGCATAGAGCATCTCTTCCAATCCAAAATATTCATTTGGTAATGCTCCTCCCCAGTAATATCCAAAGTCTTCTGAGTCAACTACGATGCAGCGACCAGAATCGAGATAATTACGCATGACGGACTCACCGCCTGATATTATTCCGTCGTCTCTCCAATAAACCTTATTGAATCCATCCAATTGTTCGAATGATATACCGCCCTCGCCATCCGCGATTAAAGTTGAAACATCGTAACCAATGGATTTTAAAGCGCCTTCATAGCCCTCTAAATTACCACTATGACTACTTACAAGGAGTACGCTACCCGTTCCAATTTGCACAAAGCGAGAAGCGTTTAGTGGATACTGATCAATAGCATCCTCTATTAAATCGCCATCCGTATCCGCCAAATTATTATCTGTACCAAGCAAGTACTCCTCGTACGCAGTTAACCCGTCGCCATCAACGTCAAGGCCAACATCATTTGGGTTGTTTATATCAAAACCTGCAGCAATTTCATCTTCATCGATAACGCCATCGCCATCAGTATCTGGCGGTACGTAATAATCGAAGTTTGAGTTGTATCGTGCCCCCCAACATACCAAGCCAGTGTCATCCAGCGCGCAACTATAATTGCCTGCCGCAAATACGTTGTAAGGGTTCGACAAAGAGGGAACATCTAATTGCGCGCTTTCATTACTGCCCCAACAAACAACACCATTGCTATCTAACGCGCAGTTATGCTCAAAGCCACTCGCTACTCGAGTTGGGTTTATTAAATCTGGAACATCTAACTGGTTATAAGAATTGTTCCCCCAGCAAGTCACACCACCAGCATCAATAGCACATGCATGGTTTCGTCCGGCAGATAGATCTACAGGATTAATTAGATTTTGAGATTCGGCTTCTTCCGAACCACCACCCCAGCATGTAACGCCAGATTCAGTAAGTGCGCAAGATTGGTAGTAGCCAAGAGCTAACTTTTTAACACCAGAAATATCTGGCGCGTAGGTTCCGCCATAAACATCGTAACCCCAACAGCTCACCTCTTCTGCGTTAGCGGCACAAGTGTGGTAGTAACCAGACGCCAACGCCGTAACATTTTGCATGTTTGGCGGGTTGAGCGAATTAGAGTAACTGCGACCCCAACATTCAATACCAGTGTCGTTCGCAGCGCATGAATATGAGTAATCTGCAGCTGCAATTGAAGTGGCATTTGCTATTGAAGGCACTACTGTTTGCCCGTTTTCTTCGTTACCCCAACAGGTAATCTCCCCGCCGTCTTCGAGCATACAGGCGTGATTTTCCGCTAGCGCAACCTGGTAACGAGGAATAAGCGGGGAGTAGCCGTTAGCTAACTCCCAACCATCCAAATAGGTATCGCCATCTGTGTCAGCTAATTGCGGTGACGTGCCAGCTTCGTACTCGGCCACGTTCGATAGGCCATCTGCATCAGGATCATTGGCTGCATCGTCGACGAGTAAATCTAAGCCGTTTTCAAACTCATATAAATCCGACAACCCATCTTGGTCGGTATCAGCTAATAAGGCATTGGAACCCAATTGAGTTTCGATAGTATCTATCAAGCCGTCATTATCGTCGTCTTCATCAGCGTTATTCCCTATGCCGTCTAGGTCTGTATCTAATGATTCACTAGGGTCGAATGGAAAAGCATCGTTAGTATCATCTACTCCATCGTTATCGTTGTCTGAATCGTACCCATCTGGGTATTCATCACCATCGACATTGGTATTGGCAACTAGTGGATCTGAGCCAAAAACATTTATTTCGTCGTCATCGGAGAAGCCATCGTTATCATCATCAGTATCTGCATTATCGCCGATGCCATCCGCGTCATTATCTGACTGCTCATTCGTATCGAGAGGGTGCGAGTCGATATCATCGTTAACGTTGTCACCATCAGTGTCCGCTAGCGACGGGTTAGTGCCTAACTGAAATTCCTGTAGGTTGGCTAAGTTATCGAAATCACCATCAAGCACTTCTTCACCGCTAGCAAGAGGATCAAAACCGTTATCTAATTCCCATCCATCAGCCAGGCCGTCACCATCGGTATCCACTCTTATTGGGCTTGTACTGTAGGCATTAATTTCCTCATAGTCCTCTAAACCGTCGCCATCAGTATCGCTATGCGTAGGATCGGTATAAAGAGCCCACTCTTCAGCATCGGTTAAGCCATCTTGATCGCTATCCCCACTACCATCGGTTAGTAGATTGGCGAAGAAAAACATTTCCCAGTCATCGCCAAAGCCGTCGTTATCAGAATCTACAAAAGAGTGTGGACCAAACCCACCGAACACTTCGCGCCCATCGGTTAAACCGTCGCCATCAGTATCGATATTTGTTGGGTTGGTGCTATTCAAAAATTCTTCGTAGTTGGATAAGCCATCTGCATCACCATCTGACAATGCATCGGCAGGGTTCGAATCGCTAAAGCCAAAGAATTCTTCATAAGTTACAGCAACGCCATCGTTATCTGCATCGGCTACCGTTACAGATGCGCCATCAATCGATACTTGTAGCTGATAGCTACCATTGACCACCCCTGTACAGCAACGACCTACACGGATTACATAAACCCCAGCATCTGTGAAAGTATGTTTAAGGAAGGAATCGTGACTATGTACACTACCGCCAGCGCCAGCCGAAGTAGAGTAATCATCACTCGTAGCTATCTGCAGGCCACTAGAATCAAACAAAGTTAAATAAGGATCAAAGGCCACTCCTGAGCTTTGACCATAATCCACATCGAAATAGCCAACTTGATTACTCTCTACAATAGTGAAGGAATAATAGTCGTAACTATTCGTATGGTCTGGTGCATCAATAGTGACATGCGGAATTGTTTCGGACGTGTTGTTTCCATTTTCATCGCCTATATCGGCAGAATAATTTAATGAAAATAATCCATCTACACTTTGCGCTTGCTCAATAGAATCATTCGGTTCTAATTTATCTATTAACCCACCTGTTGTATTAGATCCGTTAGATTCGAGTGGATCTGTACCTAAGAGGCGAAGCTCCATTACGTTACTCAAGCCATCAAAATCCAAATCACCAAGTGCATCCGAACTATCGGAAGCACTTAAACCAAGCGTGTATTCTTCAAGGTCGGTTATGCCATCCCTATCTGCATCACCAATTATTCCGTTGAAAGCGTTTAAGCCATGCGCAAACTCATATTCGTTTGGAATACCGTCATTGTCTTGATCGCCATCGCTCATGGAAGCTTGGTAGATCATAAGGTTTGTTACGCCATCTTGATTAGGCTCAGCAGTAGCATCTGAACTATCATCAGGATTTAACCCATGTTTAGTTTCCCAAAGATTAGGAATTCCATCTAAATCGCGGTCCAAATCAAACACAAACACAGCAATAGGCGAAGTTTGGGTGTAATCGTTTCTACCCCAGCAATGCAAGCCATTGTCGTCTAACGCGCAATTATGCTCGTATCCGGTTCCCACATAATAGGCGTTCGCAAAATCTGGGATAGTTAATTGACCATAGCCATTACTTCCACCCCAACACTCGATATTGTCCTCATACAAAGAACAATAGCTAGTACCGTCTGCATCTATTTGCGTAGCTGCTGTAAACGACATTGGCTGAGCAACACTTTGGTCCGCACCCCAGCAAACCACACCATCCGCTGTGTTTGCACAGGCACTGTTAGCTCCAGCAGAAAGCGTTTGAACATTGCTAAGTTTTGGTGGAGTTAAATTACCGTTGCTGCTCAAGCCCCAACAAACAACACCAGAGTCATCGAGCGCACAGGTGAAGTTTTCACCGGCAGCAATATCTCGTGGGTTAGATAATGTGGGGACGTCTAATAAGCCATAGTTACTATTACCCCAGCAAGTTACACCGTCATCATCTAATGCACATGCATGGTATGAGCCAGTAATAATTTTCTTGGGGTTAACCAGTGAAGGTACAGTAGTAACTGCGTAGTTATTTTGGCCCCAACAAGTTACCCCATTGTCGTCCAAAGCACAGGAGAAGTAATAACCACTGGCAACCTGTTTAGGATTAAACAATGCCGGTACATTTGTAATGTTCGAAGAACTATAGCCCCAGCACTGCACGCCCTGCTCATCGAGTGCGCATGTGTGTAATCGACCTGGATCAACTTGATAACGAGGCAAAATTGGTGAACCACCGTTTGCAACTTCAACACCATCGTAACTGCCATCAGAATCTGTGTCAGCTAACAACGGGTTGGAGTGATGTACAAACTCCTCTAGGTTTGTTAAGCCATCGCCATCCGTATCATTGTCACCATCGGCAACGAGAGGGTTCAAGCCAAAGTTTGTTTCCCAACCATTTGACATGCCATCGTTATCAACATCTTCGCCATGCAATGAAAGTTGATACTCAACAATATTTGTAATGCCATCTGCATTTATATCTTCGTTGCTGTCATCTACTAGTGGGTTTGAACCGATAGCACGCTCCCAAAGATCAGGCATTCCGTCATCGTCGGTATCTGCCGCGAAGTTAAATGCTGGGTTCATGCCATAACGATCGGATGTATTACCCCAACATTTCACCCCTTCAGCACCAATTGCACACGCATAATGACTCCCAACGCTTACATCAACAACACCCGATATGGCAGGTGGCTGCTGTACACCGTAGTTCGTGTAGCCTAAGCAACTTAGCTCGTTATCAACCAGCTCACAGCGGTTAGAAGGACCAGCAGATATTAGAGATACACGCCCATCGGTTACAGTAGCTTGGTTTAAGCTGTAACTACTACTACCCCAGCAAACCACACCAGAATCATTAACAGCACAACTGTAGTTATCTCCAACTTCAACATCCGTAGGGTTAGATAACGGAGGCACGTTTGTTTGCCCGTAATTATTATTCCCCCAACACACTACGCCCACGGCGTCTAAGGCACACGCATGGCTACTAGAAACGCTTATATCCTCTGGGCGCAATAATTCAGGCGCATCTGCAATGCCGTAGCCATCTCGTTCGCCCCAGCAATACACGCCTTCATCGTCTAGAACACATGTATTGGCGTCTGCAAAACTCGTAGCAAGCTTGCGAGGGTTAATAAAGTTTTTAGGCACTGCAGGGTAATAGGTTGAACTACCCCAACAGGACACACCTAAGTCGTCAATCGCACATGCACCATAACTACCCACCGCGATTTCTACTGGGTTGATTAATGTGGGCACATTATTTATGCCATAACTTGTATTACCCCAACAGGCTACGCCGTTATCATCCAATACACAGGATGATTCAGAGTAGGAACCTGCTTCAACTTGGTAGCGAGCATTAACAGGGGAAGTACCTATATCCACCTCGTAACCATCTGGCAGGCCATCCTGGTCAGTATCCGCAATAGTAGGATTTGTGAATCGAATAAATTCTTCGATATTGATCAACCCGTCACTATCAAAGTCCAATCCCGAATCATCTACAGTTGGGTCGAGTCCATAACGCACTTCCCAGCCATCAGCTATTCCATCACTGTCTAAATCTGACTCATAGACTTCGTTAAATACTGGGTTAGTGCCCTCCATATATTCTTGTAAGTTATTGATACTATCTCGATCGTTATCAAGTGACGCATCATCCTTAACTGGGTTTAGATTATTCTTAACCTCCCAACCATCCGGCATCTGGTCGCCATCAGTATCGCTTTCTAATGGATTTGTGCCATTAGTTTGTTCTTCGAGATTCGTTAAGCCATCACTATCAGAATCTAACCCAGACTCGTCTACGTTAGCGTCGAAGCTTGGACTGAAGCCATATTTGCGTTCGAAACCGTCGTGTAAACCATCGAAGTCAGAGTCACTGTTAAATGGATCTGTGCCCTCGTTAACCTCATCAACATCAGAAATACCATCAAGATCCGAATCTTTACGGAAGTTAAAGTTAATAATATCGCGCTGCTGTTCTCGCGTTAGACCAACGAGTATTGCTGGGTCACCCTCTTCAATTTTTTGTATTTCCTCAAGCAGCGGCTCTAACTCAGAATGCTGCACCCCAAACTGCATCAAAATACGACGACCGCCAGCAGGCACTGTGACTTGATAGTAACGTGTCAAATCATCTGAATTATTGTAAGAAACCGACGAAGGTCTAACAGCATTTAACGCTGAACCATAAACATGACCAGCCAAATCATCATTGAGTGTGGTTTCACCAATTGCAATGGCGTAGTCGTCTACCGTGAATAAACCATCATCGTTACTGCTATAAGCTAAATAACGATTTGAACTTATACCATAATTCGAATCCCACCCTAAGGTCACAGTAATATCATTTGCTGTTGGATTTTCTAACACATCTAACCAACGAGCAAAGTACCCATTGCTTGGCACATAGATTTCTCTATGAACATCTAGACCACTCATTGCTTTACTAGTTAAAACAATTTGGCGTCCGTCATTAACAATTTCGGCATAAGAGACACCAGGAAATGATGACCCGTTAATTAATAAAATTTCAGAACTATCAAAGGTATTATCTGCTCCATCGCCAACATAACCGGAGCTATATATATCCCATTGATAACCATTCCCGTAAAGATTGAAAGTACTGGACACATTAAAGTTATGCATCTCTGTAACAATCCGGTTTGATTCGTTCTCAGCAAACGGTAAAAACAGCTGAGCCACACTGTCCACAACTATGTCAGGGATGGAATGTTCGCCATTGGTATTTGGATCGAACATTACGGATGAGCCAATTAACTGCTCATTACCGTAATACACTTCTGCCGCAACAGTTGCATGTAAAGCAAGTGAACTTACATTGGTAAATTCGTAGTTACCGTTTGCATCGGTATAAACCAACTCGTCTTCAAAAGTAACCGTTGCCCCACTTACTGTATTGCCAAACATATCAATTACACGACCGTAAAGGCGCGCACCGGCGTCGTCTTGCAAACTAAACTGGACAGATTCGCTTTGACCTTGCAAGTCCACGGTATCGGTTGCAACCATATACACGCTAACGCTATCGCCATAACCTAAGGTGTACTCAAGGTCGAAGTTAGCGTTGGTTGAAGTTTGGTAATACGTGTTATCTATGTAGTAATCCACACTTACAATACGGCCCTCTTCTATAAACGAAGGGACAAACCTTACTGTTTCCCCACGCGTTAACGTGGCAGTAGTCGGCTCAGCTAACATAACCTGTGGCGCAGTAGAATCTGCCAACAGTGGGTTATAGTCTTCACCGTCTAGCAAGCCATCACCGTCGTAGTCTGGATTTAGCGGTGGTAAACCTGCTAACAGCTCTTCGCCATCAGATAAGCCATCTTGGTCGGAATCCGCGAGCAAGAAGTCGGTACCGTGGGTAAGAATTTCTTCGCGGTTGATTATGCCATCGCCATCTTCGTCGGCGAACGCATCTGTTGCATTGTTTGGATCGAAATAATCGTGTCCAACTTCAAAGCTATCGATTAAACCATCACCATCAGAGTCCATTCTTGTTGGATCTGTGTAATAGGTGTTTATTTCATCGTAATCTAATACACCATCGCTATCAGTATCTTGAACGTTGGGGTTAGTTCCACTATTAAATTCTTCATAGTCGGTTAAGCCATCCCAATCAGTATCCGAACTACGTGGGTTACTTATGTAGGATGACATCGCTTCTAAATAATCATTCAACGAATCGTCGTCTGTATCTCCATCATTTGGATGTGAATTAAATTCTTGCTCCTGCAAGGTAGATAAACCGTCGCCATCTGAATCTAGCGAGGCATCGTCTGCCACCAAGGGATCAAACCCGAATTGCACTTCAAAACCATCTAACAACAGATCGCCATCTGTATCTGCATTTAAGTAGTTGGTTCCGTTGTACAACTCTTCGATATCGGGCAAGCCATCTTCATCAGAATCTGGCAGAGCTTGACGATAGGCCCAAGTGAGTAAGTTTGGCCAATAAACCGTTTCGTGCTCGTCAGTAGCTTCTGTGGTGCCGAAATGAATAGCACCGAAATAAACGACACCTTCACCCCAAGGGTAATAGAAGCTAACGGCGTTATTAGAGCGGTAGTTCGTTTCGAGCGATAGTACCGGTACTACGCCATCAGCGAACGTCCTAACATCAACAGTGCCTCGCACGGAACTACTCTCGGTTAAAGAGCTATAGTTACCATACTTACCGTTCATAATCGGCGAATAAGCGTCAACGCGGTATGCATAGTAATTAGAAAGTCCACCACTACCTCTCGCGGGGTCACCGGGCAAATTAGGAATTTCAGCTTCCAAATTAATTGGGTCTCTGTGCACAACAAGCGCACCACCGTTCGCCACATACTCATCCACAATTGCTTGTTGCGGTTCTGAAAGTGTTACAAAATCCATTGCTAACACATCAATGCCCAGCAGCGTTTCTGGCGTAAGCTCGCTCAAAGTAACTACGCTAAAGTCGCTACTCAAAGTAGCTCTTGTCTGAACGCTGTAATAACCAACACGAATTACTGGCGACTCCAAAATAATTGTTCCGGCTTCGGTAATACTGCCCGCATCACAACAATTAGGCGCAACAGGAATAGATAGTGCACTCACGCTTTCGCCAGCGATATTGCCTACAGCAAGCACCTGAATGTCTCCGAGCGCCATTGGTACATTAACCAAGTTAAAGCTACCATCGGCAACAGTAACCGAGCTTACACCAGCAGCACTTACATCTACGCCCTCTAACGGATTACCAGATGCATCTGTAACGAAACCAGTAACAGTTGTAAGCGGGTCATCAATAACATCGTAAATTATGATGTCACTAGTCCCTTGGTTTAACGCGGTATCGTGCGCTATAACTTCAAGTAACAGTTGATTTGCGAATGTCTCCGGCACCGTCCACGTTGTTTGGTATGGCGCAGTTGAGTCTGTAGCAATTTGTTGATCGTTAACTCTAAACGAGGTGGACTGCACAATACCTGCATCGGTAACTTGAGCGGTAAAGTTTACAGTTTGCCCACGCAATAGCGGCAGCTCACGCACAGGAGAAACAACATTTACAACCGGCGCTGTTTCATCGGCAATTAAAATATCATCGCCCTGCTCTTGGCCGTCAGGTATACCGTCGCCGTCGGTATCTGCACTCAATGGGTTTGAAAGTCGATCATTTACTTCTACACCATCGCTCAAACCATCGTCGTCTGAGTCTGGGTCGTTAACACCGGTACCCAAATCGATTTCGGTAATATTATCTAGCCCATCTCCATCACGGTCTTGGGTTGCATCATCGCCATTATTGGGGTTCATACCCAAGCTAATTTCAACACCATCCAAAATTCCATCACCATCACTATCTGGCGAATTAGGGTTGGTAAACGGCTGACTGCCAACTTCTACACCGTCGGTTATACCGTCACCGTCAGAGTCTGGGTTTAGAGGTTGAGTACCGTATTGCAGCTCTAGATTATCCCAGAGTAAATCGCCATCAGTATCACGTAAATTAATACTGGTGCCCTGCGCAATCTCGAACCCATTAGTTAAACCATCTCCGTCCGAATCTTCATTTATATCTAGCACGCCATCGTTGTTCGAATCTGTACTGTATGGCAATAACGTACCGCTCTCAATTTCTGCAAGGTTGGATATACCGTCACCGTCAAAGTCTCCCTCTTCACTGAATACACGGTATTGCTGATCATTTACCGCAAAGCCTGCATAGGAATTATTGGTTACTTCTAACGCTAAACTTACAGTAGAGCCCTCAACAAACAATTCGTTGGAGAAGAAATTGGGCACAGTTACTAATTTGTTGGTGAAATAGGTACCCGTTGCACTGTTAAACACGCCAGTATTTGGAAGACTGTAGTAACCAGATGTGAGTACCGTACCGCCCATAGCGATGCTGAGGTAGCGAGGACGAGATGTACCGTCGTAGGTTTCAAACTCAACATCTAATTCTTGGCCCACATAAACGGCATCGTATGGCTGACCAGCCAAGCGGTAGCGTGGCGAACAAAGCTCGCGCTGCTCGATAACAATCGCATCATTTCGAGCAGCACCTTCTAAATCACTCGCCGATGTGTCGTATTCATAGCAAGTGTTCAAACGTATTAGCTGAGTTGGAGTAAAGATTAGTTCACTCTCTACTAAACTCCACACGCCGTCTACAGCTACGCCATTTTGACGCAAGCTTGGGTAGCTACTTCCACCAGCAGACATAGCTAACGCTTCATCGTAGGAGAATTTAGCAACCAGCACATTCGAATTAGCCTCAGCGGTAAAGGCAGCTGAAATCAATTCAGGCGGCTGTTGATTGAAAGTAAGCCTAAAGGTAGACGTTGAGTTGATGGTTTCTAAACCTTCTGGAACACCAACAATAGAAACGGTAACCGTTTCAAACTCAGTATTCTGAACGCTAAAGCCACCATAACCGTTAACTACGTTTGCAACGCCAGAGCTATTACTTGCGTTAATGGTAGCGGAACCTGTTGCGCTTACAGTGAATGCATATTCACCGGTGTCGATTAAGTTAGCAAACTCATCCACCAGCATTACGCTTAGTTGCGCTGTATGCTTAGTGCCATATACGGCAACATCGCCATCGGGTTGAACGTTACCGTTATCGTCCACTAGCAGCGCCTGTGCTGGAACATTATGAACAACAGTAACGGGCAACTCAGATACCGTCTGCGCGGAAGTATTCGCTTTATTATCGTGATCAAACCCAATTACAGCACCTGAAGAAACAACTGGTATAGCGTAACTACCAGCTTGTGTCGCGCTGTTAACCACAACCGAAGCAACACCATCGTTAAGCGTAATGCTATTGCTTTGTACGGAGTTTTGCGGTGGTAATGTGAAACCCGTAGGCATGGTTAGCTGAACGGTACGTGTACTTTCTGTAGCCACAAAGTTACCCGCAGCATCGTGTGCAGAAAGATTAAGCACGAAGCTCTCACTCGCCATTACAGCATCGATATAAGCAAACCGCACTTCGGCTGTAGGCCCTGTGGTAATAGACATTACGTGGCGTGTATCTGCAATTGCTGGGTACGTAGGTATTTCTGCAATAACTTCATACTGGCCCTGCTGCAATACAGTGCTTATGGCAACTTCGGCCAAGCCGTTACTGTTTGTAGCCACAATACCTTTAGAGCTAATTTGAGACGTTTGTAAATTCTTAAGGCTCCACTTAACGCCAATACCCTGAACAGGCGTTGCGAAAGCGTCTAATACCTCTACACGGAAATTCGCGCTGCTACCTACTGCAAACGTATTTTCATTCAAGCCAGTCAAGGTTGGAGTGAATCGAATCAAGTTTGGTTTTTGATGAACAACCACAGGCACAATACTGCTAAACGCTTCTTGGCCGAGCTCGTCTCGCAACTTCACCTGCAACAACAATTCGTTATTTGGTAAAGAGGTAGTAGGAATAGCAATTTCTTTACTACGCGAAGAAGTATTGCTTGCGTTAATAGTAGCCGTGTACAAAGGTTGAGCCGCATCACCGGTAGCATCTAACAATTGCACGTTAAGGGCTGTACCGTCATCGGTATTTTGCAAGCCATTAATGGTAACGGTAACTTTACTACCATAGAACGCTAATTGATTGGTGCTTAAAGACACACCTGTAGCCACAGGAGCTGCATCTTGCACTACGGTAACAAAGTTAGTGCTGTTTTGAGTTAGCTGCTCTTTAGTATCGAATACTCTAACTAATACAGGCACATCTACACTGCTAGTGAGCCTAGAAGCGCGCATATCGGTTATAGCGAATGTTTTGCTACCCGCTTTAGCGCCATTAAAGTTATGACTGTAAGTTGTAGACCCAAAGTCTACTTCCAACCGCCCTAATCCAGCATCATCAGCGGCAGACACAGTAACGTTAAATGCACTGGCCTCACGAATTTGCGCAGGTGTAGAAACACCGGTAATTTCTGGGTATTGATCCGCTACCAGCGATAAATCTTTATTAGAATTGAAGACATTACCAGCATTATCAGTTACTTCCGCACGATAACGTACGGTACCAATAGTTTGAGGGTTCGCTGAATAAGTTAGCTGAGCACTATTAAAGTTGGCTGCTACCAAGGTTTCGTTTTCGAATATTTTTATAGATGCGATGCCGCTCGCATCATCTTGTGCTTCAACCGAAATATTGTAAGGCACACCAATTACGGCATATACACCGGTTAGCGCATTACCAGCTGCCGTTACAGAAGCTGTTGGTTGAACCTGATCTTGGAAGCGAGAGAATTGTACAGGCACAGATTCTGTGGAGTTACCAAACTCATCTATCGCTACAGCTTTAATGTAGTAACCATCGTAGCTTGTATCGAAGTCACGCACTATTTGGTAATTAGGGCCGTATTGTTTCGCAATTAATTGATAAGGACCGACTTCGTTACTAGATAGATAGTATTCAACCAAAGCTATGCCGTAGTCACTATCGGATATTACAGCTTTAATTGCCAAAGGCTCTGGCCACCAGCTGTCTTGTGGTACGTCAACCGATACACTAAAGCCATTGTAAATCTCATTTTGTGATTGAACACGTAACGTTAATGCATCGGCACTTACTTGTTCGCCCGCTAATGACTCAACAGCAACCAATGTAGAAAAGTTTTGCCCATTAGCAATGGATTTAGGTATAGGTGTTTTAATTGTTTCAGCTACGGCATTAACATCCACAATAGTAGCGTCATTAACACTAACGCTGGTACGTACCGCACCGCTATTACTATTAATCGTTAATTCTAGGGATTGATTGAGGTCGTACTCTGTTTTGCTTAATGGTGAATTAACCACTGGGTAAGGGTAATATTTTAAAGCACCAAGTTGTTCAACTTGCACCCCGTTAACACCCAAGCCAAATGCAACCATATCGCCATCAATATCAATTGACGATACTTTGCTCGCGCTATTAAACGTTACAAGATCGGTATTAATATCGAACACTGAAACAACATGTACGCGATTATTTGCAGTTGCTACCACTGCAACACCTTCAGAAAGTTGCACTGCGGTAATAGCACTTTCGAATTCACGTTGGGTGACAGCCATTGCATTTGCGCTAACAGGGAAGCTAAGCGTTGCATCCGTTGTTACGGCAATAAGCTTGCCGTTGGTGGCAATATTCTTAACAGCATACAAACCTTGCGAAAGTGTTTTAAGCGAGGTGTTGGCAGATAGCAATAAGCCTGTATCAGTCACAATGACTGCACCCAACTCGAGCGGTGCGATACCAATTGCGCTCGTGCCCGCTGGTAGTGTGAAGGAGCGTATAACGTCCCCATTTGCCAAGTTCAGCAAGTGAACAGTTTCTTCTTCAATTACAAATAAACCAGAAGGCGTCACCGCCATTAAACTTAAATTGGCATTGTTAATTAAAGTTTTAACGGCACTCGTTTTACGATCAATACGAACAACTCTGCCTAGGTTTTTTTGCAACACATAATAAGCATTAGCCGTTATTTCTACTTGATCAGCTGCCTGTGTAAATTCGGTTGCAGGATAAGTAGATTGCGTCCATTTCTCGTCGTCAGACTTACGAACTATATAGGCACCAACGTTATTAGCCGCAGCTATTACCGCCCCCTGATTTATTGCTACGTCTGTAACGCTACCTTTTTGCTGATGACCATAGCGAGAAGCTCGGTACAAAGGAGCAACGTAATCAAGCGATTCGGTAATTTCTACTACAGTATTACGCGAATCGCCAAGCAGCAGCTTACCGCCGGTCCAGACTGCATTATTAACGCCTACACCCATAGCAACTGCATGTTGCGCTAGTTTCGACAACACATCTTTGTGACGTGCGTCTATTACTGTAAGCGACTCTTCATTTTCGCTTATGGCTAAAATATCCCCGCCGTGGGCAACCAATTTATCGGCATGTATATCGGCTATTGTTGCTTGAATATTTAAGGAAGTGTCGAAACGAACAATGCTGTTATCTATTGCTGCAAAAATGGCATTAGCCTGAACAAGCACATCGTAAATGGGAGCAATTGCGGTGTAAGAATATAGCTCATTGCCATTTATACCGAACACACGCAATGTGTTTGCAGCAGACACCGCAAAACCTTGATTTGAAACTGCAATGGTATGTGGCTGTAAATTATTGTGCTTAACAATTAGCTCTAATGCATTCGCTCGAATTGCATAGAATGCAAGTTGCCCTGCCTCATTCACAGCAAGCACACCATTATTATGCGCTAACGCAGTTATTGAATTAGTAAATTGCTGCAAGCTTATTATTTCTAGTGTGGCTACATCTACAAAGGCCACACCAAAACCTTTTAGCGCTACTAGCAAGCGCGCACCTACGCGCTCTATTGCAGTAACCTCTGCTTCAAATACTTTAGTTGCTCCACCACTGTGTGTTAATTGATTGCCA
The DNA here is from genome assembly GCF_000013665.1 of Saccharophagus degradans 2-40. Taxonomy (NCBI): domain Bacteria; kingdom Pseudomonadati; phylum Pseudomonadota; class Gammaproteobacteria; order Cellvibrionales; family Cellvibrionaceae; genus Saccharophagus; species Saccharophagus degradans. Next base: position 2,601,197 of record NC_007912.1, read on the forward strand.
TTAGCATACCAATAGCCGCCCACTTCTGGGCGAATCACATTAAAGGCGTGCGTTAAGGTTGATAATGAAACGTCAAAGCCTACGTCTACCTGGGCATTAAAGCGGCTTGATGACACATTACCCAAGCCGTTCTCTAGCCTTACATCTACATTTAATTCTGTAACTTGCTCAGGCACGGTGAATACTAGTTGCTCACCGCCGGTAAGCAAAATAGCGCCGCTGCCATCACGCACCGTTATAAATGCTGATACTCCATCTAAATTATTCGCTACTTGTAGCGATAACGTACCACCAGAGAACACTCGTGCAGGAAGGCCGTCTAAACGGGGCTCAGGTAATGCATAGCTAGGTGATAAACGCAGCAATCTATTACCAGATGCCTTGGTATAAGAGTCGTTGTAGTAGGCATTTACCACTAAACGATAATTCTCTTGCACATTCACGTTTGGTAATACTAGCGCCACAGAGCCTTCAGCACTAGTGAGTGTTGCGTTCCATAAAATATTGTTATTAAAGTCTCTTAATTGTGCATCTACATACTGCAGAGTGTCTCCGTTGTTACTTTGTGCAGTGTAGTTAAAGTTCAGAACGTCGCCTTCTGTAAAGATCGCGTTATTTTCAAAGCCCCCAATATTGATAGTTGTTTGCACAGGGGTAGTTTCCACCACACTGTAATTAACACTATCGTAGCTTTGCGCTGTTGTTGCGCTAACGCTTACATCTGAAGCTTGGTCGCCATTTTGCAACCAAACCATCGAACCGTTTAAATAGCTCGCAGGCGCAGCTTCACCATTTAGCTGAATCGTTACAACATCGTCACCAGAAGACACATAAACAGGTAACTTAGAGCCTTGAGCCAATACTGCGTTATTAGTAGGCACGAACAACAATACCGTGCCGTTAGCATCAGGTAATGTCGCGTATTGAAGGGTGCCGCTATAGGTGGTGGTAAATGAAACTGTTTCACCACTATTAACATTTCGCTTACTTAATTTAATACGCAGTGAAGAATCATCGTTAATTGCGATGGTGTAGTTAACTGGTTCACCGTTCGCATCCCAAACTTGATATTGCGCCCTTGGAATGACGGGCGAAATGATCAGATCAAAGCCCGTAGCGGTGGCTTCCGTCAATACAGTTACAGATGCTACAGACGGATTTGTCCTAGGACGGGCAAAAACATCGTTATTTTCGATATAAAGTACATCGGAAGCGCCAAAGAACAGCTTGGTAGCGGCGTTCATCCACTGCCCCACATACTCGCCGCTTTCGAGTGCTTGCCAATAATTTCCCGTTAAACTGTTTTCGATTAGCAGCCAAGTTATATTCGCATCCCACTTAGCATTAACAACTTTACCGGTGTACGACAGTGTATTTAATACAGTTATCTCATTGCCAGCTTGCTGATAATGAGCAATTTGGTCGTCATTCCAAATATATAACGCGTGGTTTTGTATGGTGAAACCTACGGGTGAAGTAACCCCATGCTCGTATTCATTGGCTAGAGTAAGCGTATTTAGATTTGTTAGTTCATAAACAAATAGCTTCTCATTACCTAGAACATAAATAGCAGAGTTATCTATTTGAACTTTAACAGCCGAAACATCAATGGCTGTACCGAGTAAATCCACCCACTCTTGGCTATTTGAGTCAAATTCGGTAACCCCTATTACTGCACCGTAACGAATGAAGTGCTGATTACCAATTGCACCGATGTATTCGCCCTGGATTGGTTTAGCGCCAGCTTCCGAGATAACCACACCATTAATTGTGTTGGCAACCGCAAATACCTGTACTAATTTGCCCTGCACCGAATCTACTAGCGCATGCAGGTAACCACCTTGGTAACTAAGCTGTTTTAAATGACCATACTGCGCACTAAACAATACCTCACCTGCTGCATTTACCAGTCTATAACCCTGTTCATAGTGGTTTTGCGCTATTAGGGTACCGCCATTCACACTTGGGAATACTACGGCATCTGCAGTTACCCATAATGGGTCGCCTTCGAGCAACAGTGTCGCATCGTCAACAAAGTACTCAGTCATAGTGAGTGAAGACTGTAACGATTTGCTGTGGCCACTACGATCTTGTAAATGGGCCGTCGCGGTTAAAGCAGACACTGCGTTCGCTGTTGTATAAACGATATTTTCTTCGTAGGCGAAATTTTCTGCTACTGCATTCTCTTCAATGGTCAAACGCGACTGTGACGCCATGTCATCCATTGCTTGATCTACAGTTGCTTTCGCAAACAGACTTGCCCCACTTAAAATACGATCACTTGGAGTTAGCTCAAGTACAGGCTCTGCTTCTATACCATCGTCTTTAATTAAGTTAACTATTGTCTGCGCTTTAAGTGCACGGCCTTCGCTATCCGCTTCTGCCCTTAATAACAGAACGCCACTGCGGGTTATATCTGCTGGCAAAGTAACCGTTGTATTAACCGTATAAGGGCTAGCTGTAGTACGCGCCACAGAAATAGGCCCTAAACTGCCGTTAGCAGATGGGTCTCCATTTATATCTAGATAAAGCTCTGCTTCTACAAGCTTGTGCAAGTACAACTGCACGTTAATAGTTTCACCTGCATGAAATGTATCGCCAGCCAATGGCGAAATCACACGTAGCTCAGGCGCACCTTCCCTGCCGTCGTATGGGTTTAAGGTAAGCGTTGCTACCGCGCTTTCTAGCCCATTGGTGTCTATTGCTTTTGCATGCAGCACTATCGCGTTTACAGCATTTGGATCAACAGTAAACTTAAAGCTATTCGGGTTAGAAAGTATCGAACAAGCTTGAGCATCATCAAATGGGTTTGCAGAAGCACTATCTTTACACAGCTCAACGCGATCAATACCGTATTGATCAAAGCTACGTAAAATCACATCTACCTGCTCGCCGCGTGGAACGAACCCACCATTACCAGGCGCAACAAATGCTAACGTAGGCGCTGTTGAATCTGGGTTTAATTCATAGCTTTCAGCAAAGTTGGCAATAGTTGTTTCACTTTGTAAGCCATAGGCCACTCGCAATCTAACTGGAATAGTTGTTTGGCCGTTCAGATCAGACAAGCGTGGCTGATTAAATTGGATTGACGTTTTACCCGTACTGCTATCTACGAGCGCAGGCTGCCATACGCCGTCGTCAAACACTTTTATTTCTGCAGTTTTAATTAACTCTAAGTCCCCTACCAAGTGGAAACCAATTTCCGATGGATTAAGCTCTTCAACCCACTCAGGGTTAGTAAAGAACGCAGGGAATTGAGGGTTGCTAGAAAGCTGTACGCTCGCAGGCACAGTTACAACATTGAAGTTTTTCTCAATGGCGTTTGCACTTGCATCAGTTACTCGTACTTTAAGTACAAGGTTCGATGCATAAGACGGTACCTGTAAAGTGAACTCTTCAGACTGGGTCCAGTTATTTACAAAGTTCAAACCACCATCGAAAGAAACGCGGTATTGATAGCGCAATTGAGCGCTAGTTTGATAGTTATCTTCTGCTTGCGGAATAAATGTGTACGCAGCCCCACGTTTTAACGACGTAGTACTTTCCACGTAGCTACCGTTTAGCGCTAGCCGAATGGAATCTAACTTAGCCGGCAGAGTATCGTTAGCTACAAAGCTGGTGGTGTATACACCAGCAATCATGCCCTCGCCGTCAAACGGCAAGTTTTGTGCGGTGTCAGTTATACCACTTATTACAAATGTATAAAGAGCATTGTGCTCAAGCGCAAAACCTTCCCTTAAACCTAACTTAATACGGGTATCACTTAACTGCGAAAGTACAAAGCGATTAGAAACATCTATGGAGGTTGTCGCTAGGTCGCTATAGTCCTTAAAGGTTTTAGTTACGCTAAAGCCATTTAAACTTGCCAATACTAGCGCTTCGTCACCTTCCAAAATAAGAGCATTCTGGTACGAAGGTGCAGACACCACCGTTACTTTAGGCTTGCTATTATCCACTGCAAGCAATTGGTTTTGTTCGCCCGAGAACACCAACTCGCCAGTAGATACGCGCTTAATGGCCACTTCATACGCCTGACCGGGTTGAGCTGCAGGCGCATTTAATGTGATCTCACCGCCCGAAAGATGGAACGCTACTTTATTGCTGGCATCTGGCACCATTTGCACACCAGCTCTTAACCAGTGCACAGTTAAATCGTGAGTAAACCCTTGACCGTTAACGGTTATCTGGTCGCCACCAAGGTTACTAACCGAGGTAGTGCCCAAATTACTTGAGGATTCAACAGAGTCGATAGACAGAGCAGGCACTACGTTCAATGCTGCTAGAATTCCGTCGGTAGTGGTACCTTGCGATACGGCTACGCTTACTAAGCCTACGCTATTCACTGCTGCATTAAAGGTAATGCGGCTGCCATCCGCGCTGGCATTAAATTGGGAGCTATTAAGTTCCAAGCTACCTAACACCAAGCGCTCTACAGTGTTTAACCCCTGCCCATAAACAGTAAACTCTACCGTTTGCCCTGCAACGGCTGTAGCTGGTGCAAATCGTTTGATTGCTATTTCAGCTTGATCGAAAGCGTTAGACGCAACGATGCGGCGAGGCATATCTAAATTGATGTGTCCGCCATCCAGTGACTGATTCGGCAGCGTTGTTAACTGTAGATCGTAGGCTTCACCCGGTTCGTAGCTACCAGTAATTGCACTAAAGCTTAGGGCGTTGCCTTGTAGTACCGTACCGCCAACTACTGCAACACCGTCGCTAGAGCGTTTAACAGATAACTCACTCACAGACCAATCTAAAGGCTGACGCTGCACAGTTAAACTAATTACATCGCTTTCAGACCCTATTAAATATGGGTCTACCAATTCTAGGTTAGCGAACGGTAATTCAACGCTGTAATAGGATGTGCTATCCAGCCAATGCAGAACGCCGCTGTTAATCCAAGAGTGTTTAGTGGCCGTTAATCGACTTCCTTCGTTATCTACATCTGCTTTCCAACTAATTTGCAAACCGTAAGTTTGATCGTAATCCACATCGTATACGGCAACATTAGAAGCAGTATGCAATGTGAGTAGATCACCCACTAAGCTTGCCGAGTAAATTCTTGAATTGAAAGATAATGAATCAAGTAACGCGTTCTCATCAAATTGATAAGTATCGAATAACTGAACACCATACGGTTGTACTATTGTTAGATATTGGTTATTTACGCTAGCTTGTAACAAGCCAGAGAAATCGCCATATACGGTACCAACCGCTTGAGAAAGGTCTGAAAGTAAACGCTTTTCTATTTGGGTAGCACCAATTAGGTAAAGCGCATCTTCAGCAATTGTTAACTCAACAATAGAGAAAGATACATCTAGCGCAAGTAACTCATAGCCATTATACGAACCCACCAGTACTGACGAATCGGCCAGCAAGTAGGTTTCGCCATTGCGAATTATAATTTCGCTGGCATTTAAACCACTTTGATTCGTAAATGCATTTACAAACTGAGCGGAATAAATATTCGCCAACGAGTAATAATGCACCGTGGCTCCATCGGCAAGTAGTACAGCTATATCATAGCCATCAACCGCAATATCACGAATTACACCGCCAGCATCAAACTTAGAAATGAACGCAGGTACAGTGCTATCTTGAATGCTATAAATACGCACTTCTGAGTTAGAGAATGTAAACAGGTTATTACCAACTTGCTTAACCTTAGACACGTCAGACAGCTGTTTATTGCCATCTAGCACAACAGATAGCGTTGTGTCTGCAATGGTATCTTCTGCAAATCCGTCGTTGCTAATCTCAACATTAAGTACACCAACCGTATTATTAGGAACAACAAAGCTTAGCTCCTGATACCGCTCCTCTACTACGTTTGGTACATCTTTTCCGTTTACACGGATATGGGTATCAGCACTTAAGCCTTTGCCCTGCATGCCAATTACTTCACCGGCATTGAAGTAGAACTTTTTATCGTTTTTATCAAGTGTTTGACTAGTGCGGTTGTAGCTACCTATTGCCGATAGCGTTGGATCTGTCACGTAGGTAAATGCAGATAAATCGGTAGCCTGTAGCGGACCGTTCAAGACACTTATTGCCACCAATCTGTTGTCTTGTGGTGCGCTATTCAAACCGGGCAATATAAATTCTAATGTGTTCTCAGAAACAGAAAGCACATCAACCGAAGGCACTTCAAAGCCCCCTACTTCAATTACCGAATTAGAGTCAAAACCATTACCTGTAATGGTAATAATCTCACCGCCACGCCAACTGCCTTTAATGGGGAATACATCGGCAATAACTGGCTGAGCACCCTCAACAGCTGTAAAGCGGAACGTGTAATCATTAGGTAACGTTTGACCGTGAAGAGTTTGAATAGATTGATCAATATTGAACTCATACAAATTGCCAGCTACCAAAGGCTGCGAAGGTACGAATATTAAATTCGCGCCGTCGTTATCTATTTGCTGAGAAACAAAGCCTGTAATCACTCCACCACCCACTTCAGTAAGAGTAATTAAACCTTGGGCGTTGTTTTGTAATTGCTGGTTATTCAACACCCTATTAAACGAAACTCGAATGGCATCTTGATAAGGCAAATAGCCACTAACTGCGGGCCACTGAGCGTGAATAAGTAGATCTGTATTTACAACAGTCGTTAAACCACCGCCCATGCGAGTTACATCTTCGTCAATGGGGTTCTCCGCTGGCTCGTCGCCTATATAAGCAAAACTTGAACCCACATAGATCGCACTGGGGCTAAACGCCATTGAAGACGCATTACCCACCACAGAGAAGTAGTTCTGTAATTCAACAGCAGCAGTAAATTCGCCTAGCAGCCAATTAGATATATCAAATATCTGAACATCACCCTGCTCGGCAACGACGTATAAGGTTTGCCCCCACACTGCAAGATTATTTGCAGACAACGTACCCTGGCTTACAAGGTAAGCAAGGTTGATACTTGCTACTGGTGTTGCAGAAGTTTCGCTGTTCAGAACATAAGCCTGAACCGATGCAGACGAGCCTGTAGCAACCAATAGAAGATTATTAACTACTACAAGATCACTGGCAGCTAATTTATTAGCTATGCCGGCATCCACGTTGTCGACTGTATCTACTCGACGTTTTATGCCGTATGTTCCGGAAGCAAGCTCTACTTCAATAACTTGTTTAGCCGTTGGTAATGCTACCCACAAACTATCGCTATAGATTTTGACTTTACCTGGCACTGAGCCAAGTTGCTGTAACGATAAGCTACCTGCTGAGCGCAGCGCTTCATCTACTAGCTGGTACATACTAATGCCATTAGCATGCGAAACCACAACAGTAGAACCTTCAACCGCAATCGAGTTAGCCTCGTGGGTCAAGTTAACCGTTTGCAGTCGTAGCGGGTCCGTTGGCAAAGTAATGTCGAACAGGAATAACTGCTTGCCGCCGAGAACAATTAAAAGGCTGTCGTTAACATATAGGTCTATAAAGCCCTTAGGCGATACGCCGCCTTGTACATCAAAGTGGTATGGGAAGCTCGAACCTGCAAATTCTTTTTCTAAAATTATGGGGTGAACAGGATCAGATATATCTGCCAACACCAAACGAGCGGTTGTGCTCGACAAGTTGGCAGTAATATCACCACTGGTATTAACAACTTCAAATGCTCCGCCGGTTACTGCATAAAGCACCTGGTTTTGCATTGCAATTGCGGCCACGGGGCTAGATTGGTCATTAGCCAAATTAACCGAACCGGTACCCTGACCAGTGTAGAAGTATGCCGTTGGAGAAACAGCCACTTCCGAAGTAAATAAATCAGATGTAGTTGTAACCTCTACTTCACCAAAGCTGCCTGCTGGCGCCCTAACGCGAATGTGATTACTACTATAAACTTTTAAATCGCCAGCTAAAGTGCCGCCGAATAGCACATTACTGTAGTGGCTAAAACCACGACCATAAATATCTACATAATTACCGCCCTGTGGAGGACCAGTTTGCGGATTTATATCGTCGATTTCTATTTGCGGAAGAATACTTAACGCACCGTATAACACGTAAGCCAAACCACTATCTTTGCGCACTATACGCAAAGGCATACTTGCACTTACGCCATCTACGTTCAGGTCAGGCACATTTAGTTTTAGCGTTTCACCATCGACTAATGTCACATCACTCGCATTAATGAGTTCTGTCCCTATGTAGACCTCAAGCTGATCACTTTCTGTACCAAAACGAGCACCGCGTACGATCGCCACTTCAGTACCATTGGCATGGAAGTAATGATTTAACAGCTCGCCGTTTTCTTCTCTTACCACAGAATCTATAAATGGTCTTTCACCAGCTAACATAGTGTAACTAGCAGTAAACGCTTCGTTTAATTGACGTCCATCTAGATTCGTTAAGCTTTCTAATACAGAAAGCGTTATCACACCGTTGTATGTTAATTGATTACTAAACTTAACAAGTAAGCGGCCGCCTTGCAGCGTGTTTTCCGCAACCAATTCATATTGATCGGCAGGTATAGGTTGCCCATCGGCGCCCAGTATTTCGATGTTTTCTGTAACGTGTACAGAATCTGTATTAAATAAGTCATTGAAACCTATAGTTACCGTTTCGCCTTGACCCAAATCGGCATTGGCGAAAGGCTCAACGCTGGAAACAGCAAAGGCACCGCCATTTACAACTTGCATACCGTCTGCAACCGATGTAAATACTTCGCCACTATTTTCTATAATTTCGCTGTGACCGTTTTGCAGCAACTGCCAATAAGATAGTTCGTAGCCACTAGCAGTGCGAGTGTATACAACAACGTCTTGCGCACTGCCGTCTAGATCTTCTGGTGCATTAGCTGCAGATTCAGACTTAAGAATAATTTGGCCATTCTGTACGTGCATAGATACATCTGAAGGCTTACTTACTTTTAAGCGATCAATGGCTATTACTTCGTATTGGGCTGCATTTGGCAAGTCATTAAATATAGCAACAAATACTTGCTGATCGCGTACAAATGCAACATACAGGCTGCCATCGGATAACCACTGCACATCTGCAGGTGTACCAAACAGGCGAAGTGGATCATCGCCCTCTTCGCTGAATTCAATCGAGCCAAACCCTTGTGCTGGAACCAGTTCACCTTGCTCAAGTTCGAAGAAGCGGAGTATTCCTGTATCGAACGGATGCGCGGCAGCAGCCACACCTAACCCGCGAACAAAATCGAAATCCACATCCATTGCTCTGTAACCGGGAATACTCATTCCAGTTAGCAGCAACGGTTGATTTAAATTAGTAACGTCAACCAACTGAACGCCAGCGCTGTCATTTGCTAACAGCAGGCTGTTGCCCACCACCGCAATACCATGGACTGGCGCATCAAGGGCAAGCTGACTTAATCGAACAGGACGCTCCCAAATATTAATATCGAAAATCTCTAAACCGTATTCCAATAGGAAACGATTATAAGCATTGCGAGTAGTCGCACCCTCTTTTAAGCCAATAAACAAAATATCATCGACTAATTGACCCGCACCTATCACATGCGGCGGATAGTTGGGTAAATCTATTTCTATACCTGTCGCTTGAGTGTAAGAAATACTACCCACAAATATTTTATGGTAAGTATCACTGTCGGCACTGCTATGGGCGCTACCATTAGGTATGCGCAAATACAAGTCGTACAGCTCTGGATCGATTACTGCAGGCAAGTTGAATGAAAACTTCTGCAATGTTTTCACATCGTCGCGCAGGTCAATGGTGTACTCGCCAAACACCTCATCAAACTCGCTACGACCTGTATGAATTAAATAATCTGGGTCGCGATGCTTTTTCAACACGGCAATAGTGCCTGGCAAAATCACTTGCCGGGTTGAGTCAATCTCGATGGTTTCACCACCGGTTGTTAGTGCTGAATCTGCGCTAAGTTTAAAATCAGCTTCACTTAGCCCGTCTAGAGAATCGCCAACCAACAGCGCACCGTGCCATGTGGCTCGGAAGCTTCCAGAAACAACAGCAATATTGTGCTGACCAGGCTCAAGCACAATACCCGCCATTTCAAAGGCTTTAGCTGGTATTTCGATTAGTGAATCGCTAATAATTTGCGCAGAATCTACTGGGTAATTATTTACATATACTTCAGTAACGCCATCAAAGCCTGCGCCAGTAATAGCAATTAACGGTTGGTTATTAACCGCAAATAAACCACCATCTACACGATGAATTTGAACATCAATATCGCCTTCTTGTGCAACATTGAATGTTCGTACAGATTTAGCCCATATAGAGCCGCCCCTGCCATTGCGCGCGTCATTAACAGCTAAACGCATTTGCGCGTTAGGCACTCTATCGAACGTTACCGTGTACTCTGTTGCTAAACCTTCTGCTTCATCTACAGGTGCAACAGCTACAGAAACGCTGCTTGCTTCACCAGTAACAGTGTCAACAACTTCTACAAGTACATTACCATCAGCAATAACGGAATCTATTGTTGTAAGTTCGTTGAAGGCAATAGTTAACGAAAGGTTATCGCCAGCCTCTACTAAGCCACCTTCACGTACACCAAAATCTGATACAAATGAGTGGGTAAACTCAAAAGTTTTAAGGCCATCAGACGCACCGGCCACTAATGTACCTTTCTTAACTAAAATACTTTCTACTTTCTCGCTATTACCCGCCGACAATATGCGCGGTGCATCGATATCTGCAATATCAATTACAACAACGCCACGACCAGAGCTTACGAATAAAGTAGAGCCGAAAACATCTAACTTAGTCGCAGTTGCCGCAACAGCTTGCAACCCATCAAAGTTGATTTTTAAGTGCTGTTCTAGATTATGTAGAGGCACTATCTCGATGCCCTCGGCACCAAGTGCAGCAATTAAATGATTACCGTATACAGCAACATCCATTACTCCAGCACTAAACACGACGTCGTACGTAACGTTCTTATCAACAAGGTTAATTACATTTACAGTATTGTTACTAACTGCCAATGGCCCAGCAGTAAATGGCGGTGTAGTACCACATGCACCAGGTACCCAACCAACAGATTTACGCGCACCGCCAGAAAACACCCAATCATCGTACTTATGAATAAATATAGGTGACTGGCCACTAGGCAGTTCGCCAACATAGATAGGGTCGAATGGAGCAATATAGTTATGCAGTTCTATATTACCGCTGTACTCGCCTCCAATTGCATGTACACAAATAGGGTCAGGTTGACTTGGAGTTTTACCGTTAGGCGACACGCTACCAGCAAGTACCGAGTAACCAGCTTTTTCGATGGCCACAATATGTTTACTTGGCGCGTCGTAGCTTTCCTCACCGTTGCCAGCAGGCTGCTCGCTAATAAACTGCATACCC